>CAWBBW010000038.1:0-181022 GCA_963787135.1 uncultured Alphaproteobacteria bacterium | reverse complement strand
AGCTCGACAGCCACCGAGCCTGTACCATTTCCGGGCGGCGGAATCAATTGTTTCAAGCCTTTGCGGCGCCATTTCCGGCCGTTTTGCGCGGGCTGGCCGAGAACGCCCGCCCTCCCTGCCGCGACGGCGCGCCGCCCGGTCGAGCGGGCAGAAGAGAGCGCGGGCGGCGCTCGGAAGCGCGACGGGGACAGCATTCGGTTCGATCCTTTCGTGAAATTCAAGGGTACCACAGCTCCCATCCTTTGTACACTTTTTGTTCTACCCCTCTGAACAGAATTGAGTGCGTGGAAGCTTTCCTACTGGCACCTTGTCACACCTGTCGGATCGGGGATACGCTGCCGATCTGCATCGTCGAGCCCTCGACTTGGGCCATGATGCTGCTCGGCTTCGCTGGCAAAAAGATCGCTGCAGAGGGCAACCTTGCGGGCAACAGACGGGCGCTGACGGGCTTTACCGCCGCCCAACCGGGGATGGGGGCGCTATGTTGCAAGATGGCGTACGACGTCTTCGCGAAACGATCAGGGCCGCTGGGCAGCTTGCCTCGTTCGTTTTTGAACTAGCGTTCACTGTCGCTTTTGTATTGGTTGGGTCTGGTGCGCTTATACTTGTAAGCATAATTGCTCGCGGATATGTCCTTGTCTACTGTTGGGCTTGGTTCGTCACGCCGGTTTTCGGATTACGCCCGATTTCGACTTATGAAGCTGTTGGGCTCTCGATAGTCACGGCTACTCTGATACCGCCAAAGACAGGATCAACCGAGGAGCCGCGATCGGCGTTCTGGAAGGCCCACCCCGCGGCATATGGCATCTGGATGACGATTGCTTTCTTGGCCGCCCCTTTTTTCGCTCTTCTGCTGGCTTGGATTTGGCACACTTATTTTGTGAACATCGACTGGCCTTGGGAACGTCTCCCATGAGATCGCCGCTTCAGCAACAGCCCGCTCGCTCGCCACATCAGGGCTTGCCCCACTCGTTGGCCTCGGCCTGGACGGACGCGCCGCCGAGCGGGAGCGCGGCGCAGATCGCGTCGAAGGCGGCTATCGCGATGGAGACGCGGATCATGAATGGGGCTTAGATGGGCGCTGCCCGACGTTGACGCGAATAAGCTCAGGCGTCGGGCACGATTGGACACTTCCTTGCATATATCTCCCTTATCCCGGTGACATTTAAGAAAAGACTTGACGCCGGCGATTATCGTCGCGCGGCCGGATTGACGAACGTCTATGATCGCACCGACTTTGCCGGGCGTTCTCCGGACCGGGGGGCTCAGGTTTGCTGGCAACCCGCGTTAAGGTTAGTCTGGCCATGGAAGGGAAACGGAGCCATTGGCCAAGCCTCAATGTCACCGCGCCCATGCTCGACCCTACAACCATGGTTGCTGGCGTATTGCCGAAGGACTATAGCGTCGACGCGTAGTGGAACTCGATATATTGAGCAGCTCGTCCTTGATCGACGTCGCACTGGCGAACGGTTTCGTCTCCTTCAGTACGTCCGACTGGCCACACCTCAGGATGCAGCTGACGCGAACCATTGGCGCGATAACCACAACAGATTTGAGCGTGAAGGAGGTCGACCACGCGCGGCCAAACACGTTGTCCGCGCGGCATGGGGCCGGCCACTTCCCACATCACACCGACTTCGCCTTCCGCCCCGTACCACCGCAGATCGTGGCGCTGGTCAACGAAAGTGATCAGGAGTTCGAACGCCCGACCTACGTTACGCGCCTTTCATCTGTGACCTCCGATCTCGTCGCATCTCTGGACCGCAGCGCGTGGTCGCTGCGGGTCCGAGGCAAGACTTTCGTTGTCTTTGGCGGATTAACCGTTGGCAAGCATACGGCCCGGCGATGGGACACCGAATTCTTGGAGCCCCGTGAGGCCAACGCCTTTCGCTGCTCGCGCGAACTCCCGGCGATCTTGCAAGCGAACCAGGATAGGTACGACTGGGGGCCTCGAACAGGATTGCTGATCGATAATTGGTCATGCACGCATGCCAGGGGTATCGCGGACAATGACACCGGGAGGCGGCAGCTGACGCGATACGAGATATGGCACCATGCAGGAATGGCATAGCGACGCCCTCTTCAACAAGGCAAAGTCCTATATCGAGCTTGCGTTCGAGGCTGATCGAGGGAGCTACCCCTTTCCGCTTCTAGCAGCCGTCGCCTTAGAGTTGCTCGGGAAATCGGCGGAGCTATGCGGGAAAGTGGGTGACGGAGTGAGTCAAGCGGCGGATTTCATATCGGCGGCTTCTTCGATTCCGTCTTTGAATTTTACACCGTCGATGACTTTCGGCAACTGGTTCTGACCGCGCAATCTCCGCCAGGTCTTCGACGCCGCCATCACCAGTTTGAACACCATGAGACGCGCGGTATCTTGCGACAGCGCGCCCTTCATGCGGACGGTGCGATGCCTCACCGTCGCGAACACGCTCTCGATCGGATTCGAGGTTCGCAAATGGTCCCAATGATCCGCGGGGAAGTCGAAGAACGTCGAGCAGGGTCGGACGATCCTTGATCAGGCATTCGATGGCCTTGTCGTATTTGGGCGCGTATTTCTCGGCGAATGTCGTCATCGCCGCTTCCGCCGCGGCCCGGTTCGGCGACAGCCAGATCTCGCGCAGATCCTTGTGCGCGTTGGGTTGCATCGACTTCGGGAGCTTGTCGAGCACGTTGAGTGTCTTGTGCAGCCAGCATCGCTGATGACGCGTCGTCGGGAACGCCTCGTCGAGCGCTTTCCAGAACCCGAGCGCGCCATCGCCGATGGCGGCTTGCGGCGCGACGGCCAAGCCGCGCGCTTTCAAGTCGACAAGCAGTTCCTTCCAGCTCTGCGCGCTCTCCCGCATGCCTGTCTGAAAGCCGATCAACTCCTTCTTGCCCTCCGGCGTCGCGCCGATCAGCACCAGCATGCATTCGGCCTGCGGCTCCATTCGCGCCTGCAAATAGACGCCGTCCGCCCAAACGTAGACGTATTGGCGCGCCGATAAATCGCGCCTCTGCCATTGGCGATATTCGTCTTCCCATTCGCCCTTGAGGCGCGCGATCACCGCCGACGACAAGTTGGGCGCGTCCTTGCCGAGCAATGCGGAAAGGGCTTCCTGGAAGTCGCCCGCGGAAATCCCGCGCAGGTAGAGGACCGGCAGCAGCGCGTCGAGGCTCTTCGTGCGCCGCGCCCATTTGGGCAGGATATGCGAGGTGAAGCGTATCCGCGCGCCTGTCGTCGCGCCCCGATCGCGAGCCTTCGGCTTTTGCACGTCCACCGGTCCGATCCCCGTCTGGATCGCGCGGACCGGATCATGCCCGTGGCGAACCACGCGCCGACGACCGTCGGAAAGAACCAGCTCGGCGTTCGAGGCCAGGAATGTCTCGAACTCCGCTTCGACCGCCTGGGCAATCAGCCGTCGCGCGCCGGCCCGTAGAATCTCGGTGATGGAGTGGACGGCGCCCCGAAGCGGCATCGGCGTGCCATGATGGGTGTCGGTGAAACAACCGTCAGATGGAGAGCCGTCCGTGGGCAAGTCTATCAAGAACCTGTCTTCTGTCACCAGCGTTGGTCTGGATATCGCCAAGAACGTATTTCAGGTTCATGCCGTTGACGCACAAGGCGCGGTGATTGTCGCCAAACCTGTCCGGCGCGGCCAGTTGCTGAAGTTTTTCGCCTCGCTTCCCGCGTGCCTAGCAGCCTGTCGGACTGAGTTGTCTGCGATCAAGTTGCGATGTCGATTTTCGAGGCTACGGCTTGGATCGATTGCGATCTGAGCCTTGGTGGGTTCGCATTGATGCATTTGGAGCGGCTGTATGCCCATTTTCGGCGCGAGGCGGCGGCTCAAGCCATTCGATAGGCCGGGGCGAGGGTGAACATCCGCTTCAAATTCCAGGCCATGGTCACGAGGCTCCACTCGCCGCGCACGTTTTCGAGCCCGCGCAGGGAAAATTGACGGAACCCGAGCGCGGATTTGATGATGCCGAACACCGGCTCCGGGGTCTGTTTGCGCAAGGCGTAGAGCGCTCGGCCGGCGGGCGTCTTCAACCGATGCGCCATCGCCTCGACCGGCGTCGGGTCCTTCGGCGCTTCTGGCGCCTTCTCGAACCGCTCGCTCAGCGGCGGATGATGCGGTTGGCGGCCCATCGCGATGGCGGGCTCCACGCCGGCCTTCTCGCACGCAGCCACGTTGCCCGCGCTGAAATAGCCGGTGTCGGCCAGCAGATGTTCGACCTTGCCCAAGCCTTCGGGCAACGCGCCGATCTTCTCCAGCATCGGTTCGACCTGGTTCTTGTCGTTGGGCGCCTGGACCACGTCTGTCGCCACCACCAGAAGGCTACCCGCCGCCACCGCCGCCTGCGCGTTGTAGCATTGGTCGAAGCCGCCGCCGGCCGCCGGCATGATGCGCAACTCCTCGTCCGTCAGGTTGACCTGATCGCTCGGCAGCGGCCCTTCGGTCGGCGGCGCCGGCGGTTTGCCCCCGGGCTTCTTGCCCGTCGCGGCGGTCCTGGCCTCGCGCGCCGCCATCTTGGCTTCATGCTCCGCCTTCTCGCGCGCGTGCCGCTCCCTGGCTCGCGCCTCGATCGTCGCCCGAGCCTCGGCGATCTTGCGCAGACGCTCCTCGCGCCGCGCCAGTTCGTCGGGGATCGACATCCCGTCGGGAACATCTGACTTGTCCGCTGCCTCCGCCTTGGCCAGCAAATCGGCGACCTCGGCCTTCAGTTGCTCCTCGAGCTTGCCAGCGTACTCATAGGAAAGCGCGCTGTGCCAACTCGCGTTGGCGTGGATCTTCGTCCCGTCCAGTCCGATCGTGCCCATCTTCAGAACGCCAATCTCGCGCGCCAACCGAAGAACCTCGACGAACAGCTTCTCGATCTCCTTCAAGAACCGCCGCCGAAACGTGGCGATCGTGTCGTGGTCGGGATGATCGTTCGCCGCGATGAACCGAAACGCCACCAAGTCGTAGGTCGCCCGCTCCAGCTTCCGGCTGGAGAACACCCCCGTCGCGTAACCGTAAACCAACAGGCCCAGCAACATCCGGGGATGATACGAAGCCGAACCCGAGCCTCGGTAAGCCCCGCTCATCCGGCCCAGGTCGAGACCGTCGATCACTTCGACGATGAACCGCGCCAAATGCTTCTCCGGAAGCCAATCGTCCACCGAAGGTGGCAGAAGATAACTCGTCAGCCGATCGATCGTACGAAAATTGCTCATCAAAAAGGCCCGCAGCCCTGCGCGAATCAACGCCTGATTCTAGCGCAGCCGCAGGCGGGGCGCTAAGTCCGACAGGCTGCTAGTTGGCCTAGAAGCTTGCAGTTCGGCGCATCATTGGGCGCGGGCGCTGATCGGGCTTGGCTTTTCGGTTAAGTTGATTCCGCCTGCCTATGTGAAGCCCTTCGTCCGCCGCAACAAGAACGACGCCGTCGACGCCGCGGCGATCTGCGAGGCGCTGGGGCGTCCGAATATGCGGTTTGTGGCAGTGCGTTCGGTCGACAATCAGGCGCAATTGATGCGCCACGGCGCGCGCGAGCTGCTGGTCGGCCAGCGGACGCAAGCGCTCAACGCCTTGCGAGGGCATTTGGCGGAAATCGGCGTCATCGCGGCGCAGGGCGCGCAAAACGCCTACGTGCTCAAGCGCCTGGCCGCCGACGGTTGCGACGAAAACGGTGAGATCGTCGTCCCCGATTGCGTCCGCGCGGCGCTCGCGCCGCTGATCCGCCAGATCGACGCGCTGGATGAAGAGATCGACAGGGTCGACGCCGAGATCGAGACGCTGGTTAAGGCCGATGAGAAAGCGCTGCGGCTGATGACCATTCCCGGGGTCGGCCCGGTGACAGCTTCGGCGGTCGTCGCCACCGTGCAAAACGTCAGTGCCTTCTCCTCGGGCCGGGAGTTCGCCGCCTATCTCGGCCTGACGCCGCGCCAGCACTCGAGCGGCGGCAAGGTGAAGCTCGGCCGCATCTCGAAAATGGGCGATCGCTATTTACGTAAATTGCTGGTCGTCGGGGCCTGTGCGGTCTTGTGTCATCGCAAGGGCCATCATGACGCCCTGCGCGTGTGGGCCGATCGGCTGCTGGAGCGCAAGGATGTCAAATACAAATTCAAGCTGACCGCGGTGGCGCTGGCCAACAAGCTGGCGCGCATCGTCTTTGCGCTGCTGACGCGGGGCGGTGTTTATGCCGGCCAGCCGGTCAGCGCCTGACGCTGAGCAAAGGATTTTCGCCGCGAGGCGAGACGGAATTGAGGGTGACCAAGTAGTGATGTGAACCACGGAAAGGCTCGGAAGCCTGAGATCCGCTCGGCGCCAATTGAGCGCGCTTCGGTGATTGAGGCAAAGAGCCAGGCGGACGAACCATCAGGGCCAGCGGCGAAAAATCCGCATCGACAGGCCGAAGACATGACCGCACCCGAGATGTTCGCAGAGCCGCAAGAAAACCCTTGATCAAGGGGCGCCGTCCAGACATGAGCGGATCATCGATCGCCCCTTTCTGTCGAAGGGAAACGACTTTATTCTCGTCCATGGCGTAACGCTCCTTTCCGGAGATTTGGGTGGCTTCAGCACCAACCCCGTTACGCCGCCTTCCTCACACCCGTCACCCAGTCTCCCGCGTAGCTCAAATCGGCGCTGGCGAAAATCCATCCGGCGCTCATCGCCGATCCGCGCGGCGAAGGCCGGTCGATTTTTATGCGTTTGGCGTCCCGCAAAAACCGGATGGGTCCGGGCCCCAAACTATTGTCGCTAAGACCGTTTTTTCTCGCCTCGAAGAACTCGTTCCAAATTTTACCGAGGACGATCGCAAACGTTGCATCGAAATGTCGGAACGTCGGAACAGAGAGCTTCACACGGGCGAGTTTGCCTATGAGGGTTACGGAAGCGGGAATTGGCTGCCCGGATTTTTCCGGACTCTCCTCATTCTTTGCGATTTTTTGGGAAGAGAGCCGATTGAGTTGCTCGGCGACGCGCTCGCCACGGAAGCCATTCAAACCACGACTGCGGCTGTGAACGATGTGAGAACCCAAGTACTGGACGCGATTTCGAAATGTAAGAAAGCAGTTATGCTCCTGAGTGACCATGATGTTCAGGCTCTGAGGGAGGCGGACGAACCAAAACATGCCACTTATGTCCGTGGAGGCATCGTGAAGAAAGCTTCGTGCCCGGCATGCGACAGTTTTGGCCGGTTGGCAGCAAAGGACATTGGCGACCGGCCAGCCCAGGCATTGGATGGCAAGATTTGCGTGGAGACTAACTATTCGCCACGCCTCTTCAAATGCGGAATATGTGGACTTGAGCTAAATAGCGTCGCAGAACTTCAGATTGCTGGCCTTGCCGACCATTTCAGTCAGACCAGCGAATACGATCCTGCTGAGTACTTTGACATTAAAACATACGGACCCGAGGACGATTACATGAACGAGTGAAGTTTTTGACCATCAGATAGGAGACCAAACTGACCACTACCGAGGGCTGCCCGTCGGGGGAGCCAGCGGCCTTTTTGTTGTGGGCGCAGCGTGCAATAATCAATGCGGTTCTGCGATTTTGCGCTCTATCGAGCGGGAGCTTTCGAGCATTTTATCCCGACGCTTACCCCACGGTTCTGCACCTTGGCGTCTGCGGGGCGACAAACATACTCAAGCGCTTGATATCTGGACATAACGCTCGCGAGGCTCAAAGGAGTGTCATGCCATCCACCCATCAGCGCAACTTTCCCTCGATCGACCCGATTGAAACTCGAGAAGCTCGCCGAGACGGCGGTCAAGGTCGGATTGCGGTTGCAGCCCGGCCAGGACCTCTTCCTCACCGCGCCGGTCGCGGCGCTGCCTTTGGCCAGGCTGATCGTCGAGCAGGCCTATAAGGCCGGCGCCGGGCTGGTGACGCCGATTTTCTCCGACGAGGAGATCGCGCTCTCGCGCTTCCGCTTCGCCCCCGAGGCGAGTTTCGACCGCGCGCCCGGCTGGCTCTACGAGGGCGTCGCCAAGGCTTTCGCCGCCAATACGGCGCGGCTTGCCATCGTCGGCGAAGATCCCATGCTGCTGGCGGAGGCGGACCCCGCCAAAGTCGCGCGCGCCAACAAGGCGAACTCGATCGCCTATCAGCCTGCTTTGGAAAAGATCGCCGGCTTCGACATCAATTGGAACATCGTGGCCTATCCGACCGTGTCCTGGGCGAAGCGGGTCTTTCCCGGAGACGAGGATGAGGTCGCCGCCGGCAAGCTGGCGGAGGCGATCTTCGCCGCCTCGCGGGTCGATGGCGACGATCCGGTCGCGGCGTGGACGGCGCATAATTCGGCTCTCGGCCGCCGGACGGAATGGCTGAACAGCAAGAAGTTTCACGCCCTGCACTATTCCGGGCCGGGCACGGATCTGACCATCGGGCTCGCCGACGGCCACGACTGGCAGGGGGGCGCCGCGACGGCCAAGAACGGGATCACCTGCAATCCGAACATCCCGACCGAGGAAGTCTTCACCACGCCGCATGCGCGCCGTGTCGATGGACATGTGGTCAGCACCAAGCCGCTCTCCTATCAGGGCACGCTGATCGACGGCATTGCGGTCAGATTCGAGGCAGGCCGCATCGTCGAGGCGAAGGCCGCGCGCGGCGAAGACGTCTTGAAAAAAGTGCTCGACACCGACGAAGGCGCCGCGCCGTCTCGGCGAGGTCGCGCTCGTGCCGCATTCCTCGCCGATCTCGAAAAGCGGCCTGCTGTTCTTCAACACGCTCTTCGACGAGAACGCCGCCTGCCACATCGCGATCGGCCAATGTTACGCGAAATGCTTCGTCGACGGCGACAAGCTCACCCCCGAGGAGATCGCGGCGCGGGGCGGCAACAAGAGCATGATCCATATCGACTGGATGATCGGCTCGGACAGGATCGACATCGACGGGCTCGACGCCAACGGCGCCCGCACGCCGGTATTCCGCAAGGGCGAATGGGCTTGAACATACTGGGCGCTGCGTCCGGTTGATCGCCCATTTGTTGCGCGCGCCTTGAGCGTCAATGTTGGCGCGTACTCATGCCCGACCGCCTCGCGGCCCCCCGAAACCGTGCAGGCGCAAGGCCCACTGATAGCCGACGACCGCGCCCTTGATCCGCGGCAGAACCAAGAGGCTCGCAACCGCTGTCGCCAGAAGCCAGAACAGAGCGACGGCGAGGAGCGGCATTTGCGAGGAAGCATCGTCTGTGAGGAGAACGCCCGCGCAGCCAACGAGGCAGGCGACAAGCAGCGTGAGAAACGCCGGCGCGTCATCGGCGCGCTCGCCGCTCAAATCCTCGCCGCAGACCGGGCAGCGCGGATTGACGCTGAGATAGGCGCGGAACATCGCACCCTTGCCGCATTTGGGACAGCGCCCCAGCAAGCCGCGCCCTAACGCGAGGGCGACGTTGCGGCTCACAGGTCGCTCGACGGCTTCCGGAGTCCCGGGACCGGCAGGCGTCGGCGCGAGCGGCGATGCTCCCGGCGAATTTGAGGGCAATTCGGATTCGGCCATGCTGTCCTTCTCGTCGGCGCGCAAAGCGACGGAGGCGCGCGCGAAACGCGGCAGGGATAGTCTCGCAGCCACGGATCATAGTCCTTTTTGTTCGGAGCGCCTTTGAATGAAACGACGATCTGGAGCGGCAGCGGCCTTTCCCGAAGATCGGCGACCGAGGCGCCGAATTCGCGGCAACACATTAGGCTTGACTAATGCATTAGTATCATACTAATATGTCTGTCATGACCGAAGCCGCCGCCATCACCGCCGTCATGCGCGCGCTCGCCGATCCCACCCGGCGAGCCGTGTTCGAGCGGGTCGTCAGCTCCGACGAGATTACCGTGGTCGGGCTGACGCGGGGGAGCGGGGTGACGCAGGGCGCCATCTCGCAGCATCTCAAATCCTTGAAGGCTGGCTGGTCTGGTCGCCGAGCGCGCCGAAGGCCGCAACGTCTATTATCGCGCAGAGCCCGAGGGCCTCGGGCCGCTCGTCGACTGGATGAGCCATTACGGCGTCTTCTGGCGCGAGCGTTTCGCCAACCTCAGAACCCTCTTGAAGGAGATCGATCCATGAACGACGCCGCATTGAAGTCCGACATCCAGGACATCGTGGTCGACGAGGTCTTTCCGCACGCGCCGGAGACGATCTGGAAAGCGCTTACGACCGGCGCGCTCGTCAGTCGCTGGCTGATGGCGCCGACGGGCTTCGAAGCGGTCGTCGGCAATCGCTTCACCTACCAGACGACCTGCGGGGGCGCCTGGGACGGCGTCATCCACTGCGAGGTGCTCGAGATCATTCCGAACAAGAGATTGTCCTACTCATGGAAGGGCGGCCACGAGGACAATGTCGGATACGGCGCGCGACTGGACACGGTCGTTACCTTCACCCTGTCCAGAGTGGCGGAGGGCACGCGCGTCCGCCTTGTCCACATGGGCTTCGTCCTGCCGAAGAATGAAACCGCTTTCCGGAGCATGGGCGAAGGCTGGAAGAAGGTGGTCCGGAACCTCGGCGCCATCGCCGACGAGCAGGACTGACTCTGCAACACGGAAAGAACGGGAGAGAACAAGATGGACGCGAACAATGCGGCAGACATGGCGCATCACAAAGGACATCTCGGAATGAACACACCTCCGATCGTATCGCCGGAGGCCTGGGAAGCTGCGCGCCAGCAGATGCTCGTGAAGGAGAAGGCCCTGACCCGCGCCCGTGACGCGCTGGCCGCCGAGCGACGGCGGATGCCGTGGATGGCCGTCGAGAAGGCGTACGAATTCGTGGGTCCCCAGGGCAAGGTTAGCCTGCTCGACCTGTTCGAAGGCCGCCGTCAGCTGATCGTCTACCGCGCCTTTTTCGAGCCTGGCGTGCACGGCTGGCCGGAGCATGCCTGCATTGGCTGTTCCCTGGGCGCCGACCAGGTCGCCCACCTCGCACACCTCAACGCGCGCGACACGACCCTCGCCTATGCCTCGCGCGCGCCGCAGGCCGACATCGCGCGCCTGAAAGCGCGGATGGGCTGGGAAATCCCCTGGTACACCATCACCGACAGCTTCGACGCCGACTTCGGGGTGGACGAATGGCACGGCCACAACGCATTCATCCGCGATGGCGAGCGGGTGTTCCGCACCTACTTGATCAACAGCCGCGGCGACGAGGCGATGGGCGCCACCTGGAGTTACCTCGACATGACGGCGCTCGGGCGACAGGAGGCGTGGGAGGACTTGCCGGAGGGCTACCCGCAGAGCCGGCCGTACAAGTGGTGGAACTGGCACGAGAGTTACGTCCCCGACGCGGCGCCCGACCCTAAGTGGATCCAGGTGTCGGACGCTGGAGAGGCTGCGTTTCGTGAACGCGCAGGAAACCCAAAACCTGCATAGCAAGATAGAGAACGACGGAAGAACCGGCAGGCGACGAACCGCGCGCCGGTGCTTCGACCTTCCGCCAGAGACGGCGACGAGGCTGCGGCCGCGCGATCAAAGTTGAATCAGCTTCCGGAGCGGGCTTCCGATGAACCGCAACGAAGTCAAACAAGCGTACCCAGCCCTCGGCGCCACCGACTGGCTATGCCTCGCAGCCGCGCCCACCTTCGCCATCATGGCGCTGCTTACCGGCGTGATCAGCGGCCCGGCGGACATGCTCTGCACGGCCGCGCGGCATCCGTTCCCGCTTGGCGGAATGGTCCCAATGTACTTGCTGATGACCGCCTTCCATTCGGCGCCGTGGCTGAAGCTGATCTCAAGCTGGCGAAGCGAGCCGCACCCGTCCTGATGCGGAGGGCGCAGCTTGCGCCCGGTCACCCGACGATCGCGTGATAGGTTCGGGTTATCAGCTCATCGACCAGCGGCGGCGGCGGCTCTCTCCGGCGAAGATGCGGCTTGACTGCAGCCAACGGAACTTCGACGAGCACGAACGTGGCGCGACGAAACTCTGCGGGGCCGGCGCGGCCGAAGGCCTGTCGCGCGAAGCGCCTGAGGCAGGATTCGAACCGCTCGGCCTGAACTCTGACTCCGCGCTTGAGCGCGGCGGGCCAGTCTCCCTGCACGAAGTCGTGGCGGTCGTAGAGCAGGAGCAATCGCGCGTCGTCGAGGTTGAGACGCACCCAGGCTGGCGTATGAAGCGCGGCGGCGAGCCCGTCGCCGGCTTCGATCGCCGCCACGAACCCCTCCTGATACGCAAGCGCCGTTTCCAGCCAGAGTTCGCCGAGCAGCGCGTCGCGCGATGCGAAGCGGTAATAGAACGACCCCTTCGGAGCTTTCAGGCGCCGGGTGACGGAATTGATCGTCACCGCCGCGGGACCCCGTTCGCATGCAAGCGTGCGGGCCGCGGCGAGAAAACCGGCATTGTCGAACAGCGCTCGTCCCATTTTTGTAGACTAGACAGTCTAGACTATCCAGTCAAGATATGGCATCGTCGAAGCCCGGGGGCTCAGGAATGGAGGTCCCAATGTCGCGAGCGGAAGACGAGCACGATCGTAGCGAAGTGAGCCGGCTGCTCGCCGGCGCGGCCAAAACGATCGCCAGTGTGCGCTATTGCTGGCTGACGACCGCATCCAAAGCGGGCGGCGCCAACGTCACCCGCCCGATGGGGCGGTTGCCGCCCGAGCCTGGCGACGACGACTGGACCATCCGGTTCGTCACCGACGGTCGTTCGCGCAAGGCCTCCGACATCCGCCATGCCGGCAGGGTCGCGCTCATCTTTCAGCGCGATGCCGACGACGCCTTCGTCACCCTGACCGGCGCGGCTGCGCTGCGCGAGAGACCCTCGGAGGTCGCTGGACGCTGGAAGGACGCCTACAACCGATATTTCCCCACCGAATCGGATCGCGCGGCCGCAGCTTTCATCGAGGTCGAGGCCGAGCGGATGGAGCTTTGGATCCGCGGCGTCACGCCGGAACCGTTTGGGCTGCACGCAACGACGCTCGAGCGGGACGCTGCGGGCGAGTGGCGGCTGATCGGCGAGGTCAACACCGGGTAAGCGCGCCTATCTCGCTTTGAGGCCGCCCTGACACGATTTTATCAGTCGCGGTCCGAAGCTGTTGCCGGTACCCTTTCGAGCTCAGAGGGCATTCAGCCTCCTCTTAGCGAAGGGAACTGCGACATGCCAACGATCACCACCAGGGACGGCGTCGAGATCTTCTACAAGGATTGGGGCGCGGGCCAGCCGATCGTGTTCAGCCACGGCTGGCCGCTTTCGGCGGACGATTGGGATGCGCAGATGCTCTTCTTCCTCGGCAAGGGCTTCCGCGTCATCGCCCACGACCGGCGCGGCCATGGGCGTTCGACCCAGACCGGCGGCGGCCACGACATGGACCACTACTCGGCAGATCTCGCGGCGCTGACCGAGCATCTCGACCTCAGGAACGCGATCCACGTCGGCCATTCCACCGGCGGCGGCGAGGTGACCGCCTATCTGGGTCGTCATGGCGAAAGCCGGGCGGCGAAAGCGGCGTTGATCAGCGCCGTGCCGCCGCTGATGCTGAAGACCGCGGCCAATCCCAAGGGCTTGCCGAAGGAGGTTTTCGACGGCCTGCAGGCGCAGCTCGCAGCCAACCGGTCGCAGTTCTATTACGATTTGCCGGCCGGCCCGTTCTACGGCTTCAACCGGCCGGGCGTGAAGACCGTGGAGCCTGCGGTCTGGAACTGGTGGCGGCAGGGCATGATGGGCGGGGCGAAGGCGCACTACGACGGCATCGTCGCCTTCTCGCAGACCGACTTCACCGAGGACTTGAAGAAGATCAATGTGCCGGTGCTGGTCATGCACAGCGAGGACGATCAGATCGTCCCCTATGTCGCGGCCGGCCCGCTGTCCGCCAAGCTCCTGAAGAACGGCACCCTGAAAACCTACAAGGATTTCCCCCACGGGATGATCACCACCCAGGCCGAGACGATCAACGCCGACCTGCTGGCGTTCATCAAAGGCTAGAAATTATGGGCGCCGGGTTTCGGCCACGGCGCCCGTCCCAACCACCGCGGCTTCGCCGAGCGCCGCCGCCACCCGTGCGCGCAGCTTCGGCAGAACCTCTGTCCCGAACCAGGGATTGCGCCGCATCCAGCCCGTGCTGCGCCAGCTCGGATGCGGCAACGGCAGGAAGCCCGGCGGACACCGCTCGAAATTGCGAACGGTCTCCGTCAGCGTCCTGGCAGGGAGCGCTGTTAGATACGCCTTTTGCGCGTGAAGTCCGACGAGAAGCGTCAGACCCACCTTCGGCATGTGTTCTCGCAGGCGGCCGTGCCAAAGCGGCGCGCATTCTGGCCGCGGCGGACGATCGCCGCCGGTCTTGCTCGCGCCGGGATAGCAGAAGCCCATCGGCATCAGCGCGACCCGGGTGGGATCGTAGAACGCCGCCTCGTCGATACCGATCCATTCGCGCAAACGCGCCCCGCTCGCGTCTTCCCAGGGAACGCCGAACTCATGCACGCGCCTTCCCGGCGCCTGCCCGATGATGAGCAAGCGGGCGAGCGAGCCCAGCTGAACGACGGGTCGCGGGCCGAACGGCAACGAGCCTTTGCATACCACGCAGGCCCTGACGTCACCGAGGAGATCAGAAAGGGCGGGGGATATGAGCGCTGCCCCGCCGTCAGGCGGTCTTGATTCCCTCAAGACCAAACTTACGCCGCGCGCTGCGCCGCGGGCATCCTCGCTTCCAGGTTCGCCTCGGCGGTCAGTGGAAGATGATCGGAGGCCCGGCGGGCGAGCGGCGTATCGTGCACTGCGAGATCGGTGATCAGGCCCGCCGGCCAGCCCAGAATCCGGTCGAGCGCGAAAATTGGCCGCCGCGATGGGAAGCTGAGGATCGACGGCGCCACTCCGAAAGTCGGTTCGAATCCGCGCAACGCGGACCGCCCCCATCTTCGCCATTCGTTGAAATCGCCGAGCAGGATGGTCGGCATTGGCGGCAGGTCGTGAAACGCCGACATCAGGGCGTCGACCTGGTCGACGCGCGAAAGCCGGAAGAGGCCAAGATGCGCCGCGATGACGCGAAACTCGCCGTCGCCGAGGTCGATCTCGGCGACGATGGCGCCTCGCGGCTCGCGCCCCGGCAGCTTGAGCCGTGAGCGCCGGTAGGAGACCGGATCGCCTCGAACGAGAAGCGCATTGCCGTGCCAGCCATGCCGGTGCGACACGTCCGACTGCACCAGAAGCTGCAGTCCGGTCTCGCTCCTGACGGCGGCGGGATCGAGGAGCCCGCCGCGGCGGCCGAACCGGCGGTCGACCTCCTGGAGCGCGATCAGGTCGGCGTCGAGCTCGCGAATGACCCGGATGATTCGATCCGGCCGGGTCACGCCGTCGAGGCCGCGACACTTGTGGATGTTGTAGGATGCAACCTTCAAGGCAGACCTCGATTCAAACTCGTTTCATATATAGGGCATCGAGAGCCGCGCCGCTGCATCCCTCAGTTTCACGATGAACGGACGCTTATCGATATCCGCTAAAGTTATCGGCTGAAAGCGCATGGCGTCGATTATCTCGGTCAGTCGGCCCGCCAGACCCGGATGGTAGAATTCGACGGTCAGTTCGAAATTCAACCGGAGGCTTCGTATGTCCCAATTCGCGCTGCCGATGAGACTCCATTGACCATCGATCGTCATCAATTTCGAGTGATCGAATGGCGGCGCGCAGAGCCACAGTTGGCATCCCGTTTCCGCCAGCGGCCGCATGTGGGGGAGGGCCGCCCAGGCCACCAGCCGGTGATTATTGTGTGCGGGCAATACGATATGCACATCCACCCCGCGCAGCGCCGCCAGCTGGAGGGCGGTGATCAGCTGCTCGTCCGGCACGAAATAGGGCGTCGCGATCCGGATCGAATGCCGCGCCAGGTTGATCGCCGACAAAAGGACAAGAATCAGCTGATCGACTTCCTGGTCCGGGCCGGCCGCTATCGTGCGCATCGTCGATCCGCCAACTGCCGGCGCTTCGCGCGCCGAATCCGATCCGATCGGATCCTCGCCGGTCGTGAATGACCAGTCGTCGTCGAACTCGTGTTCGATCTGCCGGATGATCGTTCCCTCGACGCGAAAATGAGTATCGCGGACCGGCGCCTTCGGCCGCTTCGCGATCACGTTCTCCGCCCCGATATTGAGGCCGCCGACGAACGCCGTCTCTCCGTCGACGGCCAGAATTTTCTTGTGCAGGCGCAGGTCAAGGAACGGCATCTTCCACGGCAGCACCGAGTGCAAGAAACGTGCTGCGGGAACGCCGCGCCTGCGCAAAGCGCGATAGGCGGGGGAAAGGAAGAATCCGCCGCCGAAGCCGTCGATCAGGACGCGAACTTTGACGCCTCTAAGATGGGCTCTCGATAGCGCATCGATGAATTGCAGGCCGATCTCATCGGCGCGGAAGATATAGGTGGCGAGCCGGACGTGAGATTTTGCGCCGTCTATTGCCGCGAGCATCTGCGGGTAAGCCTGATCGCCGCATTCGAGGATGGCGACGACCTTGCCGGTCGCCGTGTCCTGGCCGGTGATCTTGCCGATCGCCCCTTTAAGACGCTCGAGCGGATCCTCCGAGGCCATGTCGCCCGTGATTTGGGCGCCGTCGGCCCGATCGGGTCCCATGAGCCGGCGCGCGCGACGCTTGACCCGGTTGACGCCGAATCCGACATATAGGAGCGCTCCAAGGACCGGCGCGAGCCACGCCATCCCGATCCATCCGATCGCCGCCGGCACCTCGCGCTTGGTCATCAGCACATGCGCAGTGACGGCCGCGGCGATCACGACATGAAAGGCGCCGACCAGGAGCGCCTGGGCTTCGAAAAGCGCGTACGAGCCGAAAATCTGATCCAAGCTAGCGCTCTGCCATGGCTGTTTCGGTCCGGTCGTCTCATAGGCTTGCGACAGGCGCGTCTCGGGAAAGCGTCTACCGATCGGCTCGGGAATCGCGCCTCCGCGCTTCCATGCCCTCGATCTTCACCCAATCGCGTGCGATGACAACAGGCGAGCCCAGCCATGCCTGAAACGTCGAACCCTCCAAGGTCCCAGCCCAGACCCCAAGACTACGTCGTCGTCGACGGCTCCGACGGGCCCCGACGCGATTTTCGTATCAGCGTGGGCTTGCGCGAGGGCTGGGACGCCGAGGGCCGCGTCTTCGACGTCTCCGAGGCGGTGCGCACCGCCCGCGCCTGGATGAGGCGCCGGGTCGAAGCCGGCGAGCCCGCGCTTTCGGGCATGTTCACCCGCGCGGAAGTCACCTACGCCTGGCCGCGTGACGATGGTTCGGTCGGATCGGACCGCGAACCGGTGGCGCTCTTCACCGGCGAAGCGGTGCACGCCTATCTGGGTCACCTCTCGGACGCCGCGATCGAGGCGATGCTGAACGAGCTTGCGGCCGAACTCGGCGCCGCGCTTGGGCAGGAGCGCATCTATGTCGCCTTCGCCGACAGGACCTGGATCCTCGACGCCGGGGACCGGGGGTAGGAGCCTGCTGCATCTCGGTTCAATCGACGGCGTCGTTAGCGCACCCGCCCCCTCTTGTGGGGGCGGGCTGGGGTGGGGGGTCGCGCCGATTATCGAGATTGGCGTGTTCGACGTACCCTACTGGCCGCAACGTCGGCGCGACCCCCTCCTTTGTCCTCCCCCACAAGGGGGGAGGAGCGCGCTCCCAGCCGAGCTCACTTCGGCCCCAGAACGACAGACCCGGTCTCCAAGAGCGACTTGAGATTGGAAAGGATCTGCGGCCAGCCCTCGGTCACCGCCGCGATGAATTGCGAGGCCTCGCGCTCGATGCTGTGGGCGACGGTCAGTTTGACCGCATCGCCGATGGGTTCGATCTCCATCGTGCAGAGCGACCAGCCTTCCGCCTTGAGCTCCGGCCTGAATTCGTTGCGCCAGCGTATGCGGAGGCGCTTCGGCGGCTCGAACTCGACGATCTCGCCCATGTCCGTCGACCCGGCCGTCGGGATAGACGAGCTTCCACGATCCGCCGGCCTTCCATTCCGCCTCGGGCCTCGCGCCTCGCCAGTATTGCTGGGCGAAATCCGCGCTCGTCAGCGCCGCCCACAGTTTTTCGGGCGTGGTGCGGATATAGATCACATAGACGAAGCGGCTCTCCTTGGTCATGTCTCGTCTCCTTCGAGTTTTGCTTTGAGGGCTGAAAGGGCGGTGAGGCGGTGGCGCTCGAACTTTGCGATCCAGCGCTCGGCGATGGCGTTGATCGGCGCCGGATTGATGAAGTGCAGCTTTTCGCGACCCTGCCGTCTCCACGAGACGAGGTTCGCCTCTTCGAGAATGGCCAGGTGCTTGGCGACCGCCTGACGGGTCATCGCCAGCCCCTGCGCACAATTCGCGCAAGCGTCTGGCCGTTCTTCGCGTGCAAGCCGGTCCAGGAGCCGCCGGCGGCTCGCATCGGCCAAAGCCCGAAAAACTGAGTCATCGTCCGGCTTCACAACAGGCAACCATTGGGTTCCATATCGCGATATATGCAACTGTTTGGTTCCCTGTCAAGCGCGCCGCCGGCCGAGTGGTGTCGCTGATCCCCCCGGCCCTGTAGGGCGGGGTCGCTGACCCCGCCTCGGCGCGCTCAGCGAGCGCGCCCTACAGCCCTGGTCCCGCGCCCGCCGGTCGCCGGAACGTTCGCCGGGCCTCGTCGAGGAACGTGCGGACGTTCGGCGAACTCAGGCGGTTGGCCTGATAGACGAGGTTGACGGGGAGCGGCGGCGGGTTGAGGTCGGGGAGAACGTAGCGAAGCCGTCCGGCCGCGACATGATGGTCGGTCTGGTAGTTGAGCGTTCGTGCGATCCCCGCGCCGTCGATCGCCGCGTCGATCGCAGCTTCGACGCTGTCCGTCATCAGCCGCGGCTCGCCCCGGAAGATGGTCTTGAGATCGGGCCCGAAGCGCCACTCGCCGTTGGGGGCGAAGATGTCGAAGGCGATGAGGTCGTGACCGCGGAGCCCGGCGGCGTCCGTCGGCTCGCCTCGCGCGGCGAGATAGGCGGGACTGGCGACGAGGGTGCGCCACCACCTCGGCGATGCGTTGAGCGTGCAGCGAACTGTCGCCAAGCTCGCCAACGCGGACCGCGACGTCGACGCCTTCGTCGACAAGCCGCACGTACCGGTCGGTCAGCGTGAGCCGAACGTCGAGCTTTTGATGGGCGCGCATCAAACGCGTCACGATCGGCAGGATGTGCATGCGCCCGAACACGACCGGCGCCGTCACGATCAAAAGTCCGCGCGGCTCGGCTGCATCGCCGCGGATGGAGCGTGCGCCCTCGTCGAGTTCGTCGAGCGCGTGGCGGCAGCGCACGAGATAGGCCGCTCCCTCCGGCGTGAGGGCGACGGAGCGTGTCGTGCGGCGCAGCAGCGCGACGCCGAGCGACTCCTCCAAACTCGCGACCCCGCGGCTGACCGCGGTCGGCGAGACGCCGAGCGCGCGGGCCGCTTCGGCGAAGCTCGCCCTCTCGGCGACGGCGGCGAAGGTGCGCAACTGGTCCAGCCTGTCCAAAAGATTATCCCGGATTACGCACGACTGAAGCGCCAGTTTTGTCCATTATCATCGAACCAGCAAGAATACATGTAAGCGCCACGCAAATTTCGGGGTTCACGATGGAGGCCCAGCCATGTTTCGCCCAACCTTCCTTTCCGGCCGCAACGCGCCGTCGGCGCCGCGGCTCGTGGTCGACGACCTCAATGCGCAGCTTGCCCCGCTCGACCTCTACGGCCTCACGGGCATGAGCGCCGCCGTCGTCGACGGTTTGCTTGCGCTCGCGGGCGGTCGCGCCGCGTCGGACAGCGACCACGCGCGCCGCGCCAGGAGCTGAGCGCGCACACGCAGCGCAGGCGGTGGGTATCAACCAGGAGATCGCGTTGACTTACCCTGCCAGCGACATCGCCTTTACCCCCTCGGTCAAAGCCGTTCAGGCGAGCCGCGGTTCGCGCGAGATTTACGCCAGGCGCGAGGCGGCGGGCGGCGGGTTTTCAGACTGAGATCACTCCGGATCTCGTCGAATTCCTGAGCACGGTCGACACCGCCTATCTGGCGACCGCGAACGCCGAGGGCCAGCCGTACGCTCAGCACCGCGGCGGCCCCAAGGGTTTCATCCGGGTCGCCGGCGAGCGCACGCTGGGCTTCGCCGACTTCCGGGGCAACCGCCAGTATGTGACGATCGGCAACTTGAAGGAAAACGACAAGGCGTTTCTGTTCCTGATGGATTACGCCCATCGGCGCCGGATCAAGCTCTGGGGCCGGGCGCGCGTCTCGGAGGATTCTGGGGTCATCAGCGCGCTCACCCCCGAAAACTACCGGGCGCGGCCGGAACAGGCGATTCTATTCGACGTCGAGGCCTGGGACGTCAACTGCCCGCAGCACATCCCGCAGAAGATCGACGCGGAAGACGTGAGGCAGGTCCTCGTGAGCCTGCAGGAGCGGATCGCCAGGCTCGAGGAGGAGAACGCAGCCCTGAAATCGGCGACATTGTAGGGCGGGGTCGCTGACCCCGCCTCGGCGCGCTCAGCGAGCGCGCCCCACAGTCTGCCCCGCATCGTTGCGGGGCAGCGCGAAACTAAAGTTCGCCGCCTCCGTATCATATTGGTGTCAGAACCTTCCTGTATGAGCCTGCCCGGATGATCGGCTTTGGAGACATGCCTATGTGCCGCTTGCAGAACCGAAACAGCATGCGCCCGGCCTCGCTGCTTGCGCGTCGCGACCTCGAAGCCCGGCTTGCGCCGCTCGACCGCTACGGCCTTCCTGTGTTGAGCGCCGTTCTTGCGCTGGGCCTTGCTGCGCTTGCGGGAGCCTGGAGGAGCACGTTTTGCCCGGCTGCAACCGCCGCAGCCGAGTGAAGCCTGCGCCTGTTATCGCCCTGTTAAGGCCCTGTTAGGCGCGAATTATCGCCCTGTTAAGGCCCTGTTATCGAGCGCTCTGTTTTTTGCGTAAACCATTGGAATAAAACACAAAAATCAATTTACAGGCGTACGCTCCGCCCTGTTATCGCCCTGCTAGCAGGCTTTGGCGTTCAGCCAAGCCGCTCGATCAGCGCCATCGCGGCCAGGGGATTGCGCGCCTTGAAGCCGCTGATGACATAGAGAAACACGTCTCGCGCCGCCGCCTTTGGTTGCGGCGCGAGCGTCTCGAGGTCAGGCGGATGGCCGCCGCTCGCCCAGGCCTGGGCGCGCTTCGCCCAGAGATCGAGCGCATCGGCTGAATACCCGGCCGCTTCCGTCTCCGCCGCCCCCATGATTCGCGCATAGACGAACGGCGCGGTGGCGTCGGCGATCTGAGGGAACTTGCTGTCGCCCGCAATGATGATCGCGACGCCATGCTCGCGCGCGAGCGCGATGAAGTCCGGGTCGCGAAAACTGTCGTTGCGGACCTCGACCGCGTGGCGGATCGTGAGGCCCTCCACCGAACGCGGGAGCAGCTTGAGGAACGCATCGAAGTCGTCCCGATCGAAGCGCTTCGTTGTCGCGAACTGCCAGTTGACCGGCCCGAGCTTTGCCTTGAGCTCGGTCACGCCGCTATTGAAAAACCGCTCGATCGACGGGGCCGCCTCGGCCAGCACCCGGCGATTGGTCGCAAAACGCGGCCCCTTGACCGAGAAAACGAAGTCGTCAGGCGTTTCGTCGCGCCATTTGATGAAGCTTTCCGGCTTCTTGGAGCCATAGTAGGTGCTGTCGATCTCGATCGACGTGAGCTTGCGGCTCGCATATTCGAGCTCGCGTCGTTGGGCCAGGTCCTTTGGGTAGAACGCGCCGCGCCACGGCTCGTAGTTCCAGCCGCCGACCCCGATCCTGATTTTCGATGGCGCGTTTCTTTGCACGTTCGCCTCCATTGATCCCTGCAGGATCGTCGCAATCCGCGTTGTGCGCAATCCGGCTATGCGACGCGGTGTTCGCTGCGATCATTCAGATATCTGGTGGCGCCAATCGCAAAGCGCTGGTCCCGCATCCTTTCGTACGATCCTCGCTTGCATTGAAATCGAAGATCGCATGCCTACATGTCGATCATGAATGCTCACATTAGAAACACTACGCCCGCTTTGAAAACTGCCATGCCTTCCTCGCATCAAACCGATCGCGGCGCCGCGCGGCCCTTTCCGTCGTTGATCGTCAACGATCTTTGCGCGCATATGGCGCCGCTCAACCGGTACGGCCTCCCCAGCCTCGGCGCCGGCTTGGCCAACGGCCTTCGCTCGCTCGTGGGCGCGTCGCGCACCGCGGTCTGCTCGGCCGCCGGCTGCGACGAGGCCTGACCTCACTTTAGCGCCACGGCCGCGACCCGGCCGCGGGTCAGTTCGACGAGATCGGCCGGCGTAAGCCGGAATACCGCGTTCGGCGTGCCCGCCGCGGCCCAGATTTCGCCGAAGCCCATCAGCCCTTCATCGATCAGCACGACCGGCGCCGTTGTGTGGCCGACCGGCGGGACGCCGCCGATGGCAAAGCCCGTCGCCTCGCGCACGAAGTTGGCGTCGGCGCGTGTGATCGGCTCGCCGACCAGCGCCGCGATCCTTTTCTCTTCGACCCGATGGATGCCCGACGCGACGACCAGCACGGGCCGGCCGCCTTGTGCGCGAAAGACGAGCGACTTGGCGATCTGCGCCACCGTGCAACCAACCGCAGCTGCAGCGTCCGCGGCAGTGCGCGTGCTGGCGTCGAATTCGAGCACTTCGAAGCGCTCGCCGAGCGCGGCCTGAACCTTGAGCGCAGAGGGGGCTGTGGCGGGCTTCATGCCGCAGGCTCAAGCACGGTCGTGGGGATCATACTATTCCTGCGAATTGGCCCCGTTCTTGGGCGTGTGGGTATATTCCGAGCCTATGACGACGTCGATTTTCCGGCCATACGGCGGAAGTCGAAATAAATTCTCATTTCTGGAGGAATACTGACATGGCCAACCCGACCGTTGAGAAGATCACCAAAGCCAACGCCGACGCACTAGCCAAGAGCGGCCAGGCCGCAGAGACGGTTATGAAAGGCGGCGCCGAGGCGCTGAGCGAAAGCGGCGCCGCTTCGAGAACCGCTATCCAGGACTTGACCAAGGCCTATCAGGAACTGGCGACAAAGAACGCCAAGAATCTGACCGCCGCGATTCAGGCGCTGTCCGCTGTGAAGAGCCCGCCGGAGTTCATAGAATTGCAGCAGAAGCTGATCAAGGACGGCGTCGAAGCCGCTGTCAGCGATAGCCACCGCATCGTCCAACTTACCACCGCCGTGTTCACCGCGGCTTTCGAGCCCGTGAAAAAGCAGTTCGAGGCAGTGCAGAAGACCGCGTTGACCTAGGTCCGGAGTCCCGTGAGTTCGTCTTCGGGTAAGCCGAGGCGGCGGCGATCCTGGCTTCAAGCGGCGGCGGTGCGCGCGGGCGCCGTCCTACATAGCGATTCGTCGGAGACGGCCCGTCGCGCCGGACTATTGGCCCGCGGCGACAACGGGCTTGCCCGGCGCCTCGACGCCGCACGGCTCGTCGACCATCGGCGAGGTTTCCGGCTGATAGCCGCGCGCCCCTCTCAGCAGTCCGTTGTCGAAGTCCGTCAGGCTGTGCTGGGCGATTGGACTTCCATGGATGACGTTGAACCGGACGCTGACGACGCGAGGATTGCACGGCGACAGGGGTATGAATTGCCGAACGATGTATCTGCCATAGGCAAGAATCTCCCCGTGTTCGTAGACGCGCTCCATGCGCAGGCCTTTCACGGTCTCATCGCGATGCGAAGGATCGACTGAATAGTACCCAGTCACCATCGAGGGATCGAAGGCGTAGACCCGGCGAATACGCGGATCGGAGTAGGCCGCGAGCTGGGCAAGGCCACCGCCGAGGGAGTGCCCGACCGCGGTGATCTGCGTTGGACCTTGCCGGTAGCACTTGTCCCGCTCGATATGGCCGATGAAATCGCCGACGTGGTCGCGAACCTGATCGTATTGGTCGTAGACTGGGAAAGCGCGCAGGATCCAATGAAAATTGGATTCCCAGTCTCCCTCGTTTCCGCCGACCGTTCCGCGAAACGCGACGACCGCTTCCGGACACTGCGCGCCCTTCCGCGCCCAGACCTGAACGCCGAGGCCGCCAACGGGTTCGCTCTGACCCGGTGTCCGCACTTTGCACTTGTCCGGCCCGTCACAGCTCCAGACGTAGCGCCATTGATTGAGCCAGGCGTCCACCCGCTTTGAATCGCCGAGCGCGTCGCAGTCCTTTGGATCGTCCGATATGCAGCCCGGCGCTCGCGGCGCCATCCGATGCGTTGCGTAGACGCTCGCGTCGTAAGATTGCTCTGCAAGCAGAGCATAGGGCAACACGCGCGCCGCAGTCGGGCCGGCCTTCTGCTTTAAATCGTAATTGTCCTCGCCCTCGGTTCGCTGGATGACTTGATCGGGCTCCTGGGTCAGATGAAGCTGCGCGCAGCCGCCGAGCAGAGGAATCGCGAACGCAATCAGGGACAGCTTTGCCGCGTTTCGAGCGCTTACCATCCCTCGCATCGGCGCCCGCCAATCTGTGAGATTCGCCTTTAAGCATGATCGGCGCCGATAATGCCGAACGTCAAGGTCCCCGGCCCAGTGGAGGCTTGCATGGCGGACATTCAGCATGTCGTCGTCCTGATGCTTGAAAACCGCTCGTTTGATTCGATGCTGGGCCGCCTCTATTCCGATCGCCCAGATTTCGACGGACTGAAAGGGGACGAGTCGAACGAATGGGATGGCAAAACGTTCAGCGTCTGGACGAGCGGGGCTGAGACCGCCGGCGCAGCATGCTTTCCCGATCCCGACCCCAACGAGCGCTTCGCCGATATGACCGAGCAGATTTTCGGCGCAGGATTGCAGCCTCCTTCGCCCCCGACAATGTCCGGCTTCGTCTCCAACTACATGAAGACGGCAACCAACGATCCGCGAGGCGTGATGCATGGCTTCACGCCCGAACAGGTTCCGGTGATCAGCGAGCTCGCGAGATCGTTTGGCGTGTCGGATCGCTGGCATGCTTCGGCGCCGAACCAGACCTGGCCGAACCGGTTCTTCGTGCATACCGGGACCGCCGGCGGTCATGCGAACAATTCGCCCGTGCGTTTCCCGTATCTGATGCCGACGATCTTCAGCCGGCTCACTCAGTGCCAGCGCACCTGGCGCATCTATTTTCACGACGTGCCGCTGACAGCGACGCTGTCCACGCTACTCAGCGAATTGCCTGACCATCTTTATCCCTTCGAAGATGCGTTCGCGGGCGATGCGATGGCGGGGCGGCTGCCGAACTACAGCTTCATCGAGCCGCGCTATTTTCCGAGCCTCGCCCTTAACCGAATGCCGAACGACCAGCACCCGCCGCACAATGTCGCCTACGGCGAGCGCCTGATCGCACGTTGCTACGACGCCCTTCGCAACGGCCCCGGCTGGGAGCAAACTCTCTTCATCGTCATCCATGACGAGCATGGAGGGATCTACGATCATGTCCTACCGCCGCAGGCGGCTTCGCCCGACGACGACTGGCCGGACGGGTTCAAGTTCGACCGTTGCGGGGTTCGGGTGCCGGCCGTCCTGATTTCTCCGTGGATTCCGGCGGGAAGCATCGTCCGCCCGCCCGCCGGGTCTCCATATCCATTCGATCACGCCTCGATTCTCTCCACGTTGCGTATGCTCTTCGACCTCGGGGAACCGCTGACCAGGCGAGACGCCGCGGCCCCCGATCTGCTCGCCGCCCTATCGCTGACCTCGCCGAGCAATTCCGGCCCGGCGAGCCTGGCGCCTCCTGTCGTCGCGCCCGCTGCGGACGAGATAGCTTCCGCGCACGGGGCGGCGCCAAATGACCTCCAGCAAGCCATTCTCGCCCTGGCCGCGACGCTCCCCGCGGGATCGGCGGCGACGGCCATGCCAATCGGTCTCCTTGCTGCGGCCAGGGATCAAGTCGCAACGGCGCAGGGCACGACGGCGGGCGACATTTTGCATCAAATCGAGGCGGGCTTCGGCCGCTTCTTCAGAGCGCCGGGTTCTTGACCCCCGCGCCTCGAAGGCTTCCCCTCAGTGCGCGTCGTATCTCGACGCGTCGATGGAGCGACAGTCGCAGGGTCGACCGAACAAAGGGTTCGGGTGACATTTCGGGTTGCGGCGACACTGAGCGCGGGGCGCCAGCGAGTCGCCCGCGCTGAGCGATTCGATGCCCTTCTGGAGGAACGAAAGGCGCTCGGAGAGGTCGTCCGTGCTCTGGGCGGTCTCCCGCAGTACTGCGGCGCAGAGGGCGACGACCCTCTGCAACTGCGCAGTCGAGAACGTTGAGATCGCCATTGTGTCTGGCTCTCCCTCTGCGGCGGTCAGCGAGTTCAGTTGTTCAAAATGATGGCGCCCCATGGATTCCCTCCGTAAGCAGTCAGTGGCGCTTAGTAAGCGGCCGTAACGTCGGCCTGGCAATAAACAAATATGTAGAGGCGATTCGCGCCGCGCGCACACTTGGGTTGATATTTCGTAAAGATTTGCTTGAAAGCGCGTGCGGCTTGTTCCGGTAACGCGTCGCTCGGGTTGCGTCAGTTGGCCACGCCTGCGGTCACGACCGTATGCTCCGCGATCATGCGTTCCTCGTCGGTCGGAATGACGAAAACGATCGTGGGAGAACTTTTGGCGCTGATGATCTCAGCGCTCGCCCGGTTCGCCTCGATGTCCAAATGGATTCCCATCCATTCCATGCCGGAGAGGATCGCTTCGCGGACTTTCCAGGCGTGCTCGCCGATGCCGGCGGTGAAGACGATCGCTTCTGGGCCGTCGACGACCGCGGCGAGGCCCGCGAGCTCACGTCGCGCGCGGGCGACAAAATAGTCGATGGCCTCGCGCGCCGCCGGGCTGTCGGAGGCCTCAAGCTCGCGCATGTCCTGGGAAATGCCTGACATCCCCTTGAGGCCTGAGTTCTTGTAGAGGAGTTCCGTGATCGCCTCTGCGCTCATCCTCTTCTCTGTCATCAGATAGAGCAGCACCCCGGGATCGAGCTGGCCGCAGCGCGTGCCCATCGGAAGCCCGTCGACTGCGGTGAAGCCCATGGTCGAGGCGATCGAGCGCCCGTCATGGACCGCGCACATCGAGGCGCCGTTGCCGAGGTGGGCGATCACCACGTCCTCGCGCGCGGCCTGCGGGGCAATTTTCCGCAACGTTTGCATAATGTATTCGTAGGAGAGCCCATGGAAGCCGTAGCGGCGCACGCCTTCCTCGTAATAGGAGCGCGGCAACGCGAACGTGTCCGAGACGAACGGATGGCTGCGATGGAAGGCGGTGTCGAAGCAGGCGACCTCAGGCGTCCCCGGAAAGGCTTTCATCGCCGCTTCGATCCCCGCGATGTTGTGTGGCTGGTGCAGTGGCGCGAGCGGGATCAGCCTCCTCAGTTTCGCCAACGCCTCGACGTTGACAAGGATCGGCTGGCCGAGGTCCGGCCCGCCGTGGACCACGCGATGGCCGACCGCCGCGACCGAATCCGCGTATCCCGCTTCTTTGAGCCAGCCGAGAATGGCTCCCATCGCCGCCTGATGATCGACGCCGCCGGCCTTCGGGTCCAAAGCGAGCTCGCTCGCATCACCGGAGGAGGTCTTGACGGCGCCCTTCGCTGTCGCGCCAATTCCTTCGATCTCGCCCGAAGCGAGAGGATTGAGCGCGCCGCCGTCGGCAAGGCTGAAAACTGCAAACTTGAGCGAGGACGAACCGGCGTTGAGCGTCAGAATGACTTTGCTCAAAGTTCCCCCCAAGTCTTGTTCCGGATCGCAGCTCTTACGCTCATGCCCGCCTCGTCGAGGACATCTTAGAGCCACGGCTCATCGTCCAACATATGTGCATAGCAGAAATCTAGCCCCCGCGCGTGACAGCACGGTGAAGTCGGACCTTGTGCGAGGCGGGGGATGGCAGAGGGCTGCGTCTCAAAGCAAGCGTGCTCGCTCCTCCGGCCCCCGGCCGGAAGTTTGGGGTCGAAAACCTGTCGTGATTCTGTCATGGGTCTCCTGTCTTAGCTGATACCCCGACTTCAAGGCGACGCGAGAGCGCCTGAACCGTCCGGGGCCGAGGATTCCCATGAACTTCTCCCAGCGGTTCACTTTTCTCTTCTCCGCGCCGATGTTCGACGCCGACGATCTCGAGGGCCTTCGGGTCAACCAGATCATCGCGGCCATCGAGCGAATGGGCTTTCAGGTGATCAAGGCGCGCCGGCTCGAGGACGCGGAAATCGCGGTGCAGACCGACGCTGCGATCGGCTGCATGGTGGTCGACTGGGGCAAGAAGGGCCTGGAGGGCAAGGCGGCCTCGCTCATCAACCTGATGCGCAAGCGCGGCCTCGATATGCCGATCATGATCCTCGTGCGGCGCAAGCGCTTCGAGGATATCCCGGTCGAAGTGCTCGACTTTATCGACGGCTATGTGTTCCTGGCGGAGGAGACGCCCGAATTCATCGCCAAGAACCTCGTGTCGCGCCTCAAGCAATATGCCGAGACATTGAAGACGCCGTTCTTCGGCGCCCTCGTCGACTATTCCGAGGAGGGCAACCAGCTCTGGACGTGCCCGGGCCACAACGGCGGCATCTTCTACAGCCGGAGCCCGATCGGGCGCATCTTCGTCGAGCATCTGGGCGACGCGATCTTTCGCGACGACCTCGACAATTCGATCCTGGAGCTCGGCGACCTCCTGACCCATGAGGGACCGGCGCTGCAGGCGCAGAAAGAGGCTGCGGTCATCTTCGGGGCGGAGAAGACCTATTTCGTCCTCAACGGCACGTCGTCCTCCAACAAGATCGTACTGACCAATCTTGTCGCCGAAGGCGACCTCGTCCTCTTCGATCGCAACAACCACAAGGCGGCCCATCAGGGCGCACTGCTGATGGGCGGCGGCATTCCGATCTATCTCTCGGCCGACCGGAACGCCTACGGCCTCATCGGCCCGATCCGCCCCGAGGACCTGGACGAGAAAGCGATCCGCGAGCGCATCCGGACCAATCCCCTGGTCGAAGACAAGGGCGCCTGGCGGCGCGAGCGCCCATTCCGCGTCGCGGTGATCGAGCAATGCACCTACGATGGCACGATCTACGACGCTGAGCGCATTGTCGAGCGCATCGGGCATCTCTGCGACTACATCATGTTCGACGAAGCCTGGGCGGGCTTCATGAAATTTCATCCGCTCTATGAGCGCCGGTTCGCCATGGGTCTGAAGGGTCTCAACGAGACGTCGCCCGGCGTGGTCGCGACCCAGTCGGCGCACAAGCAGCTCGCGAGCTTCTCTCAGGCCTCGCAGATCCATATGCGCGACCGGCACATCAAGGGGCAGCGGCGGCGGGTCGAGCACCGGCGCTTCAATGAAGGCTTCATGCAATACGCTTCGACCTCGCCCTTCTATCCTCTGTTCGCCTCTCTCGACGTCGGCGCGCAAATGATGAAGGGCCGCTCGGGCGAAGTGCTGTGGGACGACACGATCCGGCTCGGCATCGAATTGCGCAAGAAATTGCGCGCAGTCCGGCGGGAGTTCGAGGAGAAGGAGCGCGACCCGGCGCGGCGCTGGTTCTTCGATCCTTTCGTTCCCGACCGCGTGTCGATCCGCGACGCAGCGCAGGAAGGCGCGGCCCACGACGTGCCCTGGGAAAGCGTGTCGACCGACCTTCTCGCCCGCGACCCGCGCTATTGGACGCTGGCGCCGGGCGAGGCCTGGCACGGCTTCGCGTCAGTCGAAGACGCCTTCGCCATCACCGATCCGGCCAAGCTCACGCTGCTGACGCCGGGGTTCGACCGCAGGACAGGACAATACGAGGCGCATGGAATTCCCGCGCCGGTGGTCGTCCAGTATCTGCGCGAGAACCGCGTGGTCGCCGAGAAGAACGACCTCAATTCCATGCTGTTTCTCTTGACCCCGGGCGTTGAGTCGAGCAAGGCCGGCACGCTGGTCTCGTCGCTCGTCGCCTTCAAGCGGCTGCATGACGAGAATGTTTCGCTCGAGGACGTCATGCCTGAGTTCGTCGCCAAGCGGGCAAAGCGCTATCGCGGCAAGAAACTCAAGGATCTGTGTCTGGAAATGCACACCTTCTTCCGCGATCATGATGTAAGCGGGCTGCAAAAGGCGCAATTCGCGATGAAGCATATCCCGGAAATGGCGATGACGCCGCGCGAGGCGTCGCGCCATCTGGTGCGCAACAACGTCGACTACGTGCCGCTCGATCAGCTCGAGGGACGGATCGCGACCACCCTTTTCGTCGTTTATCCGCCGGGCATCGCGACCATCGTGCCGGGCGAGCGGCTTGACGAGCGGGCGCGGCCGATGATCGAGTACCTCAAGATGTTCGAGAAGAGCTCCAATGTTTTCCCGGGCTTCGAGTCGGAAATTCAGGGGCTCTATCGCGAAACCGACGAATCCGGGAACATTCGGTTCTATACCTATGTTGTCAGGGAGTGATTCGGTCCCGGGTCGAGGATGGACGCTAGAGTGAATTCCGCGGCGGACGGGACTCAGGCCGGCGAACGGCAGGCCGGCGCGGTTTTCGTGCGCAATTCGCGCGATGCCGACGTTCCCGCAATGCTCGCGATCTACCTGCATCACATCCGGCGCGGCGTCGATCCGGGCATCGAGGACAACGAGTTCGAGACCCCCGACGCCGAGGACCTGAAGCGGCGGCGGAAGTCGATGCAGCGGCGAAAGATGCCCCATATTCTAGCGGAGGACAGGGGCGTCGTGGTGGGCTACGCCTATGCCGTGCCGTTCCGCAAGCGCCCCGCCTACCGCTACACCGTCAAGCATTCGATCTACGTGCACAACGACCATCTGCGCCGCGGCATCGGCCGCGAGCTCATGGGTGCGCTGATCGACGCCTGCGCCGCCGCCGGCTTCCGGCAGATGATCGGCTACATCGATTCGGCCAACCGCGCCTCGCTAGCGCTCCACGAGAGCGTTCGGGTTCGGCAAGGTCGGCTATCTGCCCTCGGTCGGCTACAAGTTCGGCCACTGGACGGACACGGTCATGGTCCAGCGCTCCCTCGGTCCCGGCGCGACCGAGCCGCCCCGGAGCTGAACGCCGGATTCTACGGCGTCGCCCCGGCCGGCGCCGTCAGGAGCTCCGCCAGATCCGCGGCTCTGAGCGCGCTTCGCACTTTGACGAACGCCTCGCGGCCTCGCGTTTCGACCTCCTGCGACGGCAGGCTGTCGGGATCGAAGCCCGCGTGAGAATAGACTTCCTCGGACATCAGAACCTCGCAGCCGAGCGGCTTCGTCAGATCCTGCAGGCGGGACGCGACATTGACCGGATCGCCGATCACCGTGAATTGCGCATGGCGCTCGTGCCCGATGTCGCCCGCGACGATGAGGCCGGCGTGGATGCCGATGCCGAAGCGAATGGGGTCGTGCAGTCCGTGCGCCAGGGCGAGGTTCAGTCCGTCGACATTGGCGGCGATGGTCGCGCATGCGGCGACCGCCTGCCGGCAAGCAACTCCCGGCGGCTCCTTGAGGCCGAACAACGCCAGGAGCCCGTCGCCCAGAACCTGGTTGGGGTCGCCGCCGGCCGCGATCACGGCCTTGCTCACCGCGTTGAGGAACTGGTTGATGATGAACACCGTGTCATAGGGCAGGCGTCCTTCGGCGAGCTTGCTCGACCCGCGCATGTCGACGAACATGATCACGACGTAGCGTTCGTCGCCGCTGTGCGACGGGTCGCCCCGACGGACGTCGGCGATCGAGGCATGGGGCGGCAGCATGGGCACGAAGGCGACGTCGTGCGTCGGGCGCAATTGGCAGGCGAGGCGCACGTTCGCGCCGGCGCCGATCCGATCGAGGACCGCGCGTTCGGCCGCGCTGATGGCAGGCAACTGGCTGGGGTCGCCCACGATGCGGATCCGGCAGGTGGAGCAGCGGCCCCGTCCGCCGCAGACATGCGCATGCGGGATGTTGTTGCGCAGGCTCGCTTCGAGCACGCTCAAGCCTAGAGGAACGCGGATCGTGCGATCGGGATAGGTCAGTCGGATTGAGCCGGCGCCGCGCTCGCGCCAACTGCGAAGACCTCGCGCGAGCAGCGTCAGGGCAAGCGCCGCGGCCAGAACGGCGAGCGTGTCGTTACGCCAGCGCAGGAGAAGGGCGTTCTCTTCCACGGTTCCAATGTGCGCCGGCGTCAAGTTCTGCGCTCTCCAGGCCGGGTCGTTGACCGATTGCAGCGTTTGTCTGCCGCCCTGAAAGTAGCCAAGCAGCGCGAGGGCCGGCAGAAGCACCGCGACCGAAAAGAGCACGTTCCGTGCCCGCGGATAGAATGGCTTCAGCGCCAGCCAAAAGTGGATGCCGATCGAGCCGTGAATCCAGACGATCAGCAGCAGGATGGCCTGCAGCGCCCCGGCCCCCGGCGAGCCGACCCAGAATTTGTACAGTTCCTGGGCATAGCCTTTGTCCAGTCCGAAGGCGCCGAGCGAGACGCGCGAGCCGACGATATGGTCGGCCAGCAGGAATGGAATCAGGAGCCCGAGCACGAGCTGTGTCGCCTCGAGCCGCGTCCAGCGGAACTGCCGCCGCTCATAGAGAGCCCAGAAGCCGAGACCCATATGAATGAGCAGCGCGCCGTAAAGGAGGATCGTGCCGGGCGGCGACTGCCACAGCAGCTTCTGGAAGACGAGGCCCCGTTCCATCGCCTCGACCGAAATATTGCCGAGCGCATGGTTGGTGAAGTGCAGCCCCACGTAAGTGAACAGCACGAGCCCGCTCGCGAGCCGAACTCTGCGCACGCTGATCCTTGAGGCGCCTCGCGACGGCTTGGGCGTTGGCCGTACCTCTTTGATCTCCGGCATCGCTTCCCGCCGAATCATGTCGAGCTCGACTCTCGGCTCGACGCCGACTTTAGGATGAATTCCTGAAGGCGCGAGCGTGGCGGCCCGCGACATTCGATTGTGACTGGCCCTTCTGGCCCGTGCGCTCGGCTCAGGCAAGGCGACGGTGAATGACCTCAGTTTTTCATAGGGTTACCACCGGGGTTGGGCCTCGATTGAACAGTGCGTTCTGCCCGAGCCGCTCCTTAGCGAATCCGTGCGACAGTTTGCTGCGCCGTCGTTCAGCCTCCGTTCAGCCGAATTATCGCCAATAGCCGCTCGCGCGGAGGGCTGGGTCTCGCGGGGGGCGATCTCACGACGATATACGAGGCTCGACGCGCGGCCGTAGCTCGTGCTTGCGGGCGCCGCGGTCGGATCCATTAAACATAGGCCCCTTTTCCCATGCTCACCTCGGCGCTCACCCTGAGCGAGCCTACGCTCGACTACGACCCCTTGATCGCCCTCCGGCGGGTCGAGCCGTCATGGCCGCTCTCCGTCCTCAGCGAAGGGCCGGCGCTTCGATGGCGTTGCGGGGAACGCCTCAGCGACGTGCTCGAGGAGGCCTGCTGCCGCCACGCAGATCTGATCGCGGTCTCGGTCGTGGGCGCGGACGTCAGCTATCGCGAACTGAACGAGCGGGCCAACCAGATGGCGCGCGTCTTCATGCGCCATGGCGTGAGGCCTGGCGACCGCGTCGCGGTCCTCCTCGACCGCGGCGTCGACGCCTACGTCGCGCTGTTCGCACTGCTCAAGGCTGGCGCGGCCTATGTTCCCCTCGACGCCAACCACCCGGCCGATCGCATCCGGTTCATCCTTTCCGACGCGGGGGCGACGCTGGCCGTGACCCATTCGAGGTTGGCCGACCGCTTCGCCGATGGCGATGTTCCGGCGCTGATCCTCGATGGCCTGCGCGGGGAAGCCGCTGAGCTCGACGACGCTCCGCTGGCCGCGCACGCGGCCGACGCCGACGCGCTCTGCTATGTTCTCTACACCTCGGGCACGACCGGCCGCCCCAAGGGCGTCGCGATCGCCCATCCGAGCATCTGCAACTTTGTGCGGGTTGCGGCCGAGCGCTACGGCTTCGGTCCGGGTGACCGCGTCTATCAGGGCATGTCGGTCGCCTTCGATTTCTCGATCGAGGAAATCTGGGTCCCGCTGGTCGCCGGCGCGACGCTGGTTCCCAATACCGGTACGACCAGCCTCTTCGGCGAGGAACTTGCCGACTTTCTCGAATCGCGTGCCGTCACCTGCTTCTGCTGCGTGCCGACGCTGCTCGCCTCGATCGAGCGCGAGCTGCCGAAGCTGCGCATTTTTTTGGTCGGCGGCGAAGCCTGCCCGCCCGCGCTGGTCAAGCGCTGGAGCCGGCCGGGCCGCACTCTGCTCAATAGCTACGGGCCGACCGAAACGACGGTGACCGCAACGCTAGGGGTGATGACGCCGGATCGGCCGGTGACCATCGGCAGGCCTCTGCCGACCTATTCCATCGTTATTCTCGACGCCAGGCAGGACCGCGCGGTCGAGTTCGGAGAGGCCGGCGAGATCGGCATCGCCGGGGTCGGCGTCGCCGAGGGTTATCTCAACCGGCCCGAGCTCACGCAAGCGAAGTTCATTGGCGACTTCCTTGCGCTTCCCAACAACCCCTCGGGCCGCATCTACCGCACCGGCGATCTCGGGCGGATCAATGAGGACGGCGAGATCGAATATCTCGGCCGCATCGACACGCAGATCAAGTTGCGCGGCTATCGGATCGAACTGACCGAGATCGAGTCGGTTCTGCTCGAGATTCCCGAAATCGCCCAGGTCGTGGCGACGACCTTCGAGCCTGAACCGGGCGCGCAGGAGCTTGTCGCCTATTATGCGGTCAAGCACGGTGCGCCCGCGCCGGACCGGGGCGCGATCGCGGCGCTGATGCGCGCGCGCCTGCCCGGCTACATGACCCCGGCCTATCTCGAGCAGCTGCCGTTCATTCCGACCCTCGTCAGCAACAAGGCCGACCGGGCGCGATTGCCGGCGCCGAAGTCCGCGCGCCTGAGGTTCAGCGACACCCATGTCCCGCCGGAGACCCCGACCGAGCGCACGCTTTGCCGGGCGCTCGGCGACACGCTCGGTCTCGACGAGGTTTCGATCGACGGCGATCTCTTTAACGACTACGGCGCCCACTCGCTCTTGATGGCGCGGTTCTGCGCCAGGGTCCGCCAGCTCGAGCCGTCGCTGCAGGTCGCGATGCGCGACGTCTACGCCAATGCGACCGTTCGCCGGCTCGCGCGCGCGCTAGACGCCGCGCGGCCCGCCGCGTTCGAGCTGGAGGAAGCGCTTCCGGAGCATCATCCGTCAAACTTCGCCTATTACGCCTGCGGCGCGGCGCAGATGGCGCTTTACGTGGCGTTCGGCGCGCTATCGGTGGCCGTTGCACTGGCGGCCCTCGACTGGTTCTACGACGCAGTCGATTCCCCGCTCGAGCTCTATGGGCGCGCGCTCATCGCCGCGGTCGTCTGGTTCTTGGGCCACAACGGGCTCGCCGTCGCCGCAAAGTGGCTCCTCATCGGCCGCGCTCGCGCCGAGTCGATCCCGCTCTGGAGCTTTGCCTATTTCCGCTTCTGGACAGCCAGGCTGATCGTGCGCTCCGCGCCCGCCAACGCTTTCGTCGGCACGCCGCTCTACAACACATACCTGCGTCTGCTCGGCGCCAGGATCGGCCGCAACGCGGTCATCGCGTCGAACGCCGTGCCGGTCACCGCGGACCTTTTCCGGGTCGGCGACGATGCGGTCGTTTCTCGCAGCGCCCTCATGCCGGGCTATTCAGCCTTCGGCAATCGGATCCACACCGGCGCGATCGAGATTGGCCGCAACGGCTTTGTTGGCGAGCAGAGCACGCTCGACATTGGCTCCGCGATCGGCGATTTCGGCCAGCTTGGCCATGCGTCGTCGCTGCAGACCGGCCAGCGCGTTCCGGAGGGCAAGCGCTATCACGGCTCGCCCGCCGAGGAGACGTCCACCAATTTCCGCCTGGCGGACGAAACGTCGATCACGCCGCTGAGGCGCTGGCTTTTCGCTGCGACGCGGCTTGCCTTCGTCATTGCGATTGCCACGGCCCTGATCGAAGCGGCCCTCATCTACGCCCTCGCGGCGCTGGCCGCGGGCGAGGACTTCGTCGCAATCGGCCCGTGGGAGGCAGCGCTTTCCTTGGCCCCGACGGCCGCGGGCGCGGCGTTTGTGCTCTATCTGATTGCGCTCGCCAGCGGCCTGGCCGTCATCTACGCCCTGCCGCGCCTCGCCAACATGTTCCTCGTCGAGGGCCGCGTCTACCCGCTCTATGGCTTCCACCACGGCATGCATGAGATCGTCGAACTCTTCGGCAATTCGAGCTTCTTCAACCTCCTGTTCGGCGACAGCGTGTTCATCGAGCCCTATCTGCGCTTCGTCGGCTGGAAGCTCGGCCTCGGCGATCAGACGGGATCGAATTTCGGCAGCGAACAGGGTCAGGATAATCCGTTCCTCTGTTCGGTCGGCGCCAATACGGTCGCGTCCGACAGCCTGTGGCTCGGCAACCTTGCCATGTCGAGCCACGCCTTCCGGCTCGGCGCTTGCCGCATCGGCGAAAACAACTTCCTTGGCACCGCAGTCTATGTCCCGCCCGGCGCGCGAACCGGCGACAACGTTCTCTTCGCCACCAAGGTGATGGCGCCGATCGACGGGCCGGTGCGCGAGAACGTCGGCCTGCTCGGCTCGCCTGCGTTCGAGATTCCCCGCGCCGCTTCGCGCGATCTCGACATGCTGGCGGCAATCGGGCCGGAAGAGCGCACGCGACGTCTCAGGCGGAAGACCTTGCTCAATGTCGCCTCGATGGCCGCGCTCCTCGCCTCGCGCTGGTTCTTCGTTTTCCTGGCGATCTACGTCTTCGGCTGGACGGCGGAGGTCTTCGGCGCGACGAATGTGCTGGCGATGACGGCGGCGGCAGGCGTCGTCGTCGCGCTCCTGGCCGTGGGGTTCATCCTGATCGAGCGCGCCTCGATCGGCTTCGGCCGGCTCGAGCCGGCGATCGCGACGGTGTACGACCCCATCTTCTGGCGGGTCGAGCGGCACTGGAAGCTCTCGGACAACCCGCTCTCCACCGCCTTCGCCGGAACCCCGATGCGCAACCTGATGTCGCGCCTGCTCGGCGTCAGGGTCGGCCGCAAGGTGTTCGACGACGGCTGCACTCTTTCGGAGCGCACGCTGGTCGAGATCGGCGACGGGGCGAACCTCAACGAGCACAGCATCATTCAGTCGCACTCGCTCGAAGAAGGCGTGTTCAAGTCCGACATGGTGCGCATTGGCGCCGGGGCGTCGGTCGGCGGCGGGGCGCTGGTGCATTATGGCGTGACGATGGGCGAGCGGACCCGTCTCGACGCCGACGCCTTCCTGATGAAGGGCGAGATCACGCCGGCCGGTTCGCGCTGGCGCGGCAATCCGGCGCGGCTGATCTCGAGCGCGCGCGCTGTGGCGCGCTGACGCGGAGCGTGGCCGAGAGCTCGGGGCGCGACGGCTTCCACTGCGCGCCGCTGCGCGTCGTGCTCGCTCCGCTGGGCGTCCTTTTCGGCGCCCGCCGCATCCGCCCCGGCGACGAGACGGCGTTCGCCGATCCGGGCTTGAGCCGCCTGGCCAGTCTCGCGAGACGGCGGGCGAGCGGGGCGGCACGCATTGTCGCGCGCGATCTCCTCACGCAACTCGGCGCCGACGCCGCCGCGCCGCTGCCGCGGTCGCCCTCCGGCGCGCCGGAATGGCCCGCTGGCGTCATCGGTTCGCTCGCGCATGACGAGGACTTCGCCGTCGCCGCGGTCGCGCGGGGCGGGGTGCTTGCCGGCCTTGGCGTCGACATCGAACCGGCCGAGCCTCTGCCATCCGATCTCGTCGACCTCGTTCTGAGCGCCGCCGAACAGCGCGAGGCGAAGGGCGACGCGGTCAGGCAGCGGCTCGTCTTTGTCGCCAAGGAAGCCGTCTACAAGGCGATCCATCCGCTCGACGGCACGCCGCTCGAATACGCCGACATCGAGGTTGTGCTGGAGGAGGGGAGGGCGACGCTTAAGGACGGGCGGCGGCTTCAACTCATGACATTCGCCGGGCAGAGGATCGTCGCGGTGGCGCTGGCGTTCGCCGCCGGCGAGGAACCGAAGGGCTGAAAACTTGTTATCTTTGATGCGCGGGCTTCTCAAGCGGACGGAAGGTCTCGCCTTCGCGCTTGAAGTCGGCGGGCGCGCCAGCAAGAGGATCATCATAATGCCGAAGGAAACCGAGCCGCAAAAGGAAACCGTTCAACGCGTCATGCACGAGTTCAAGCATGGCGAACTCCGCTCGGGAGCGAGCGGGCAGAAGGTCAAGAATCCGAAACAGGCGGTCGCCATCGCGCTCAGCGAAGCGGGCGCCTCCAATCAGCAGAGCCCGAAGGAGAACGAAGCGCGTCTTCGGCGGACGAAGGCGAAGGAGCGTCGCGGCGAGACCGCTGAGGCCGAGACCGAGGGCCGGGGCGCGAAGGGGTCTCGCACCAAACGGGGGTAACGTGCGTAAGTCAACCTGCCATAGGTTCGAGCTGATCGGCGCGGGCGGCTTCCTCCTCGCGACGTGATGGAGGGGCTCGGTTCCGGTCACGGCCGTATTGCCGCGGCGAACAGCCCATGACTCGTTTGAAGGCGGTGCTGAAGGCGCTTTCGGATTCGTAGCCGAGCGAGAGCGCGATGACCGAGACCGGATCGGCAGAGCTTGTAAGCCTGTCCCCGGCCAGCAGCATTCGCCAGCGGGTCAAATAGTCCATCGGCGAGGCCCCGACCGTCTCCTTGAACTTGAGCGCGAACGTCGTTCGCGACATGCCGGCGCGCTCGGCAAGCCCTTGCAATGTCCAGCGATGCGCCGGATCCTCGTGCATGGCGGTCATCGCCGCGCTCATCTGCTTGTCCGCCAGCGCGAAGAGCCAGCCGACGCCGCCCTCTATCCCCTCCGCGAGATGGAGCCTGAGCGCCTGAACCAGCATCATGTGGGCGAGATGCTGCGCCACCAGAAAGCCGCCCGGCTGCGGTTCACGCAGTTCCTCCATCATTCGATCAAGCGACCAGCGCAGCGCCGCCTTGTCGGATTCTTTGCGGATATGCACGATCGGCGGCAGCATGCCGAGCAGGATGTCGGCATGCCTGCCGTCAAGCACGAAGTGGCCGCCAACGATAAAGCCCATTCCCCCGCCGTCGGTGGAGGAGACGCTGCCGTTCGATTTGGTCCGAAACAGCGTGTAAGCGTCGACCGCCGGCAAACTGAGGTCCGTGGCGAGGCGGAAAGCGCGGCCCCGCGGCAGCAGGAAGCAGTCCCCCCCGCGAAGGCGCACGGGGTCCGGGACGCCCTCGACGCTGAGCCAGCATTCGCCGGAAACCACGGCGTAGCACTTGATGCCTTCATGCTCCGGAAATTGGATGGAGACGTCTTTGCCCGCAGCGAATCCGCCGGCCTTGTAGCTGCGCGGTTTCAAAAGCGACAGCACGTCTGAAAGCGGATCCATGGCGGCCTCGGACGATCACAAAGGTAATACGAACGCCGCAGCATAGATCGTTCCATCGCAATCTCCTAGATACCAGCCAACGAACCGCGGCCAGAGTCGCGGACCAAAGCCAAGGAGATTTCGATGCGAGTGTTCGTCACTGGGGCGACCGGATGGGTAGGCTCGGCGGTCGTCCAGGACCTGATCAATGCGGGACATCAGGTGGTCGGCCTCGCCCGCTCGGACGCGGGCGCCAAGTCTCTCGCCGCTACTGGCGCCAAGGTGCAGCGAGGCGACCTTGAAGATCTCGAAAGCCTGCGCCGCGGAGCGGCCGAGGCGGATGGCGTGATCCATACCGGCTTCATCCATGACTGGTCGAGAATGGAAGCCGTTTGCGCGATCGACAGGCAGGCCATCGAAACGCTCGGCCGGGTGCTCGAAGGCTCCGACCGCCCGCTCCTCGTCACCTCCGGGCTCGCGCTGCTGGCGGAGGGCCGCGTGGCGACCGAGGAAGACGCCTCTGTCCCGCCGTCCCCCGCCTATTCCCGCGCGTCCGAAGCCGCGGCCATTGCGCTGGCCGCGCGCGGGGTGCGGGCAGGGACGGTCCGTCTTCCCCCGTCGGTCCACGGCCACGGCGATCACGGCTTCGTTCCGATCCTCATCGGCATCGCGCGCGAGAAAGGCGCCTCCGCCTATATCGGGGAGGGGCTCAACCGCTGGCCCGGCGTTCACCGCCTCGACGCCGCCCGCGTTTTCCGGCTCGCGCTCGAACGCGGCGCAACCGGCGGCCCCTATCACGCAGTCGCCGAAGAGGGCGTGCCGTTTAAGGACATCGCCGCCGTGATCGGCCGCCGCCTCAACGTCCCGGTCGTGTCAAAATCCCCGGAAGAGGCGGCCGACCATTTCGGCTGGTTCGCGCGGTTCGCGGCCTTCGACGTCCCGGCCTCGAGCAAGCGAACCCGTGCGCTTTTGGGCTGGGAACCGAAAGAGCCCGGGCTTCTGGCCGATATCGACCACCCGGCCTATTTTGGGGCTTGAAGAGGGGGTGGGGCTATCCTTGCGGTCACCCGCGGGCTTTGACCCGCGGGCCCATGGATCGCCGGGTGATCCCGGGGCTGCGACCCGGGGACGGCGATGAGGGATCCTAGATTCAGCTGAACCTTGGACTCGTTCAGCGCACCATGATTTCCTTTCCAGATTCTCCAAGTCCGTGCGATGGAAGAATCGGCATCGGACTGGGGGGAATCTGAGATGAGCGGAAGCCTGGATCGCAGGACAGTGTTGATGGCCGGCTCCGCGGCGGCAACGGTCGGCGCGACGGCGGCCAGCAGTGTCGCGCGGGCGGCTGGCGGCGGCGCCGACCTCATCTTCCGTGACGGCACGATCCTGACCATGATCGACGACAAGCCGGAGGTCGCGGCGGTCGCGGTCAAGGACGGCAAGATTCTTGCCGCCGGCGACGAGGCTGCGGTGATGGCGCTCAAGGGCGATGCGACCAAAATCATCGACCTTGAAGGCGCGACGCTCATGCCTTCGTTCATCGACGCGCACGGCCATTTCATGAATGCGCCGCAGATCGTCAAATGGGCCAACGTTTCGGGCGTGCCGGCGGGACCGGTCGGAAACATCCCCGACATCATCGAGGTCCTCACGGCGCATAAGGCGAAGTTCAACCTCGAGCCCGGCGACTGGATCATCGGCTACGGCTACGACATGACCAATCTCGCGGAAGGCCGGCAACTCACGCGGGACGATCTCGATCCGACCTTTCCCGACAATCCGCTGATGCTGATCCACAGCTCGAACCACGGCTGCGTGCTCAATTCCGCCGGCTTCAAGGCGGTCGGCATCGACGCCTCGACCAAGACGCCGCCGGGCGGCGTCATCCTGCGCAAGGCCGGCTCCGAGGAACCGGAGGGCCTGCTGATGGAGACGGCCTTCCTGCCGATCTTCGCCAAAATGCCCCAGCCTTCCGAGGCGGAGCTCCTCGACACGCTCGACGCCGCGCAGCAGATCTACGCCAGCGTCGGCATCACCACGGCCCAGGAGGGCGCGACCCACGCCACCGACCTCGCCTTCCTGCGCAAGGGCGCGGAGCAAGGCCGGTTCTATCTCGACATCGTCTCGCTGCCGCTATTCCTCGAAGTGCCCAAACTGGTCGCCGAGTATTTCCCCGAATTCAAGGGCGGCCCGATGTCGGTTCCCGACACGGCGTCCGAGTTGTTCGGCGTCTATAAGAACCGCCTCAAGCTCGGCGGCGTAAAGTTCGCGCTCGACGGCTCGCCGCAGGGCAAGACCGCGTTCTGGTCGAAGCCGCTGCTCACCCCCGGTCCTGAAGGCGAGAAGGACTGGCGCGGCGCGCCGGTGTTCCCGCCGGAACTCATCAACAAGGCGGTCGTCGAGGCCTATAAGAAGAACATCCCTGTTTTCTGCCATTGCAACGGCGACGCGGCGATCGACATGATGATCGACGCTGCGAAGCTCGCGGGCGTCAAGGCCGATCAGGACCGGCGCACCGTCATCGTCCATTCGCAGTTCATGCGGCCCGAGCAGCTCGATTCCTATGTCGAGCTTGGCTTCTCGCCGAGCTTCTTCACCGTTCACACGTTCTTCTGGGGCGACGTGCATCTCGAGAACCTTGGGCAGCAGCGCGCCTTCTTCATGAGCCCGATGAAGTCGGCCCTCGCCAAAAACCTCACATGCTCCAACCACAACGACTTCTCGGTCACGCCCGCCGAGCCGATGCGGATGGTGCAGACCGCCGTCGGCCGCGTGTCGCGGAACGGAGTTGTCATCGGCCCCGGCGAGCGGGTCGATGTCTGGCAGGCGCTGAAGGCGCTGACGATCGGGCCGGCGTGGCAAATCCGCGAGGAGAACGCGAAGGGCACGATCGCCGAGGGCAAGCTCGCCGACCTCGTCATCCTCGACGCCGATCCGATGAAGGTCCCGGTCGAGAAGCTGACCGACATCAAGGTCGTCGAGACCTTCAAGGAAGGCGGCAGCGTCTTTAAGCGGAAGGCGGCGTGACGGCGCCGCCCTTCACGGTCATCGGCGGCTATCTCGGAGCAGGCAAGACGACGCTCCTCAACAATCTCTTGACGCGCTCGCATGGGCTGCGCGCCGCGGTGCTCATCAACGACTTCGGCGACGTCAACGTCGACGCCTCGCTCATCGCCGCCCACGACGGCGATACGATCAGCCTCGCCAACGGCTGCATGTGCTGCTCGCTCTCCGGCGGCTTCGCCTCGGCGATCGCCACGATCCTCGCACGCGCCGAACATCTCGACGCGATCATCGTCGAGGCGAGCGGCGTCGCCGAGCCGGGCAAGATTGCGCAATACGGGCAGATGTTCGGCCTGCCGCTCGACGGCGTGCTGGTGGTTGTCGACGCAGAGCAGATCCGTGCGCAGGCGCTCAACAAATATGTCGGCGACACGGTGCTGCGCCAGCTCGGGCAGGCCGATCTGATGCTGCTGAACAAGACGGACCTCGCTCCCGATCTGGCCGCGGTCCGAAGCTGGCTGCAGGAGCATGGCGGCCGCGCGCCGGTGTTCGAAACCATCCGCTGCGACGTGCCGCTCGCGATCCTCGTTGGCCGCAACGCCGGCCTGCCCGTGCGAGCGCCGGCCACGCGGTTTGAGGCGAGCGAACCCGCCCACGATCTCGTGCACCGCACCTGGACGCTTTCGCGGGCCGCGCCGATCCCGCGCGCCACAATTGAACGCTGGGCGAGCCGCGCCGGGCGGCCGAATCTTCCGCGCCAAGGGCTTCGTGCGCGTCGCCGAGGCGCCCGCGCGCCGCCACCTCCTCCAGCTCGTCGGCCGCCGCTGGACCCTCGAAGACGCCGGCCCATGGGACGACGCCGAACGCCGAAGCCGGATCGTCTGCATCGGGAAGGCTTGCCACAGCGCGAGCGCTGCTTCACCGCGCAATCAATAAGCCAAGCGTCGGCGCCGTCATCGCGAGGAGCGCAGCGACGCGGCGATCCAGGGGCCGTAGGGCGGCGCTGGACTGGACGCCCTTCGGCGCGTCGTAATGACGCCCTTTGTCTCAGGGGCATCAACGCGCCCTATGCCGCGCGCCTCAGAGAAAAAGTCGCGCCGCCGTCGGCCGATGCGACGAAGCCCATTCGGGCGAGCGCGGCGAGGACGGCTGCGATCTTCGGCGCTACGCGACGGCCTTGCTTGAACCCGGCCGCCAGACCGAAGGCATCGAGCGCGCGGGCGGCGGAGGCGAGCGCGGCCATGACGGCTGCGGTCTGTTCAACCTCGCCTGAGGGGAACGACGGCTTCGGCCCGGCCGCTGCGGCTTGGATCGCCATCGCGCCGCCGACAAGATCGAGTTCGGCCTTCTCCTTTGGCGAGCCGAAGCGCGGAATTTGATATTCGGGTCGGAGCCAGCGCACATGACCGCGCGCCTCCTCCTGCGCCCGCTCCTTATTGAGGGCGACGAGGCGGGACAGAATCTCTTCGTCCGGAAGATCGACGGGCCAGCCATAGGCGTCGGCGACCAGTGCGTCGAGCCGGTCGTGATATTCCTTCAGGATCAGCACGAGGCCGTCTTCGAAGATGCGCCGGTCGGCCGCGTCGAGCGACTCCGTCGTGGCGCTCGAGCGCAGCTTTTCCAGCACATTGTAGAGGCCGGTCAGGGTCAGATGCGGATGCTCGGCGAGCACGCGCTTGCGATGCGCGTCGAGGTCTTCCGCGACCGCGCGGATGCGCTGTCTTTCCAGGTCGTCGGCGGTAGGGAAGGGAAATGGATCGAAGCAGCGGGATTTGGAATAGCGTGGATCGTTACCCACGCCCAGCCAGCCACCCGCGCGTAGCGCCCACACACAGTGGCTCTTCGACGACAAAACACCGAGGTCAAAAGCGTCTGAAAGCCCAAAACTAACGATCATATGATCAGGCACAAATGAACTGTCCACAAATTGAAACACGCGATGCTTAGCGGTCTCAGTAGTGCCAATGAAGCGCTCAAGTCCGAAGAGCGCGCTACGCAATTCTCGGCGAACCTTTGCAAATATCCACCATTTCCTTGCGTATTCCTGGGCATCCCGAACTGCGGTACGCGCCGCGACGATTTCACGCTCAGCTTTAACAGTTACAAATAGATGTTGGTATACTTTAGGATTTCGTGATCCGCAATTCTTCTTTTGTCAAACCAAAACAATCTATAACATGCCGACCGGTCCAGCCGTAAAGCAATTCACGCCCGTTCAAATACGGTCTAATGAGTTGACATGAATTCTCAACTCTCGTTTCAGCCAGAGAGTTTGCCTCAGAGTTCTGATAATACGAACCCCCGACCCGCTAGCAGCATCCCGTTGCTTGACACGCCCAAAGACGACTGAAGCTTGGCAACCTTGGTCATATCCGCGCCGACGGTTAGGTCTGAATTAATCCTCCCCACACGTTCTGAGAAGTCGACGATTGGCGAATCCGAGTCCAACCCGCGTTCCCGGGTAACCTCAAGTAGCCTGCCTGGTCGTTGCCCTTCAACGACCACAGACATCGCAATCCTTACCGCCGCGGCGTCCGCATGAGACTTGATCCAGGGATGATCTGGTATCGCCCAAATAATGGACACCGATTTTGCCTCGGCCACCCATCGCTCAAGCACTCGCCGGTTAAAGACTTGAGTTATCGAGTTCGTCGTCACGAAACCGAAACGCACCAAGCTTGAGCCATTGCGCGTTATCTCTTCGGCCGCCCGATCCCACCAGTACATGACGAAATCCGCGCTCTCGTTCATGTGCGGATGCGCCTTCCAAAGCGCATCGAGATATGATTGCCCAAAGGCTGCCCGCATCAATTCCCCTTTTCCGACAAAAGGCGGATTGCCGACTATGAACTCCGCCTCCGGCCATTCTGGGCGGCGCGGGTTGTCGTAGCGATAGACCTCCATCGGGTAGCCGTCCGGACCCGGACGCGTGATCGGCCTGCCAGAGGCGTCCCGCGCGAGCGAAATATCAGCCTCCAGCACCGCATCCTTGATCTGAATATTCTCGAACGCTTGCAAGATCGGCGGCGAGGGCGGGTTCACGCGGGTGCGAAAGTGCCACTGCAGGAAGCCGATCCACAGCACGAGCTCCGCAATGGCCGCCGCGCGCGGATTGATCTCCAGACCAAGAAACTGGTGCGGATCGACGTTCTGCCGGTCGAGCCACGTCGCGCGCTCCTGTCCGCCGAGCGCTTCGACTGCGTCGATGATTTCGCCTTCCAGCCGCTTCATCAATTCGAGCGCGACGTAAAGAAAATTGCCTGTGCCGCAGGCGGGATCGAGCACGCGCGTCTCACGCAGCTTCTTGTGAAACGCCTCCGCCAGCTTACGCGCGTCGCCGAGCGCGGATTCGCGGCGCGGGTCCAGCGGCGGGAATCCGGCAGCCTCCGCACGCTTGCGCTCGATCGTGCCCAGCACATTGTTCCACTCGTCGCGCAATGGCTCGATGACGGTGGCGATGACGAGGCGCTCGACATAGGCGCGCGGGGTGTAGTGCGCTCCGAGCTTGCGCCGCTCGTCCTTGTTAAGCGCCTGTTCGAGCAACGTGCCAAAGATCGAGGGATCCACGTCGCGCCAAGTATGACTCGCGGCCTGCCTCAGTTCGCCGATTTGCTCGCGGCCCATTGCCAGCACGGCTTTGCTGCGGAAGAATTTGCCGTTAAACTTGATGACCTGCCTCCGTATCGCGTGCGCGTAGCCGCCAACGTCCATAGCCTCCCAGAGCTGGCCGACGTCGTGCTGAAAGGTCGACGGGTCCGCCTCGCAACGTTCGAGTACATGTTTGAATGACTGCTTCGGCAACAATTCGACATCCTCGGCGAACATCGTGAAGAGGCAGCGCATGAGGAACATCGCCACCTCCTCGGCCAGATGCCCTTCGGCTTCCAGCGCCTTGGAGACGGCCGCTAGGCGCGTGGCGATTTCGCGGGTAACGCGGGCCGACTCCTTGGCTGGATCGAGCGACATCGGGTCGCTCCACACGGCGACCATCCGCTCGCGCATTTTTGGATCGCGCAGGTCTTCAAGATAGACACGGAACGACTGCCGATCCGGAAACTGATCGTAGGCTTTCCCGTCGCGACGAAAGTTAGCGTACAACTCGAAGCAATGACCGACGTCGACGACAACGACGAATGGCGGCGGCTCATGCGACCTCGGCAGCAGGCGAACATAGTTCTCGGCCTGGCTGCGGGCGTTGTGCATCAGCACGTCCCATCCCGGCGGCCCGGCGCGCCGGCCTTGATGCTGGGGATCGGCGGCGAACAGGTCGGGCTGTCCCTTGACTTCCTTGCCGCCGCCCGTCTGGCGCGACTGCTTCGCCTCCAGAACGAAACAATCGCGTTTGTAGAGGTCGATGCGCTTGGAGGTCGTGGCGCCGTCGCGAGCAGGCTCCTTTACGACCCGCTCGAAAACGTAGTCGTTCGTCTCGGGATCGCCCGCCGGATCGGGGGGCGGGACGGCGAGCGCGGTGCATAGCTCCCTGAGGAACATGCCGTAGTTCGCCCGCTCCTGACCGCCAGTCCGGCCCTGCCATCTTGCAATGAACGCCTCGACCAAATCCGAAGAGGAGCGTCCCGTGTCGCCGCTCGTGTGATCGCTCGCCTCCATCTTGCCACGATAGGGTTTACCGGGGCGAACATGCAATCGGCCGGGCAACCCGATTCACGCCAATAGCCCGGCGACGCCCCGCCGATGCCGATGGTCGACAATTGCTTCCGTAAATCAGAATTCTGTGCTATCGTGCTCTTCATGAGATCGAACGGCGCCTCCTTCCACAGCTGCAGTCCGCAAAAAGTTAAGGTTAACCGCCGTGAGCATGACGGATTTGGCCTTAAGCCGATTGAAAAGTCGAGCGGCTATATTTTCATTTCCTTGTGCCGGACTTTCGTTTCCTCGCGCCCGATTTTCATTTCCTTGCGCCTTGACTTTCAATTCCTTGCGCCGGGCTTTCAATTTCTTGCCTCCCGGCCCGGCCCGCCGGGCGAGCCGAAGAAGCGACAAACGCGACAGTTTTTGGCGCCTAACCCTTTGAAAACGCTTCACCGCTGCCAAACGTGCAGCGCGCCAAAACAGGCCGGCGGGCCCGCTCAACCGGCCTTCGGCTCTCCGAGCCGCTTGAGCCACGCCTTCGCCTGCCGCCGCACATTGGCCGGCGCTGTCCCGCCGTAGGAGGTGCGGCTTTTGACCGAGCGCTCGACCCCGAGCACGCCGAAGGCGTCTTCGGTGATGCGCGGCTCGACGCTCCGCATCTCCTCGAGCGTGAGCTTCTCGAGCGGCACGCCTCGCGCGGCGGCGAGCGCGACGATGCGCCCGGTCGCGTGGTGGGCCTCGCGGAACGGGACTTTGAGCGCCCGGACGAGCCAGTCGGCGAGATCGGTCGCGGTGGCGTAGCCCGCGCCCGCCGCCGCCTTCATGCGCTTCGGATCGGGCGTCAGGTCCTCGACCATGCCGGTCATCGCGGCGAGCGAGAGCGAGAGCGTCTCGAGCGCGTCGAAGAGGCCCTCCTTGTCCTCCTGCATGTCCTTCGAATAGGCGAGCGGCAGACCCTTCATCACGATGAGGAGCCCGATGAGCGCGCCCGCGACGCGGCCGGCCTTGCCGCGCACGAGCTCGGCCGCATCGGGATTGCGCTTCTGCGGCATGATCGACGATCCCGTCGAGAAGGCGTCGGAGAGCCGCACGAATCCGAACTGCGGCGTCGTCCACAGCACGATCTCTTCGGCGAAGCGCGAGAGATGGGTCGCGGCGATCGCCGCGGCGGCGAGCGCCTCGAGCGCGAAGTCGCGGTCGGCGACGCTGTCGAGCGAGTTGGCCGTCGGCCGGTCGAAGCCGAGCGCGTTGGCCGTCATTTCCCGGTCGATCGGAAAGGATGTTCCGGCGAGCGCCGCCGCGCCGAGCGGGCATTCGTTGAGGCGCTTGCGAGCGTCCCGGAAACGCCCCGCGTCGCGCGCCAGCATCTCGACGTAAGCCAGGAGATGGTGGCCGAAGGTGACGGGCTGCGCCGACTGCAGATGGGTGAAGCCTGGCATCACCATGCCGGCGCAGTCGAGAGCGCGCGCGGCCAACGCCCGCTGCAGGCCGATGATCTGAAGGATCAGCGCGTCGATCGTGTCGCGCACCCAAAGCCTGAGGTCGAGCGCGACCTGATCGTTGCGCGAGCGTGCGGTGTGCAGCCGCCCCGCGGCGGGGCCGACAATCTCGGCGAGCCGGGCCTCGACGTTCATATGGATGTCTTCCAGCGCGCGCGAGAACGAGAACGTGCCCGCCTCGATTTCGCCCTTGACTTGGGAGAGAGCCTTGGCGATGGCGTCTGCGTCTGCGGCGTCGATGAGGCCCTGGCGCTTAAGCATCGCGAGATGCGCCTGGGACCCCGCGATGTCCTGGGCGGCGAGCTTGCGGTCGAAGTCGATCGAGGCGTTGATCGTCTCCATGATCTCGGCCGGGCCGGCGGCAAACCGGCCGCCCCACATCGCGTTGCTCATCGGGTTGTCGCCCTGGATGGTTCGAGAATGGTGAAGACCGAAAATGCGCCGCGCCGTCGGCTTCTCCTGGCCGTCGCGCTCGCCGCGCTCGCGGCCGTCGTCGTAGCGGCCGTCCTATACGGGACAGCGGAGCCGCCCGGCAAGGTGGCGGAGGCCTGTCCGGCCGCCTCGAAGGCGCTTGCGGCGAAACTCGCGCCCCTCGCGAAGGGCGAAGTCGCCGCGCTCGCGGTCCCGTCCATGCCGCGGCTGGCGATCCCGCTCGTCTTCGAACGCGAGGACGGCAGCAAGACGAGCGTCGCCGATTTTCGCGGCCGGGCGGTGCTGCTCAACCTCTGGGCGACATGGTGCGTGCCCTGCCGCGCCGAAATGCCGGCGCTGGACCGCCTTCAGGCTCAGGCTGGCGACAAGGGTTTCGAGGTCGTGGCGGTCAACGTCGACACCGCGAGGCTCGAGCGCCGCGGACCGTTCCTCGACGGGATCGGCGTCAAATCGCTTACCCGCTACGCCGATCCAAGCGGCGATGCGTTCGAGACCCTGCGCCAGAACGGCAAGGCGCTGGGCCTTCCGGTGACGATGCTGATCGACAGGGACGGCTGCGAGATGGGCGTCGTCGCCGGCGCCGCCAATTGGGATTCGCCCGATGCGTTGTTGCTGATCGGCGCGCTCAAGGGCGGATAAGTCGTCAGGCAGCGGCCTTCTTGCCGCTTCCGCGGCCGAGCAGGACCGGGACGGCCGACTGGGGAACCGGGGGACTGAACAGGAAGCCCTGCACCTCGGCGATGGTTCCGAGCGCCTCGATGATTCGCATCTGCCTTTCTGTCTCGACGCCTTCGATCAGCACCGTCATGCCGAGCTTGCGGCTCATCGCCGCGACGCTCTCCACCAGAATCGACGCGCGCTCCTGAATGCCGAGGCCGATGGTGAAGGAGCGGTCGATCTTGATGCGGTCGAGCGGGAAGCTGAGGAGATAGCTCAGGCTGGAATAGCCGGTGCCGAAGTCGTCGAGCGAAACGCGCAAGCCCCGGCTGCGCAGGGCGTCGAGCGTGCCGCGCACGTCGCGGCGATTGTCGAGCAGCGTCGACTCGGTGATCTCGATGTCGAGGCGTTCGGGCGCAAGATCGGCGCTCTGAAGCGCCTCGGCGATCGCCTTCTCGATATTGCCGTTGCGAAACTGCGATGGGGAGAGGTTGACCGAAACGGTGATGTCGTCGGGCCACGAGGCGCAGGCAGCGCAGGCGCGGCGCAGCACGCCCGCGCCCAATTCCTCCATAAGGCCGATCTCCTCGACGATGGGTATGAATTCGGCTGGCGAAACGGGCCCGCGCACGGGATGGCGCCAGCGCGCAAGCGCCTCGAATGCGACGATCCGGCGCGTCTTGACATCGACGATCGGCTGGAAGTGGACGTCGATCGCGTCATTGGCCACGGCGGCTCTCAACTCCAGCTCGATGAGCCGGCGAACCTGGATTTTTGTGTCCATCGCCTTTTCGAAGGCGCGCCATCCTCGCCGCCCGTCCGCTTTCGCCGCATAGAGCGCGATATCCGCATTCGACAGCAGGGCGTCTGGCGTGACGCCGTCGTCGGGGGCCGTGGCGCTGCCGATGCTGGCGCCAACCACGACCTCGCTGCCGTCGATGACCACGGGGCGGCTCACTTCTTCGATGATGCGCCTGGCGATCGCCGGAGTCACCGGCCGGCCCTCGCCGTTGTGGTGCAGGATGACAAATTCGTCTCCGCCCCACCGCGCCACGAGATCGCGCGGACCCATGATGGCGCGGAGCCTCCGCGCGATTTCCGTCAGGAGTTTGTCGCCCGTGCGATGGCCGAGGCTGTCGTTGACCTGCTTGAAGTCGTCGAGATCGAGAAACATCACGGTCATGCCGCTGACAAGATCGCGATTGGGACGCAGGGCCCTGGCGAGCTCGTCCTCGAAGCTGCGGCGATTGGGCAGGTCGGTCACCGCGTCAAAACGCGCCATGCGATTGATCTCGAGCTGCGCATTGCGTCGCTCGGTGACGTCCTGGATGACGACGACCGATCCCTCGTCCTTCATCCGGTGGATAGTGACTTCGAAGGCGCGTCCGTCGCGCGTCTCGAACGGAACCATGACGTCCGCCCCGGCATCGCCGTCGAGCAGCGCGTGCGCGAGGAGGGCATGTTGCGAGGGCGCGATGATGTTGCCATGGACGAGGCCCCTGAGGATCGAGTTCACATGGGCGCCGACGAGAGCGACGTCCGGGCCCACTCCGAAGATTCGGAGCGCCTGATCGTTCATCAGGATCAGGCGGCCGCTCCCGTCGAGCATGCAAAGACCATGCGACATGTTGTTGAGCGCGGTGTCCAGTCGCGCAGCCAGCGTCGCCGCCCGCTGCTGCGCGGCGATAACTTCGTTGAAATTGGCCCTCAGACGCTGCGACGAGCCCTTCATGTAGAGAACGAGCGGTACAATGCCGACGACAATTCCCACCGGATACCATCCGCCCGCGACGACCATCGCCACGCTCAGCGGAACAAACGCCACGACGAGCTGCATGTTGACGCCGCGGAAGATGGCGTAGCTGCGCGACATCAAGCTGAAGGCGTAGGTGATCGTCATCGATACGCCGATAAACTGGGCGAAGCTGTTGTCGGTTACGGAGAACGCCAGCAGAGTCCACAGCGAAAGGCCGAGCAGACTGAGGAGCGCGCCGAACGAGAAGATGCGTTCCTGCTTGCGCGCGATTTCGACGGTGGCGCTCGGCACGCACCGCGCATGGCGCCCGACAAAATAGAGCCGAAGCGCCGCGATCAAGAGCTGCGAGGCGGCGGCGTAGAAGAGGATGGGCTGCCGGGCTGCGATCGCGCCGGCAATTTCGCCGAAGGTGACCGCGATCGCGGAAAACAAAACCACCGGGACCACGTCCGACAGAAGACCGTCGACGAAGGCGATATAGATCTCGTCCGGCAATTGGTCGGTCGGCGTTGAAGTGTCGCTCCGTCGCGCGTCCGCCATACAAGCTGCCGAGGTGGTACGAGATCGCCCTCATTCTCGGTCTCGAGGACTAAAAAGTCCCTTAACTTCCCGTGACATGGCGGGGAGTCGCCTGAGGGTCTGGAATATGGCGAGATTATGTTGGATAGTGAACGCGGCCGCCGCGGGTGCAGGAATCGACGATATCGGCGGGCCGCGGCGCAAAATCATGTGTCGTCTGTTTACTTCGGGCGACAATTTGTTAACTTGTTATTAGGGGTAAGCTGGGGAAAGTTTTTATGGGAGCGGCAATCAGCAGCGCGCCAGCCACCTTTTCCGACCACGTTTTCAAACTTCTGGAAAGGGTTGAACATCGGGTTGCAAGCAACCCGTCTGAGCGCGAGGCAGCGTTTCGGCTGCGTTATGACGCCTACCGGAGGATCGGCTTCCTCAAGCCGCGCCTCAACGACACGCTCTATGATCCGCTCTACGATGACGATCCCATGGCCTGGACCACCCTGAGTTTCGTCGATGGCGAACTTGCTGGCACGGTCAGAGTGAATTTTGCGGCCGACGAGAACGCGGTTCTTCCGGGCCTGCAGGCTTTCAGCGATATTTTGGCGCCTCGACTGCGCCGGCGACAAAAGATCGTCGAATTCACCCGCCTTGCCGCCAAAATTTCATTGTCGAGGGTTCATTCCGGAACTGCCATATATCGTCATGCGTCCCGGCTTCATGGCCGCGCAGCACCTCGAGGCCGATTTCGCCGTTGCGACCCCGCGAGAGGAACACATCGCCTTTTACAAGCGCGCGTTCGGCGCGGAGCTGTGGTGCAAGCCGCGCGACTATCCCGGTTTGACCGCTAGGCTCGCATGTATGGGGGCTGACTACCGCGTTGTGCGAAGCGCCATCGAGGCGCGCTATCCGTTTTACAAATCCACCGCAGCCGAACGGACCGCCCTGTTTGAGGCTCGAGACCTTTCGCAGGACATGCGTTCACCTCCGGCGCGCGCGCTGTGTTTGACCGGTTCGGGGGCGGAAGCCCCGAGTCCCGCCTGAACGGCGCCGACGCGGCCGACCGCGGCCTGCAAACGCGCAACGTCGAAGGCGTAGGCATCGAGCGCCGCTTCGCTTGCGCGAATATTGCGAGCCCGGCACCAGTTCAGACAATCCCGAAGGCCGATCATCACCAGTTCTGCGTCCTCGCCGCCGAGCGACAATCCCATGAACCGGCCGTAGCGTTGATCAAGCCAATCGTCATAAGTGGCGTGGCGAGACAGACCGGATATCTGCCGGCGCGCCTTCTCGAATTCCGACGATGAAAGGACCGCAATGGATACTTGGCTCATAACGGAACCTTCAAACTGTCCGACGTAGAGGCTCTAACTGCCTTGTCTCGCGATTCTCGCAGTATCAAGAACCCGTCAGTAAGGCGTTAACGTCGTATCGATAGAGCTTCGGCATCGAAGATATTTGGTCTTGGCGCCCGCTTCTCTGGATCGCAAATGCGCAGCGAACGCGGCGATCCGGATAACCGCAGCAGCATGATTGCCGATTGTGTCATCGTCGAGACAAGTCGGTGTCGATTGAAAAGCCGAACGTTGAGTACGCTGCGGTACTATTTTCCGAATACCCGCTCAATACGTTGGCGTTGCGCTTATCGGCCGTTAACCGCGCACCTTGGCGCCTGGCGGCCGGTCGCTGCCACTAACCGGTTGTGTTTATTCAACGTTAGGCCCTTGATATTCGACAAGACTGCAGACTCAGCGTAAGGACGGGTATTGACGCACACGACTGCCGGAGGATTCAATCAATGGCGATACAAGATTCAATCGAATTGGCCGCTAAAGTTGTAGCCGCGTATACCTCCAACAACCCTCTGCCGAAGAGCGACTTGCCCGATCTAATTCTGGCGGTGCATTCCGCAGTCGACCGGCTGGGAAAGAAGCCGGACACCGTGCTGGTTCAAGCCGAGGTTAAGCTGCCGGCAGTATCCGTCCGCAAATCCGTCACGCCCGACTATCTCATTTGTCTGGAGGACGGCAAACGGTTCAGGTCGATGCGCAGGCATCTTAAGCTGCTTGGCCTGACGCCGGAACAATATCGCGAGAAATGGAATCTGCCTTCCGACTATCCGATGGTCGCGCCCAACTATGCCGCCCAGCGATCGGCTCTCGCGAAGAAGCTTGGACTGGGAAGGAAGCGAAAAGCCGGTTGAGGCTCGATCGCTCGCGAAGAATGGCTTACCGCCGCGGGAAGCGAGCATGGCATTTTAGGCCGTTGACAGGCGAGTTGCGGCGCCGTTCGGGCGTTGGATGGATAGCAACGGTCGCGAGCGGCCATAAGCTTCATCCAGCATGGGCTCGCGCTTCGTACTCACGCAAATCCTTCTTCGAGATCTTGCCGACCGGGGTCTTGGGCAGCTCGTCGCGTAACTCGAGCGCGCCGATCATCTCGTGTTTGCCAAGCCGGTCCTTCAGGAACGCCTTCAATTCCTCCAGCGTAAGCGGCGGCGCGCCGGCTTTCAGCTTGACGAAGGCTTTCGGCGTCTCGCCGCGATAGGCGTCGGGAATGCCGATGACGCTCACCTCCTCGACTGAAGGATGCTGGTAGATCGCCTCCTCGATGTTACGCGGATAGACGTTGAAGCCGCCGCAGAGCAGCATGTCCTTGGTGCGGTCGACGATATAGACGAACCCGTCCTCGTCCATGATCGCAACGTCGCCGGTGCGGAAAAAGCCGTCCGCAGTCATGGCGTTCTTTGTCTCTTCCGGCTTCTTCCAGTAGCCCTTCGTCACGTTCGGTCCCTTGACGCAGATTTCCCCACGCTCGCCGAGCGCAACCTCGCGCTCCGGGTTGGCGACATCGATCAATTTCATCTGAAGATGGGGATAGGGAAGGCCGCAGGAGCCGGGCTTCTTTGGCCCTCCGCGCGGTGTGAAGGTCCCGACCGGCGACGTCTCGGTCATGCCCCACCCCTCGGCCAGTTGCTGCCCGACCAGTTTTTCAAAGCTCTGCTGAACGGCGACATGCAACGGCGCGCCGCCCGAAGAACACAATTTGAGCGAGGAAAAATCCATCGTCTCGACGCCAGGCAGATTGAGAATTGCGACATGCATGGTCGGCACGCCGGGGAAGAAGGTGATCTTCTTCAGTGCGATGTCCCTCGCCGCGGCCGCAGGGTCGAAGCGCGGATGCAAAACGATCTCCGCCCCGAGCCGGAATCCCAGGATCAGAATCACGGTCAGCGCATAGATGTGGAAGAGCGGCAGCACGCAAAGAATGCGCGCCTTGCCCTCCTCCAGCGCTCCCGTCTCGGCGCGTGTCAGAATCTCGACGTACTGGCTGCAGGCTGCGGTCATATTGGCGTGGGTCAGCATCGCGCCCTTGGGCGAGCCGGTCGTACCGCCGGTATACTGGATCACCGCAAGCGCCTCGGTCAGGTCGCCGAGCGGATGGTTTTCGAAGCCGCCGTCATTGTCGAGGAGGTCGCGGAACGGGACGATACGATCGCCATATTTGACCTCGGACAACATGCCCGCTGCCGACATGTGCGCTTTCACCGGCCCTGGAGCGAGCGCCCATTCGGCGAATTCGCCGACGATCAATGTATTCAGGCGCGTGGAAGCGAGAAGCTTTTCCGCCTGCGGATAAAGAGAGGCGACGTCCAGCGTGACCAGAATGTCGGTCTCGCTGTCCTCGACCTTGAATTCGAGCCCGCGCAGCGCCTCGAGCGGCGAATAATTGACGACCGTTCCGCCCGCCTTCAGCACGCCGAAGAACGCGATCACATAGTGAGGGGTGTTGGGCAAAAAGAGGCCGACATGCACGCCTGGGCCAACGCCGAGCTTCTGGAAGCCGGCGGCGGCGCGGTTGGCGAGCGCCTCGATTTCCGAATAGCTGATGCGCCTGTCCATGAACTGGAGCGCCGGGTTCGTCCCGAAGCGCTTGGCGGCTGTGTCGAGCACGCTTTGGACCGGGGAGATGTTCAGCGGCGCGTCCGTGCGCACGCCGGGCGGATAAGACTTGACCCAGGGTTGAGCGTTCATCGGCTCCTCGCGTTTCCTGCCAATTCTGATCGGCGCTCGTCGCCGGATTGCCGCTGAAACTTGGCGCATTCGCTCGAACCGTCAAGCCCGGCTCGCCGAGGCGGCCCCATGAATGCCTGATTCGTTGCGCCGGATCTTGGTGCATGCAGGATTGCCTTCAGGAGGGCGTGTCCTCTGGAGGATTGAGCGATGACGAACGACAAAGCTCCGGTTTGCGCCGTCGTCGGCGTCGGTCCCGGCAACGGCGAGGCGTTCGCCCGGCGATTCGCCGCAGACGGCTATGCCGTCGCGCTGCTCGCGCGGCGCGCGGACTTGAGCGAGCGGCTGGCGAAAGAACTGCCGCTTGCCAGGGCCTATGGCTGCGACGCCTCAGATGCGGCCTCGGTCGAAACTGCGTTCGGAGGGATTCGCGCCGAACTCGGCGAACTGGACGTGCTCATATTCAACGCCGGATCTGGGGTCTGGGGCACGATTGAGGACGTATCGCCGGAGGATTTCGAGCGGGCGTGGCGGGTCAACGCGCTCGGCCTCTTTCTCGCCGCCCGGCAGGCGATCCCGGCCATGCGCCGGCGCGGGCAGGGGGCGATCATCGTCGTCGGCGCCACCGCATCGCGCCGCGGCGTGGCAGGAACGGCTGCCTTCGCGCCGGCGAAGATGGCGCAGAAGGCGCTCGCCGAATTGATGGCGCGGCATCTGTGGCCCGTTGGCATCCATGTCGCCCTCATCATCGTCGACGGCGGGGTTCGGTCAGCCGCCGCGCGGGCGCGCTTCCCCGACCGTCCGGAAGACGCACTCATCGCGCCGTCCGGCGTCGCCGACATCGCTGCTGCTCTCGTCCGGCAGGACCGCTCGGCCTGGAGTTTTGAGGTCGAGGCGCGCCCTTACGCCGAGAAGTGGTGAGGCGATGTCGCCTCGGGCGCCAAAGAGTTGGGCTGGACCACTCCTTGACTTCCTACATAATTTACGGTAAGGAAGCGGTGTATCAAGATCGTCGATTTGAACGATCAAAGGGAGGAAGTCATGAGCGCCAAACTCTTGCTGACGATCAACGCTGTCATCGCAATCCTGTTTGGGCTGGCGTTTGTGTTCATGCCTACGACGGCTGGGGCAGTCTATGGCGTTCCGCCTGATCCTCACACGGTTCTTAACGCGCAGTTTTTCGGCGCAACGCTGATAGGGCTTGGCGTCGTGTTCTGGTTCGCCAAGGACTTCCGCGATTGGGACGCGGTGCGCGGCGTGCTGATCGCGAGCGTGGTCGGCGACATTTTCGGCGGAGGCGTCAATTTATTCGGGACGTTCCAAGGGCTTCTGAACGGCATGGCCTGGAGCTCCACCGCGATTTATGCGCTGCTGCTCGTCGGAGCGCTCTATTGCCTGTCGATGGGACCCGAAACGAGTGGGCTCGCGGCCAGGACCGCACGATGATCGTAGCGCCCGGCCGCGCGCTTCAGCCACTCACGCCCAGCAGCACCGGCAGCTCGGCGAGCGTCCCGATCTCGAAGTCGGGCGCTCCGGGCAGGCGCTCGCGCCGCTGGCCGTAGCGGTTGCACCACACCACGCGCATACCGAAATCGGACGCCGCATAGGCATCCCAGGCGTTGGAGGACTGGAACGAGATCGCGCGCGCCGGCAGGCGCAACGTGTCGAGCGCATATTGATACGCCTTTGGATGCGTCTTGAAGACGCCGACTGCGTCGACCGAAAGAACCGCGTCGAAGGCGTCGGCGAGCCCGGCGCGGGAGACCAGCGCGTCCAGCATAGCAGGCGACCCGTTGGAGAGAATGGCGGTCCTGAACCCGCTCGCGCGCAAGGTGCGCAGGACCGTCGGAACCTCAGGAAACGGCTCGAGTCCGAGATAAAGGTCCATCAGCTTTTCGTGAAGCGATGCGTCGAGCCCGAGCGTCTCGAGCGCGAAATCGAGGGCCTCGCCGGTCACCTGCCGGAAGTCGACGTAGCGGTTCTGCAGGCTGCGCAGCCACGTGTACTGAAGCTGCTTGTCGCGCCACAACGCCGTCAGCGCCGCGCGCTTGTCCTCGGGGACGTCTATTGCGCGCGAGGCGGCGGAGGCGAAGTCGAACAGCGTGCCATAGGCGTCGAAAACGCAGGCGCGAACGCCTTCGAGACGTTGCAGCAGCGGGCCCGTCATAAGCGCCTCACGAACGCCGCCGCGTCACCGCGCTCGCGCCAGGGCCAGATTCAGCGTTGCGCTGAAACATGCGCGAGCTGACCCTCCAGGAGTTTGATGCGCTTCTGCAGCGTATCGCGATCGACAGACGCATAGGCGATCTCGGCATCGCGGGCCAACCTCGTCAGCAGTTCGCGTTCATCGCCATCGAGGTCGGTTCCGACGACATGGCCGCTGTAGAGCACGACGGCGAAACAGCGTCGTGGATTAGAGATCGGCACGCCGAGAACGGGTCGCGCCAGATCGGTCGGAAAACGCGCATCAGTCGGATCGATGCCGCCAATTCCGTCGAGCGCAAAAGCGCCGCCATGGAGTTTGCCGGCTAACAGCCGCCCTGTCGAGTTGAGCGTTTCGGCGTTCGCCGCTTCCCACCCCGTGCTGACGCGCCGCCGGAAGACACCGTCCTCCTCGCGAAAGAGCGCCGCCGAGGAAAGTCCGAGCGTCCGCACCGGCTCTTCCACCAGAATTCGTTCGATTTCGGCGAGGGTGTCAGCGCGCTGAATCGCCCCGCCGGCAAGGGCGAGCTGTTGCTTGGCGCGGTGAAAGTTGCGGTCCAGGAGCCTGTCCACGAACTCCGTCGCGTACTCGTGCAGGCGCGAGATGGCGAAGATCAGAACCGAGGCGACCAGCACCCACGCCCATTCAGGCAGCTGCGTCAATTCGTTGATGGTGCCCATTTCTTCATGGATGAAGTATGCCGGCACGCTGAACAGCAGGCCCAGCGCAGTGGCGCGGCGCAACGGGATCCAGACGCTGACCACCGTCGGCCGCCGCACCGCCTCCACGACGAACAGGCACAAGATCCCGTTGATGAGATAGAAGAGGCCTGAGATGTCCTCGGAGATCGTGTGGACCCCAAAGAGACTGTGGGGCAGCGACGTTTCCTGCGTGAGCTCCGCGATCAGATAGGCAGGCAGGCCAATCAGACAGCCCCAGATCACCCAGCGAATCCGCTGGTAGTCCCGGGGGCTCAGGTCCTTGCGGCGTCCGATCAGGATTATGAGAGCGGCGATGCTGACGACGAATCCGGCGAGCACCGAGGCCCGCATCGCGTACTCGGTGGGGTAGCCGAAGACGCTTCCGAGGCTCGACAGCGACACCAGCAGAAGGACGATGAAGACCGCTGGCAGCGCCCGCTCGATCCATCGCCATGCGCCTTCCGTCTGATCGACCGGCACTCGCAGCGCAAACAGCAGGAGCCCGGTATACCCCGCGGACTGCAAGAGGCAGCTCATGGCCGCCTGTGTCAGCATGGCCCTCGGCCACTCCTGCAGCCAAGCGTAGAACTGGTACGACTGGCCGGGGTTGAACCCCATCGCGTAAGCGAAGAAGCCCCAGGTCATGACGCCCGGACGCAGCCACACGAGGTATGCCGCGCCGAGCACGACAAGAATGCCGGCAACCTGCGTGAGCAGCACCACGAGGTCGACCGCGACGCTGAGCGGGCGCCGCTGCGCAATCAGCGTCACCTGGCGAGCCGGGTGATCGGGCGTCGGCGCCAGCAGCAGCGTCCCCTCGCGACCCGGCAGGACGTAGGTATACCCGCCCCAAAGCGCGAGAGTGGTGGCGCAAATCTCTGTGTCGATCGGGACGCAGCGCATCGCGGCAATGTCGAGCCGATCGCCGGGACGCAGGCCCGCCCGCCACGCCGGCGAATCCTCGTCGGCTAAGAACTGGGCGCGCACGTCGTAGATGAGCCCGTCGGCGTTGGTCACCATACCGAACCCGCCGAGCGGGCGCACAATTCGGGTGAGATCGGGCGCGATCATCGCCAGCGCATAGAGCGTCAGCAGCGCCAGCAGGATGCGACCGCCAAAGCTAGCGCCGTTCCTATTCCCCATCGGCAGACTTAACCTCCGCCACAAGCTCAACGAGCCTCGCGCCCGCCGGCCGGTTTCGCCCGGACTTAGGCTAACTGCGGCGCAGGTCTTTGTACATAAGCCGGGTCGCCTCGTAGCGGTCCTCGAACGCGTCGCGGGCGTAAGAGGGGATGACGCCAGCGAGCTCATAGCCGAGCGAGCGGTAAAGCGCCTCGGCGGCGTCGCCCGCGGTGTCGAGGCTGAGCAGCCAGCGGCCCGCGGCCTCAGCGCGCCTTTCGATCTCCGCCATCAGCGCACGCGCGATTCCCGCGCGGCGCAACCGCGGATCGACCAGCACCTTGGACACCTCGGCGTGATGGCGCTTGCTGGGCATCGAGTCGAGATCGAGCTGCGCCGTTCCGGCGATATCGTCGTCGAGGCTCGCGATGAGGACGAGCCGGCTCCCTGCCGCATGCGCGGGCGCGACCTTGTCGCGCCAGTAGGCGCGTGCCTCGCCGACGTCGAACGGCAGAACGAAGCCGACGCTCGCGCCTTCGTGCACGCAGGCCCGCAGGATCTCGGCCAGGCGCCCGGTCGCCTCAGCGAACGAGGTCGGGTCGAGCGCGGTGATGGCGATGGACGGGGCGGGCATGAGCGTCATCGCAATGCGAGAACGTAGCGCGCCGGACGGCGCCCCACCGCGCGGAAGCGACTTGCGCCGAACAGCTTGTACCGGACACAATCGCCGGCGCTTAGCCGATGGACGCTTCGGTCGATCGTCAGTTCGAGCGCGCCCTCTTGCAGATAGAGATGATGCTCGAGCCCGGGCCGGGGCGGCAGCGGGTAGTCGATCAGGGCGCCGGCTGGCAATTCGCATTGCAGCAACTCGCAGTCGAAGTCAGGGGAGGGGGGCGAGACCGAGCGGCGGCGAAACCCGGTCGCCGGATCGACCCATTCCCGCTGATCGGCGCGGGCGACGAGCGCCGGCCCGTCGCTTTCGAGCTCAGCGATGAGGCGCGAGAAGGTCAGGCCATGTGCGCCAGCCAGGCGCCCGAGCACAGACGCGGTCGGGCTCACGTCTCCGTTCTCAATCCGCGAGAGCGAAGCGCGGCTGACCCCGCTCAGCGCGGAAAGCTCGTCGAGCGACCAGCGCCTTGCTTGCCGCAGATTGCGCAGGCGCTCGGCCAGGCGCAAATCGGCGACCTCGCGGGTTAGCGCTTCTTGTTCCATATGTGGGATATATTCCCATTGACGAGAAAACGCAACCGCGCCCTATAGCGGCCCGCGGAACGCAGAAGCGCGGAACCTCGGCCGGATTCGCCGGCGAAGTTTGAGCGCGCCTCACCTGAGCCTCACCGGGACGATCTCGACCGTCAGCTGCACCTCGTCGCCGAGCCCGTAATAGGAATAGGCGGGCCGCGAAATCTGCCTGAGGAACAGGAACAGATTAAGCCGCATGCGCTTGAAGACGTTGCTCCTGCGCGGCGGCAGCAGGTTCTCCTGCATCACGTGCACGATCCACTGATGCGGGTCGCTCGGCAGGTCGATTTCGTGATGGCGGGCGAGTTCCTCGAGCGCGTGCTCGACGTTCGGCTCCTCGAGAAAGCCGAAGGAGAGCTCGACGCCGATGACGTTGCCCTTCTGCGGATTGCGGTCGAACACGGTCACCTGATAGCGGCTGCCGCGGATATAGGGCGTCTTCTTGTGCGTGACTTCGACGAAGACGAGGTTTCGCGGCAGCACGCCGGTGCGCTCGGCGATGAGGCGAATGAGCAAAGGGGCGCGGTCGCCCAGCGAACGCAAGGGGCGCGGCGACATGATGAGCGCGTTGCGTTCGAGGTATCGGCCGCTTGACCGGTGCAGCGAGACGACCTCGCCCATCGTCATTGTCGCCTTGGCGTTCTGCGCGGCGTAGGTCGCCCTGCGGCCCCAGCGCCAGGTCGCCATCGCCGCGAAGGCCACCGCTCCGACCGCGATCGGGACGTAGCCGCCTTCGAAGAGCTTCAGCAAACTCGCGATGAGGAACGCGGCGTTGAGCGCCGTCAGCGGCGCCCAGACGACCGCAGTCGTCGCCGGGCTCCAGTTCCAGTGGCGTAGCGCAACCGGGATCATCGCGACCGAGGTGATCACCATAACGCCGGAGACCGCCAGTCCATAGGCCGCCGCGAGCGCCGAACTGGACCCGAAGGACCAGACGAGCGTTGCGCATCCGATCAGAAGCATCCAGTTGACGACCGGAATGTAGACTTGGCCCTCCTGCGCATGATGGGTGTGCTCGATGTCGAGCCGCGGAAAAAGGCCGAGGCGGATCGCCTGCGACACCAGCGAAAATGCGCCGGAAATGAGGGCCTGCGAGGCGATGACGGTCGCGGCGGTCGCGAGGACGACTATCGGCATGACCAGCCAATGTGGCGCGAGCGCGAAGAAGAGCTTGTCGTTGGCGACCGGGCCGCCGCCCATCCGGTAGGCGCCTTGCCCGAGATAGTTGATGAGGAGCGCCGGATAGACGACGGCGAACCAGGAGAGGCGGATCGGCAGCGCGCCGAAATGGCCGACGTCGGCGTACATCGCTTCGCCGCCGGTGACGACCAGCATCAGCGCGCCGAGGATGAGCAGCGTCTCGAGCCCGTGCGCGCGGCCCAGAAAGGCCAGCCCATGGACGGGGTTGAAGGCGGCAAGAATCTCGGGGTGGGCCGCGATTGCGGCCGCGCCGAGGGCCGCGATCGCGGCGAACCAGAGGAGGACGATCGGTCCGAACACGAAGCCGACGCCCGAGGCGCCTTTGAACTGGATGGCGAAGAGCGCGACGAGGAGCCCGAGCGTGATCGGGACCGCCGCGCCGGCGAAGCTTGGGACCGCTACGCCGAGCCCCTCGACCGCCGAAAGCACGCTGATCGCCGGCGTGATCATGCCGTCGCCGATGAGAAGCCCGGCGCCGGCGATCAGCGCCCAGAGCAGCGTCCGCACACGGCGGTCGGCGCGCTCGTGCAGCAGGCCATAGAGCGCGAACACACCGCCCTCGCCGTCGTTCTGCGCGCGCAAAACCAGGACGGCGTATTTGATCGCGACGATCAGCGTCAGCGTCCAGATGACGAGCGAAACTGCGCCGAGCGCGTCCTCGGACGCATGCGACGGGGCGACGCGAAAAATCTGGTCCATCGCATAGAGGGGCGAAGTGCCGATGTCGCCATAGACGACGCCGAGCGCGCCAAGCGCCAGCGCCGTGACGCCGCCGCGCGGCGCGTCGCCGCTGGCGCCTTTGGCGGCGTGGACGCGATGGGGACGATCGGCGATGAGCGACATGGGACCGGCGATATTTTCGCTATTCTGCAGTGGGAAAGGGGGTCCGGCAACGCGACAGATGCGCCCATGGGCGTTCCTTCTCCCCTTGCGGGAAAAGGTGGCGGGCGCACGATGGCGCCTCTGAATCCGCTGGGCGGCCGCCACGGTTGCGCGCAAGGCCGCGTTGGTATATCGGCCTGCCCTTCCTGACGAAACAAGGAGAAACGGCTTTGGCCGAGGCCGCGCCGATCAACTGGACCAATGCGACGACGCTGATCAGCGTCGCCATTCTGGTCGGCACCGAGCTCATCGGCGCCGGCGCCGCCGCCGGCTGGGCGATCGGCGGCCTGTTCCAGCTCGGCGAGACGATCACCCATGTGCTTCAGGGCGTCTTCGTCCTCGCAGCGTTGACCGGGCTCTATTATTTCCTGCGCGCCGCGCTAGCGCACGAGCCGATCCGGGGTTAGCCGCCTCAGCCGCCCGGCTTCGGCCCCAGCGACGTCCCGTTCCATTCAGCCACCCAGTCCGACAGCATCGGCACGTAGTCCTCGCCATGTCCTGTCGCGACGGCCTGCGCGAACGAGTTTCGCACTGCCGCGCCGACAGGATTGGCGACGCTTAGCGCCTGGGCGAATCCGGCGAGGTAGCTCATGTCCTTCAGCGCGTTCGCCAGCGTGAAGCGATGGGCGTTGCGGTCGCGCTCGATCACGTATTTGCGGAAGGTCTGATAGAAGCCGCAATCCATGCGCCCGCCGCTGATCACGCTGTCGAAAACGGCGGGCGTAAGGCCCGCCTTGGCGCCGACCATCAGCGCCTCCGAGTAGATCGCGGCGTAGCCCATCGACAGGAAATTATTGAGAAGCTTCATCGTATGGCCCGTGCCGACCGGCCCGGTTTCGATCAGGCGGCCGGCGAACGCCTCGAGCACGGGCCGGGCGCGTTTGACCGCGTCGGGATCGCCGCCGACCATCACGTCGAGCGTGCCCTCCCAGGCGTCCTTGGGGGTGCGGCTTAGCGGCGCGTCGACGAAGCCCAGTCCGGCGGACTCGAGTTCAAGTGCGAGGCGACGGGTCGAGGCGGGTTCCGAAGTCGAGCAGTCGACGATGAGCAGCGGTTTCTTCGCGGAGGCGAGGCCGTCCGGCCCCAGGACGATGGCCTCGACCTGCGGCGAACCCGTGACGCAGAGGACGACGATGTCGCTCGCTTCAGCAAGCGCCTTCGCGCTCGACGCCTCCTTTGCGCCGCGCTTGATGAGATCCACGGCCGCCTCGCGCCGGCGATGGGCGAGAAAGGTCAGCGGCCAGCCCTTTTCGACGATGTTCTTGGCCATGCCGTGCCCCATGAGTCCGACGCCGACGAAGCCGATCCGTTCTTTCATGGTACCCTCCACGCGCCTCGTCTTTGTGCTCGCATCATGCGCCCGGCGCGGGGACGAGCCCGTAGCGCAGCATCGTCTCTTTCATCCTCACCGGGTCCGGCGCGCCGCCATCGAGCAGCGCGGCGATTTCGCGGAAGTAGCCGGTTCCCAGAGCGCCAGGCGTCAGAATACAGAGGCAGCTCGCCGCCTCCGGCGAGTCGTTGCGGAAGCCGTGCACCAATCCGCGCTTGATGAACAGGCTATGGCCGGGCATGAGCTCGATGTCCTTGCCGTCGACCCGCCAGGTCGTCACGCCCATTTGGCCTATGATCGTCTCGTCCCAGCTCTCATGATAGTGCGGCACGGGCATGCGCGCGTTCGGCTGCACGATCATCTCGAACGCGTCGAGGCTTCCCCCAGTTTCATCCTTCGTCTGCAGAAACCGCAGTTGCAGCCCCCCGGCGACGATCGTCTCGGTCATAGTTCGCGTGTCTCTCTGTTTGGCCCGATCCTATGCCGGAACCTTGCGCTTCGCGAGCGCCTGGTTCACGGCGGGCTTGACGACCGTGCCGAGCAGCTCGATCGAGCGCAGGATCGCCTCCTGAGGCTGAAGGCCGACCTGCATCTGCATGCCGTATCGATGATGGCCAAAGACCTCGTATTGGGCGAGGATCTTTGCGATCGCTTCGTCGGGCGTTCCCACCATCAGATGGCCGCGCGGACCACGGCCGAGATCGAACTGCGCGCGGGCGAGCGGCGGCCAGCCGCGCTCTTTGCCGATGCGGCTCATCACCTCCGCATAGGGCGTGAAGAAGGCCTCTACCGCGGCCTCGGCGGTGTCGGCGAGAAAGCCGTGGCCATTGATGCCGACCAGGAGCGCATCCTTCGCAACTCCCGCCCGGCGCCCCGCCTCGCGATAGAGCGCCGCCAGCGGCGCGAATCGCGCCGGCTCGCCGCCGATGATGGCGATCGCCAGCGGCAGGCCGAGCGCACCGGCGCGCGCGACCGACTCGGGCGTGCCGCCCGAGGCGATCCAGACGGGCAGGGGGTCCTGCAGCGCACGCGGGTAGACGCCCTCGCCGTTCAGCGGCGCGCGAAGCTCGCCTCGCCACACCGGATGCGCGCTCGCGCGAATCGCGAGCAGGAGATCGAGTTTCTCCGCGAAGAGCGCGTCGTAATCGTCGAGGTTGTAGCCGAAGAGGGAGAAGGATTCGATGAACGAGCCGCGTCCGGCCATGATCTCCGCCCGTCCGCGCGAGAGGAGATCGAGGGTGGCGAACTGCTGGTAGACCCGCACCGGATCGTCGGACGAGAGCACGGTGACAGCGCTCGTCAGGCGGATGCGCTTCGTGCGCGCCGCCCCGGCGGCAAGCACGACGGCCGGCGCCGAGACGGCGTAATCCGGCCTGTGATGCTCGCCGAGCCCGAACACGTCGATCCCGACGCGGTCGGCGAGCTCCATCTGCTCCAGCAGGTCGGCGAAAGTCTTATCGACCCCGGTCGGTTCGCCGGTCAGCGGATCGCGCCTTGTCTCGACAAAAGTGTAAACGCCAAATTCCATGCGGGCCTCGATCATGCGTCGGGCCTCGTTCCGGCCGCGCGGGCGCAATGATAGCATGTCGTATGCCAGCGGGAGGAGCGAGGCCCATGACCAAGCCACCGATCAGCCGATTTGCCAGGCCCGATCTTGCCGACGTTCCGAAGGACGTGCGCGAGCGGATCGAGGCGGTGCAGGAGAAGTCGGGCTTCGTGCCCAACGTCTTTCTCGCGTTGGCGCGGCGCCCGGACGAGTTCCGCGCCTTCTTCGCCTATCATGACGCGTTGATGGAAAAGCCAGGAAACCTGAGCAAGGCCGAGCGCGAGATGATCGTGGTCGCGACCTCCGGCCTCAACAACTGCCACTATTGCGTGGTCGCGCACGGCGCGATCTTGCGCGTCCGCGCGAAGAACCCGCTTCTTGCCGATCAGGTCGCGATCAATTATCGCAAGGCGGATCTCACACCGCGGCAGAGGGCGATGCTCGATTTCGCGCTCAAAGTCGCGGCGCGCTCGCACGAGATCGAGGAAGCAGATTACCAGGCGCTCTCTGCCCAGGGATTCACTGAGGAGGACGCATGGGACATCGCCGCAATCGCAGCGTTCTACGCCATGTCCAACCGGCTCGCGAACGCCTTCGCCATCCGGCCGAACGACGAATTTTATCTGATGGGCCGGGAGGCGCGGCGTTGAAGGGCAGACCGGGTCCAGCGATCCGGTAGGGTCGTCCCAACATATGCTAAAGAGCCAATCCTTTTGAAAAGGAAATCATCATGCGACTTTTCGGCGCGCTCTTCACTCTCGCGACCCTGATCGCATTGCCCGCGGCGGCCATGGCCGCCGACCCGCTGCCCGACAGCGGCGCCGCGAAGCTCGCGGCCTATGCGGTCTGTCGCTCGGCCGTCATCGTCGACATGGGGCCGGTGGGCTCGAATTCATCGGCCGAGTGCATCGGCATCGTGAAGACCCGCGACGGGTCGAAGCTCCTGGACAATCTTGCGATCCGCTGCCTCGAGGAGTTGAAAGCGCGACCCGACGGCTATAAGTTTACCGGGACCTGCGTGCAGACGGACGCCGACGGCGACAAGATCTTCATGACCTACGAGGGCCCGGAAAGCGGCCAGGTCGATTGGATCGGCGGGACGGGCAAGTACAAGGACGTTGGGGGCACGGGGACGTGGTCCGTCGCCGACGCGCCGGGCAATAATGCAAACCTTTTCGCATTCACGCTCACTTACGACGTGACCTGGACGCAAAAGGCAAAGTGACGTCCGGCCTTCGGAACCGCCGCGGGTCGTGTCGCGTTGAAGCCGACACGACTCTGGGATGAACGCCCTGCGATACAAGCTTCGAAGAATGTTGTCCTTCTCTCGCGCCGCAAGCCGTCGCGACCGCGGACGGTTGCTGTTCGTTCCGCCCTTATTGCTGGCAATATCGCTATTCGCTCTGCAAAAACCTGCCATCGGCGGCCTTGCAGAAGACACCAAGCTCGACGCGGGAATTGCGGCGGAACGGTACGCTTTACCGATCACGCCTCCTCTTGATCAGGGCGACTCGGATCTCTGCTGGGTTTTCGCGGCCCTCAGCATGCTGGAGACGAACTACATGGTTCGGCATCCCGGCTCGAAAATCGCGCTGTCGCGCGGGGCGTTGCAAGTCGACTTCGATCGCCGATCGATTTCGGCGTCGCCTTCGCGGCGAATCCGTCCGTCTCGAGGAGGGCGGGCTTGCCGTCGAAGCGATCGCGCTCATTCGACAGAACGGTCTCTTCGATCGAAGCGATTTCCACGACGTGGTGGATTCCGACCCGATTTTTCCAGCTATCGAAGCCAAGGTCGCACCCTATGAGAACCGGGCGAGTAAGCAGAAGGCGCTGGACGAGGAGCTGAGGGCCAATCTCGGAGCCCCGCCCAAAATGACCCATCTCGAGGGAAAGGCGGCCAGCCCGGTACAGCTCGCGCGCGCGATGCTTGGCGACGAGGAATGGACCGAATTCGATCTTTCGCGCGACGGCGTCGAAGGTTGGGGACCCTCGCACGACCCGGACGCCCGCCCCGAGACGCGGGTTCGCTATGTCGGCCTGGACGTGATGATTGACCTCATTCATCGATCTTTGGCGCGCGGCGAAGCCGTGGTATGGGGCACCGTCGATCATGCCCTCCTCATCTACGGCGCCGACTACGACGGGAACGGCAAGCCGTTGTCTTATCTGATCAAGGACAGTCTTCCCCCCTACACCTATCGCGCCTCGGCGGAAACAATTCACGCGACGCTCAACGATGTGACTGTGACGACTCAGCCGGATTCCATCGCCCGAACCAGTTATAAACATCCCAGCGCGGGAGCTTCGCCCGAACCATAGACCGCCCTGGATGGGAAGGCTGCTTTGCATCCTTCAGGTTGGTCCTTTCAGGGATTGTGTTGTGGTTATTCTTGACGAGCAGCATGTCATGCGGGGCCTCGGAGTCCTCGCTATAATTGTTGGCGCCGGCGCCGCATTCGCCGCCGAAGCTCCGCGGACCGGCTCGGCAGCCTACGGGGACTGGCGGACGGACGCCCCGGGCGTGAGCCGGCTCATCACGCCAGCCGATCTCCCGCCGCCCTTCGCGACGCTCTCGGCCGGCAATCCGTCGCAACGCGCCGCCCGCAAGCCGACCGACATTCCGAAGGCGCTGGACGGATTTTCAGTCGATCTCTTCGCCGAGGGCCTTTCGGACCCGCGTGTCGTTCGCATCGCGACGAACGGCGACATTTTCGTCGCCGAGAGCGGAGCGGGGCGCGTCAGAATCTTCCGGCCGGACGGGGTCGGTGCACCCCCCGCTCAGGCCGCAGTGTTTGCTGAAGGCCTCGAGCAGCCGTTCGGCATCGCCTTCTATCCGTCCGCTGATCCGCATTGGGTCTATGTCGCGACGCCAGGCTCGGTCGTGCGCTATCCCTATCGCAGCGGCGACTTGAAGGCGATGGGTCCGGCCGAGGCCATCGCTGAGCTGCCGAGCGGGGGTTCGCACTGGACGCGCGACCTCGCTTTCTCGCCTGACGACAGGACCCTGTTCGTCTCGGTCGGTTCCGCAACCAACGACGCCGAGGGTGTGAGGGCCTTTGCCGCGCGTCTGCTCGGCGGGTCGTGGGATAAGGAGCGCGACCGCGCCGACGTGCTCGCCTTCGATCCCGACGGAAACCATCGGCGCGTCGTCGCGACCGGCATCCGCAACTGCTCGGGCCTTACGGTGCAGCCCGCGACCGGCGCGCTCTGGTGCGCGGTCAACGAGCGCGACGGGCTTGGCGACGACCTGCCGCCCGACTATGCGACGCGGGTGGTCGACGGCGCGTTCTATGGCTGGCCCTGGTACTATATCGGCGCGAACCAGGACCCGCGACACAAAGGCGAGCGCCCCGACCTCGCGGGACGCGTGACTGTCCCCGACGTTCTGTTCCAGCCACACTCGGCCCCGCTCGGAATCACGTTCTACGAAGGCGATGCCTTTCCAGCGGCGTACAAAGGCGACGCGTTCGTCGCCTTCCACGGCTCGTGGAACCGGGCCAAACGCACCGGTTACAAGGTCGTGCGCCTGCCGATGAAAGACGGCAAGCCGGCCGGAGTGTACGAGGATTTCCTGGTGGGCTTCGTCGCCAATGACGAAAGCGTCTGGGGCCGCCCGGTCGACGTGGCGGTTACGAAGGATGGCGCGCTGCTGGTCACCGACGACGGGGGCGGCGTAATCTGGCGTGTGCGCTGGACGGGGAACGCCGGGACTCCTCCAGCGGCTCAGAATTGATAAGGGCCTGCGGCGCGGAACGGGTTGGGCGGCAAGCGATGCCGGTTGCTGACGAGCTCTATCGCAGCGCCGACCTACTGGTCCGAGCCCGGACTGGTTGCGACTCTTCATATTGCGTTGTGACTTTCGACTCGTTCACCGACAGACGCACGCTGGATCGCGAAGGCTTTGGCGAAGCGTTCTTCGCGTCGCGCGGCGTCAACGCGATACACATCTTGTCGCGCGACAACGACTGGTATTTGTTGCCGGACATCGAACCGGCTCTAGCCGCGGCGGCGAAAGCAGCTCGGCCGTTCGACAGGGTCTCGGCCTACGGATCCAGCATGGGCGCCTATGCCGCGATCCGCCTCGGCAGACTTGCCGGCGCGACAACCGCGATCGCGCTCTCGCCGCAATTCTCGCTCGATCCGCGTCTCGTTCCTTTCGAGGACCGCTGGGATCCCGATGCGCGCCGGCTCGATTATGAGATTGAGCGCCGTCTTGCGCTCAAAGGCTTCGTCGCGTCCGCCGATATCTTCTACGATCCCACCGATCGCGACGCGCGCCACGTCGAACTCTATCGCGATCGCCTGGAGGTCCGCGACGTCCGGCTGCCGGAGTGCGGCCATCCGGTGACCGGTTTTCTCGCCGAAGTCGGGCTTCTGCAGCCCGCGGTGTTGGAAGCGGCGCAGGGAACGCTCGACCGGACGGCGTTCGAGCGCGAGGCTTTGGCGATGCGGGGGCGCTCGCCGCAATATTATGCGACACTCGCCCACCGTCCCGGTACGCCGCAGAAGAAATTGGAGCTTGCGCGCCAGGCCTATGAGCTGTTCCCGAACGACGTCGGCTATATCGCACGGTACGCGCAGGCGCTTTCTGCGGCCGGTCGAAACGACGAAGCGACGGCAAAGTTCGACGAGGCGATGGCGATCGAACCCGATCACTTGACCGTCCTGACGCGGCTTTGCGAGTTTCTCGCCTCGAGTCGGCGTCTGCCGGCGGCGCGCGCGGTCGCCGACTGGCTGTCGCGGCTCCACCCCGGAGCGGCTCCGATCGAGGCCTTCCGAGCCGAGCTCAACCGGCCGCGGCTCGCCGATGCTCCGGCGCTCCTGCGTCGCTGGCGCGGCCGGCTCTCCGGCTTCGGCGGCGGTCGGCCGGCGCCTCCACCCCCGCCGCCTTCGCCCCCTCGCGAGCGCCTCCAGTCCACGCCCGGGGCGTCGGCTCCCCGCATTCCGGCCTCGCCCCCGACCGTCCAATCCTGGCTCAGACACGCGGCCACCATTGTCGCAGTCCCGCGATCCCCGGTCGACATTGTCCTCCTCGGCGATTCGCTCGCTCACCAATGGCCGGCGAACGCCTGGACTGGCAGGCGAGTGTTCAATCTCGGCGTGTCCGGCGACCGCACGCAGCACGTTCTTTGGCGCCTGGCGTGCTTCGACGACGGCGGGATCGATGCAAAAGCTGTGGTCCTGATTGTTGGCGTCAACAATCTCGCGTCCGGCGACGACATCCAGTCGATCGTTGAAGCCATCGGCGACGTCATTGGCGAGATTCGGCGGGTGGCGCCGGCAGCGAAGATCGCAGTCGTGTCCCTTCCGCCGTTCGGTCCCGACTTCCGTCTTCGCGACGATGATCGCACGCTCTTCAACGCGTCTCTCATGAAGATGGCGGACGTAATCGTCGTTGGCGAGCCCGCGCATTGGGCGCCTCGCGGGACCGAGGCCGGTTGCTACCAGCCCGACGCCGTCCACTTCACTCGCGCCGGATACGAGCGCCTGACGGCGGCGACAGCGCGAGCGCTCGACAACATATAGCGCAAACCCACCACCCACAGCGGCGCGGGCGCCATCCGGATTCTGCGTATCGGGGGAAGTGACGGCGGGAATGCTTGCTTTCCGCTTGGGCGGGACACGGTGCCGCGCTGAGGCCGTGAACACCGGTGGGCGCGGGCAAATTGCTGCCCGCGCCCAGGGGCCGGCCGGCATCAATATTCGAGCTTCAAATCGAGTTTGACGGCTTCGACTCTGACCCCGGCGATTTCGGCGACCTGCTCCCGCGCCCACGTCATGACCTGAGCAATCGTCGTGAAGTGCGGCTCCGAAGCCTCGGCCCGTTCGAGTGCCTCTGCGACTTCATCGTCCTCACTCGCTGCGGCGAGACGGTCTGAATTCTCGGCGAGGAGTTTCTCGATCGAGTAGACCGCGATCGGCTTATGCTCGTCCGCAATCCCCGAACCAATGGCGTTCGGCGCGCTTCGCGAGATTCGCTCAGGGTAATGCAATGCCACCCACATTCCGTAGTTATCGCGGATGACGCGTCCCGCTTGCTTGCGTGCGGCGTAAGCTTCGCCGAAGCGCTTTCGCACCTCATCGGCCGGGAAGATGAAGACTTCGACGGTCTCCGGTTCCTCCTTTGAGTCCACGCTTGCAACGATGACCGCATCGACTTCGTCAAGCGTCTTCCATTTGGTCCCCTTGGCGAGCGGCGGGAATGCGATCCAACGATCCCGCGTCGTTCGGATCGCTGCCCGTTGGGTCTTGCCGCCTTTGGTGATGGTCCAGATGTTCGACAGGCCTCGCCCAGGTATGCGTTCGAGTTCGTAGCCGTGCTCCTTCGCTCCTCGCTTCGCCGCCTCCACCATGAGGTGCCATTTATGCGTTTCGCTCAGTCCATTCAAACGGTTTGCCACTTTGATAGTCCTTTTAATTGTCCAGCCGGTTAATCCGGTAGCGACAGTCAATGTTATAAACCGTCTGCTAGATAAGTCAAGTTAATTTGTTCTGTCGGCCAAAGTGGCTCTATTTAGTTCAAATTTGCGTTCGTAACGGTTTGGGAACGTTGAGCCGTTCAGGCGAACGGTTTGAGTCAGACCATCGAGTCGCGAAACTCTAAAACCCCTCCCGCAACGGGGCGTAGAAGGCGAGGAGGAACGGCCACGATCTCAATCGCTTCGCCTCGACCTCAACTTGAGCGCAGCCGAGCAGGGCCGCGATGCGCCCGTCATTGCGGCGGATCTAACTGCGGCAGAGCACGCGGGGCGCCGCGCCCAACATGCCGAGGCTAGGCGGCAGGTTTCGCCCCCCGCGCCGGCGCGATCTTACGGAGTGCGACGGCAAGGCTGTCCTCAGCGCGTTCAAGTTCATACTGAGTCTGGATGCCCATCCAAAAAACGGGCGAGGTCCCAAAATAGCGGGTGAGCCGGAGGGCGGTGTCGGCGGTCAGCGAGGTTTGCTCCCTGACCAACCTCTCAATTCGCGTGCACGGCACCCTACAGCACTTGCGACCGCGTAAGGGGTAAGCTCCATCGGGCGAAGGAATTCCTCGCGCAAGACCTCGCCGGGATGAACAGGTGGGAGTTTTTTAGCCATGGCGCATAATACGAAAGCGCAAGGACTCTCGGCAAACAACTATCCCGCCTCGCCCCATCCCCCGCCCGTCGGCGTCACGATCTCGATCGCTTCGCCCGCCTCGACATCGGTCTGCGCGCAGCCCGGCAGGATCTCGATCCGGCCGTCATTGCGGCGGATCGAATTGCGGCCGAGTTCGCCGGCGTCCCCGCCCATCGCGCCCGGGTTGGGCACAGCGCGATGGCCGCTCAGCATGGCGACATTCATGGGTTTGAGGAAACGGATGCGGCGCAGCGTCCCGTCGCCGGCCTTCCACCGCCCCTTGCCTCCCGAGCTGCGGCGGATGTGAAAGTCCTCGAGCACGACCGGAAAACGGCTCTCGAGCACTTCCGGGTCGGTGAGGCGCGAGTTGGTCATATGCGTATGCACCGCGGCCGCGCCGTCGAAGCCGGGGCCTGCCGGCGCGCCCGAGCAGATCGTCTCGTAATACTGATACGTTGCGTCGCCGAAGGTGAGGTTGTTCATCGTGCCCTGCGCGGAGCCGAGCGCGCCAAGTGCGGCAAAAAGCGTGTCGGTCACCGCCTGCGACACTTCGACATTGCCCGCCACCACCGCGGCGGGATAGCGCGGAGAAAGCATCGAGCCTTCCGGCAGAACGACCCGGATCGGCCTTAAGCACCCCGCATTCATCGGAATGTCGTCGTCGACCATGACGCGAAACACATAGAGCACGGCGGCGCGCGTCACCGGCTCGGGCGCGTTGAAGTTGTCCGGCTGCTGCGGCGACGTGCCGGTGAAATCGATTGTCGCCTCGCGCTTCTCTTTGTCGACGCTGATCCGGACCCTGATCACCGCGCCCTGGTCGGAGACGGACGAAGCTTCGCTGTCGGCAAGCCGGTCGATGACGCGCCGTACGCTCTCGTCTGCATTGTCCTGCACATGGCCCATATAGGCCTCGACCGTCTCGAGGCTGAACGCCTCGACCATGCGCCTGAGCTCCCTGACGCCCTTCTCGTTGGCGGCGATCTGGGCTTTCAGATCATTGACGTTCTGCAGCGGATTGCGCGCAGGCCAGGGTCCGCTCGCCAGCAGCTGGTAAAGCTCGCGCTCGCGGAAACGCCCGCCCTCGACCAGCAGGAAATTGTCGATATAGACGCCCTCCTCGTGGATCGAGGTGGCGAGCGGGCTCATCGAGCCCGGCGCGACGCCGCCGATGTCGGCGTGGTGGCCGCGCGATGCGGTCCAGAAGAGGATCGTCTTGCCGCCCTCGTCGAAGACCGGCGTGCAGACGGTGATGTCGGGCAGATGCGTGCCGCCGTTATAGGGGGCGTTGAGCGCGTACACGTCGCCCGCGCGGATGCGTCCCTCATTCTCTTTGATGATCGCCTCGACCGACCGGTCCATCGAGCCCAGATGCACCGGCATGTGCGGCGCGTTGGCGACAAGACGGCCGTGGCGATCGAACACCGCGCAGGAAAAGTCGAGCCGCTCCTTGATGTTGACCGAATAGGCGGTGTTCTGCAGCGTCACGCCCATCTGCTCGGCGATCGACATGAAGAGGTTATTGAAGATTTCGAGCATCACCGGATCGGCCTTCGAGCCGATCGCCTCGCGCCGCGGGAGAGGCTCGACGCGCCGCATCACGACATGGTTTTTTGGCGTGATCGAAGCGCGCCAGCCAGGTTCGATAACGATCGTCTGATGCGGATCGATGACAAGCGCCGGCCCGTCGAGGCTCGCGCCGATCGGCAGCGATTCCCGAAGGTATACGTCGGCGTCGCGCCACGTGCCCCTGGAGAAGATCCGGGTGACGCGAACGGGAACGATCCGCCCTCCTTTCCACACGGCCAGCGTCCGCTCGGCAAAGCGCGCCCCGCCGCCGACCGCCTCCGCCGATACGGCCTCAATGACGAGAGCCTTGGCGCGGTCGATGAAGCCGAAGCGCTGTTTATGCGCCCGCTCGAATGCGCGCCCCATCCCGGCCGGCGAGCCAAGCGCGACTTCGATCGGCGTGTCCGAGCCGGCATAGCGCAAATGCGAGCGGCGATGCACCGTGATCGCCTCCCGCTCGACGCCCTGCCCCTCGACCTCGGCGACGGCCGCGTCAGCGAGCGCGTCGGCGATGAGGCCGACGCGTGCGAGCGCTCCTGCGTCGAGCGGCTCCTCGACCCCTTGCGCGCGCTGGGCGCGGATGTCCGCGAGACCCATGCCATAGGCCGAAAGCAGCGACGACAGCGGATGGATGAGGATGGTCGTGATCGCGAGCGCGTCGGCGACGTCGCAGGCGTGCTGGCCGCCGGCCCCGCCGAAGGAGTTCAGCGCATAGCGCGTGACGTCGTAGCCGCGCGCGACCGAAATCGTCTTGATGGCCTCGGCCATTTTGCCGACCGCGACGGCGAGAAACCCTTCCGCCACGGCCTCTGGACTGCGCCCGTCACCGATGTCGCGCGCAAGCCTCTCGAACTTCTCGCGCACGATTTCAGCGTTGGGCGGCTCGTCGCCGTTCGGCCCGAACACTTTGGGAAAGAATTCGGGGATGAGCCTGCCGGTCATCAAATTGGCGTCGGTGACGGCGAGCGGACCGCCGCGCCGATAAGCTGCGGGTCCGGGATCGGCGCCGGCGGAATCGGGGCCGACGCGAAACCGCGCGCCGTCGAAATGCAAGACCGAGCCGCCGCCGGCCGCGACGGTATGGATCTTCATCATCGGCGCGCGCATCCTGACGCCCGCGACTTCCGTCTCGAAAGCGCGCTCGAATTCGCCGTCGTAGTGCGCGACGTCGGTCGACGTGCCGCCCATGTCGAAGCCGATGACGCGCCTGAACCCGGCGCTCGCGCCGGTCCGCGCCATCGCGACCACGCCGCCCGCCGGCCCCGAGAGGATCGCGTCCTTGCCGGCGAAGAGCCCGGCCGACGTGAGTCCTCCCGACGACATCATGAACATCACCCGCGCGCCGGTACGCTCGACGTCGAGCGCCTGCGACACCCGCCCGACGTAGCGGGCGAGGATCGGCGAGAGATAGGCGTCGACGACCGTCGTGTCGCCACGGCCGACGAGCTTGATCAGGGCGGACGCGGCATGGCTCTCGGAGACCTGCCCAAATCCGAGCGAGCGCGCGATTCCGCCGACAATGCGCTCATGCGCCGGATAGCGATACGCGTGCATGAAGACGATCGCGACGGCGCCGTATCCCTCCGCTCTCGCCCGGCTCAGCGCGGCGCGCACGGCTTCAGGGTCCGGCGCCGTCTCTACGGTTCCGTCGGCGAGCACGCGCTCGTCGATCTCGATCACGCCCGAGTAAAGCAGTTCGGGCTTCTCGATCGCGCGGGCGAAGATCTTCGGCCGCGCCTGATAGCCGATCTCGAGCGCATCGCGGAAGCCGCGCGTTGTGACCAAGAGCGTCCGCTCGCCCTGCCGCTCCAGCAGCGCGTTGGTCGCGACCGTCGTGCCCATTTTGACGACCCGGATCGCGCCCGCCGGGATCGGCTCGCCCGCCGCGAGTCCGATCAGGCGCCGAATCGCCTCGATTGCGGCGTCCTCGTAAGCCGGGCTTTCGGAGAGGAGTTTTCGCGCATGCAGGCGCCCGCGCGGATCGCGCCCGATCACGTCGGTGAAGGTGCCGCCGCGATCGATCCAGAAGTCCCAGCCGCGTTTGGTTTTCACAATCGCTTGTCCCGCTGCCCGGCTCTTTGGACGAGCCTCCGAAAGGTCTTATGATGCGCGCAACCAGGCGAAAAGGGGTTATCCGATGGAGATGGTCAGGTTCGGCAAGACGGGCATGCAGGTGTCGAAGATTTGCCTCGGCTGCATGACCTACGGCTCGACCAAATGGCGCGAGTGGGTGCTGGAGGAGGAGGCGTCGCGGCCGTTCATCCGGGAAGCGCTGGAGCGCGGAATCAACTTTTTCGACACGGCGGATGTCTATTCGCAAGGCGCGAGCGAGGAGATCGTCGGCCGCGCGCTCAAGGATTTCGCCGGCCGCAGCGAAGTCGTCATCGCGACCAAGGTGCATGGCGCGATGGGCACTGGCGTCAACGCCAAGGGCCTCTCGCGCAAGCACATCATGGAAGCAATCGACGCCTCGCTGAAGCGGCTTGGCACGGACTATGTCGACCTCTACCAGATCCATCGCTTCGATCCGGCGACGCCGATGGAGGCAACGCTGGAGGCCCTGAACGACGTCGTGCGCGCGGGCAAGGCGCTCTATATCGGCGCTTCCAGCATGTACGCATGGCAATTCGCCCGCATGATCGACATTGCGCGCGCAAAAGGGCATGCCGAATTCGCCTCGATGCAGAACTATTACAACCTCGTCTACCGCGAGGAGGAGCGCGAGATGATGCCGTTCTGCGCCAATGACGGGATCGCAGTCATCCCGTGGTCGCCGATGGCGCGCGGCTATCTCGCGGGCACGGGTCTCGGCGAGAAGGCCTCGACGGTGCGCGGCCGCACCGATCCCTTTAGCGTGACGCTGGGCCTCGGCTCGCGCCAGGACGAGGCGATCCGCAAGCGTGTCGTCGAGACGGCCGAGAAGCTCGGAACGAAGCCCGCGGTAGTGGCGCTCGCCTGGGTGCTGTCGAAGCCCACCGTGACCTCTCCGATCATCGGCGCCTCAAAGCCGCACCACCTCGCCGACGCGGTCGCGGCGACCGAACTCAAGCTCGACGCCCGCACAATCGCCAAACTCGAGGAGCCCTATCAATCGAAGGCGATCGCGGGGCATGTATGAGCAGAAACTGTGATCCCCGACGGTCGCGGAGCGACCGATCGGGGATCCAGTGTGACGTCCGCGAACGACTGCGGTTCTGGTTTCCCTGTCAGACCTCCGGTCTGCCGGGAATGACATCAAGGAGACCGATTTGACCCAAGCCGGAACCATCGATCACCCAATCACCATCGAGCCGATCGCGGAGCGCGTTCGCGTCGTATGGCGCGGGAAGACGATTGGCGAGAGCGCGCGGGCGCTCGAACTCGCCGAGGCCGGCTACAAGCCGGTCGCCTATATCCCGCGCGCAGACGTCGACATGAGCCTGCTCGAACGCACCGATCGCGTCACCACCTGCCCGTACAAGGGCGAGGCGAATTACTATTCGATCGCGGACGGCGAGGCCCGCGATGACAACGCGGTGTGGACCTACGAAACGCCGAAGCCGGACGTCGGCGAAATCGCCTCGTTCCTCGCCTTCTATCCGAACCGGGTCGAGGTTCTGCGCGGTTAGCGCTCTTCTCCCGCTTGCGGGAGAAGGTGTCGGCCGAAGGCCGACGGATGAGGGCCGGCGGGAGAACCCTCATCCGGCGCTTCGCGCCACCTTCTCCCGTAAACGGGAGAAGGGAACGCTATGAGCAAGACCATCCTGATCACCGGCTCGACCGACGGCGTCGGCCGCCACGTCGCCGAGCGGCTCGCGGCGGATGGCGCGAGCGTGATCGCGCATGGACGCGATCGCGCCCGAGGCGACGCGCTCGTCGAGCGGATCAAGAAGACCGGCGGCAAGGCAAAGTTTCTTCGCGCCGACCTCGCCTCGCTTGCCGGGGTCCGCGCGCTCGCCGATGCTGTGCGACACGAGACGGACGGCCTCGACGTCCTTGTCAACAACGCGGGGATCGGCGCCGGAGGCGGCGTGGCGCGACGCGAGGTCAGCGACGACGGCTTCGAACTGCGCTTCGCGGTCAACTATCTCGCGGGCTTCCTGCTGACGCGCCTGCTTCTGCCGCTCGTCGAGGCCCGCGCGGCCTCGCGCATCGTCAACGTCTCATCGGCCGGGCAGCAGGCAATCGACTTTTCCGACGTGATGCTGACGCATGGCTATAGCGGCGTCAGGGCCTATTGCCAGAGCAAGCTCGCGCAGATCCTGTTCACGATCGACCTCGCCGGGGAGCTCAAGGGCCGCGGCATCACGGTCAACTGCCTCCATCCTGCGACCTACATGGACACGACCATGGTCCGGCTCTCGGGCGCCCGGCCGATCAGCACGGTCGAGGACGGCGGCGCAGCCATTCTCCAGCTTGTGGAGTTGCCCGCGCTTGCGCGCAAGAGCGGGCTCTATTTCAACGGCCTTCGCGAATCCCGGGCCGACGCCCAGGCCTACGATGCACAAGCCCGGAAGCAGCTGCGCGCGCTGAGCTTCGAGCTTGTCGGCCTCGCCGATCCCGTGGCCGCGTGACACGAACTCGGCATGGCCAACCGCTGTAACCCCTGCTAGGATCATTTTTTTCTGCCATCGATTGTCAGCGTTGATAGGGAGGATCGCAGTATGAACAAGATCGCTTTGGTTGCGCTTGCGTGCCTTACGCTCGGCGCCTGCGCGACGCCTGTGCAGACGGTTGGCACGGCAGGGGGTGTGGTCGCCGGCGCCGCGATCGGCGGTCCGGTCGGCGCAGTGGTCGGCGGCGTGACGGGCGCGGTGGTCACTCGGCCCGGCTCTGTGCTCGGCGGCCATGCGTACCGCTGCCACTACCGCGACCGCTATGGTCACGTTCACTACCATACCTGTCATTAGCGCGCGTAACTGCGCCGGCTGAACGTCTGCGGTCGCCTGGCCGTTCAGCGTGCGCGCGGGTGGATTTGCGCTAATTTACTGAGGCGCCGCTGCCGGGTCAGGCGCCCCTGGTCGGCGGCTTTCGCTCGTGCATCGACGTGAGCGCGTCGGCGAGCGCACGGCGCAGCCCGTGCATTTGATCGATAAGGTGCAGGATCACATCCAGGCCCTCGTCGTTGACCCCCATATTGTGCGTGAGATCGTGGATGAGGCGCGCCCGCGCGAGGTCCATCTCGGTGAACGCCCGCTCGGCGGCTGCGCTGCTCGGGATCAGCCATTCTTCCCTGATCCAGATTTCGAGCGTGCCGCGATCGAGATGGGCGCGCTCCAGAAACTCCCGCTCGCTGATCATGGCTCACATCTCCTTGCGGGGATCGTATTCGTGGGCGGGCGTCCATTTCGTGAGGAACGCCTCGAGCTCCGGGTCCGGGCCCATCGGCATCACGACCTTGAGCTTGACGAATTCGTCGCCGGCGCCGTGGCGCCGCTTCACGCCCTTGCCCTTCAGCCGCAGCGTGTCTCCGGCGTTGGATCCCTTCGGAATCCTCAGCATCACGCTGCCTGTTGTGGTCGGCGTGCGCACCTCCCCGCCAAGCGCGGCCTCCTTGATGGAGACCGGCAGCTCGAGATGGATGTCGTCGCCCTCGCGAGTGAAATAGCGGTGCGGTTCGACGGCGATCTGCACCAGCGCGTCGCCCGGCGGACCTTCGCCGCGCGAGGGCGCGCCCTTGCCCCGCAGGCGTAAGATTTGCCCGTCCTCGACCCCTTGCGGGATCGACACTTCGAGGGTTCCGCCCTGGGGCAAGGTGATGGTCTTGCTCGCGCCGTTGACCGCATCGAGAAAAGGCACATGCAGTTCGTAATGCAGGTCGCCGCCCGGGGCCCGGCGCGCCTGCTCTCGACTTCGCCGCATAAGTTCGGCGAAAAGATCGTCGCCTTCCGCGAAGTCGGCGTAGCCCGACGCGCTCTCGTAAGGATGGCCCGCCTCGCCGCCGGCATATTCGCGATAATATCTGCCCTGCGGCGGCGCCTTCTCGGCCCCCGAGGCGTCGATCTCGCCCGCGTCATAGCGCTTTCGCTTGTCCGGGTCCGACAGGATGTCGTTGGCGGCCGAAACCTCCTTGAACTGCTCCTCGGCGCGCTTGTCGCCCGGGTTGAGGTCCGGATGCAGTTTCTTCGCCAGCTGCCGGTAGGCTTTGCGGATCTCCTCGGGCGTCGCAGTCTTGGCGACGCCGAGAACATCATAGGGGTCTCTCACATGCGCCTCCGAACGGACCGGGACCGGCGGCGCATGCTTACCAGACTTGCGGGCCAGACTTGAAGGCCGGTCTTAAACGACCCGTCCTCAGACCAGCGCTGGCAGGGAAGGCGTCCTCAAAAACAAAAAAGCCGCAGCGACGAGCGCGGCGGCTTCTCGGTCCGATCATGACGTCGCGCCCCAAGCACGCTGCCGCCGGTACATCCGCGGTCGACAGCAATTGGACGGCGCGACGCCGTATCGGTCAGCGCATCAGGTCACAAACGCTCGCTTTAGCCTTGCCGCCGGTACATCCGCGGTCGACGAGGGCGAGAAGCGTTTGGCCCAGAATGCGCCTGGACGCTTGGGTTAGGCGGCGCTGAGGTTTCCGGCGCTCGACTTGCCCGTGCGCTTGTCGGCGACGAGTTCGAAGTTGACCTTCTGGCCTTCGTTGAGGTTGTTCATCCCGGCGCGTTCGACGGCGCTGATGTGAACAAACACGTCCGAGCCGCCATTATCCGGCTGGATGAAACCAAAGCCCTTCTGGGCGTTGAACCACTTCACGGTTCCGACTGGCATATGTATCTTCCTTTTTGCGCTGTGCGCGCGATCGTACGGCGCCCAAGAGCGACCGCTGTTGCGTAATATCGATGTCTAGGGGAGGTGTCGTCGGCCTGCCGCAATGTGTCCATAACAGCGAGAGCCAAGTCGGTCGGCCAAAACTCGATGACGTGATTTCGTCCATGAATGTGGTTTTTTTAAGAGCGCAATTCCGCCTTGCGTGAAAATCGGCGCGCGGTTTCAGACGGCCACAAGGAACGGGCCGATTGACATTCCTAACGAAACGCGAAGAATCTTAAAGAATACGACTCGGCGTCAGGAAAATCTTGATGACTTGAGCCACCACGAGGGAGGGAACTATGTCGGCCACGATCATCAATCTCATCATCCAGTTGATTGCAGGCGCGATCGGCGGCAACGCGGCCGGCGCGGCCGCGAAGGATGTGAGCCTCGGAACGGGCGGCAACACGATCGCCGGCGCGGTCGGCGGCATCGCGGGCGGATCGCTTCTGACCTCGCTCATTCCGATGCTCTCGGGCGGGGCGGGCGGTATGGATATCGGCGCCTTGGCCGGCCAGATCGTCGGCGGCGGCGTGTCCGGCGCGATCGTGACCGCGATCGTCGGTCTCATCATGAACAGGATGAAGGGCGCCTGAGCGCTTTCGGCGCCGGAAACGTCTTCACCTCCGGATCGCGCTGGCGCGCCGCAGAGCGGCGATATATGGGTCTCCGGCGTGCGGCGGTTCGCGAGGCGAGCCTCGTCGAGAGCCGGTGGCCGGCAGCGGGAGAACGATTCATGGGACTGATCAATTTCGTCAAGAACGTCGGCGCGTCGATCTTCGGCGGCAGCGAAGCCAAGGCGGCGCCGGCCGACGAGCTCAAGAAGGAGCTCGACAAGCACGGCCTCGACGCCTCGGGCGTCAAGATCGAGGTCGACGGCGACAAGGTGAAAGTGTCGGGAACGGCCGCGTCGACCGAACAGGCGGAAAAGATCGCCATCGCGCTCGGCAACACGAAGGGCGTGCAGACGGTCCAGAACGACATCAAGCCCGTGACGGCGGCGCCTGAGTCGAAGTTTTATACCGTCAAAAGCGGTGACACGCTGTGGGCGATCGCCGAGGCCCAATACGGCAAGGGTCACGGCGCCAAATACGACGTCATCTTCCAGGCCAATCGGCCGATGCTGACCCATCCGGACAAGATCTACCCCGGCCAGGTGCTGCGCATCCCGCCGCTGAGTTAAGGCGCGAAACTCCCGCCGTTGGGCCCCTTCGCGGGGAGGATATCCTCCCTCGTGCGAAGCGCGGGGGAGGGGGACCAGGCGACCTCCGGATCAAGTCCGGGGGCTGGTGGAGGTGGCAAGGGGGAAGGGACGCCGATGCTGCATCCGTCCCCGCTTCGCCGCCCGATCTGGATTGTCGTCATCGGCGCCCTGATCGGCGTCCTCTACGGCGATCTTCACCATGGAACGCCCATCATCGGCGGTTGCGTCGGCGGCGCGATGGGCGCCGCGTTTTTCTCGCTCGAACGCTTCGTATTGCGCCGCAACTCTGGCTGGCTCTTCGGTCGCCTGCCGTTTCTGCCTTATCTCGCCCTGCGCACGGCTCTTTATGCAGCGGTTATCTTCGTCGTGAACGCCATCGCGATCATGTTGGCGTCGGGTCGGTTCATGACGGTCGGCAGCGTCGACTTCCTGTCCTCGTTCTTGGTGGTGGTCGGCTTCAACCTGCTGTTCAGCGTCAACGATCTTTTGGGTCCTGGCGCGCTCTTCGCCTTCGCCGCGGGGCGCTACTACCATCCGCGCATCGAGGAGCGCGCGCTGCTCTTCATCGACATGCGCTCCTCGACCGCGATCGCTGAGCGCCTCGGCGAGCTCAGGTTTCTCGATCTGCTCAACCGCTTCATCACCGATGTGTCGCTCGCCGTCGCGGAGGCCGGCGGCGAAATTCATAAATATGTCGGCGACGAGGTGATCGCGACCTGGCGGCTCGCGCCGGGCCCAAACGAACCGGCATGCGTCCGCGCCTGCTTCTCGGCGCTCGACCGCATCCGCGCCGAGGCGCCTGCCTATGAACGCGAATTCGCTCTCGTGCCCGACTTCCGCGCTGGCCTTCACTGCGGTCCCATCGCGGTCGGCGAGCTCGGCTATTTGAAGAAAGAGATCGCGCTGATCGGCGATGCGATGAACACCGTCGCCCGCATCGTCGAATCCTGCCGCGCAGCCGATGCCCGCGTCCTCGCCTCCGCAGCCCTCATCGATCGCCTCGCGGCGCTCCCGCCGCACGTCACGAAGCGAAGACTGGGCGAGCTCCCGATGCGCGGCAAGCAGCAGCCGCTCGAGCTTTATGTGCTGGAGGAGGGCGGAGGGTAGGCGGAGCGGCGGAATGCCGGCGCCCCGCCCCGTTGTGGGGGCGGGAATCCGCCAAAGGGCCTCAGAATCGCTGGTCGGCGGAGGAATGCAATCGCAACTCTGCTAAGCTCTCCGCATGGACCTGCTGATCAACATCGACGTCCCCGATCTCGCCGAAGCGATTGCCTTCTACACCCAGGCCTTTGGCCTCGCGGTATCGCGCCGGCTCGGCGCCGAGGCCGTCGAGCTCGGCGGCCTGCCGGTTCGGATCTATCTTTTGCAAAAGCCGGGCGGTTCGATCGGCGCGGCCAGGGATCCGCGCCGCTACGATCGCCATTGGACCCCGGTGCATGTCGATGTCGTCGTCGACGACGTCGAAGCCGCGCTCGCACGCGCGGTCGCCGCCGGCGCGCACGCCGAGACAGAGATCCGCGTCAACCCCTGGGGCAAGATCGCCATCCTCTCCGACCCCTTCGGCCACGGCTTCTGCCTGATCGAGTTCCTTGGCCGGGGGTATGACGAGATCGCCGATCCTGGTGCGCCTGTGCCGTAGCCATGAAGTTGCTGCCGAAATCGGACGTCTCGGCCGTTCCTTGTTGCGCTTCCCATTTGGCGCGGATCACAAGGAAACGCACGCCGCTTTGACGGAAAGCTCGCGCCCGTCCATCTACTTGTTGCATTCGATTTTAGATCGAATACACGAAGGGGCAGGCCCGAGCGAATATGTCGATCCCTGATTATCAGACCCTAATGCTTCCGCTTCTCCGCCTCGCCGCGGACGGGGAGAAGCGAGTAGCGGACGTGGCCGATCGCATCGCAGACGAATTCAAACTTAGTCCAGAAGAGCGGGAAGCCTTACTCCCCAGTGGCCGCCAACGAGTGCTGAACAACCGGATCCATTGGGCGAAGTTCTATATGTCCAAGGCCAGTCTCATTTCTTCTCCCGGACGTGGCCGGTTTGTAGCCACGGATGAAGGACGCAAGCTGCTGACGAGCGGTCCCGATCAGATCAACGTCGCTTTGCTAATGAAATATCCTTCGTTTCGGGACTTCCACAAAAGCGAACGCGAGGCCTCGTCCGAAAGCGAAGAGGTCGTGTTCGACAGCAAGGTGACCAAAGCGGCGACGATAACCCCTGAGGAGCAGATCGAGGCGGCGTATCAGGCGGTTCGATCTGCATTGCGCGCGGATCTGCTCGATCGAATTGGTCAAAACAATCCTTCATTTTTCGAACAGCTCATTGTCGATTTACTTGTCGCGATGGGCTACGGCGGCTCGCGCAAGAACGCTGCATCTCAGCTAGGGCAATCCGGCGACGGAGGCGTCGACGGGGTTATCAACGAAGATCGACTTGGCCTCGATAGGGTCTACGTACAAGCTAAGCGATACACGAATGGGAGTGCAGTAGGGCGACCGGAAGTTCAAGCCTTCGTAGGGAGCTTAGTCGGCCTCGGCGCGACGAAGGGCGTCTTCGTGACGACCTCGACGTTCAGCAATCACGCTCGCGAATTTGTGCGACATCTTTCTCAGCGCGTCATTTTGCTGGATGGACAGAGTTTGGCAGACCTTATGATCGAACATGGGGTAGGTGTGCGCACGAGCAGGGCGATTGAGTTCAAGCGCTTGGACGAGGACTTCTTTTCTGAGGACGACTGAGGTAGGACCGCATGAAGTCGCGCCCATATGTTAAGGTCTTTTTCGGCTGGAAATGAGAATTACGGAATTGTATGTTGTTGGCCGATATTGGCGCGATTAGCGGCGCTAGCGATTGAAAGTGTTGGAGAGCGGGTCATGCGAAAGCAAATTTATGTCGCGGGTTTTTGCTCTATTTTTCTAAGCAGCACTTCGGTGTTAAGCCAGGAAAACGTTGCTCCTGGATCGATAGTCGTCCCCGTAGCACCGCAGCCGCTTCGAGCAGATCCTCCGGGATTTTTCCAAGGAAAGGGCGCGGAGGTCGGCGTAATAAGTCCTGACGAAAAGTATATTGTCCTTGATCAAAAGTCCGTGCCAAGCATGATCGGTTCGGAAACTTGGGTGAGGCTGAAAGCGGCGAATAGCGAATTGACCGGGTGGTCTCTGTATGGGAGGGGATCGCAGACTTTGAGCAATTTTAGGACGCTTCAATAATTGGAGGTATAAGCCATGGGTGGCAATTTGCCTGTCCCAATACAAGGTGACTGGTCGTACCACGCCTTTACGTCTTTTGGGATAGCATTATTGGTGCTTCTGTATTTTTTTGGCGTCTGGTCTAGGTCATATATATTCCCTACCCACAGTCAACTTACGTTGTGGAAACAGTTAGTTGCAGCCGTCCCTATTGGTCTTATTACAATGGGGATATACGCTAAGAGTGCTATCCCTGCCATGTTTAATTCGCCTAACACCATCGAATTTGATGGTACAATTGCGTTGGGTTATGCTATAGTTTTTGGAATGCTTTCTCGCGAGTTGCTTGAGCGCTTGCTGCATACTGCGTCGTTGGTGCCGGTGATTCCTCCGCCGCCCACGTTTCCCCAATCCGGTTCCTCAAACGGGCAAGGGACGCAATTCCCACGCCAGCAGAAAACAGAAAACGAAGCGTAACCGGCAGAAAGAACCAGAACAAGATGGCAGTTCTGCTTAGGGCGCTCGGTTTGGGGAACGCCCTTCTCCGCCGAGCGGAAATATGTTGCGAAAATCAGAAGCCAGTAGTAGTCTCAGGGGGTTAGTTCGTCCTGGGAAGAGCCCAGGCGACGTTGGAGGGGAGTCCCAAGGGAGATGGGAAAAAAAGTCTCGAGTGAGCCTCGCAACCCATTGAAAACAACCGATTCGGAGTAGCAGATTCAAGTTCGCGAAAGCAAAGGAAAGCCCGCGAAAGCAAAAATGCAAGCTAATGAAAGTAGGCGCAAGCTTATATAAGCTAAGCATATCTGTAAATATACCCGTTAACTGGACCGTTCACCCCTTGGCGTCCAGCCCGTAGAGCGTGTGCAGCGTCCGCACCGCGAGCTCCGTATAGGCTTCGTCGATCAGCATCGAGAACTTGATCTCGGACGTCGTGATCGCGCGGATGTTGACGCCCTTTTCGGCTAGCGCCTTAAAGGCGCGCGCAGCGACGCCGGAGTGCGAGCGCATGCCGACGCCGATCGCCGAGATCTTCACCACGTCCTGCGCGCCGTGCAGTTTGGCGAAGCCGATTTTGTCGCGCCGCGCCTCGAGGATCTCCATCGCGCGTTCATATTCGGACGCCGGCACGGTGAAGGTGATGTCGGTCGTCGTGGTGTCGTCGGAGACGACCTGGATGATCATGTCGACATTGATGTTGGCGTCCGCCAGCGGCACGAAGATCGCGGCCGCGACTCCCGGCTTGTCGGCGACCTCGCGCAGCGTGATCTGCGCCTCGTCGCGCGAGAAGGCGATGCCGGTGACGATCTGCTGTTCCACGATGTCCTCCTCGTCGCAGATGAGCGTGCCGAGCCTTGGATGCGCCGGGTCGTCGAACGACGAGCGCACATAGAGCCTGACCTTGTGCATGAGCGCCACTTCGACCGAGCGCTCCTGCAGAACCTTGGCGCCGAGCGAGGCCATTTCCAGCATCTCTTCGAACGACACCTTGTCGAGCCGGCGCGCCCTCGGCACCACCCGCGGATCGGTCGTATAGACCCCATCGACGTCGGTATAGATATCGCAGCGGTCGGCGCCGATCGCAGCCGCGAGCGCGACCGCAGATGTATCCGAGCCGCCGCGACCGAGCGTGGTCACGCGGTTGGTCGAGGCATGCAGTCCCTGGAAGCCCGCGACGACCGCGATCTCGCCGCACTGAAATCCTTCGACGAGGTTCCGGCCGTCGATCTTCTCGATCCGGGCCGAGCCGTGCGCGTCGTCGGTGATCAGCGGGATCTGCCAGCCGGCCCAGGAGCGGGCCTTGAGCCCCATGTCCTTCAGAACAAGCGCGAGCAGGCCTGCGGTCACGAGTTCGCCCGAGGCGACGACGGCGTCGTATTCCGGGTTGTCGAAATGCGAGCCCGCTTCCTTGCACCAGGCGACGAGCTCGTTGGTCTTGCCGGCCATAGCCGAGACGACCACCGCGACCTCGGCGCCCGCTTCGACTTCGCGCTTCACGTGCGCGGCGACATTGCGGATGCGCTCGACATCGGCGACGGACGTGCCGCCAAACTTCATCACCAGACGCGACACATGGTCCTCGGCTCTTCATGGGGAGAGGCGCGCAGCTCGCGCAACGCAGCGGGGCGGCGTATAAAGAGGCGGGCCGGGCGGGTCAACGCCAGCGCAATGGAGAGTGTTGCATGTCGGCCAAGGCCGCGCCGAGCGTGATCCCCGCGGAGGTCGCGCATTTCGACGCGCTCGGCGACGCCTGGTGGGACCCGGACGGCCCGATGGCGCCCGCTGCACAAGATGACGCCGCTGCGCGTGGCCTGGGCGCGTGATCTGATGGTGAGGCGTTTCCGCCGCGAGCCTCTATCCGGCGCGCCGCTTGCGGGCCTCGATCTCCTCGACATCGGCTGCGGGGCGGGGCTCTTCGCCGAACCGCTCGCGCGGCTCGGGGCGAACGTCACGGCCATCGATCCGGCGCCCGCCTCGATCGACGCGGCGCGCCGCCATGCTGAGGAGACGGGCGCGAAACTCGACTATCGCGTTGCCGCGGTCGAAGAGCTTGCGGCAGAGCCGCGGCGCTTCGACGTCGTGAGCGCGATGGAGGTGATCGAGCACGTGGCCGAGCCAACGCGTTTCGTGTCCGCGGCCGCATCGCTGGTGAAGCCGGGCGGCCTCTTCATCGCCTCCACCTTGAACCGCACCTTAAGGAGCTTCGCGCTCGCGATCGTCGGGGCGGAATACGTGCTGCGCTGGCTCGAGCCCGGAACCCATCGCTGGGAGCAGTTCGTGACGCCCGAGGAATTCTCCCTCGGCTTGCGCGCGGCGGGGCTCAGGGTCATCGACCGCCAGGGTGTAGCCTACGATCCCCTGCGTCTCGGCTGGCGCCTGTCGCGCGACATGAGCGTGAACTATCTCATCGCCGCGAAGAAGCCGCACCATGTCATTCCCGACGGTCGCGCAGCGACCGATCGGGAATCCAGCCTGACGTCCGCGGCGGTCGATGAGTTTGGATTCCCGGTCGGACCTGCGGTCCGCCGGGAATGACAGCTTGGCCCTTACGACTTCGGCGGGCATTCCTTCTGCAGGCGGTCCATCGCCTGCGAGAAGCCCGAGAGCGAATAGGAATTGGTGGACGCGTTGCCCTTGACCGAGGCCGCCCGGATCTCGAGTTTCACGCCCTTGCGCATCTCGGTGATCAGCTCGCTCTCGCGCGCTGCATTCTTGACCCAGAGATTGGCGCCCTTGGGCAGGAGGTCGAAGGTCGCTTCGTCGACCGCAGCGACTGGGGCCGCGATCGACTTGGCGATCGACTTGGCTTTCGATTTCGCGTCCGCTTTCTTGGGATCGGATTTTGACGGTTTCGCCACGGGCTTGGAATTGGGCTTGACGTCGGACTTGATCTCGGAAGTCGCTTCCGCCTCCGTCCCGCCGGAGACGTCGAAGCCCATGATGAACGACACTTCGTTGCGCACCCCTTCCGCGGGCCGGTCGGAGATGAAGGCGTAACCGGGATCGCGATTGAGGCTCGAGGGCTCGCGCGATTTCGGCTGCGCCAGCGTGTAGCAGATGCGGCCCTTGCCGGCCTGGCCGACAAAGACGTTCCAGTCGCCGAAACTCGCCACAAGGGCGGGCTTCGTTGCGTCGTCCTTCTTGTCGGTCTTCTTGGTCGCGGCTTCGACGGGGGCGAACGCGAGCGCCAGGCCAAGCGCGGTGATCGCTGCGGCGACGCCGGCGCGCGAGAGAAAAGACAACGGTGGTGCTCTCATCGAGATCCGTCCTTGGACAAGCCGCCCTCGCGCCCCTTAAGGCCGGCGTTCGCCGCCTCATGCCGGTGGATCGGGGCAAAATTCCGGCCTTCGGCTTTCGCGAGCGGCGCAGTCCCTGTAAACCTGCCTGTGGTTAATGAAAAATGAGTAAAATTGGGAGTCGGCAATGAAAGCCCTGATCTGTCCGTCGCTTGGTCCGGCGGAAAACCTGAAGGTCATGGATGTCGAGCCGCCTGTCCCGGCGGAGGGCGAAGTCGTCGTCGAGGTCGCCTATGCGGCGCTCAACTTCTTCGACACCCTCATTATCGAGGGAAAGTACCAGCTCAAGCCCGCGCCGCCCTTTTCGCCCGCGGGCGAGTTCGCCGGCCGCGTCCTCGCCCTCGGACCGGGCGTGAAGGGCTTTACGGTCGGCGACCGGGTGATGGGCTCGTCCGGCTTCGGCGCCGCCCGCGAGCAGATCGCCTATCCGGCGAACCGCCTCGCCCATGTTCCCGACCGCCTTCCCCTCGACAAGGCGGCGGGACTCTCGATCACCTACGGCACGACACTGCACGCGCTGAAACAGCGGGCGGAAATGAAGCCGGGCGAGACTCTGGTCGTGCTCGGCGCCTCGGGCGGCGTAGGGGTGGCGGCGGTCGAGATCGGCAGAGTGATGGGGGCGCGCGTCATCGCCTGCGCCTCCTCCGACGAAAAGCTCGACTTCGCCCGCCGCTACGGCGCCTCCGAGACCATCAACTACGCGAATGAGGATCTGCGCGCGCGGCTCAAGGAGCTGACCGGCGCCAAGGGCGTCGACGTCGTGTACGATCCGGTCGGCGGCGCGCTGGCAGAGCCCGCCTTGCGCTCGCTCGGCTGGAAGGGGCGGTTCTTGGTGATCGGCTTCGCCTCAGGCGAAATTCCGCGCCCGCCGCTCAATCTTATCCTGCTCAAGGGCTGTGATATCCGCGGCGTCTATTGGGGCGAGTTCGTGGCCCGGGAGCCGGAGGCGAACCGCGACAACATGTCGCAATTGCTCAAATGGGCGGAGGGCGGCGAACTCGCTGTCCATATCCACGCAAAATACGCGCTCGACGCGTATCAGAAGGCCTTCGAGGCGATCGCCCAGCGCCAGACCCTGGGCAAGACGCTGCTGCGAATGCCAAAAGCTGCGGAATAATTCCATCCGCTTGCAAATCATGCTGCGCTGCACCATATCCCTGCCGGGATGAAGCGCCGAGGAAGAATCGGCGAGGATCCATGAGCGAACGACAGTCATTCAGCGTGGAGATCCGGCGGCTCTGGCCGTCGGACATGGAAGCATTCCGCGATCACCTGCTGCGGCTCGACCCGCGCAGTCGGCATGAGCGCTTCGGCGGCGGAATGTCAGACGACTTCCTTGTCCATTATGCCGAGAATTGCTTCGGGCAGGGGGATCTTCTCTATGGCGCGTTCGTCGACGGCCGCATGTGCGGCGCGGCGGAATTGCGCTCGAACAAGGCGATTTGGAGCGAACAGGCGCCGTTCGACCGACAGATCCACGCCGAGGCGGCCTTTTCCGTCGAGACCGAGTACCGGCGGCGGGGCATCGGCGAGAAACTGTTCAAGCGCATCCAGCGCGCCGCCACCAACCACGGCGTCGAGACAATTGAAATCATCTGCCTTCCCGACAATGTCGGGATGCAGCGCCTCGCGCAGAAGTTCAAGACCCACTTCACCTTCGAAGAGAACTCGCTGACTGGCCGCCTGACCGCGCGCCGTCCGACGCCGTTCTCCCTGGTCCGGGAGGCCTCCGGCGACATGCTGGACTTCGGCGCATCCGTGTTCGACGCCCAGGTACGGGCGTTGGGCGCATCGCAAGAGAAAGGCGCCTGACAAGCTGGCCAATTCAAACAACGAGGGCCCGGGCGGACCCGGCATTTTGATTCATGGCGGGGTCAAACTGTGCAAATCACCCCGAGGACGAGGCGGCCCTGCCAGCCGGGTTATCACGGTCCGGAGAGGGGGCGCGGCGTCCGTTGCAACTAAGCGACGCGGCCAAACGATGCGTCAACACGCGCCCGGACGTTCTGCTCGAGCCGGCCGTTCTCCTTGCTAGAGCAGGACTCGTTGTGACGGAAACAAGGCTGTCATTTGCGAGCGGAGCGACGCAACACGTCGGGCTCCAGGGCGTGCAGCCGAGGGTAATCCCGACCCTCGACGACTGAGTCGATGTTTTGCTTCCGTAAATCAGAATTCTGTGGTATTGTCGCCTCATGACAGGACGGAGGCCCCCATCAGTGACCGAGAGCCGCAAAAAGTTAAGGTTAATGGCGCGCCCGATATCAGGATCTGCCTTAACCTGTTGAAATCGCAAGATTCTCTATTTTCATTTCCTTGCGCCTGACTTTCATTTCCTTGTGCCGGGGTTTCATTTCCTTGCGTTTGGCTTTGAATTCCTTGCGCTGGGCTTTCAATTCCTTGTCTCCGGGGCCCAACAGCCGGTCGCGGCGAGTTTAGCCCGCCCCGCTGCGCCTTCTTCCATCAATAAATCATCGGAATCAGCCGCCAAGAATGCCGGGAATAAAACGCGTATTCCGGAAAGGTTTCGCGCAGGACGTTTTCTTCATAATGTATACGGACCATCTGCATCAAGATCTGCATGGCAAATAAGAGTAGCGCCCAAAGCGAAAGAAATTGGATGAAAACACCGAGAGTCGTGACAGCTTCTGCAAGATAGAGCGGATGCCGCACGACTTGATAAGGGCCGGTCGTCACGAGCTTGCGACTCTCCGGCAGGATGGAAAAGGCGCGCCCGAGGTGAGCGAGGATGTAGATGGCGAAACCATTGCCCGTCAAAATCAGTAAGGACGCCGACACTTGCGCCGCGAGCGGCAGGTCCGTTCGCTGGTCGAGCAACAGGAGACCGAACATCATGAACCCGCCAAGGAGAGCGGCGGTTGCCGGCCAAGCGCCTTGCGCCCTGCGGATCGGCCGCAATCGCAAGGCATAGAGGCAAGCGACCGTCAGCGCATAAAGACCAATCGCCAGAACTGCCGAGGCTTGACTAAATACATGAGCGTCGAAGCGGCCGAAATCGATTGTTACGAATTGGGCGATTGCCTTGTTGAAACAAACCCCCGCGTAGAAAGCGAAAGCCAGTCCAAGCGCGCCGCGAATCCCAAAATCGATCAGATCGTGTTCAGATAACGTCGAAGTCAATGGCGTGTTGCTCATCATCGAACTCAAGTGTTGCAGATGAAGGCGACGATAGACGAGCGGGCTTTAAAAACCGATTAAACAGGCACTTACGCCAAACGTTAGCTTAATTTTTCTGATTGCTATGCGGCTGTGGAGGCGATCAGCGACACACGGCCAATGGCTCATTGAATGCGATTTGATAGGCTGATCAAGCTCACCGGGAACCCATTTAGACCTCGAGTCGGTAATGGCGGCAGGCTGCCTCAAGATAAGATCCAGGCGGCGGCGTAACCCTGGCTTCCCTGTTCAACACAGAATGCCAAAGATGGACTGTTCTTGTTTCATTCGTCAGCTGGCTTTCAACTCGCTCTGGCGGACCGCAAAATAATTTCGCCTCCCGATGCCTCACCGGGTAGAAGACGGAACGCTCCTTGGCTTGCTTCGCGACGCCATACTTCCTCGCGAGATAGGTCAAAATCATTGGCCCGAATGTGCCCCAGCGATTATTTTCTGGACGAATGTCCCCTTCTGTCAGCCGCCTCCAGTAGAAGACGGCCGTTTTCCTCGGTCCGTAAAACGGCGGTCGCCAGTTGACGTGGGGTATGCTGCAGAGTTCGCGAACCATGCCGGAATCCGGCGGAAGCCGCAGAACCGTGCCGTTTATCGACTTTTCGTTCTCCCAGCCGAAAACATACTCGTCGGTGAAATCAATTGGCCTTATGAAGCAGACATCGAGATCGACCCAATAGCCCAATCCTTTCGCCTGCATCGCATAGCGGAAAAAGTCAGTGCCGAGCGCAGCCCAGCCACCGTCAAAGTATCTCGCGAGTGTCTGGTACGGAACCACCTCGTTCGCGTCGCGGATCTCCACCCCCTTCGGGACGCCTCGGAGTTTTTCAGGAGTATAGGAATAAAGCGTGAATGGGTGGCCGACGGACATCGCCGAGACCATGGTCAGGCGCTCGACATAGTTGAGCCGTTCGCCGATCCACAGCGAATTCAGTCGATCGAACATTCCTCCCCCCAAAACAGGCTTCTTTATCGAATTCGATTTCTTCGGACGCTCTGCTTTTTGGAAGAAAATCCGGCGAGAGCGCGATCCGGCCGCGCCGGTTTTGAAGGAAGGCGGTCCCTACATCTGCCGCTCGACCATCATCCCCTTGATATCCGCGATCGCTCTCGCCGGATTCAGGCCTTTCGGGCAGGTCTTGGCGCAGTTCATAATCGTGTGGCAGCGGTAGAGCCGAAAGGGGTCCTCGAGATTGTCGAGTCGCTCGCCCTGCGCTTCGTCCCGCGAGTCCACCAGCCAGCGATAGGCCTGAAGCAGGACCGCCGGACCGAGGTAGCGGTCGCCGTTCCACCAGTAGCTCGGGCACGAGGTCGAGCAGCAGGCGCAGAGGATGCACTCGTAGAGCCCGTCGAGCTTGGCGCGTTCTTCGGGCGACTGTAGCCATTCCTTCTCGGGCGCGGGCGTCGACGTTTTGAGCCACGGCTCGATCGATGCGTGCTGGGCGTAAAAGATCGTGAGGTCCGGAACGAGATCCTTGATCACCTCCTGATGCGGCAGCGGATAGATGGTGACCGGCGCCGCGACGTCGTCGATGCCGCGCGTGCAAGCGAGCGTGTTGAGCCCGTCGATGTTCATGGCGCACGATCCGCAGACGCCCTCGCGGCAGGAGCGGCGGAAAGTCAGCGTCGAATCGATCTTGGATTTGATCCAGATGAGCGCGTCGAGGATCATCGGCCCGCAATCGTCGCGATCGACGAAATAGGTGTCGATGCGTGGATTGGCGTCGTCGTCCGGGTTCCAGCGATAGATGCGGAACATGGTCACCCGGCTTGCGTTGGCGGGCTTCGGCCAGGTCTTTCCAACCGTCGGACGGGAGTTGTGGGGGAGCGTCAGTTGAACCATTGGCGTCAATTCCTGTCCGGAGCGCAGATCCGAGAGCGAAGCGCTCAGTAAACCCGCGCCTTCGGTTCGATATAGGCGATGTCGTTGCTCATCGTGTAGGCGTGGACCGGGCGGTAGTCGATCGCGACCGTCTGCTTCAGGGGGTCGATCCAGGCGAGCGTGTGCTTCATCCAGTTCACGTCGTCGCGCTTGGGAAAGTCCTCGCGCGCATGCGCGCCGCGGCTCTCTTCGCGATTGAGGGCGCCCTCCATGGTGACGACCGCCTGAACGATCAGATTGTCGTATTCCAGCGTCTCGATGAGGTCGGAATTCCAGATGAGCGAGTGGTCGGTCACGCCAACATCCGCGCCCGCGCGCCAGGCGGCATGAATCTTTTCCTTGCCCTGGGCTAGCACATCGCCGGTGCGGAACACCGCGCAATAGTCCTGCATCACCTTCTGCATCGTGAGACGCAGCATTGCGGTCGGGGTCTTGCCCTTGGCGTTACGGAACCGGTCGAGCCGGGTCAGCGCGAGGTCCGCGCTGTCCTTGGAAAGCTCTCGCTGGCGGTCGCCGGCGGTCAGCGTCTCGGCGGCGCGCAGTCCCGCCGCCCGACCAAATACGACAAGATCGATCAGCGAGTTAGAGCCGAGGCGGTTGGCGCCATGGACCGAGACGCAGGCCGCTTCGCCAAGCGCCATCACGCCCGGCACGATCGCGTCCGGATCGCCGCCGACCTTGGTTAAAACTTCGCCGTGATAGTTCGTGGGAATGCCGCCCATGTTGTAGTGGACCGTCGGCAGGACTGGGATCGGCTCCTTGGTCACATCGACGCCAGCGAAAATGCGGGCGCTTTCTGAAATGCCCGGCAGGCGCTCGTGCAGCACCTTCGGATCGAGATGGTCGAGATGCAGGAAAATATGATCGTTGTTCTTGCCAACGCCGCGGCCCTCGCGGATTTCAATGGTCATGGAGCGGCTGACGACGTCGCGTGAGGCGAGGTCCTTGGCGGAGGGAGCGTAGCGCTCCATGAAACGCTCGCCGGCGGAGTTGACGAGATAGCCGCCTTCGCCGCGCGCGCCCTCGGTGATGAGGCAGCCCGCGCCGTAGATGCCGGTCGGATGGAACTGCACGAACTCCATGTCCTGCAGAGGCAGTCCGGCGCGCAGCGCCATGGCATTGCCGTCGCCGGTGCACGTGTGCGCCGACGTCGCGGAAAAATAGGCGCGGCCGTAGCCGCCGGTCGCCAGCACCGTCGTTTGCGCCCGGAAACGATGGATCGAACCGTCGTCCATCTTGAGACAGACCACGCCGCGAATGGCGCCTTCGTAATCGCGAATGAGGTCGATGGCGAAATATTCGATGAAGAACTCGCAACGTGCTCTCAGCGCCTGGCCGTAGAGGGTATGGAGGATGGCGTGGCCGGTGCGGTCGGCGGCGGCGCAGGTTCGCTGGGCGATCCCCTTGCCGAAGTCCGTCGTCATCCCGCCGAAAGGCCGCTGATAGATCTTGCCCGCGTCCGTGCGCGAGAACGGCACGCCCCAATGGTCGAGTTCGTAGACCGCGTCAGGCGCGTTCCGGCAGAGATACTCGATCGCATCCTGGTCGCCGAGCCAGTCCGAACCCTTCACGGTATCATACATATGCCAGCGCCAGTCGTCGGGGCCCATGTTCCCGAGCGAGGCCGAAATGCCGCCTTGCGCCGCGACCGTATGCGAGCGGGTCGGGAACACCTTGGAGATGCAGGCGGTCCGCAATCCCGCGTGGGCGCAGCCGACGCTGGCGCGCAGGCCCGCGCCCCCAGCCCCGACGACGACCACGTCGAAGGTGTGGTCGGTGATCGGATAGGCCTTACCATTGAGCGCCGGTGCGCTCGAGCCGGAGGAGCCGTTCGTCGACATTCGAATTTGCGCCTTGGTAAGAGTTGCTCAGGAGAACGCGATGCGCAACGACGCGTAAACGCAGGCGAGCGCGAGCAGCGCGGAAAAACAGGTGTTGGCGACCAGCGCCCACGCACGCGCAGGGCCATGAATGTAGTCGGCGACGATGGAGCGCATGCCGATCTCCATGTGAAGGACGCCGGCGAGGATGAAGGCCAGCAAAAGGATCGAAGGCAAGGGCCGTGCGAGAGTTCTCGCGCACGCCGTTGTAGTCCATGTGCAACAGGTCGAGCACAAGCCATACGAAGCCTAGCGTCAGGGGGACCAGTGCGAGCGAGGTCACATGAATAAGCCAAGCTTCGGTGGTCCCGGAGCGGGCTGAGCCCAAGAACCGAACGCGTGCGAGGGGCGTGCGCAATCCGGAGGGATGATCGGCCATGGAAGAGCTCCTTTACCGGACCGCGTAGCCGATGGACCAGGCGATCAGGGTCAGCGCCAGACCGCTGATCAGTGTCGCCCAGGCCAGCTGATCGCGCATCGGTGCGTCCATGCCGTATCCGGAGTCCCAGATGAAATGACGGATGCCGCCGACGAGGTGATGAAACAGCGCCCAGGTGAACCCAAACAGGACGAGCCGGCCGATGATCGACCCGATGAAGGCTGAGAAGACGCCGAAGGTCGCGGCATCGGTCGAGGCCGCGATGAGAAACCATGCGAGCAACAGGACGCCTATATAGAGCGCGCCGCCACTGATCCGATGAAGGATCGACATCGCCATCGTCATCGTCAGCTTGTAAATGCCGAGATGCGGCGAAAGCGGCCGAGGGCGGCGCTTGCCGGAGGCAGCGTCGGTCGTTGCCATGCTGAGCTTTCCTAGTGCTGTTCGGCCAACCTTCTAGACCCGCGGAACCGCGCTCGCAATGTGGAACACGTTGATCGAAAGTTCAATCACGACGGCCTTTCAGGCTTTCAGCGCCGCCTCGACCACGGCGCGCGTAGGCGGGTCCGACCCCTTGCGGGTGCAGGTGATTGCAGATGCGGTTGCAGCGAAACGCAGCCACCGTTCGAGATCGGCGCGCGACGGCAAAGCGGCGTCTGCGCCAAGCGCGGCATCCCGGTCCATCGCCGAAAGGAGTGCGGACATGAAACTGTCGCCGGCGCCGACCGTATCGACAACATCGACCCGAGGGGCCGCGACCTCAATTCGTTCCCTGCCCACTATGGCGACCGCGCCGCGTTCGCCGAGAGTCGCTGCGCAAAAGCGCGGCCCCATTTTCGTCCAGACAGACAGGCTCTCCTCGACCGAGCGGCCCGGGTAGAGCCACTCGAGGTCCTCCTCACTGGCCTTGACCATCGAGGCGAGTGAGGCCTGCCGTTCGACAAGCGGTCTCACCGCCTCTCGATCCGGGGTCACGAACGGACGGATGTTCGGATCGAAACTGATCGTCGCAAGCGGGCGAGCGACGCGCATCGCATCGACGACCGACTCCCCATGCCTCTCGACCGCGGAAAATGAGCCGACATGCAAATGCTGCCCGCCTTTGGGCCACTCCGTGGGAAAGGGCCAAGGACCGTCGTAGGCCGTCCCGTCGAGATAAAACGAGTAGCGAGACCCAGTCTTTGCCGTCCCACGCATCACGAACGCCAAAGTCGAGGGCCGCTTGTCGCGAACGACCATTCCAAGGTCGACACGGTTGTCGGCCAGCGCGGCGGCGAGCGCTTCCCCGTTACCGTCGGCCGAGATACGCGAAACGAACGCTGTCCGGGAGCCGAGGCGGCCGAGGCCGATCGCAACATTGTAGGGAGACCCGCCCAAGACCGCGTCGTAGGCGTTAGCCTTCACGGGATCGGGGATGAGGTCGATCAGCGCCTCGCCAGAAATCAGAATCATGATGCGAGTCGCCCTCAGTCGCCTTTCAGGGCAGCGTATAGGCCGTCTTCACCGTCGTATAGAATTCGGCCGCATAGCGCCCCTGTTCGCGCGGACCCAGGCTTGAGCCTTTTCGGCCGCCGAAAGGGACGTGGATATCGATGCCCGCGGTCGGCAAATTCACCATCACCATGCCCGCTTCGGCGTTGCGCTTGAAGTGCGAAGCCCGCTTGAGGCTTGTCGTGCAGATGCCGGAGCAAAGGCCGAATTCGGTATCGTTGGCGATCGAAAGCGCATGCTCGTAATCGCGAGCTGGGATCATCGCTGAAACCGGGCCAAAGATCTCCTCGCGGGAAATCCGCATCGTGTTGTCCGCGTCGAGGAAAAGAGCCGGCGCCATGAAGAAGCCGGGGGTCGCGCGATTGAGTCGTTCGCCGCCGAGCGCGAGCTTGGCGCCCTCGCCCTGGCCGATCGCCAGATAGGACTGGTCCTGCTCAAGCTGGTTTGCGTCGACGACCGGCCCGATATGGGTTCCTGTCTTTAGGGCGTCGTCGACGACGAGCCCGCGCATACGCTCGATCAGAGCATCGGCGAAACGCCGGTAGACCGGCTCCTCGACAATGATCCGCGACGACGCCGTGCACCGCTGACCGGTCGAGAAATAGGCCCCGTTGACCGCGCATTCAACGGCGTTCGGCAGATCGGCGTCCGCCAGAACAACGAGCGGGTTCTTGCCGCCCATCTCGAGCTGGAATTTGCGCATTGCCTCGGCGCAAGCCGAGGCCACGCGTCGGCCGGTCGCGATCGAACCGGTGAAGGTAACACCGTCAATAAGCTTGTGATCCAGGATTGCCTGACCCACCACCGAGCCGCGCCCCATGACGAGGTTGAAGACGCCCTTGGGAAGACCGGCGCGAGCGAGGATATCGGCCAGCGCGTGAGCGCAGCCTGGAACAAGGTCCGCCGGCTTGAAAACGACCGCGTTGCCGTAGGCGAGCGCCGGCGCAATCTTCCATGCTGGAATCGCGAGAGGGAAGTTCCAGGGCGTAATGATGCCGACGACGCCGACCGGCTCGCGCGTGATTTCGATATCCACACCGGGTCTGGCGGAGGAGAGCTTCTCGCCTGGAATTCTCAAAGCTTCGCCGGCGAAAAAATCAAATATATGCCCGGCGCGGGCGGCTTCGCCAATCGCCTCGGGCAACGTCTTGCCCTCCTCGCGGGCGAGCAGTTGGCCAAGCTCCTCGCGACGCGCAAGGATCTCGGACGAGGCGCGCAGGAGAATATCGTGCCGTTCTTGCGGCGTCGTGCGCGCCCAAGCAGGAAAGGCGGAGTGGGCCGCCGCGATCGCGGCGTCGGTCTGCGCGGAGTCAGCCTGCGCGTATTCGCCCACCACGTCGTTTGTGTCCGACGGGTTGATGTCGCGCGTCACCCCCGCGCCCTCGACCCATTCTCCGGCGATGAAATTCTTGTGCAGCACGTTCATTGCCCTTCCCGGTCTTCCATCGCCGGACTTTGTCCGCCCGGCGCCCTCAAATCAACCCCCGCCGCGCCAGATTGCGCATGAGCGAGCTCGTCCCGAACGTCCAGCGCTCGCATTCCTCGCAGGGACGCATGCGGTTGACGAGCGTTCCGAGTTTCGCCGCGCCAATGCTGACGATGTCGCCGCTCTTGTGGGTGAAGCCCATACCGGGCGCGCCTCGATCCGCGACCGGCGCGTACATCGTGCCGAGCAACAGGACCAGTCCGTCGGGATAGGCGTGGTTCGGGCCCAGGGTCTGGGCAACGAGGTCGGCGGGGTCTCGGCTGATCTTCCCCATCGATGAACCGCCCTCCAGCAGGAAGCCATCCTCGCCCTCGACCCTGAGCGTGATCGACGCCCGGCGCACATCGTCAAGAGAGAAGGTCGAATTCGAAGAAACGCAGGAAGGGTCCCAGGGCGCAGCTGGCATTCTGGTCCTTCGCCTTGCCGAGCAGCAGCGCGGAGCGGCCCTCGAAATCGCGCAGGTTGACGTCGTTGGCGAGCGTTGCGCCGACAATGCGGCCGCTTGAGGCGACCGCGAGCGCGACCTCGGGTTCGGGGTTGTTCCATTGCGAGCCGCTGTGGAACCCGGCGTTATCGCCGCAGCCAACCGCCGACATCGGTTGGCTCTTGGTGAAGACCTCCGCGTCCGGGCCGATGCCGACTTCCAGGTATTGCGACCAGGCGCCCCTCTCGACCAGCGCGTGCTTGAGCCGCATCGCGGCCGGAGAGCCCGGCTTGAGACTGCTGAACTCCCCTCCGAGGATGCCAGCAATCGCATCGCGCTCCTTCGCAGCGCCCTCCCGGCTGCCATGCGCGCGTTCTTCGATGACGCGCTCAAGCATCGACTCGACGAAGGTGACGCCCGCGGCCTTGATGGCTTGCAAGTCGACCGGCGCGAGGAGTCGCGGCCGATCGGGCACGCGCACTTCGCGGACGGTGTGAGCCAGGATGTCCGCCAATGAGCCGATCCGCACCCCCTCCGCGTGGCGGAGCGCCTCCGCGGGCGAAGGGATCTCACAAAGGTCGCGCATGGTTGGAAAATCGGCGCTGACATCGAAGATCCCCTCGGTCCTGACCGCGACGACGGACGGTCCGGCGACGTCCGGGCGCCACACCCGCCCGGCGAGCGCACCGCCGAAACCGTCCTCCGGCAACGTCTTTTCTTCGCTCAACGCCAGGGACGCCATACCTACGCTCTCTTTCCGGCGATTGGAGGATTGACGCCGCCGCGTCGTCTCACTACCCTCTAACATGTTAGCGACGAGCGCGAAGCTGGTTATTTCAAAATCGGGAACGAGCGAGGAATTTGGCCAAGGGCGCCCATTCTAAGGCTGAAGCCGTATACGGCGAACTGAAAGAGTTGATTTTGTCGGGCGCCCTGGAGCCCGGCCGTCTGATCGACAAGGCGGATCTTTGCGACCGATTTGGGGTCTCTCGCTTTCCTGTCTCGGCTGCAGTCAGCCGCCTGGCTTATGACCAGTTGGTGGACGTTGCGCCTCAGCATGGGTCTTTCGTGTCCCGGATCTCTCTCAAGGATGTGCGCGAAAGGCTCTTCGTCCGCCAAGCCTTGGAATCCGAAATTGCGGCCGAAGCCGCGGTGCGGATGACCCGAGAGGATAAGGACGCGCTCGTCGTCAACCTCAGGGAGGCGGCTGCGGCGGTCGAAGCCGATGACCGGGCGACCTTCTACGCGATTGATGTCGCCTTCCATCAAGTCCTAATGGCGCGCCTTGGCATGGTGCGCGCAAGCGAAATTCTCGACGGTTTGCGCGTTCATCTCGAACGGGCCCGACGTCTTCTGATGTCGCCGCCCGGGCGCTTGCGCGAGGTGCTCAGCGAACATAAGGCGATCGTCGAAGCTGTCGAAGCAAGCGATGTGTCGGCGGCAAGAGAGGCGATGAAGCGTCATCTCGGATTGACTGGCGCCCTGCTCGAGACCGTCGCGCAGCAGCGTCCGGAGCTGTTTTCGCGATGACGATACGCTCAATTGGTGGACCATGCTCATGACAACGCCTCGCGCCTTGCGATTGAACGCCTTGGACAACGTGATCATCGCCGTCGACGAGATTCCGGCGGGCGCTCAGCCGGAGGCTGGCGTCATTGCGCGCGAACGCATTCCCAAGGGCCATAAGATGGCGGTTGCGTCAGTGGATGCCGGCGCGGCCGTGCGTAAGTTCGGACAAATCATAGGCTTCGCTTCCCGGCCGATTGCGCCTGGCGAATGGGTGCACGAGCACAATTGCGCCGTGAGAGAGTTCTCCCGCGACTATCACTTCGGTGAGGACGCGCGTCCGGAAACGATTGCGGCGGTCGAGAATCAGCCGACGTTCCTGGGGTTCCGGCGGAAGAACGGCAAAGTGGGGACTCGCAACTATCTCGCCATTCTGACTTCGGTGAACTGCTCGGCGACGACGGCGCGAATCATCGCGCGCGAGGTGGAGAGGTCGGGCCTGCTCGCCGACTACCCGAATGTCGACGGGGTCATCCCGCTTGTTCACGGCACGGGATGCGGCATGGCGTCGAAGGGCGAGGGCTTCGACGCCCTCATGCGGACCGAATGGGGTTACGCCGCCAATCCGAACATCGGGGCGACGCTGATGGTCGGGCTCGGGTGCGAAGTTTTCCAGATCGGCCGGATGAAGGAGGAATATGGCGTCATTGAAGGCGAGACCTTCCAGAGTCTGACCATTCAGGCGACCGGCGGAACGCGGAAGACGGTTGATGCAGGGATGGAGCGGGTACGCGCGATGCTGCCGGCTCTCGACAAGGCGCGGCGCGAGCCCACGCCGGCGAGCGCGCTCCTGCTGGCTCTGCAATGCGGCGGATCCGACGGATATTCGGGCGTGACCGCAAATCCGGCGCTTGGCGCCGCCGTGGACATTTTGGTGCGTAACGGCGGGACCGCCATATTGTCTGAAACGCCTGAGATCTATGGCGCAGAGCATCTTTTGACCCGCCGCGCGGCGACGCCCGAAATCGGACGCGAGCTCGTCGAGCGGATCGTCTGGTGGGAGGAATATTGCGCCAGGAACGGCGGCGAGATGAACAACAACCCGTCGCCCGGAAACAAGGCGGGCGGGCTAACAACGATCTTGGAGAAGTCGCTGGGCGCAGCGGCGAAGGGCGGCACGACCCCTTTGAACGCGGTCTATAAGTACGCCGAACCGGTCACCGCCAAGGGCTTCGTATTCATGGACACACCTGGGTATGATCCGGTGTCCGCGACGGGGCAGGTTGCGGGGGGAGCGAATGTTCTCGCCTTCACGACGGGTCGGGGCTCCGCCTACGGCTGCAAACCGACCCCGTCGATCAAGCTCGCCACCAACAGCGATGTTTACCGCAGAATGATCGACGATATGGACATCAATTGCGGCGACGTGCTCGACGGCGTTTCGATCGTCGACAAGGGCAAGGAAATCTTCGACAAGGTCCTCGCGGTCGCCTCGGGCGCCCGAACCAAGTCTGAAGAACTGGGTTATGGCGAGGCGGAATTCACGCCCTGGCAAATCGGAGCGACGATGTGACGGGCTGCGCCGCGCTTCTCTTTGACTTGGACGGCACCCTCATTGACAGCGACCCGCAGCATCTCGCCGCGTTCCAGCGCGCCTTCGCGCGCCACGGGATCGAACTTGGCGAACCCGAGTATGCGGCGAAAGTCATGGGCGCTTCGAACGCCATGATCGCAGAGGCGTTCCTGTCGCACCTCACGCCAATGCAGCAGGCCGCTACCATCGACGCCAAGGAAGAAGACTATCGCAACAGTCTCGACGAGGTTGAACCCATCGCGGGCGCTGTCGCGCTTCTGGACTTTGCCGACCGTCACGGGCTCGAACGCGCCGTGGTCACCAATGCGCCGCGCGCCAACGCCGAGAAGGTTCTCGCGGCGCTCGGGTTCGGCGAGCGGCTGCCTATCGTTGTGATCGGCTCCGAACTGCCGCGGTCCAAGCCCGATCCGCTCCCTTATCTTAAGGGACTCGAGCGCACCGGCGCCGAAGCCGCCCGTTCGGTCGCCTTCGAGGATTCGCTCTCGGGCGTACGCGCCGCCGCTGCCGCCGGCCTCGCGGTCGTGGGCCTGACCACGACATTGAGCGCCAACGTTCTGATTGCAGCGGGCGCCACCATCGCCGCGCCCGATTTCACCGATCCGCGGATCTCAGCGTTGATCTCGGCACGCTGTGGCGTTGACCCAAACGATGAGCTTAGTTCATGAGACTCGCGCAATTTGTTGACGAAAACGGAAAGCGGGCTCTCGCGGTGACGGCGCGCGGCGAAAGCCGGCTCGTTAAAGGCGCGCGCTCTACGCTCGACCTTGCGCGCCAGGCGATCGACGAGGAAGTCTCGCTTCGCAAGCTGATCGCGGACCGCGGGGTCGGCAAGCCGGTCGACCTTCGTCGCGCACTCAAAGAGCGGCGCGTCCTATCACCCATCGACCACAAGGACCCCGCCCATGTTTTCGTTACCGGCACGGGTCTCACTCATCTCGGCTCGGCCGAGGGGCGCGACCAGATGCACCGGGACCTGGCTGACCCCTCCAAGCTCACCGACTCGATGCGCATGTTCAAGCTTGGCGTCGAGGGCGGCAGACCCACAAGAGGGGAGACAGGCGCGCAACCAGAGTGGTTCTACAAGGGCGATGGCTCGATCCTTGCTGCGCCTGAAGGCGACCTTAAAAGCCCTTCCTTCGCTCTCGACGGCGGAGAGGAGCCCGAGATCGTCGGGGTCTATGTGATCGACGGCGCAGGCAAGCCCGTTCGCGTCGGCTTTGCGCTCGGTAACGAGTTCTCCGATCACATCACCGAGCGGCAAAACTATCTGTGGCTCGCCCATTCCAAATTACGGCCTGCGAGCTTCGGCCCGGAGTTGCTTGTCGGCGATCTCCCCGCGGACGTACAGGGCGTCTCGCGCATCCGGCGCGGGAGAGAGGTGATCTGGGAGAAGCCGTTCCTCTCAGGGGAACAAAATATGGCGCATTCGATCGCCAATCTCGAGGCGCATCATTTCAAATATGCGCTCTTCCGCCGGCCCGGCGATGTCCACATTCACTTCTTCGGCACAGCAACTCTTTCGTTCAGCGCGAATGTCCGGACGCAGAAGGGCGACACTTTTGAGATCGAGTCCGAAGAGTTCGGCCTCCCGTTGCGCAACCGGATGAGCGCCGAGAAGGCAAGCGGCGTCAAAGTGCGGACATTGTAACAAGAAAGCCGTCGCTAAAGGCGACGCCTTTCCAACCGGTGGCGGCTCGATCCCCGCCGCTTCACTCGCCCACGATGCTTGCGCGTGCTCGCTGCCACCACCCGCTTCGGCGAGGACGGGGCGGCTCATCTGCTGCGGGCGCGGTATCCGAGACGTGGTCGCGCGAAGGCGAATCAGGCGCTTGCGTTTCCTGAGCGGCTACCGCGCGTTCTACAGGCGTCTCGGCGACTTCTCTCGCCAAAGAAGAGCGCTCGGCGGACGGCGACTGTTCGATCTCGCCGACTGGAGTTTCAAGCGCGCGTGACCGCTCGGTCGCTTCAACCGGCTCGGCGCCTGACCCTGAGGTCGAATCAAAGCCCGGCTCCGACGGCGCTACCTCATATCCCGCCTCCGCTTGGGCCTCGCGGCCGTCCGCATCGTTTGCGGCGCGCGGTTCGCCAAATCCTGCCTCGTCCGCTCGCGACGCAAAGCGGTTGCGCCCGCCACGCGAGCGTCTCGATCGCCGGCCGCGGTCCCCCTCGCTTCGCGGCTCTCTTCGGCCGAACGCCTCGGCGTCTCCGATAGGCGCTTGAAGATCGCCACCGATTTCCGCCACGACCGCGAGGCCGTCGTCGGTCGGCTGAGGCGCGTCCGGGGCGATGCTTTCGCCGAACGGACGGTCGCCGCCTCGCCTGCGCCTCCGCCGGCGCCGGCGCCTACCGGCCTCAGCCTCCTCCGACGAACCAGCGCCTTGATGTTCGCCTGGCCGCTCTCCCTCGACAGCGCTCTCGTCGTGGCCCGGCTCGTTGTCGTCCTCGAGATCCTCTTCGATCGGCGCGGGCTCGTCGGCGATAGTCGCCAAATCCTCGACCGGCAGAGAGGGCGCCTCCGCCTCGCCTCTGATGCCGGTCGCCGGTTCGCCGCGCTCGATTGCATGATAGCTCGATCCCGTCAGCATATCGTCGGCCTCAATGACGACGGCGACGCCGAAGCGGCGTTCGAGGTCGCGCAGATTGGCGCGCTTCTGATTGAGGATGTAGAGCGCGACCGGAGTGCGGGTGCGAACGATGACGTCGTGGGTCGAGCTCTTGATCAGCGCGTCCTCAAGCACTCGCAGCACGTGGAGCGCGATCGACGCGGTCGAGCGCACGACGCCAGCGCCCTGGCAGTGAGTGCACACGACCGTCGAACCTTCTAGAACGCCGGTCCGGATGCGCTGACGCGACATTTCGAGCAGACCGAAATGAGAGATGCGGCCGACCTGGATGCGCGCGCGGTCATTCTTCAGCGCATCCTTGATTCGTCGCTCGACCGAACGATTGTTACGCGACTCTTCCATGTCGATGAAGTCGACGACGATGAGACCAGCAAGGTCGCGCAATCGCAGTTGGCGCGCGATCTCGTCGGCCGCCTCGAGATTCGTGCGAAGCGCCGTGTCTTCAATGTTATGCTCGCGCGTCGAACGGCCGGAATTGACGTCGATTGCGACCAGCGCCTCGGTCTGGTTGATGACGATGTAGCCGCCCGACTTCAGCGTCACCTGATTGGAGAACATCGCGTCGAGCTGAGATTCCACGCCGGCCTTGGCGAAGACCGGCTGGGTGTCGCGATAAAGCTGGACGCTGTTGACGTGGCTCGGCATCAGAAGACGCATGAACTGGCGGGCTTCGCGGAAGCCGGCTTCACCCGCGACGACAATCTCGTCCACCTCCTTGCTGTACAGGTCCCGGATTGCGCGCTTGATCAGCGAGCCTTCCTCGTAGACCAGGGTCGGGGCGCTCGAGGCAAGCGTGGTCTCGCGCACCGTCTCCCACATCCTCAGGAGATACTCGAAATCGCGTTTGACTTCGGCCTTCGTGCGGGAGGCGCCGGCGGTGCGAAGGATCACGCCCATGCCCTCGGGAACCTCGAGGTCCTCGGCGATGCTCTTGAGACGGCTGCGATCCTGCGCGTTGGTGATCTTGCGCGAGATGCCTCCGCCGCGGGCCGTGTTCGGCATCAGCACGGAATAGCGGCCGGCCAGCGACAGGTAAGTCGTGAGCGCAGCCCCTTTGTTGCCGCGTTCTTCCTTCACAACCTGAACGAGCAGAACCTGGCGGCGCTTGATCACCTCTTGAATCTTGTATTGTCTGCGCAGGCGCTGGGGCCGGCGAGGCAACTCCTCCATCGCGTCGCCGCCAACCTGCTCGACCGCTTCGCCCTCGTCTTCGACGGCCGTCTTGCGGATCGGCCCGGTCCGCTCCTCCGAGCCCGCTTCGAGCGTCGTGACCTCGTGATCATCGTCGTCGTGGAGACGTTGTTCATGGGAAGAGGGCGGCATCTTCTCGTGTTCGTCGGCGGCCCCGACATCGCCGGATTCGAAGACAGGCGACAGAGACCGCTCCAGCTGATCTTCTTTGGGCTCGTCAGGCTCAAATCTGTCCGCCGTCGCCGAAGGGACGGCTCCATCCTGGGGCTCAGACGCGCGGGCCTCCGAAAGGTGGCGCTGCACGATCTCTTCATCCGGCGCAGGAGCGCTGTCGGAGGATGGCGGTTCGTTCGCTGCCGAGGCTGAGCCCGTTTCGTCTGGAGCAGCATCTTCTGCTGGCGCTGACTTCGGAAATTGTCTCGCCGTCGCCTGTCCGGGCTTCGATTTCGGACTGGCGCGGACGGCGATGTCGGCGGCTGCGCCGTTCGCCATTCGGTTCGGCGTCTTCCTCGCGTTGAGAACGCGCCTCCTCCTCCAGAAGGGCCTGACGATCGGCTACCGGAATTTGATAGTAATCCGGATGAATTTCCGAAAACGCCAGGAAGCCGTGACGATTGCCGCCATAATCGACAAAGGCGGCCTGAAGGGAAGGTTCGACGCGGGTAACTTTTGCGAGATAGATGTTGCCGCGCAGCGGCCTCTTGCTTGCCGACTCGAAGTCGAACTCTTCGACCCGATTACCTCGCAGCACCACCACCCGGGTTTCTTCCGGGTGCGAAGCGTCGATGATCATCTTGTTTGCCATGAAGTTCTCTCTTGCGGCGCGCGCAAGGACCCGCCGAAGGCTGAGAAAGCCGTTGAATCGAGCCGCGCGCGGCGTCTGTGTTGGAGATCGGGGAAATTGAGAATTGGAAAGGGGCGCGTCGGCCGTCCGACATAGGACTTGCAACCGCCGGTCCGCAATCCGTTATCGTCGCGGGCGGGAAGCTGCAGTTGCGCGGTTGGGACATCGTCGAAAAAAACCTGGGCGCAGCTCGGCTCGTCGCCATTCGAGCGGCGCGTTTGACCGCGCCAACGCTACGATTCGGTCCGAGCCGCCGGCGCAGGTCCGGCTGATCGCTTTTTTGGTTTCAGTCCGCGAAACCCCAGTTCGAACAAAAGCCCGCCCACAAGGAAAGCGACTGATCCGACGGGCCGACAGCCCGTCCCGGGCACCCTTCGCTAGAGCCGCAAGCCGTCGCCCGACGGTCTTGGCTTATCTGTCACTCATCCTTGAGCGAGACGGCCCCGCAGATTCGGTCCGAATTCGTAACGCGACATAAATAGGGGTCGCCCAGCGCCTTGGCAAGTTTTTTTCCTGAATCCGGTATTGGCGCACCGGTCGTCCCGAGCGGACCAGTGTTTGTGCACAAAGCGATTTACGTTCCGTAAACTTCTTCAAGGCTCAAGATCCGGACCGATGCCGGACCTGCCTGCGAGAAAGGGGTGATCGGCAAAGCGATTGCCTGAAGGCGGTCCTTGAGGGTAAAGGAGAAACCAAGGGGCCGATGAACATGCCGCGAAGACGAGGTCTTGCTGCTGCGGGCGCATGGGCGGTCACCCTGGCGCTCTGGACGGCCGCGCTCGCCGGTGACGCCTCGACGCCTGTCGCAGTTGGCGCCCGGCTGGCGCAGGACGCAAATGGGGCTCGGCTCGTGTTCGATGTCTCGTTGCCGGTTGAGGCGCGTGCTTATGCGCTCCCTTCGCCGGATCGGATTATCGTCGATCTGCCGGAGGTCAACTTCCAACTCGATTCGTCGGTGGTGCGTGAGTCCGTCGCGAACGACGCGACCATTGTCAAAGCGTTTCGCTTTGGTCTGCTCGCCCCAGGAAAATCCCGCATCGTCATTGATCTCGTGCGCCCAGCCTGTCCGACCGAGGTTGTCTCGAAGCCGGTCGTCGACGGAGCCTCGGCGTCAAGACTGTGGATCGAACTCAGACCGTGCGAAGCTGCAGCCTTCGCCGCGCTCGGGGTTGCGGGGGCGCCCGTCACGGCGGACCCTGATCCAGTGCCGCCTGCGCCCCTTCCGGTCATTGTTCTCGATCCGGGACATGGCGGCGCGGACGGAGGCGCCCGCGGACTCGGCGGTGCCGTGGAAAAAACGCTCGTGTTTGAATTTTGCTCGGAGCTCAAGCAGCAGCTCGAAGCAACTCGTCGATATTCCATTGCATTGACGCGCAACCGCGACGAGTACGTCGATCTCGACGATCGGGTGGCGATGGCGCGCAACGCCAACGCATCTTTGTTCATTTCCGTCCACGCCGACACCCTGAGCGAGGCGGCGGATGTCAGCGGATCGACGGTTTACACGGTGGCCGAACGCCCGTCGGACTCCGAAGCGGCACGAATCGCCGCGCGCGAGAACGCCGCTGACCCGAAGCTTGGAGGCGAAAAGCAGGCGCAGGACGACCCTGGAGTTGCCGACATCCTTTTCGACCTGAAACGCCGCGAGACCCGCGCCTACGCTCATATTTTCTCGCGAGGGCTGGTGGAGAACCTGCGGGGCTCCGCCCGGCTGAACCACAATCCCGAGCGTTCTGCCGGCTTTGTCGTCCTCAAAGCGCCAGAATTTCCCTCCGTGCTCGTCGAGCTCGGCTATCTATCCAACGCGCAAGACGTCCAAGCCATGAATTCTCCCGACTGGCGGACGAAAACGGCGGCTGCGATGGTCAAGGCGATCGACGCTTTCTTTTCCGCCCCGGCCCCAGTGCAGGGCGTCGCGGCAGGGCCGGGCGTCGCGCTCGGCGCCCGGCCGGCAAGCGATCCGGGACATTGACGCTTGCGGTCGCGGGTGGTTTTGCGCTATCGGCGGAGCGCCGTGAGCCGGTGACGTCTCGGTCATCATAGATTCGCCTCACTCGCGCACAAAACGGGGCGAGGCTACGGCCGAGGCGCGATGCGGGACGATGCCGCAGCGGGCCTTGAAGAGACTCGAGCGGTCGTCGAAGGGATTGCGCGCCTTCGGGAATGCGCCTCAGTCAAGTTCGCCGCGACTCCATCTGAGCTCGCTGCGGGCGCAACAGAAGGTTTCGGATGCGCAGGATCGGCCGACTTCTCGGCTTCATATTTGCGACGGGCGCGCTTGTGTTCGTGCTCGCCTCGGCGATTCTTGGCGCGGTCATCTGGAAGTATGAGCAGGATCTCCCCGATTTTTCGGCGCTGAAGAACTACGAGCCGCCGGTGATGACACGGGTGCACGCCGCGGACGGCAGCCTGCTCGCCGAATATTCGCGGGAGCGGCGCCTCTATCTTCCCTCGTCCTCGATTCCGGACCTGGTGAAGCAGGCCTTCATTTCAGCCGAGGACAAGAACTTCTACACCCATTTTGGCTTCGACCCCGAAGGCATCGCGCGCGCGGGCATTGTTTTTCTCCAGGGCTCCCGGCGGGTCCAGGGCGCATCGACCATCACCCAGCAAGTGGCCAAGAACTTCCTGCTGAACTCGGACCGCACCTTCGACCGCAAGATTCGCGAGATCCTGCTAAGCCTGCGGATCGAAGCGGCCTATTCGAAGGAGAAGATTCTCGAACTCTACCTCAACGAGATCTATCTCGGCCTCTCCAACTACGGCGTTGCCGCGGCCGCGTTGAACTACTTCGACAAATCGGTGCACGACCTGACGATTTCCGAAGTCGCGTATCTCGCGGCATTGCCGAAGGAGCCGAGCTCCCTCAATCCATTCCGCAACCATGACCGGGCGGTCGAGCGTCGCAATTATGTGATCGGGCGGATGGCCGAGGATGGCTACATCACCGCCGAACAGGCGCGTCAGGCGCGCGCCGAGCCGCTCATCGTCAATCCGCGCGTGCTGACGCCCAATTCGATTGCGGCCGGATTTTTCGCCGAGGAAGTGCGGCGGGAACTGTCGGAGCGCTACGGCGAGCAGAAGCTCTACGAGGGGGGCCTTTCCGTCCGCACCACCCTCGACCCGAAGATCCAGCTGATGGCCCGCAAGGCGCTGGTCGACGGGCTGGTGCGCTACGACGAGGCGCACGGCTGGCATGGCGCGCTGAAGTCGATCGACCTCGGTCAGGACTGGGGGGTTCCGCTCGCCGACGTTCCGGCCTACGGCGACGTCAAGCCGTGGCAGCTGGCGGTGGCGCTCGATGTGAGCAATACCGCGATCCGCATCGGCCTGCAGCCCGACCGCGACAAGTCGGGCGCGGTCGTCCAGGACCGTCAGACAGGCACGGTCACGATTGACGGCCTGCGCTGGACGGGCCGGGCGCCCAAGAGCCTCGTCAAACCCGGCGACGTCTTCTACGTCGAGCCAATCGCCGGACATGACGGCGAGTATCGAGTGCGACAGATTCCCGAAGTGTCCGGCGCCTGTGTGGCGATGGATCCCTTTACCGGACGCGTGCTCGCTATGGTCGGCGGCTTCTCCTTCGACGAATCCGAGTTCAATCGCGCGACGCAGGCCCAGCGCCAGCCCGGCTCGTCATTCAAGCCGTTCGTCTACGCTGCGGCGCTCGACAACGGCTATACGCCGTCTTCGATCCTGCTCGACGAGCCGGTCACGATCGATCAGGGCAACGGCGAGCTGTGGACTCCCGCGAATTTCGAGGGCAAGTCGGGCGGACCCCATACGCTGCGATTTGGAGTTGAGCATTCGATCAATCAGATGACGGTCCGGCTCGCGCGCGACATCGGCATGCCCCTGGTCGTCGAATACGCCAAGCGGTTCGGCATTTACGACAACCTGCCGCCGTTCCTGTCTATGGCGATCGGCGCAGGCGAGACGACCGTCCTGCGCATGATCACCGGCTACTCGATGTTCGCCAACGGCGGCAAGCGGGTGAAGGCGACCCTGATCGACCGCATCCAGGACCGCTGGGGCAATACGATCTACAAGCATGACGAACGCATCTGCGAGGGCTGCGACGCCGCCCGATGGGACGGCCAGTCCGAGCCGCATTTGATCGACAAGCGCGAGCAGGTGATCGATCCCTTGAGCGCCTATCAGATCACCTCCATCATGGAGGGCGTCATCCAGCGCGGCACCGGCATCGCGATCAAGGAGGTCGGCAAGACCCTCGCCGGCAAGACCGGCACCACCAACGATGCGAAGGACCTCTGGTTCGTCGGCTTTTCGCCGAACCTCGCCTTCGGCGTCTTCATGGGCTACGACAAGCCGCGTTCGCTCGGCGACAGCGCGCAGGCGGCGCTCTACACCGCCCCGATCTTCCGCGACTTCATGAAGATGGCCTTGAAGGATACGCCCGACACCCCGTTCCGCGTGCCGCCCGGCATCAAGCTGATTTCGGTCGACGTCCACTCCGGCATGCGCGCGACCGGGCAGGGGACGATCCTCGAGGCGTTCAAGCCCGGCACCGGTCCGCCCGACAGCTATGGCGGCGGCGGTGGCGGGGGCGGCGAAGCCTCGGCCCAGGCGTCAGGCGAACGGTCGGTCGGATCGGGTACGGGCGGCCTCTACTGACGCGAGCCGAGCCGGCTCCAACAATCATGTCGCTACCGGTCAAAACCCATGCGCGCTGAAGCCGAACAACTGGTCGAGACGATCAAGCAGTCCGTAGGGCTGCTGAGGAGGCATCTTTGACGTCGAGTCATCGACGCGGCGCCTAGCCGAGCTCAACGCCAGGTCGGAAGACCCAAGTCTCTGGAACGACCCCGAGTCGGCGCAGAAGGTCATGCGCGAGCGCACGATGCTCGAGGACCGGCTGGGGTCGCTCGCCAAGATCGATCGCGAGCTCGACGACGCGAGGACGCTGGTCGAGCTCGGCGAGATGGAAGGCGATGCGGCGACCGAAGCCGAGGGAATCGCGGCGCTGAAGGCGCTGAAAGCCGAGGGGGAACGGCGCCAGCTCGAGGCGCTGCTGTCGGGCGAAGCCGACGCCAACGACACCTATCTCGAAGTCCATTCCGGCGCCGGCGGAACCGAGAGCGCCGACTGGGCGCGCATGTTGCTGCGCATGTACGTGCGCTGGGCGGAGCGGCGGAAGTTCGACGTCGAGGTGATCGAGGAGACGGCGGGCGACGAGGCCGGCATCAAGTCGGCGACGATCGTGGTCAAGGGCCATAACGCCCACGGCTGGCTGAAGACCGAATTCGGGCGTGCACCGGCTCGTGCGCATTTCGCCTTACGATTCGAACGCCAGGCGCCACACGAGCTTCGCCTCGGTCTGGGTCTATCCGGTGGTCGACGACCGCATCCAGATCGAGGTCAACGAGAGCGATTGCCGCATCGACACGTATCGCGCCTCGGGCGCCGGCGGACAGCACGTCAACAAGACCGAATTGGCGGTCCGCATCACCCATATCCCGACCGGCATCGTCGTCGCCTGCCAGTCGGAGCGCTCGCAGCACAAGAACCGGGCGACCGCCTGGAACATGCTGCGCGCCCGGCTTTACGAGCGCGAGCTCGAGATGCGCGAGGCCAAGGCCACGGCGGACGCGGCCTCCAAGACCGACGTCAGCTGGGGCCACCAGATCCGCTCCTACGTGCTGCAGCCCTATCAGATGGTGAAGGACCTGCGCACCGGCCATGTCTCGAGCTCGCCCTCGGACGTGCTCGACGGCGACCTCGACCCGTTCCTCGAAGCCTCGCTCGCCCAGCGCCTGTCAGGCCGGACGGTGGTGGTCGAGGACGTGGAGTAGGCTTCGGAGGTCTCCCTGTTTCTCCCTGCCAACAGGGGAGCCTCGGATCCTGGCGCTCGGTCACGCTTCATAGCGCCTTTGATTACAAAGGTTTACCCTAGGGTTTTCAAGCGCTGCGGACGGAAACAGCAGGACGCTCAATTCCCCTGATCATGCGGAAAGCAGGCTGCGGAGGGGCGAATCCGCTTCCCGCCGGGAAGCTCGCGCGTCGCATGCAGGTAATAGCATATCATATTGAAAATAAGAAAGAAAACTGACTTAGTTCGCTCTTTGTTCTTGACTTCTGCGCCTCGCGCGGATAGGATGTCGGATTCGCTCATGCCGGGGCTTTTCTTCATGACTGAACCGTCCGAATTCCTAGCCCCAGAGGCGCCGCTTCCCTCACCCCCGGGCTCTCTCCCGAAGGGGAGAGGGGAGGTCGGCAATCGCCGGCCGCCGCTCGCCACCCGGTTTCGTCCCGGCCAGTCCGGCAATCCGCGCGGGCGGCCGAAGACCGCAAACCGTCTGCGCGCGCTGGTGGAACGAGAGCTCGGCGAAGAGGTCGAGGCGAAGGAAAACGGCGAGCTCGTGCGCATCACCAAGCTCGAGGCGGCGGTGAAGCAGTTCGTCAATCGCGCCGCGAACGGCGACCAGCGCGCGGCGCAATTCGTCTTCTCTCTCCTTGCCGACGTTTCCGACCGGCCGCCGCCGCAGGTGCCCGAACGGACCGGCGATGGCGACGCATTGGTCGTCGCCGAGATCGTGCGGCGCCTCTCGCGGCGGCCGGAATGAAGGCGCGGTCCGTCCTCGGGCTTCGCCCGGCGGAGGCGGAGGGGGAGGCGGACCCCTCACGTCATTGCGAGCGCAGCGAAGCAATCCATTTGAAGGGCAGCGGCGGCGGCATGGATTGCTTCGTCGCTTCGCTCCTCGCAACGACGACCGGGGACACGGCCGGCGATCCGCCTGAGCCGCCCTCCAAAGCCATGCTCACCCCCGCGGAGGTCCAGGCCACCGTCAGGGCGGACTTCTACTCCTTCCTGGTGCGCTCGTTCGCCGAGCTTCACTCGGGGCGGACGTTCTCCCCGGCCTGGCACGCCGAGGTTCTGGCGGCGAAGCTTCAGGGCGTCGGCGACGGAAGCGTGAAGCGGCTCGTCGTCAACGTGCCGCCGCGGCATTTGAAATCGCTCGCCGCCTCGGTCGCCCTGCCGGCGTGGCTCCTCGGCCACGATCCGACGCTCGCCATCGTCAACGTCACCTACGCCCAGGACCTTTCGGACAAGTTCGCCCGCGACTGCCGGGCGATCATGACCTCCGGCTGGTACCAGTCGCTATTTGCGACCAGGCTCGCCTCGGCGCGCGAGCCTCTGGCCGAGCTCACGACCTCGCGCGGGGGCTTTCGGCTGGCGACCTCGGTCGGCGGCGTCATGACCGGCCGCGGCGCCGACGTGATCCTGATCGACGATCCGCTGAAGCCGACCGACGCCATGTCGCAGAGCCGCCGCGCCGCCGCCAACGACTGGTTCGATTCGACGCTTTATTCGCGGCTCAACGACAAGCAAAAGGGCGCGATCGTGATCGTCATGCAGCGTCTGCACGAGGACGATCTCGCCGGCCACGTCTTGAGGCAGGGCGGCTGGGACGTGGTCTCCTTTCCGGCCGTCGCCGAGGAGGACGAGGCGCACGCCATCGATTCTCCGCTCGCGGGCGCGCGGGCGTTCCGGCGTTCGGCCGGCGAGGCGCTCGATCCGGCGCGCGAGCCGCTCTCTGCGCTCGAGCGCATTCGCGCGAACATCGGCGAGATGAATTTCGCCGCCCAGTACCAGCAGCGGCCCGCGCCCGCCGGCGGCGGCATGATCAAGGCGGCCTGGCTGCAGCGCTTCCGGCTCGCCGAGCCGCCCGCCCTCGACCGCATCGTGCAGAGCTGGGACACCGCCAACAAGCCAAGCGAGCTTGCCGACTATTCGGTCTGCACCACCTGGGGCGTGCAGGGCCCGCGCTTTTATCTCCTGAATGTGCTGCGCAAAAAACTCTCCTACCCGGAGCTGAGGCGCGCGGTCATCGAGCAGGAGAGGCTCTTTCGCCCCGCTGCGATCGTGATCGAGGACCGCGCCTCGGGGACGCAGCTCATCCCGGACCTGATCGGCGACGGCCTTTCGCATGTCGCGCGCTTTTCCCCCGACGGCGACAAGATCATGCGCCTTCATGCGCAATCGGCCGTGATCGAGAACGGCTTCGTCTTCGTCCCCGAGGAGGCCCCCTGGCTCGCCGACTACCTCGCCGAGCTCCTGGCCTTCCCCGCCGGCCGCCACGACGACCAGGTCGAACTCGACCGCCCAGGCGCTGGCCTGGGCGAGGGTGAAGCGACCGTCGACGACGGGAATGATCGACTTTTGGGCGGGGCCGGCCGGCAGGCTGCCGTTGACGCTGAAGAGGACGAGGCTGAAGGCGCCGGAAGGCGTCTCGCATGTCCGCGTGCTGTCCGGCGCTCATCTCGTCGTTCCCTACGATCGCATCCTCGAGCTGGACGAGTCCGACGCAAAGCCGCTGCTGTCGGCGCCTGGCTGGGCGCGGGCGTGAGGGCGGGTGCGGCGCGGCCCGCAACCACAAAAAAGGTAAAGACGGGCGTGTCACCTTAATTTGTGTCACCGAAATTTGACGTGGTTTACACTCGTACCCCGATCACGTGCCGAATTTCGGCGGTCACGAGCCTATGAAGTCTGCCCACAAGAATTTCACATCGGACAATGGACTCGCTGTTCGGCGACCGCCTACCTTCTCTGATTAAGAAGTGATTCGCGGAGGAGTGCGCCGTGACCAAGCGGCTTCGGAGAACAAAACGTCGTGCAGCCCTAGTCTCTGTTTATTCTGTTCTGGCAATTCTGTTCGGCGCTAGCGGTCTTCGTGCCGAAGACACAGCTGAGACCCTTCAGCAGGCGATTTCCGATCTCGCTAAAAGACTGAAGTCCGCAAGTCCTGCAGTCGTCAATAGCAGTATAGTGCAGACCGCTCTTGGCCAACTCGGTTGTGATCCAGCCTCCGACGCCGAGTGTCGTGTGAAGCAGTTGGAAGCATTGACGACCCCTTGGACCAACAGTGTGACCCTTTCTGCAGCTCAGACAGGGAGACTAACGACACAGTTTTCCAAAATTTTCGCTGTAATGGAGCCGAAGAAAGACATAGCGACTCAAATTCTGTCTCTTGCCTTTACTTATTTTAGCAACAAGGATAAAGTCGACCAGCAGACCGCTGATATATTTGTGTCTGACGCCGTAGCTCTAGTTACGTTGTTAATTTCTAACAACAAAATCGACGATAAAAATGACACACAAGCCTTGATGACTGGCTATAATAGGTTGTTATCTGCGCTTGCGGATATGTCTGCAAAGATTACGAATAATAACCTAAGTAATATAACTTTATCCGGACTAATTGAACCCATCACATCGTTCGTCGTGGCAGTCAGTACGCTCCAGGGAGTCGGCTCATCGGCGTTGGGAGCGCAAATCGTCAACGCTGAGCTCGAGAGCGCCGCGACGATACTGGGAAAATTTTCTGGCAAGGATGACAAGATTTCCTATCCCGCCATCAGCGATAGGCTGCAAGCGCTGTACACCGCGGTAACGACCCTCAAGAATTCGGCCTACGTCATCGACGTGGCCGGCGCCTGGTTCGGAGACGTTGAGCAGATCCAGAGACTGCTGAAAGCGGGATCTCTTTCGGGAATCTCGTCCGGGCCTCGTTTCTGTGCGGCGACGAACGCCGTCCGAAACTTCTGCCAGGGCCGGACCGCTTGCTTCCAGGCGACGCTTTATTCGGCTCCTTCAGCCGCGACTCCGCCTGCCGCTCCGCAGCCTCCTAGTTTGCAGTATATCAACGGAAAACCGGCTGGAACTGGCGGCGACATCAGTGGGACCGGTTTGTGCGGCTACGAACCGGTTCCATTTGCCGCCCCATCCACCGCGGGGTTGGTCGTCGCCTATCGATGCTCCGCCGCTCCGGTGGAATACTGGACGAAGCTGCCCAGCGGCCAATCCGCCGGCCGTAACATATACGCTGAAGATGTATGGAACTTGGTCCTCCGCTCTGGAGTGGCGGGAGAATTGCGCTGCAGTGGGGCAGCAGGAACCACCTCGACGCTTTCTGATGGGAGCGCTCCAAAGTGAAAGACGGGGATGCGCACGGTGGCGGGACTAGGCGATGTTTCGCCGGGCCGCCGGGCCGGTTCCCGCGGCAAAAGAGCAAAACCGGCGGACCTCTCGCAGCTGCCCTTCTTCTGCTGTGCTCGCTCGGCGCTTCGTTTTTGGCTTCCGGCTGCAACGTGGCGGATTCGTCGCGAATGACTTACGTCGACGTGGTCAGCGCTCCCGCCGGCTGCAACTCGGAACTCGGTTTCTACGCGCTTCCGAAGGCATATCTCCACGTGCGCGTTGGGAAGAATGCCGCCAATGCACTCGACTTTGTCGCGACCAAGGATGCTACGGTTCCCGTCGAGGTCAACCTTCATCCAGATCCGGCGTTCGTCTATTGCCTGAACTTTCGGTCGTCGCCGCTCTCGGATGACAAGGTCGACATCGTCAAAGCGCCGTCCGGCGGGACAGATCAGAGTTTGAAGACGCCGTTTCTCGCCGCGGTGACCGCCAACGCGACCGACCAGACCTCGTACATCGTGCAGGCTCTTATACGCGCGGCGACGGTGGCTATTGGCGGAAGGACATTCGTTGGGACGGCGACCACCGAGATATTCGCAGATGTCGAATACGACCCGTTTGACCAACGGGAATCCTCGGAAGTCAATGAGCGACTCAGCAAGCTTGGTTATTGTCTGATACTCGACGGCTATACATATTCAGGATCCGCTCAACCGGAACAATATTGTTCGGTGCCAAAGCGGTTCGCCGGCGGGTCCAGCGCATATGCGAAAGCCTATGCGCTGTATGAGGGACCGACGGGAGAGCCTCCGGTCGGAGGCATCTTCTACAAGCCGCGAATGCCGTACCGGCTGTCGATCTATCGCAAGTCCGATCCAGGCGGACCGGATCGCTGGCTGCTGGCGTACACGACAACCGTCAATCTGGAGAATATTTAGCCGGTTGTGTCCCTTGGAGTTGAGCGCTCCTACTTTGCTGGACGGAGAACGTATTTCGCATTCGACAACGGAGCGTTGACGACCGCCTGTCTGGCCAAATCAAGCGAGGTCCTTGGTTTTGTCGATATTCCGCTGGCCGTCGCAAAAGCCATCGTTGCGGTCCCGACAAATATCGTCATGCTGAGGATAGACCAGGAGAAGAATGAGAATACACTTGTCGCAGCTCAGGATAATTTATTGAACTTTCAAAGGCAGCAACTTGCTCTTTTGACAAACTCAAAAACCAAAGCGAGCGCTACGGCGCCAAGTCCATCCGATGCAACAAACGTATTGAACGCGCTTGGAACCCCACCGTCGAAACTGGTTGCGGATATCGCGCCGACAAGAGACGTCACAAGCGCGCCTGTCGCCGCCAATAATGACACTGACTTCGGGGCGTATGTTACCGGCGTGTGCGCACAGGCTTCCATCGCAAACTCCGCCGGCGCAACCTCCGTCATCGCAACCTCCGTCGTCGCAAACCCCGTCGTCGCAAACTCCGCCGCAAAAAAATTGACCATGATGCGCCCAAAAATGATTGAGACATTCAGCTTTGCGGGTGAGTTTAGACGCTTGACCCATTTGATCGTCGTGGCCGTCCTATGCTCGTCCTGTTCGACAATGCTGAAAAGCGACGCCCGGGCAAAGGGACGGATATGGTCAGAACCTTGCATGCCATTCTCAGTTTGGCCAATATTACTTGCCAAAAGGGCTAGTACATTTGCACATTGCGCCGATTGCGGCGACTACCGCAGCGGCGCCGCCACCAGCGCAAATCACGATGGATACGCTGGCGCCCGAATATGTCGCCGACCGCACCGCGTCGGCCTGCCTCGACTATCTTGCATCCTGGACCTCCGATGACGGTCTTCTCGTCCAGCATGACGCGAATGGCCTGTTGTCGAAGATTCAAACTGATCTTTTACAGTTGCGGCGGCCGGGCGCGTGCAAGTTATTGATATTATTGAGGGCGATGAGCAGAAATCGCGATATTGTAGTGCCACGTTTTGAGCTGATTTATATTGATTGTGTTGGAATCGACGGCGATACTGTGCGCACCACGATTGAGTTGGCTCTCGGTTCCCCGCCATGTATTTTCGCAGGAAGACCTCGGCAGGCCGCGCCTATCTGCAAATCGTCGAAAGCCGACGCGAAGGCGCAGCGGTGCGCCAGCAGGTGATCGCGACGTTGGGGCGGATTGAGGATCTGCAGGAGAGCGGGCAGTTGGAGCGGCTGTTGCGCTCGGGGGCGCGCTTTGCCGACAAGGCGATTGTGCTCGACGCGCTCGACCGCGGCGAGGCGACGGTTGTCTCGACCCGGCGCATCGGGCCGGCGCTCGCCTTCGAGCGGGTGTGGGAGGAGACGGGCTGCCGGGGCGTGATCGAGCGCCTGGCGAGCAAACGCGGGCATGAGTTCTCGCTGGAGCGCGCGGCGTTTCTAACCGTGCTGCATCGTTTGTTCGGCGGCGGGTCGGATCGCGCTGCGGACCGCTGGCGCGAGGATTATCGCATCGACGGCGACGGCGCGACGCCGTTCGCGCGGCGCTGCGTGAAGGACGTTCTGGAGGAGGAGTTGTTCGCCTGTCGGCGCGACCTGCTGACCACGCTCGACGTCGTGTTCATGGATACGACGAGCCTCTATTTCGAGGGCGCGGGCGGTCAGACGCTTGGACAGCGCGGGTTCTCCAAAGACCACCGACCGGACTTGAACCAGATGATCCTGGCCGTGCTCCTCGACGGCGACGGACGGCCGGTGTGTACGCAGATGTGGCCGGGCAACACCGCCGATGTCGGCAGCCTCATCCCGACGATCGATCGCTTGCAGCGGCGCTTTCGCATCAACCGCGTCTGCGTCGTCGCCGATCGTGGCATGATCAGCGCCGAGACGATCGCCGAACTCGAAGCGCGAAGGCTGCTCTATGTGCTGGGTGTGCGCGAGCGCACCGACAAGCTGGTGCGCGAACTCGCGCTCGACGACCCCGCCCCATTCGTTCCCTACGTTCTCATGAAGCGCGGCGACGAGGTCGACTACGAGGCCAAGGCGGTCGCGCTCGCCGGCCGGCGCTACATCGTCTGCCGCAATCTCAATCAGATGAAGAAAGACGCAGCCGACCGCGCCGCGATCGTCGCCGCGCTGGAGCGGCAGTTGCAGAACGGCGTGAAAAGCCTGGTCGGCAACAAGGGTTTTCGCCGCTTCCTCGCCAACCTACATGGCGATGGTTTTTCCATCGATCGCGCCAAGGTCGTGGAGGACGCCAAATTCGACGGCGTGTTCGTGCTGCGGACCAACGCCTCGCTGTCGCCGATCGAAGCGATGCTCGTCTACAAACAATTGTGGACCGTGGAGCGGGCGTTCCGAACCACGAAAAGTCTGTTCGAGACGCGGCCGATCTATCACAAGCTCGACGAGACGATCCGCGGCCATGTCGCCTGCAGCTTCCTGGCGCTGGTGGTGAAGAAGGAGTTGGAAGACCGCCTCGCCGCCGCGAACAATGGCGCTCGCGCGTCGTGGCCCGACGTCATCGCCGATCTGGCAGGCCGGTCGGTCTCTTGATCGGCGGCTGCGAGCAGTCTACGACGGCGTGCGATCTCGGCGGCGTGTGCCGCTATTTTCAGATTTTGCCGGTCTGAAAGTAAAGACGGCCAGCGCGCATGGTCGATTTTGCCTGATACGAGATTGCACCCAACGATCTGGATGGTCGCCGGCGCACGCCGGCCACCGCCCTGCTATGGGGAAAACCGAATTGTGGGGTCGGGAACGCCGAGGGCCGCCAGCCAGTCTTCCACGGATTTCCGACCCAGCAATTCATAGATTCCCCCCCTCCGCAGTCGTGCGCTCCTTGGGCGAAGGGCGCGGGGCGGGACACGATCGCCATCAGTTGCAGACTTTGTTTGCCGTCAAATATGTAAACGGGGCCGCCGCTGTCGCCTTCGCAAGTGTCGTCGGCACGGCCTGTCGGATCGGCAAGCAAAATCTCGGCGAAGGGCGCGCAGATGTATGGAAACTGTCCGTCGGCGCAATCCACGGAGGCGATCGGAATCGGAACCATCAACCGTCGGCCGTGCAAGCCGGCGTTGTCTACTCCGTAGCCGACCGCTGTAACAGTCTCGCCGGGTCGCAGCCGATTGGCCAGTTCCCACACCGACTTGGGTTTCAAGTTTGCTTCGGCCCAGACTTCACGCTCGGCGGTCGGGAGAAGGCACGGTTCGTTGTACTGACCAATTGAGCTGCCCCCCTTGCCATCGCCACATGGGAAATCGGAGTTTGTTAACAGCAGTGCGAGATCGCGCGCAGACTTGTCGTATCCGGCGCAAACGCGGGAATCGAACATTTCAACGGAGGCCACCGGGTAGGTTTCGACGTTCCCGGTATCCTGCGTGACCCGGACCTCATACGAGCCGGGAATGCCGCAGCCACAGTGGCCGGCCGTCAGGACCTGATGCCGGCCGACAAAGACGCCCGTGCAAAAACCTTCCCCCGCACGCGATTGATAGCGGATCTCCACGACAAGCTGGAAAAACGCTTGGCGCGGGCCCCGCGTCGACGCCCTGTATCTGAGCGTTTGCGCCGCCGCTCGCTTGGGTCAACTTTCGCTTGAGGAAAAGACCCGCCTCGCTGGGGAGGACGTTGCGGTCGCCAAATTTGAACGCCTTTGGAACTCGGCCCCGGCCGCATCGGTCCCTGCCAACAAAGCCGCCAGCAGCGCCGTCAACGCCGCGCGCCTCATTGGGAACCGCCGCTCAACATCGCGCGGCAAAGGTCCGGCGGCCCGAAGGCGTCGAGGCAGCGAAGATAGGCGGAATTGACCCTACCCGTCTCCGTCAGAGAACGGCCGGCCACAGCTTCCGCGTCCGCCGCTTTGGTGTCAGCCTGAAGGCTCTCTAGACTCTTGATCAGCTTATCGTTGGCGTCGATCAAGGCGGCTTGATTGTTCGTGTCAACGATCTTGAGCTGAACGATCTGCGCAGGGACGTTCGCGACGGCGTTCGCGATTGCGAGCGGAATTTGCACGAAGCCCACGAGTTCGCTCTTTTTGTCGACGGTAACGTCGGTCAGCATGCCGCTGTTGAAGGACAGCGTCGTTCCCCGGCTCGTGAACATAGCCCTGTCGATGCCGATGGAAAAGGTGGGCGATCGGTTTGGCATATCGATTTGCATCGTCCTGCTCAAGGCCCAGCCGCCCGCGCCCGACGGATCGGCCTTTTTCATCACCACCAACTTATAGGTCATCAGGATTTCATAGAGAACGCTCTGCTGCCCCGCCTCGGGAGGGACCGGAGCGTCGGCGACGAACGCGAGCGGCGACCTGTATTCGGGAAAGTCGCTCGAGCACCAGCTTTGACCGGTGTGACGACGGGCGTCGAAACTCTCCCGATCAATGTAAACGCAATATCCAAAACGCCTCAGCGCTCGATCTGCGCGCTTCAGGTCGTTCGGATCGAAAGGGTCGAAGTGCAGATCGATGAAGTCTCCAATTCCAGCGACGGTTAAGTTGCGGGCGCCTGCGACCGCGAGGTCCGCTCCCGCGTTAATAAGCTTCGTCGCAATGTCGGGAGTGCGATCAACTGCGTTGCTTTGACTGATCTTCGACAGTGCGAAAAGCCAAGTCATTGACCGCAAACACAAAAGCGCGTCGCGGTGATGGCGTGGCACTACATTACTGGTTTCGGCTGTGGGTCAGGCGCCTGTGATCTGGCGCAGCGTCGGCGGCAGGGCGACGCCGAGGGCGGAAAGCGCGAGGCTTGCGGCCAGGCGCGGAGCGGAGCGCAGCAGGAAGCGCTTGGCGTCCTGCTCGACCTCGGTCTCAGTGAGCGAGTTGACTGTTCTTGTTCAAGATCACTGATCCGGAATCGCCAGGAGAGCTGAAAGGTTGCTGTCCGTCGCCTGTGATTTGGATCGTGTCGTCAAAAGTCGCTAGCAATGGTTGAGGCTCTCCAGGAGTATAGTTAATCTGCACGTTGCTAACGTGAATCCCTGTTATCAGCCCGGTCGTCACACCGGTCGCGCGTCCGGATTTTATGACCTCCATTGAGGGCAAGGGGGCATCAAGGGTGGGATCGTAATTGTTTATACCCACAATACTACCCTGAGTGATTTGGCTTGGATCAGAGACCTGAGCAATAGCCGCGTCGAACAAATTGTTCGGTTGCCCCAAGCGGGTCGACTGGACTTGTATCGGAACAAAATTGCTGAAGCTGGCGAATACATCGGCGTTCGAAGTTGAAAGGGCAGGCTGGACAATCGGCGTTCCAAACGTGAGCGCATCGAGGTCGGCGAAAACATGATTGTTGCTCAAAGCGAAGATTTGGGTCGCGCCGGCCGAGACGCTCTTCACAAAGCAGCCCAGAGTGCCGATGTAACGCGCGCCTTCGGGCGAAACCGACGCCCCTCCGCTGATGGGCCGAGACCGGTCAGTCTGCACATTTGCGCTTCCATCATTGCCTGATTCTGGGGCGTCTTGCGCAACTCGCGCGCGACCTCTCACAGGCCGCGGCTTTCGGCCGAACGCCCACTGGACCGGTAGTTGTACGACGTCGATTTCGACCCCATTGAAATTCTTCGTGAGCCCGGGGGTAGCGTCTCCAAGCCGCAACTTCTGAAACACATATACCTTGAGAACGAATTCGTCGCGTTTCACCCTGCCGCGACGAACGCGAACCCCGACGCCCGTGGCATGAACATTCGTCAGGGGCGTCGCGAAAGCGCGGGATGCGCCGTGAGTCAAAAAGGCAGACAACAGATGCGGCGAAGAAACGGGACGGCGATGGGCCGTCGCCATGAGCCGTTCGAGCTCGCCGAATTGTCTTATATGCAACTCGATCCGAAACGGATTGAGCGCGCCCAATGCGTCTTCATATCTGGCCATACCGCACCAATGGAAAATATGGCAGCCGGAACAATATCTTGCCTCACGCAACTTAACGATATCGGGTAACTTGTAAAGAGGCTCGCCTGGCTCCAGCTTCCACGTCTGGGACGCAAAAAACTGAACTCGCTCGAGGCGTTCAAAGAAGGAGACAGATGCTCAAAGCCGTTTTGGCCGCGGCAATTGCCCTAGCATAAAACTCGATAAAGTGTGATGGTATCAAGCGGTCTTAACTCTTTGGAATTACGGTGACACGCCCGCCTTTACCTTTTTGTTGGGCCCTGCGCCGCTGTCCTATCATCCGCGTAGCCCGCATCGTGGCGCCCGGCGTGCCTCATCATGTGACATAAGCGCGGCGATCGCGCCGAGACAATAGTCTCGAGCCCGAGGACTATCGTCTTTAAGAAGGACCGGCTGGCGGAATCGCGCCGCCGCTTCGGCGTCGCCTAGCTTAAGCTTTTTGCCTGACGCCCAACCCCCGTCCATCCGATCCTGACGCCGGACGACCCGGCAGGACTCGCGCTCGCGCTGGCCAGGGCGCACCGGTTACCGTAATCCGGGCCGGCAGACGGATTTCGAATACGGGCGCGACTTGAGTGACTGACAAAGGAGAGCGGAAGGCGACCCGGAAAGGGCCGCCATCGAACAGGCTGGCGCGCGTGGCTGTGACGGCGACTCCTGTTCCCCGCGCTCCGAGGAAGCTGAAATTCGATTGGGATCAGAACAACCGCGCCAAGTGTGAGGCGCGCCTTCCCATTGCGGAGATTGAAGCGTTGTTCAAACGGCGGGATACCGCTTTCGCCGACGATCCGAAATTGACGGAGAAGCGTTATCGGGCCATGGGCGTGAGCTCAAAGGGCGAACCGATATTCGTTGTCTTCACAATTCGCCGCGCATATGGTCAATGGTTGATCCGGCCAGTCAGCGCGCGATATGCTCGCGCAGAGGAAGTCCGTAAATGGCCCCCGCCAAGACTTTAAAACCCGTTCCCAAGTTCAAGTCCGACGCGGAAGCGGAACGGTTTGTCGAGACCGCGGACCTGTCGGAATACGACGTGCTCGCCAACGCCAGCCCACGTGACGAATGGTTCGCCAAATTCGAGGCGCTGCACGAGCACGCGGCCGATGCCAAGCGGCTGGCCGTCCGGCGCAAGGCGGCGAAGGCTAAGCCCGCGCCAGTGGCCTCAAGAAAACGGGCGTAGCAGGTCGCCTTACAAGGACTGGCTGGCGGAATCGCGCCGCCGCTTCGGCGTCGCCTGCTTAAGCTTATTGCCTGACGCCCAACCCCCGTCCATCCGATCCTGACGCCGGACGACCCGGCCGGACTCGCGCTGGCGCTCGCCAGGGCGCAACCGGCTCACCGCGGGGTTTGTATCGATGCGCGGGCGTCAGGCGGCCGCAGTCGTGTCGGCTCCGGATCCCCGCTTTCGCGGGGATGACAGTCGGGGTCGCGCGGGGGACAGCCGGGCACTTGACCGCGACAGCCGCCATTGTCATGCCCGCGAAAGCGGGCATCCAGACCGCCGCTGCAGACGCGTCCTGTTTATTGCGGGTCAGCAGTTCAGCGTTTCATAGAGAACCGCCCAATTTGGATTGAAACGCTCGATCAGGTCGAGCTTCCATCGTCGCTCCCACGTCTTCAGCTGCTTCTCTCGCGCGATCGCGTCATTGACTTGGCCGTAGTGCTCGTACCAGACCAGCATCTTGACCCCATATTTCGCGGTGAATTGCGAGCCGACGCCACTGCGGTGTTGGAAGGCGCGCGCGGCCAGATGGTTCGTCATACCGACGTAAAGCGTACCGTTGCGCCGGCTCGCCATGATGGTGACGCTGGTGCGGCGCTCGACCATCTTCTCGCTATCATGCCCGCGGAGGCGGGCATCCGGATCATAGCCGCTAGTCTGTCGCGGGGAGGAGCTTAGACGGCAGAAGTTCGCGGCTGTTCTCTGGATCCCCGCTTTCGCGGGGATGACAGCTGGCCCGGGCGGCCGCGCGCTGCGTGGCCGGATGAGGGAGGGAGCGCCTTGCTCGACCGCCCTCATCCGTCGCGCCTTTGACGCGACGCCTCGTGTCCGAGGGGCGAAGGCAGCGCCCGTCGTCATGATGCTCGCGTTACGGGGCTCGCCATGGCGTCAACCGCGGAATCCAGCGCGGCACATTAGTCCGAAAGCTCTCGTACTCCGTGCCAAATGTTTGCTTGAGCGTCGGTTCTTCGATCATCACCACCCAGACATGAAAAAAAAGCCAGAGTAGCGCGCCGTACCAGAGGAGACGCCAGTCACCAAACAAAAGGGCCTGACCAAAAATGACCGCGACGACCGCGATGTAGATCGGATTTCGCACGTAGCGATAAAGGCCAGTCACTACGAGCTTTTGTGGCGGCGCGATCGGGGCGGGCGTCCCCAGCCCCTCCAGCGCAAAACGGGCAAATGAATCCACAACTCCGGGCACTCCGGCAATGATCAGCATAAGTCCGATGGCGCGGGTCAGTTCAAAGCCGGAAAAAGCCGGCCCGAACTCCCAATGTGTGATCCACCATGGGACGAACCCCGCCAGCACCAAGGGCGCGACGACGAAGAATAGAGCAGAGCCCAATACCGCGATCGTTTTTGGCATGGCGCCTCCTTCCCGTCCTTCGCAAGGCGGTCGGCAAAAATGAACCGTTGCATCATAGCGCCACGGCGAACCACGCTGGCTCGCGCCTCCGACCCGAGGAGCCATCACGGGACCGCCCACTTCATGCACCGGCTGCGCCTCCGCCGAGGGCTTTAAGGGCTGCTTTGGGCTGCTCTGAAGATCGCGAAAATCGCGCCTTGCCGACCTTCTCGGCATCGAAACTGTGACCGCGGTCACGGCGCTCCCGGACGCGCTGTGCTTTTGCCAACAGTTCAGGAGGTCGGGATGGTCGCTGTGATCGCCTATGTGGTTTCCGGCTCGGGCGGCAGCCCCACGGTGATTACGCCGGTGGATACGGCGACCCACACTGCAGGGCCGCCCATCGTGCTCGCGAAGGGCGGGCAATCGATCGCGGCGACGCCGAACGGGAAGACGGTCTATGTCCCCATTATCAGCCTGAAGGCGGTGATTCCGATCCGCACGGCCGACAATGCGGCCCTCGCCCCCATACCGGTCGGAAGCCAACCCTTCGCCCTGGTCATGACTCCCAACGGCCGAACGCTCTACGTCTGCAACAGCGGTTCGGCCTCAGTGACGCCAATCCGCGTGCGCACCATGAGCGCCTTGCCCGACATCCCGGTCGGCGCGACGCCGACCCGGGTTGCGATCACGCCGAACGGCAGGACCGTCTACGTCGTGAACGACACAGACAATACAGTCACGCCCATCCGGGTATCGACCAACACCGCCAGGCCAGCCATCCCGGTCGGCGGGTTCCCCAACTCTGTCGCCATCACCCCCGACGGCAAGACGCTCTATGTCGGCGCCTTTGGCGATGGAACTGTGACGCCGATCGAGATTCGGACGAACACGGCAGGGCCGCCGATTCCTGTCGGCAATGGACCCGCTGCGATCGTCGTCACCCCGAATGGCAGGATGGCCTACGTATCCAATCAAAACGATGACACGGTGACCCCCATTCGGACGGCGACCAACACCGCTCTGCCCGCAATCCCGGTGGGCCACCTGCCCTTCGACATGGCGATCACCCCCAACGGGCGGACGCTCTACGTTCTCAACAGTGGCGGCGCCAGCGTGACGCCGATCCGGGTGGCGACGAATTCGGCTGGCCCGCCCATCCCCGTCCCGGTGAATCCGTTCACCCTTGCGCTTGCTCCGAACGGCAAGACGCTCTACGTGACCGGCGGCGCGAACTTGCTGCTCCCCATCCGCACGTCGAACGACCATCCCGGGAGCCCCATCGTCGTTGGAGCCTCGCCCAGCGCCATGGCGTTCGCCACTGTCGCATGAGCGTCGGCGTTCCGGGCATTGGCGGCGATATTGTTATGCCGCCAGGAGGTCGGATGGGATGTGGCGGCGGAGGGGATCCGCGCTGCCGCAGGATTGAATCCGTCCGGCTTCTAGCTCACCGGAGACTTCGTCAAGAACGCAGTTTCGACCTGTTCCTCCTGAAGCTGGAGGTGAACGGCCTCAGGAGCCTCTCCCGGTAAGCCCGGTGTGATCGGGCCGCCGACTGCGGCTTGTGATTGCTGTCGCGGTCGTGATCCTGATCATCCGCGACCGCCGGCTCTGCAACGGCTGCGATTCTGAACACACTCGCATTTGCTGGGGCATGCCCGGGCGGTTTGTCATCGACGTCTGTCAGACTGCCGTCTGCCGGAAGACCGCAAAACTGGCTGAGTCTCGCCGTCGCCGACACTTCGAGCTCCAACCCGCGAGCGGAAGCTTTCTCCATGAACGACGCCAGCGCAGCGTCGCTGCGACGAGCGTAGACGCCCATCGCCTTTGACAGCTCTTCCGCTGTGGCCGCCAGCTCGTCATGGAACGCCTCGCGGAGTTTTTTCAAATCGCTTACATAGTTTTGAATCAAATCCTGCATCGGATTGTCCTTGTCGCGTTTCGCTCCCCCTCAGACAGCGTTCAGTATATCCCCTGACCTACTTTCCCTCAGGCAAGGCTAAGACTGGGAAACCTTAACAAACCGTCAAGATGTTGAAATTACATTGTTAACTCAAAACATTACGCAATACGGTCACCGCCTTTTCCGTTTTCAATTTCGGATTTGCGATTGCGGAGGCGGATCGGCGAGGTGGTCGAGGAGAGCGACGGCGACCTGATGGGCGACGGGGTCAATATCGCCGCGCGCCTCGATGCGCGCCGGGCGCCGCCGTCAGCGCCTTGCCCATGGGGCGGCCAAGCGGTAGAGAGAGAGTACTTCTTTGTCTGCGACGTGGTTCGGGGGCTGCGGTGGACCGGTTTTTTCAGTTGGCGCGCTGGCTTGCGGCGCTATCTCTGGCGGCGGCGGCTGCTTCATCGTCGTCGTCCGCTCATATCCTCGTGGTGAAAGGATGCGAAGCGGCTCAACATTTCGACGATGGGACCTGGCTGACCAGGACTGCCAGACCTTTTGGACCGGCTGTCGAAGTCGGTCCTGGCGTCTTCATATCGAAGGGGACTGTCATCAACGGCGTCGATTTAGGCGCTATTCTGGAGAAAAGCTGTTTCAGCAGATATAAAGTTGAGCCTGACTATCCGCCTTATCTCTGGGCGCCGAATGGCTTCCCAAATTGGATGACGCCCATACCGTAAACGCGCTGTCCTCCTTCTCTCGGCGTCGTATCATTCGTCATCCTCCTCCAAGAGCGCCTGCAGCAGGGCGTGCTGCGGCGAGGCGAAGGGATTGACCACCGTCACGCCGGCCCAGGTGAAGCCTTCCGGAAGGTCCTCGGACAACAGCAGTCGGCAGCCCGATTGCGCGGCGACCGAGAGGATGACCGCATCCCATATGCCCAGTTGATGGTCCGTCGCGAGATCGGCCGCCGCCAGCATCGCTTCGGGCGATGTTTCGGCAACGGGCGCCGTATCGCGCCAGCTCAATAGAGCGTCGCGAGCGTCGCCGCGTGACTTTCCGCCTTTGCGAACAAGCACATTGAAAAGCTCGCCGAGAACCTGCGCCGGCACGACCGCTGCCTCCTGCGGCAGTCGCCGAATGAGGGCGAGCGCAGCGTCACGCCGCTCGGCTCCGTTAATCCCTTCCGCGTAGGCGAGCACGTTCGTATCGAGCGCAACCCTCACCGATCGTCCTCGTAGAGCTCGTCGCGCGTCCATCGCGGCGCATTCATGACGGGCTGCGTTTCAAGGCGCGACAGCAGCGTCGCGCGCGCGCTTCTCGCCACCCCGTCGTGCTTGCCGGCGGGAATGAGCCGCGCGACGGGCTTGCCGTGGCTGGTCACGACGTAGCTGCGCCCCTCCCGAACCCCACGCAAGAGGAGCGAAAACCTCCGGTTGGCCTCAGCAGCCGAAACCGCTTCCTCCACGAGAGCCTCCACAAATGTAGTTAGATTGCCTACTATAATGGCCGCCGCAAGGATTGCAAGCAGCTGGCCTGGACCACCCTCATCCGTCGCGCCTTGGGCGCGACGCTCCGGCTCCCTTACCGCCGCCGCGGCAGCATGCGCGCGAGCACGTCGTCGCGATCGATCCAGTGGTGTTTCACCGCGCCGGCGACATGCAGCGCGACGAGGCCGGCGATGGCGTAGGCCATGAGCGCGTGGGCGAAGCGCGCGCCAGCAAACACCGCATTGTCCGCGCGAGCGATGTTGGGGATGACGAAAAGATCGAAGAACTTTGTCGGGATCGGCAGCGGCGACGCGGAGACGACGAGCCAGCCCGCGAGAATGGCGCCGAGGGTCAGCGCGTAGAGAGACGCCTGGACGAGGGCGGCTAGCCGCTGCTCCCATGAGGGCCCGGTCGCAGCGGCCGGCGCCGTGAACGCGGCGCGCGCCGCAAGGCGCGCCGCGGTCAGTGCAAGCACGACGAAGGCGAACGATTTATGCAGCTGATAGAGATCGAAGGTCGTCGCCGCGCTGAGCCCCGCGTGAATCATGGTCCAGCCCTCGGCGAGGAGGAAGAGGATCAAGGCGGCGGCAAGCCAGTGCAGTGCGATCGCGAGCCCATTCCAGCGCGCCGGACTGAGGCTCACGGTCAAAGGTCGCTGGCCCCGCTCGAAATCACGAGCTGGACATCGCGAGAGACGAGCGGGAAGCCTGAGTTCATGCCGAATTCGAGGCGGTCGATGTGCGTCTCGGCCTGGAATTCGAGGCGCTGTCTTCCACCGCCGGCATCGCGGGTGACAGCGACATCGACGCTGAGCGGCTTCGTCACGCCGAGCAGCGTCAAGTCGCCGGATACGCGCACCATGTGGTCGTTGACGCGCTGAACCGAGGTCGAAACGAAATCGATCGTAGGGAAGCGGTCCGCGTCCAGAAACGCCGCCGAGCGCAGATAGTCGCTGAACGAAGAGGAGCCGACGTCGACCGAGCCCGACTGCACGTGAAAGGCGACGCTGCTCTTCTCCGGCCGCTCGAAGTCGACCGAGATGCGCCCTTCGAAGCGCCGGAAATGGCCTTCGGTGCGCGGATAGCCGATCGCATCGATCGCAAACGCAATCTGCGTGCGGGATGGATCGATCTTCCAGTTGGTTGCGGCGAGCGCCGGCGCCGGCATGGCGGCGAGCACAGCGGCCGCATAGGCGAACCGGGCGTATCGAAAGAGCGTGTCAAGCATCATGAGCCGTCTCCACGATCGTCTTTCACCGACAACAGGCCTGGCGGAGGCTTTATTCGGTCGTCCACGTCAGGGACGGGAGTCAAAATCGCGTGACCAGGGTTTGCGCGAACTCGGCGACGCGCCCCTCCGGCAGGCGGCCGATCACCAGATAGCTCCGCCCGTTGCGGGACCAGGAGGCCAGCGAGAACTCATCGCGCTTTTCGGAGCGCAGAGGCTCGTCGGCCTCGCCATTGGCGGTGACGCAAAAGAGGACCGGGGCGCCGGTCGAGTCGACATAGGCGATCTCGCCCAGCGGCTTGCCGTCGTAGGCCAGGTTGAAGGCGACTTTGAAATCGAGCCCCGGCAACGTCACACGCTCCGGCGTGAGATCCGCGCCGACTTTCTTGGCCACTGCGCTCAGCTCGAACGCCCCCGCCTGCCGGTCGGGGCTGATGAAGGCAAAGGTGTCGTTGGTATAGAGCTTCATGTAGTCGACGACCGCCGCGCGCCAATCGTCGTCGTCGCTCCCCGGGCGCCCGAATGCGAGCCAGCCCGCGACGCCCGCCGCCAGGAGGCCGAGCACGAAGGCCGCCGCGAGCTGCCGGAAAGCCGTCCCGGTAAATCGTCCCGGCCCAGGGCGAACCGCGGTTTCGGGCGGAAGGGCGGCGCTGAGGCGAGTGACCGGCGCCTGCGCGAGCAGCGTGTCGAAGGCGGCGCCGATCGGGGCGCCCGCGTCTCGCAGGGCTTCGTAGCGCGCGCGCAAGGCCGGATCCTCCGCGAGGCGCGCGAGCAGGCGGGTCTTTCTTTCCTCATCGAGTTCGTTGTCGATCAGTGCGACAAGCTCTTGGTCTTCGTCTGTCATTCTTGCCCGAACGCCCTATTTCAAATTCGCCAGCGCCGACCGGGCCGTCGCCAGGCGGCTCATGACCGTGCCGATCGGAATCCCGAGCGCCCCCGCCGCCTCGGCGTATGAGTAACCTTCAGCATAGACGAGCAACACGGTCTCCCGCTGCGCCTCCGGCAACCGGCCGATCTCTTTCAACACCTGGCCGGCGAGAATATTCGTTTCGATCGCGTGCGCCCCGTCGATCGACAGCGCATCGTCGGCGTCTACAAACCCGCCCCCCTCACGTATTTTTCGCGCCCGGATCTCGTTCAGCCAGATCGACCGCAGGATGGCGAACAGCCAGCGGTCGAGCCGCGTGCCCGGGTCGAACTGGTCCGCGCGCTCGATGGCGCGCAAGCAGGTCGCCTGCACGAGGTCGTCGGCGGTGTCCCTTGCTCTGGACAAAATCAGCGCGTAGCGCCACAGTCGCGCCAGGCAAGGCTCGAGACCCGCCCGCACTTCGCGTCGGCTCGCTTCGCTCATTGGACCATTAGAGCATGAGGCGGAACCCGGAGCGAAGAGCCCGCTTCGAATAATTTTCAAGGCTACGTGTTTTCCTGGCAACTCATCCCGAAGGAAAGGTCCCCGCAATGCGCACGTCCACGTCATTCCATCGCGCCGGCAAAGGCAGTCCTGCGTCGGCGCTTCTCACGGGATTCCTCGCCGCCGGCCTCGCCATCGCGTCGCCCGCGGCTTTCGCATCCGGCGGCGGGAGCGACAGCGGCGGGCCAGCCGACAGCGGAGCCGGCACAGGGACCGGCGCCTCGACCAAAGCCAAAAAGTCCGACCTCACGACCTGCGACCCTGGCCAGGTTTGGGATGCAAAGCAGCATAAGTGCCTGACCAAGCACAGCGGCGTGCTGCCCGATCCCGAACTCACCGAATACGCCTATGCGCTCGCCAAGGCCGCGCGCTATCAGGAGGCGCTCGACGTCCTCGACATGCTCGACAACCCCAACACGCCGCGCGCGCTCAACTACCGCGGCTACGCCACCCGCAAGCTGGGACGGACGGACGAAGGGATCAGCTACTATCTGAAATCGGTCGCCCTCGACCCGGCTTACCCGCAGGTGCGCGAGTATCTCGGCGAAGCCTATGTGATCCAGGGCAAATACGATCTCGCCAAGGATCAGCTCGCGACCATCGAGAAGCTCTGCGGATCGAAAGACTGCGAATACTACGCGGATCTCGCCGACGCGCTGCAAAAGGCGAACGCGCTTTAGCTTCGCTTCCGCGAAAGCAAGGCGCAAATGACGAACCCTCGCGCCACGACGGGTAGCGCCCGGCCGGCCGCCGATCGTGCGTTCGACTGGGAGCTTGCCTTCCTGGCGCGCCTAAGCGGTCCGCTGGCGCTCGTCGCGCGCGCCATGCTGGCCGCAATTTTCATGATCGACGGCGCGGGCGCGATCGCCGACTATGCCGGGACTGCCGACTATATGCAGTCGAACGGCGTCGATCCGCGGCTCCTGCCCCTCGTGATTCTGACCGAGCTCGGCGGCGGGCTCCTCGTGCTCTTCGGCCTGAAACTCCGCTGGGCGGCGGTCGCCCTTTGCGGCTTTTGTCTTTTGACCGCGCTCCTCATACATTGGCGCGCGGGCGAGATGATCGAAGTGCAGAAGAACATCGCGATCGCCGGAGGCTTCCTGGCGCTGGCTGTGCTCGGCCCCGGCCCGTGGTCGCTCGACCGCTGGCGAGGGTACGGCGGCTAATTTCGCAACAGGAGGAAGAAGAGATGAAGAAGTACCTGGTCCTCTATATGGCCGACACTGCCGCGTTTGAGACGATGATGCGAAACGCCACACCCGAGCAGCAAAAGAAAGGGATGGAGGCGTGGATGAAGTGGATGGGCGACCACAAGGCGGCTCTCGTCGACGGCGGAGCGCCGCTCGGGAAAACAAAACGGGTCGACTCGAAAGGCGCCTCGGACACGAAGAACGACGTCGGCGGCTATTCGGTCGTGCAAGCGGACTCGGCCGACGCGGCGACGAAGATGTTCGGCAAGGACCATCCGCATCTGCAAATGCCCGGCGCCTGGGTGGAAGTGATCGAGATCATGCCTGTACCCGGGATGTAGGGGAACTCGACCAGCCCGGAAGGCGCGCTCAGCTCTTGAGGCGGATCATGAAGTCGAGCACGCGCCGGGAAAACCCGGTGTAGGGCGGCTGGAACATCATCTGGACCGCCGACATCCGCCCCTGCTGGAACACCGGACGAAGCTTCGAGAAGGTGTCGAAGCCTTCGCGCCCGTGATAGTGCCCCATGCCGCTTGCCCCGACCCCGCCGAAGGGCAGGTCATGCTGGGCGATGTGCATAATGGCGTCATTGACAGATACGCCGCCGGAGCGAGTGCGCGCGATGTAAAAGTCGCGCGTCTCGGCGTTGTTGGTGAAGGGATAGATGGCGAGCGGCCGGTCGCCCGCATTGATCGCGTCGACCACCTCCTGCGGCTCGTCGTATAGCTGGACCGGCAGGATCGGGCCGAAGATCTCGCGCCGCATCAGCTCCATATCGGCGGTCGGGTTCAGAACGAGATGCGGCGGGAACTTGCGCTTCGCGGCGTCCGGGGTCTGCCCTTCTGCGAGATTGATCAGCGTCGCGCCCTTCGTCCGCGCGTCTTCGAGCGCGGCGCCGAGCCGGTCATAAGACCGCTGGTCGATGATCGAGGTGAAGTCCGGACCATTGACGTCCGGATAGCGCTTCGTAAACAGCCGCCGGCACTCGGCGATGAACTCGGTCTCCGCGCCGCGCGGCAGAAACACATGGTCGACCGCAAGACAGACCTGGCCCGCGTTGAAAGTCTTCGCCCACAAAATCCGCTCCGCGGCCGTCCTGACCGGGAAGTCCGGCGCCACGACCGCAGGCGACTTGCCGCCGAGTTCGAGCGTCACCGGGGTAAGGTTGCGCGCGGCGTTGGCCATCACCGCGCGGCCTGTTCCGCCGGAGCCGGTGAAGATCAGGTGGTCGAACGGCAGCGACGAGAACGCCGGCCCGCGGCCGCCGCCGTCGGCGAAGAAGGCGAGCTTGTCGGCGGCAAAATATTTCGGCCCGATCCCGACTAGCAATTCGGCAAGATGCTGCGAATTCTCCGACATCTTGACCATGGCGCGGTTGCCGGCGGCGAAGATGCTGACCAGCGGCGAGAAGCTCAGCTGAAGCGGAAAGTTCCACGGCACGATGACGCCCACAACCCCGAGCGGCTGCGGGATCACGCGGTTGCTGGCGCCGGGAAACGTCAGACGATCGACGCTTCGGCGGCGAGGCTTCATCCAGCCCTTGAGGCGCTTCGTCGCGTCGTGGGCGCCGTCGAGCACCTGAAAGACTTCGCCGAACGTCGTCTCGAACGTGCTGCGGTTGCCGTAGTCGGCGTTGATCGCCGCCACGATCGCTGCCTGATTGTCCTTCACCAGGCGCGCAAGCATCTTGAGATCGGCGAGCCGCTCCGCATGCGAAGGCTCCTGCGCCTTGAAAAAGGCTGCGCGCTGCGCGGCGAAGCAGGCTTGGAATTCAGCGGGAATGCTGAGCTCCGAGCCGGGTAAGACAGGCGCGTTCATGAAATGCCCCTTCTCGATGGAGATTTATGTCCCATTTCAGGCGGGTCAATGGCCACGGGCCGTGCGCTGCCGCGGGGCGCAACGACGAGTTCGTCGGTACGCGCTTCGTCGGAAAGCAGCAGATCCTTCAGGCCTGGTCGCGCAGGCGCCGAAACGCGGCTGCGAGCTTTGGCGTTTTGTTCTGGCCAGACGACCCTGGTCATCGACGGACCCTCTGTGGGAGGAGGTAGATAAGCAACTCTAATATCACAATGGGAACCACAGCGTTTGCGCCGCGTTCACCCGATCGCCTTGCCGCCGGCCAAGCGCAAAGCCTATAGACAAGCCTGCCACGCGCCTCCCAGAATGCGCCCTCCGTCAGAAGGCCCGTATGTCCACCGTCGACGTCAAGCCGACCAACCGCAAGCCCGTGACCAAGGCCGACGCGCCGAACGAGCCGTTTAAGCGTTCGCTCGCGTCGTGCACGCGCGCGCTCGCGCGCCATCCCGAACTCGAGATTACCTTTTCGACCGACAAGCCGACGCTCGTCACTGGCCCGGAGGGCGCGAAGGCGCGTCTCCCGGAGCCGCCGCGCAAGCCCAATCTCCGGGAGGCCGCGATCATTCGCGGCATCTCGGATTCGCTGGCTCTCAGGCTCGCCTGCCACAACGACGCGATCCACCGCCGGCATGCGCCGATGAATCCGGCGGCGCGCTCGTTGTTCGACGCGGTCGAGCAGGCGCGGGTCGAGGCGATCGGCGCGCGCCGCATGGAGGGCGTGGCCTCGAACCTGACCGCGATGCTCGACGACCGCTACCACCGAAGCCCCTTCGCCGAAGCGCGAAGCCGCGACGAGGCTCCGCTCGAGGACGCGGTCGCGATGTTGGCGCGCGAGCGCCTGACGGGCTTGAAGCCCCCCGCCGGCGCGGAGCGTCTGACCGACCTCTGGCGCTCCTATATCGAGGACAAGGCGGGCGGGGACCTCGACAGGCTCGGCGACGCCATCCTCGATCAGCGCGCCTATGCCCGGCTCGTGCAGAAGCTTCTGACGTCGCTGGGGCTCGCGAGTGAATCCGAGGCCGACTCGGACGACAGCCAGGAGAACGAGGAGAACCAGCCGCCAGAGGAGCCCGATGAGGCGGAAGGGGAGGGCGAGGAGAGCCAGTCCGAGGATTCGATGCAACGCGAGACGGCCGACGACACGGCCGACGACGCCGATGAGGGCGCGATGGAAACGGTCGAGGCGCCCTCGTCCGAGCTCGAGGACGAGGGCGACGCGGGCGACGCCCAGGAGGCGGCGGAAAACCGTCCCCCGCCGCCCCAGGCGCAGGAGCGGCGCGGGCCAGACTACAAGGCTTTCACAACAAGGTTCGACGAGATCGTCGGCGCCGACGAATTGTGCGATCCCGACGAATTGCAGCGGCTCCGCGATTATCTCGACAAGCAGCTCCAGAACCTGTCGTCGGTCGTCGCCCGCCTCGCCAACCGGCTGCAGCGGCGGCTCATGGCGCAGCAGAACCGCTCGTGGGAATTCGACCTCGAAGAGGGCATGCTGGACACCGCGCGGCTGCCCCGCATCATCATCGACCCGCAGCAGCCGCTGTCCTTCAAACGCGAGAAGGACATGGACTTCCGCGACACGGCGGTGACGCTGCTCATCGACAATTCGGGCTCGATGCGCGGGCGCCCGATCACTGTGGCCGCCACCTGCGCCGACATTCTCGCCCGCACGCTCGAGCGCTGCGGGGTCAAGGTCGAGATTCTCGGCTTCACCACCCGCGCCTGGAAGGGCGGGCAATCGCGCGAGGCCTGGCTGCAGGCGGGCAAGCTGCCGAACCCCGGCCGCCTCAACGATCTGCGCCACGTCATCTACAAGGCGGCCGACGCGCCGTGGCGGCGCGCGCGCAAGAACCTTGGGCTCATGATGCGCGAGGGGCTGCTCAAGGAGAACATCGACGGCGAGGCGCTCGACTGGGCCCATCAGCGGCTGCTCGGGCGCTCCGAGAGCCGCCGGATCCTGATGATGATCTCCGACGGTGCCCCGGTCGACGACTCGACGCTCTCGGTCAACCCAGGCAACTATCTCGAGCGCCACCTCCGCTACGTGATCGAGGAGATCGAGACCCGCTCGCCGATCGAGCTCATCGCCATCGGCATCGGCCATGACGTGACCCGCTACTACCGGCGCGCGGTGACGATCGTCGATGCGGAGGAGCTGGGCGGCGCGATGACGGAAAAGCTCGCCGAACTCTTCGACGAGAAAGCCGCGCCGCCGAAGGCGGTCAAGCCCGCCGTTCCGAGGCGGAAGACGAAGGCGGCTTGAGGCCCAGGGCGGCGCAATGCGGATTGCGCATGGCGGGAACGCACGCCGTCCAAGCCGACTCCTGTTAAAAGGAAAAGAGCGGGGGATTTGGCAGGGCCCAGCAGCGCTGTGGCTTCTAAAATACTCATATATTGCAATTGCTTGTGCGATATATGCGCGGTGCGGCAGTGCAATCGAGCCCGGCAATTAACAGGGGCTTAACAGGGCGTAAAAAGCGCGATAACAGGAGCTAATTCCCCTAAAACAGGAAGGCGCGCGCGCCGCTCCGTCGAAGCCCGCCATGCGCTGGCCGCGGGTCTCACTAATAGCTTAAGTTATGCGCCGCGCTCGGCGAAGCGGCCAGCCGGGCCGCCGTGGCCCTCGAGGCGGCCCCATCAGCCCCGGCAGTTCGGGCGTTCGGACCGCCAACCACAATGCGGCGCGTTCCTCCTCGGTCATAGGCGGCTGTGTCATCGCAGCGCGCATCCAAGCAGCAGGCGCGGCATAAGCGGAGAGCATGGCGTTCGACTGCGCCTGGAACTTTTCCCATTTGGACCAGTCGCCGTTTGCCTTCAGGCGAGCCTTCTCCATGGCGATGTCGGCGCGAACCAATTCCCATTCCACTGCGTCAAGGGGTTTGTCAGGCATCGGCTCAGTCCTTCGGCGAGCGGCGACAACAAAGCGCGCCCAGATCGCCCTTTTGCCCGCTGGCGATTTTTGCGCCGCGCGCGCTGCGAGCGCAAGCCCAAACGACCGCGCTGCTCATGAAGCGTTTCGGGCGCGGAAATTAGGAGAATGGCCGCAGTACCCCTCGAAAATCTTCCCTTAGCGTGCTACATTGTGGCTCACGGAGATAAGCCAATGCCCAACACCATCGTTCGCGCCCGTATTGACGGAAAGGTCAAGGAAGAAGCCGCTGCCGTGCTGGCGAGCATCGGCCTCACTGTGTCCGACGCTTTCCGCCTGATGATGATGAGGATCGCCAAAGATAAGGCTTTACCCTTCGAACCCCTGGTTCCCAATGCCGAAACGATCGAGGCCATGAAGGCCGCACGCCGTGGCGACCTGATCAAGGCTGGCGCCCCTGACGCTCTGCTCGCGAGCCTGAATGCGGGCGATTAGCTACACCCGCAGCTTTAAACGCGACTATCGACGCGAGAAATCGGGCGTGCTCGGAACAAAGCTCGACACGTTGCTTACTGAGGCAGTCAACTTTCTGGCCGCCGACGCCCCGTTGCCGGCGCGCTACGTCGATCACGCGCTCGCAGGAGAGTGGAGCGATCACAGGGATTGTCATATCCGCCCCGACCTTGTGCTCATCTATCGGAAGCCTGACCGCGACGCTCTCCAACTCGTCCGCCTCGGTTCTCACAGCGAACTCGGGCTGTAGCCCTGCGTACGCTGGGCTTAGCGCCCCAACCCCGCCCACACGGTGCTCATCACGACTTCAATGAGGTCGGCGCGCGAGGGGCCAGGGTTTCTCAGCCACCATTCCGCAAGCGCATGAAGTCCCTCCTTCAGGAATTCCGTGGTCGCATCGATGCGCCAGGGTTCACTCCGAGGCAGAAATGCCGCGAGGGATTTGGCGATGCCGGCCGACGCGCCGACTTGGACCTCTTGCGCGACTTTTGCGAGCTCAGCATCGCCTCGGGGAAGGATCAAAAGAACGCGCATCGAGTTCGGGCTCTTGCTCGACGAACGCAAAGAATGCGTCGACGCCGGCGCGAAAGCTCTGCTCGGCGCCTCCGGCGGTCGCCGCGACCGATTGTCCTCTTACGATGAGATCGTCCCGAATTGCTGAGAGCACGGCTTTGAAGAGCGCCTGTTTCGATTGGAAGTGGTCGTAGAGGACAGGCTTTGTGACGCCGGCGCCAGCGGCGATCTCGTCCATGGAAACGCCGTCGTAGCCTCTGGCGGCGAAGAGCCGCACAGAGGCCGAGAAGATCTTGCTTCTGCGCTCAGCCGGGCTGAGGCGCTTTCTCCTCCTTGACGTCATGTGATGACTTACCTACTTATGGGTAGGTAAGTCAAGGAGGAGGCGGCGATGCGCATCTTTGTGGCCGGCGCAACCGGCGCGGTCGGACGGGGGCTCGTTCCATTGCTGGTCTCCAACGGACATGAAGTCGTGGGCCTGACCCGCACCCCGGAGAAAGCGGAAGCCATTCGCGCGCTCGGCGCGCAGGCCGCGGTCGCCGACGGTCTGGATGCTGACTCGATAAGACGCGCCGTGGTTTCGGCGAGGCCGGACATCATCGTGCACGAAATGACCGACTTGCGAGGCGCGTCTGATCTGCGCGCCTTCGATCGATCGTTCGCCACGAGCAATCGCCTGCGCACCGAGGGCGTCGACCATTTGTTAAGCGCGGCGCGAGAGGCTGGAGTGAAGCGCCTTGTGGCGCAAAGCTTTTGCGGCTGGCCATATGCGCGGACTGGCGGTCCGGTCAAGTCGGAGGAGGATCCGCTCGACCCTGACCCGCCCCAGGAATTTCGACGGACCCTGGATGCAATTCGCAATCTCGAAGCGGCGGTCGTGGGCGCCGATCATCTGGCGGGAATCGTGTTGCGATACGGCGCCTTTTACGGCGAGGGCACCGGAGTGTTTGACGGTTCCATGGTCGGCGAGCTGCGTCGCCGCAGGGTTCCGTTGATCGGCGACGCCGCCGGGTGGTGGTCCTTCCTGCATGTCGACGACGCCGCCCGGGCCACTGCCATCGCTGTCGAACGCACTTGCACGGGAATCTACAACATCGTCGATGATGATCCGGCTCCGGTCAGCACGTGGTTGCCGGCTTTGGCTCGGATGCTCAATGCAAAGCGCCCCTTTCGGGCGCCGGTCTGGCTCGCTCGCTTAATGGCGGGCGACCATGTCGTTACGCTGATGACGCAGGCGCGCGCAGGCTCGAACGCCAAAGCCAGAAATCAGCTCGGATGGCGGCCGGTCGCGAGTTCGTGGCGCGAGGGCTTCGCGGACGTTGCCGCGCGGATGCCGGGCTAGCCGGCCAGGCGGACAGGAGATCAGCTCCCGCAACCGGACGGACAACCTCGGATTCACCGAACGCGACAATCTCGGGGGCAGTCTTTGCGAAACTCTGAATGTGGTAACTCACAAGTCTCGAAGTCCGCGGACATGCGGACCGACCCAACGTTGTCACCCCCGCGAACGGGGGGTCCAGATGGCCGTAAAACGTCCAAGAAACGCGGCATTCAGGTCCATTCTGCTCCGGCGGAGTTGCCCTCCTGTATGCCCGCGTTCGCGGGCATGACAGGGATCGACCGACTTGGCATTCAGCGAATGCCAGAGAACGACGCGCAACGGTCCGATCGCCCTTGCCGTGGGCGACTGGACGCGACTTCGCGGAGCGAGAGACTTGGATGGCCCGACGGGCCTCCTATCTATGACCATCATGAACACCGCAACTCGCCGCCGGGTCCGGCCGTCTTCATCGTCCGGCGAGGCCGATCTGTTTGGCTTGGCCGACGCCTTGCCCGAGGGATTCCGCTATCATCCGGATCTTCTGTCCGCCGATGAGGAAGAGGCCCTGGCGGGCGAACTCGCCGCGCTTCCGTTCAAGCCGTTCGACTTCCATGGCTATCAGGCGAACCGGCAGGTGGTGGGCTTTGGCTATCGCTACGACTACGACCGCCGCGCCGTCGTCGACGCTCCGCCGCTTCCCCCGTTTCTCGAGCCGCTGAGAGCGAAAATCGCCGAGAGCTTCGACCGGCCGGCCGACGCCTTCACGCAAGTGCTGATCAACGAATATCGGCCCGGCGCCGGGATCGGCTGGCATCGCGACAAGCCGCAATTCGACGAGGTGGTCGGCGTGTCGCTGCTTGCGCCCTGCGTGCTCCGTTTTCGCCGGCGCTTGGGCGAAACCTGGGATCGCCGGTCGCTGACGGTCGAACCGCGCTCCGCTTATCTTCTGACCGGGCCAGCGCGCACGATCTGGGAGCACAGCATTCCCGCACTTGACCGTCATCGCTATTCGATCACCTTCCGGACGTTGGCGGCGAAGCGGGCGGCTGAGCAGGCGTCTGGAGCGAAATAAATTCAAGTCAATTCGTTCCCGTCATTGCGAGCGAAGCGAAGCAATCCAGGCCATTGCGGGGCGCTTTACGATCTCTGGATTGCTTCGTCGCTGCGCTCCTCGCAATGACGGCCGGCGACCGCGGGTGCCGGCAATGGAATATAAGGGCATCCATGTCTGACCTGGCGCAGGGCAACCGGCTCGATCGGCCGGTGGACGACAAGTCCGATCACATTCTCGGGCCCGCCGACGCGCCCGTAACGCTCGTCGAATATGGCAGTTACGTCTGCCCCTACTGCCGGGCGGCCAATGAGCGGATCGCGGAAGTGCGCGATCAGCTGGGCGACCGGCTGCGCTATGTCTTCCGACACCGGCCCCTGGTCGGCGTCGAGCTCGCCCGTCGCGCCGCCGAGTTGGTGGAGCGCGCCCCCGATCCGAAACGCTTCTGGGATGCGCACGTCAAGCTCATGACCCGCTCGGAGGTTTTGACCGAGGATGACGTTCTCGCCGTCGCGAGCGATCTCGGCGTGGCGATGGAAGGCGATACGCCCGACGAAGACGCAATTGCTCCGGCGCGGGCGCGGGTCGACGCGGACGAAGAAAGCGCGCGGCTGAGCGGCGCGTTGATCACGCCGACCTTCTTCATCAACGGGCGCCGCTACGACGGCCCCTGGGACGAGAGCGCCTTCACCGATGCGATGCTGGGAACCTTGGGCCACCGCGTGCGCTCGGCCGCGCTCGACTTCGCGAGCTGGGGACCCTCGACCGGCGTCCTCCTGCTGCTGGCGACGCTCTTCGCTGTCATCGCGGCCAACACACCGCTGGGGCCGATCCTCACCGCGTTCTGGCAACAGGATTTAGGGCTCACGTTCGGCGGCCTCAGCTTTTCGATGTCGTTGCTCCATTGGATCAACGACGGATTGCTGACCCTCTTCTTTCTGGTGGTGGGACTGGAGATCAAGCGGGAGTTCACGGTCGGCCATCTCACCGGCTGGCGCTCCGCTGCGCTGGCGGTCGCCGGCGCCCTCGGCGGCATGGTGGCGCCGGCATTGCTCTATCTCATCGTAATCGGCTCCGGATCATGGTCGCGCGGCTGGGGGGTGGCGATGTCGACCGACACCGCTTTCGCCGTTGCGCTGATTGTGATGTTGGGTAGCCGCGTTCCCGTCGAACTGCGCATCTTTCTCACTGCAGCGGCGATCGTCGACGATCTCGGTGCGATCGTTGCGGTCGCGGCGTTCTATTCGGGCGAACTGCACCTGATCTATCTCACGGCGGCCGTGCCGCTCGTCGCCGCGCTGGCGGCGCTCAACCGGTCCCACGTCTACACTCTCTTTCCATATGTGGTGGTTGGCGTGGCGCTCTGGGCGTCGGTGCTGGCGAGCGGGCTGCACCCGACCCTGGCGGGCGTCATCCTTGCGCTCTTCATTCCGACAAGACCGCCGCCGAACCTGATCTCGCTCACGACGCAGGCCCATACGATCATCGACGCCGAGGCGGAGCGCGGTGGCGAGGTGTTGCGGCACGGACCGTCGGTTCCCGCGCTCCGCGCGCTCGACGCGATCCATGATCGACTGGAATCGCCGGCCGACCGCTTGCTGCGGAATGCCGGGGCGCGTTCGAGCTACCTGGTGCTTCCGCTTTTTGCGCTGGCCAACGCCGAAGTCGCCCTGTCGCCGGGTATTTTCGGCGGACGCGAGCGGCTTGTGGCGGCGATCATCGCCGGGCTCACGATCGGCAAGCCGCTCGGAATCTTCGGCCTGTCGGCGCTTGCGGTCTGGCTCAAGGTCGCCGTCAAGCCGCGCGAGTATTCATGGGCCCGACTGGCGGGCGCCGGCGCGCCAGCCGGGATCGGGTTCACCATGTCGCTCTTCATTGCCGGTCAGGCATTCGGGGTAGAGGCCGATTTCGAAGCCGCCAAGATCGCGGTTTTTGCCGCCTCGGTCCTGTCGGCCGCAATCGGCGTCACGCTGCTCTCGATTGCGGGGCGAGACGTGGCGCGATGAGCGAGGAGGGTGTTGATCGACAACTCTGCGTCGGGCCTCTCACGCCAATTCCGGCTTTAGCGCAGCGCCCCCATGTCGATGCCGACGACCGGGTGGGCGCAGGTCGTTGCGCGAGGTCGCCACCAAGTTGGAACCAAGGCGGCCGGCGAGAGCGCCGGGACGACCTACGCCGCCACGGCGCTCAAGCCGTCGGAGAAGCCGTCGCACCAGCTTCCGGCTACTACTGCGGCGCTGCCGGCGTTGTTCCGGCGGGCGCTGGTGCTGGTGTGCCATGGCGCCGCGTGCTGCGGCGCGTGTGGCGGCCCGTCCGCCGCGTCTGGCGACAATTCATCCCGTGGGTTCCGTTGGTCGCAGCGGGCGCGGCGGCGGGCGCTGCCTCCTGCGCCTCGGCCTCCGACGGCTCCAGCGTCGCCGATACCGTGAAGCCTAATGCCGCCCCGAGGCCAAGCAGGGCAAGCGCCTTTCGGCGCGAGACGTTTTCACTCATAAACATCCTCCCGTTTTCAAGCCCCAAGTCCCCGTTCGGCGATCAGGAACCTTTTCGTATGAACAGCGGCTGAACATGCGAAACGGATGACGACGATGTCTCCCCGCGGTCGTCGATGTCGCCCGACCGACTTCGTTAATCCGACGGAATTGTGGAGGTTCACGAGGAGGTGAACCGAAGGAGCGAATACGCGGGAACCCGGCGTCCGCCCCGGCGTTGGATAGCTACAAATCCTGCGGGTTCCGAACCGCGGGCGGACTTTTCGAAGGGCCTCCGTGGCGAGGTCAATTCGAAGCCGGTTGAACTTGTCGGACATACGAAATTACCGGAGACATGCCATGAGATACGCACTCGCGTTCGTTTCCGCCGCGTCGCTTTGCGCGCTGGCGACCGCCGTGTCGGCCCAGGAAGCGCCGATCTATGGTTATTACCGCACCGCTCCTGTCGGGAGTTGCGAGATGATATCTGGCAACCGGGTTTGCGGCGCCGCTCCCGCGACATCCGGCTACGGCTTTGCGCCCCTCGGGCCGTTCGGAGCCCTGGTCGCGGCGCCGGTTGAGGTGATAGGCGCGCCGTTCGGGATGGCTGGGCAACCCGTCGTCGCCGCCTCCGGCGAAACCTATGCGCCGGCAGTCGGCACGCCCGTCTACGGCTACCCGGGCGCAATCGGGTATTGCGAGATGATCTCGGGCAACCGGGTCTGCATGCAGTGACCTAGAGTTTTGGCCCGTGCGAAGACGCACGGGCCAAAACTTCAACTGCAGCTCGTGATTCGTCGTCCTCGGCGGCCCGGCGTCGACGCTATCGTCAGCCGTACGTCGGAGTTTTGCGGCGCAGTATTGGGAAAGATTGGTCGGAGTGAGAGGATTCGAACCTCCGACCCCCTCGTCCCGAACGAGGGCGTATAATCTAAACCATTGATATTGTTGCCGACATCTGTGTCATTTCGTCCCGCTCATCACGGTTTGTTCTATCGAAGCGGTCCCGAAGCGGTCCCCAGCGGTCCCCGCGCAGCGCCGGGCCGACGCGTCAACGCCTCAGCGACGCCCTTCTGATGATCGGGGTGATGATGACCATATGTCCGCTCGATTACGTCGCGGGTGACGCCGAAGAAGTCGGAGGCAACGTAAGGGTCGGCGCCGTTCTGCATCGCCCAGGTGATGGCGGTATGTCGAAGGACATGCGGCGACACGCCGACGAGTCCGGCATCGGCTGCGGCGCGCGCAAATGCTTTCTTAACGCTGGCGATCCGCTTTCCATCGAACTCGATGACGGCTTGGTGCGAGATGCCCTTGTCGCGCCAGCGCCTCATATGGGCGAGCAGCCTGGCTGGCAACCGTACGGTCGGTTGTCTCTTTTTCGTCGCCGCGACCCCCTGCGCCTTCCGATAGAACACGCCTGCTTCTAGGTCGACATATCCCTTGCCGGGCTCTGGCTGGAGCGCCGCGTTGCAGACGGCCGCCGACCGTGTCCCCGTATAGAGACAGACCAAGATGAAACGGGACACATGCTGGCGCGACTTACGAGAGGTCGCAGCGCCCTTCTGGACCTCGCGATAGCGCCACGCCGACCTTATCAGCCGGGCAGCCTCGAAGCGAGTCAGCCACCGTTCACGCGGCTGCGGCTTCGGCGGCAGCACAACGTCAACGATCGCGTTGCACAGACCCTCGCGCCGATGGTGATTGATCGCGGCGCGCAAGTCTTCAAGCTCGCGTCGGGCCATCGCGGGCGATCCCCGCTGCGTCGCATAGGCGCGGCAGGAGGCGCCGTTGACATCTGACAGCATCATTGCGCCGAAGAAACCGGCGAGGGCCTTTACGCGCTGTCCAAGCTCATTTGCTCGCCCTACCGACGCGGCGCGATCCGTCACATAGACCGACAACACATCGGCGAGCGGGATCGACGAAGGGCTTTGGTCGCGGTCCCGTGTCGGCTCATGCTTCTTTGCAATGTACTCGGCGAGTCGTCGTTCGGCTTCGTCGCGCTCACGCGCCGCGAGTCCGGTCCCGACGCGCTCGTCTCCGTCTTTGATGAACCAGGTCGCCGGGCGCCCCTTGTCGGCGCGCAACCACAACCTCGCGCTTTGGCGTTTTGCTGGCATTGTCTCGCCCTCCTTTGGGTTAGCGCTGCCAGAGGCACACAGCAACCTTAGCGCCCCTCGTTTGGGGACCGATTGCCGCTTCAGGCGACGACGCGGCAAGGATCCGACCTCGATCCAGTTAGCCGGGGTTCGCGGCCCCGAATTTTTTCTGCTTGGTGTTAGGCCTTTAAGCCAACTCGTGCCGGCCGACGATGCGGCTGCCCTTTGTCCACTCGGAGCGGTCCAGCGTCAGGCGCTTTGTCTTCGGGAAGGTCGTCTCGACCACCCAGGTTTTCGCGTCGTACTCAACGAGTGTGGCGATCATGCCAACGTCACTAGCGTCGGCGACCCAGACCTCCCGCCCCTTGATCGTCGGCGCCCGAGGGTTGACCAGCGCCACATCTCCCGGCCGGAACGACGAACTCATGGCGTCGTTCGAGACCTTGATGCCGTAGGCGTCGTCCACGTACCTTAAGTTAGAAGGTCGCGCCGTGTAGTCGACGACCTCTTTTGATAGCCCCATTTTCCCGTCTCCCAAGTCGTGCGTTGCGTAGATTGGCAACGCCACCGTGCCCACGGCAGCATCGCCGCCCACAGTACACATAGCTACTGACGCATTCGGGTCGTTCTTGTCTGTACTCATCGGCCCTACTCCGTCCCTTAGCCAGTCCAGGGAAACTTTTTCTAGCTCCGCGATGCGGAACAGATTGTCTCCCGTGACGTGACCTCCTCTTTCCCAATTCGCCACCGACGCCCGGCCGAGGCCGAGCGTTGCGGCAAACTCTTCCTGTGTACGCTTGTTAACTCGCTTGCGCACCGCGACAATCCGATCGGCGAGCGTCGTCATTTCATTTCACCTTCTACCCCGCGGCAGCCGTTCTCGCAGCCTGCAACATTGGATTGCACGAGCGCGCGGCGAATGTCAAAGCATTTATTTACGCATGTTCGACTATTTTCCGCTTGCGCTGTCCGTCAACAGATGTTAATTTCATTGACGAATAAGAGAGAGCCGCATGGAAGACGAGCTGCCGCGGATGGCGCCTCGCCGGCAATCGCGCGGGTGATAAACAAGTGAGACCAGAGACTTACAAGCTTCTTCAGGAGCAGACCGCCGCGCGAGCCCGGAGCGTCCCGGTGCGTCAGGCCGTGTGGCGGGCTGTGCGTCGGGCGCAGCGGGAGGTCGCGTGGCTCGACGATGACCGGCGCGCCGAATGGAGGGCCAGGATCCTCTTTGAGGTCGTCGAAGTAACTCTTCATCCAAAGCGTCACCCAAAGCGTCAACCGACAAAGGCCGAGAAGGCCGAGAAATACAGAAACAATTGTATCTGCATCGACCACACCTACAGTGGGGGTGCATTTTTCGCCTGCCGATCTCCTTCAGGACCTGATCGCCGCGTTCACCCTCGCCAACACGCGGCCGAAGGGACCAAGGAGGACCTTCGAGGAGGACGAAGAGGAGCAGCGCAGGCGCAACCAGCGCGACGACCACAACAAACGGAGCAAGGTGCGGGAGGGCGTCCGCAACCGCGGCGCGGAGGCGTTCGTCAACAGGGTTCCCCCTGACGTGCGCGAGCGCGTCATTGTCGATGACGGAGATCGTCGGGCGGAGGAGCTGCTCGACCTCGCGTACGAAGAGCGATGTGCGACCGTGCGGCTCGACCCGACAAAGGGCGCTCTGAGGCGAACGGAGATGTGGCGCCGCGAGGCGCTCAACTACCTCAGAGGAGTCCGGAGGCCGGAGCGCTACGCCTTTCCTGAAGGCGTGGTGACGATCGTCCCCATCGGCCTCAGCATCGGCGCACATACACTCCATCCCGGCGCCACACCCTGTCTCGGATCGGAACACCTCCATACCGTCGGCTGGGTCAACGTCCTCGTCTGCCGATTAGTCCAGGTAGGGTATGAGCGCCCGAAGCCCCGCATTCGCTCCGATCGCGCAACACCGGGCGTCGTGGTCGCCCCTGCCGCCGATCTCGAAGATCAGGCAGCGGTCGCGCGTGACGGTATTGTCGTCATTCACCGCTGGCGGGAATTGCAGCACGTAAAGCCCGGCAAAGGTCGAAGGATCACGATCCCGCACGACTACCACGACAAGCATGATGCGATCTGCTGCACGATCATCGCCGACGAGATCCGGGCCAAGGTCAAACGCGACTGCGACGAACTCAATAGCCAGCCGAAGCGCCTCAAGGCGCAGCTGCCGAAGCACCGGAAGAGCCCGGAGCCGCACGGCAGCCGCGAGTTGGTCATCGCCGCCAATGCGTTGAAACGCAGGCTCACGGCCAAGGAAAGCGCCGCGTTGAACCGCGAACTGATCGGCAAGCTGCGGGTTCGTCCGGCCAAAGCCATCACCCTTCAGTCCTGGATCGCAGACGAGAAGGCTCGCCGTGGACATGTCACGCCGCCGCTCGACGCCGATCTGCCCTTCGTCAAGCGCAAGGATTGGCGCCCGTTGATGGAGTCGCCAGTCGAAGACGAGCTTTATTTTGCCTGATGCGCAATCGCGCATTTCCAATCCCAAACACCACTCGAAGGAGTGAAGATGTCAGCAATGCACCAATTCCCGCCCAGGATCGCCTACGTCGTTGAAGAGGCGATGTTCGCTTCCGGGCTTTCCCGCCGCGCCCTGTTCAAAGCGATGGAGGACGGTCGTCTTCGTTCGTACTTCTCGGCAGGCAGACGCCGGATATTCCCGGAAGACCTTGAGACCTTTCTCAAAGGCGAAAGGCCCAGTCCCGAGCCCGTCTCGAAGATGCGGTCGCACGTCGTCTCGGCACGCGCCTGACCACAACGTGATCATTGACGACCGCCGCAGAGCCTCGCACCCCGCGGGACTCTGGATCGGGCGATCTGACCCGACAACCGCGCCAGTAAACGGCGCAGCTCCCGAGGAGGGAAATATTGACTGAGTTTCATCAAATACCGCTGATCAACATCATTGTCCCGGAGTCGCGGCGCAAGGTCGACCCAGATGCCGTCAAGGAACTTGCCGCTTCGATCATGAAGTTCGGACTGCGAAATGCTATCACCGTTCGTAAGGTTGTGCGTCAGGGCGTCTACTGGGATACAACGCTGGTCGCCGGACTCCATCGCCTGGAGGCGGTGAGGCTGCTCGAACATAAAAGCATCCTCGCCACCGTAATCACGGCCAACGACACCGACGCGCGCCTATGGGAGATCGGCGAGAATCTTCACCGGGCCGAGCTGACGAAGCTCGAACGGAACGAGCAAATCGCCGAGTGGATCAAGCTGACGGAGGCGAAAGAGGTTTCGGCTCAAGTTGAGCCAAAACCCCAATGCGGCAGACCTGAGTCCGGCGTGCGCGCCGCGGCTCGCGAGCTTGGCGTCGACCGCAACGAGGCGCAGCGCTCGATCAAGATCGCCGGAATCACCGACGAGGCCAAGGACGCCGCGCGCGAGGCGGGTCTCGACGACAACCAGTCCGCCCTTCTCAAGGTCGCCGCGGAGCCGGTCGAGAAGCAGGTCGAGGCCGTCGAGCAGATCGTCAAGGCGAAGGCAGCCGCGAAGACGAGGCCGAAGACGAAGACGGTGACGACCGCGCAGCACGCGCAGAGGCGGGCCAGCGCCATGCACGCTCTCAGCGTGTTTGAGTCCAAGGTGCGGCGCGACAATCAGGATAAGAATCGCACGACAATCAGGATGAGAATGCGCCGCCGCGGGGGTGACGAAGGAAGGGCGTAGCCCGACCGTAGAGATCCCCGCGGCGGCGGCGAGCGCCCAAGTGGCCTCGTCTGGCGGTAACGGCGGCTGGGTTAGGGATCGGGCTTCTCTTGTCGAGAGGACCGACTTCTTGCCCGGCCGACACGTCACCGATCGTCAGATGAGGCTGTTCATGAACTTGTGTCGCAACCATTCGCCGGCGATTGCCGGCGCGAAAGCCGGATTCAGCACGGCAACCGCCTACCGGTTCGAAACGGATCCCCGGTTTCCCAGCCAGAAGAAGGCGCGTCGAGAACGACGCCGAGCCGATCCGTTCGCCGATGTCTGGGACAATGAAGTCGTGCCGATGTTGAAGGCCGCACCCGGACTGAGGCCGATCGCCGTCTTCGGAGAACTCTGCCGTCGGCATCCAGACCTGGGCGCCGGAACGCGACGGACCCTCGAGCGCCGCATCCGGGCTTGGCGGGCGGTGAGCGGCCCGGATCGGGAGGTGATCTTTCGTCAGGAACATCCGCCGGGCCGGATGGGACTGTCGGACTTCACTGAAGTGGCCGATCTCGGCGTCACCGTCGCCGGCGAGCTACTCGACTGCCGGCTTTATCACTTCCGCTTGCCCTTTTCCGGCTTCGAGCACGCCCATGTTGTGCTCGGCGGCGAAAGCTTTGTCGCGCTGGCGGAAGGGCTACAAAACGCCCTGTGGGCGCTGGGCGGCGTTCCCGAGCAACATCGCAGCGACAGCCTCTCGGCGGCCTTCCGTAATCTGGGCGCCGACGCCAAGGAGGATTTGACGAAGCGCTACGAAGCGTTCTGCGCCCATTACGGCATGACGCCGACCCGCAACAATCCGGGCGTCAGCCACGAGAACGGCTCGATCGAGAGCGCCCACGGCCATCTCAAGAGAGCGCTCGCGGACGCCCTGTTGCTGCGCGCCTCGCGAGACTTTGACGATCTCCCCGCATGGCGGGGGTTCGTCGACGACATCGTCGGCCGCGGCAACCTCCGCAACGCCAAGCGCATCGACCAGGAGCGGGCGGCGTTGAACAAGCTGCCGGTCCGCAAGACCGTCGACTACGAGGAGGTCAACGTCGACGTCACCAGCTCCAGCGCCTTCACGCTGCGCAAGGTGTTCTACTCGGTTCCCTCGCGACTGATCGGCCATCGGCTGCGGGTCCACCTTTATGACGATCGGCTGGAATGCTTCCAGGGCTCGACGCCCATCGTCACCTTGCGGCGTGGTCGGCCCCAGCCGAACGGCAAACATGGCCACGTCGTCGACTATCGCCACGTCATCCATTCCCTGCGCCGCAAGCCGATGGCGCTGCTCAATCTGGTCTATCGCGATCAACTCTTTCCCCGCCGAGCCTTCGCCCTGGCGTTCGAGGCCTTGCTCGCCGGCCTCAGCGAGAGAGCCGCATGTCGCACGATGGTCGGCCTTCTCGCGCTCGCTCACGAGCGCGCTTGCGAGGCGGAGCTAGCCCTCGCGTTGCAGGCTGCTCTCGACGACGGTGTCCTTCCCGATCTCGCTGCGTTGATCGAACGCTTCCGGCCGAAGGACGCAGCATTGCCTGTCGTCGTCGTCAGGCTGCCCTCCCTCGCCATCTACGATCAGATCGCGACAAGCGTTGGAGAAGCAGCATGAAGGCGACCGACAAGATCGACGCCGCTCGCATCGACCTGCTGCTGAGCGAGTTGCGACTGCCCGGCATCAAGCTGATCTGGGCCGCCCTGGCGACGACAGCCGACAAAGAAGGCTGGGCCGCAGCCCGCTTCCTGGCGGCCCTCGCCGAACAGGAGATGGTGGAGCGAAACCGCCGTCGCTTCGAACGGCATCTGGAGGAAGCCCGATTGCCGCCGGGAAAGACCCTCGACACGTTCGACTTCACCGCTGTGCCAATGATCTCGAAGGCGCAGGTGCAAGCGCTCGCGGCCGGCGACGCCTGGCTCGAAAAGGGAGCCAATCTTTTGTGCTTCGGGCCGCCCGGCGCCGGGAAATCCCATCTCGCGGCGGCGCTCGGTTTGGCCTTGATCGAAAAGGGTTGGCGCGTTCTGTTCACCCGGACAACCGACCTTGTGCAAAAGCTTCAGATCGCACGCCGCGATCTCGCACTCGAAGCCGCGATCGCCAAACTCGACAAATATCATCTGCTGATCCTCGACGATCTCGCCTATGTCACCAAGGACCAGGCGGAGACGAGCGTTCTGTTCGAACTGATCAGCGCGCGATACGAGCGCCGATCCATGCTCATCACCGCCAACCAGCCCTTCGGCGAATGGGGAAGGATCTTTTCCGACCAAGCTATGACGCTCGCCGCCATCGATCGCATCGTGCATCACGCCACGATCCTCGAAATGAACGTCGACAGCTATCGGCGAAAGCAAGCCGTCGACCAAGCACGCGGGGCGGGACGCCCGCCGACACGCGCGACAATCAAAGGATCACGCTGATTGTCGCGCCGCGACAATCAGACCATCTCTCGACGAAATAGAGCTTGCGTTATCGCCCCGCCGGGACAATCATCACGTCGCCGCGACCGCCAAAATGGCCATCCTGATTGTCGCTGCCTTCCCATCCAGATTGTCGCGCTACACCAAGGCGAAGGCCGAGAAGCCGAAGCAAGCGTCGGAGCCGGTCACGATCACTCTCAGCACCGCCGAATACAAGGTCGCCGCCGATGTCGCGGCGTTGGAGACGATCGCAACCCGCGCGTCAACTCCTGCCGAACTGTTTGGGGAGATCGTGCAGACCCTCGACTGCTGGTCGGACGCCGACGTGCGCGAGTTCTCGAAGATGGTCACGAACTACCTGATCGACCGGCCGGACGCCAAGGCCGCGGCATGAAGCGCCCCCAGAACGAGAAGCATCCGGTCGTTGCCGTCGACCGGCTACCGATGCGCCGCTGCCTCATCCGATGGAGCAGCGGTCGCGAGGCGATCGTCGACCGCGTCAGCGACGACGCCTTCGAGTGGCTCCGCAACTTGCTGCTCGGGCCAACCAAGGCGGCCTAACTCCAACACGCAGAAGCCAAGTTCCTGCGCCTCGCCCAAACGGGACGCAGCGACGTGCGCTTTTGCACGAGGGCGATCATGCCCGGAAAGGTCCCTACACCATGAGTATGATTAACGCCGAGCCTATTGTCATGGCGCTCGTCGCCACCAACGTCTTTACGCGCTGGGATTGCGACATCTGCGGCGGCTGCACAGAGAAGGTCTCGCCGCTTTGCGAGGGCGTCGCGCCCGACGGACGCGGCATCCGCTGTTGCGAGACGTGCCTGGAGGCTGGCCAAGACCAGCTAGACGCGCGGCTCCTGCGCCACATTGCAGGGCGCGAGAAGTATGGGCAGCGATATGTCGAGTTCCTGAAGGGCATCGTCGGGCGCGTCAAGGTTCCGACCTATGCGGAGTGGGAGGCGGCCTACAAGGCGGAGAACGCCGCCGCCGAACGGGCGGATCTCGAAAGAGAGTTAGCCCACTTGGCCGAGCAGGACCGCCTCCACGCCGAGCGCTCCGAAAGGGCCAACGCCCTGTCCGAAAAGATCGCCGCCATCCTCATTGATGTGCTGTCGTCCGTCGGTGCGGACCTGCCCGAGGGCGACAAGGTCCCCGTCAGGGTAGGGGACAATACGCATCTGGCGATCACCGCGGCCGGCATACATCACGAAGATGTTGGCGACGACGAAGTCGTTCCCTTTTGACGTAACCAAGAGGCGCGTCTTTCCGGCGCGCCTCATTCGTTTCCAACGAAAGACCTTACCGTGACCGAACAAACGCGGCCGACGACGGCCGGACCCAAACTACTGACGATCGGCGAAGCTGCCGACCTCGTCGGCTTCCACAGAGACGGAATCCATCACGCAATGCGAACGGGCCGCCTGAAATATACGCACGTCGACGGTCGCCGCATGTGTACGCTCGAGGACCTTCGCGACCTCGAGCGCCGCGGGGTCGCCCGATGAGCGACGACAGCAACGTCGTTGAGTTCCCGACGCCCGACCGCCGGGGCGAAAAGCCGATTGCGGCCACCCCGTTTGCATGGAGGGAACCGAAACACCTTCCACGGCGCCGGTTCATCTATGGCAAGCACTACTCGCGCCGCTTCATTTCCGAAACTGTTGCGGCTCCGGGAGTCGGCAAGTCATCGCTGATCATAGTCGAGGCGCTCGCCATCGTGACCGGGCGCGAACTCCTCGGAATCAAGCCCGCCGAACGGACAAACGTTTGGATCTGGAACGGCGAGGATCCGCACGTCGAATTGGAGCGCCGCGTCATAGCGGCAATGGTCCACTACGGAATCAGCCCCAGCGAAGTCGAGGGACGGCTTTTCCTCGACAGCGGACGCGACATGAAGATCATCCTCGCGACCGAGAAGCGTGGCGAGACGATCATCAACGCGGAGGCGGCGGACAGGATCATGAAGACGGTGACCGATAACCGCATCGGGCTCCTCGTCATCGATCCGTTTCGGGCCGCTCACCGGGCGAAGGAAAACGACAGCGGCCCGATGGAATCGGTCATGGAGCCTCTGTGCGCCATCGTCGAGGAGACGAACTCCGCCATCGAGCTTGTCCACCATACGAGGAAGACGAACGGCGCCAAGGTCGAGGTCGAAGACGGTCGCGGCAGTGGCGCAACGCTCCCCAAGGTCCGCTCGGCCCGGACGCTCAACCCCATGTCAGAGGCGGACGCCAGGCAGGCCGGCGTCAAGAGCAGGCGTGAATACTTCTACGCCAACAGCGGCAAGTCATCTCTGGCCCCACCGTCCGATCATTCGGACTGGCACCATCTGGTCAACGTCGACCTCGACAACGGCGACAGCGTCGGAGTCGCAACGGCCTGCAGGAGGCCAAGTGCTCTGTCATCTGTCGTCGCCGGGGATCTCGCCAAGGCGCAGGCGGCGCTGTCTGAGGGCAGGTGGCGGGCCAACGTCCAGGCGAAGGACTGGGGAGGCATCCCGATAGCCAAGTCGCTCGGGATTGGACTCGACAAGGACGGCCGGGCAAGGGTGAGCGGCCTGATAAAGGCTTGGTCCAAGACCGGGCACCTAGTCTCGGTCGAGGGCAAGGACGAGAACCGGAAGCCGAGAACCTACCTTGAAGTCGGCAAGGTCGAAGCGGACTCCGCTCCACCTGCGCCACTTGAATAAGTCCCTGTTTCCCGGCGCACCGCACCACCCCACACCCCTTACAGGGTGGTGGTGGAGCAGGGTAGCGCGGCGACAGATTGCACCACCTTGCGCCACTTTGCGCCACTTACGTGGAGTAGGTGGAGCAGGCGAGGAATACACCCCTGAACAGGCCGAGAGTCCACCCGTCACGATCGGCGCCGTACCAGCCGGTTTGGCTGTCACTATCTGACGACCCCGGCAACATTCACGTCCCTGCAGGCCAAGGAAAACAGGGCCTTCAGGGGCAAGATAGGGCTGCTATGGCCAAATTCACGCTGGCCAGAGAGCACTTCCAGAAAAGAGGATTGATATGAAGCGTAAACGGATTGACAAGCCCACCCCGCGAATGCGGGACACTGCCTGGCGGACCTTGCACGAGGTCGCGGCTGACCCACTGGCGGCCGACCACGCGCGCGTGAGCGCCAGTCGGGCCATCGTGCGGGGCGATACGGACGACGACACGCCGGCCAAGGACAAGGCGCCGCCCGTCATCACCTGGCTCCCGTACGACGGCAGGAATCCGACGCTTACTCAACTCGGATTCCACGGCGATCCGCAGCAGGCCGTCGTGATCTACGACGGGAAGAGCGAGGCGGGTCTTTCGGACCTGGAACGCTGGCGAGCCGAGCACGCCGCACGGGTGAAAGCCTACAACGAACCGCCAAAGGTCGCTTTGACCGGCGCCGAGCGAATGCGGCTCCATCGTGCACACAGATCAGCGAAGCTGATGGCACCGCCGGCTGGCTGACGTCTTCAATCGGGCTTGCGTTTACGCCCGTATGTGTTACGTTTCCTTGAGGAAGCGATACACTGGCGGGCTAAAACACCATGCTACGCAAAGAGTTGATCAAGGCGATTGCCTACTTCCGAACGTCGTCATTGACGAACGTTGGAGCCGACAGGGACTCGGTGAAGCGCCAGCGCTCGGCTGTCGAAACGTTCGCCAAGGCCGGGGGCTATGAGATCATCGCCGAATACAGCGACGACGGCGTGAAGGGCGCAGATCCGGTCAACTCGCGGCCGGGTTTCGCCGCGATGTTGCAGCACATTGCCGGCAACGGCGTCCGCGTCATCCTTGTCGAGACGGCGAATCGCTTCGCCCGCGACCTGATCGTTCAGGAAACCGGCTGGCGCTTCCTGCAGGCCCTTGGCATCACGCTCATTGCGGCGGACAGCCCCGACGCCTTCCTCGACGACACGCCGACTGCCGTCTTGATTCGGCAGGTGCTGGGCGCCGTGGCGCAGTTCGAGAAGGCCGCGCTTGTGGCAAAGCTGCGCGGCGCCCGCGAGAGAAAGAAGCGCGATACCGGCAAATGCGGAGGCCGCAAGACCTACGTCGAGCGCGACGCGACAATGGTTGCGCTGGCGAAGCGGCTAGCGCGCTATCCGACGAATGGGCGGAAGCGCTCGCTCCGGGACATCGCCGCCGAGCTCGAGGCCGCGGGCCACGTCGCCAAGGGCGGCAAGCGCTACGGTGCAACGGCCGTCGCGCGGATGATCGCAGCGTAGTCGGCTCGCCCTATCCGCCACCTGTACGGACAGCTGGCGAGCCACACAGAGCGCCGCCCAGCGGCATCGGGCATGTCCCCGCCGCCTCTATCTAGCCGGCCGGCCGGGAATGCCGTGTGCGCCCTCCCTACGGCGTTAGCGCAAGGCTCGCGCTATGCCCGGCCGGTGTTCTCGCCGCGATCGCCCCGCCTATCACATGCGAGCGCCGCAGAATTGAGTCAACGCGCGCCACCGCCGCCCGCCCGTCTACCCCCAGATTTTCGCCGCGCAAAAATATCAGCCTGAAAAAACGGCCTTCACCCTTCCGCGCCGCTGTGGCGCTGATCAACGCCCTAATGGGCAAGGAACTACCCGATGTCACGTATTTCGAATCCGTCTGCGCCGATCAATGCTCCGGCCGTCGACTCCGCCGGCAGCATCACACCACCCCGCAACCCAGACGTCGCCAGCTTCATGGCGTCGAATTTCAAGCCAAGCATGCACCCGGCTCTGCGCCTTCAGGGTGGCGGGCAAGTCGCGCATCCCGCTCAGCGCATCATCGACAGCGCCGGTGGCCCGCTCAACCGTCGCTGAGGCCAAATTTACGGGGGGGGAGAGCAGCACGCGCGCTACGCGACCAAATCTCACGGCGCAATTGCGGCGAAGCATTGCGAGTGAAGTTGAAACTACAGTTGGGAGCCTTACCCTTGGCGGGCCGCCTGCACATCTAAGCAGCGACTAGCGCTCTACCAACGTCTACTACTGCGACGGCAGTAATCCTGAGTGGCGTCCAAGACGAACCGCAGTCCATCCGCCTTGCGACATGCCTCGATCGGAGCGCTGCCGCATCCGGGGCAATTGCCTCCACGGTATCGCCCTGCCTTCCCTGGCGCAAGCTCCTGTCGCCGGCGGAGCGCCTGCCCGCTGCCCGAGTCTCCTGCCGCCGGGGCGGACGAGGATCGCACCCTGTCGCGGCTACGCGGCTTAAGGAGCGATCTGATCGACGCCGGCATTCGATGCGCATCAACTAGTTCGAAGTCGGCAAGCCGGCCCAAGGCGAAGCCCGCGCCGGCTCAACCGCGGAAAAGTCCGCCCCGCCGCGCCATTCGATAGTCGTCTTACCGTTCGCCAATATCGGAGGCGACCCCGGAGCAGGAGCATTTCGTCGACGGGATCACCGAGAGCCTGACGGCGCACCTCTCGCGGATACGAGGCGCTTACGTCGTCGCTCGCAATACGGCATTCACTTACAAAGACAAGCCTCTCGACGTGAAGACGAATCGACAACCGGCCCTGGAGCTTGAGGCTCGACGAAGCGCGCTCGGTCGCCGAAATCGTGACGAATTGGGCGCGCAGCCGGTTCTTGATTAAGGGGTGCCGCCTCTATTCTAAACATACTATGCGTGTGTCATAGCGACGTTATTAGTAATGCTATTGTGCTGGCCAGTTACTGTGAGCGTGGAAGAAGTTGTAGGTGGTCGAATCCCATCGTCGGACTTCGTTCCAGATGCGAGCCGGATTCGACGGGTCGGCACCGCAGCACCACTGCGTTGACTGAATTCCCGTGCAGCGACCGTGGACGTTGTATGCACAAGCGCCGCTGTCTCCGCTAACGACGGCAATGTTGTGCTCATAGCGAGCCCCAGAAGCCGCGGTGTATCTTCCGACCTTAAGCCAAGATGACGGAACGGGCTTGTCGAATGGATAGCCAATTATTGTTTGACTGTCGGTGGGTGCGGATGGCCCATCGTTCGCCTCCGTTCCGAACCAGCCGGTGGAGCGTCCCAAACTGCTCGTGCCGAAATCCAGAACCGCGAAGTCCCAGTCCCAATCCGTGCCGTTCCAAGCTCCCGGTAGTGTGACGCTGTCGGCCAGCGAACTCCCGAAAGGAGCGCCTGGACCTGGTGGAACCGTATCTGCGCCAAACGCGATGCTCTGCGACTAAATCCAACCGCTTTGATTGTAGAAACAGTGAGCGGCACACAACGCGGTGCTCGGTCCGATCATCGTAGCCGTGCAGGTTTGTGATATGTGCGCGAACGCGCTTCCTGGGTAAACTCCAGGCGTTGCGAGTCGTATTTGGTTGTCGGCCCCTATAATGAACAGTGGTACAACCACATTCGACGGTCGGAAGCTGTCTGTCGGCCGGGGCGTCCCCCCAAAAAGAATTTCTCAGCGAGATCGAAATCTGGTTGCTCGAGCCGATACTCGTAGCCGCCGACGAGTCGCCTTGGGCGCAACAGTTCGGCCAAGTATTGGACGGGTAGGGTTTGAGGAGGTGGCGGAAGTGCCGGGCGATGGTTGTGGTTGTACGCCTCCGTCTCCGCAACGTTTATCTCCTTCGGCACCACCTTTCCTACCGCGATCCAGCGCCGCCCCTTCGCATCGGTGAAATCGTTGCCGGTTGCATCCGCCGATGTGGGGCCAAGCATCCTGTCACCCTCATAGACGGACAGCGCGGCTTGAGCATGAGCGCCCGCCATCATGAAATCCCCGAGTCCGAACCCCGCAAATGCTCCCAATGCCATCCTAAGATGCGTTTTCATGTCAGTCTCCTTCCACGAAACGATAACCCCATGATCACCACTACCAACGTAGACTTGCCTTTAAGACGTAGGCGGATCGAGGACGGGCTGCGAGGGGGCTCTCGCCCGAGAAGAGGCTCTGCTTCGTCGAAAGGAAGAGTTGATCCAACAACAGGCGTGAGCCAGGAGGCTAATCATCGACTGCTGAACGGTGTGCAAATGATCGTAAGCCTGCTTCGTTGCAGGCCGGGCGTCGGAGAATTGGACGCGGAAGCCGTCGCGCAAGCCATTTCCTAAAGCGATGAAGCAATTTGTTCGCCTATGCAGGATCGGGTTGCAGTTGCGTACGCATCAAGTGCACCTGATACCCGTCCGAGAGCGATATCAGGAAATAGATGCCCAGTACCCGCGTTGTGGGATCCCATTCGGTAAATCTTTTAAGGATAGAAGGCCCATACGGATAAGTCCCAGGCTTTGAGTTCATCTGACCAAGGCTTCGAGTAAAGGTAACCGCTCTGCGGGGAGTCGCGAGAAATGATTTTGATCTCATCCGACCAGTTCCAGGGGGTCGTGCCAAAGCGAGCGATTACCGCATCGGACCAGCTATAGAGTAAGATCCACCGCTGAGGTCCTTCAAGCCAAGCTAATGAGATGCGGTTCGCGTCGGGCGAGGATATGCTGAACAATGCGGTGCATTGCCCTACGATTTTATTCCATGATGGCGCGCCGGGCTGTCCACTGTAGTACTGCACATCCTGCAGCCTAGGGCCTGAAAGGCCAAGCGGCATCCATGCAAGATGGAAATCCGTCCAGCCATAACCGAGAATGATCAGTCCGTCGCCGGTCTGGCTAGGAAGGCTCGAGATGTCAGCGTTGTGAACAACAGCGGAATCCAACGTAAAGAATGGTCGACCGTCTTTTGTCGAGACTAGTCCGAAGCACTTGGTGCAGAAGCGCCAGTCCCGATCATTGTGGTGATCCTCTCGGATTCGGCGCGGTAGAACAAACCGCTCCACAGAGGGCAAATGGCTATCGCCAGCGGGACACTTGTTCTCCACATTCCAGAAGATGTGCTTGATGGCGCCGTCCGTGCCGCGATAGAAAACGTGCTGCTGACCATCCGTGCCCAAGGCGGCCGGATCGCCCGCCGCCGAGTCCGCTGGGTCCGCGTAGGCCGATGCAGTCCAGTCTTCAAAGTGAAAGCTTCTGTCCGCCGCGTTCCAGAAGATGTGCTTGATGGCGCCGTCCGTGTCGCGATAGAAAACGTGCTGCTGACTGGCCGTGACCATGGTGGCCGGATCACCCGCCGCCAAGCCTGTCGGGCCCGCGCCGGCGAGGGCAGTCCAGTCTTCAAAGTGAAAGCTCCTGTCCGCCGCGTTCCAGAAGATGTGCTTGATCGCGCCATCCGTGCCGCGATAGAAAACGTGCTGCTGACTGGCCGTGACCATGGTGGCCGGATCACCCGCCGCTAAGCCCGCTGGGCCCGCACCGGCGAGGGCAGTCCAGTCTTCAAAGTGGAAGCTCCCGTCCGCCGCGTTCCAGAAGATGTGCTTGATGGCGCCGTCCGTGCCGCGATAGAAAACGTGCTGCTGACCGTCCGTGCCCAAGGTGGCCGGCTCGCCCGCCGCTAAGCCCGCTGGGCCCGCGCCGGCGAGGACAGTCCAGTCTTGGAAGTGGAAGCGATCGTCCGCCGCGTTCCAGAAGATGTGCTTGATGGCGTCATCCGCGCCGCGATAGAAAACATGCTGCTGACCGGCCGTGACCACGGTGGCCGGATCGCCCGCCGCCAAGCCCGCTGGGCCCGCGCCGGCGAGGACAGTCCAGTCTTGGAAGTGGAAGCGATTGTCCGCCGCGTTCCAGAAGATGTGATTGATGGCGCCATCCGTGCCGCGATAGAAAACGTGCTGCTGGCCGGCCGTGACCATGGTGGCCGGATCGCCCGCCGCCAAGCCTGTTGGGCCCGCGCCGGCGAGGGCAGTCCAGTCTTCAAAGTGGAAGCGATTGTCCGCCGCGTTCCAGAAGATGTGCTTGATGGCGCCATCCGTGCCGCGATAGAAGACGTGCTGCTGGCCGTCCGTGCCCAAGGTGGCCGCCTCGCCCGCCGCCAAGCCTGTTGGGCCCGCCCCGGTGAGGGCAGTCCAGTTCTCAAAAGAGAATTCGGAATACAAAAGTCCACATTTCGTACATCGGCGGAAACCTGCCTGATGCGACGCATTCTCGGCCAGATCATGCAGTAAGACAAAGTCTTTTCCGACCGGTGGTTCAATCCGGCCGGGGAGGGGCTTGAGCCCATTGCTGTTGTCGTGTTGCTTCCCGTCGACGGGACACTTGTTGTTATCACTCGCGTTGAAAAGCCCATTGCACTTGGTACAGTAGCGCCAGTTCCCTTGATGGCTCGAGTCTTCCTGGACGTCGTAAGTCAGGATCAATTCATCCTGCAGGGCCTTGAAGAGATCTTCACTTTGGCTGATTGCGATGTGATCAACTGGGTTCTTAGGATCCGTTGTAGCCACGCAGTAGCGCTTCATCCAGAGGCCGTCCCAGTATAGGCAGCTGCACAATCTGCAGCGGCGCCAGTTTGCCACGTGATTCGGGTCTTCTGGCTGATCATGCGGGAGAACAAAGTCGGTCTGATCAGCTGCTTCGTGGCGCAACCTGTCCGCTGGGCAGATGCCCTGGTTGGGGGAAGAGCCAATAAAAAACATTGTCTGACATTTTCCGCAGCGCCGCCATTTGCCTTGGTTCAGCGGATCTTCGGGCCGGTCATGCGGTATCGCGTAACGAAACCCAGAGATACCTGGATTGGGAGCGACCGCCTCATGCGTCCCACCGGCTTGGCAAACTCCAGCCGTCCGACTTTCGTTGAAGGAAGCGAACAAGCACGCACACTTTCCGCAGCGAAACCAACCAAAACCACCCTGTGGATCTGTGGGAACGTCGTGCGGTAGTACGAAATCATAGCCAAGCACGGTGTGGCTACCACCGTCTGCCGGGCAGATCCCGATCCTCGGGTCAAACAGGAACTCGGTGCGATAGACATGTGCCTGATCCGGCTGGTCGGTGCTGACTAAATAGAGGCCGTAGGCCGGATCGCCTGGCCTGGTTTGTCCAGAATAGTGTGGTGCTCCCAATCCAACGAAGACGTACACACGGCCAGCATACGAGAAAGCAGAAACAGCAGGTTCCAAGCTTAGTGTCACGCCAACCGGATCTTCGGCTTTGAAGGGCCAATATGCGCCATTCTGCAGCACCGCTTGCAAACCGAAACCGCGAGCGAGATTTGTTGGGTCCGCAGTCCAAGTAACTTTAAGGTCTTCGGTCCAGGCAACAAGGTGCGAATTGTTAAGGGGGTCCTCATTAAAGTCCGAAAGAACGACATCGCCGGAGAAGAAATAGAGCTTGCCGTTATGCTCCGCGTTCGCACCTTCATCGAAACCTTTCGCTCCCCACTTGCTGGTGTCGTTAAGGAGTTGCCAGCCTTGGGGGTCGTGAATTTTTGGGTCACCGTCGGTGTTGCTTCCACTGATTTGAGCAACACGGACAGTCCTTAAGGGTTGCACGGCGTCCCTGGCGCGCCATACTCGCACTCCTATATCCGGCGTGATCGAGACCGTGCCAAAGATGTCGAGAGTAAGTAGCAATACTCTTCCCGTTCCGTCGGCGACCAGAATGGCGTAGTCAATTGCTGGTAGCAGGGCTAGTTGATGAATGGACGTATTCGAAAGCTCTCCATCGGTCCACCCGGCTAGCAACGGCAGCAGGTTATGAGATAATGCGCGTCCGTCGATTGTGATCAGATATCCAGATAATAGTAGTAATTGACTATTTACTTGAGCGAACCCCGCATATCGCGGATCAACCACTAATCGGCCGTCTCGCCCGACGCCGTAGCTGAAGTCCGCGAGGAGGCCGCCGGGCTGGAAGCTGTAACCGGTGGCCGGAATGAGGGTGAGCTGGTTGACGGTGGCGCGGGGCAGCCAGGTGCCAGGCGGTTGGATTCCGAAGGGCAAGAGGTCGTGCGACAGCGCCCGGCCGTCGATGTTGATCGTGTGGCCCCGGATGGTCAGGGTGTTGCCGCTGGCGCTGGCGCAGCTCGCTAAATTGGGATCGAGCTGGATCGAGCCGTCCCGCCCGACGCCGTAGCTGAAGTCCGCGAGGAGGCCGCCGGGCTGGAAGCTGTAACCGGTGGCCGGAATGAGGGTGAGCTGGTTGACGGTGGCGCGAGGCAGCCAGGTGCCAGGCGGTTGGATTCCGAAGGGCAAGAGGTCGTGCGACAGCGCCCGGCCGTCGATGTTGATCGTGTGGCCCCGGATGGTCAGGGTGTTGCCGCTGGCGCTGGCGCAGCTCGCTAAATTGGGATCGAGCTGGATCGAGCCGTCCCGCCCGACGCCGTAGCTGAAGTCCGCGAGGAGGCCGCCGGGCTGGAAGCTGTAACCGGTGGCCGGAATGAGGGTGAGCTGGTTGACGGTGGCGCGGGGCAGCCAGGTGCCAGGCGGTTGGATTCCGAAGGGCAAGAGGTCGTGCGACAGCGCCCGGCCGTCGATGTTGATCGTGTGGCCCCGGATGGTCAGGGTGTTGCCGCTGGCGCTGGCGCAGCTCGCTAAATTGGGATCGAGCTGGATCGAGCCGTCCCGCCCGACGCCGTAGCTGAAGTCCGCGAGGAGGCCGCCGGGCTGGAAGCTGTAACCGGTGGCCGGAATGAGGGTGAGCTGGTTGACGGTGGCGCGGGGCAGCCAGGTGCCAGGCGGTTGGATTCCGAAGGGCAAGAGGTCGTGCGACAGCGCCCGGCCGTCGATGTTGATCGTGTGGCCCCGGATGGTCAGGGTGTTGCCGCTCGCGCTGGCGCAGCTCGCTAAATTGGGATCGAGCTGGATCGAGCCGTCCCGCCCGACGCCGTAGCTGAAGTCCGCGAGGAGGCCGCCGGGCTGGAAGCTGTAACCGGTGGCCGGAATGAGGGTGAGCTGGTTGACGGTGGCGCGGGGCAGCCAGGTGCCAGGCGGTTGGATTCCGAAGGGCAAGAGGTCGTGCGACAGCGCCCGGCCGTCGATGTTGATCGTGTGGCCCCGGATGGTCAGGGTGTTGCCGCTCGCGCTGGCGCAGCTCGCTAAATTGGGATCGAGCTGGATCGAGCCGTCCCGCCCGACGCCGTAGCTGAAGTCCGCGAGGAGGCCGCCGGGCTGGAAGCTGTAACCGGTGGCCGGAATGAGGGTGAGCTGGTTGACGGTGGCGCGGGGCAGCCAGGTGCCAGGCGGTTGGATTCCGAAGGGCAAGAGGTCGTGCGACAGCGCCCGGCCGTCGATGTTGATCGTGTGGCCCCGGATGGTCAGGGTGTTGCCGCTGGCGCTGGCGAACGCCGCGAACTTCGGATCGAGCTGGATCGAGCCGTCTTGCCCAACGCTGTACTGCAGGTCCGCAACGATGCCGCTGCCGGGCCGGAAGCCGTAGCCGCTGGCCGGCATGACCGTGAGCTGGTTGACGGTGGCGCGGGAAAGGAAGGTGTTAGGCCCTGCAATTCCGATTCCAATCGGGAGGAGATCGTGCGACAGCGCCCGGCCGTCGATGTTGATCGTGACGCCCTGCACTGTCAACCGACGCTCCCCCTGCTCAAGAAGCCATCGAAGGACGCATCAAGGTCAGTAGCGTCTTCCTTAACGTTGAACTCGAAATCTCCGATGATCGAGTTGCCCTGCTGGATGTGGTAACCGGTCCCTGGCGGCAGCGAGAGCGTCAACCGGGTGGCACCCCGCCCGCCAACAAATCCAGTTCCGGCCTCAGGGATCGCGAACAATGGGCATGTCAACTGTGACGTATCGATCCCGATCTCGGGCATCGGCCGCTCCCATAGGACTTGCCGTCAGGAAGGTGTTTTTCCGTGGATTTCAGACTAGACCGGAGGGGCATTGTCGCCGCACTGACAGGCGTGGTAGCCGCCTTTGGAAGTGAGAACGAGATTGCAATCAGAGGAAACGCAAAAGGTGTGTGGTGGATGCGCATGATTTCTCCATCCTACTTACCTTTTTGATCGGATAGCGATGCCTTTCGGGCAGCCACGGTGCTGGGCGCCCACTCGTACTTGCCGGGCGGTGCGGCAGCTGACATAGGCTGAAACGCGACTTCCGGAATTGGCCTATTGGCGATCAGAATCGCGCTGTGACCATGTTCGCAGCTCGGCACACACGGACCTCGCGAGTAACATCCCGCCCGACGAGCGCCGTGTGATCATCATGGTTTAGCGCCAAGGACTTGGCAATAGTAGAACTACCTAACCTATGACGGCTCAAAACCCCGGCGAAGTCAAGCGTTGACATATCGACCGGCTGTCTGGGCAATGAAATTGCCGCAGTCGCAAATATCAAATAGCGCGGTATTTGACGCGGGCCGCGAGCCCCGGCAAGATTCCGCTCCATGGGCAGGGGCAGCGTTTGCGATCCGTTTGACGCCGGGGCGATCGTCGAGGGCATAGCCACGGGGGAAACCACGGCGGCCGATGCTTATCGCCATTACGCCGCCTCGGCCGCGCGGCCGTGCGCCCGCGCGACGTTCGCCCAAAAGCTGAGCCGCGCAAGAACGAGAGCCAGGCGGTTGTCCCCGCCCCTCCCGCCCGGTCGGCCCGCCGGCTCGGGCCCTGAGAGCACTGGACATGGGCGGCCCCGTCCTTGTCATCGGCCCAGACGCCGCCTTGCGCGTGCGCGGCGGCGCTCTCGTCGTCGAACACGGGTCGGGCAAGGATCGCGCTCGCGTCAGGATCGATGTCGATGAGCCGAAGCCGGCCGCCATCCTGTTCGACGCGCATGGCGAGTTCCTGACCGGCGAGGCGATAAGATGGTGCGCCCGATACGCGATCCCTCTCATCCTGCCGAACGGCCCGGGCCGCGCGATCCTGTTTTATGAAAGCGCGCTCGAAGCGGATGGCGCGGGCGAGGGCGTCAACGGCAAGCACGCCGCCCGTATCCTCGACGTCGGGCCTTCGCTCGTCCGCGCCCAGGCGCTCGCCGATCCGGTCCCGGTCGCGCAGGCGATTGTGAGCGCGAAACTCAAGGCGTCCGCCGAGAGCGTTCCGGCGATCGACGAACGGCCCTGGAGCTTGAGGCTCGACGAAGCGCGCTCCGTCGCCGAAATCGTGACGATCGAAGCCCGCATCGCGGCGGCCTACTGGCGAGCCTTCCGCGATCTGGGCCTCCGCGAGCGCAAGGGCGGCGATCTCCCGCGCTCATGGCTCAGGTTCGCCAACCGGCAAAAGGGCGCTCAATTTCTCGGCTCGAAGCACGCCTCGCATCCGATCAACGCCATGCTCAACTACGCCTATGTGGTTGAAGCGGGGCGGCTGGCGCGAGCTTTGACGGCGGCCGGTTTCGCCCTTCCGATAGGGTTTCTTCACAGCGACAAACACGGGCGCAACTCGCTCGTTTGGGACGCGATCGAGCCGCTTCGCCCCTTAATCGACGCGCGGGTGTTCAAGTTCATCGCGCAGAGAGAATTCGTCCGGTCGGACTTTCCGCAAGCGGGTCGGAACGCGCATCGGATCGATCGCGCGATCATCGCCGAGCTTCTGCGGGTTTCGCTGCTGCCGTGGGAACGGCACGAGGACGCGGCGCGGTGGATGGCGCAAACAATCGTGTCGGCAGTGCGGTAAAGTCAAATCACCGCCTCTTATGAGCGGTACGGTCGTGAAGGCCGCAGGATCGCTTTTGCCGCTGCTACTTCAGCGCCTCCGCCAGGGCGTTGGTGACCAGCGCCTGCAGGGTCGCGTCCATCATCATCGCTCCGACAAAGGTCAGTGACCCAACCCCCATGACGAAGCCTCCGGCCGGCGTGCGGTACATCGCCACCACCGCGCCATCCCCCGTGGCGTCGCGGCCCATTTCCGTCACGTCCGCCGGCAGCGGCGGCGCCCAATCGTCGGTCTCCCAACCGCTCGCGCCCCAGGGCTCGGACCCGGGCAGCGGCGACGCGTTCCAGCCGCTGGCGCCAACCACGCCCGGTGGAGCGTCGGCCGGCACGAAGCCCACGCCGGGATTGAGGACAACGCCATTTCCCTGGCCCGGGCCGCCGAGCGCGTCGACCCGCGCGCAGAAGAGCGGCTTGCCCAAATACGTCGGAAAGTCCGGGGTCGCCCAAACGGAGCTTTCGGATGTCATCAGGGCCGTTTCTCCTCCGTTCTGCGACGGCCCCAGCGACGTCGGCCGGTAGGCGCCATTGCCGCCCAGGTATAGCAGGCTGCCGCCCTGGTCCAGGAAACCGCGGACGGCGTCCATCATCGGCATCGTCCAGTATTCCGGATGCGTGTTGAGGATCAAGCAGCGGTAGCCATTGAAATCGACGCCGTTGTGGAGGTCGAGATCGGTGTAGAAGTCCACAGCATAGGCATTGGACTGCAGCCAGTCGGCCAGCCAAATCTCGCTGCGCAGCATATGGCTGCCCTTCGGATGATCGGTCGATGCCGTCAGCAGGTGGTGGTTGGGCCGCTTCAGCGTCAAGTTGATGGGTGATGCCGTTTCGCTGTAGTTACTGGCGCCGCCCCAGCTATTGTAGGCGTTCCAAGTGTTGGTGTTCACGATCAGCGCGATGTTGCCTCCAACCGAGCCGCGACGGATAACGAACGGGACGTCGTAGAAGGGGCCGGATGGCCCGCGGAGCCTGGCGGAGTAGAATCCGTTGTCGGGCAGTTCCATTCCGTCGACAGACATCGAAACTACCACTGGCCAGCCGCAGTCTTGGTCGAAGCCGTTGTCGGGCTGGAACGCCACCTGGAAGCTGTTTTGGATCGGCTGCGCCAGGGTGGTGCCCAACTCCGGGCCCTGTCCCGTCAGCCGCACCACCTCAAGCGAAGCCAGACCGTCATGCATGGCGCTGGCGTAGATGCCGAACGTGTCGCCCGGGCCGCCGCTGAGCGGCCATGCATAGCCTTCGATCTTTGCTATCTGCCAGCCACACGAAAACGCGTTGCCGTCGATGTCCGTCTGCACAGCAAGATCTCCGATCGTGATCCAGTCGGCCGTGCCGTTGCGGGCCTGATCGCGGTACTGGATCAACCGCCCGCCCCAGTTCGCAGTCTGACATCCAAAGATCTGCCCGGGCCAGCCAGCGAACACGTGGGTGAAAAAATCCCAGCCGCTGCCGATGGCGCTGCCGCTGGCGCTCGCCCAGCCCTGCGTGGCCTGCGGGCCGTTAGTTCCATCCCGTAGCTCGTCGCCATACCACAGCAGGCGCCCGTCTCCGGTCACGGCATAGATCACGCCATCGCCGCCGGAAAGCACGTGCCGGAAGCCGCTCCACCCGAACCCGATCGCGGTGCCCGAATTGGGACCCCAGCCCGTCGATCCGTCCGGTGCGTTGGCGCCGTTGCCGAATACGTCGCGGTAGTAAAGCACGTTCCCGTCCGGTGTGACGGCGTAGATCAAGCCACCGCCGCCGGAGAAGACCCATGGGAAAGCCTGCCAACCGAACCCGATCTGCTGCGAGGAATTCTCGTCCCAGTGGACACCACCGCTTGGATCCAGCGTGTAGCGGTACCACAGCAGCCGCCCGTCGGGCGTGATCGCGTAGATCACCCCGTTGCCGCCCGCGAATATATCCCGGAAATCGGCCCAGCCCTCTCCAATCTGCTGGCCGGCCGTGGCCCGCGGCGCGGCCTCGACGGTGTCCCAATGGTCGAAACGCAGCAACTCCCCTGTTGCCGCCACACCCAGAACGGAGATTTCGTCGGCAATGAGAAATCGGAACCGCTGCGTCGTCCAAGGGGCGGTGGCCATGCTTCCTCCGTTTGTCGGGTGCGCGGCCGGGATCTGTCAGACAGCCAACATCGCCCGGATGACCGTCGGTGCCCTGCGCAAGGCGGGAGCGTATCTATGATCGGACCGCCTATGCAATGCCGAAAGCGGCCTGGATAGCGAAGGCCTGCTCAGGCTTCGTGCCTGAAGGGCAGAGGGGGCGAGCTGGGCGCGAAACGCGCAGGCAGGTAACTTCATCGATGCGCGATGCGACTTGCGGGGGCTCTTCCGGTTCCGCCGGGTTTTTCTGCCTTGCTCCGGCGGTTCCTGTCCCAGCCCCCGGCCCCTTAACTGATCTTGGTTTATCCGGGAGCCGACCCCACCAATCCTCCATCGTCTCCGGGTTCTTTCCTGCAGCTGGCTTAAGCCCGTCGATGTGTTCCCTTGGATCGCCTGCAGGAACGGCCGCGTTCAAGGGGCCAGTAAAGGCACGCGACATTTAGAGCTTGACGCGAATCGGTTTGCCCGTAAGTTAGGGTCACCCGCAACAGGGTTCTATTGGAGAAGTGGGGTGGCCAGTCAGGCCACTGCCCCTTCAAACCTCTCCACTGCCGCGCGCCGTGGACGCTGGAACCTGTTGATGTCCGGGACAACTTCTCTTTATGACGCCGTGCCTGCCTCCGAACTTGATCCGGGGGCTGCCCCCAATTGGCGCTCGGTCGCGCCGTCGTCGGCGAGGCTGTCCTTCGCCACTCCGCAATTCAGCTGCACCCGCAACGAGCGAGACTGGTTCCTCTACCTGGCGTACAGCGCCGGCGAGAGGCCGGGCACAGTGCTCAGGCGGTTCGCGGAGGATTTCGCGAGCGGAGCCCCCGTTCCCTTCATCCCTGAACTGGGCGAGCCGAAAAACCGACGGCGGCTGATCCGCCCTGCCGACAGAGCGCTCTTTTCCTTCATGCTCGAAATCGAAACGTCGAAGCGGGCATACGCGCGGGCACACGCCGCGGCCTGTCGCTCAGCGCGATCATGCGTCGTTTCCTGGTCGACTACGTGCGGAGAGAGCGAGCTGCGCGAGCTTCTGAAGCCGCGCCCGTCCAGCCTGAACCGAAGCTGACGGAAGGGAGATCGAGCTGCCTGAAAAGAACAAGGCCCGCACGTTGTGCGACGCGCGGGCCTTTGGTTTTCCCGGCAAAGGAAAGTGACCACCTAAGCAAAAGGCCCTGTCACATGACGTGCAATAATACGAACCCGGCTGCGGCGCAAGCATTCGCGCTCGCGGGAATAGTCGGCGACACCGGCCCCATCTTTTATCGCCTTGAAGACTTGAGGGGCGCGCCACCCCGACACGGCCGAACGCATGTGCGTAGTGCGCGATGCACGCGCGCTGCTTTGGCAGTGCATGCGAGCGATGCGCGACGCCGACAAGGCATGGGGACTTTGACCCATGCCCCGCTCTCCACGCCCTCCGAACATCCGCGTCACGCCGCAAGGGGCTTTCGAGAAGCTTCCGGGAACATCGAAACGTTGGCGGAACATCACGACCGGCGGGACGATCTCCGATCGCGAGATGCACAAGCTATCGCTCGCTCGACGGGGATTATCCTTGTCCAGGGAAGGCTACACCAAAGCCGTGGAAGCCGGGACCGCCGCATATGCGAGCGAAACGGTCGCGAAACGCCAACGCCATATCGCCTACGACCGGCTGATGAAAAAGGCCGTCCCCACAATGAGCCCGGCCGATCGCCGCTTCATGATCGAGGCGCGCGACGCCTACCTGGCCTCAAGACCGCTCACCCCGAACAGAAGGACAGATGGAAGAGCGTCTTCGCCCGGTATCCGATCGGCGAGCTTTATACCCTGTTCGGCTACTCGGCCGACGCGTCCGGTGCGTTCCCGTTCGAGATCGCTGCGTGACAGGAAGGACTTCGAAAGACATGTACACGATGAAGCCACGGTACGCGGTTCCGATAGGCCCGTATCTCGACAAGTCCGCGCTCTTGAAAATGGGGTATCAAGACGCTTCCTCGTGCCTCGTCATGACGCCCATCACCTATAGTGAAATGTGGGAGCGAGAGAAAGCGAACCTCCGTCGCGGCTGCCCATTCCGCCAGAAAGACTTGGACCCTTATTTCACCGTGGAGGAGATGGAGGAAGCGCGGCGGCGCTTGGTGAAAGACCTGCAAGGTTGGGCGCGCGCGGAAAAGCGGAAGGAATATCAAAAAGCCTACGCGCTCCGCCGCGCCGAGATCAACAAGGCCTACGCGCCGCGCCGCGCCGACATCAACAAGGCCTACGCGCCCCGTCGCGCGGAGATCGACACGGCTCGCGGCCCACGCCCGTCGGGTCGGCGCATCAACAATCGCCCGGTTGGCGGAATGATCGTTGCCGTCGACCTCGAAGGGGTGAACCTGGGAGCGCCGTTCATTCTCGACTCCACGGGGTTCAAAACGCGGATCTCTCCCTTGAAGAGCGAGATCATGAAATGGGTCGAGGCGGGCGAGACGGTCTACCGGGATCAGCGAGCGTGCATGGCGATGGTCGGAGGCGTCGAGGATAAGGGTTACAAAGACCAGGTTGGTTGCTGGCCCGACGGGGCGAGTTCCGAGAACTTGATGGAGTTCCTGCTCGAGCAGCCTCGAAAATTCATGTCGGAAGAGGCGAAGCCGATGCGCCCCCGCTTCATAGGTTTCGGCAACGAATACGATTGGGCGCAAATCCTCAAGGACCTGCCTCATGACAAGCTGTGGGAAATCCAGAAGGGTATTCCATGGAAGGACCGGGACAACCCAAATGCGCGCTCCCGACGCGGCCGATGGACGCTCTGGCGGGGATACGCCGTTTCCGTCATCCCGGGAAAATCGATCAAGCTCTGTAAACTTCGCGACCGCTCGACCCCCTGGAAGTGGCATGTGCGGAAAGACGGCTCACTAAAACGATACCTTGACTATGGCGAAAAAATCGAAATCGAGGACGCGTTCGGGTTTTTCAACAACAGTAGTCTGGTCGGGGCCATTGGAAGCATGCCGAAGGGGCTGATTGTCTCCCACGAAGAGCTCGCGACGATCGTGAGCGGCAAAAAAGACCGTGGCTATCTTGAATGCGAGGCGCTGACACCCGAAAAGTTCGACGAACTCAAAAGATATACGGGCCTCGAACTTAAAGCGCTCGTCCGCCTGGTGGAGGAGACGGAACGGGCGCTCATCGAGGCTGATGCGGAGAGCCGCGCTGCCGATCTTAAACGCGCCGGAGCCGATCAGGCAGCGATCGACGCCGATCCTGAGAAACGCTTCAAGCTCCGGCACCTCCACGGCGCGGGAGCGGCCGCGCAAGCCCTGCTCAAGGTGCGTCTGCCAAAAGACCCGCGCGCCCTTCTGGGAAACGTGGCGGAGAGGCTCAAAGAACTCGACGCGCTTGTCAGCGCCATGCAGAGTTCCGAGCCCGGATTGAAGCGCGACGAGGCGCTGAAGCGAATTGCGCTCGACCCCTCCGCCCCGCCTGGGCCCCGCGCCCTCGTCTGGTCGACTTACGCTCGTTTCGGCGGCCGCATAGAGGCCCCGATGCAGGGCAAGACAGATTGGTATAAGCGCCGGAGCAATAATCCCTCACTGAAGCGGCCGGATATTCCGGTAGCGCCGGCGTAAAAATCCGGCAGCTGGTGGTCCTTTGCATTGGATAGGCAAAGGGCAGGGATGAAGGTCGTGGAGCTTTATGGACGTGTTCGCTATGCGGTTCAGATTGAGGGGCTGAGCCAGCGCGAGGCGGCGCGGCGGTTCGGGATTGATCCGCGGACGGTCGCCAAGATGATGAAGTTCTCGGCGCCGCCGGGTTACGTGCGCACGAAGGCGCCGGCCAGGCCGAAGCTTGATCCGTTCATCCCGGTGATCGACCGGATTCTCTTCGACGACAAGTCGCGCCCGAGGAAACAGCAACATACTGCGAAGCGAATCTTCGAGCGGCTTCGGGACGAATACAGCTTCGCGGGCGGCCTCACGATTGTGAAGGATTACGTGGCCGGCTCGCGTCTGCAGGCTCAAGAGATGTTTGTGCCGCTGGAGCATCCGCAGGGACATGCTCAGGTCGATTTTGGCGAAGGCATCGGCATCATCGGCGGCGTCGAGCGCAAGATCCACTTCTTCGCCTTTGACCTGCCGCACTCGGACGCCTGCTTTGTGGTCGGCTATCCCGCGGAGACGACGGAAGCCTTCTGTGACGGCCACGTTCGGGCATTCAGCTTCTTTGGCGGCGTTCCACAGTCCATCCTTTATGACAACACCAAGATCGCGGTTGCCCGCATTCTCGGCGATGGAAGGCGGCGACGGACGCGCGTTTTCGCTGAGTTGCAATCGCACTACCTATTCCAGGATCGTTTCGGTCGGCCTGGCAAAGGCAACGACAAAGGCAAAGTCGAGGGGCTGGTCGGCTATGCCCGACGGAACTTCCTTGTCCCCATTCCGGTTTTCGAGAGCTTCGAGGCGTTGAACGCCTACCTTGTGGAATGCTGCCTCCGTCGGATGGCCGACCGGTTGCGCGGCCACGACGAGACGATCGCCCAAAGATTGGAGCGCGATCTTGCCGCGTTCCAGAGACCACTCCCGCCGCCCTACGACGCCTGCGACAAGGTTCCAACGAAGGTCTCTTCGCTGTCGCTGGTTCGCTATCGGCTCAACGACTATTCGGTTCCGACGAAGTACGGTCACCGCGACGTGCTTGTTCGCGGGTACGTCCATGACGTGGTGATCTCATGCGGCACGGAAGTCATCGCGCGTCATCCCCGGTCGTACGAGCGCGACGACTTCATATTCGATCCGCTGCACTACCTGGCGTTGATCGAACAGAAGATCAACGCGCTCGATCAGGCGGCGCCGCTGGCCGGCTGGCAGTTGCCGGAAGAGTTCATGACGCTGCGGCGTCTTCTGGAAGCCCGGATGGGGAAACTGGGTAAGCGTGAGTTCGTGCAGGTTCTCAGGCTGATGGAGGTGTTCCCTCTCGACGAGGTCGCCGGCGCGGTGCGCGACGCCATCGCGCGCGGGGCAATCGGCTTCGACGCCGTGAAGCATCTGATCCTTTGCCGCATCGAGCGCCGACCGCCACGCCTCGACATGACGGTCTATCCCTATCTGCCGCGAGCCCATGTCGCGATGACGTCGGCCAAAACTTACATGAGCTTGCTGGCGGGAGCGTCGCCATGACCGATACGCCCCAACTTCTGCTCGCTCATCACCTGAAGGCGCTCAAGCTGCCGACGTTCTTGCGCGAGTATGAGAAGCTTGCTCGGCAATGCGCCGCCGAGGGTCTCGACCATATCCGCTTTCTGCTGCGCCTCGCCGAACTGGAGCTGATCGATCGAGAGCGACGCATGGTGGAGCGTCGGATCAAGGAAGCGCGGTTCCCGGCGGTCAAGAGCCTCGACAGCTTCGACTTCGCGGCGATTCCTTCGCTCAACAAGACCCTCGTCCTGGAACTCGCCCGTTCCGAGTACGTGACCCGCCGCGAGAACGTGATCGCGGTCGGCAACAGCGGCACGGGCAAGACGCACATCGCTCTCGGGATCGGTCTCGCGGCCTGCCAGAAAAGGCTATCGGTAGGGTTCTATACGGCTGCAGCCCTCGTTCATGAACTGCTGGAGGCTCGCGATGAGAAGCGGTTGCTTCGTCTGCAGCGGCAGGTCGCCGGATACAAACTCCTGATCATCGACGAGCTTGGATATGTGCCTCTCTCGCAGACCGGAGCCGAGCTGCTGTTCGAGATATTCAGCCAGCGCTACGAGCGCGGCTCAACCATCGTCACTTCGAACCTGCCGTTCGACGAATGGACCAGCGTGTTCGGGTCCGAGCGCCTCACCGGCGCGCTGCTCGATCGCCTCACCCACCACGTCCATATCCTCGAAATGAACGGCGACAGCTACAGGCTCAATCAGAGCAAGCGGCGCTCACGCCGCAACAACGCTAACCCGTCGTCCGACGATCCGACCCAAGCCTGACGCCCACGAGAAAAGCCCATGCTCGAGGCCATTCTCGTCGGCATTATTGATGCATTTTTGCTCCGGAAAACGATGCAGTTTTGCTCCGGCGTTGACAGGTTGCCGGTCTCGCACCGCAAAACCGCGCTCGCCTTGGAATGCAACGCCGTAGCAGAGGCTTTTCATGCACTGCGCAGTGACGTTCACGCCGCGGCCAAAACATCAGCGCCCAAGGCCAAGCCGGCGCCAGCAAAGAGGAAATGTCGTGACAACCTACGTTAAAATGCGCGGCCCAGTCGGCTGCGACGAAGCAAACTTCTCGGGCCTCCCGCTGATCAAGCGTCATGACGACGGACACTTCGATGTCCCGGCCGAGGCCGTTGAGGGACTAATGCACACCGGCGGTTTCTCGTACTGGGACGAGGCTCCCCTGCCCGCCGCCGTCGAGCCCGAGCGCCCGGTCACGAGCGACGATGTGCTCGCTTTGGCGCGCAAACTGCCGGTCGGCCAGGAGCGCTCCATTCTCGTCAGCAAGATCGCCGAGGCCGCGATGACGACTCCGCGCAGGCTGGTTCTCGCAAAGACGGCGCCGGGAACGCAGACGTTCGTGCATGCGGGCGAGGCTTTTGAGGTTCGGCCCGGCGGCTACGTCATCACGACCGCAGAGGCCGCCAGCGCCGGCGATCTCATGATCCTCGGCGGCTTCGAGCCGACCGCGCCGCAGTCCTAACCCCCTCCGCCACGGTCGCCCCTTCCCGGCCGTGGCGTGATGTCGGCGACTCGCGTGTTAAATTCCTTGGGCGCGGGCCGCCGACAGTCCATTGTCGAACGGCGCCTCCCAGCCATTTCGTCCGGAACAGAAGTTGGGCCGCGGGATTTGACTCCGGGGAACCGAGATTTAGGGTCTATTTACGTTTTGAGTGGAGTTCCTCGTGCCGAGCGTTCGTCCCTACTGGAAGGGCTACATCAAGCTAGCCCTCGTTTCCTGCCCGATCGGGCTCTACACGGCTTCGTCCTCGGGCGAGCGGGTGGCCTTCCGGCAGATCAACAGGAAAACCGGCAATCGGCTTCGGCAACAGCTCATTGACGATGCCACCCGGGAGCCGGTCGAGGCGGCCGACAAAGGCCGGGGATACGAATATGCGAAAAATTCCTACATCTTGATCGAAGACGAGGAGATCGAGTCGATCGAAGTCGAAAGCAACCACCTGATCGAGATCAACTCGTTCGTTCCGCGCAGCGAGATCGACGAGCGCTATCTCGACAGCCCCTATTACATCGGACCGAACGAACCGGTCGGCCAGGAGGCGTTTGCGGTCATCCGCGAGGCGATGCGTCACAAGGACATGGTTGCGCTCGGACGCGTCGTTCTCGCCAAGCGTGAGCGCGTGATTATGCTCCAGCCTTGGGAGAAGGGAATCCTGGGCACGACGCTTAGGTACCCGTACGAGATCCGCGACACCAAGGATTATTTCTATGACATCCCAGACGTGAAGATCGCGCCTGAGATGCTGTCGCTCGCAGAGCACATTCTCAAGAGCAAAGAAACGACGTTCGATCCGTCCAAATTCGTCGACCGTTACGAGCAGGCCGTGATCCAATTGCTGGAGAAGAAGCGAGAGGGCATGCCCGCGCCAATGGTCGAGACGTTCGTTGCCCCGACCAACGTCATCAGCCTGATGGACGCTCTCCGCCGCAGCGTCGCGGAAGATGCAAAATCGGAGTCAGCCCCCGAGACGGCTGCGTCGACGAGCGCAACCCCGAAGAAGGGCAAGAAGCGCGTCCCCGGCCAGGGAGAAATGCTGTTGCCGATTGCAGGGCGAAAAGAACCCGCCAAAGGGCAAGCGAAGCCCGCGGCCCAGCCGGCGAGCCGACGCAAGTCTGGTTAGCGAGCCGTCGGCAACCCGCGGCCGTTCGCGATGCGAAGTCCTCGCGTAAGTAGATTCCGATGGTTGCGGCGGAGCGCCGCTGCAACATATGCCAGACTGTCTAGACTTCGGCTGGCGGATCCGCGCGCTTCAATAAGCGATCCATTGGCGAGGACCTGTGGGAGATGGAGAGGTGCCCGCCTGCCCCTCATCCGCAGGTGGTTCAAGGTTCTCGCCGCGGTCAGATCATGATTGGCCGCGGTGTTTTTTTTGGTTTTTTTTGGCGGCGAGGTATCTGTCGTTCGTCCCCCTATTTGCCCACTCGCGCGCAGGCAGCCGATATCGAAGCGGAAACAGCCGGCAATGGCTGAAGTCGAAGAACCCGGAGTTTGTGCGAGAGTGAGGACAGAGGGTTACCGACCCGCCGCTAGTTGCAGTGGCGATGGCCATAGGGGCCAATCCAGCAATGGCCGTAGGCGTAGGGGTGAGCGTAGGGATGCACGCGATCTTCCATCGGACGGCAATGTCCGTAAGGTCCGCGCGTCCATCCCGGGCCGCAGCCCATTGCGACCAGAGTGATGCCTGTCGGCGCGTTTGAGAGTGGCGCGACCGGCATTGCCGAGGCGGGAATGGCGGCCAACCCCAACAGCGCGATGGTCGCTGACGTCAGAAGCATTTTGCGCATGAGTGTTCCTCTCGATCAGGTGGCCGCCTGATTATCGCACGCCGCTTTAACGTTAGCTGAACGGCGGAGGCGCAATTCGCGAATGGAGCGCCAACCGCCACGACGGCCGAGTCGCCGCGAGGGCGCTCCGCCCCTACATGGAGCCATGCCTCGCGACGGCGCGCTCGTCCTATCAGACCTTCGCAGTCCGACTTTGTCGATCGTCTGCGAGCCGTGCGGCCGTCGCGGAAGCTATAACGTCGCCCGCCTGATGGATCAGCACTGACGGATCTGCTGCAGACGCTGGCCCATTGCCAGAAGGCGCGCTCGGCCAGCGTCCACGATCGGTGCAAGGCGGCGTTCGAGCAGCTCATGCCGTGAGTGCGTGAGTGGCGGTCGCGCCCCGGACTTCTCACGGCCGTGCGGCGCGCGGTTCAACTCGCCGAAAGTACTAGATGATAACGGTTGCCAACGCCGCCGGAGAACAGTATGAACCAGGGTGGGACTGGTGTTCACATTAGAGAGGCGCGGAGCGTTCGCGCGTGCCAGCCCTTGAGAGAGGCTGGGTTCGATCACTTCAAGGCGTCCAAACGAGCCATCTTGGCTCCTTTCTTTTCAGGAGGATTGATGCTCATTGGCGCATCCGGCGCGGCGGACGCTGCTGTGATTTTGGACACGATCGACACGAAGTTCGAGACTTACGCGGGTTGGGAACTGACTTCCAACGTCGGCGGAGTTAGTAATTTTGCGGTCGCCTTTTCGTCGCCCCGCGCGGCAGAGATAACGAATATCGTCGCCTACCTCTCAATAAACGCCGGCCGCGCAAATGACACCATAGGCATCATGGGAGACTTCGGCGGCCTTCCTGACGGGACATTCCTGTATTCCGAGCCCGCGCCATTATTCTGGGAGACAATTTCACCGGTAACGCTGTCAGGATTGGATTGGGCAATATCCAAGAAGACAACGTACTGGCTTGTGGTTGAGGCAGATCCAAGCGGCGTGGACACATGGTGGCAGTGGGGGAATGAAACAACTGGCGGGGTCGGCTACTTTTCCACTGATGACCAATCCTGGTTCATCGAGGGCCCCGGTTTGGGCGTCCCCCTTCCCGAGGCCGAAATCTCGGCGAGCTTCACCCGCCGCTCGATAGCGGCCCCCGAGCCCTCCACATGGGCGATGATGCTGCTCGGCTTCGCGGGCCTAGGCTATGCGGGTATCGCCGGGCCAGAGCGGACCGCTCTACGCTCGCCGCCTGATCGACACCACTCGGATCAGGACACGCGGCTGTCTAACCTGTATAATGGGGCCCGCATCGCGATGATAACGCTGATGCGGTATTACAGGAGGCAGCGATGATCCTAATCCCTGTCGTGCTTGTGATAGGCGGCTTTTTGGCACTCGTCCTGTATCTGGATAAGAGAGCGCCTTTTTAAGACAGGGCGTCGCGCGGGACGTAAGTGCAAGGCCAGCGACGAGGCATTGGAGCCGAAGAGTTTCGGTCCAGCGAACGCATGTTCAAATGGCTGCGCAACCGCCGTTAGGCCGAACAGCGCGCTGCAGAGCGGGCGGACGCTGGGAGCGCAACCCTCCGGTTGCGGGGCCGCGCTAACGCTGTTAGCATGTCGGAGACGGGTCGACCGTCTCACCCGTCCTCCGGATATGCGGCCGACGATGCAAGAGCGCCCAATCTGAGCGCTTCCAGCTTCGTCGTCGCCGATCATACTTTGCCATGGACCAGGGGCCAAGCCGCCGTCAGGCCCTATTGCGCGCAATTGAACGGGCGGCATCGATCGATTCGATCAGAGCGCGACTCGCGTTGGCCCCGGCCCTGGCTTCTTTGAGGCAGTATTCGATTGCCCGGCGCGCCGCCCTGAGCGCGGCGTCGAGTTCGTCGCCGGAATAGCGTTCGGCAACTCGCAGAATAACCGCGGCGCGTTCGATCGCGCATCGGTCGAAATAGCGTGTCATGATTGTCCCCCGAACCCTCAGCCTAGAAAAAGCGAATCTGCGTCAAAACTTCACAAAAGGGCGGCGCTCGATCTAGACGATTTGCGTGGCCAGTACCTTTCCGCAAAATTATACTTTTGCAATGTCGACTAATTCTTCGCCGCCTTTAACGCCTCCGTTCGCCAGTGTGGCGGCGGACGCCTTGTGAATTGCTGAGAACTTGCTTGACGTTTTTGTCACGGCGTGTCAATATATCAATCAACGCCGGGGCAAAGCCCCAGAAGCGAATAGACAAAAAGGCTCGCCAATCCCGGCGCGCTTTCGTTTTCTGGGAGGTGCGTACGGTGAATTGTATTGAAAGCGAAAACGAGACGAGAGCGGAACCGGCGAGATGACGGCCGTCGACCGCAACACGCCGCTGAGGCTGGCGCGAGCCGCCGAGATCGCGTTTCCGGGCGGCGGCATGACCGCATCAGGCTTGCGGAAGGAAGCAGCCAAGGGAAGGCTTTCGATCCATCGCGTTGCGAATAAGGATTTCGTCACGCTCGCGGCAATCGACGCCATGCTCGCCGACTGCCGGGTGGAGCCGAAGCGGTCCGAAGCGGTCCCGCGCCGCACCGCGTCGGCGAGTCAAACTGCCCTCGACTCCCTACTCATGAACGTGGAGCGGCAAACCCGCGCTGTTTCGGGCCGCGAACCTGCCTCCGAGGGCTGAAGCAGTCCCGAAGCGGTCCCAATCTGTCATTTTTTGCTTGAGGTTTTTCGACTAAGCCTTTGGAAAGAT
>CAWBBW010000037.1:0-118485 GCA_963787135.1 uncultured Alphaproteobacteria bacterium | reverse complement strand
CGCTCGCCCGCGCTCGGCGCCGGCGGCGCAGAGAGCGATCCGGGAAACAGAAGCCGGTCGGCATCGTGATGCAGCGCAACGCCCCGCCCTTATCCTTGCCGGTCGACCCTATCGCATGGAGCGCCGGTCGCCAGATCGTTCGCTACATCACCGCGCCCGATGGAACGCACCATCTCGTATGCCAGGGAAGACCGGTCCCGGGTCGTCGAGTATCTGAACGTGGCTGGCCGTTCTTCGCGAGGCAACGGCTGTGCATTTTGCAATCGACTCCGTCATCCGACGAGATCGAGGCCCTGCTTCGTCCATCTCAAGCGTCAGGCCATCGAGGCGATACAGCTCCTGCCGCAAGCGCCAAACGAATTGCTTGCGACGATCGAAGGCATGACTTCGCCCGGGCCGCTCGCGATCTGGCCCCGACCTTCATCAGCCCGACGCCGGACGAGAAGCAGGAGATCCTCGAGACGGTCGATATTGGCGCCCTAGCGGGTTTCACGCCTGCTCGTGCACCCGGATCGAATTTCTGCGGCTGTCGCAGGAGATCGGCCGGGAAACCAAGGCGTCGCTCGACGCCCTCGCTCGGCGAGGCTCCTGCTGCGCGAGCAGATGGTGGTGATCCAGCGCCAGCTCGGCGACACCGATGGAGGGCAAAACCGCCGAAATCGCCGAGCTCGAAAAGGCGAGCCGGGACGCCAAAATGCCGAAGGAGGCTCGATACTCAGGCGCGCCTCAAGGAGCTCGAAGGCGGCTAGCGCATGCCCGAGCCCGCCGGCGGACTACGGGATGGTCAGAACCTATCTCGACTGGCTGGTCGAATCGCCATGGGCGCTTCCCGAGGACGCGTTGATCGATATCGCAACGGCGAGGCGCATCCTCGACGAGGACCACTTCGGGCTCGGAGAAGGTCAAACGCCGGTATCATCGAATATCTCGCGTTGTCGGCCCGCCGGGCGTCGGCAAGACGTCGCTCGGCCCGAGGCCCGCGCCATGAATCGCAAGTTTGTGCGGGTCAGTCTCGGCGGCGTGCATGACGAAGCCGGGGATTCAGCGGCCATCGGCGGACCTACATCGGCGCGTTGCCGGGCAACATCATTCAGGCGATCCGCAAGGCCGGCGCCCGAAACTGCGTGATGATGTTGATGAGATAGAGGCTCGGCGCCGGCATTCAGGGAGACCCCTCCTCGGCCCTGCTCGAAGAGCGCCTCGATCCCGAGCAGAACAAGACGTTTCGCGACAACTATCTCGCCGTCCCGTTCGACCTCAGCCGCGCCCTGTTCATCGCGACCGCGAACACGCCGAGGCACCATCCCCGGGCCGCTGCGCGATTCCCGGATGGAGATCATCAGCCTTCCCGGCTACACGGCGAGCGAGGGATATTGCGCGACGCTATCGGGTGCCGCGCCAGCTCGAGGCCAATGGTCTTGAGCCCGACCAGGTCAAGATCGACGACGAGGCGCTCAGCACCATCATTCAGCACTATACGCGCAGAGGCCGGCGTCAGGAACCTCGAGCGGGAGATCGGCCGGGTGCTGCGTCAGGCCGCCATGCGCGTCGCAGAGGGCGAGAAGGGTCCGATCGCAATCACGGCCGATCGCCAGCCCGAGGCCAACGGCTTGAAGCCGACCAGGTCAAGATCGACGACGAGGCGCTCAGCACCATCATTCAGCACTATACGCGAGGCCGGCGTCAGAACCTCGAGCGGGAGGCTGGCGCCCGCGCTTAGGCCGCCATGCGCGTCGCAGAGGGCGAGAAGGTCCGATCGCAATCACGGCCGGCGATCTCGCCTCCATCCGGGCCACCGCCGTTCGAGGACGAGGTGGCGATGCGCACCAGCGTCCCGGGCGCGACCCCCGGGCTTGCGTGGACGCCGGTCGGCGGCGACATCCTGTTCATCGAGGCGGCCGCCACCCGGAGTGGCGGTCGCCTCGATGAACAGGATGTCGCCGCCGACCGGCGTCCACGCAAGCCCGGTGGCCACGCCCGGGACGCTGGTGCGCATCGCCACCTCGTCCTCGAACGGCGGCGGGCCCCAGGATGGAGGCGAGATCGCCGGCCGTGATTGCGATCGGCCCCTTCTCGCCCTCTGCGACGCGCATGGCGGCCTGACGCAGCACCCGGCCGATCTCCCGCTCGAGGTTCCTGACGCCGGCCTCGCGCGTATAGTGCTGAATGATGGTGCGAAGCGCCTCGTCGTCGATCTTGACCTGGTCGGGCTTGAGACCATTGGCCTCGAGCTGGCGCGGCACGAGATAGCGTCGCGCGATCTGCAGCTTCTCGCTCGCCGTGTAGCCGGGAAGGCTGATGATCTCCATCCGGTCGCGCAGCGGCCCGGGGATGGTATCCAGCATGTTCGCGGTCGCGATGAACACCACGCGGCTGAGGTCGAACGGGACGGCGAGATAGTTGTCGCGAAACGTTTGTTCTGCTCGGGATCGAGCACTTCGAGCAGGGCCGAGGAGGGGTCGCCCTGAATGCCGGCGCCGAGCTTGTCGATCTCGTCGAGCATCATCACGCAGTTTCGGGCGCCGGCCTTGCGGATCGCCTGAATGATGTTGCCCGGCAACGCGCCGATGTAGGTCCGCCGATGGCCGCGAATCTCCGCTTCGTCATGCACGCCGCCGAGACTGACCCGCACGAACTTGCGATTGATGGCGCGGGCGATCGACTGGCCGAGCGACGTCTTGCCGACGCCCGGCGGCCCGACAAAGCAGAGGATCGGCGCCTTGCCGCCCGGCGCGAGCTTGCGAACGGCGAGATATTCGATGATCCGGCGTTTGACCTTCTCGAGGCCGAAGTGGTCCTCGTCGAGGATGCGCCGCGCCGTTGCGATATCGATCGGCGCCTCCTCGGGAAGCGCCCATGGCAATTCGACCAGCCAGTCGAGATAGGTTCTGACCATCCCGTATTCGCCGGCGGCCTCGGGCATGCGCTGCAGGCGCCTCAGCTCCTTGCGCGCCTGGTCCTCGACCTCCTTCGGCATTTTGGCGTTACTGATCGCCTTTTCGAGCTCGGCGATTTCGGCGGTTTTGCCCTCATCGGTGTCGCCGAGCTGGCGCTGGATCGCCGCCATCTGCTCGCGCAGCAGGACCTCGCGATTGCGGGCGTCGAGCGACGCCTTGGTTTCCCGGCCGATCTCCTGCGACAGCCGCAGAATCTCGATCCGGTGCGCGAGCAGCCGTGAAACCCGCTGGATTCGGGCGCCGATATCGACCGTCTCGAGGATCTCCTGCTTCTCGTCCGGCGTCGCGTCCATGAAGGTCGCCACCAGATCGGCGAGCGCCCCGGGCGAAGTCATGCCTTCGATCGTCGCAAGCAATTCGTTTGGCGCTTGCGGCAGGAGCTGTATCGCCTCGATCGCCTGACGCTTGAGATGGACAAAGCGGGCCTCGATCTCGTCGGATGACGGAGTGGATTCCGGAATCCGCACCGTCTCGGCGACGAAGAACGGCCAGCCGTTCAGATACTCGACGACCCGGAACCGCTGGTCTCCCTGGCATACGAGATGGTGCGTTCCATCGGGCGCGGTGATGTAGCGAACGATATTGGCGACCGTGCCCATGCGATGCAGGTCGACCGGCAGGGGATCTTCGACCTCGGCGTTGCGCTGCATCACAATGCCGACCGGCTTCTGTTCCCGGATCGCTCTCTGCGCCGCCAGCACCGAGCGCGGGCGAGCGAGCGCGATCGGCAGCACCGTTCCTGGAAACAGCGCCATGCCGCGCACGGGCACGATGATGAGCGCATCGGGCGGCAAGGGCGCAGAGGCCTTGTCGAGCGTCTCGGCGCCGGCGGCGTCGGCCTGTTGATCAGCCATTACGGACCTCCGACTTCTGCAGCGTGATCAAGAGGCAACCGTTGGAAGCGGTTCGGTGAATTGCAGCGTAGCGTCCGGGCGGGAGACGAACCCGCCGCTCGAACCGGCCCTGCGGAAGCTCCAGGCGGTGTATGGTCGCGGTCCGCATCTCCGGCGGATAGGTTCGATTCCCCGAAACCATCAGCGTGTCGCCGTCGATGAGCGCCTTGACCTCGTCGAGGTCGACCCCCGGCAGGGCGACGAGCACCAGCACCGCCCGTTCGGTCTCGAGCACGTCGACCGGCGGCTCCCACGTGACCGACGAAGGAGAACTCGGCGGCTGCAAAAACTGCCGATGCATCCGCTCCGCGCGCGCCAGCATTTCGAACGCGTCGGACCACATCCATTGGCGCGGGAAATTCTTTTCCATCGCTTCACCTGCCGGTTGGCGCCGATTTGGGGACCAGCGCGTCAACCATCAATAGCTCAGTTCTGCCGGCGGATCATGTAGGGCGCGGTCGATGACCTATGGGATGCGCACATCTACGCAGGCCCACGAAGGCGGTTTCCCGCCCCCTTCTCCACGAAGTGGGGAAGGTGTCGGGCGAAGCCCGACGGATGGGGTGTGGAAAAAAGGAATGCGTCGACGGCTCGCTCTTATCGTCGCGCAAGCCTGCCGGCTTCAAGGCAGCGGGGCATACCGGCCCTCCGGGCCACCTTTCCCAGCTCTGCTGACAGCGAGCTGGGGAAGGATGCGCGCCTGAGTGTGATGTGTGAATCCCTCAGGTCGATGACCGCGCCGCGGCCGGGTCACCGACCCGGCCCAACACCCGCGCCGAAGCTCGACGGCTTCTCCCGGTCAGGCGAAGATTTTTGCGCGTTTGAATTCGTGCCGCGCCTCAGCGCTCTGCTTCTCCCCGCGGACGGCAGGCCGTCGCGCCAGCGAGCGCCGTCGCCAACAAAGATGGGGAAACGAGAAAAACGCCGCCAGCGCGCGTATTCCCGGCTGGTCCGGCACGAGCCGAGAGCAGCCGGGTCTGCGTGGGCTGGGACTTTACGGCTTCGTCGGCGCGGGCTGTGGGGCGGCGCCGGTTGTTGACGTGCTCGCGCCGTTGTTGGCGCCCGTGTGGTTCGAGTTGCTCGCCGAATTGGCGCGGGCATTCTCTTCCGTGATAGCGGTGACCGAATTGGGGCTGACCACCATCATCACCGGATTGCCCTGCGAATCCTTGGCGTGGACAATGAAGGACGACGGCATGATGGTGATGTCGGTGTATCCGGCCTTGCCAAGATCGGCGCGCAACCGCTGGCCGATATGCATCGCGTTCTGGCCGGTCGTCGCGTTCTGACCCGCAGTCGGACCGTTGGTCCTGTCGTTTTGATCGTTGCTCATCGCGCTTTGGCCGTTGGCGACGTTCGGATCGCCCGCCGACCCGGGACTGGGCGTGCCGGTCGTCGCGGCGAAAGCCGGCACGGCGAGGCCGCCGGCCAGAACGAATGCGCATGCGAGTTTGGTAAGTGTTGTCATGACGTAGCTCCTTCGAGTGATCCGCCCATGAATCCAACTCGAAGGCCCGGCGTCCGTTCCGGGGGCCAAATTAAAAATCCAGTAATAATTGGCGGGCGCCTTTAAGCGCGCGAGATGAGCGCAATCCCGCCGACCATCAGCAACGCGCCGACGATCCGCGTCGCGCTGGGTTCGAACGGCGGGGGTGAGGCGCCATTTTTTGATTGTGTAAAATAGAAATCCAATGTATAATTCCTACTGTATTCCCGGTCTGCCGCTTCCCGGCAGTTCGGGAGTGGTACGGGACGACTATTATACTCTTACTGTGTGTGTACATATGTTCGAGAAGACGCCGGGCCATGGAAATCTGAAGGCGTGGTCAGCGCCGCGTTGGCCGGAGCCGAGGTCCCGGCGAAGGAGCGGAAATGGCGCCGGAAGCCTTTGAAATCATGGAATTCACGCCCGAAAATGGCGCCTTGAGCCGCCAAACGGCGCCGGCCCTCATTTGCGTCAGAAAAAGGCGCCCAAGCCTCTGAAAAAATTGAGTCGCCGACGAAACTGCAGGCTGCTCAGTCCTCCCCCAAGTCCTCGAACGCGCCGCGGTCGACGCCGTTGCCGATGAGGATCTCGCGCTTGCCCGAATGGTTGGGCGGGCTGACCACGCCCTCCTTCTCCATCCGCTCGACCAGCGAAGCAGCCTTGTTGTAGCCGACCGAAAGCCGCCGCTGGATGTAGCTGGTCGAGACTTTGCGGTCGCGCAGCACGATGTTGACGGCGCGGTCGTAATAGTCGGCCGATTCCTCGGCGTCCATCGAGCCGGGCGAGGGCAGGGGCCCTTCGTCGTCTTCGCCCGCTTCGTCCTCCTCGAGGATGGCGTAGAGATATTCGGGCGCGCCCTGTTTCTTCAGGTGCGCCACCACCTTCTCGACCTCGGCGTCGGAAACGAAGGGGCCGTGCACGCGCATGATGCGCCCGCCCCCTGCCATATAGAGCATGTCGCCCTGGCCGAGCAGCTGCTCGGCGCCCTGCTCGCCGAGGATGGTGCGGCTGTCGATCTTGCTCGTCACCTGGAACGAGACGCGGGTCGGGAAGTTCGCCTTGATGGTGCCGGTGATGACGTCGACCGAGGGGCGCTGGGTCGCCATGATGATGTGGATGCCGGCCGCGCGCGCCATCTGGGCGAGGCGCTGGATCGCGCCCTCGATGTCCTTGCCCGCGACCATCATCAGGTCCGCCATCTCGTCGACCACGACGACGATGTAGGGCAGCTCCTCGAGCTCGAGCTCCTCATGCTCGTAGATCGCCTCGCCCGTCTCGCGGTCGAAGCCGGTCTGCACCGTGCGGGTCAGCGTCTCGCCCTTGGCGCGCGCCTCGACCACGCGGGCGTTGAAGCCGTCGACATTGCGGACGCCGATCTTCGACAGTTTCTTGTAGCGGTCCTCCATCTCGCGCACCGCCCATTTGAGCGCGATGACCGCCTTCTTCGGATCGGTCACCACCGGCGTCAGCAGATGCGGAATCCCGTCATAGGCCGAGAGCTCGAGCATCTTCGGATCGACCATGATGAGCCGGCACTGCTCGGGCTTGAGGCGGTAGAGGAGCGAGAGGATCATCGTGTTGATCGCGACCGACTTGCCCGAGCCGGTCGTGCCCGCGACGAGCAGATGCGGCATGCGGGCGAGGTCGACGATGACCGGCTCGCCGCCGATGGTCTTGCCGAGCGCGATGGCGAGGCGGTGCTTCGACTTCTCGAAGTCCTCGCTGGCGAGGAGCTCGCGCAGGTACACCATCTCCCGCCGCTGGTTCGGCAGTTCTATGCCGATGGCGTTGCGGCCCTGCACCACGGCGACGCGGGCGGAGACGGCCGACATCGATCGCGCGATGTCGTCGGCGAGGCCGATCACCCGCGACGACTTGATCCCGGGCGCGGGTTCTAGCTCGTAGAGGGTGACCACCGGGCCGGGACGCACGTTGACGATCTCGCCCTTGACGCCGAAGTCGTCGAGCACGCCTTCAAGCAGCCGCGCGTTCTGCTCGAGCGCGTCATGTGAGATTTTTGCGCCGACGGATTTCTTCGGCTCGGTCAGCATCGTGATCGACGGCATGATCCAGGCGTCGCGCGGGGTGAAGGCGAACTTCGCCTGGGCCGGCGCGGCGGCCTTCAAGGGTCCGGCGGCCGGCGCCACCCGGAGCCCGCCCGGGGCGGGCGCCGGCGGCGCGCCCTTCGCGCGGGGCGCGAAATCGGAGGGCTTGTTGAGGAGGTCTTCGTCGATGCGCAGCGCCATCCACGGCGCAGGGGACCCGGCAAGCCCGGGCAGGGCGGCGGGCATGGTCTTTGGCGCAGATTTCGACCGTCGGCGCACGAGTCTGCGCAGCGCCGCCTTGACCGTGAGAAGCGCATGGATGACAGCGCCGATCGAGACCATGCCGAAGCTCGGCTCGTCTTCCGCCTCCTCGTCGTCCATGCGGGCTTGCGCCCGGGTGCGCGCGGTCTTGCTGCTCGGCGTTCCGTCATCGGCGTTGCGGACGATGGGCGAAGCCAACGCCTGCGGCCGCGGCCAGCGCCAGGATGGCGAGCGCCGCGAAAACCGCGCCGCTGACCGCCATCCCCCACGGAGCGCCGGAGAGCAGCCGACGCGGCAGCGCAAGCATCACGTCGCCGGCGACCCCGCCAAGACCCGTCGGCAGCGGCCAGCTTCCGGGCGCCGGCAGGAGCGAAGCGAGCGCCGACGTTGCCGCAATCCCGACGAGGTAGAGGCCGATTTTCAGCCGCGGGTATTGGAGCCGGCGCTCGGTCAGGAGTCGCCAGCCCCAGAAGGCGGGCGGGGCGAGAGCGGCAATACAGCCGAGCCCGAGCAACTGCATGACGAGGTCGGCGGCGATCGCGCCCGGAGCGCCGAGCAGATTGTGGACGGGCGCGTTGGTCGCGTGATTGAGGCTCGGATCGGCGACGGACCAGGTGAGGAGCGCGAGGCCGAGCGCGCCGACGCCGGCGAGCGCGCCGAGGCCCAGGAGCTCGGCCGCGCGGCGTTTCGGAAATTCTCGCAGGGTCGCCGGCAGATAGTCGAAAACCGAGAACGTCGTCGTACGCATGGCTCACTCGTCGGCCCGTGCGGCGAAGTCTCGCGCGCCGCCCCCGGTGGACCCTAGGCGGCCCAAGTTAATGCGGGCCTAACCTTAACGGGCCGTAGCGGCGCCTTGCGCCTTTCAAAGCGTTTTGACGCAGCGCGGGGCAAAAAAATGGACGCCCCGAAGGGCGTCCAAGGTCCGCGGGAGGAACACGAACCCGGCGGCCGAAGCCGCCGGGAACTGCTTATTGGACGACCTCGCCGTGCAGCGCGAGGTCCAGGCCGTCGCGCTCGACTTCGTCGGAGACGCGCAGGCCGATCACCGCCTTGATGATGGCGAGGATGATGATGGTGACGATCGCGTCATAGACGATGACCGTCACGATGCCGATGATCTGGTTGATCACCTGTCCCGGATTGCCCTCGATGAGCCCCGCGGTGCCGCCGTACTGCTGGACCGCGAATACGCCGGTCAGAAGCGCGCCGATCATGCCGCCAATGCCGTGCACGCCGAAGCAATCGAGCGCGTCGTCATAGCCGAACATGTGCTTGAGGCCGGTCGCGCCCCAGTAGCAGCCGACGCCGCAGGCGACGCCGATCACCATGGAGCCGATCGGACCGACGAAGCCCGAGGCCGGCGTAATGGCGACGAGGCCGGCGACAGCGCCGGAGGCGATGCCGATAACCGTCGGCTTGCCGCGGTGGATCCACTCGACGAACATCCAGGTAAGGGCCGCGACGGCGGTGGCGATCTGAGTGACCGTCATCGCCATGCCCGCCTGCACGCCCGCGCTGACCGCGGAGCCGGCGTTGAAGCCGAACCAGCCGACCCACAGGAGCGCGGCGCCGATGAAGGTCAGCACCATATTGTGACCGGGGCCTGTGTCGCGGCGCTTGCCGACCATGATCGCGGCCACGAGACCGGCGACGCCGGCGTCGATGTGCACGACCGTACCGCCGGCAAAGTCGAGAACCTTGACCCACGCCTGATCGTTGCTCGAGTTGAAGATGCCATCAGGTCCCCACAGCCAATGGGCGACCGGCGCGTAGACGAAAATCGCCCACAGGCCCATGAACCAGAGCATCGCCGAGAACTTCATGCGCTCCGCGAAAGCGCCGGCGATGAGGGCTGGCGTGATGATCGCGAAGGTCATCTGGAAGCACATGTAGACGGTTTCGGGAATCGTCGGCGCGAGCGAGTTTGGATTGCCGATGCCGCCGTTGTTGATGTCGCTGAGGATGCCTTGCAGGAAAGCGCGACTCAGTCCGCCGATGAACGGCGTGCCCGCCGTGAACGACAGCGAATAGGTGACGAGGGCGTACACCACGGTCACCAGGCAGGTGATGGCGAAGCTTGTCATCACCGTATCGCCGACATTCTTCTTGCGCACCATGCCGCCATAGAAGAGCCCGAGACCCGGGATCGTCATCATCAGCACGAGCGCCACCGAGGTCAGCATCCATGCCGTGTCGCCGCCGCTCGGCGTGCAATTCGTCAGGATGGCCGGAACCGCGGGGACGGCGGCGAATTTGTCGGTTTCAGGGATGGCGGCGACGGCGCCCGCGCATGCAGGCGTAGCCGGGGGCGCGGGCTTTGCGGCGGCGGGGGCGGCGGCAGCGGGCGCCGCCGCGGCAGGCGCTGCAGCGGCTGGCGCGTCCGTCGCCGCGGGCGCGGCGGTCTGAGCGTAGGTCGGCGCGGGGGCAGCGAAGCCGACGAAGGCGGCTATCGCCAGCGTCGGCGCGAGGCCTGAGATGATTCGCATCAGTTTCATTGTTCCGGAACTCCGATCTGGAAAGGGAAGGGCTCGTAATCAGAGCGCGTCTTTGTCCTTTTCGCCCGTGCGGATACGCACCGCAGAGTCGAGGTCGTAGACGAAGATCTTGCCGTCGCCGATTTGGCCGGTGCGCGCGGCCGCAACGATCGCCTCGACGACCTTGTCCGCAACGTCGGAATTGACCGCGACTTCGATTTTGAGCTTGGGCAGGAAACTGACCGCATATTCCGCGCCGCGATAGATTTCCGTGTGGCCCTTTTGCCGACCGTATCCCTTGACTTCCGTGACTGTGAGGCCGTGCACGCCGATGGCGGTCAGCGCGTCGCGCACCTCCTCCAGCTTGAACGGCTTTATGATCGCCATCACAATTTTCATTGGCCTCGCCCCTTTTGACGCGCCGCGGGTTTGGTAAGACCACGCCGCCTCGTGCGGTGAAGTCGGAGCGCGAACACGCCCCGCCTGCCTTCGCCTTACAAGGCCCGTGCCACGCGCCCTGAATCGGGGCGCAGAGCGGATAAGTCGGTTGTTTTCCCTTAGGCGCCCGAGCGGAATTGGCGCATATCGACGCTCGGACAGCGGCTGATCAACAAATAGGCGCCTAATTCTTGATCCTATCGCCTAAGCGTCACGACGCTGCCGCAGAAGCCCCTCCTGGACGACGCTGGCGATGAGAACGCCATCTCGCGAATAGAGAACGCCGCGAACGAGACCGGTCGAGCCGCTGGCGTTCGGGCTGTCCTGGTCATAGAGAAGCCACTCGTCGGCGCGTGCCGGCCGATGGAACCAGAACGCGTGATCCAGACTCGCGATCTGGACCCGGCTGTCGTAAATCGTGCGCCCATGCGCGCCGAGCGCGGTCTCGAGCATCCACATGTCGGACAGATAGAGAATTGCCGCGCGGTGCAGGGCGGGGTCGTCCGGCAAGCGTTCGCCGATCCGGGTCCACTGGGTCTGACGAGGCTCGACCCGGGCGCCCGGCGCATAACGACTGAGGTCGGTCGGGCGGAAGTCGATCGGCCAGATCGTTTCCAGCAGGCCCTTCATGCGGAAGCGAGAGGGTCCTTCGAGCCGTTCGATCGCCTCCCGCGGATCGGGGCAGTCCTCCGGCGGGGGCGCCTTGGGCATCGGAGCGAAATGGTCGAACCCGGGCTCCGCGGCGTGAAAGGAGGCGGTCATGACAAAGATCGCCTCGCCCCGTTGCCGCGCGACGATCCGTCGAGTGGTGAAACTGCGGCCGTCCCTCAGGCGCTCGACCTCGAACACGATCGGCTCGCGCGGATCGCCGGCCAGCAGAAAATATGCATGCAATGAGTGGGGGTCGCGGCCGGTGACCGTGCGCTCCGCCGCCACGAGCGCCTGCGCCAGCGCCTGACCGCCAAAGACGCGTTTCCAGCCGTTGTGCGGCGAATGGCCAACGAAGCGATCTTCGCCTGACGGTTCGAGGTCCAACAGCGCCACAAGTTCGTCAGCGGTCATAAGATCTGCACCCCGATGCGCCGACGATCTATTCGTCCGCGATAGCGCGCGTCAATGCAGGCCTGCCGCGAAGTCGACGGGGGAGGTCGTGCAATCCGAGGGGTCCGAGACAGCTGGCAGCCGCCGCCCTTGTGCGGACCGCTTCTCGGTCCCACGTCAGCCCTGCACTTACCGAAGGAGGATATCGTGAAAGTTGGCGTCATCGGTTCGGGGGTCGTAGGGCAGACACTTGCCGCGGGATTTCTCAAACACGGCCACGAGGTCGAGATCGGCACGCGTGAGCCGGCGAAGCTTAAGGAATGGTCGGCGAAGCATCCCGGCGCCAAGGTGAAGACTTTCGCGGAAGCCGCGGCTTTCGGCGAGGTCGTCGTGCTCGCGGTCGCGGGCCAGGTGGCGCTCGAGGCGCTGACGCTCGTCGGCCCCAAGGCGCTGCGGGGCAAGACCGTGATCGATGCCTGCAATCCGATCGGCGGCGGGCCGCCGGTCCATGGGGTGCTGTCGTACTTCACCACGCTTACCGACTCCTTGATGGAGCGCCTGCAGAAGGCCTATCCGGAGGCGCGCTTCGTCAAGGCGTTCAATTCGGTCGGGAACGGGCAGATGGTCAATCCGCATTTCGCCGCCGGACGGCCGACCATGTTCATCTGCGGCAATGACGCCAACGCCAAGAAAGTCGCGGCGCAGATCCTCGACCAGTTCGGCTGGGATACAGAAGACATGGGCGCGGTCGAGGCGGCGCGCGCGATCGAGCCGCTCTGCATGCTCTGGTGCATCCCCGGCGTCGGCAAGGGCGACTGGTCGCCACACGCGTTCAAGTTGCTGCGATAGTCGCCGTGGATTCGCGTGTGCCATAAGCTCCGCTGAGCGCCGCCTCTTTCGAGATGCGCCGCTGAATGCGGCCCCCTTTAGGATGGCGTCCAACCGCGGCGATGATCAGCGCCTTCGAGCTCCGCGTGGTCGACAGCTCCAATTTATACAAGCGTATAGGTCAGCGAAATGACGGCCTGGGCTGGGGCGGCCCTTATGGCTGGAACGGCTGGGGCGGCGGCCACCGGATTCGGCTCCATGGTTCCCGCGGAACCGCGTTTGGCATCGTGGCCCTGAGACCCATGCGTTCGCCGGCGGCGCGCCCGCGTCCCCTGTCCTCGCAGGCGGCGTCGCTCCAGCGCGGCCAGGCGTCGTGGGCAGCGGCGTTCCCGTTTTCCATGGCTTTGCCGGCGGGGCTCCTAGTCTCCCTCGTTTTGGCGGAGGCGCATCAGTTTTCCATGGCTTTGGCGGCGTCGCGCCAGCATCGACAGGTTTCGCGGGCAGCGGCGCGACAGCGTTCCGTGGCTTTGTCGGCGGCGCTCCCGGTCTCCAGGACTTGGCGGCGGCGCCTCAGCTTTCCATGGGTTTGGGCAGCGGTGGCGGATTTCACGGCGGCGGAGCCTTTTCGTTCGGCGGACACGGTGGCGGTGGGCACCGCTAACTCGGCCCAAAGATAGTCAAGCTCGTCTGCTAACGTCGGCAGGATCGCGAGGATGGCGCCGGAGGCAAGAGGACGCAGGAGGATACGATGTTAAAATTGGCGCTCACTGTCGTCATCTTTGCCACGCTCACGTCGGGCGTTGCGACCGGCGCCCAAAACGACGGCGGGTACGTCGCCCCGGAACTTATGAAGCCTGCGCCGGGGCATCTTCTCGACAAGGACTATCTGACGTCGACCGGCGAGACTGTTCCGCGGCCCGGCCTTCCCCAGTCGTCGGGCGAGACGCCGCTCGACCGCTCCATCGAGCAGCGGGATGACCGCATCGACAACAGCATCTGCAAGGGTTGTTGAGGTCTTCGACTTATCTTCACCGCGCCTCTCGCGTGAGCGAGATGCCCCGGGGGGAACCCCAGCGTCCGGCTACCTCAGTGACGCGTTGATCGCCTGGAGCGCCTTCGATCCCGGGCACAGGGCTTCGGCCCCGAGTTCGTTAAGCGGACGCAGCGACGTGTCGAGGCCCTCGTGCAGTTCTCTGGCGTTTTCATTGAGGTAGATGAGACCAGTGGCGATCTCGCGGGCGGCGCGATGGCGTTCGAGGGTCGCGAAAGCGGTCGAACGATCGGATATGTCGAGATCGGCCTCAAGCTTGTGCAGGCGAATGGTCGAGCCGTCGTGCATCACGACGTCCTGCCGGTCGCCCTCGGCATAGTCGACCTCGATCGTGTTGCGGCCGGTGATCACGTCGAGCGCGTTGACGGCGATGTTGTGCTCGCGAACGTAGTCGAAGCTCTTGGTCGAGCCGGCATGATTGTTGAACGTGACGCAGGGCGAAATGACGTCGATGAAGGCCGCCCCCTGATGCTCGAAGGCGCCTTTGATCAGCGGCACGAGTTGCGCCTTGTCGCCGGAGAAGCTGCGGGCGACGAACGAGGCGCCGAGCTGAATCGCAAGCGCGACGAGGTCGATCGGCTCGTCGGTCGCGTCCACCCCCTTCTTGCTCTTCGAGCCGCGGTCGGCAGTTGCGGAGAACTGGCCCTTTGTCAGGCCGTACACACCATTGTTCTCGACGATATAGACCATGTTGACGCCGCGCCGCATGGCGTGGGCGAACTGACCGAGGCCGATCGAGGCGGTGTCGCCATCGCCCGAGACGCCGAGATAGATGAGGTCACGGTTGGCGAGATTGGCGCCGGTGAGCACGGAGGGCATGCGCCCGTGCACCGAATTGAAGCCGTGGCTCTGGCCGAGCATGTAGGTTGGCGTCTTCGACGAGCAGCCGATGCCGCTGAGCTTGGCGATCCGGTGCGGCGGCAGCGAAAGTTCGAAACAGGCCCGCACGATCGCCGCGCTGATCGAATCGTGGCCGCAGCCGGCGCAGAGCGTCGACATCGAGCCCTCGTAGTCGCGATGGGTGAAGCCGAGCGCGTTGACCTCGAGCGAGGGATGCTGGAACTTCGGCTTGGCGAGATAGCTCACGATACGGCCTCGACTGTCTTCCTGGCGACCGGCTTGGGCAGCCGGCCCGAGATTTCCTTGACGATGAAGCGGGCGGTGATCGGCGTCCCGCCAAAATGGAGAATTGACGTCAGCCGCGCCGGGTCGACGCCGAGGTCGCTGATGATCAGCGTACGCATCTGTGCGTCGCGGTTTTGCTCGACAACGAAAACCTGTTCATGGGCGTTAACGAAGTCGACGATATCCGGGCTCAGCGGGAAGGCGCGCACTCTGAGCGCGTCGACATCGAATCCCTGTCCGGCCATGAGATCCACAGCCTCGTGCAGCGCGGCAGAGGTTGAACCGTAGTAGATCACGCCGACCCTCGTCGGCCGCGCGGCTTTCCTCAGAACGGGGCGGGGAAGCAGGCTGCGCGCGGTCTCGAACTTGCGAAGGAGCCGCTCCATGTTGTCGACGTACGGCGCCTCATCCTCGGTGTAGCGCGCGAAGCGGTCGCGGCTGGTGCCGCGGGTGAAATAGGCGCCGCGAGTGGGATGCTCGCCGGGAAGCGTCCGGTAGGGAATCCCGTCGCCGTCCACGTCGTCGTAGCGCCCGAAGCTCGCGGCCTGCTCGAGTTCGTCATGCGAGAGGACCTTGCCGCGATCGTAGAGCCGGGAATCATCCCATCGGAACGGCTGAGTCAGATGCGAATTCATGCCGATGTCGAGATCGAGCATGACGAAGATCGGCGTCTGCAGCCGCTCGGCTAAGTCGAAGGCGCTCACGGTAAACTCGAAGGCCTCGCCCGGACCGTCCGGCAGGAGCAGAACATGCTTGGTGTCGCCATGCGAGGCGAAGGCGCACAAGAGAAGATCCGACTGTTGGGTGCGTGTCGGCATCCCAGTCGAGGGGCCGCCGCGCTGGACGTCGAACACAACCACCGGAATCTCGGCGAAATAAGCGAGGCCGAAGAATTCCTGCATCAGCGAAATGCCGGGGCCGGAGGTCGTGGTGAAGGCGCGCGCGCCGTTCCAACCCGCGCCGACGGCAATCCCGATCGCGGCGATCTCGTCTTCGGCTTGCACGAAGGCAAAATTTTTCTTGCCCGTCGCGGGATCGATCCGGAAACGGGCGCAATTGCGCTCGAACGCCTCGGCGAGCGAGGTCGAGGGGGTTATCGGATACCAGGCGCAGACCGTCGCGCCGCCATAGACGGCGCCGAGTCCGGCGGCGAAATTGCCTTCGACCAGAATGCGCTCGCCGACGGCGTCGCTACGGCGCACGCGAATGCCGAGCGGACAGTTGAAGCGGGCTTTGGCTTGGTCGAAGCCGATATTCAGCGCCCGCCGGTTGGCTTCGAGCAGGCGCTCCTTGCCTTTGAAGGTCTCGGCGGCGAGCTTCTCCATGACCGCGACATCAATGTCGAGGAGCGCGGCCAGCGCGCCGACATAGACGATGTTCTTGTAGAGCTGGCGCTGCCTGGGATCGTCATACTCGGCGGCGCAAATTTCGGTGAGTGGCATGCCAATAACCGTGAGATCGTCGCGGAGCGCCGAGGGCGGCATGGGCCGCGTCGAGTTGTAAAAAAGGTAGCCCCCCGGCTCAATCGCGGCGATGTCCTGAATGAAGGTCTGCGGATTCATCGCCACAAGAATGTCTGCGCCGCCACGTGCGCCGAGGCGACCCTGTTCGCTGACCCGCACCTCGTACCAGGTCGGCAGGCCCTGAATGTTCGACGGAAAGATGTTGCGCGGGGCGATCGGCACGCCCATTCGCATGATCGAACGCGCAAAGAGGAGGTTGGCGCTCGCAGAGCCGGAGCCGTTGACGTTGGCGAAGCGGATGACGAAGTCGTTTACAGCGTGGATCGGCATGCGTGCCCCGCCTGGGCCAATTCGATAGTGAACTTCCGCATGTCCCACGCCCCTGTGGGACAGCGTTCGGCGCAAAGCCCGCAGTGCAGGCAGAGGTCTTCGTCCTTGGCCATGATCCGCCCTGTCTTGACAGGCTCGGACACATAGATCGCCTGCGTAAGATTAAGCGCCGGTGCGCTGAGCGAGCGGCGCAACTCCTCCTCGGGCGCATTTGGCACGAACGAAATGCAATCCATCGGGCAAATGTCGACGCAGGCGTCGCACTCGATGCAGGCGGGTGCGGAAAAGACTGTCTCGATGTCGCAGTTGAGACAGCGGCGCGCCTCCGCCAAGGCCTGTCGGTCGGTGAACCCGAGTTCGACTTCGGTCTTTACGCTCTTCAACGCTTTGGCGCTCTCGACCTGGGGCACCGCGAACCGGCGGTCGAGGGTGATGGCGTTATCGTAGGACCACTCGTGGAGGCCCATCTTTGTGCTGACGAGATTGGTCATCGGCGCCGGGCGCACTTGGGGGTCCTCGCGACGGCAGTAAGCGTCGATGGAAATAGCCGCCTCGTGGCCATGCGCGACTGCGGTGATGATGTTCTTGGGGCCGAGAGCCGCATCGCCGCCAAAGAACACGGAGGGCAGGCTCGACTGGAACGTGACCGGATCGATCGCCGGCAGGCCGTCTTTGCCAAAAGCGAGCCCAGCGTCGGTCTCGATCCAGGGAAAGGCGTTCTCCTGTCCGACGGCGACCAGGACGTCGTCGCATTCGATGTGAACGTCGGGCTCGCCGGTCGGCGCAAGAACGCGCCGGCCACGATCGTCTTTCTCGGCCGTCACCTTCTCGAACGCCACGCCGGTCAGGCGGCCGCGCTCGTGCGTAAAGGCTTTGGGCACGAGATAATTAAGGATCGCGACGCCTTCGTGCATCGCGTCTTCCTTTTCCCAGGCCGAGGCCTTCATCTCGGCAAACCCGGACCTTACGACGACCTTGACCTCCCGGCCGCCGAGTCGGAGCGAGGTCCGGCAGCAGTCCATCGCCGTGTTGCCGCCGCCGAGCACGACGACCCTGTTTCCGATCGAAGTGGTATGGCCGAACGACACGCTCGCAAGCCAGTCGATGCCGATATGAATGTTCCGGGCAGCTTCGCGCCGCCCTGGCGCGTCGAGGTCACGGCCGCGAGGGGCGCCGCAGCCAATGAATATCGCGTCGAACCCTTCGGCCATCATGGCCTTGAGGCTCTCGATGCGCTGCGAGGCGACGAACATTCCCCCGGTCGACAGCGCGTAGCCAACCTCCTCGTCGATCACTTCATCGGGCAAGCGAAACTTCGGAATTTGACTGCGCATCATGCCGCCGGCGCGCGAGTCGGAATCGAAGATGACCACTTCGTAGCCGATTGCCGCGAGATCGCGGGCGACAGTCAGCGAGGCCGGCCCCGCGCCGACGCAGCCGACGCGCTTGCCGTTGCGTTGGGTGGGGGGTTTCGGCAGGCGATCCCTGATGTCGCTTTTCCTGTCGGCGGCGACGCGTTTGAGGCGGCAGATGGCGACCGGCTCCTCCTGCAGGCGGCCACGCCGGCAAGCGGGCTCGCACGGCCGGTCGCAGGTTCGTCCCAGAATTCCTGGAAAGACGTTCGATTCCCAGTTGATGAGATAGGCGCCGTCATGGTCGCCATCCGCGATGCGGCGAATGTATTCGGGGACCGGCGTATGCGCCGGGCAGGCCCACTGACAGTCAACCACTTTGTGGAAGTAATCGGGATGCGAAAAGTCGGTCGCTTGCACGACGCCGTAATCTCCTTGCCGTCCTCAACCGGAAACGGTTAGAATTGCTTGGCGCGCATTCAAACCCAATTCGTCGGCGAGTCAAGCGAGAACAATGATAAAATTATATTAACTCCTTGAAACCTATTCAACTTTCCGATAGCTAGGACGCGTGTTTCGGTCTTCAAATAGAACTTTTGGGCGTGAGCCTGGGCCAGGTGTCAGCGAGCCGGTAGCCGGCTGGCCAAGGGTCGGCCGGATCCAGCATGTGTTGATGAACGCCAGTAACCCACGCGCGACCCGAGATGACCGGTGCGATGGCGGGCCGCCCGGCGATCGTCGTCGCGCGGGCGACATGGCAGACGAACTCCGAGCCGATGATCGAGCGGGCGCGGTAGACCTCGCCGAGGTTCAGTAACCCTCGCGCGACCAGCGTCGCCATTCTGGCGCTGCATCCCGTTCCGGTCGGCGAACGGTCGATCTTGCCAGGGCGGACGACGACAGCGTTGGGGCCGCTGATTTCGGCGCCCTGGCGCGTGAGAGGGCCGGCGAACTGGCAGAAGGAAATGTGATCCCAGCCGGAATTTTCCGGGTGGGCGAATCCGAGCTGTTCGTTGGCGCCGGCGGTGATTCTTATACCCAGCTCGGCCAACTCGCGCGCTTCATCGGGCGCAATCGCGAAGCCCAGCGCCTTGGCATCGACAATGACGAAACTGTCCCCGCCATAGGCGATGTCGACGGTCAGAGTTCCGAGGCCTTCCACTTCTAGCGGCGCATCGAGCCGGTCGGCGAAGGAGGGCACGTTCTCGACGCTGATGCGCTCGGCTTTGCCGTCGCGGCAGTCGGCGACGACCTCGATCACACCGCCCGGCGCCTCGAGCGTGAGGCGCGTCTGCGGCTCCTGCATCGGCAGAATGCCGGTTTCGAGCAGAACCGTCGCGACGCAGATGGAATTGGAGCCGGACATTGGCGGGGTGTCCTCAGGCTCCATGATGATGAAGCCCATCTGCGCCCGGGGATCCTTCGCGGGCACTAGCAGATTGACATGCCGGAAGACGCCGCCGCGGGGTTCATTGAGGACAAAATCGCGCAACGCGCCGTCCCGGGCGATGAACCGCGACTGCTGCCATAGTGTCTCGCCCGGCGGCGGGGCGACCCCGCCGACGATCACGTCGCCGACCTCTCCCTCGGCATGGCAGGAGACGACGTGAATGATTTTGGAGGATCGCATGGGCGGGCTGCACGTAGGTTAGTTGGGGCTGGAGCACGTCGCGCTTTGACCGAATCGTCATAACGAGGAGCGCCGCCCTCGCACTTTTGTAAGCGGCAAAGCGTTCTCAAAGGGTTAGGCGCCAAAAACTGTACGCTTTTTCGCCGCGGCCGGCTGTTCGGCCCCGGAGATAAGGAATTGAAAGCCCAGCGCAAGGAATTGAAAGCCGAACGCAAGGAAATGAAACCCCCGCACAAGGAAATGAAAGTCAGGCGCAAGGAAATGAAAATATAGAATCTTGCGATTTCAACAGATTACGGCAGATCCTGATGTCCGGCGCGCCGTTAACCTTAACTTTTTGCAGCTCTCGGTCATTGAAGGGGGCCTCCGTCCGGTCATGAGGTGACAATACCACTAAATTCTGATTTACGGAAGCAAAACGTCGGCTCAGCCGTCGACCTTCGGGCTTACCCTCGGCTGCGCGCCCTAGAGCCCGACGTATTGCGTCGCTCCGCTCGCAATGACAGCCTTGTTTCCGTCACAACGAGTCCCGCCCTAAGACATGACGTCGCACGGCGCCGCGGCTACCGCCAGCGCCCGGGAGGAGAACTTGTGATCAGTCCCCAGGCGCCGACCGGCCGCATTCTCGCCGGCAAATGCTATTGCGGGGCGGTGGAATACTCTGTCGCGGACGCGTTGCTCTATGCCGCGAACTGCCACTGCTCCAACTGCCGCCGGACAACAGGTTCAGCGTTCAAGCCATTCGCCGGAATCGAGCGCCGGAAGCTCGCGATCACAAAGGGCGAGCCCGAGCTCATGATCGTCGGTCAAGAGGACGCCAACGACACCCACTGCGGGATGTGCGGCTCGCTTCTCTTTTCGGTCGTGCGCGGCGGGGCGTTCCTTCACGTCGCCATGGGGACGCTCATCGACGATCCGACCATACGGCCGACGCACCATATTTTCGTTGGCTCCAAGGCGCCGTGGTTTACCATCGCCGACGACCTGCCGCAGTACGAAGAGCATGTTCCTCCGCCTAAGGGCGGCTAGGCCGATCTTCGGCTCGCGGAAACAAGCCGATTTGACCCGCTAGAACCGGATCCTTGCCCCGCCGCTGGCGATCTGCCCCCAGCCTCTTCCTTCTTTGCCCCGATCGGCATAGATAGCGGGCCATTCCCGCTTTTTGCGCCCCTTTGGCGCCGGAGACCCCAATGGCCAGGCCGCGTACGCTATATGACAAGATCTGGGACGACCATGTCATCGAGACGGCGGGCGATTCAAGCCTCATCTATATCGATCGCCATCTCGTCCATGAAGTGACGAGCCCGCAGGCCTTTGAGGGTCTGCGCATCACGGGCCGGAAGGTGCGCGCGCCGGAGAAGACGCTCGCCGTCGTCGACCACAACATCCAGACGACCGATCGAAGCAAGGGCATCGCCGATCCCGAAAGCCGCCTGCAGGTCGAGCAGCTTGCCGCGAATGCGCGCGAATTCGGCATCGAATATTACGACGAGTTCGATCATCGGCAGGGCATCGTGCATATCATCGGGCCGGAGCAGGGCTTCACCCTGCCGGGAACGACGATCGTCTGCGGCGACAGCCACACCTCGACCCACGGCGCCTTCGGCGCGCTCGCGCACGGCATCGGGACTTCCGAGGTCGAGCATGTCCTCGCCACGCAGACGCTGATCCAGACCAAGGCGAAGAACATGCGCGCGCGGGTTGACGGCGCGCTTCCCGAAGGCGTCACCGCCAAAGACGTCATTCTCGCCATCATCGGCCAGATTGGCACTGCGGGCGGCACCGGCCATGTGATCGAATATTGCGGCTCGGCGATCGAGGCGCTCTCGATGGAAGGGCGCATGACGGTCTGCAACATGTCGATCGAGGCCGGCGCCCGCGCCGGCATGATCGCGCCGGACGAAAAGACATTCGACTTTCTGAAGGACCGGCCGAAATCGCCGAAGGGCGTGCTTTGGGATGAAGCCCGGCGCTACTGGGAGACGCTGCGCACGGACGACAGCGCCGATTTCGACGCCGAGGTCAAGCTCAACGCCGCTGACCTGCCGCCAATCGTCACCTGGGGCACGAGCCCGCAGGACGTGGCCTCCATCCTTGGCCATGTGCCCCGCGTGTCCGACGGCCAGACAGAGCAGAAGCGCGTCTCGATCCAGCGCGCGCTCGACTATATGGGGCTCCAAGGCGGGGAGAAGATGACGGACATCGCCATCGACCGCGTCTTCATCGGTTCCTGCACCAACGGCCGCATCGAGGATTTGCGCGCCGCCGCCAAGGTCGCTGAAGGCCATAAGGTCTCCGCGCGCGTGAGCGCGATGGTGGTGCCGGGATCGGGGCTGGTCAAGGCGCAGGCCGAGGCGGAGGGGCTGGACAAGGTCTTTCTCGACGCGGGCTTCGAATGGCGCGAGCCGGGCTGCTCGATGTGCCTGGCGATGAACCCCGACAAGCTTGCGCCGGGCGAGCGCTGCGCCTCGACCTCGAACCGCAACTTCGAGGGGCGCCAGGGCTATAAGGGCCGCACCCATCTTGTGTCGCCGGCGATGGCGGCAGCGGCGGCGATCGCGGGGCGCTTTGTCGACGTGAGGCAGTGGCGGTAGAGCGATGCAAGCCGGCGATCTCCTCATTGACGAGAGCGAGATCGTCGAAACCTTCGTTCGCTCCTCCGGCCCCGGCGGGCAGAACGTCAACAAGGTCGCTACCGCGGTCGAATTACGCTTCGACGCCCGCCGCAGCCCAAGCCTGCCGAGCGACGTCGCGGTCCGGCTGATGAAGCTCGCCGGTTCGCGCACGACGCAGGACGGCGTCATCGTCATTTTCGCTCAAAAATTCTCCAGCCAGCCGCGCAACCGCGAGGACGCGCGCGCCCGGCTCGTCGCGCTGCTGATGAAGGCGCAGAAGCGCGAAAAGCCCCGTCGTCCGACCCGCCCGACACTCGCGTCGAAGATTCGCCGCCTGGACGAGAAGGGACGGCGTGGGACGATCAAGGCGCTGCGAGGGAAGGCGGGGGCGGATTGACATCAGGCGTCAGCCGGATGTGGTCCCGTAAACCGCCCGCATTTTCGGCGCGCTTCCGTCGAGCGGGCCCCGCCCGCGAGTGAAGGAGTCTCGATGCAGTCGGAACCGGAGATTGTTGTCGACGCGGCAAACGAACTCGGCGAGGGGGTCGTGTGGTCGCCCGCGCATCGCGAGGTCCAATGGACCGACATCTTCGGTCGCCATTTCTGGGCCTACCGCCCGGAGGATGGCCAGCGCCAGTCGTGGCCGCTGCCCGACCGTCTTGCGTGTTTCGCGCCGCTTGGCGGGAGGTCGTTGCTCGCCGGCTTTGCGGGAGGGCTCGAGGTCTTCGACCTCGAAAGCGGCGCCCGCCGCCAGATCGCGCCCATCGAACCCGATCGCCCGACGACGCAACTCAACGACGGTAAACTGGACCGCAAAGGCCGGCTCGTGTTCGGCACGATGGACGAGGATCCGACAGGCCCAGAGCCGATCGGCCAGATCTGGAGCTACGAAGCCGGGTCCGAGCCGCGGGCGCTCGTTTCCGGGGTTCGCATATCGAACTCGATCGCCTTTTCGCCCGACGGCCGGCGGATGTATTTCGCCGATACGCCTGAAAGGCGCATCCGCTGCTACGACTATGATGTCGGCAGCGGCGAACTATCTAGCGAGTGGACGTTCGCCCTGGTTAAGGGCCCGGGCTTCCCGGACGGATCGACGGTGGACGCCGACGGTTGTCTGTGGAACGCCGAATGGGGAGGCGGGCGGGTCGTGCGCTACACGCCCGCCGGGCGAGTCGATCGCGTCCTGGCGCTTCCCTGCTCGCGGGTCACCTGTTGTGCGTTTGGCGGCGCCAATCTCGATCGTCTTTTCGTAACGAGCGCGAGGACGGGCCTCGATGCGGCCGCGCTTGCGTCCGAGCCGTACGCGGGCGCGCTCTTTGCCTTCGATGTCGGCGTGCGCGGCATTCTCGACACGCCGTTTTCGTTTTCCGCTTCCGTTCGCGGCTGACCTCTGGACTTTCCGCTATTCTTTACAGACCCTGTGAGATGCGCTTATAGCTCTGCCCGCATGCCGGAAGGAGCGCGCTTGGGCCTCTTTCGAGGCGACAAGCCCCAGGGAGGATGGAATGCGAAATCTCATGTTGAGGGCGACCGGAGTCGCGCTGCTAGTCTGCGGGGCGGCGAGTTCCGCCTACGCGACCGACCCAACGGCCAAATGGTGTCAGGGCGTCAAAATCGCCGCCTTCCCGGGCGGCCCGCAGGGCGGCGTGTTCGCCAACAACGTCTATAACGGCTATCGTCAGGCTGAACTCGACCTCGGGCCGTCGGTCACCTACTACTTCTCGAACTGGGATCCCAACACGATGCTGAACCAGCTCCAGCAGGCGATCGCGACCAAGGTCGACGGCATCGCCTTCATGGGGCATCCGGGGGACGACGCCACTGATCCTCAGATCGACAAGGCCTTCGCTCAAGGCATCATCTTCACGACGGCGAACACCGCGTTGCCCAAGGCGCAGGCGAAATACGGGCCCGAAGGCATGGGCTATGTCGGCGCGCCCAATCATGCCGCCGGCTACGCGCTCGGCGCCGAGGCGGCCAAGCGGGCGGGCATCAAGTCGGGCGACGAAGCTTTCGTCTGGGGCCTCAAGGGCCAAGGAGGCGACAGGGGCTCGCGCACGGTCGGGGTGATCGAGGCGATAGAGAAGGCCGGCGGCAAGGTGATCTACCAGGAGATTGACAAAGCCACCGACGCCGATCCGAACGCCGGCACCGCGACCTTCGTCGGCGTGATGAAGGCCAATCCTGGCATCAAGCTGGTGGTCACCGACCACGGGGCGCTGACCGCGAACGTCGGCGTTTACGCCCGCGCCGCCTCGCTGAAGCCGGGACAGGTGTTCTTCGCCGGCTTCGACATGTCGCCCAACACCGCCAAGGCGATCAAGGACGGCTATCAGGACCTCGTCATCGACCAGCAGCCCTACCTTCAGGGCTACCTGCCGATCCTCAACATCTGCCTGACCAAGAAGTACGGCTTCTCCGGTCTGGACGTCAACACGGCGGGCGCTTTCGTCGATCCCAAGAACGTCGACGCCGTCGCGCCGTTGGCGGCCAAGGAAATCCGCTAAAGGTGGCCGAGGCGCCGCCGCAGCGGCGCCTCGCTCTTTTTCGAGACGGAACTTGGAGGCGGCGTGGCGGAGGCAGCGACGGCCAACACCGGTGAGTCGCTGTTCATGCGGCGCATGCAGTTCGCCGCCAAGCTCTAGCGCGCGCCGGCGGCGGACGCGTCGACGACCGTCCTTTTACTCGGGTCACGTCTTCCTGTAAGGCTTCGCCGCCAGCTCTTAGGGCGCGCCAAATGGACCGCTCGGAGCAAAGACGAAGACATGGAGGGGTTGAAATGCCGATGTTCACGAAAGGGGCGCAGGAGTTGCGGTCGTCGCCTGCCTGGCCGCCTCGTCGGCGCATGCAACCGATCCGACCCCCAAATGGTGCCAGGGCGTCAAGATCGCCGCCTTCCCGGGCGGACCGCAGGGCGCCGTGTTCGCTAACAACGTCTATAACGGCTTCAAGCAGGCTGAACTCGATCTCGGGCCCGGCGTGACCTATTATTTCTCCGACTGGGATCCGAATAAGATGCTCACCCAAATTCAGCAGGCTCTGGCCACCAAAGTCGACGGCATCGCGACCTACGGCTTTGGCGGCGAGCCCGCGACTGCGCCCCTTGTCGATCAGGCCTATGCGCAGGGAACGATCTTCACCTCGCTCAACACGGCTCTTCCGGAGAGCGAAAAGAAATATGGGTCCAAGGGGTTCGGCTACGTCGGCGCGCCGAATTACTCCGCCGGCTTCTCGCTCGGCGCCGAGGCGGCGAAGCGGGCCGGCCTCAAGGCGGGGGACAGCGTCTTTGTCTGGGGGCTAAAGGGCCAGGGGGGCGACCGCGGCCAGCGCACGGTCGGCGTGATCGACGCGTTCGAGAAGGCCGGGGCCAAGGTGATCTATCAGGAGATCGATACGGCGACCAACGCCGATCCCAACGCAGGCACGGCGACCTTCGTCGGGGTGATGAAAGCCAACCCGGACATCAAGATCGTCGTCACGGACCATGGGGCGCTCACCTCGAACGTCGGGGTCTTCGCCCGCGCCGCTTCGCTGAAGCCCGGCCAAGTCTACTTCGCCGGCTTCGACATGTCGCCGAATACGGCGAAGGCAGTCAAGGAAGGCTACCAGAATCTCGTCATCGACCAGCAGCCCTTCCTGCAGGGCTATCTGCCGATCCTCAACATCTGCCTGACCAAGAAGTTCGGGTTTGCCGGCTTCGACGTGAATACCGCGGGCGCCTTCGTCGACGAGAAGAATGTCGACGCGGTCGCGCCGCTGGCGGCCAAGGAAATCCGCTAGGTCTGGTCGAGGCGCCGCGGCGGCGCCTCCTTGCTTGTCTCGAATTTGCGCGGGGGCGACATGGCGGAGCTTGCGGCGGCCGGCGCCGGCGAATCGCCGGTCATCGAACTCAGGAACGTCTCCAAGTCGTTCGGCGAAGTGAGGTCGCTGTCGGGCATCAGCTTCAAAGTCAACCGACGCGAGATCGTCGGCCTGCTCGGCGACAACGGCTCGGGCAAATCGACCCTCGTGAAGGTCGTCATGGGATTTCACAATCCGGATCCCGGAGGCGAGATCTATTTCCATGGCGAGCGCATGGACGGCTGGTCTGTCGCCAGGGCGCGCAGCCTCGGCATCGAGACGGTCTATCAGGAGCGCGCGCTCGCCGAGAAGCAGCCGATCTGGCGCAACATGTTCATGGGGCGCGAGCTCCGAACGCGTCTCGGTCTGCTCGACGTCAACCAGATGCGAGCAGAATGCGCCCGCCTGATGAGCGAGCATATGGGCTTCACTTCGGCCGCCGTGCATCCTGATAATGTCGTAGCGACGATGTCGGGCGGCGAGAAGCAGGGTGTCGCGATCACCCGGGCTCTCTATTTCGAGGCCGAACTCGTGATCCTTGACGAGCCGACGATGGGCCTGTCGCTCAGTGAGACCAAGAAGACGCTCGACTTCGTCCGCTCAATCAAGGCCGCAGGAAAATCGGCGATCTTCATCGACCATAACATCTTCAACGTTTATCCGGTGGTCGACCGGCTCTACGTGCTCGACCGCGGCAAGGTCGCGGGCGTCTACAACCGAAGTGAAATCTCCATGGATTCCCTGATCGAGCGACTCTATCACGTCGCCCGAACCGGAACGCTCGAGTAATTCGATGGCCGAGGCAGGTCTCCCCGCAAAGCCTTCCGACAACCGCGTCGCTCCGCCCTCCCTACTTGTGCGCTATGGGAGCCAGCTCGGCATCATCGGCGTCGGCCTTGCCATGTGGCTCGGGTTCGTCATCGCGGCGCCGAGGGTCTTCTTCTCTGATCTCGACATCTATCGCGCCTTCGCCGAGACGACCCCGCAGTTCGGCATCGTCGCGCTGTCGCTGACCTTTGTCGTTATCACCGGCGAGATCGATCTCTCGTTCCCCTCCGTGATGGCGCTGGGCACGGCGGCGTTCTGCCTCGTCACCGCCCACGCCGGCGCGCCCTGGTGGGTCGGCCTCGTTTGCGCTCTCGCCACCGGCGCCGTCTGCGGCCTCGTCAACGGCCTCCTCGTGGCCGCGCTCAACATTCCTTCGCTTGTCATCACCATCGGCACCCAGTTCCTCTTCCGAGGGCTCGAACTCGTGCTGATGAACGGCACCGGCGTCCCGCTGACCGCCGACCAGTACCCTGAGATGCACGCGCTCCTGCGCGAAACCTATTTCGGCGTGCCGGTCCAGACGATGTGGATGGTCGCCATCCTCATCGCGGAGTGGGTGCTGCTCAACCGCACCCAGTTCGGCGCCCATGTCTTCCTCGTCGGCGACAACCAGATCAGCGCGCGGCTGATGGGCGTCAATGTCGCGAAGGTCAAAATCAAGGCCTTCGTGCTGGTCGGCGTCACCGCCGTCTTCGCCGGTCTCCTGAGCTCGATCTACGGATATTACTTCTGGCCGAGCACCGGCGAAGGCTCGCTGCTCAACACGATCGCCTCCGTGTTCCTGGGCGGCACATCGGTGTTCGGCGGCACCGGCTCGGTCGTCGGCACGTTCGTGGCGTCCTTCATCATCGGCGCGATCAACGCTGGCATCGTCTCGGCCGGCATCAACGCGTTCTACACCCAGCTCGCCTTCGGCCTCGTGATCGTGATCTCTGTCGTCCTGCAGACGCTGATCGACCGGCGCATCCGGCGGCAATCGCTGACGGGGCGTTGACCGAGCAGCAAATGAAGATCACCGCTGTCAAGACCGTCGTCGTCAACGCGAAGCTGCGTAACTGGATTTTCGTGCGTGTCGAGACGGACGTCGCGGGTCTCAACGGCCTCGGCGAGGCGACGCTCGAATTCCAGACGCGCGCGGTCGTGGGAGCGATCGAGGATCTTGCGCCGCTCGTGCTGGGTCAGGACCCGCGCCGTATCGAACATCTCTGGCAGGCGATGTACCGCTATCCGTTCTTCAAGGGCGGCGTCGTCACCATGTCGGCGCTCTCGGGCATTGACCAGGCCCTGCACGATCTGAAGGCGAAGGACCTTGGCGTTCCGCTCTGGCAATTGCTGGGAGGGCTCAGCCGCGACCGGCTGCGCATGTACGATCATCTGGGCGGCGGCGATTCCACGTCCGTCTACGACGACGCGGCCGCGTCGTCGTTTGCCGAAAAAGCTGCGCGGTCTCGGGCGGACGGATTTTCGGCGGTCAAGATCCTCGCCGTCGGCAAGACCGCGCCGCTCGACGGTCTCGCTGCGCTCAGGAGCGCCGAGCGTCTGATGGCGGCGGCGCGCGAGGGCGCGGGCGAAGCCATGGATATCATGGTCGATCTTCACGGGCGAACAAGCGCCGCAATGGCGATTCAATACGCCAGGGTCCTCGAGCCCTATCGCCCGTTCTTTTTGGAGGAGCCCTGCCAGCCGGAGGACGTTGAAGGGATTGCCCGGGTCGCGCGCGCAACGCCGATCCCCATCGCCTCGGGCGAACGGCTCACCCACCGGCGGGAATTCCTGCCGCTCCTCCAATCGCAGGCGATTGCCGTGGCTCAGCCCGACGTCTGCCATGCCGGCGGACTGACCGAGGTCCGGCGGATCGCGGCGCTTTGCGACGCGTTCGGCGTCAGTATGGCGCCGCATAACCCCCTGGGGCCGATCGCGACGATGGTCAACATCCATCTTGGTTTCGCATTGCCGAACTTTCTCATTCAGGAAGTCATGCGCGCCGACGTGCCGTGGCGCGACGAGATCGTCGCCGGCGTCACGCCAATTGTCGGCGGCTATGTCGAGCCGAGCCAGGCGCCAGGAATCGGAGTCGAAATCGATTTTGCCGCCGCCGCCCGCCGCCCATACGTAGAAGCGCCGCCGATCCAGTGGCGCCACCATGACGGCGCTGTTGCGGACTGGTAGGAGCGCTCGATGGCGGGACGGCTCGAGGGCGCCCATGTGCTTGTGACCGGCGGCGCTCGCGGCATCGGCGCCGCGATCGTCGAGAAGGCGCTCGTCGAGGGCGCGCGGGTTTCGATCGTCGATCGCGATGAAGCGGGCCATGATCTTCTGGTCGCTCTTGATGCGGGCGAGCGCGCCCTTTTCTGCACCGGAGACGTGCGGCGCGCATCGGACATTGGGCTGGCGGTCGAGACCGCAACGCGCAAATACGGGCCGGTCAGCGGACTCGTTAACAACGCCGGGCGCAATGTCTATGCCGATCCCGTCACGATGACGGAAGACGAGTGGGAGGATGTTTTCGCCGTCGACCTCAAGTCCGCCTGGCTGGTGGCGCGAGCCATTCTGCCGGGCATGAAGGCCGCGAAAAAGGGCGCGATCGTCAACATCGCCTCGCTCCACGCCGACCTGACCTACCCGGGCATGTTTCCCTACGCCGCGGCAAAGTCCGGGCTCGTCGGGTTGACTCGCTCGCTCGCGCTTGAAGTCGGGAAGGACGGCGTTCGAGTCAATGCGCTGTCGCCCGGCTATGTCGAAACCGCGCTGGTCGCCGAGTTTTTTGCGCGCGCCGACGCGAGCCTGCGCGACAAGGTGCTTTCTGTGCATCCCATGGGCCGCATCGCCTTGCCAGCGGAGGTCGCCAATTGCGTCGTCTTCCTCCTGTCGGACGAAGCCTCGTTCGTGACCGGCGCCAATTGGCGCGTGGACGGCGGTCTCGGCGCCCGCTTCGCCGGCTGAGACCGGCAACAGAGACGCCGATATTCAGTTTCGGAACGCCGCGAGCTCCGAGGGATCGTGCGAGCACATGAGCTTCACTTCGCCACGCCGATTTCGCGCCAGCTCGCGTAGCCGCTTCTGATTCGCCAGTCGCGCTCCCTTGTCGATATTGACGATCGACTCGAACCACCGCAGGCCCAGCGGCGCGCGGCCTCCTGCGGGCGCGACCTCCGCATGGTGGAAATAGGCGTCGCCGCAGTGCAGCAGCCAGCCGCCTCCGGCCCGCACGGCGACGCCGCAATGGCCGCTTGTGTGGCCCGGGAGGGGGATCAACAGAACGTCCTCGCGGGCGCCTGGCAGCGCACGCACGCTGGAGAAGCCGAACCAGTCCTCGCCGTCCGGTTCGACCGGCGCCCACTTCGCCACGCCGGAGAGTTGCGCGGCGCGGTATCGATTGCGTTCCATCAGCGTCGCCGGGCTCATCGCTGCCCGGAGCTCGGGCGCGAACACATGCACGCTCGCGCCGGGAAAGTCGGCAAGGCCGCCCGCGTGATCGAGGTCGAGATGGGTCGGCACGATGTGACGGACGTCGGCGACGCTGAAACCCAGATCCGCGACCTGGCGAAGCGCCGTCTCCGAAACCTCGAGCCGCGGGCGCGTCGCGACGCAGAACACGAATCCAAGCCGCCTCGGATCGGCGACGTCTTCGACGCCGATCCCGGTGTCGACAAGAATGAGCCCGTCTTCGCTCTCAATCAGCAGGCAGTGGCAACACATCGGCGCCGGCGCCCACGGACCGCCAGCGCCCCCGAACAGGCGCCCGCCGCGCGGACACATTGACCCGCAATTGAGATGATGGATTCTCATGTTCGGTCCTTTAGCCCTGCTTGGCTGGCCGGCCTAGCGCGACCGAAGCGCGCTATGACTTTCGTGGCCGAGAACGATGCGACTGCGAACCAGTGTCGGCCGGATGCCTCCCGCACGCGGACGGACCTCTAGTCGTCCGGCGCGATCGGCTGCGACGAGTCGCCCGGCAATACGAGTTCCGGGGCTTGCTCGAAGCTCCAGGCGCCGCTGTCCTGTCGGTCGAATATCCACACGACATCGAAGCGATGCCCAGGCCATCGCGGCGGAACGCTGTCGGCAAAATAAGCGTCGCGATCCTCGGGATCGCTTCGTGCTGCCAGGCGATGAGCACCACGCCCTCCGCATTCTTTGCGGCGGCCACGAGCCGGTCCTCCTGGCCCTTGAGAAAGCTCGCGTCGATGACCAGGTTCAGCGCCTCGGCGAGCGGCGTCAGCGTCTGCTTCGGCCTCAGGCTATCCGATCCCGAAGCAAACAAGGCGCCGGGACGCGCGAGACGCGAGTCGGCGAAGCTTCCGTCCGCGGGAGCGAACAGTCCGACCAGCGAGCGCGCGCGGCTCCAGCCGGTAGCGGTCAGGGCCTCCGGGTTTTGCGAGCCGTCCGGCATGATCCCGGGTTCGCCGTCGGGCTTCTCGGCATGGCGGATCAGCATGATTTTCGTCGCAGGCATGAGAGCGCGTCTCGCGGTCGAACTATTGGGCTGCCCCAACTCATGCCTTGCTCTAGGCGGCGCCCTCGGCGGCCTTCGCCCGCTCGGAGCGCTTGCGGTCGTTTGGGTCGAGCAGCCCCTTGCGCAGCCGGATCGACTTCGGCGTCACCTCGACCAACTCGTCGTCCTGGATATAGGCCAGCGCCTTCTCCAGAGTCATCTGGAGCGGCGGCGTGAGGCGAACGGCTTCGTCCTTCGAATGGGTTCGAATGTTGGTGAGCTTCTTGCCCTTCAGCACGTTCACCTCGAGGTCGTTGTCGCGGGTGTGCTGACCGACGATCATCCCCTGATAGACCTTCCAGCCCGGCTCGATCATCATCGGCCCGCGGTCCTCGAGGTTCCACATCGCGTAAGCAACCGCTTCGCCTGATTCGTTCGAGATCAGGACGCCGTTGCGCCGCCCGGCGATCTCGCCCTTCCATTGGCCCCAGTTGTGGAAGAGGCGGTTCATGATCGCGGTGCCTCGCGTGTCGGTGAGAAGCTCGCCGAGATAGCCGATGAGGCCGCGGGTCGGAGCGAGGAAGACGAGCCGCAGGCGCCCGCCGCCCGAGGGGCGCATTTCGATCATCTCGCCCTTGCGCTCGCTCATCTTCTGCACCACGACGCCCGAATGCTCCTCGTCGACATCGATCACGACTTCCTCGATCGGCTCCAGAATCTCGCCCTCGTCGGTCTTGCGGAAGAGCACTTTCGGACGAGACACGCCGAGCTCGAAGCCCTCGCGCCGCATCGTCTCGATGAGGATCGCCAGCTGCAATTCGCCGCGCCCCGAGACGACATAGGAGTCCGAATTGGGCGCGGCCTCGACATGCAGCGCGACATTGCCCTCTGCCTCCTTGAACAGGCGGTCGCGAATGACGCGGCTCGTCACCTTGTCGCCCTCGGTGCCCGCGAGCGGGCTGTCGTTGACGGAAAAGGTCATCGAGAGCGTCGGCGGATCGATGGCTTGCGCGTGCAGCGGCTCGACTTCCTCGGGGCTCGCGAGCGTGTCGGCGACGTTGAACTTCTCGAGGCCCGCGATCGCGACGATGTCGCCCGCGACCGCCTCGTCGATCGGCGAACGCTCGATGCCGCGGAAGGCGAGGATCTTCGACACCCGGCCGGTCTCGACGAGATCGCCCTCGCGGTCGAGCACCTTGACCGGCGCGTTGGTCCGGATCGAGCCGGAGAAGACGCGGCCGGTGACGATGCGCCCGAGATAGGGATTGGCCTCGAGCAGTGTGCCCAGCATGCGGAAGCCGCCGGCGCCGACTTTCGGCGGCTCGACGTGCTTCAGCACGAGATCGAACAGGGGGCCCATGTCGACTTTTGGCCCTTCGGGCGAAGCGGCCATCCAGCCCTGCTTGGCCGAGCCGTAGATGATGGGGAAGTCGAGCTGCTCGTCGGTCGCGTCGAGCGCGGCGAAGAGATCGAACACTTCGTTGACGACTTCGGTCGGACGCGCGTCGTGCTTGTCGACCTTGTTGACGCAGACGATCGGCTTCAGCCCGATCTTCAGCGCCTTGCCGACGACGAACTTGGTCTGCGGCATCGGCCCTTCCGCCGCATCGACCAGCACGATCGCGCCGTCGACCATCGAGAGGATGCGCTCGACCTCGCCGCCGAAGTCGGCGTGGCCGGGCGTATCGACGATATTGACGCGCACGTTCTTCCACACGACCGAGGTCGCCTTGGCGAGAATGGTAATACCGCGCTCGCGCTCGAGATCGTTCGAATCCATTACCCGCTCGGCGACGCGCTGGTTGTCGCGGAACGCGCCCGACTGCTGCAGGAGCCGGTCGACAAGCGTCGTCTTGCCGTGGTCGACGTGGGCGATGATGGCGATGTTGCGAAGCTTCATGGGGATCAGGGACTTCTGGCGGAAGCGGCTTAAAAGGCCGCGCGGCGAGGCCGCGCTGTCCTCGGTCGCGAAGGTGACGGGAATGCGACGGCGCGGGTGGATTCGACCCGCGGTCCGCCAGTTTGTGCGGCGCAATACACGAAACAACCAAGGAAGGGAAGCAAAATCGCCCGTCTGCGCCCCGTGCACTTTTGTAATCGATATAACGATTTCAGTGGCTTAAGTGTATTTTTTTGTCCCTTTGTAACTCCCAAGCCGCCCCCCTTTTTCGCCCGTTTTTTGGCTCGAAGGACGGCGAGCCGAAGGGACCGACCGAACAATAGCGAATCGAAAGACGAACAGACCGGAATCATTCCGAACTGGAACCCGCCTGCTGACACCGCTCGAGGCCAGAAATGGGGGGCAGCTTGGGAGTTACGTCCCTTTTGCGACGCTTGATTCCGGCCGTCGCCTCATTCTGGTCGTTTCACTAATATAACAAGAAATGTATGTTCTTGTGGCAGTCGGCGTTCGCCCGAGACGCCTCCAATCCGGAACTGGGCGAAGATGATAGCGCGGATTCTGATTTTCGTAAATGAAATTCTATCGACAGGAAATTCTGCAGACATGGTGGCTAAGTATTTGATTAGGCAGCAGGAAATGCTGGCGCGCCGGGATTCCTCTCCTTCTATTTCCCGAAGGTGAGGGTGACCACGACCATCACGCAACCATTGCCGGCCGTTGGCATGAGGATCTGGCGCGCGCCGGTGGTGGAATTCTGGCTGATAGGCACACCGGCGAGATCGGCGACGATCTTTCCGTTCTTCAGGAGATCGGCGAGAACTGCGTTGCAGGGCCGGGCCGTCGGAAAGACCTGCACGGTCGAGGTGTCGCAGCTTTGCGACTGGGTCGGCGCGGCCAGCAGGACCGCGGCGGCGCGCGGGGCGATCCTGTTGGGGTAGGCGAGCGAAATGATCGACTCGAAGACATGGGCGTCCGCCGCGCCGGTCGACCATTGCGACATCGCGGCGTGGTCCGTGTCGATCGTCGCGAGGGCGGCGCGGCCGATGCCGTCGAGGCAGGACTTGACGCCGGCCTGCGACGCGTGGACCAGCGGCTGCGGCTCGGCCGCCGTCGACGGCGGCGGCTTGGGCGGAGCCGGCGCAGCGGTTGCGGCGGGGGGCGCGGCTCCGGCCGGCTGCGGCTGCGCGGTCGTTGTCGCCGGCGCCGCGGCCGGAGACTTCGGCGCCGGCTTGCGCTCGGGCTTAGTCGTCGCGGGCTTTGTCGTCGCAGGCTTCGCCTCTGACTGAGCAGGCGCTGCCTGATCGTCGGCCTGAGCGACGAGAAGAGGAGTGGAGCCCGCCATGGCTGGCGCCGCTGGGGCCGCCGCGCCGCAGAGAAATGCGGCGCAAGCAAAACGCGCCGCGCGTCTCATGTCGCGCCGCTTCCGAGGCGAAGGAACTCCGCCCTCGCCATTCCGCAACCCAGGTCCGAACCGAAACCGCCTTATCTCCGCTGCGGGCATTCCTGCCAGGCTTAGAATTCGACCGCCCCCTGGACCTTGAACGTGTTCTCGTTGCCGCCCCCGCCGTTGGAGTACGACGCCGAGATGTAGGCCGGGGTGACGGTGGGGAGACGATAGGTCCCTGTGATGCCGACCCCTGCCTCGCCCATGAAGCCGCCGGCGCCGATGGCGACCGTGAACTTGCCGGGCGCCGAGGGCGGGACCATTGTCGGTATGGCCGTAACCGCCGCGATGCCTCTGCGCTCTTCTTTCTGGACCGCCAGCAACTGGGAATAGTTGACGGCGTCGTCCGGCGCAAAGCCCGGCGCGACGTTGGTGAGCCACCGATCGCCCCCCAGGGGCGATCCGATCGAAACCGACTGCGGCCTGGAGGCGACCGAGTTGGCGCCGAGAGCGACCGAATTGGGAGGCGTCGCCGAGGCGTTGTAGCCGATCGCAGTGGTGGAGGGGCCGGTCGCCACCGCCTTCTGCCCGAACGCCGACGAGTAGGCGCCGCCGTTCGCCAACGCGCCGTCGCCGACCGCGGTATTGCCCTGCGCCGCCATAGCCGCGGCGCCGATCGCGATCGAACCGGTCGCAATCGCCCCCGTGCCGATGGCGATGGCGTTGGTTCCGGGCCCGGCGACCGCGCCCGCGCCGATGGCGATGCCATCCGACCCGGTCGCATCGGCGCCGCCGATTGCGACTGAATCAAACCCGGCGGCGATGCTGTGGTAGCCGGCGGCGAAGCTGAGGGCGCCCGACGCGAGGGCGCCGTCGCCGATCGCGGACGCCTCGCCGTTGGTCGCCTGCGCGCCGAAGCCGACTGCGAGCGAGTTGGCGGCCGTGGCCTGGGCGGTGGCGCCGAGCGCGGTGGCGGTCGGGCCGTTGGCGACGCTATCCGCGCCGAGCGCGGTGGCGAAGGCGCCGTTCGCGTTGGCGTTGGCGCCCGTCGCGGTCGCTTCCCCGCCGATCGCGGTGGCGGAGGCGCCTGTCGCGGTGGCGAAGTTGCCGCTGGCGATGCTTTCCGGGCCGGTCGCGGTGGCGCCGACGCCGTTGGCGAAGGCTAACGTGCCGGTTGCGGTCGCCTCCGCGCCATTGGCGACGGCTGCGGCGCCCGTTGCGGTGGCGGTGAAACCGTTGGCGTTGGCGGAAACACCGGTCGCAGTCGCGAAGGTGCCATTGGCGAAGCTTTCCGCGCCCGTCGCCGTGGCGGCGACGCCGTTGGCGACGCTTAAGGTTCCGGTTGCGGAGGCCTCGTCGCCATTGGCGGCGCTGAACGAACCCGTCGCGGTAGCGTTGGCTCCATTGGCGAAGGCGACGGCGCCCGTTGCGGTGGCGGCAAAGCCATTGGCGCTGCTTTCCACGCCTGTGGCGGTGGCGCCTTCGCCATTGGCGGTGCTGTTCGAGCCTGCGGCGGTGGCGAATGCACCGTTGGCGTTGCTGCTGGCGCCGGTCGCGGTGGCGTTGGAGCCGTTGGCGTTGCTGTCCGTGCCGGTCGCGGTGGCAGCGGCGCCGTTGGCCAAGCTCAAGATGCCTGTTGCGGTGGCGTTGGAGCCGTTGGCGTTGGCGCCGGCGCCGGTCGCCGTCGCGGTGGCGCCGTTGGCGAAGCTCAAGATGCCCGTTGCCGTAGCGAAGGCGCCGTTGGCGTTTGCGCTATTGCCGGTGGCCGTGGCGCTGTCGCCGTTGGCGTTGCTCTTGACGCCGGTGGCGGTCGCGTTGGCGCCGTTGGCGTTGGCGAACAGGCCGGTCGCCGTCGCGTTCGCGCCGTTGGCGAAGGAGAGCACGCCCGTCGCAGTCGCGGTGCCGCCGTTTGCGAAGGCGTAATTGCCTGTCGCGGTGGCCTGATCGCCATTGGCGTTGGAACCGGCGCCGGTCGCGGTCGCGGTATTTCCGTTGGCGTTGGCTTGCCAGCCTGTCGCAGTGGCGAAGGCGCCGTTGGCGTTGCTCATGACGCCTGTCGCGGTGGCGTTGGCGCCGTTGGCGTTGCTGAAATCGCCGGTCGCGGTGGCATCGGACCCGTTGGCGTTGCTCAGGAGGCCGGTCGCCGTCGCGTTGGCGCCGTTGGCGTTGCTGAAGGCGCCGGTCGCCGTGGCGTTGGCGCCGTTAGCGAAGCTCATGAAGCCCGTCGCGGTGGCGGGGTCGCCATTGGCGACGGCGCCGAAGCCAGTCGCTGTTGCACCCGAGCCGTTTGCGAAACTGTTGACGCCGGTCGCGGTCGCGTTGGCGCCGTTGGCGTTGCTGAAAGCGCCGGTCGCCGTGGCGTTGGCGCCATTGGCGTTTGCGCTTTCGCCGAACGCGCTCGCGTTGTCGCCGTTGGCGTTGGCGTTGGCGCCGGTCGCGACGGCGCTGGCGCCGTTGGCGATGCTGAACAAACCGGTCGCGATCGCCTGGGCGCCGTTGGCGGTGCTGAAAGAGCCTTCCGCAACGGCGTTGGAACCGTTGGCGATGCTGGAGAAACCGGTCGCGGTCGCCGAGGTTCCGTTGGCGTTGGCGAAGGTCCCGGTGGCCGTCGCGTTCATGCCGTTGGCGAGGCGCCTTCGCCCGTCGCGGTGGCGTCGAAGCCGTTGGCGCTGGCGAAGTTGCCCGTCGCAGTGGCGAGATTGCCGTTGGCGTTGGAGCCGACGCCGGTCGCGGTGGCGCTGTCGCCGTTGGCGACGCTTGAAGTACCGGTCGCGGTCGCGTTCGCGCCGTTAGCGGTGGCGCCGACGCCGGTCGCAGTCGCGCTCAAGCCGTTGGCGGTAGAGCTCGGCGCCGGTCGCCGTGGAGTGGTCCCCATTGGCGTTGGCGTGGACGCCGTAGGCTGAGGCGAAGGCGCCGTTGGCGAAGGAGTTGGTGCCCGTCGCCGTCGACTGCCCGCCGTTTGCAACAGAACCGCCGCCGGTCGCCGTGGCAAAATTGCCGTTCGCGTTAGCGAAAGTCCCAAGCGCTGTCGCACTGGAGCCGTTGGCGTTGCTATCCGAGCCGAAGGCGGAGGCTTGCGCGCCATCGGCGTTGGCGTTTGTGCCGCACGCCGTGGCGTTCCGGTTGCCGTTGTCGGTGGCCCCGCTATTACCCCCAGTGACGCTATTGACAAACGGTGAGGTACTCCCGCCGGTGACCGCAGTAAAATTGGACGCAGAGAACGGCACGATGCTGCCAAGGAAAGTGTCTGGCTTGGATGGCGCTGCCGTTCGTCGTGAGAGCTGGTAAGGCGTTGCCCGTCGTGGTCGATATGCTCGTCACACAGGTCGCGGCGTTCGCGGCGCCGGCCGCCAGCATGGCTTGCAGGGCGATGACGCTCGCGCCCGTCAAGAGGGGTCGCGTCCTGGAGGAGGCGACATCGCCTGCAGAAATCGAACCCGCCGTAAATTGCTTCCGCCTGGTCGCCATAAATGGTCTCCGCCCCAGCCCAATCCGAATCCTCGACCACAATGTCGCAAACAAATGGCGCAGTAAATGGCGCAATGCCGCCATAAACTGCGTTTTAGAAAGGGCGATGCAGAAATGTCACATGTTTCGGCAAAAGGGCCGGATCGACCGGCGAACGCTTCCCATAGGGCAGGTCGCCGGGTAGGTTGCCGCAGTCTCTCTCAAGCCTCCGGCGCCAGTTCGCGCAACTCGCCTAGCCATGGCTCGTAGCGCCGCCACCGCTCGACGGACGTGCGGTAGATCGGTTGACGCGCCTGCCAGACGCTTGCCGTGCTGACCTTCCGGGTGTTGCGGTGCGGCTCAAGACAGGCGTCATTCCACGCGAGCCCGCAGGCTGAAATGAGCCGTCTTGCCTGCGGCTCCGGATCGGCGACCAGCGCCTCGTAGTCCACCTCGACCAAACGGTCCGGGGGCAGCACGGTTCGCCAATGCTCCATCAGCCTCCGGTACTGCCGGATGAAGAAGACAAGGTCGCTCCGATCCGAGGCGTAGTCGTGGGTATTCTCGAAATTGGTGGTGAAGATGGAGAGAGCGGTGTCGATCGGATGGCGCCGGCAGTGGATGATGGTCGCGTTGGGGAAGACGCGGTGGATGACGCCGAGCAGCATGAAATTGCCGAGCGCCTTGTCCGTGACCCGCTTCGCGTTCGGGCCGAACCCCCGCAGCGCCGCGAGATAATCGTCGGCGAGGCGCTGGGTCGCCTCCGGAGTGGGCGTGAGCCCCCAGATGTCGTCGTGAGCCGCGCAACGCACGCTCCAGAACCTCTCTTCGCCTGCCGCCGCGACCTCGGGATGGCTTGACAGGATCTGTTCGGTCAAAGTCGATCCCGAGCGGGGCATCCCCACAATCAGGATGGGGGTCGCGTCCACGACGCCGCGATCGGGCCGGCGGTCGCGATAGCCCGGCGGCGTCGCCTCGATCACACGATCGATGTACCGGGTGAGGATACGACGGTCGAGGCGACCGCCAAGGGCGCGGTAGCGGTTGCCGGCCTCAAAATTTTGCATCGCCTCTTTGTAGTTTCCCATGTCGTCATGGGCCTTTCCCAGCGCGAAGTGAAGCAACTTGCGATGGCTTGGCGTCAGATTGGATCGCCCCAGAGCCGCGTTCATACGCGCGATCAGCGGGCCGTCGTCGGCGGTAAACTTCCTGCTGGTCGCAACGCCGAACCACACTTCGTTCTTCTCGGGCGAAAGGTCCAGAGCGCATTCGAAGTGCGCTCCGGCCTCCGCAAAAAGACCGGCCTGATTGAGCAGGCTGCCCAGAAAGGCGTGAGCCTCAGCGTTCTCTGGATCCGTCTCGACGATAGCGCGCGTCGCCGCGAGAGCCTCGTCCGCCGCGCCGAGAGCCTCCAGGGCGCGCGCCTCGGCAATCCGCGCGGTGACGGCGTCCGCGGTCGCCGCTGCGGCGGCGCGGTAGGTGGCCGCCGCCTCGACTGATAGACCGCGCGCCCGACAGAGGTCGCCAAGCCGCAATTGGGCCTCGACGAGATCCGGCTTCAGCGCCACCGCGGATTGGTAGTGCCCCATCGCCGTGGCTTGCTGGCCCAGGCCGTCAAAGATGTAGGCCAGATATCGGTGCGCGGTAGCGAGTTTGGGGTCGATGCCAAGCGCGGCGGTAAATGGCTCGATCGCCTGTTGCGCCTGCCCGGCGGCCAATAGCGCGAAGCCGAGGTCATGGTGTGACCCCGCTGCGCCCGGATTGAGTTTGACCGATCGTCGAAGCAAGGCAATTGCTTCAGCGGGCCGGCCCTCGCCGAAGAGACGCACGCCATCGCTGGCGCAACGCTGGGCTTCGCGCGCGGTCACCAACGGTACCTGCGAGGGCGTCGGCACGTCCGTTGAAAACCCGCGGACGCCCGGCGGGCCGCCTTTCGCGAGAAAACTCTCGAGATCGGCGGCGGGTTTGGCCCGCGGAATGAGATCGGCGGGACTCGCCGTCCGTCCGGGAACGCCGAGGCGCGGCGGCGCCGCGGCTGACGGAACCGGGTCGCGATGCCTCTTCCGCGACTTCGCCATCGATGTCCTATTTGTCCCCAGAGATCCCGACGGGTATCACCCGGACACAATATCGCCAAACCGAACCGCTGCACAAAGGAGCCGAGGTCCGCGTGTGCGGGGCAACGTAGGGGGACAAGATCGAAACGCTCATGATCGAAACGCCGAACGGGGCGATCGCGATCCACGACTCGGCGGGCGAGGGGCCCGCCGCCGTGCTGATTCACGGCAATTCCTCGTCCTCGCGCGCCTTTGGCCGCCAGCTCGACGGGGCGCTCGGACGGCGCTTCCGGCTCGTCGCGATCGACCTTCCAGGGTATGGCGCGTCGGACAAGGCGAGGGACCCGAGCGCCTATTCGCTCCCGGGCCATGCGCGGGCGGTCCGCGTAGCCGTGGATGCGCTAGGGCTGAGGGAAGCGCGCTTCGTCGGCTGGAGCCTAGGAGGCCACGTCGTGCTCGAAATGGCGCCCGACTTGCCGGAAGCGCGAGGCTTCATGATTTTCGGCTCGCCGCCGATCGGCCCGCCGCCGTCGATCGGCAAGGCGTTCCTTCCCCATCCGGTGATGAAGACGGCCACCGCGGAGCGCATCGATCGCGACCGGGCGGAAGCTCTCGTCGCCGCGATGTTCGCGCCCGGTTTCGCCGACGTTCCGCCGTTCTTCCTGGAAGACGTGCTGCGTGCGGACGGGCGCGCGCGCAAGTTTCTCGCCGCCAGCCTCGCGCCGGGAGGCTTTCGCGACCAAGTCGCCGTGGTGCGCGATCTGAAGGCGCCGCTCGCCGTGCTGCAAGGCGCCGAGGAGCAGCTCGTCAACCGCGCCTATTTCGCCTTGCTCGCCATGCCGACACTCTGGCGCGGCGCAGTGCAGATCATTCCCGGCGCCGGCCACGCCCCGCAATGGGAGACGCCGCAGGCCTTCGATGCGCTGCTCGCGGCGTTCATTGGGGATACGAGGTGAGCGCCGGGCCTCCCTTCTCCCCGCATAGCCCGTCGTAAGACGGGCGTCTTTCGACGCCCTTTGCGGGAGAAGGTGGCGCGAAGCGCCGGATGAGGGCCGGCCGCGGGCAGCCAGTCGCCCCGCCCCTCACCCCGACCCTCTCCCCGCGAGCGGGGAGAGGGGGAAACCGTTTCGATTAGGGGAGGCTCGCCAATGTCGCCTTCGGGTATATCTACGGGCGAGTTCGCATCCGTCTTCGTCGATCGCGGTTCGACGCGGCGCATCATTTCGTTGCGCAAGGCTAATTCTCGCGAGGTGAAACGCTATGGCCAAAAAGCTGAGCAAGGCGGCGGCTGAAGCGCTGGCCGCGACGGATTGGAAGAGGCTAGATGCGATGACCGACGCCGACATCGCGCGTCAGATCGCGTCCAATCGCGACGCCGCGCCCGACATGGCGCCCGAGATCGACGTGCGCGCGATCCGACGTTCGGCAGGAATGACCCAGGCCGAATTCGCCGCCGCCTATCAGTTCAGCATTCGGACAGTGCAGGAGTGGGAGCGGGGCGCCAAGCGTCCGAGCGGCCCGGCTCGAACGCTTCTGCGCGCGATCAAAGCCGATCCCGAAGGACTGCGGCGGGCCCTCGCGGCTGCGTGAGCGCCTGATTTACATCGCTTGTCCGCCGTCCTACCTTTTCCAAAAGATGCGGCGAGAACAACGAAAGCAGCGCGCGAGTAGGGGAGGAACGATGGACGCCAATTTGCGCCGGCAGACGCTGAGCGACACGTTGCGGCGGAGCGCCGAGCGCGTTCCCGGCCGGCTCGGTCTCGCCTGCGGCGCGACGCGCTGGACCTACGCCGAGCTTCATGCCGTGTCGCAAAGGCTGGCCGCGGGCCTCGCCTCGCGCGGGATCAGGCGCGGCGACAAGGTCGCGGTGCTCGCTCGCAATTCGCATGGCTTTGTCGCCTTGCGATACGCGCTGATGCGGCTTGGCGCGGTGATGGTGCCGATCAATTTCATGCTCAACGCCGACGACGTCGCCTTCATCCTCAACCACTCGGGTGCGCGCATGCTCGCCTCGGACAGCGGCATGGCGGAGGTCGCCCGCAAGGCTGCCGCGCTCGCGCCGCATGTGAGCGAATTCGTGTGGCTGCCGTCGGAGGAGGAGAGCGCGCCGGTCGAGGGCATGACGAATGTGCTGGCGCTGATTGAGGCGGGCGGCGAGCCGCCGGCAATCGGGCCGGAGAGCTCCGACGTCGCGCAGATCGTCTATACCAGCGGCACGGAATCGCGCCCCAAGGGGGTGCAGCTCACTCACGACGCGATCCTCTGGCAATATGTGAGCTGCATGGTCGACGCCAGCATATCGGGCGAGGACGTCGCCCTGCATGCGCTGCCGCTCTATCATTGCGCCCAGCTCGACGTGTTCCTGGGGCCCTCGATCTATGCCGGGGGCGTCAATATCGTCACCGCCAGGCCCGTTCCCGACAACATCTTCCGCCTCATCGAGCGCGAGCGCGCGACCTCGTTCTTCGCCCCGCCGACCGTCTGGATCTCGATGCTGCGCTCGCCCGGGTTCGACGCCGCCGACCTCGGAAGCTTGCGAAAAGGCTATTACGGCGCCTCGATCATGCCGGTCGAGGTCATGCGCGAAATGGCCAGCCGCATGCCGGCGGTGCGCCTCTGGAACCTCTACGGGCAGACGGAGATCGCGCCGCTCGCCACCATGCTGGGCCCCGAGGACCAGCTGCGGAAGCCCGGCTCCTGCGGCCGGCCCGTGCTCAATGTCGAAACCCGCGTCGTCGACGAGGGCATGCGCGACGTCAAGCCCGGCGAAGTCGGCGAGATCGTGCATCGCTCGCCGCACCTGATGACCGGCTATTACAAGGACGAGGAGAAGACGGCCGAGGCGTTCCGCGGCGGCTGGTTCCATTCGGGCGATCTGGCGACGATCGACGCCGAAGGCTTTATCAGCGTGGTCGACCGCAAGAAGGACATGATCAAGACCGGCGGCGAGAATGTCGCAAGCCGCGAGGTCGAGGAGGCGATCTACCGGCTCGAGGGCGTCTCCGAAGTCGCGGTGATCGGCGTGCCGCATCCGCACTGGGTCGAGGCGGTCGTGGCCGTGGTGGTGCCGAAGTCAGGCGCGATCCTGGTGGAGCGCCAGGTGCTCGAATTCGCCCATGCGCATCTGGCGCACTTCAAGGCGCCCAAGCGCGTGGTTTTCGCGGACGCGCTGCCGAAGAATCCGAGCGGCAAGATTTTGAAGCGCGAGCTGCGCGAGGCGCATGTCGGGGCGTTTGGGTAAGAGGGCTCGCATGGCGAATAAAGCGCTTGGTTTTGCCGAACGGGCGGCTTTGATGGTGCTCGTCGCGATGTCCGCGTTCGCGGGCGAAGCCGGCGCTCAATCTTTTGTCCCCGTGAGGAAAACTCTGCCCGAGGACGCAAGATTTTGCCCGTCCTGGGCGGAGGCGCATGAGCGCACGTTGGCGAGCCTCAACAACGGCCGCCCGCCCTATCCCGTGCACTGGAAGGGGTGCGTTTGGCTGAAGAAGGGCGCCCCGGTCGAGGTCGTCGGCAGCAACGATGAAGGGACCGAGATCGTCTATCAGGGCAAGCACTGGTTCGCCGACGATCCTCTGTTCTGATCCCTTCACAACCCGCCTGCAGCCATGCGGCGGGAGCATGGCGCGCCCCACATCCAAATCGTCCCCGCGCGGCGCGACAAGCCCCTGTTATTGCGCCTTCGCTCGCCTGTTATTGCCCTGATAACCGCGAATTATCTTCCTGTTATCTTCCTGTTATCTTCCAGCTGCGCCGCTTGCTTGATTTTGCAGAAGCGATTGAAACCAAACGTCTTTCTCCCGCTGAGGTCGGATCGAGCCCCCGTGATTCTCCCTGTTCTGTCCCTGTTAAACAGGAATTGCGCTGGGCCGCAGATTGCCGCCGGACGATTCCAGCCATGCGCAATCCACATTCGATCAGCTGAAGGGCGCCGCTCACGGCGCTGGCCGCTCATCGGCGATGATCTTGCCGTCGTTGGGCAGCGAGCCGCGCGCGACGAGCGCGACCTCGCCGCGCAGCTTCGTCAGCGCCTGCAGGGTCGCCGCGACGGCGATCGAGAGCGCTTCGTTCGGGCTCGCGGTCTCGGCGAGAAGCGTCATGGCGTCCTGCTCGCCCTCGCGCCGCACCACGAGCCTCAAGGCGCCGAGCTCGCGGTGGCGCTTGCCGGTCTCGACGATCTGGCCCGGATGGACGAAGAGGCCCCTGACCTTGGCCGACTGGTCGGCGCGGCCCATCCAGCCCTTGAGGCGCCCCGGCGCGGCCCAGGCAGAGAGGTCGCCGGTGGCGAAGCGCAAGAGCGGATAGTCGCCCGCGAGCCGGGTCGCGACGACTTCGCCGACTTTGCCCGCCGGCGCCGGCTCGTTCGTTCCCGGCGTCACGATCTCGACGATGAGATCGTCGTTGACCAGCATGCCGGGCATGAGCGCGCCGCCGGGCCCGTCGGTCTCATAGGCGATGACGCCAAGATCAGCGGTGGCGTATGCCTGGCGCGTCCGGACGCCCGCGCCCTCGAGCTCGGCGCGCAAGGAAGGCGGCAGCGCCGCGCCGGACACCAGCGCCTTGCGGATCGAGGACACGTCCGCGCCGGCCGCGCGCGCCTTGTCGAGCACGATCTTCAGGAAGTCGGGCGGGCCGCAATAGACGCTTGGCTTCAGCTGCGCGATCGCGGCGACGAGCTGTTCGGTATTGCCGGGACCGGCGGGAATGACCGGACAGCCGATGGCCAGCGCGCCGCTTTCGAGAATCCGCCCCCCGGGTGTGAGATGATACGAGAAGCAATTGACGACGATTTCGCCGGGGGCGACGCCCGCGGCGACGAAAGCCTTGGCCGCGCCCCAGGGATCGCGGCCGACAAACTCCGGCTCGTAGATTCCGCCGGGCGAAGCGAAGAGCCGGGCGAACGCGCTCGTTGGCGACGCGGCGACGCCGCCGAACGGCGGCGCGGCCATTTGCATCGCCGCGACATCCGACTTTCGCAGGACCGGAATGAGCGCGAGGTCCGCCGGGCCGCGAAGATCGCTGAGATCGACGTCGCCGAGCTGGCGGGCGAGCGCGTGGCTCCGTCCGTGCAGTTCGCCGAGCCGGTTTCGCAGTGCCTCGAAGCGGGCGTCGTCGATCATCGCATCCTCACCTTACATTCAGGCCAGCCAGCGCTTGCGGCGCTTGTAGGTCTTCACGTGCTTGAAGGATCGCCGCCCGTCCTGAGCGACGCCGAGATAGAACTCGCGCACGTCCTCGTTGGATCTCAGCGCCTCCGCCGCGCCATCGAGCACGACGCGCCCGGTCTCCAGAATGTAACCGAAGCTCGCGTAGCGCAGCGCAATGTTGGCGTTCTGCTCGGCGAGCAGAAAGGACACGCCCTCGCGCGCGTTGAGGTCGCGCACGATCTCGAAAATCTCTTCCACCACTTGCGGCGCGAGCCCCATCGAAGGCTCGTCGAGCAGAACGAGCTTCGGGCGCGACATCATCGCGCGGCCGATCGCGCACATCTGCTGTTCCCCGCCGGACGTGTAGCCTGCCTGCGAGGTCCGGCGCTGCTTGAGGCGGGGAAAATAGGCATAAACGGCCTCAAGGTCGCGCGTCACTGCGGCGCGTCCGTCGCGGCGAGTGAAGGCGCCCGTGAGAAGGTTTTCCTCGATCGTGAGATGACCGAAGCAGTGCCGGCCCTCCATGACCTGGATGGCGCCGCGGCGCACGAGATCGTTCGCCGAGAGCCGGTCGACCCGCTCGCCCTCGAACACGATCGCGCCCTTGGTGACCTCGCCTCGCTCGGCGCGAAGAAGATTCGAGATCGCTTTCAAGGTCGTGGTCTTGCCCGCGCCGTTGGCGCCGAGGAGCGCAACGACGCCACCCTTCGGCACGTTGAGCGACACCCCCTTCAGCACGAGCGCGATCGCGTTGTAGACGACCTCGATGTTGACCACGTCGAGGATGGAGGCGGGAGAGGAGGGAGCTGTCACCGCGCTTGCCCTCACCCCGGCCCTCTCCCGCAAGCGGGAGAGGGGGCGCTACCCTTCTCCCGCTTGCGGGAGAAGGTGGCCGACGAAGTCGGCCGGATGAGGGCCCTTCCGCTCACTTGTTGTCGCAAGCCTCGCTGCGCGCTGGCCAGCCGGCGTTCTTCTCGGCGTAGGCCTTGGCGGCCTCGTCGAGCAGCGGCTGGACCTTGGTTGTGTCGGGCGTGACAAGGTCGCTGACCTTCGTCCATTTCGCGCCGTCCCACTGCTGCACGAAGGTCGCCGAGTGGCTGTCGTGATCGGCGCATGTCGTCTTGAACGGCGCAGCGAAGCCGTCGAGCCCGAGCGCCTTGAAGCGCGCCGCGTCGAGGTTGAGATTTTCGAGACCGCGCCGCACGTCCTCGCCGGTTACGACCTTCTTGCCGCTGATTCTCTGCGCCTGAGCGATCGCTTCGGCGATGAGGACCGAGTTGTAGACGCCGCGATTGTAGAGCACCTGACCGAACTCCTCCTTCGGCGTCTGGCTCTTGCCGGCGTCGATGACCTTCGCCTTGATGTCGGCCAAGGCCGGATAATCCGTCCCCGTGCCATGCCAGTTCAATTCCTTGAAGCCCTTCGCGCCGTCGCCAGCGGAGGCTGCGTCCGCGTCGTTCGGCCACCAGATCGAGACGAACTTGTCCATCGGGAACTCTGCCTTGACCGCCTCCTTGATGGCGGTCGGATTCATGGCGCCCCAGCCGTACATCACCAGGAAGTCCGGCTTGTCGCGGCGAATGTCGAGCCATTTCGACGACTGGTTCTGCATGTCGGCCGGCGCGACCGGATAGAGCTTCAGATTGAATCCGACCTCCTTGGCGAGCGCCTGGAAGAGCGGGATCGGCTCCTTGCCGAAACCGGCGTCGAAATAGAGATAGCCGATCGTCTTGTCCTTCAGCGCATCGATCGAGCCGCCGCCGACATATTTGAGGATTTCCGAGAGGCCATCCCAATAGGTGGCCGGAGGGTTGAAGACCCAGGGAAAGACGTCGCCCTTGGCGGAAGCCGAGAGTCCGTAGGCCATCGAAAGGATCGGAATCTTGTCGACCGAAGCCTTCGGGATCAGCGACAGGGTGATGCCGGTCGACCAAGGATTGACGATCACCGGATTCTTCGGCTTCACCGAATCGTAGCACTCGAGACCTTTCTTCGTGTCGTAGCCCGTCTCGCACTCGTCGACCACGAGCTTGACGCCGCCAATGCCGCCGTCGCGCTCGTTGAGCATGGTCAGATAGTCGTGCATGCCGTCAGCGATCGGCGTCCCCGATCCCGCGAAGGGGCCGGTGCGGTAGGTGAAGAGCGGCACGTAGATCGAATCCTCGGCGGCCGCAGCCATCGGCAGCGCGAAGATCAGGGCCAGCGCGCCGATCGCGCTCTTGAACAGGGTGCTCGTTTTCATTTCGCTTCCTCCTTCAGGTTCTCGCGCGCCTCAGTACGGGAAGGGCCAGACGCGCAGTTTCTGTTTCGCGGTTTGCCACAGTCGCGCCAGGCCGTGCGGCTCGGCGATCAGGAATACGATAATCAGAATACCGGTGATCATGAACGTCAACTGGTCGATTCTCGCCGCGTCGATCGACAGGCCAACCATCGCCGGCAGGGCGCGAAGCGCAATCGGCAGGAGATGGATGATGGTCGCGCCGAAAAAGGCGCCGACGATCGAGCCGAGACCCCCAATGATGACCATGAACAGAATTTGAAACGAGAGATCGATGTTGAAGGCTTCGGCTTCCGCCGCGCCGAGCCACAAGAACACCATCAGCGCGCCCGCGACGCCGATGTAGAACGACGAGACGGCGAAGGCGAGGAGCTTCGCGCGCAGGAGGCGGATGCCGATCAGCTCCGCGGCGATGTCCATGTCGCGCACCGCCATCCACATGCGCCCAATGCGCCCGTGGACGATGTTGGAGGCGATCCAGGCCATCGCTGCGACGATCGTCAGGACGACGAGATAGCGTGTGACCGGCGTCGCGGTCGGCCCGGTGACCGGCAGGCCGAACAGCGTCTCGGTCGGCACTTCGATCGCGCCGGAATCGTTGTAATTGACGAGCCACGGCGCGCGAGCGAAGCACCATTGCAGAAAAAACTGCGCCGCCAGCGTCGCCACCGCCAGATAGAAGCCCTTGATCCTGAGGCTCGGCAGGCCGAAGGCGACGCCAACGAGGGCGGACACGAACCCGCTCATGATGATCCAGACGAGAATGTTCACCTGCGGGAAGAATGTCTCTAGCTTGTAGCAGGAATAGGCGCCGACGCCCATGAAGGCGCCGGTTCCAAGGGAGAGAAGCCCGGTATATCCCGTGAGCAGATTGAGCCCGATCGCCGCCAGCGAGAGGATCAGGAACGGGATCATCATGGTGTTGAGGAGGAACTGATTGCCGAACGCGGGAATTGCGACGAAGGCGACGAGGAGGATCAGCGCGAGGCCATAGCGGTCCTGGCGGATCGGAAAGATCGCCATGTCGGCCGCGTAGGTCGTCTTGTATTGACCGGCTTCGCGATAGAACATCGGCGGCGGCCTAGAAGCCCCCTCGCCCCGCGCCAGCGGGGAGAGGGTTGGGGTGAGGGGCGGCGCCAACGTTCGATCGCTGCCGCGGCCCCTCATCCCGCGCTCCGCGCCACCTTCTCCCCGCATAGCCCGTCGAGAGACGGGCGTCTCTCGACGCCCTTCGCGGGGCAAAGGAAGTTGCCTCAAATTCGCTCAATGATTTTCTCCCCAAACAGGCCTTGCGGACGGAACAGCAGAAAAGCGAGCGCGATCACATAGGCGAGCCAGCTTTCGATGCCGCCGCCCAGCAGCGGCCCCCAGTAGAACTCGCCGAGCTTTTCCCCGATGCCGATGATGAGCCCGCCGACGATGGCGCCCGGAACGGAGGTCAGGCCGCCGAGGATCAGCACCGGGAGCGCCTTCAGCGCGACGACCTGGAGGGCGAACGACACGTCTGAGCGCGCGCCCCAGAATATGCCGGTGGCCAGCGCCACCACGCCGGCGGTGAACCAGACAATGACCCAGATCTGGTTGAGCGAGATGCCGACCGAGAGCGCCGCCTGATGATCGTCGGCGACGGCCCGGAGCGCCCGGCCGATGCGTGTCTTCTGGAAGAAGAGCGCGAGCCCCGCGACCATGATCAGCGCAATCGCGGCCGCCGCGATGTCGAGCTTCTGCAGCTGCACCCTTCCGCCGAGAACGTGCAGGTCGATCGAGCCGCTGGGCAGGAAGAGTTCCTTCGTGATCATCGATTTCGGATTGCCGCCGAACACGAGTTCGCCGAAGCCGATCAGAAAATAGGTGATTCCGAAGGTCGCCATCAGAAGAATGATGTCGGGCTGGTTGACCAGCGGGCGCAGCACCAGCCGCTCAATGCCGACCGCAAGCGCGTACATAACCGCGATCGTGAGAATGAGCGCGATCCAGGCCGGGACGCCCTTTTCATGCAGCCCGACAAGCGTCAGCGCCGCGAACACCATCATGATCCCTTGCGCGAAATTGAACACGCCCGAGGCCTTGAAAATGAGCACGAAGCCGAGCGCGATCAGCGAATAGAGGACACCCCCCACGAAGCCTTCCCAGATCGTCTGCGCCAGCAGATCGGGCGAGCGGATCATCTGGGCGAAGGGATCGACGAAGACGGCGTGCAGGAGGTCCATCGGACTAACGTCCCGTGCCGAGATAGGCGTCGATGACCCTTTGATCGGCCTTGACCACATCGGGGACGCCGTCGGCGATCTTGCGCCCGTATTCGAGCACGACGACGCGGTCGGAGAGATCCATCACCACGCCCATGTCGTGCTCGATCAGCGCGATCGTGGCGCCGCGAAGGCGGTTGGCCTCAATGATGAAGCGGCTCATGTCCTCCTTTTCCTCTCGGTTCATGCCGGCCATGGGCTCATCGAGCAGCAGCAATTCCGGCTCCATCGCCAGCGCGCGGCCGAGTTCGACCCGTTTTTGCAGACCGTAGGGCAGGGCGCCGACTGGCGTCTTGCGGATGTGTTCGATCTGAAGAAAGTCGATGATCTCCTCGCAGACTTTCCGGTGTTCGATCTCCTCATTGAACGCGGGTCCATGGCGGAGGGCCTGCCAAAAGATGTTGCGCCTCATGCGCAGGCTGCGTCCGGCCATGATGTTGTCGAGCGTCGTCATGCCCTTGAACAGCGCGACGTTCTGGAAGGTGCGCGCGATGCCTTGGGCTGCCGCTTCGTGCGGCTTCATCCGGGCGCGGGTCCGTCCGCGATAGGTGATCTCCCCCTTCTGCGGATGATAGAAGCCATTGACCACGTTGAGCATCGACGTCTTGCCGGCGCCATTCGGGCCAATGATGGCGCGAATCTCGCCCTTGCAGATGTCGAACGAGACATCCGCAATCGCCCGGACCCCGCCGAAGGACAGCGATACGTTCTCGACCGAAAGGAGGATTTCGCCGATCACGCTGCGCGCGTCTCGTCGGCCCGAGGGAACGGAGCCATGTCCACGATGCGTGAGGTTCCGACGAGCATGCCTTTGCGGCCGTCCTCATAGGTGACTTCAGCAGCGATCGAGGCTTTGCTCGCGCCGCTGTAGAGGCCTTCGACGAGCGAGGCGTAGCGGTCGGCGATGAAGCCGCGCCGTACCTTCTGCGTGCGGGTCAACTCGCCGTCGTCGGCGTCAAGCTCTTTCGGCAAGATGAGGAAGCGTCGGATCTGTGCACCCGCCATCACCGGTTCTTCGCTGAGCGAGCGGTTGACCGCATCGACCTGCTTTTCGATCATCGCACAGACCTGAGGGTTGGCCGCGAGCTCCTGATAAGAGGCGTAGGAGACGTTGTTGCGCTCGGCCCAATTGCCGACCGAAGCGAGTTCGATGTTGATCATCGCCGTCACGAAATTGCGGCCGTCGCCGACCGCCACCGCCTCGCGGATGTCGGGGAAGAACTTGAGTTTGTTCTCGATATATTTGGGCGCAAACATCTGCCCGTTCTTGAGCCGGCCGACGTCCTTCGCCCGATCGACGATCTTGAGCTGGCCGTCCGGCTCAAAGAAGCCGGCATCGCCGGTCTTGACGTAGCCGTCGTCGGTCATCGCTTCGCGCGTCTTGTCGTCCTCGCGGAAATAGCCGACGAACATGCCGGGCGACTTGAACTGCACCTCGCCGTCGGCTGCGATCCGAAGATCGACATTGGGAGCTGGCGGTCCGACGGCGTCGGAGCGCACGGCCCGGTCAGCCTGGGCGGTCACAAACAGAAAGGCTTCCGTCTGGCCATAGAGCTGTTTCAGATTGAGGCCGATTGAGCGATAGAAGGCGAACAGATCTGCCCCGATCGCTTCGCCTGCGGTGTAGGCTACGCGAATGCGAGAGAAACCCAGCGCATTCTTGAGAGGGGCGTAGATCAGAAGGTCGCCCAAGCCGTAGGCGAGCCGGGCGCTCGCAGGCACGGGCTCGCCGTTAGCGATCTTTTCGCCCCACCGCTTGGCGACGTCCATGAATCTTCGGTAGAGCCAGCGCTTGAGCGCGCCGGCGTCCTCCATGCGGATCTGCACGCGCGTCAGCAGCGATTCAAAAACGCGCGGCGGAGCGAAATGATACGTCGGGCCAATTTCGCGTAGGTCGGCCGCCGCGGTATCGGCGCTTTCCGGGCAGGCCATGCAGAAGCCCGCGACGTAGCCTTGCGCGTAGTTGAGGTAGTGATCGCCGACCCAGGCGAGGGGCAGGTAGGCCAGCACCTCGTCCCGGTAGGTCAGATTGTCGAAGGCGACCGTGTCGCGCGCGGCGGAGATCGCTCGCTCGCCGCTCAGGACCACCCCCTTCGAGCGGCCCGTCGTGCCCGAGGTGTAGAGGATGACGGATGGAGCCGCTCCATCGCCGTCGTCGATGCGCTTGTCGAGTTCGGCTGCAATGCGCGCATCCGAGAGCGCGCTGCGGCCCTCGGCCATGATCGCCTCCAGCGAGTGAAGGCCCGGCTCGGCGTAGTCGGCCAAGCCGCGCTGCTCATCGTACAGGAGATGCCGAAACTTCGGCAGCCGGTCGCGGACCGAGAAGATCTTGTCCACCTGTTCCTGATCCTGGGCGACGATGATCGCGGCCTCGGAATGGCGGAGCACTACGGCGATCTCGTCGGCGACCGAGTCGGCGTAGACCGGCACAGGGATGGCGCCGATCATCTGCGCCGCTGTCATCGACCAATAGAGCCGCGTGCGATTGGCGCCGGCGATGGCGATTGTGTCGCCCCGTTCGAGGCCGAGAGCCAGCAGCCCTTGAGCGATCGCGCGCGTCTCTTCATAGACCTCGGCCCAGGTCCATGTCTGCCAGATGCCGAAATCCTTGTGACGGAAAGCCGGACGCTGACCGCGCTCGGCGGCATGCGCCCGCAACAGCTTCGCGAAGGTGTCATTCGCATCTCGTCCTTCGCGCGCCGACCCCACGCCGCTTCTCTCCCAGTCGCGCCGTCTGTCACCGCGCGGAACGCGAACCGCCCGCGCGCAGCCACGCATGGCGGCTCTTTGGATCGCGAAAGACTATTCAGCAGGGCGGCAGGAATTACAACAGCCCTACGTTCGTCGAGGAGGGCGGGGCGATGCACACAGCGCGGGCTCGCCTTGGACAAGGGGCTGGTCCGGCTTCCGCCCTGATCGCGAATCGTTGTCGCGAAACGGCGCAGCACCCTTGTTAACCTTAATAAACACTTAATAGGGCGCCCATCCCGGCAGAGAATTGAACAAAGTAAACTTTTATGAAAATATAAGATAAATAAATCACTAGGACGCGACGATGAGTGATGTGACAGTCGGGACGGCGACCCCGCCTCCGGACGCGGTTCTGCGCCTGATCGAGGGGGACCCCGGCGACGCCAAGCTCAAGCGAGGCGGTCTGAAATATAGACCGGGCGTCGACGTGCTTGTGCAGTCCTTCAATTCCTGGGCTTTCAAGCGCGAACAGCCGGATAATCTTGAGATGCTGAAGCGCGCCGCAGGGGCGGCGATCGAGCGCGATTTGCCGCTCGCCTTTGTCCTCTATTGGGGTCGAGGGCCTCGCGCGGAAGTAGCGGCGCCGGAGCATCAGTGCCTCGATTTTCTCGCGGCTCTCGCCCACCGGGTGCGGAGTCAGCATCGCCCGGGGGCCGACATGACCATCATTTGCACAGACACCCACGCCGAGCTCAACGGCCATTCGCCGGTGTCGACGCGCCGCTATTTCGCCGAGGTTCAACAGGAGGCGGCTAAGCGCGGCTTCCGCGCCTGCGCCCTCAGCGATTTGGTCGCCTGGGCTGAGGATCGCGTCGACGTCGAGCGCGCACTCGAGCGCCCTTCGCCGGAGATTTTGCGCGGTCTGATTGCCTCGGCCGCCAAATGGTACGGGGGCGGGCGTTCGCCGGAAGAGGGGGCGCGGCTCTACTACCGGGCCAATATGATCGAAAAGCAGGCGGTCGAAGCGGCTTTTCCGGATGCGATTTTCGTCACGTTCAACGGGAGCGACCTCCGTCCGCTCTTCCCCGATCGCATGCCCGTCTTCTACATGTACTCGATTCGCCGGGGCGTGGCGGTCAAGCCGTGGTTCATGCCGGCAGAGCCGGAGGAGGCGGCTCGCCAGCCCGGGAGGGCGCCGTGACCCGGCCGTCGCTCGCCGAGGCTGCGGGCGCGCAATGCCGGATCTTCGCCAACGGCGACGCGGCGCTGGTGGTCGAATTCGGCGACCGGATCGACCTGACGCTCAACGAAAGGGTGCTTGCGCTCGCCGATAGCATCGAGGCCGTTGGGATTGTCGGGATCGTGGAGACTGTCCCGACGTTTCGGTCGCTGATGATCAGCTTCGATCCGTCCCGTATCGGGTTTGGCGCGCTTGCGAGGCGCGTCCTGGTCTTGCTCGCGAACGCTAAGGTGCGCGCGCATTCGGGCCGGCTCTGGAGGCTGCCTGTTTGCTACGACCCCGAGGTCGCTCCCGATCTCGGAGACGCGGCCCGCCGCGCCGGCATGTCGCCCGACGCCTTTGTCGCACGCCACTGCGGCATGATCCACCACGTCTATATGCTCGGGTTTCTGCCCGGCCAGCCCTACCTGGGCGACCTTCCGGAAGAGCTGGCGCTGCCCCGCCGGGAAACCCCGCGAGTAAAGGTCGCAGCCGGATCGGTCGGCGTGGCCTCGCGCATGACCTGCGTGTTCCCCAAAGAGACGCCCTGCGGCCTCAACATCATCGGGCGCACGCCGGCTGCTCTTTGGGATCATCGCCGCCGCGAGGCCGCGCTCGTGGCGCCGGGCGACCGCGTCGCGTTCGAGCAGATCGGGCTCGAAGATTTTCGAAGGCTGGCGGACCTTGCCGGACGCGGTGAACTCACGCTTACCCCGTACGGCGCTGCAGAAACGGGGGAGTCTGGGTTTTGAGCGCGGCTTTGCGCGTTGTCGCGCCTGGCCTCATGACAACTGTCCAGGACTTCGGCCGGATCGGCTACCAGCGGCTCGGCATCCCGGTCGGCGGCGCCCTCGATCCCCTGAGCCTGCGCGCCGCCAACCTTCTGGTCGGCAATCCTCCTGACGCCGGCGCGCTCGAGGTCATCGCGTCCGGACCGACGCTCGCAATCGAGGCCGAGTGTGTTCGCGTCGCCTTCGTCGGCGCCGATGCCGATCTTTCTGTTGCCGGCGAAGCGTTCGATCCCCGCGTCAGTCGAAGCATGCTGTTGCGGCGTGGAGACATTTTGCGCGTGGGGCCGCTCAGGGGCTCGGCGACCCTCTACATGGCGGTCGAAGGCGGCTTCGACATCGCTCCGGTGATGGGTAGCTTCTCGACCTATCTTCGGGGTGGACTCGGAGGGTGGCGCGGCCGCGCGCTTGCTGCAGGCGACGTTCTTCCGTTGAAGCGGAGCTCGACGCCCGAACGCGCTGAACTTGCGTTCGACACGGCCGATTTCGCGCCCCGCCGCCGGCTGCGCGTGCTCGAAGGGCCGCAGAGCGACTATTTCAGCGAGGAGGAACGCGCGGCGTTCTTTGGCCGCGAATATTCCGTCGGTCCCGGTTGGAACCGCATGGGGATGCGGCTCGTCGGGGAACCGGTCAGGCACTCCCGCGGCTATAACGTCACTTCGGACGGGATCGTCCGCGGATCGATTCAGATCCCGGGCGACGGACTGCCGATCGTTCTACTGGCCGAGCATCAAACGACCGGCGGCTACCCTAAAATCGGCGCGGTCATTTCGGCCGATCTGCCGGCGCTCGGACGCCTCGGCGTCGGATCAAAGGTCGCATTCGAGCGGGTGTCGCTAAAGGAGGCGGAGGCCGCCGGCCGCGCGCACCTGGCGCTCGTCGAACGTCTGCCGTCGCGTCTCTCGCCCATGTCCGCGGCGGGGTCCCGCGACCTTCCAGCGCGCCTCGGCGAGACGAACCTCGTCAGCGGAGTGATCGATGCCTGCGCCTGGAGCTAGCGTCGCCGCGCTGCCGCCCGCCGCCCGCCCCGGGGACAATATCCCGCTCGGCATCGCCTGCATGACCGGCGCGACGCTGATGTTCGCCGCCTCCAGCGCCATCATGAAGTTTGAAGTGGCGAGGCTGCCGCTCGGCGAAGTGATGGCCGCCCGTTCGCTGAGCTCGCTCACGATCTGCGCGGGAGCGGTGTTGCCGACAGCGGGTCTCGCGGCGTTCGCGACCCGCCGGCCGGGCGCGCATGTCGCGCGCGGACTGTCGCAGGCGGTCTCGCAGACCTTTACGGTCATCGCGCTCTGGTTCATGCCGCTCGCAGGCGCGATCGCCATCAGCTTTTCCGCGCCGCTATTCGCCGCGGTCATATCTCTCGTATGGCTCAAGGAACGCGCCGATTTTGCCCGATTGGCCGCACTCGTCGTCGGCTTTCTCGGCGTTCTCGTCGTCACCCGCCCGGGCGCGGACTCGCTGCAGACCGGCGCCCTCTTCGCGCTCATGAACGCCGTCATGTACGGCAGCGTCACCGTTGCGGTCCGTGGCATGACAAGCACGGAGTCGACGACGACTTTGCTGATGTGGCAGATGGCGGTCGTGGCCGCATGCCACTCCGCACTGCTCGTTTTCGGCTGCGCCATGCCGACGCCAGCGGACGCGGCGCTGCTCATTGCGAGCGGCTTCGCCAACAGTCTCGCCCAGTATTTCTGGACGAAATCGCTTCGGCTCGCCCCCACAGCCGCCGTGTCGCCGTTCTATTACCTGCTGCTCGTCTGGGCGATCCTGATCGGTTTCGTCGTCTGGGGCGACAGGCCGAGCGCGTCGCTCATCCTCGGCTCGGGCGTCGTCGTGGGCGCAGGGCTCGCGCTGCTGGCGAGGGAGGCGCGCGCCGGCGCCAATAAGAGCAGTCCAGACGGTCGAGCGTGGCGCGTCGCGGGCCTCAGGCTGCGCCCCGCATCTTTTCGTTCGCGGTGATCGGCGGGAAGGCCTGGCTCTGCCAGATTTCGTAGATCGGCCGGGGTTTGCCGAAGAGATAGCCCTGGGCGAGGACGCATCCGAGCTCGACCAGCGCTTTGAGTTGCCCCTCGGTCTCGACGCCCTCCGCGAGCGCGGCCATCTTGTAGCTCGTGGCAAGTTCGACGATCGCGCGGATGGTGGCGCGCGCGCCGTCCCGCTCTCCGAGTTTCTGAACGAATGAGCGGTCGATCTTGATCGTCGTGATCGGGAAGCGCTCAAGGTAGCTCAGGCTCGAGAAGCCGGTGCCGAAGTCGTCCATCGAGACGCGAACCCCGATCGCTCTCAGGCGGCGCAATTGGTCGAGGACGCGCTGGTTGTTCTTCATTAGCGCCGATTCGGTGATCTCGATCTCGAGCCGGTCGGGCGGAAGTCCCGAACGGGAGAGCGCGGCCTGTACGCTGGCGGCCACATCGGAGAGCTCGAATTGGAGCGGCGAGCAATTGACCGCAACGCGCATCGGCGTGTGAAGGGCTGCGATGTCAGCGCAGGCTCTTTGCAACACCCAGTCGCCGATCTTGACGATCATGCCGGTCTCCTCGGCCACCGGTATGAAGTCCAATGGGGAGACCATTCCGAGTTCCGGCCGGATCCAGCGAATGAGGGCCTCGTATCCGATGGTCTTCTGTTCCTCGAGGCTGACGATCGGCTGGTAGAAAAGCCGGAGCTCTTCGTTGTCGATCGCCCATCTGAGCCCGTTTTCGATGTCGGCGCGCTCGTGCACGGCGCGCGTCATGCCGGCGTCGTAAAAGCGAAATCCGCCCTTGTCGTCCGCCTTCGCCGCATAGAGCGCGAGATCCGCCGACTTGAGGAGCTCGCTGGCGGAGTTTGCGTCCTCGGTCGCCATGCCGATTCCAACGCTCGCGCCGATGACGACTTTCGCGTGGCCGATCTCAAACGGTTCGGCCAGTTCGCGGCAAATGCGTTCGGCGAGCGCCTGCGCTTCGATTCGGGCGAACCGGAGGGACTGCACGATCGCAAACTCGTCGCCGCCGAGACGAACGACGAGGTCGGAGGGCCGTGAGAGTGCGAGCAGGCGGTCGGCGGTCCGCTTGAGCATCATGTCGCCAAAAGGATGGCCGTAGGTGTCGTTGATGAACTTGAACCGGTCGAGATCGATGATGTGCAGCGCAAAGGCGCGCTCTCTTGCGGGGAGGGCGAAGAGCGCGTCGAGATGTTCTCCAAGGTGTCGGCGATTGGCGAGGTTGGTCAGCGCGTCGTAGCGCGCGAGATACATGATGCGCTGCTCGGAGCGGTGACGCCTGAGCGCGACCGCAAACGTTGCGAAGACCGCCAGGATCGAGGCCGCCAGCGCGCCCGCATAATAGGCGTATCGTCTCGTGAGCCAGCGCGAATTGTTCTCTTCGTTCGGAACGGCCACAACGACCTTGAGTGGGGCGCCGTCGACGCGCCGCTCCACCGTGACGAGACCGCTGGGATTGGCGCCGCCAGAATCGGGCTGTCCCGCCACCGGCGTCGCTTCGCCGCCGCTAGCGCCGAAAGGCTTGCCGATGACATCGGCGAACATACCTGACCCCGCGCGCAGAATTCCGTCGTCGCCGACGAGCGCCAACCCTCCGCCTGGACCAAGATCCAATTCGCCGTAGTTGCGCGCGAGCCGGGCCGCGTCGAGCGAGATCACGACGACGCCGGCGAACTGCCCGGCGCTGTCGGTGAGCTTGCGTGCGAACTGAACCGACCATTTCCCGGACGCGCGGCCGATGACGGGCTTACTGATGAAAAGGAAATCGCCTTTGGATTTCAGGTGCGCCTGGAAGTGCTCTCGGTCGCCGAGATACATGGGCGCCGGCGGGCGCAAGAGCGCCGAACTCGTCACCATGTAGCCGTTGGCGTCGATCACCGACGTCTGCGCGGTTTCGCGGTTCGAGACGAAGTCCTGGGCGAGGATGTCGGGCCATTCGACGTTCGGCGGAGCGTGCGAGCGCGCCCAGCGGAGAAACTGAATGCCGCGGTCGAGATCGGAGACGGTATGGGCGACATTCTGCTCGAAGACGAGCGCGAGGTTGCCCGCGTCCCGCTGCATCTGGACGTGAAGGGCCGCCCGGTCCTGGTAGGCGAGCGTGAAGGCGGCGATCCAGAAGCTGACGATGAGCGCGGCGCCGAAGGCGACCACCGACTGCCGGAGCAGTCGTGCGCCGTTTACCGCCGCTGATCGAATTCGCTCCAGCCCGCGGGCTTGCGGAGCGGCGCCGAGCGGGGGCGGGCGTCCCTCGCCAAGCGGCGCCGCGCGACTGCGGAACCATGAGCTCCATCGCCCCGCCACGGCGCGATCGCCGGCAAGCATGGCGGCGTTCCGATCATCGGCGTCCGAATGTCTGCGGCCGGCGGCCCACTCGGCGACCAGTCCGCGCAGCGGCGACACAAGGGTTGTGGCGCGAGACAACGACTCGTGTGCGATCAGGATCATGGGCGAGCGCCCGAGATCCTTGGCGGGCCTGCGCGCGTGGCGGGGCGCCGCCGCGGTCGGAGGCCGAAGCTCTCACTATCGGCCGGTTCGGCTTCGTGAGCGCTGCCAATCGCGGAACGACGCGCGCCCGGCTCGCCCGGCGCCGGAATGGCCATCGAGACGCTTCTTTCGCGTTATGCGCTAGAGCGGCCGTCATGGCTGCGCGATGCAATCGCATCGATTGCGGCACGGGACGTTCGAGTCATTCGAACCCGTCAAGCAATCCCACAGATGTGTTACCGGGACGTTATTCGAAACGCGCGGAGCTTTTGCTTTCGAGCCGGAGAGAGGTGGCCTCTGAGCTTTGCCGCCGGGCCGAACCGGCCTTCATAAACTCCGCGAAAGCGGCCTTATAGTCGGGATGCCAGCGGGAGAGGGCCGGCCGGTTCTCGATGATGTCCTCGGCCGCCCAGAGGATCCGGTGCTCGTCCATGTCGCGGGTCACATCATTGTCCTGACATAGAATGTAGAAATCGCCGGCCGCCATCGAGGCGAGGAGAAACTCCACCACCTGTTCCGGGGTCCAGGCCGCGGCCGGCTTCGGCGCGCCGGCCGCCGCGGTGAGCCCGGTGAAGGTGAAGCCCGGGATCAGGAGATGGGCGCTGACGCGGCAGCCCTCGATGTTGCGCAAGTCATGGGCGAGCGCTTCCGTGACGACCTTGATGCCGGCTTTCGAGACGTTATAGGCCGTATCGCCGGGCGGGGTGGTGATGCCCTGCTTCGAGCCGGTGTTGATGATCGCCGACGGCTCCGTCTGGCGGACCATTGCGGGCGCGAAGGCCTGGACGCCGTTGATGACGCCCCAGAGATTGACGTCAAGAATTCGGTGCCAACGGTCGGGGTCGCCGAGGAGCGCGCCCCCGCCGCCGATGGCGGCGTTGTTCATCAGCACCGCGACGTCGCCGAAGGCCTCGTACGCCGCGTCCCTCAGGCGCTCGACGTCGGAGGCCCGGCTCACGTCGATGACGAAAGAGCGAATGTCGTCGGGCCGGCCGGTCTCCTTTGAGATCCGGTCATGAGCGGCCTCGAGCGCCTCGGCGTTGGCGTCGGCGAGCGTAAGCTTCATGCCGAGACCGGCGAATTTGCTCGCTGCCGCAAGACCGATGCCGCTGGCCGCGCCGGTGATGACGGCGGAGCGATTGGCCGCGATTGCCGGGTGGTTGGTCATCGAATCCTCTTGGCGCAGAGAAGGGCTTCCGAACCAGGCGAAAGGTAAGGCAAACCGGGACGCAAGGACATGAAAGCCGGACGGATCAAACGAAGTGGACACGGCAATTAGACAAATGTTGAATTGCCTTGTCTTTCCTTTCTTTTCCTTAAATCTGGGCTAGAAATTACTAGAATTTGCTTTCATCTGCTTTCATTTACTCCTGCGAATCGGGACTTTTCAATGGGTTGCGGGCGTTGAAGCGAAAAAAAGTTCGCGCCCTCATCGGCGAATTAAGACGGCGCCAATATGCTAAATTGTCGCGCCTGCGCCCTGCGGGGTTCTCATCAATCTCCCATACCATAGATTCTGATTTTCCACAAGGAACTGGTCGACACAAATTTCGGCGGCGCCTGCCGGTCGCCATTGCGAGGTCGCCGCTTCCTGGCCGGGCCGAGCCCGCCAGGACGCAAGCGATAACGCACCGACCAAACAGCCAACGCTATGAGCGCCAATTTTCGCGCCGCTAACCGCCGTCCGCCGTCGCGCTCCGCCCTCGTCCGCGGAACCACCAGTTGGCGACAAAGACCGCGATCAGCACGACGCCGGCCAGCATGAGCAGTAGCGCGGCCCGCTCCACCCATGCCAGCAGCGGCGCGGCGAGGCCGAGGAACGCCCCGGTCACGCAGAGTTTCCAGGACCCGAGGCTTAAGCCCGCGGTGAAAACGCCGAGCGCCAGCAGCGTCAGCAGCACGAGCGCAGTGGCGTCGAAATTGAGCATGCCGTGAACGTCGCTGACCGTGATCAGAATCATCGCCAGCAGAAACGCCACCCAGTGCAGCGCCTGCGACGCGATCATCCGGAGGCGTTCGGCGTTCAACTCATAATTGCGCCAGCCCGCGGCGACGCAGATCAGCGCGGCGATCGGCGTGAGCACGATCCAGTAGGTGGTCGTCGGCCTTGTCGACACGCTCGTCCAGGCGATGCCGACCAGGCTCAGAACAATCAATAGAAGGTAGGGCGCTTCGCGAATGAGGCCGGCGAAGCGGTGGGTATGGGTCGCTCCTACCGGCGTTGCAGAGGTCGTTTCCGTCATCGCTCGCCGCTTTCGGCTCCATGCGCGGCCTTTCCAGGTCGGGCCGCCATCTATATCAGCCGCGGCCTTCCGTGTCGCCGCGCAGGCCCGGAATGGCCGGCGACGCTATTCGTCGTTGCTGGCGTTCAGGTCCTCCGAGCCGATGGAGCGGGTGGTGCGACTGGAGCCGAGGGTCTCGCGCAAGGCGTCGATCTCGGCGACCGCCCGCCGGACGAGATCGATGTCGATGCCGGGCTTTTCGCCCTTCCGCGGGCGGGCCGAAGCCTCGTCCAGCCAGAGGCCGAGCTCACGCACGATGTCGTTCGATTGGGTCACTTCGGCCGATCCCTTCCTCGTCGCAACGCCGCCGCCGGTCGCGCGGCGGCCGTTCGCCGGCGACCTTTACTCGACCTTCGCCAATATCTTGTCCATCTCGGCCGCCGTGAACGCCCGCAGCGTCTGGCCGCTGACGTTCCCATTTTTAAGGGCGTTCAGCATCAAGGCCGACATTGTCGTGTCGTCGGGGGCTTCGATGACGCATATCATGTCGTGGGCGCCTTGGGTCCAGAGGAATTCCCTCACATGCGCCCCCTGACTTGCAGCCGTCGCTTTGAACGTCTCCGCCCGCTTCACCGTGTCCTTGATGTCGCGAAGGCCTTTCTCGGTGAAGCTCGCCAGGGTGACATAGGTCGGCATCGTGTGTCCCTTGGGTGAGGAGCGTTCGGGCCAAGCTGGTCGCCGGGATCGACTTCGAAGATGACGTAATATTCATTGAGGGCCGTGTAAATCCGCGCGTTCGTTTTCGACAGAACTTGACGAAGGATTCGGCTTTTCGTTGTCTCCCTTGCGTCGATAGAGAGTTCGCCAAGCCGCCGCCTCTGGCGCGCCAAAGCGCGTTGCCGTCCTCGCTCAACCGGCCCGCATCGCGCTGGCAAGAGCAGAGGGCTTGGCGCAACTCCGGGCCGACAGGGCGTGACCGATCTTGTCCATGTAGATGAATACGATCGGCGTGGTGAACAGCGTGAGCACTTGCGACACCAGCAATCCGCCGACGATCGCATAGCCCAGCGGTTGACGGATTTCGGACCCGGTCCCAGTCCCGAGCATGAGAGGGATGCCGCCAAACAGCGCGCACATGGTCGTCATCAGAATAGGCCGGAAGCGGAGGAGGCAGGCGTGATGGATTGCGTCCTCGGAGGAACGTCCTTCATAGCGCTGCCCTTCAAGCGCGACGTCGACAAGCATGATGCCGTTCTTCTTCACGATGCCGATCAAGAGGATAATGCCGATAATACCAATCACATCGAGCGGCCGGCCGACCAGCATCAGCGTGAGGAGTGCGCCGAGACCGGCCGAAGGCAGCGTCGACAAGATCGTCAACGGATGGATCGTACTTTCGTAGAGCATGCCAAGAATGATATAGACCGCGAACAACGCCGCGAGGATCAGCGGGGGCGTGGTGCTGAGCGAACTTTGGAAGGCTTGCGCGTTGCCTTGGAAACTCGTGGTTATCGATGGCGGCAAGTGAAGGTCGCGGGTAGCCGCTTGCACCGCTGAAACCGCGGCCCCGATCGTCGCGTCCGGCGCGAGATTGAAGCTCAGGGTGACCGACGGAAACTGGCCCTGATGATTGACCACGACCGGGGCAACGGCCGGCGTCAGGCTGGCGATCTGGCTCAAGGGCACCATTGTGCTGTTCTGGGAGAGAACGTAGATGCGTTGCAGCGCATTGGGTCCGAGCTGGTATTGCGGATTGACTTCGAGAATCACGTAATATTCGTTAAGAGCGGCGTAGATCCGGGCGATATGACGCTGGCCGAACGCGTCGTAGAGAGTGGAGTCGATCGTTGCAGGCGTAATGCCGAACAGCGCAGCGGCCGCGCGGTCAATCTGAACTTTCTGGATGCGGCCCGGCGCTTCCTGATCGCTCGCGACCGCCGTCAGTTCAGGCAAATCCTGCAGCTTGGCCATGAGTTTCGGCGCGTAGAAATTGAGTTCGTCCTGGTTGATGTCGACCAGGGTGAATTGGTACTGCGTCTTCGATAGCCGGCTGCCGATGGTGATGTCCTGCGCCGCTTGCATATAGAGCCTCATCCCCTGCACCGATTGCAGCGCGGTCGTGAGCCGGGCGATCACCTGGTCGGCCGTCACATTGCGCTGACCTTCGGGCTTCAGGGTGATGAAGACGCGGCCGTCGTTTTCGGTGACGGTGGGGCCGCCGGGCCCGATATAGCCGACTGCAGACGCGACAGCCGGGTCGTGGGCAGCGATATCGAGGATCGCCTGCTGCCGTTGCTTCATCCCCTCGGGCGAGACATCCTGGGCCGCTTCGCTGATCCCCATAATGATGCCCGTGTCCTGTTGCGGGAAGAAGCCTTTGGGGATGACGACGAAAAGCGCCAGGGTCGCTGCCACGGTGGCGATCATCACGCCAAGCGTGATGCGGCGATGTCTAAGAGCGACGATCAGAGCGCGATCATAGACCTCCACCAGCCAGGTGAAGAACGCTTCGAGCGCGCGGGAAACCCGGCCCTGCTTCCCATGCGCCGCGGCGGGCAGCAATTTCGCGCAGAGCATGGGCGTGAGCGTCAGCGAGACGAGCACCGAAACCAGAATCGAGACGGCGACGGTCACGGCGAATTCCCGAAACAGGAGTCCGACGACTCCACCCATCAGGAAGAGCGGAATGAAGACCGCGACCAGCGAAATCGAAATCGACACAATGGTGAAGCCGATCTCGCCGGCGCCATCCAGCGCCGCCTGTAACGGCGAAGCCCCGCTTTCGATATGCCTGACGATGTTCTCGACCATGACAATGGCGTCGTCGACGACGAAGCCCACCGCGATCGTGAGAGCCATCAAGGACAGATTGTCGAGGCTGTAGCCCAGGACGTACATCACGGCGAAAGTGCCGATGAGGGAAATCGGGACCGAAATCGCGGGAATGACGGTCGCCCAAAGCTTGCGGAGGAAGAGCGCGATGACGCCAACGACGAGGGCGATCGTCAGGAGCAACGTGAAGCGCACGTCGGCAAGGCTGGCCGCGATGGTTTGGGTTCGGTCGGATACGATCTCGACGTCGATGCCCGGCGGCAGCGAGGCCCGGAGTTGCGGCAGGGCTTTCTTGATTGCCGCGACGGCCGACATGACATTGGCGCCGGGTTCCCGAAAAACGGACAGCAAAACAGCCGGCTTGCCGTTGAGCCAACCTCCAAGCGTCGTATCCACGGGCGCCTTTATCGCCCGTCCGATGTCGCGGATGCGAATCGGAGCCCCGCTGCGATAGGCCACGATCGCGTCGTCGTAGCCTTGGGCCGTCATCAGCTGGTCGTTCGTCCGAAGCGCGACGGCTTGTTGACCGCCGTAGAGCAGCCCCGTCGGCTGAACGACCGTCAGGTTTGCGAGTGCGAGCCGGACCGTTTCGAAATCGAGATTCATGGCGGCGAGCTGGGCCGGGTTGAGCTGGATTCGAATCGACGGACTTAAGTTGCCGCCGATCGTCACGAGGCCGACGCCCGAGACTTGCGAGACCTTCTGCGCCAGGATCGAGTAGGCATAGTCGCTGACCGTCATGATCGGCAGCACGTCGGACGTCATCGATACCAGCAGGATCGGCGTGTCGGCAGGATTGGTCTTGCGATAGATCGGCGAGGTCAGGAGCGAGACCGGCAATTGCGCCTGTGTGGCGTTGATCGCCGCCTGCACGTCTTCGGCCGCCGAATCAACGGTGCGGGTGCGGTCGAACTGCAGCGTGATCTCGGTGAATCCGGTCCCGCTGCTTGAAGTCATCTGACTTAAGCCGGGGATCTGGCCGAATTGCCGCTCAAGTTGAGTGGCGACCGAGGACGCCATCGTTTGGGGGTCGGCCCCGGGCATTTGGGCGGTCACCTGGATCGTCGGCGTGTCGATATTAGGCAAGGCGGCGACGGGAAGCAGCGTGTAGCTTACGATCCCGAGCACGACGACCGCGACCATCATAAGCGCGGTTGCGATCGGTCTGGTGATGAATCCGCTGGAGAGGTTCAAGGCAGCATCCCCGCGCTGGCCGTCGACGGATTCGGCGCCTCGGACGGCTTCGCCGCGGCGACGAGGGTCCCGGGCGTCAGTCGGTACTGACCTTGCACGACGACGGTATCGCCGGCTTGCAGACCCTTCGAGATCACTGCGACCGCGTGCAGACGCTGCGTGACCTCGACCGGCTCAATCGACACGCGGCTGTCGGCGCCGACCACATAGACGAATTGCCCCTTGTCGTTCTGCTGCAGCGCGTTGGTCGGGATCGTCAGCGCGTTGGCGACGACAGAGGTCGTGACGTCGACATTGACGAACGTTCCGGGCCAGAGTTGACGCTGCTGGTTCGGAAATATCGCCTTGAGTTGAACCGTCCCGGAAGTCGGGGCCGCCTGGTTGTTGATCGCCAGCAGCGTGCCGACATCGAGCTGTTTCGAACCGCCTTGATCGTAGACCGTCGCTTGAACCGGACCGCGCGCCATGGCCTCCTGGACCGGGGCGATATCGGCGTTTGGCAAGATGAACACGACGCTGATCGGTTGCACCTGCGTCAGAACCACGATGCCGGTCGTGTTAGTCGGTTGGATCAGATTGCCGATTTGGATCTGCAGCAGGCCGGTGACGCCGTCGAACGGCGCCCGCACCGTCGTGTAGTCCAAATTCGTCTGGTCGGTGACGATCACCCCCTCGTCGGTCTTCATGGCGGCCGCGTCCTGCGCAGCCAGAAACTGCTGGTCGGCGACTTGCATCAGGGCGATCGAATTCTCGGTCCCAAGCTTTTGATAACGCGCGAGATCGGATTCCGCCTGGGCGTGCAGGGCGGTGTCTTTGGCCAATTGTCCTTGCGCCTGCTCGAGGGCGGCCTGGTAGAGACGAGGGTCGATCTTGGCTAGGACGTCGCCCTTCTTGACCGTCTGGCCTTCGGTAAAATCGACCTCCTCGAGCACCCCCGTCACCTGGCTCTGGATCGAGGCCGTATTCAGCGCCTCAACCGTTCCAATGCCGGAAAGCACGATCGGCTCGTCGTGCTGCTGCACCTGCGCGGTGACAACCGGGACCGGGGATGCGGCCGCCGGCGCCGGGGCGGTTTGGTCAGCGGACCTCCATTGGATAACTGCGAACGCTCCGGCGGCCAAGACGACAAAGCCCAGTAAGGGTTTGTAGGGCACATGCATGCAAATGTTCCCTCGTCATTAGCTCCGACCCCCGCGAAAGGGATGCTGCCCCGGGCGGGCGGCGCTCATGCCGGCGCTGCGCCTCGACTAGCCATCGGCCTTACCACCACCGGGATCGACTTTGCGGAGGGCGTCTTGCTTTTCTTGTCATGATAGCTCAGCGGCAGCAGGCCATTGGTTTCCGGATAGTAGGCGGCGATCGAACCCCGCGGAATGCTATATGGCCGCGCCTTGAAGCCGCTTGCGGTTCGGCGCACGTCCCCGCCGCCGGTCACCGATTCCAGTTCGACAAGCGAGTCCGGCACGATCTGACGATCCGCCATGTCGTCTTCATTCATGAAGACCACCATTCTGCCGCCATAGACGCCGCGGTAACGATCATCGAGGCCGTAGATCGTCGTATTGTACTGATCGTGGCTTCGGATCGTCGCGAGCTGCAGCGCCGCCGGATCTCCAATCTCGGGGTCTTCCGCGACACCGGCGCAAACAAGGAAGTTCGCGCGTCCGGTCGCCGTGTTCCACTCCCGGTTGCGCGGCCCGTTATAAAGGTGGAAGCCTCCCGGGACGCGGATGCGCGTGTTGAAGTCGGCGAACAGCTTCGGAAACACAGCCTCGATCTTGTCGCGGATGAGGTCATAGTTGCCCTCTAAAGCGTCCCAATCGATCCCGGTGCCCGGCAACGTGGCGCGCGCCATGCCGCAGACGATCGACACTTCGGATTTGAGACTGGGGCTGGGCGGCGTCACGAGGCCGTTCGACGCATGCACCATCGACATGCTGTCTTCCACCGTCACGGCTTGACGGCCTGTCGCCTGAACATCGATGTCGCTCCTGGCCAGGCAAGGCAGGATCAGCGCCTCTTCGCCGTGCACGACATGGCCACGGTTCAACTTCGTATTGATGCCGACCGTCAGCTTCAGCCGCCGCATAGCGTCTTTCACAACCTTCGCGTCGGGGACTGCCGCGACGAAGTTGCCGCCAAGACCGATAAACACGTCGGTGCGGCCGTCGATGATCGCCTGAACCGTATCCACCACCGCCCGCCCATGATTCTGCGGCGGCTTGAAACCGAACACCTTCTCGATCTGGCTCAAGAGGGCCGCGCTGGGCTTTTCGTCAATGCCGACAGTCCGGTCGCCCTGCACGTTGGAGTGGCCGCGAACGGGACAGATGCCCGCTCCGGGCCTGCCGAAATTGCCGCGCATCATCAGCAGATTGGCGATCTGCTGGACGTTCTCTGTGCCGTAACGGTGCTGGGTTATGCCCATGCCGAAGCAGATGATGACGGACTTCACTTGCATATAGATGTGCGCCACACGTTCGATCTGAGCCCGCGGCAGGCCCGAGACGCGCAGGATGTCATCCCACGAGGTACGACGCAGATCGTCGCTCAGTGCTTCGAAGCCAAACGTGTGCTGCGCGATGAACGGGAGATCCAACACCGGCTCTCCGCCTGCACGAATAGCCGCTTCGTGCGCTTCGAGAATGAGCTTCATCACGCCCTTCAGCGCCGCGACGTCGCCCCCGACGCGCACCTGGCAATATTCGCTGGCGATGCGGGTCGAGCTGAAAGTCGCCATCTCGATCGGGTCCTGCGGCGCCGCGAACCGTTCCAGCGCGCGTTCGAGCAGCGGGTTCATGGCGACGATCGGAACGCCGCGTCTCGACGCTTCGCGCAGCGGAGTCATCATCCTGGGGCTATTCGTGCCCGGGTTCTGCCCGATCACGAAGATCGCGTCCGTCTTGTCGAAATCCTCGAGCAGGACCGTGCCCTTGCCGATGCCGATGCTCTCGGGGAGGCCGACGCTGGTCGCCTCGTGACACATGTTGGAACAGTCGGGAAGATTGTTCGTGCCAAAGCGCCGCACGAAAATCTGGTAGAGAAACGCCGCTTCGTTCGACGTGCGGCCCGATGTGTAGAAGTCCGCCCTGTCAGGACTCTCCAGCGCGCGGAGATGCGTCCCGATCATCGCGAACGCATCCTCCCAGCTGATCGGTTCGTAACGGTCGGTCGTGCGATTGTAGCGCATGGGTTCGGTCAGGCGGCCCTGTTCCTCCAGCCAGTAATCGCTCTGCCGTTCCAATTCGCTGACGGTGTAAGCGGCGAAGAACTCCGGAGTCACTTTGCGCTTGGTGAGTTCGAAGGAGACAGCCTTGGCGCCGTTCTCGCAAAACTCAAAGGAACTGGTGTGCTTCGGATCCGGCCATGCGCAACCTGGGCAGTCGAAGCCCTCCGGCTGATTCATCGACAGTAGCGTCTCTGAGCCTTTCAGCAACACGCTCTGTTCGCGAAGCGCCCGTGCAACGGCGCGGAGCGCGTCCCAGCCTCCGGCAGGGCTTTCATAAGGCTCGAATACAGGCCCCGTCTCGGGCTCGGCGACCTGGGCGCCTGGCTTATCGTCGGGGGGCGACGCAGGTTTGTCTGACATGGCAGGGAGCTCCCTTGACGCCGGATGAACCTAGAGTTGTCTGCCTCGTTCTTGTGTCCATCTCCAAAACTGTCGACGGGATGATTTTGGACTGGATGGCCGCGGAAAACAATCCGGTGCCGGTTTAGGGACTCAAGCCCCAGAGACGGGATCGAAGATCGCGCCTGTGAGGAAATCCGGCCAGTCGCGCTCGAAGAACGGGCGCTGGGAGCGGTCGTGGCGCCGGACGGGCCGCGTGCCGCAGATGAATTTGTCGCCATCGAGCCGAACGAGAATCTGTTCGGAACGATCCTCGGCGCGCTCGGAACGGAACCGAAAGTCCTCCAGAGGCCCGGTCCGGGCGAGCGGGACTTTGTCTCCGTCCGGGCTGCAAACGGTCCGCGCCCCCCGGCTTCCTCCGCCTCGCCCGACGTAAAACGAAAGCGCGGCGAGCACCGCCTCGGAGGCGAGCGCCATCTGCCGCCATTGCAACGCCCTTGCGGCCTCGTAAGCGCCCTCGAAAGCGACGCCTCGTTGGCGGATCGCCCGGTTGAGTGCGCTCGCGTCGGCCAGCGACGTCTTTACATCCGCGGCCGTGCAGATGATCCCCGCATGGTCGCTCATGCGCGCCTGAACTTCGCTCCGGATGGCGTCGGCTCTGACCGGGCTCTCGGATCGAAGGACGGCGAGGATATCGCCGACGCCGCCTTCGATGAGGTCGCGCTCGGGCGGGGACAGGGCCCTCGCATTGCGCCTTGAGGCGATATGCTCGGCGCAGCGGGTCCCGAAGACCTGACCGGCGTTAAGAGCCGCGCCGCCCGGACGCGTTACGCCGTGGGTTCCCGCCGCTTCGCCGACCGCGTAGCAGCCCTCAAGGCTCGTCTGTCCCCACGCGCTGACGGCGAGGCCGCCGTTCATATGCTGATTGTTGATCGCGAATTCGAGCGGATATTGAGTGATGTCGTATTTGTAGCGCTTGTAGAGTTCGATCGAGAGCGGGTTCATCTTGCGAAGCCGATCGATCGGCTGTTCGAGCAGGGCGCCGGAATTCTGCAGGTAGGCGCGGACGTCCTCATCCAAGGATTCGAGATCGAAACCGGCGTCTCCCGCGACCGCGAGTGGATTCCGGTTGAAATCCATGAACACCTTCCGCCCCGCCTGCGTCTCGCGGAACACGGCGAGGTCGAAGAGGCTCGAGCCGAAGTCGAGCATGCGAGAGGCATGGAAAGGCCACTGGTAGCCTTTGCGGAAGATGTTCGACGCCAGCTCGCTTGTCGTTCTATAGTAGCCGGAGAGAAAGTTGCGCTCCTCGCCACTGTGGTCGAGCGAGAACACGTAAGGCATCGACTGGACGTAGGTCCCCGACAGATTCCATGGAAACGCGTCACGCGATGTCCCGATCCCGAACTGGCTCTCGGTCAGGTTGACGGCTTCGAGCCCGGCCTCGAGCGCAAGGCCGAGCGAGCCGAAGCAGTGCCGGGGGTAGACGCTGTCGCGATAGAGTTCGCCAGGACCGCCCGACGCGATCACGAGCGAGTCGCAGAGGAATACGGCAAAGCCCAACGGATTGTCTTCGGTCCGGTGCTTGGGCCGTATGGCCAGCAGGCCGGCCGCGCGGCGCGCCGGGCTCGGCGCAACCAGAATGCGGACGCCGGTCGTATTGTTGAAGACGGGCACCTCAAGCAGCATCGCTTCCCTCGCGAGCGCTTGCACCATCAGGCGCGACGTGCGCGGACCGCAGCTTGTCGCGCGCCCGACTTCGTCGTGATCGGTCTGGTAGCGGAGCACGCCGCCCAGCCGGTCCTGCGGTATCGGCAGCCCCATGAATTGCAAGGAGGCAAGCGCCCGCGGCGAGCCGACAGCCTCGACATAGGCCGTGTCCTCGTCCATCGATCCGCCGGCGCCGAGCGCGTCCGCCATTGCGCGAAAGTCGTCGCCCTTGTCCGCGCCGTTGGCAGTGTGGAGCGTCTGCTTGTCGGAACCCGAGCAGGCGGACGTGCCGCCGAACGCGCTCTGGCTTGCGATGACCACATCGACGTCCCGCCGCTTCAATTCGACCGCCGCCCGCAATCCCGCGGCGCCGCTGCCGAGAACAAGGGCGCCGCAACGTCGCATCGGCAGTCTGAAGCCGTGCGCGGTGATGAATTCCTGCGGCGCCTTTTCGTTGGCGAGCCGCGGCATCGCTATGTCGGTCAGTCCGTCGAGGATCGTTTGGGGGATCGGCGCGCTCACGATTTTTCCGCAGGTTGCCGGTTGACTGGACGGCCGGGAGTGGATATGGATGATTAGCACGTTCCAATTTCCGCGGCAATCGACCAGTTGAGTAGCGAGGTTTGCGGGAATATTCGAAGGCGATCGTTGCCAATATATTTGGAACGTGCCAAATCAGGGCGAGACATGGTCGAAGGCGCACAGGGAGGAATTGAGGGTCGCCCGACGATCGTCGATGTCGCGCGCGCGGCCGGCGTGTCCAAGTCCACTGTGTCGCTGGTGATCTCCGGCAGCGGGCTCGTTGCGGAATCGACCCGCGAGCGCGTCTCGGGCGCGATGACGGACCTCGGCTACATCTACCATCGAGGCGCGGCGACGCTCCGCGGCGCCAAATCCGGCGTCCTTGGCATGGTCATCAACGACCTGTCGAACCCCTTCTTCGTCGAACTGGCGATCGGCATCGAGGAAGCCTGTCAGGGCGGGGCGTTCATCCCCTTTCTCGCCAATGTCGCCGAGAATCCGGTTCGTCAGCTGCAGGTAATCCGGTCGATGCGCGAGCACGGAGCGGCCGGCCTCGTGATATCGCCGGCGATTGGCACGTCGCTAGGCGAATTGAAGGCGCTGGTCGCCGGCCTGCCCGTCGTGCAGGTGATGCGGCGTCTCCCGGGCCTCAAAGCCTCGCTGGTCTCGCCGGAAAACAGGGATGGAGCGCGAAAGGCGACCGCCCATCTGATCGCGGCGGGACATAAGAAAATCGCGTTCGTCGGTGGACTCACATCGATGATCGTCCGCGAGGAGCGTCTTGCCGGCTACCGGCTCGCCCTGGAAGAGGCCGGGGTTCCGCTCGACAGTTCCCTGATCATCGAGACTGTGATCACGTATGCGGGCGGCGGGGCGGCGGCCCCGCAGTTGCTGAACCTCCAAGAGCCCGCGACCGCCGCCCTCTGCTACAACGACGTCGTCGCGATCGGCCTCGTTCGCGCGCTGACCGAAGCGGGTGTCGCGGTCGGAAAAGACTTTGCCGTGATCGGTTTCGACGACATCGAAGAGGCAAAGCACACGCTTCCCGCCCTGACCACCGTCGCGGTCAACGGCCGCAGTCTGGGGTCCCGCGCGGCGCAGCTCTTGATGCGCCACCTCGCAAGCGGGGACTTCGAGCCGGAAACGGTGCTTTGCCCGACAACCCTGATCGTCCGCGGATCCTGCGGGACGTCGACCCTCAATCTTCCGGCAGCCCATCCGTGACCAATCTCCGGTGGGGGCTCGTCGGAGCCAGCACGATCGCCGCGCAGCACATGATCGACGCCTTTCGCGCTAACGACGGGGAGGTCGTTGCGGTCATGAGCACGAACGCGGATCGTGCGGCCAAGTTCGCGCACGAGCATCGAATCGCACGAGCGACGACGAGCCTCGACGATCTGGCCCAATCGAACGACGTCGACGCAGTTTACATCTCGACCACCAACGAGCTGCACCGCGACCAGGTTTTCGCGGCGGCGAAGGCAGGCAAGCACGTTCTCTGCGAGAAGCCGCTGGCGCTGACGCTCGGCGACGCGCGCGCGATGGTCGCCGAGTGCCACGCACGCGGCGTGATCCTGGGCACGAACCATCATCTTCGCAACGCCGCCACGCACCGGGCGATGCGGGACGCGATCCACGCGGGGCGCATCGGCAAGCCGCTGTTCGCACGGGTGTTTCACGCCGTCTATTTGCCAACGCATTTGCAGAGCTGGCGGATTGAGAAGCCCGAAGCGGGCGGCGGCGTTGTCATGGACATCACGGTCCACGATGCCGACACGCTCCGCTTTGTCCTCGATGACGAGCCACTGGCCGTGAGCGCAATGACCTCGCACGGCGGAATGAGCCGCGAGGGCCTGGAGGACGGCGTGATGGGGGTCCTGCGCTTCTCCAACGGATTGCTCGCGCAATTCCACGACGCGTTTACGACGCGGTATGCCGCCACCGGCTTCGAAGTGCATGGCGAACTGGGCTCGCTGATCGGCCGCGATTGCATGACGCAGGCCCCGAAGGGCGACGTTCTGCTTCGTTCGGCGGCAGGCGAAGAGGGCCTGAAAATTAGCCACGAAAATCTCTATGCCCGCTCGGTCCGGCTGTTTGGGGACGCGATCGCCGGACGTGGCGCTCCCTCTGCGAGCGGAGAAGATGGCGTCAAATCGCTGAGCGTCGCTGTCGCGACGCTTGAGGCCGCGCGATCGGGCGCCGAGACCGCAATCGACTTGAAGGTGTGAAGCGGACAATGCCCAGGCAGAAAGTCATCTCGGCTTCGGAAGCGGCCCGCCTCATCCCTGACGGCGCAATCGTCACCGTCTCGTCGTCTTCGGCGCTCGGATGCCCCGACGCAGTGCTCAAGGCGATCGGGGAGCGGTTCGACGCCGAAGGGCGCCCGCGCAACATCACGACCCTTCATCCGATCGCGGCCGGCGACATGTGGGGGGTGAAGGGCATCGATCATCTCGCCAAGCCCGGCTGTCTGGCGCGCGTTCTGGCGGGCTCCTATCCGTCCGGTCCATCCTCCGCCGAGCCTCCGGCGATCTGGAAAATGATCAGCGGCGACGCGATCCCGGCCTATAACGTCCCTTCGGGCATTCTCTTCGACATGCACCGCGAGGCGGCGGCCAAGCGGCCGGGCGTGCTGACCCAGGTCGGGATGGACACGTTCGTCGATCCCGCGCGCGAAGGCTGCGCAATGAACGCAAAGGCGGCGGCCGAGCCGATTGTCAGCCGGGTCGCGTTTGCCGGCCAGGACTGGCTGTTCTTTCCGACCATTACGCCGCAGGTCGCCATCATCCGCGCGACCACCGCCGACGAGCGCGGAAACCTCTCCTACGAACATGAAGGCGGCATACTCGGGCCGGTCGACCAGGCGCTTGCTGTGCGCAACAACGGCGGCATCGTCATCGCGCAGGTCAAGCGGCTCACCATGTCGGGAACGCTGCGGCCGCACGATGTCGTCGTGCCCGGCATTTTCGTCGACTTTATCGTGGTCGCGCCCGATCAGTTGCAGACGACGCACACGCCTTACGAGCCAGCCATATCGGGCGAAATCTTCCGGCCGCTGTCAGCGTTCGAGACGCCAAAATTCGATGTCGCCAAGGTGATTACGCGGCGCGTGGCGCAGGAGCTGCGCGATGGCGACGCGGTCAACATCGGCTTCGGCATATCCGCCAATGTCCCGCGCATCCTCATCGAGGAGGGCAGGCACGGGGCGGTGACCTGGGTCATCGAACAGGGCGCGGTGGGCGGCGTGCCCTTGCTCGACTTCCAGTTCGGCTGCGCGTCGAACGCCGAAGCGATCGTGCAATCCCCGCATCAGTTCACCTACTTCCAGGGCGGCGGATTCGACATGTCGCTGCTCTCCTTCCTGCAGATCGACCGATCCGGATCCGTCAACGTCTCCAAGCTCGGCGTGCGTCCGCATGTGACCGCCGGCGTCGGCGGCTTTGTCGACATCACGGCGCGGGCGAAGAAGATCGTCTTCTCAGGCTATTTCAGCGCGGGGGCCGGTCTCGAAATCCGCAATGCCGCGCTCTCCATCGTCAAAGAGGGCAAAGTCAGGAAGCTCGTCGAGGCCGTCGAGCAGGTCTCGTTCTCCGGCCCCCGTGCGATCGCCCAGGGGCAGGATATCCTTTATGTCACCGAGCGATGCGTGCTTCGCCTGGAACCGCAGGGGGTTACGGTTGTCGAACTGGCGCCCGGGGCGGATCTGAAGCGCGACGTCCTGGCGCAGGCAGAATTTCCGCTGCGAGTCGCCGCGGACTTGCGCGTGATGGACGAGGCCCTTTTCCACCCCGAGCTGATTGGCTTGACGCTTCGGCCGCCCTTGGAGGCAGCACGGTGAGCGCCTTCGTCGAACTGACCTTCGAGGGCCCTCTCGCCCGCCTGACGCTCAAGCGGGCGGAGAAGCTCAACGCTCTCGACCGCGCGATGATCGACGCGCTGGGCGACGCGGCGCGGGCGGTCGAGGCCTCGCGCGACGTTCGAGTCGCGATCCTGTCCGGCGAGGGCAAGGCGTTCTGCGCCGGCGGAGACATTGCCGCCTGGAGCGGTCTGCCGGCGCTTGAGATGTGGCGGGACTGGACCCGCGCCGGGCATCGCGCATTCGAAGCGCTGGCGCGCCTGCGCGTCCCCCTGATTGCGGCGCTGACCGGTCACGCCTTCGGTGGCGGACTCGAGCTTGCGGCGGTCGCGGACATCCGCATCGCCGAGAGCGGAATCAAGCTTGGCCTCCCCGAATCCGGGCTCGGCATGGCGCCGGGCTGGTCCGGCACCCAACGGCTTGTGCGTCGATTTGGGCCGTCGGTCGTCCGCCGCATGGCGCTTGCGGGCGCGATGTTCTCGGCGGAGGAAGCGCTTGCGCTTGGTCTTGTCGATGAGGTGACCGGGCGAGGCGCCGGTGTCGCGCGAGCCGAAGCGATCGCGGGCGAGATCGCCAGGCGGGGTCCAATCGCGGTGCAGATGGTCAAGGCGATGATCAATGTCGCGGAAGGAGAGGATCGGGACGCCCCGATCGAGGGCCTCGCCGGCGCGCTGACCGCGCTGACCGAGGACCTCGGCGAGGGCGTCGCTGCGTTCCGCGCCAAGCGGGCGCCCAATTTCGCCGGCCGCTAGGAGGAGAGTCCCATGAACGTCAGGATCAAGATCGCGGTCGATCCGGTGAAGCTGAACGAAGCGATGAAGCGCTTCCCGCGTGACCGCGCGATGTGGATTGATGGCCGCGAAGTGGCTGGCGAGGGCGAGACGATCGAGCGCCGGAGCCCAGCCCACGGGGTCGTGGTTACGCGCGTGCCTCGCGGTCGCGCGGGTGACGCAAGGCGCGCGATCGCGTCTGCGCGGAAGGCCTTCGACGCCGGGCGCTGGCCGCACGAGACAGCTTCGATCCGTGCGCGCGTCCTTTTGAAGGTCGCGGATCTGATCGACCGCGACCGCGAGACGCTCGCGATCCTCGACACGCTCGAATCTGGCAAGCCGATCGCCCAGGCGCGCAGCGAAATCGAAGGCGCGGCGGACATCTGGCGCTACGCTGCATCCCTTGCTCGCGAGCTGTCGGGCGAGAGTTACGCAAATCTCGGGCCCGACCGGCTGGGCCTGGTCCTGCGCGAGCCCATCGGCGTCGTGTCGATCATCACGCCCTGGAATTTTCCGCTGCTGATCGTGTCGCAGAAGCTTCCGTTCGCCCTGGCCGCCGGCTGCGCCTGCGTCGTCAAGCCAAGCGAGATGACGTCGGCGTCGACGCTGCATCTCGGCTTGCTTCTGGCCGAGGCCGGCCTGCCGGAAGGGGCTTGCAACATCGTCACCGGATACGGCCCTGAAGTCGGGGCGCCGATGACGACCGACCCGGACGTCGATATGATCTCGTTCACAGGCTCGACGGCGGTCGGCCGCGCCGCGGTGGCGGCGAGCGCCGCGACCCTAAAGAAAGTGTCGATGGAATTGGGGGGCAAGAACCCGCAGGTGATCTTCCCTGACGCCGACATTGACGCGGCGCTCGACGCGGCGGCCTTCGGCGCCTACTTCAACGCAGGCGAATGCTGCAATGCGGGCTCGCGCATCCTGTTGCACGCCAGCATTGCCGACGAGTTCCTGGCGGGCCTCGCCGTTCGGGCGGGCGAGGCCAAGGTCGGCGATCCGCTTGATCCGGAGACCCGGGTCGGGGCGATCATCAGCGCCGATCATCTCGGCAAGATCGAGACCCACGTGAAAAGCGCCCGCGAAAGCGGAGCGGTCGTGCGCACCGGCGGCGCCCGGCTGGAATCGAACGGTCTTTTCATGGCGCCGACGATCGTCGAGAATGTCGATCCGTCGATGGCGATCGCGCGCGAGGAGGTGTTTGGTCCGGTCGTCGTCGCCTTGACCTTCGAGACTGTGGAGGAAGCGATTGCGCTTGCCAATTCGACGTCCTACGGCCTGTCGGCCAGCGTCTGGAGCCGCGACGTCGATACGGCGATCGGCGTGGGACGGGGCGTGCGCGCCGGCACCGTCTGGGTTAACACCTTCATGGACGGAACGCCCGAGCTGCCGTTTGGCGGCTACCACCAGTCGGGCGTCGGCCGCGAACTAGGGCGAAACGCTGTAAAGGACTATACGGAAGAGAAGACGTTTCACGTCCATACGGGCCCGCGAACGAGCTGGTGGCTCCCGCGCGGCGCGTAAAGAACGGCAAGAATTGGGAGCCGATGCAAGGTTTCTGTATACGGCGCCGGACCGTTTCCGGTGGGAGCAACGACTTGGAAGGTAGACAATGCAATTCCGCACCATATTGATGGCAAGCGCGATGGCCGCCTCGGCGATCGGGTTCGCCGGCGGGGCCTCGGCGGCCGACGTCAAGGAAGTCCAGATGCTGCATTGGTGGACGTCGGGCGGCGAAGCAGCCGCGCTGAACGTACTCAAACAGGATCTGGCGAAGGAAGGCTACACCTGGAAGGACGTTCCTGTCGCCGGAGGCGGCGGCGAAGGCGCAATGACGGCGCTGAAGGCTATGGTGGCCGCCGGCAATCCGCCGACCGCTTCGCAGATCCTGGGCTATTACGCCGTCGACTACGCGGAAGCGGGCAAACTCGGCGACATCACTTCGCTCGCCGACAAAGAGGGCTGGGCAAAGGTCGTTCCCACGGCGTTGCAGAAGTTCACCACCACGAACGGAAAGTGGGACGCCGTTCCCGTCAACATCCATTCCGTCAACTGGATTTGGCTCAACAAGGCGGCGATGGAAAAGATCGGCGGTACGCAGCCCAAGACCTTCGACGACTTCGTCGCTCTTCTCGACAAGGCCAAGAAGGCTGGAATCATTCCCCTCGCGCTGGGCGGTCAGCCCTGGCAGGAAGCCACCTTGTTCGACTCTGTCGTCGCCTCGACCGGAGGAATCGACTTCTACAAGAAGGCGTTTATCGACCTCGACGAAAGCGCGCTCAAGTCGGACACGATGAAGAAGTCGTTCGACAACCTCGCCAAGCTTCGCGCTTACACCGACTCGAACTACGCCGGTCGAGACTGGAACCTCGCCACGGCGATGGTGATCAAGGGCGACGCGTTGGTGCAGGTTATGGGCGACTGGGCTAAGGGCGAGTTCGTCAACGCCCATCAACAAGCGGACAAAGACTTCCTCTGCTATCGCTTCCCCGGCACCGATGGTTCGGTGATCTACAACACCGACATGTTCGCGATGTTCAATGTCCCCGAGGATCGTAAAGCAGCGCAGCTCGCGCTGGCCGACGCCACGATGAGCATCAGCTTCCAGTCGGCGTTCAATGTCGTCAAGGGCTCCGTCCCGGCGCGAATGGACGTTCCCGACACCGCTTTCGACAGCTGCGGCAAGAAAGGCATCGCCGACGTGAAGGCCGCCAACGCGGACGGCAAGTTCGTCGGATCGATGGCGCAGAACTACGCGCAGCCGCCCGCGGTCGCGGGCGCCTATCATGACGTCGTGACTAAGTTCTTCCACGGCGAAATCAAGAGTTCCGACGCCGCGGTGACCGAATTGGTGAAGGCGCTGAACAACGCCAAGTAGGACGACTGTCCTCCCCCGCCTTGGGCGGGGGAGGGCTATCGGCGAAACAAATTTCCCGGACGAGGTCCCTGAGGTCCAGCATGACCACGACCCTTTCGCCCACCGTTGTAGCGACGGCTCAGCCGCGCCTGCAAATACGCGAGCGGCTTCAGAATATCCTGCCCAAACTGGTGCTCGCGCCGTCGTTCCTTCTCGTCCTTGTTTTCGTTTACGGTTTCAATCTCTGGACGCTGTTCTTGTCCTTCACCAACTCCAAGGCCTTCGCGACCACCAAGCTCGTCGGCCTGCTCAATTACCAGAGGCTTTGGAACTGGACGTTCGAAACCGACCCGCCTTCGAATTGGTACACGGCCATCGTCAACATGGGCATTTTCGGCGGACTCTATGTCGTGTTCTGTCTGTTCCTCGGCTTGACGCTCGCCATTCTGCTCGACCAGAAAATCCGCGGCGAAGGAATCCTGCGGCCCATCTATCTCTACCCGCTCGCTCTCTCCTTCATCGTGACAGGCACGGCATGGAAGCTCTTTCTCGATCCCGGCATCGGGCTTGAGAAGGCGGTCCACGATTGGGGGTGGACGAGCTTTAAATTCGACTGGGTCGTCAATCCGCGGATGATGATTTATTGCGTCGCGATCGCCGGCATCTGGCAGACCTCCGGCTTCGTCATGGCGATGTTTCTCGCGGGCCTGCGCGGCGTCGACGGCGAAATCATCAAGGCCGCGCAGATCGACGGCGCCTCCGCCTTCGCCACCTACCGCCGCATCATCCTTCCGATCATGCGGCCGGTGTTTCTTTCGGCGCTCATCATCCTCACGCACATGGCGATCAAATCCTACGACCTGGTGCTCTCGGTCACCGGCAAGAATCCGGGCGGCGCGGCCGAGCTGCCCTCGACCTTCATGTATTCCTACACATTCACCCGCAACCAAATGGCGGTCGGCTCGGCGAGCGCCGTCATCATGCTGGCGACGATCGCCGCGATCATGGTTCCCTACCTCTATTCCGAGCTTCGGGAGAAGGGCCGATGAGCGCGGCCGATCTCATCACCGCGGGCCCGAGCCGCGAGCCTGCGCGGCATTCCGCGACCACGCGCGTCGTAATCTATGGGTTGCTGCTGGTCTTCGCGTTCATCTATCTCGTCCCGCTCGTCGTGATGGTGATGACTTCGCTGAAGCCGCTCGACGAAGTCACCGGCGGCAACATGTTCGCGCTGCCGCATCACCCGACGTTCGACCCCTGGGTGAAGGCCTGGGGCGAGGCGCGCATCGGCGTCTCCGACACCGCCGGCATCAACGGCTACTTCTGGAATTCGATCAAGATGGTGGTCCCCGCCGTCCTGATCTCGACGCTGCTCGGCGCGCTCAACGGCTACGTGCTGACCAAATGGCGCTTCCCCGGACATAAGCTTGTGTTCGGCATGATGCTGTTCGCCTGCTTCATCCCGTTCCAGTCCGTCATCATCCCGATGGCGGTCATCCTCGGTTTCCTCGGCAGTTTCGGCAACAGGTTGATCGATCTGACCGGCTTCTCGTTCGGTTTCGGCAATCCGACCGAGAACCTCGTCATCGTGCACGTGATCTACGGCCTCGGATTTACGACACTGTTCTTCCGCAACTATTACGAGGCGTTCCCGACGGAACTCGTCAAGGCGGCCATGATCGACGGCGCAGGCTTCTTCCAGATATTCCGGCGGATACTCTTGCCCAATTCCGCGCCGATCTTCATCGTGACGGTGATCTATCAGTTCACCAACATCTGGAACGACTTCCTGTTCGGCTCGACTTTCGCCGCCGGGGACCAGTCGCCAATGACCGTGGCGCTCAACAATCTGGTCAACACCTCAACCGGGATTGTCGAGTACAACGTGAACATGGCGGCGGCCATCATCGCGGCGGCCCCCACCTTGCTCGTTTACATTGTCGCGGGCCGCTACTTCGTGCGCGGCCTCATGGCCGGCGCGGTAAAAGGCTGACCGATGGCTTTTCTCGAAATCACCGGCTTGCGCAAACGGTTCGGGTCGCTTGAGATCCTGAAGGGAATTGACCTTGCGCTCGACAAGGGCGGCTTTCTCGTTCTGGTCGGCCCGTCAGGCTGCGGAAAATCAACTCTGCTCAACACCATTGCCGGACTTGAGTTGATCAGCTCCGGCGACATCCGCATTGAAGGCCAGCAGATCAACGATCTTCACCCCTCCAAGCGCGATATCGCGATGGTGTTTCAGTCCTACGCCCTCTATCCGAACATGTCGGTCGCACAGAACATGGCGTTCGGCATGGAAATGCGCGGCGTACCGAAGGCCGAGCGCGACAAGGCGGTCGCCGGCGTCGCGAAGACGCTCCAGATCGAACATCTTCTCGATCGCCGGCCGAGCCAGCTCTCCGGCGGACAGCGCCAGCGCGTCGCGATGGGCCGCGCCCTCGTTCGACAGCCGCGCGTCTTCCTGTTCGACGAGCCGCTTTCGAACCTCGACGCGAAGCTGCGCGTGGACATGCGCGTCGAAATCAAGCGGCTTCATCAGGTGACCGGCACCACGATCGTCTATGTCACGCACGATCAGATCGAGGCGATGACGCTCGCGACCAAGATTGCCGTCCTCAAGGACGGCGAATTGCAGCAGGTCGGCTCTCCAAGCGAAATCTACAATTTCCCGACAAACCTCTTCGTCGCTGATTTCATGGGTTCGCCGGCGATGAATTTCCTGGACAGCAAAGTGACGCGGGCGGATGGTGCTCCGCGGATCGTGCTGGAGCGCAAGGATCATCCCCCGATCGTGTTGCCGGCGCCGCCGAGCGCCGATGCGCGCCAGCTTGCAGACGGCGCCAAGGTGATCTTCGGCATCCGGCCGGAAGCGGTGAACGACCGCGATAGCATGGACCGCAACGCGAAGACCGTCGCCACGTTCAGCGCCAATGTCGAAATCGTCGAGCCGGCAGGCTCGGATACGTTCGTGGTCACCCACATCGCCGGCAAGGAGGTGACGGCGCGCATGCGCGCCGATGCGGACGTGCGGGTCGGCCAGAGCCACGAATTCGCCTTCAACCTCGACAAGGCGGTTCTGTTCGACCCGGCGACCACCCGTCGGATTTGAGCGCGAAAGCGCGATGGGGTTGGCCCGGCAGGGCAGGGGCAAATGCGTCCCGCGCGCCGACGCCGGAGAGGATGGAATGCCGAACCAGGAGACGGTCGACGTCCTTGTCATCGGATCAGGGATGGGCGGGGCGACATTTTCCGCCGGACTGGCGCCGAGCGGAGCGAAAATCCTCATCCTCGAGCGCGGCGAACGGCTGCTGGACAGCGAGGCGGCGCGCGACGCGCGGGCGATTTTCCAGCGCGGCGTTTTCCGGCCGCGAGAGTCCTGGCTCGACGGCGCGGGGCAGGCGTTCAATCCGGGGAACTACTACTACGTGGGCGGCAACACGAAGCTCTACGGCGCCGTGTTGATCCGCAATCGCGCGCAAGATTTCGAGCCGATCAGCTATCGCGAGGGAACGACGACCGGCTGGCCCTTCAACTACGATGAGCTGGAGCCCTGGTATACGCGGGCGGAGAAGCTCTTCCGGGTTCGCGGAGCGCAGGATTTCGATCGCACCGAGCCGCGCCACTCAGCGCCCTATCCATTCGGCCCGGTTCCGGACGAGCCCGCAATCGCAAAAGTCCGCGAACGAATGACGCGCGTGGGGCTAAATCCGTTTCCGCTGCCGCTGGGCCTCGACCTCGACAAATGGCTGAAGCGCGCGAAGACGCCTTGGGACGCCTTTCCCGACACGGGATGCGGCAAGATGGACGCCGAAAGTTGCGGCGTCAACGAAGCGTTGAGGCACCCGAATGTCGAGCTTCGCACCAATGCTCGCGTCGAGAGGCTGCTGGTCGAGCCGGACGGCAAGCGCATCGCCGGCGCCGAAGTCGTCGCGAACGGAGAGCGCCAAAAGATCGCCGCCAGATTCGTGGTCCTGGCCGCGGGCGCAGTCAACTCCGCGGCGCTGCTGCTGAGGTCTCGAGAGGGAGGGCTGGCCAATCGATCGGATGCGGTCGGCCGGCATTTCATGAACCACAATTGCTCGGCCGTGCTGTCCATCGACCCGGTCACGGTCAACGACTCGATCTATCAAAAAACCCTCGGGATCAATGATTTCTATCTCGACGATGGCAAAGGCGGGCCGCCGCTTGGAAATATCCAGCTGCTTGGTCGCGTCACCGCGCCGATCCTGAAGACCAGTCTCCGGCTGGCGCCGGAATGGACGCTTGGCCTCATGAGCCGGCGCACCGTGGACTGGTATGCGATGAGCGAGGACCTCCCCAATCCCGAGAGCCGGGTGACAGTCGAGGGCGGCCAGATAAGGCTCGATTGGAAACGCAGCAACTGGGCGGCTCATGCGGGATTGGTGAAGGCGTTCAGGGAACGCCTTCGGGCGGCTGGCTACCCGATCGTGCTTTCGCAACCGTTCGACCGCCGAACGCCTTCCCACCAGTGCGGAACCGTTCGCGTTGGCCTCGATCCATCAACCTCGCCGCTCGATCCGTTCTGCCGTGCGTTCGACCATCCGAATCTCTTCGTCGTGGACGCCTCCTTCTTGCCGACCTCGGCTGCGGTCAATCCGTCTCTGACCATCGCCGCGCAGGCGCTTCGCGTCGCGGATCACGTCGCCAAGCATGACCTTTGACCACTCAGGATAGGTGACGATGGCATACGACTACATCATCGTCGGCGGAGGCGCCGCCGGATGCGTGCTTGCAAATCGCCTGAGCGCCGACCCCGCCCTCAAGGTCCTGCTTCTGGAGGCTGGAGGCGGAGACTGGAATCCGCTTTTCCGGATGCCCGCCGGCTTCGCCAAGATGACCAAGGGCGTCGCCAGCTGGGGCTGGAGCACGGTTCCGCAGAAGCACCTCAATGGGCGCGTCATCTGGTACACCCAAGCCAAGGTCATCGGGGGCGGATCGACGATCAACGCCCAGCTCTACACCCGCGGCAACCGCAGGGATTACGATGCGTGGGCGAGCGAAGCGGGCTGCGAGGGCTGGAGTTATCGCGAGGTGCTGCCCTATTTCGTGCGCAGCGAGGATAATCAGCGTCTGGTCAACGCCTACCACGGCTATGGCGGGCCGCTCGGCGTCTCCTATCCTGTCAATCCGCCGCCGATCAGTTTCGCCTTTCTGCGCGCCGCGCAGGAGGCCGGCATCCCGTTCAATTTCGACTTCAACGGCGCGAAGCAGGACGGCATCGGCCACTACCAGCTCTCGACCCGAAACGCGGAGCGATCCTCGACGTCGAGCGCCTTCCTCAAGCCGGCGCAAAGCCGAAAGAACCTCACGGTTCGCCTGCACGCGCAGACGCTTCGGGTAGAGATCGAAAACGGCTGCGCAGTCGGGGTGACCGTCGCTCATGGAAGCGGAATCGAGACTCTGCGCGCCGAGCGGGAGGTGATTGTGAGTTGCGGCGCGATCGGATCGCCGAGGCTGCTTCAGCTTTCAGGACTCGGTCCGGCGGACGCGCTCAAGGCCGCCGGAGTGGCGGTTGTCCGGGACCTTTCGAACGTCGGCAGCAACCTGCAAGACCATCTCGACCTCTATGCGATCTCGGAGTGCACCGGCGATCACACCTACGACCGCGTCGCCCAGCCGCATCGCACAGTCTGGGCGGGGATCGAATATCTCCTGTTCAAGACTGGACCCGTCACCTCGACCCTGTTCGAAACCGGCGGCTTCTGGTACGCGGACAAGCAGGCGCGCTCTCCCGACATTCAGTTTCATTTGGGCCTGGGATCGGGGATCGAGGCGGGCGTCACCCAGATGCAGAATCCGGGCGTGACGCTCAATTCCGCGTTTCTTCGCCCCCGTTCGCGCGGCACGGTGCGGCTCGCAAGCTCGGACCCGAAGGCCGCCCCATTGATCGACCCCAATTACTGGGCGGACCCTTACGATCGCGAATGCGCTTTGAAAGGCCTGAGGCTGGCGCGCGAAATCCTGCGGCAGCCGGCCCTCAAGCCGTTCGTGCTGGGCGAGCGGCTGCCCGGCGACGATCTCAACACCGACGAGGAACTGGAAAAGTACGCTTATCGATCTTGCAAGACGGATCATCACCCCGCGGGCACCTGCGCGATGGGAAGTGGGCCCGAAGCCGTCGTGACGCCGGACCTCAAGCTTCGCGGCATCGACGGCCTTCGGGTTGTCGACGCCTCCGTGATGCCCTTCGTCCCCTCGTGCAACACCAACGCGCCGACGATCATGGTCGCCGAAAAGGCCTCGGACATCATCCTTGGGAAACAGCCGCTTCCACCCGCGAATGTCTGACGGACGAACGGAATGCCTGGCGCTCAGGTTGACCGGAACCTGATGACGCGGTCCAAAGCCCGTCGCAGATCCACCCCTGCCGGCGCGTGAGTCTCCGGGCCTGTCTCTATCGGCGCGTCATCGCCGTTGAGGAGTCGTCGCCGCGAGGCGACGGCGGATTCGCTCCGTTCCCCGGCCCAGGCGAAAAGTTTGCTGAGATTGCGCAAACGATCAGAATCATCACGGCGAAGGCGCTCAATGCGAAGAGCACCCGCGTCTCCCGTAAGCCTGGGGCCGCAAATGCGCGGTCCGAAGATCGAACATCGAGAGCATTAAGCTTCGGCAACAACGCGACGAGATCAACGGCGCTCATGGCTGACGGGATGGCGTTCGCCGGCGCGTGCGGCAGCGCCTCCATCAGCTCGATCATCCGTGCGGCAGCCGCGTCCCGCGGCATGCGCGCAAGACACGTGGCTTCTTGCCAGGGATCGACGTCGAGCCGCGCGAGCGCCGAAAGGACGCTGAGCCCAGTTCCATTTCGATCTTCGCCGATCGACGCGCAGAGGAATTTGTCGAACTCCGGTCCGATGAGCGGCGACAGCGCGGCATGGGCCATATCAGTGATCCCTTCGCCTTACACCGCGATGCTGTCGCCAACGGGGGCCGTTGCGAGCGCCCTTTGAATTGCCCGCTCCAGGTCCGACACGCGGAAGGGCTTTTGAATGAGGACTGTTTCAGGACCCAGCGGCATGCCTCTCACCGCGCTGCCGGTGACGAACACGTGCGGGACGAATCGGCTTCGGAGGATCTCTTTCACCGCTACAATACCGCTCGCCTCGCCGAGGCCGACGTCGACAATCATCAAATCTGGGCGCCATTGCGAAGCCGCCGCCACCGCGTTGGCGACATTGATCTCCACCGCGCAGACCACGTGGCCAAGACCCTCAAGCGTCTCCGCGAGCAATCCGCCGATCATTGCGTCGTCTTCGACGACCAGAGTGCGCAGCGCCTTCATCGAATGACCTCCCTGCCAGCTCCGCCTTCATTCACCCCGACGGCGACGCGGGCGAACAACGTCGAAAGGACCGCAACAGCCGCCTCGGCGGGCGCAGCGCCGGCAGAAGCGATGCCAGGCCCAACGTGACGAAGATCGGCGCCCGAAAAGGATTGGCTCACCGCCGAAGCACGCGAGCGCCAATATAGCCCAGGGCAACGGCGATGCTCAGCGCAGCAACAGGCTGAGTCTCAAGAAAGAGGTTGACCGCCTTGGCCGAGCGGTCGCGTTGCGCTCCCGCTTCCTCGCGTAAGCTCCGGACGCGGCGTTTGATTTGGCCGGCGGCGTCCTGAACCGTGTCCGTCGCGCCGCATTTTGCGTGCTCGATCAAGCTCGCGACGTCGCGCTTCAATGCGACAAGATCCTCGCGAAACAGCTCGATATCGGAATCTGTGGTCATTGATGCGCTCATGGCGTTGTCTCCCATCTGCGCGAACCATTTGCCGCTGCGATGCAGAGGGGACCATGATCGAAGTGTGAAGAGCGGGGAAGATTTGGAAACTACTCATAGTTGGGTTGCTATCCGCGTGCGGCCTGAAGTCGTCGCTTTCCAAATGGTTCGCCATTGCACCCGAATTCTGCTAGGGGTTGTCGCCCCCTCCATTGGAGCGGCGCGCCTCGAGAAAAATTGCAGAATGCCTGGAAGTCGTCCGCACAACGCCAAGGCGGATCGACCGCGTTGGCTTCAGGGGCCGCTCTCGGCCAGCAGCCGCGCTGATTTTCCAATCGTCGCGATCGGCGCCTCGGCCGGCGGCCTTGACGCCTGCAGGAAGCTCCTGGACGCGCTTCCTGCGCACAATGGCATGGCCTTCATCATCGTTCAGCATCTCGACCCGAGCCACGACAGCATGATGGTGGATCTGCTGGCGGGCCACACGTCGATGCCGGTCCTGCTGGCGACCGACGGGATGAAAATCGAACGCGAGCGCGTCTATGTCATCCCGCCCGGCGTCTATCTCTCGGTCGACGAAAAAGGATCGTTGCGGCTTTCGAAGCCGCAAGCGCGGCACGGCGCGCGGCTTCCTTTCGACTTCCTGCTGAATTCCCTGGCTCGCCATCATGGCGCGCGCAGCGTGTGCGTGGTCCTTTCCGGAACCGGCGCCGACGGCAGTGTTGGCCTGAAAGCGGTCAAGGCAAGCGGCGGTCTCGCTATCGCGCAGGACATCGGCGAAGCCGACTATGACGGCATGCCCCGAAGCGCGATCGCAACCGGCGGGGTGGACCTGGTGCTCCGCGTGGCGAAGATCGCGGAGGCGCTGATGAAGCGCGAGCAGAGCCAAGTGTTTGCGCCGGAACGGCCGAAATCGTCGGCGCAAAAGTTGGTAGAGGATTTGCTGCCGGACATTATCGCCCTCCTGCGTACGAAGACCGTTCACGATTTTGCGCTTTACAAGCACGGCACTCTCGAGCGTCGCGTCGAGCGGCGGATGGCGCTGGCGGGGGTTAAAACCGCCTCCAAGTATCTCGAATTCTTGTTTCGCGACGCCGACGAGCGGGATCAGCTCTCGAGGGATTTGCTGATCAATGTCACGGGCTTCTTTCGGGATCCCGCCGTCTTCGATTTTCTGGCGAAGAGCGTTATTCCCGACCTCGTGCGCGATCATTCACTGAACCGGCCGCTGCGAATCTGGGTCGCCGGTTGCAGTTCCGGTGAAGAAACCTATTCCCTCGCCATGCTGTTTCGCGAGCAGATCGACGCCTCGAAGCGCGACGTCAAACTGCAAATTTTCGCCAGCGACGTCGACCCGGACGCGGTGGCGAGCGCTCGTGAAGGCCTTTATCCCGAACTCGATCGAGGCCGACGTGTCGCCGGAACGATTGGCCCAATTTTTCATCAAGGAGGATCGTTTCTACCGAATCTCGGCCGAGCTGCGGTCGAACGTCGTATTCACCGTGCATGACGTGCTCACGGACCCGCCATTCGCCCGTATCGATTTCATTTCGTGCCGAAACCTCCTCATCTACCTTCTGCCTGAGGCGCAGGCCAAGGTCATCTCCATCATCCACTTTGCGTTGCGCGAAGGCGGCCTTCTGCTGGTCGGCGACGCGGAGACGGTCGGGGTAACTGACGGCCGGTTCGCCGCCATTTCGAAACCGCAGCGAATTTACCGCCGCGTCGGCGGCGCCCGGCCCGGCGATCTCGGCCTATCTTCGAGCGCAGGCGAAGGCTCTCGTCCGCGTGCGCGTCCGGGCCCGGCGGCCGCGCCTTCGCGCCAGACCGAGCTTGCGGAGCTTTGTCGACGGATGGTGCTGGAGGCCTACGGTCCGCCCGCGGTTCTGATCAACCGCAAACTCGAATGTCTGTACTATCAGGGACCCGTCGATCGCTATCTCAAGGTCGTATCGGGCCGCCCGGTCAACGATGTGGTCGCGATGGCGCGCGAGGGCGTGGGCGCCAAGCTTAGATCGGCCGTGCAGCGCGCGCTGCACGAGAATGCGCGCATCGTGGTGTCCGGCGGCCGGACGAAGGGTGGAGCAGGCCCCTCGTCATTCAGCATCGTCGTTATCCCGGCGCCGCGCGAGCGCGAAGACCTGTTGCTGGTCTGCTTCATCGATGAGCCGGAGCCGCAAGTCGGCCGTAGGGGCAGCACGGCGCCCGCCGACGTTCCTCGGGTCGTCGAGCTCGAACGCGAACTCGAGGCGGCAAAGACCGAGCTGCAGAGCGCCGTCCGCAACCTCGAGATCTCGAGCGAAGAGCAGATGGCGATTAACGATGAGGCGCTGTCGGTCAACGAGGAATATCAATCAACGAACGAGGAGCTGCTCGCGTCCAAGGAGGAGCTTCAATCGCTCAACGAGGAACTGAACGCCCTCAACAGCCAGTTGCAGGAAACGCTCGAGCGCCAACGCACGACCGCAGATGACCTGCAGAATGTGCTGTACAGCACGAAAGTTGCGACGATTTTTCTCGATACGCGATTCAACATCCGATTCTTCACGCCAGCAACGAGAGCGCTTTTCAATGTGATCCCAAGCGACCTGGGCCGCCCGCTCACGGACCTCAAGTCGCTTGCGTCCGATGACGCTCTTCTGATGGACGCCCAAAGAGTTCTCAGGACTCAGACCCCCGTCGAGCGAGAGATCCAGGGACAGAGCGGCGCCTGGTTCGTGCGCCGGATCATGCCCTATCGCGCAAGCGACGAGAAGGCCGAAGGCGTCGTCATTACCTACGAAGACGTAACCGAACGGCGGGGCACGGGAGAAGCGCTCAGCGCCGCTAAGCGACAGGCGGAACTGGCGAGCGTCGCCAAATCGCGCTTTCTCGCAGCGGCAAGCCATGATCTGCGCCAGCCATTGCAAACGCTTGCCCTGCTTCAGGGCTTGCTCGCCAAGAATGTGGTCGGGGCGAAGGCGCAGAAACTGGTCGGAGGCATCGACGAAGCTTTGGACGCCATGACCGGGATGCTGAATACGCTCCTCGACATCAACCAGATTGAAGTGGGCGCCGTTAAGCCCGAAATCGTCTCTGTCCGCGTGAATGAATTGTTTGATCGCCTGAGGGATGAATTGACCTATCATGCGCAGGCGGCCGGCCTCACGCTGCGCGTGGTCCCCTGCGCGCTGTCCGTTCAGAGCGATCGGGGTCTGCTCGAGCAGATGATCCGCAATCTGATCTCGAACGCGCTCAAATATACTCATAGCGGCAAGGTGCTGGTCGGGTGCCGTTCTCGGCAGGGCAAGTTGCGCATCGAGATCTGGGACACCGGGATCGGCATCCCCGAATTGGAGCTGAACGCGATCTTCGAAGAATACCATCAGGTGGACAACGTCGCCCGCCAGCGTAGCCGTGGTCTTGGCCTGGGGCTGTCCATCGTCAAGAGTTTGGGCGAACTGCTCGGCCATCGGATCAGCGTGCGCTCGCTGCATGGGAAAGGGTCGGTATTCTCGATCGAAGTCCCGCTCGCGCCTGGCGGCGCTCCTTCAGCGCCTGACGATCGTTCGCGCACGGTGGATGAGGCGCCCGCGCAAACGGTGCATCGCACGGCAGCGATCCTGATCATTGAAGACGACCCGGAAGTTCAAGAGCATCTCAAGCTCTTCCTGAACGAAGAAGGATATCAGGTGACGGCGGCCGTCGACGGTCCCACTGCATTGGAAGAAATGGCGCGCAGGACGACGCGACCGGATCTTGTCCTTGCCGACTACAACCTGCCAAACGGCATGAACGGCGTTCAGGTGTCGCAGAGACTGAGGCGCGAGCTCGATGGACAAATTCCGTTCATCATTCTCACTGGCGATATTTCGACCGAGACCCTGCGCGACATCGCCCTTCACGACTGCGTTCACCTCAACAAACCCGTCAAGCTCGGCGACTTGACGCGCGCGATCGAGAAGCTGCTGGCGAAACCGCGCGAGCCCGACGTTGCGCCTGCGCACCACGCTGCTGACGCGCTGAAGACTTCGGGCGCAGCCAGGATCATCGTCGTCGATGATGACGACCTGGTTCGTGAGGCGATACGCGCCGTGCTCGAAGACGACGGTCGGGTCGTCGACACCTATTCAAGCTGTGAGGCGTTTCTCGAGGGCTTTCATCCCGGCCAGCCCGCGTGCCTGCTGGTCGACGCTTATTTGCCGGCCATGAGCGGGGTGGAATTGCTTGAGAGGCTCCACGCTGACGGTCATCGCTTGCCGGCGATCATGATCACCGGCAACGCCGATGTGCCGATGGCGGTTCAAGCCATGAAGGCGGGCGCGCTCGATTTCATCGAAAAGCCGATCGGCCGCAGGGAACTGATCGCGAGCATCGAGCGGGCTCTCGATTTGGCGCATGACTCGGGCAAGCTGATGGAATGGCGAGACACAGCGACGGCTCACCTCGCCGGGCTCACGCCGCGACAGCAAGACGTCATGGAGCGAGTATTGGCCGGACATCCGAGCAAGAACATCGCCGCCGATCTCGGCATCAGCCAACGCACGGTCGAGAACCACCGCGCCGCGATCATGAAGCGAACGGGGTCGAAGTCGCTCCCTGCATTGGCCCGATTGGCGTTTCTCGCCTCGGGCGGCGCGGAGGAGCCGCGACCGGCGCGCTGAGGCGTCGCGCGCCTGCGGACGGGCTCCCGCCCTCAGCCCGAGAGAAGGTGGCCTAAAGCCGCGAGCGGACGAATGCGATCGCACACGATTTTGGTTGTGGCCAGAATCGGCGCCGAAAGGATAGCGCCTGGGACGCCCCACAGCCAGAACCAGAACACGAATGAGAAGACGACGAGAACCGGATTGAGTGTGAATCGTCTGGCCAGAAGCATCGGCGTCACAGTCTCGCCCTCGATCACATGGATGCCGACATAGAGAGCCGCCGGGAGCAGGGCTTGCCAGGTCGAGGCGATCGTGAGCGAGCCGGCGAACAGGAAAATGAAAATGCCTGCGGCGGGCCCGAGAATCGGCACATAGTTCAGAATGAATGCGACCGTCGCCCATAGAATGGGATCGCCGACTCCGGTCGACCACATGGCAAGGCCGGTCGCGGCGCCGACAAGCGCATTCATCAGGGTAATTGTGAGCAGATACGCGGAGATGTCGCGGCCGATTTGCTGCGAGATGTCGACCGCCTGCCTTTTGCTGGCAAACCTTGGCAAGACCTCGACCAGTCGCCGCAGGAAGCCGTCACCCGAAACGAGGAGGAAGTAGAGAAACATCACGGTCGTGAACAAGCCGCCGGCGAAGCTTCGCGTGCCGGCGAAGACGCTCGACAGAATCGCCGCGCCGTCCAAAGGCCCGGACGAACTCTGGTGCGGGCCTGCGGCGCCGAAATTATTAGCGGCCGCCAGAAAAGTTCGAAGCGTATTGATAGGGGCATTGAGAAAACTCAGCCGCTCCTCGATGCGGGGAATGCCTTCGGGCAGCTTGGCTATCCACGCCTCGGCGGGTCCGGAAACGGCGGCGCCAAGTCCGACAATCGTCGCGATCACGGCAAGAATGAGCACAATGGCTCCCAACGCCGTCGGCACACGCAATCGCTCGAGCGCGCGTAGCGCCGGCTGCATCAGAAGATTGAGCATGACCGCGAAGATCATCGGCAGGACGATCTCGCTGGCGATATAGGCCGCCGTCAATATCGAAAGAACAAAAATGCCGCCGAGAAAGAATGTCTTCGCATCGGACGGCAGAGGCATATCCGCCAATAGTTCTTCGGGCGCTTCAACCTCAGGCGGCTCAACCGTATCGCGCACTGTCGAAACTCCAGATCAAAGCCTCACAGGCACGGCCGGGAAGTCGCGATCAGAGTTTTCGCTCGCGGCCCGCAATCCGACGCCAAAGACCCGTCGGGCCCGGTGGCGATGTCCATTTTACCGGCCTCTCGTCCTCAAACGGAAGTCGAGCGCCGCCACGCCGCTTCCGGCGTTGCGAGAACGCGGCGCCAGGAAGCGGTTCAGCGCGCAGTGCCTACCGGCCCACGAGCCACAGTACGACAAGCACGATCAGAACGATGCCGAGGACACCGCCGAGACCGGCGCCGCCATATTGGCTGTGCGCGTAATAACCCCCGCCGCCGCCGAAGATGAGGATCAGGATTATGATCAGGAGAATCGTGCTCATATTTCGGCCTCTGGCGGGATGATTTTGTCGCGGCGAGAGCGGCGGGCCTTACGGCTTCTTCACCGCGTCGCGCACCGCATCGTTGAGGCCGCCGACAGCGTTCTGAATCTTGCCGACCGCCTTATCGGTCTTGCCGTCGCTCTGGAGCTTGGCGTCGCCGATCGCCTTGCCGACGGCCTCTTTGGCGGCGCCTTTGATTTCCTTGATCGAACCGGCAACTCTGTTCTTATCCATAATTGGCTCTCCCTGCGGTTTGCGAGGGCGCTATAGCGATTGGACTTGCGCTGCTCGCGTCCGGCAATTGAGACCGTAGGGGAGACATTCAGGAGACGGCAGACTCGGAAACTACTCATGCGACGGGGCCGCACACCTCGGCGACGTCGGATTGAGCGATAGGATTGGGCAACTGCGTAGCGGCGCGGATACGTCTGGCGAACTCGCCATGGGTCAGGCCGCGCCCAGACCGTCGGGGTTCGAACCACGACGGGCCAAGCGAGGCTATCGCCCATTTGTCCGCTAATTTTAACGCCTAGCGATGCGTTGCTGCTCCCAACCTCAGTCGGGTCGCCGCCTCGAGTGCTTCCGCAAGGCAAGCGTGGAGGCGAGCGCCGCGGCTTCGTTTGCTACTGGCGATCCCTGATCCTCGACGCCGACCGGAAATTCAATGTGGCCCTCGTCCGCGCTCACTCGCACGCTGAAGAGGAGCCGGTGATTCAGGCTCCTCGACCTTTCTCACTTCGATGGTCGCCATGATCATTACTCCTCAGATCGTCGGGGCAGACGAGCAATGCGCATCCCGTGCTTTCCAGAAATCCGCCTGAAGCTGAGCTGCTTCGCTCTCGAGCAGCGGGCCGATGACCTCGGTCGGGCGCTGTCCGGCGGAAAAGACGATGTCGCATGGCAGACTGAGCGTCGGGCCTTCCTGAGGTTCCTTGACGCCTTTCTCGGTCTGGCCGTAGACGACGCGGCCGATGCCGGCCCAGTAGATCGCGCCCGCGCACATCGCGCAGGGCTCGGTCGCGGTGTAGAGCGTGCATTTGGCGAGGAACGAAGCGCTATGGTGCCGCGCGGCGCGGGACGCGAGGAGCCGCTGGGCATGGCCGGTGCGGTCGCCGCCCTCGCTGGTAAACCCGCTGCCCTGCTCCATGAGGACCTTTCCCTCGCCGTCGGCCAGCACGGCGCCAAATGGACGGTCGCCCGCATCTCGCGCTCGCTTCGCGACGTCGAAAGAACGACGCAGCAGCGCCTCGTCATAAACGCGCAGGGGAGGGGTCATGCGAGGCTCCAGTTTTCCCGACGACCGGGTTCATCACCGTCGAAATCGACTTCGCGAGAATCGGCTCCATTTGCCGAGCCGTCCCGGCTGTGCGCGATGCGTCTGGGTGAGCGCCGCTGAGGGTTGCGGCTGCAAGTACGGCAAAGATGGCGGCTGCCGAAAGGGCCACTCGCAACTGGACGGCGCTTCTGTTGTGCATGGGTCTATCGCCTTGTGTGATCGATCGTCCCGGCCTCAGCGCCACGCCTGGCAGATTCAATTTCCAGCGCGCTTCGGGCCGAGCGCCACTTGGACAGCCGCGAGCTACTGGCAACAAGCGTCGGAAATTACTCATGCCAAGCGACGCTTAGACGAGGCAATTCGACTTGAGTACTTTCCGAACCTTACAACGCCCGGTCGTTTCGTGTTTGCGTATGGTTTCGTAAGCGCCAATCTCGGAGTTCGCTAGCGCCAAACCAGAAATGAGCACCCCATGCACCAAATCGCCGCATGCACCGCAATCCGTCCCGTTCTGATCAAATTGAACCCCAACCTGGTCGAGACGGTGGAAGGCCGCGCCAAGATCGAGAAAATGGTGTGGGATATTATGAAATCCCTCGACCAGGGTGGCCTGCGCTTCGTAAGCGCGAAAAACAACTAATCACGCCCCTTTAGAGCGGGACGCGTTGTGATGGAAACAAAGCTGTCATTGCGCGCGGAGCGATCGTGATCCAGGGGCTGCCTGCGCTGGCCTACGATCGAGACGACGACTCCGTCGAAACGCACGTGCCCCGGGCGACGCCGCCGAGGGTAACCCGATCGTCAGCAGATGAGTTGAGAATGCTTCCGTAAATCAGAATTCTCTGGTATTGTGACTCACCATGGACGGAGGCGCACTTCGATCACCGCAAGCCACACAAAGTTAAGGTTAATGTCGCGCCCCGCGCTCGAATCTGCTATAACCTATTGAAAAGGCTGGATTCTATATTTTCGTTTCCTTGCGTTTTGGTTTCATTTCCTTGTGCCTAGCTTTCGTTTCCTTGCGCTTCGGCTTCAATTCCTTGCGCTGGGCTTTCAATTCCTTGCCTCCGGGCCGGATAGCCGGCCGCGGCCACAGCAGTTGCAGTTTTTGGCGCCTAACCCTTTGAAAACCCTGTCGCGTCTGCGAAAGCGCAGGACGCTCCTCGCCCTGAAGATTCCGTCGACAGCTCGGGCGGGCTGGTCTGGACGTAGGTAGTTTCCGAGGGCGCCATTGGCCGTCAACCGACGCCTATGGTCTTTCGCCGCCAGAGACGGAAGGCGCCTTTCCAAAACCTGGCCCGGTGGGAAAAGGGCTTGCGCGCGGGGGTCGACGTCCGGCGCAAGATCAGTCGTGTCGGCTAGGCGTCGGGCGCGTTCGACGACCGTTGAAAGAGTCCCAATCGTTTCTGGCTCAATGGTGCGCCTCGCCGCGCGAGCCCATCCCGCGGAGGCGGACATTGTCAAATCTGGAGTTGACGGCCAAGCCAGCAATCGCAACGCGTCCCTTCCCGGGATTTTTCCGGAAGGCGTCGCCGTGGGATAGCGAGCAGCCGATCCGCGAGGAATTGTTCAGCCTCGAACGTCTGGAGACGCATGCGAAGAGTCTCGGCGATTGCGCAGACAGTCGCCTCCCATGCGACGCGGGGCCTGCCCTTGGCCGCCCGACTTGCCGCCAATGGCGCGGTCCTTCTGTCAGCCTACCAATCGATCGTGAAGGCGATCGACGATGGGCGCGCGATGACGCCGGCCGCGGAATGGCTGATCGACAACTATCATTTGGTCGAAAGGCAGATCCGTCAGGTCAGCACCGATTTGCCGCCGGGCTACTATCGCCAGCTCCCGAAGCTCGTCACCGGCCCGTTCGCGGGCTACCCGCGGGTGTTCGGAATGGCGTGGGCTTTCGTCGCTCACTCCGACAGCTCTTTTGATTCCGACATCCTCGTGTCCTACGTCAACGCGTATCAGGAAGTTCAATCGCTTACGATCGGCGAACTTTGGGCAGTATCGTTGACGCTGCAGATCGTGTTGATCGAAAATCTGCGGCGGCTCGCGCGCCAAATCACGGTCAGCCGCGCCGCGCGTCACGAGGCTGACAGCCTTGCGGATCGGCTGCTTGGAGTGAGCGGGCGCGCCTCGGAGCCGGCGTCGGTCGTCTTCGCGGGCCTTGGCTCCAGGCCGCTTTCCGAGGCCTTCGCGGTCCAACTCGTGCATCGGCTTCGCGATCAAGATCCGAAAGTGACCCCCGCGCTGGCCTGGCTCGATGAGCGGCTTGCAAAACAGGGCATGACGGCGGATTCGACCGTGCGCGAGGTGCATCGCAGCCAGGGCGCTGCAAACGTCACCGTCCGGAACATTGTGACGAGCCTGAGGGTGATCGCCGAGGTTGATTGGCAGGTCTTGTTCGAGCGCTATTGTTTGGTCGACGGCGTCCTGGCCTCCGGTTGCGCGTTTCGCGACATGGATTTTGCCACCCGCACGCTCTACCGAAGTGCGGTCGAAGACCTGGCGCGGCGATCGGACCATGGCGAACTCGAGATCGCGCGCCTCGCCGTCGATGCCGCGCAGGCGCCCCGTCCAATGTGCGAGCCGGCGGAGCAATTGCGGCGCAGCGACCCGGGCTATCACTTGCTTTCCGTGGGACGCCGCGAATTCGAGAGCCTTGTCGGCTTTCGCGGCTTTCGGGGCTGGCCTGCGTGCTTCACGGCAAGAGTGAATTTCGACGTATACGCTGCGGCAATTGTCGCAGCGTCCGCGATCGTTCTGGCGGCGCCGTTGATTGCCCTCGCCAGCTTGGGTCTCGGGTCAGTCCAACTCGCGATACTCGCGGTTCTCGGCGCCATTTCCGCGACTGATGCGGGCGTGGCGCTGGTCAATCGGGGGATCACGCTTCTCGTGCGCGCGGTCCCGCTGCCGGGCCTCGACCTTCGCGACGGCGTTCCCCAATCGCTGCGCACGCTCGTTGCCGTGCCGACGCTCCTGACCACGCCCGAAGACATCGCGGAGCAGGTAGAGCGGCTGGAGATCCACCATCTGGCGAGTCCGGAAGGCGATCTGCACTTTGCTCTGCTATCGGATTGGATCGACGCGGACGTCGACCGAGCGGAAGGCGATGCGGAACTCGTCGCTGTTGCGCGCGACGGCATTGAACGCCTCAATCAACGTTACGGCCCCGCCCCCGCGGGCCCGCGCTTCCTCTTGCTCCACCGTCGGCGGGTCTGGAACGAAAGTGAAGGGCGCTGGATCGGCTGGGAGCGCAAACGGGGCAAACTCCATGAATTGAACCGGCTTCTGCGCGGGGCGAGAGACACTACCTTCATGGACATAGGCGGCGCAGCGCCGTCGCCGCCACAAAACGTCCGATATGTCGTCACTCTGGACTCGGACACGCGATTGCCGCGCGACACTGTTCGACGGTTGATAGGCAAGATGGCCCATCCGCTCAATCGCCCGCGTCTCGACGCGGAGCGCAGCACGATCGTGGAAGGCTATGCGGTGCTTCAGCCGCGGGTGACGCCCTCGCTCCCCAACGGCGGCGACGGTTCGCTGTTTCAGCGCGTCTTCTCGAGCTCCAGTGGCATCGATCCCTATGCGGCGGCCGTCTCCGATGTCTACCAGGACCTGTTCTGCGAGGGCTCTTACGCAGGAAAAGGCATCTACGATGTTGATGCGTTCGAGAGCGTGCTCTCGGGCCGGACGCCGGATTCGACCTTGCTGAGCCACGACCTCTTCGAGGGAACTTTCGCACGCGCGGGTTTCGCCTCGGATATCGAAGTCGTGGACGATTTTCCATCGCGATACGATGTGAGCGCGCGGCGTCATCACCGCTGGGCGCGGGGAGACTGGCAGCTCCTGCCATGGATTCTCGGTTTCGCCGGCAAAGGCGGCCGGACGCCCGGCGTCAAGGACGAGCTTCCGCGGATCGGTCGCTGGAAGATGATCGACAACCTGCGGCGGACGGTCAGCGCGCCCGCGTGCGTTCTGGCCCTGGCGGTCGGCTGGATGCTTCCACTTGAACCCGCGCTCGTCTGGACGACGTTTGTGCTCGCAACCATCGTTCTGCCAAGTCTCATACCTGTGATCTCGGCGATTCCGGGCCGTCGTGCGGGTGTTGCGATGTCCGGGCATTTGCGAGCGCTTGGGGAGGATCTCCGGCTCGCGGTGGCCTTGTCAGCGTTGAATATCACGTTTCTGGCGGATCAGGCCTGGTCGATGGGCGACGCCATCGCGCGGACGCTGTGGCGGCTTTTTGTCAGCCGCCGACATCTGCTCGAGTGGACTCCCGCGGCGCAGGCTGCGGGGGCAAAGCGTCTCGATCTCCAGGGGTTCGCCGTCCGAATGTCGGGAACGTTCGTCGTCGCCGCGACAGTGTTGCTCCTGATGCTTCTTTTTGGGCATGGAAGTTGGCCGATTGCGACGCCGTTCGTCGCCCTGTGGCTGATTTCGCCCGCTGTTGCGCGCTACGTCAGCCTGCCTCCGCGCATCGACGCCATCGCTAAGATTTCGGAGGCCCAAACGCTGGCCTTGCGTCAAACCGCGCGCCGCACCTGGCGGTTCTTCGAAATGTTTGTGACCGCGGACGACAATATGCTGCCGCCGGACAACTTTCAGGAGGATCCCACATCCAAGGTCGCCCACCGAACCTCGCCGACCAACATTGGATTGTATCTGCTTTCCCTTGCCTGCGCCCGCGACTTCGGTTGGATCGGCGCGGCCCAAACCATCGAGCGGCTGGAAGCGACGCTTGCGACGATGGCTCGCATGCCGCGCTTTCGCGGCCACTTCTACAATTGGTACGACACCCGCGATCTAAGGGCGCTCGAGCCGAAATATATTTCCTCCGTCGACAGCGGCAATCTGGCCGGCCATCTCATCGCGGTCGCGAATGCCTGCAAAGAGTGGCGGCGATCGCCGATGGCCCCCGCGGCGCGCCTGGCCGGAATCGCCGACACCCTCGCTCTGACCGCCGAGCACGCCGTCCACCTGCGTCTCGGTCGCCGAACCCAGACGGTGACGCCGCGCCAGCTCGATGATTCGCTTGCCGCCATGATCCGCACGCTCGCGAGCGCCTCTCCGTCCGACGAAACGCTCGGGACGCAATTATCGGAACTCGCGGTCGAGGCGGCGACCATGGTCGACATCGCAAGCGCGATCGCCCTGGAGCGGAGCGATGGGAGCGGATCGGATCTCTTGTACTGGGCGCGGGCGAGCCTGGCCGCTATCGAGGCGCATCGCCTGGATCATATGTATACGGCCGGGACGGCCGCTTCCTGCGAGGCCCGGGTGCTCGTCCTCGAGAACGGCTTTCGCGCGATCGCGATGGCGATGGAGTTTGGCTTTCTCTTCGACAGTTCGCGCCAATTGCTGTCGATCGGATTTCTCATTTCCGAATCAGCCCTGGATCCAAATTGCTATGACCTCTTGGCGTCGGAAGCGCGGCTGGCGAGTTTCTTCGCGATCGCCAAAGGGGACGTACCGGCCCGGCATTGGTTCCGGCTCGGGCGGGCTGCGACGCCGGTCACCCGCGGTACGGCATTGATCTCCTGGTCGGGCTCAATGTTCGAATATCTCATGCCGCCGCTTGTCATGCGCGCGCCCATGGGGAGCTTGCTCGAGGAGACGGATCGCCTCGTCGTGCGTCGCCAGATCGAATATGGGGCAAAACTGGGTTTGCCGTGGGGCATTTCCGAATCCGCCTACAATGCCCGCGACCTGGAGTTGACCTATCAATATTCCAATTTCGGCGTGCCCGGCCTTGGACTCAAGCGCGGCCTGGGCGAAAACAGAGTCATTGCGCCCTACGCGACCGGCCTGGCGACCATGGTCGACGCCTTGGCCGCATCCGCGAATTTCAAGCGCCTGGCGACGATTGGCGCGCGGGGCCGCTATGGATTTTATGAGGCCATCGATTTCACCCCCGTACGGGTTCCGGAAGGCGAGACTTTCGCGCTCGTCCAAGCCTTCATGGCGCATCATCAAGGCATGACGATCGTCGCGATCGCCAACGCGGTGTTTGATGGCGTGATGCGAGAGCGATTCCACGCCGAGCCGATCATTCGGGCGACGGAATTGTTGTTGCAGGAACGGGTTCCCCGCGAAGTCGCATCGACCCAGCCCTGGGCGGCGGACGTCAAGTCTGCAGCGCGCGCCAGCGATCCGGATACGTCGGGCAGGCGCAGAATCGTTTCCGTTCATCAATCCACGCCGGCGACGCAGCTCCTTTCCAACGGGAGCTATGCCGTGATGATGACCGCGGCCGGCTCGGGATACAGCCGGCGGGGCGACGTCGCCATCACGCGGTGGCGGGAGGACGCTACCCGAGACGATAGCGGATCCTACATCTTCCTTCGAGACGTCCGGAGCGGCGAGGTCTGGTCGGCGGGTTTTCAGCCGACGGGCGCAGAGCCCGATGAATATATCGTCGACTTCCACGAGGACCGAGTCGAGATCACCCGACGCGACGGGACTCTGACGACAACGCTTGAAGTGCTCGTTTCGGCTGAAGACGACGCCGAGGTTCGGCGCGTGTCCATCTCCAATACGGGAATGCGGGCGCGCGACATCGAGATCACATCGTATTCCGAAGTCGCTTTGGGGCCACAAAACGCCGATGTCGCCCATCCCGCCTTTGCCAAGCTGTTCATAGAGACCGAATACCTTGTGGAATTCGGCGCGATCCTTGCCACGCGGCGACGGGGGAGCTCTTCGGAGCCCGAAATTTGGGCGGCGCATCTGAGCGTCGCCAATGGCGAAGCCGTCGGCAAGCCGGCATTCGAAACCGACAGGGCGCGCTTCCTCGGCCGCGGACATGGCGTAAGCGCGCCGATCGCCATGCTGGATGCGCGGCCGTTGACCAATTCAGCCGGAGCCGTGCTCGATCCGATCTTCGCGCTACGCCGTCGTGTTCGCGTGGCCGCTGGGGCGACGGTTCGCGTGGCGTTCTGGACCATGGCGGCGGGGACGCGCACGGCGCTCTTGGATTGCGTCGACAAACATCGAGACGCAGCGGCATATGAGCGCGCAACGACGCTGGCGTGGACCCAGGCGCAAGTGCAGCTTCATCACCTCGGCGTGAACCCTGTCGAAGCCGGGCTCTTTCAACGCCTCGCGAGCCACGTCATCTTCGCGGGCCGCGATTTGCGCCCCTCGTCGGATGTCATTCGTCAGGGCTCCGGTCCGCAATCCGGTCTCTGGTCTCAGGGCATTTCCGGCGATCTTCCGATCGTGTTGTTTCGAATCGCCGAGATCGAAACTCTCAATGTCGCCCGCCAGATCCTGCAAGCTCACGAATACTGGCGGATGAAGCAGCTCGCCGTCGACCTTGTCATTCTGAACGAGCGCAAATCGTCATATGTGCAGGACCTTCAGGTGGCGATCGAGACGCTGGTGCGCGCAAGTCAATCGCGGCCGGCGCCGGGAATCGATCCCCGGCTAGGCCGGGTCTTCGTTCTTCGGGCGGATCTGATCGCCGCGGAGACACGTTGGCTGCTTGTCTCGACAGCGCGCGTTGTGCTTGTGGCGCAACAGGGAAGCCTTTCTGATCAACTCGATCGCATCGCCAACCCGAGCGAGCCGATACGTCCGCTCAAAGAAACCCCCATGGCTCGCCGCCCTGAGCGACTCGCGGCGCTGCGCACGCCCGAGCTCGAATTCTTCAACGGGCTGGGAGGATTTGCGGCAGGAGGCAAGGAATATGTGACGATACTGGGGCCCGGCCAATCGACCCCGGCGCCCTGGATCAACGTCATCGCCAATTCGACATTCGGCTTCCAGACCGCGACCGAGGGTAGCGGTTACACCTGGTCTGCCAACAGCCGGGAAAACCAACTGACGCCCTGGTCGAATGATCCCGTCAGCGACCCCCCGGGCGAGGTATTCTATCTGCGAGACGACAAGACCGGCGACGTCTGGAGCCCGACAGCGGTCCCGATCCGCGACCCGTCCGGAGTTTATGTTGCGCGTCATGGCCGGGGCTATAGCCGCTTCGAGCATACCGCGCACGGCGTCGCCGCCAATCTGCTTCAGTACGTGCCCGTCGAAGGATCGATCAAGATCTCGCGCCTCCGGTTGACGAACAAATCGAATCTGACCCGTCATCTCAGCGTGACCGCCTATGTCGAGTGGGTGCTCGGCGCATCGAGGGCCGCCACGCTTGCCTTCATCGAAACCGAGACCGATGCAACCACCGGCGCGATCTTCGCGCGCAATCCCTCGAATGTGGCTTTCGGTTCGCGTATCGCCTTCGCCGACATGCAGGGGCTACAGAGCGATTGGACGGGCGATCGCCGCGAGTTCATAGGCCGTAACCGGACGCTCGCGAATCCCGCCGCGGTAGCGAGCGCGTCGCCGCTGTCCAACAAAGTGGGCGCAGCCCTGGACTCTTGCGCCGCGATGCGCACCAAGCTGGAATTGGAGCCGGGGAGCGTAGCCGAAGTCGTCTTCTTTCTGGGGGAGGCGGCGACGCGCGAGGATGCCAGCGCCGCGATTCAAGCCATTCGCGCCGCCGATCTCGACGCCTTGGAGGCCGAGATCGCGCGCGCCTGGGATGAGACTTTGAGCGCGATCGAGGTCAAGACGCCCGACCGCGCGATGGACCTCATGCTCAACGGCTGGCTGCTCTACCAGACGCTGACGTGCCGCATCTGGGCGCGCTCGGCCTTCTATCAGGCAAGCGGCGCCTACGGCTTTCGCGACCAATTGCAGGACGGCATGGCGCTCGCCGCCGCCCGCCCCGATCTGACCCGCGAACACCTGTTGCGCGCGGCCGCCCGGCAGTTCGCCGAGGGCGACGTCCAACACTGGTGGCTGCCGCATTCCGGTCAAGGCGTCCGGACGCGCATATCCGACGATCGCGCCTGGCTGGCCTATACCGTCGCTCAATATGTCGAGACAACGAACGACACCTCCGTGCTCGACGAATTGATTCCGTTTCTCGAGGGCGCGCAACTCGAAGCAGGCGAAACGGATCGTTTCTTTGATCCAACGATCTCTGCGGTGAGCGCCTCGCTCTTCGAACATTGTGCGCTAGCGCTCGATGCAAGTCTGGCCGTAGGGCGGAATGGGCTTCCGCTCTTTGGGACAGGCGACTGGAACGACGGCATGAACCGTGTGGGAGAAAAGGGCGAGGGCGAGAGCGTCTGGCTCGGATGGTTTCTGCACGCGGCGCTCACGGCCTTTGCGCCTCTGGCGCTGGCGCGCAACGAGACGAAGCGCGCGGAAACATGGATGGCGCACGCGGACGCGCTTAAAGCCGCCATCGAGCGCGACGCCTGGGACGGCGAATGGTATCGCAGGGGCTATTTCGACGACGGCGCGCCGCTCGGCTCCGCCGCCAGCGACGAGTGCAGGATCGATTCCATCGCGCAGTCCTGGGCGGTCCTCTCAGGCGCAGCGGCGCCCGATCGCGCGGCCCGTGCCATGGCCGCGCTCGACAGGCATTTAATTCGGCGTGAGGATGGATTGGCCCTTTTGTTCGCGCCGCCGTTCAACCAGACGACGCACGATCCAGGATACATCAAAGGCTATCCGCCAGGTGTTCGCGAGAACGGTGGCCAGTACACCCACGCAGCGACCTGGTCGGTGATGGCGTTCGCGGCGCTGGGGGAGGGCGACAAGGCGGCGGAGTTTTTCTCGCTGCTCAACCCGATCAACCACTCGCGGACCCGCGCCGACGTGTATCGCTACAAGGTCGAGCCCTATGTGGTATGCGCCGACATATATTCGACTGCGCCGCATGTCGGCCGCGGGGGCTGGACCTGGTACACGGGCTCGGCCGGCTGGCTGCAGCGCGCGGGGGTCGAGAGCATGCTCGGTCTGCGACTCCGCGGAGCGTTCCTGTCTGTCGATCCCTGCATTCCAAAGGCTTGGGGCCAGTTCGAGGCTGCAGTGAAATATAGAACCGCGCGATATTCGATCTCGGTTGAAAACCCGAGCGGGGTCAACCGGGGCGTGATCTTCGCGGAGGTCGACGGTGTCGAGATCGCGGAACGGCCGCTGCTCGTGGCGCTCCTGAACGATGGCGGGCGGCACGAGGTTAAGGTGCGACTGGGTTGATTGTCGCGGCTCGATCGCGAAACGGAGGCTCGCTTGATCGCGCTTAGGATTCGACATCGAACGACTTATGCCTATCGCCGCCCGGTCAGTCTGGGACCCCACAGACTGATGCTTCGCCCGCGCGAAAACCGCGAGCTCCGACTGATTTCGAGCGAGATCAAGGTGACGCCCGCCGGCGACTTGACCTGGGCCCATGATGTCTTCGGCAACGCCGTTGCGACCGTCGCCTTTTCCGCCATGACGGACGTCCTGACGATCGAGGCGGCTGCGGAAATCGAGCTTCATGCCTCAGCCTGGCCCGTGTTCGACATCGCGGCTTCGGCGATCGTATATCCATTTCGATATTCGGACGACGAATGGACCGATCTCGGCGCGACGACCGTTCAACAATACGCCGATCCGGACGGGCGTCTGCGGCGATGGGCGCGAGACTTCGTCGCAGGCGATCGCACAGATACTCTGTCTCTGCTGAAGGATCTGAGCGCCGGCGTTTCCCATTGGATCGGCTACCAGAGCCGGGATGAGGAGGGCGCACAGTCGCCGACCCAGACCCTGGCGCGAGGCTGGGGCTCATGCCGAGACTTCGCCGTGCTTTTCGCGGAGGCGGCGCGCAGCCTGGGCTTCGGCGCGCGGATCATATCGGGATATCTCTTCAATCCGGGCGGGGGGCTTGCCGGGACGTCAAGCGCCGGATCGACGCACGCCTGGACGGAGATCTACGTGCCGGGCGCCGGCTGGATCAGCTTCGATCCGACGAACCGGGGGGTCGGCGGCTTCAATCTCATCCCGGTCGGGGTCGCACGCGACATCCGTCAGATCATGCCGGTGGTCGGCAGCTTTGTCGGCGACACAGATTCGTTTCAAGCCATGTCAGTCGAGGTTGTGGTCACGGCTGACGCGAGCGCGAATCTCGCCGATGAGCGAACATAAGCGCTGTCCGGCTGGGCGGACCGGGATAGTCGCCAGCCGACCGCCGCGGCCCTATGTCGAAGCGATCAGGTCGACGGCAGCGAGTTATTGAATAGGTGTTTTCCACCCCTGTTCGCCGAAGCGGAAATGAATATTCTACTCGCCGAACCCTGAGCGGAATAAAGGCAGATTGTCATGCGCGCACTGATTGCTTTGATGGTGATCATCTACCTTGTCGGCGTTGGCGTCGTGCTGTCGCCAGTCATTCAGGCCCAGTGGAATAGCGCTTCGGCGTCGACCCTTGCCGGAAGCATAGGACAGGCTCTGCCGAACGCACTCGCGTGGCCAGCGGGACTCTACCATAGCATGACCGACCATGGTTGACCGTGTTTGGCGGATCAGCGGCGAAGTCGGCTGAAGCGGGCGCGCTCGGGATCAAGATCGGCCGCCAGCGAGGACCCGGGCGGTCCGGCGAGATCGCTCGGGACTGCTGCTCAAAGAGAGTTTATTTGACGCCTTTTCGCGCGATATGGTATTATTAATGTTCGGCTCCGACTTGGCGGGAAGACGCTCGCGGGCGTAGCCGCACGCAACGATGAGGAACGAGTTCATGGCATGGTCGACCCCTGAAGTTCGTGAAGTCTGCGTGGGCATGGAAGTGACGAGCTACCTGTCCGCGGAAATGTAGAAGAGGACGCCGCCCGGCCTCTTACGAGCGGGCGGCGTCGGCTCGATCTTGCGTGCGAAGTCGGTCCACAATTGACGGCACCTATCTATCGCCGCTACCCTTTCCCATACCGCGTCTCTGATGCCACCTTGGCTGGCTCGCGAACGTCCTAGGCGCGGACGGCGGGCCCGTAGGTTCGGCTTCCCTCAAGCAAAGTCGCCTCAGGCTCGCGGTCAGTGCGGGATCATGCCCGGGAACACGAATTGCTGCAGCGCAACCAGCACCCCAAGTAGCATCGTGAGAATGACGCTGTGCCAGAACGTGCGTGCGAATACGATGCCTTCGTGACCCCGCAGGTTGGTGACGGAAACGCCGGTCGCGATGTTCTGCGGCGAGATCATTTTGCCCATCACACCGCCGGACGAATTGGTCGCCGCGAACAGCACCGGATTGAGATCAAGCTGCTTCGCCGCGACCACCTGGAGATTGCCGAACAACGCATTGCCGGAGGTATCGCTGCCAGACAGGAAAACCGCGACCCACCCGAGGAACGGCGAGAGGAAAACGAAGAGGTGGCCGACGGAGGATGCGCCCAGGCCGAGCGTATATGCCATGCCGGAATAATTCATCAAATAGGCGAGGCCGACAATGAGGCAGACGGTCAGGACGGCGAGCCAGGCCTGCCGAATCGTTTGCCCGATGCATCCGAAGAACTCCGATGGGCTCATTCGTACGATCAACGCGGTCAGGATCGACGCCAGAAGGATCGCTGTCCCGGTCGCCAGCGGCTGGAAGGCCCAGATCGCCGCATAGGGCTTGTCGCCATAGAGGGTAATCGAGATCGCCTTGTCGAGGCCGGGCCACGGGATCGCCAGCTGACCGATCGAGGCCACCTTGAACGACGTCCAGAGGACGACGACGGCGGTGACGATGAGCCAGGGCAGCCAGCCCTGCCACGCCGCCACGTCCGAATGCACATGGTGGCTGTCATGCGCCTTCGTCCGCACTTCGAATTCGGGATCGGGCGCCGGCTTCCAGATCTGCAGGAAGAGCAGGGTCAGGATCAGCGACCCGAGCGAGGACAGGACGTCGGTCAGGGTATAGTCGATGAAGTTCGAGGCGATGAACTGGGAGAGGGCGAAAGAGCCGCCGGCGACCAGCAGCACCGGCCAGAGCGCGCGCAGCGAGCGCGCGCCGCCGTAGAGCCCCATCACGTAGAACGGCAGAAGGAGCGCGATGAACGGCAGCTGCCGGCCGATCATCGCGCCGAGCGTGCTGGCTGGCAGCGAGGTGACTGCGCCGAGAACCGTAACCGGCGCACCGAGCGCGCCGAAGGCGACCGGCGCGGTGTTGAACATCAGCACAAAAACGATTGCTTCGAGCGCCGGAAAGCCGACCAGGATCAAGAGCGACGCGGTGATCGCGACCGGCGTGCCGAAGCCGGATATGCCTTCGAGCAGCGCCCCGAAGCAGAAGCCAATGACGACCAGCACCACCCGGCGGTCGTTGGGCAAATGGTTGAGGACCCAGGCGCGAAAGGCGTCAAACCGACCCGATTCGACCGCCACGTTGTAGAGAAGCAGCGCGTTGACGACGATCCACATCACCGGCCAGAGCGCGAACACCACGCCGTTGAGGACCGCGTTGATTGCGAGGTTGGCGGGGAGGGTCCAGACCGAGACCGCGATGACGAGGGCGACGATGAGTCCGGCAAGTGAGGCTTGCCAGGCCGGCCGGCGAACGACGCCAAGCAGCACCAGGACGACCGCGACGGGGAGGCAAGCGACCAGGAATGATAGCGGCAGGCTTCCGGCGACTGGCGTGAGCAACTGACGAAACATTTCTATCCCCTACCACCCCGGATCGTCCGCGCCGCAGCGATCCATTTCCTCCCGAGACCCATGGCGCGGCTTCTGGTCGGCGTCGCGCCAGACTCAACTCATCCCCCTGGAATCTTCGCCACCGTGATCTCAATCGCGGAATAATAGGCTGCGAGATCCTCAATGTCGGTTTGGGAAAGATCCTTGATCACAATCGACATCATTTCGTTGTTTCGGATTCCAGCTTGAAACGCGCTCAGCTGCTCGATCAAATAGCGTTCGTTCTGTCCGGCGAGATTAGGCGCCTCCGGGATCTTGGCTAGTCCGTCGATGCCATGACAAACCGCGCAGGTTTCAGCTTTCGCGCGTCCGGCCTTCAAGTCGCCCGCGTAGCTTCGACTTTGAACGCAGATACAAAAAGCAGCCAACGCCAGAAAGGTTACGCACCCTGCGAAGACCCCGCGCACATACTGCATCGTTCACACTAAGCCCATCGCGCCTACAGCAAGACGCGGCCCCGGCCTTCGCCAGAGCCGCCTTGCGACAATTTCCGCTCGAGGCTACTTGCCATCGTACCAGATGCGATAGACCGCGCCGACCAGATCATCGGACACGAGCAGCGAGCCGTCCCAATATTGCTGGACATCGACGGGACGGCCGAGATAGTGGCCATTGTCGTTCCATCCCTCCGCGAAGGGGATCGACGGTCCTGCTACATGGCCATCGTCTTTCAGGAAGGTGACCATGACGCGCGCGCCGACCGGCACCGTACAATTCCACGAACCGTGCTGAGTTCGAGAAGATTGCCCCCCTGTACTTCGCCGGGAACATGTCACCGGTGTAGAAGGAAAGGCCAAGGTCGGCCGCATGCGCGATCTGCTCAACTTCCGGGAAGATCACATCCGCCGGAGGGGTATCGTTTTTGTACTCGTTGGTGCGGACATGTCCGCCGCCATACCACGGGAAGCCGAACTCCTCGCCCATCTTGTCGATGCGGTTCATCTCGCCGGGCGGGATGTCGTCGCCCATGCCGTCGACCTGGTTGTCATTGCTCCAAAGCGACTTGTCCTTCGGGTTGAAGTCAAATCCGACCGGATTACGCAGACCCGTGGCGTAGACCTCGCGGTTCTTACCGTCCTGGTCCATGCGGATGATGCCGCCCATGCCGACCTTCCTATAAAGCTCGACCTTGTCCTTCGGCGGCACGTTGTAGGGCTGGCCAAGCTGGATGTAGAGCTTGTTGTCAGGGCCGACACGACACTCGCGGGCGGTGTGGTTGAAGCTCTCTTCCGACTTCGGAATGAGCTGCCCCTCCGGAACGACCTCGCCAACGGCAACGTCCGGACTCTCGTAGAAGAATTCGGCCGCCGGATATTGCAGGACGCGGTTCTGTTCGACGACATAGAGGAAGCCGTCTTTGGAGAAGCACGGCCCGTTCGGCAGCCTCTTCGGCAGGGTCGGAGCGAATTCCTTCACCTCAATTCCGCCTTCGGCTCCCGCTCGGGAGCGATCAGTCACCGCCCAGATCTTGCTCTTGCGCGTACCGACAAAGGTCACGACTCCCTGGGGCCCGACCGCCATGTGGCGAGCATCGGGAACAAGAGCATAGAGTTCAATGTGGAAGCCGGGCGGTAGTTTGATCTTGTCCTTGAGGATTTGCCTGACGGCGTCCGCTTTCGGGCCGTCCTGCGGAACGGTCGGCCACTCAATTGGCGCCGTCATATGCATGCCTTCGAGTGTCTCCAGATTGTCGGCGCGCGCGCCGACCACGCCTAACGCCAGAGCTGTGACCGCGACTGCAGAAGCAAAGCTGAGTTTCATCGCATTCTCCTTGGGTTTCCTCGTAGTTGATCTTTTCTTGATGAATCTTAGCCGCGCGTGTGGCGCTTTCTCCGGCGCCGACGTGGGCTTTGGCAGGCGATACCGATCGATGCTGCGCCCGCTTGAGAAGGACGTGCGGCAAGCGATTGCTCGGGGAGACGGATCCTCCTTTTCCCTGCTCGCGTCGGCAGAAGGCAGAATATCCATTTCCCCTTTGCGCTCAAAGGTCGCGGACAATCTTTTCCGCATCGTGGAAACGAGAACTCGACGGATCAAGGCGAGCCGCTCGGGTAGCCGCTCACGAACGCATGCTGGTTGGGCATGCGCACTTGCAGAAGTGACCGTGCGTCGAGCACGGCGTCTTCGGTCACAAGGCCGTTGAGAAAGAGCACATAGGCGCAGACCGCGTAAACGTCGGCGGGCGACAGGGACTGCGGCGCGTCAAACGGCATAGCGCGGCGCACGTAATCGTAGAGCGTGGTGGCGTAAGGCCAGAAGCTGCCGACGGTCTTGACGGGTTTGCTGGTTCCGATGGTGCCCGCTCCTCCGGCCAGGCGGTCCATGGGCCCGCCCTGGCCGCGGTCGCCGTGACAGGCGGCGCAGCGGCGGGCGTAGACTGCCGCGCCTTCGCGAACGCTGCCTGCGCCTGGCGGCAGACCTGCCCCGGCCGGGTCGATGTCGATGTTCCAGCGCGCGATCTCATCCGGCGTCGCAGGCCGGCCAAGATCATAGACCTGTCCGGCCGAGGCGGTGGTTGCCAAGGCGAAGGACGCGAGCCCGAGGACCAGAAACGCCCGGTCAGCCTGCATTGCTAACCTCGCCCGTCTCGGACACGCGCCAACCCTGCATCGCGTTGTAATGGTAGTACGATCGGGCGTCGCGTTGTTTCAGGAGTTCGTCGCGCCCGGGCTGCACAGATCCGGTCTCGTCGGTCGCCCTGCTGGTCAACGTCGCCGACGCGCCGCTCCACCGCCAAGGCGCCCGAAAGCGCGTCAGAGATTTCGGCAGCACCGGCTCTTGCAGGTGTGCAGGGGCCCATGTCTCGCCGCCGTCGACGCTGACGTCGACCCTTTCGACTTTGCCTCGGCCGGACCAGGCGAGACCGGAAATCTCGTAAAACCCCGGCGCGGATAGCGTCTGCCCGCCGGAGGGAAATGTGATGACCGACTTCACCTCCATGACAAAATTGAATTGGCGCACGGTTCCGTCAGGCATCACCCAGCTATATTTCGATGTCTCTTCGCGGGTCTGCCAGGGCTCGGCGCCGAACTTCAGGCGACGCAGCCATTTGACGCTCATGTTGCCTTCATAGCCCGGCAACAGCAGCCGAAGCGGATAGCCCTGCTCCGGCCGCAGCCGCTCGCCGTTCTGCGCGTACACGAGCAGTGCGTCCTCGTAGGCCTTCTCGATCGGGATGCTGCGCGTCATGGCCGCAGCGTCGGCGCCTTCCGCGAGAAGCCAGCGAGCCTCCGGCTGGACCCCGATTTGGTCCAGCACCACCTTCAGCGGAACGCCTGTCCACTCGCAGCAACTCAAAAGCCCATGCGTATCCTGCACCGTGTACGCCTCGACCGGCTGGCCCCAGTTCTGGGTGTTGCCCGAACACTCCAGGAAACAGATCCGCGACGTCGCCGGAAAGCGCATGATGTCGGCGACGGTGAAGATCATGGGCTTCTCGACCATGCCGTGGATGATCAGCCGATGCTCGTTCGGATCAATCGTCGGCACCCCGGCGTGATGGCGCTCGTAGTGCAGGCCGTTCGGCGTGATGATGCCGTGAAGATCCTGCAGAGGCGTGAGACTTGCCGCCGCCTTTCGCGTTGGGTAGGGCGAACCTCCGGTTCGGTCGCGGCGAACGACACGGGCCTCGAATGTCGAGGGGCGCCCATAAGGCGGACTCATCACATCGGCGCCGGGCGCAACTTGCGGCCCAGACAAATTGTCGATTTCGGCCGCCTGCCCGCGGAGCGGCGCGATTGCAGCGCCTGCAGCGAAACCCGCCGCCAGACGCATTGCTCCCCGACGGTCGACAGTTTCGCCGGCGGCGCCGTTATGGGGCTCTGGTTGTTCCGTCATCGTCGCTTCGGCTCCAACGTCGCGACACGATCAGCCATGCGTGTGCGGGTCGGATTTAGAACCCCAATTGGGCCTGAAGCCGCCGAGCCTTGCCGTGATTTCGTTCGCCTTCCGCCGCGCCAGATCGGCAAGATGCGAGATGCGATCGGGGGAAATGCACGTCGTCGGCCCCGATATCGAGAGCGCGGCCATCGCCTCACCGAATTCATCGAACACCGGCGTTGCGACGCATCTCAGCCCAACGACATGTTCTTCGTCATCGACGGCGAATCCGCGCTCGCGCGCCTGCGCCACATCGTCGCGCAACATTGACCTGCTGACAATCGTGTTGGCGGTCAGCCGAGGCATGCCTTCTCCGGGAAGTGCGTTTTCGAGGTGTTTCTCCGACATCGCGGACAGAAGCGCCTTGCCGACGCCGGAGCAATGGAGCGGAACGCGGGCGCCGGCCCTTGCTGGCGGACGCATCGTCGAGCGGCGCTCCACCTGATGGACATAGATCGCCTCGCAATCGTCCTCGATCGCCAGATTCACGGATTCGCCGCACTCTTCCATCAACGCTCGCATATAGGGCCGGGCAACAGCGATGAGGCTGCGAGATTGAAGGAAAGCGCCGCCGGCCACGAACGTCTGGACGCCAACCGACCACAGCCGCCTGTCCGCGTCGAAGCGCACGTAGCGCTCCTGTTCGAGAGTGGTCAGCAGCCGGTGAACAGTAGACGGCGCAAGATCGACGCGTTGGGCGATTCTCGACAGGGTCATGCCCTCGTCGGTCTCCGCGAGTTGGTTGATGATGCCCAATGCGCGAACAAGCGATTGAACGGAATCTGACCGCGGCGGCGCGTCGGCCGACGACGCTCCCTTTCGCGGGCGGCTGTACAAGCGCGGCGGCCCCGCGGGCTGTCCCGGCCGGCTCACGCTAAAATCCGCATCGTGGCGCCTCTGATGGACGTGCCCAGTCGCGAATAGCCCTGAAAATTCTGAGACGTTCCTCGCAATGGGTCAGGCTATCCAATATCGCACCGACGTCAACTGGTTCGCCGCCCTCCACGTCCATCGCCAAGCGCAGCGTGATCGGCCGGGGCGCGGCAAACGAGGCCGCAGTCGAATGGCCGATGCGCCCTGAAGCGCTTATCCCTATCGGATTTACACGCGCGCTGTGGTCGGGACGCGAGGAGTGCCCGCCAGGCCCACACACGGCCGGTCTGCCGGACCGCCGTGAGCGAACCGTGGGACTTGCCGCGCGGCGGCAATTGCACGTCTACGGCCTCATCCAGGACATCTTCATCAGCGCTGTTACATCTGCGGCGGCCTTTCCGACACGGGCTCGCCCAATGCGGGCGCCCTATCTGACCGATCGACGCAGCCCTTGGGGCCTACGGCGCCTTTTGCGATCTACGCCGGGCTGAAATACATGATGTGACGGTCCGAAATACATATAAAGGGAGCAAGGCGATCGATATGCAAGGTTTGGATCTATCCGGCGACGAAGATCTCGACGCCGCGGCGCGTGCGTTGGCGCAGTCGGCCCATTTCCCGCCGCCGCCGGGCTCGGTCCACGTCGCGACGAGCTTCAACTATGTCCCCCGCTAGCGCTTTCTCTCCCGGACTGAAGGCGCTCGTGCTTGGCTCGGGCGCCGGGGGAGGCGTGCCGCAATGGAACTGCGGCTGCCGCGTCTGCCGGATGGCGTGGGACGGCGACGCTCGAGTGAAACCGCGCACCCAGTCGAGTCTCGCCGTTAGCGCCGATGGCGAAAGCTGGCTGCTGCTCAACGCCTCGATCGATCTACGCCAGCAGGTCCTGGCGACGCCCGCGCTGCAACCGAAGGGCGAGGGACGCCACTCGCCGATCGCCGCGGCGCTGCTCACCAACACCGACGTCGATCATGCCGCGGGCCTCCTCGCCTTGCGGGAGCGCCAGCCGTTCACGCTGTGGGGCACGCAATCCACGCTCGACACGATCGGCGCCAACCGCATCTTCGACGTCGTCGGGCGCGACATCGTCCCACGACGCGCGGTGAAGCTCGGCGAGCCGTTCGAGCCGCTGGCGGGTCTCAGGCTCGAATTATTTGCAGTTCCCGGCAAGGCGCCGCTGTGGCTCGAGGAGGGCGAGGTCAAGACGGACCAGATCGGCGAAGGCACGGTCGGAGTCGTCGTCGAAGCGGGGGGCCGCAAGCTCGTCTATGCGCCCGGCTGCGCCCACGTGACCGGCGATCTCAAGACACGCATCGCCGAAGCCCACGCGCTCTTCTTCGACGGCACGCTGTTTTCGGACGATGAGATGATCGCGAACGGCCTCGGCGACAAGACCGGGCGCCGCATGGGCCACATGCCCGTTTCCGGACCGGGCGGCTCGCTGGAAGAACTCTCAGCCTACGCCCATATGCGCCGGATCCTGATCCACATCAACAATTCCAACCCGATCCTCATTGAAGGGTCCCCGGAAGAAGCGAAAGTGAAGGCGGCGGGCTGGGACATCGCCTTCGATGGAATGGAGGTCACCCCGTGAACAAGCACATGCCGTCTGAGCCACTGAGTCCGGAGGGCCTGGAAGCTGCGCTCCGCGCGATCGGCCCTGAGCGCTATCACGATCTGCACCCGTTTCACGACATGCTTCACGAAGGCAAGCTCAACAAGGGCCAGGTGCAGGCTTGGGCGCTTAACCGCTATGTCTATCAGGCGGCGATCCCGCGCAAGGACGCCTCCCTCATCGGCCGCTGCGACGATCGCGAATTGCGCCGCGAATGGCTGCATCGCGTCGCCGACCATGATGGTCATGGCGAAGACAAGGGCGGCATCGAGCGCTGGCTGATCCTGACCGACGGCCTGGGCCTCGACCGCGACTACGTGATCTCGCAGGAAGGCGCGCTGCCGACGACCAAGTTCGCGGTGGAGGCTTATGTGCATTTCGTGCGCGAGAATCCGCTCGTCGAGGCGGTAGCGTCGAGCCTCACCGAACTGTTCGCCCCCTCGATTCACAAGCGTCGCATCGCCGGCATGCTCGCCAATTACAGTTTCATAGACGAAAAGGTGATCGCCTATTTCCGCCGCCGCCTCGATCAGGCGCCGAAGGACGCCGACTTCGCACTCGACTACGTCAAGCGCCACGCGCGCACCGTAGAGCAGCAGCGCGGCGTGATCGCGGCGCTCAAATTCAAGACCGACGTCTTGTGGGCGCAGCTCGACGCGCTGCACCACGCCTACGTCTGTGGCGCCGTTCCGCCCGATGCGTTCCGGCCGGGATGACCCAATGACAGACATGGATTCGCGTTCGCGGCCGCGCCTGCCGCGCGGTGTGAAACTCCGGCACGACGACGTGCGCGGACGCTGGACGCTGCTCGCGCCCGAGCGGATTTTCGAGGTCGACGCGACGGCCGCTACGGTGCTGCAACTCTGCGACGGCGAACGCGATCTCGCCGCAATCGTGGCCGAGCTCGGCCGGCGGTATAATGCGCCGGAAGCCGTGATCGAAAAGGATGTCGTCGCCATGCTCGGGGACCTCAAGGACAAAAGGGTGCTGGAAACATGACGGCTCACGCCCCACCTCCCCCCGCGCCGCCGATCGGCCTGCTCGTCGAACTGACCCATCGCTGCCCGCTCGGCTGTCCCTATTGCTCCAATCCGTTGGCGTTGGAGCGCCCAGGCGCCGAGCTCGACGCCGAGATCTGGAAGCGGGTGTTCACCGAGGCCGCCGGGCTCGGTGCGCTGCACGTGCATCTCTCTGGCGGCGAGCCGACCGCGCGGCGCGACATCCCCGAAATCGTCGGCGGAGCCGCGCAGAGTGGGCTCTACACCAACCTCATCACCTCGGGCGTGGGTGTGAGCGAGAAGCGCTGGAGCGCAATTGTCGAGGCTGGCCTCGACCACGCGCAGCTCTCCTTCCAGGGCGCCGACAAGGCGACCAACGACCGCCTCGGTCACTATGAGGGCGCATGGGAGAGAAAACGCGCCTTTGCGGCGATGGTGACGAACGCCGGGCTGCCGCTGACGATCAACGCCGTCATCAGTCGCGCCAATTTGCATCAGGTCGGCGCGTTCATCGATCTTGCGATCGACCTGGGCGCGCGCCGGCTCGAAGTGGCGCATACGCAGTACTATGGCTGGGCGCTAGCCAACCGCGCCGCGCTGATGCCGCCGCGGAAAGAGACCGAAGCGGCGATCGCCCTCGTCGAGGAGGCGCGGCCGCGTCTCAAGGGGAAGCTCGTCATCGACATGGTGGTGCCCGACTATTACGCGCGCTATCCCAAACCTTGCGCCGGCGGCTGGGGTCGTATCGCCATCAATGTCTCGCCGTCGGGCAAGGCCCTGCCTTGCCATGCGGCGGAATCAATTCCGGGCCTCGAGTTCTGGAACGTGCGCGAGCGCTCGCTTGCCGAGATCTGGCGGGACAATCCGGCCTTCCAGGCCTTCCGCGGCACGGAATGGATGCAGGAGCCCTGCCGCTCGTGCGAGCGGCGCGAAATCGACTGGGGCGGGTGCCGCTGTCAGGCGTTGGCGCTGGTCGGCGACGGCGCCGCGACCGACCCCGCATGTCATAAATCGCCCCATCACGCCCGCATCGCTGCCACCGCTGCTGCCGAGGCCGAAGCCGACGCCAGCACGATCCGCTGGCGGTCGTACAAGGACAAGGTCGAGGCCTGACAACCGAGACGACAGTCGCTACCTGTCGCCTGCACGTTATCGCGATCGAAGCGACGCAATCCAGGGCGCGTTGTTGCTTCGCCGCTGAAGCCTCTGGATTTCGCCACGTCTCCAGGCTGCGCTATGCCGAATCAGGCGAGCCTCGAAGTGCTCTAATGGCCCAGAGTGGAAGGGGGTTTGGTGCCGGTTGAGGGACTCGAACCCCCGACCCACGGTTTACAAAACCGTTGCTCTACCAACTGAGCTAAACCGGCGCGCCGACGGGGCTTTGGCTACCAGCGGGCCGGCGCCGACGCAAGGCCTGCGCCCCTATTGCGTTTACGCGCCCGCGGGGACGGTCGGGGTCCAGGGACCTGCGGCCGGCAGCGCCTCATCCATGCCGGGCCAGGGCGGCATGGTGATCGCGATAAAGGCGAGCGGCGCGGCCGCCTCGGCGCGAAACTGGAAGGCCGTCCCGAGAGGAATCGCAACCGCGGTTCCGGGGGCCAGCGCCTCGATCCGTTCGGCGCCGCCATGACGGCGCCAAAGCGCGCCCTCGCCCGAAAGCACGTACCAGACTTCCTCGACCGTGCGGTGCGTCACCGCATGCGACACGGCGCCCGCCGGCAGTTCGAAATGGGCCATGCTCCCGCCGGGGAGCGTCAGGAGGAGACGGACGGCTGTGCCGTCAGGCGCGGTCGCGTCGGGCGACGCGCCGAGCGGCTTGGTGGCGAACAGGGAATCGGCAAGGGGCGGATCAGGGGGCATCGGCTCAAATTCGTTTCGAGATTGCCGGGTCGCCCGCGCCTTGGCGAGGCGCGCGGCGGCCTGCTAAGAGGGACCATGACTGCGACCTTAACCGCCGAGCAGGCGCTTGACGAGTTCCGCGCGGCGGGCGCGCTGCTCGAAGGCCATTTCATCTTGTCGTCCGGATTGCATTCGCCGGTGTTCCTGCAAAAAATGTTCGTATTTCAGGACCCCGCCCGCACGGAGCGCCTATGCCGGGCGCTCGCGGAGAAGGCGCGCGAAGCCTTCGGGCCGATCGACATCGTCGCTTCGCCGGCGGTCGGCGGCATCGTGCCCGGATACGAGACTGCGCGCTGGCTCGGCGCCAAGGCGATCTTCGTCGAGCGCGAAGACGGGCGCTTCCGGCTCAGAAGGGGGTTCACCATTCCGCCGGGCGCGCGGGTCCTGATGGTCGAGGATATCATCACGACCGGGCTCTCCTCGCGCGAGACGCTGGAAGCGCTCGCCGAACATCGGGGAACGATCGTCGGAGCGGCCTGCCTCATCGACCGGTCGGGTGGAAAAGCGGAGATCGGCGTCAGGCGCGTTGCGCTGGCCACGCTCGACATCCCAGCCTATGCGCCGGACGCGCTGCCGGCGGCGCTCGCGGCGCTGCCTGCGGTCAAGCCCGGGAGCCGCGCGCTCGCCGGCGCGGCCTGAACCGTTCTCGAGAGGGGGACCACCGGATGACCGTGCTACGCCTCGGCGTCAACGTCGACCATGTCGCGACCGTGCGCAACGCGCGCGGTGGGGTTACGCCCGATCCGGTTCGCGCGGCGATGATCGCCATCGAGGCGGGCGCCGACGGAATCACGGCGCATTTGCGCGAGGATCGCCGCCACATCCATGACGACGACATGCGGCGGCTGAAAGCCTCGGTCACCAAGCCGCTCAATTTCGAGATGGCGGCGACCGAGGCCATGCTCGATATCGCGTTGCGCATCCGCCCGCACGCCTGCTGTCTGGTGCCGGAGAAGCGAACCGAGCGCACGACCGAAGGGGGCCTCGACGTTGTCGGAGGCTTCCGCGCGCTCAAACCCTTCGTCGCCGAACTCGGATCCGCGGGGATTTGGGTCTCTATGTTCATCGAGCCTTCGGGCGAAGCGCTGAAAGCCAGCGCCGATCTCGGCGCGCCGGTGATCGAACTGCACACCGGCGCCTGGTGCGATGCGCTGGCGCGTGGCGATTCGGGCCGCGCCGACTACGAGTTTGGTCGCCTCAGGGTCGCCGCCGCCCAGACGCCAGGCCTCGGGCTCGAATGTCACGCGGGCCACGGTCTCGACTACGATTCGGCGCGCGTGATCGCCGGCCTGCCGCAGGTCGTCGAGCTCAACATCGGCCACTTTCTGATCGGCGAGGCGATTTTTGTCGGCCTCGCCGAAACCGTGAGGGCGATGCGCGCCGCCATGGACGAAGGGCGGACGCTTGCGGAACGCCGCCGGTGATCGTCGGCGTCGGCAGCGACCTTTGCGACGTGCGGCGAATTGAGCAGACGCTCGACCGATTCGGGCAGCGGTTCATCGACCGTTGCTTCACCGAGGTCGAACAGCGCCGGTCGGACGCTCGCGCCGGGCGCGCCGCGTCCTACGCCAAGCGCTTCGCCGCCAAGGAGGCTTGCGCCAAGGCTCTGGGGACGGGGCTGCGCCGTGGCGTCTTCTGGCGCGACATGGGGGTCGTCAACCTGCCGTCCGGCCAGCCGACGATGCGACTCACCGGCGGCGCGGCGGAGCGACTGAAGGCGATTCTGCCGGCCGGCGCGGAAGCTTTCATCCACCTGACAATCACCGACGAGGACCCGTTCGCCCAGGCGTTCGTCGTCATCGAGGCGCGGGCCTCTGGCGGCCGGGACCTGTGAAGTCGGATCGATCGAGCCGGGCAGCTTTGCGTCATCACGGGGCATTGCGGCCGATGTGACGCAAAGGAAATCAGCCGCTTGCCCCGAATCGGCCGCAGCGGCGGCGGGGCCGCAAAGAATTGATTTCTGCTGGCCCGCGCCGATCTGAGATAGGAACTGGTCACGGATTAACGCATTGTTAAACCGCTTCAAACGGCGCGTAAGACGGGGCCCGGCGCCCAATTCGTGACCTTTATGCAACATGGTCTGAGGAAAGGCGTTTCCAAGGCGATTTCGAGACGATTAGGAGTTGAGCCCCAGCGCAAGCGGGGTATGGTTAGGCAAGTGAGCGGGAGATTCCCGGTCGCGGACGGGTCGGGGGCGCATTTGCTGGGGCAAACCGCCAACGTCCGGATCAATCGGGAATAGGGGGCTGACCACGTTCGGTCTTGGGTTCGAAAGCGGGCCGCGAAATCGGAAGTGATAAGAACCAACGCCC
>CAWBBW010000036.1:0-162782 GCA_963787135.1 uncultured Alphaproteobacteria bacterium | reverse complement strand
CCCGCGCCTCAGCCCGTCAGAGAGGGGACAACGACATCAGGCTGGCCTGCGTCGCAGGCCCCAGTCGCAGAATCCGCCGCCGGCTGCCTCGCTGCTCTGATTGGCGCGGCCCGCCACCTGAAGAACGATTAGTCTGGGAGATACGAACATGAGAATTGTGCTCGCGGCTGCATGCGTCGTCCTGATCGTCCCCATCACGTTCGCTGGGGAACCCGCGCCTCCGTGGCTGCGCCTCGGTCCCCATACCGCATACGACGGCGTAACCGACGACCTGGTCACCGGCGGCCTCGGCGCCGACGGGATGTTGGGCAAGCGGCCGGGTTACGCCGATCCGCTGCACCCGACCGCCGCGGAACTTCGCCGGGCCGCGTTGTTCCAGCCGGGCAGCGAGGGTCAGGGGTTCGGGCGCCTGTTTGGCCCCGACGTCGACGAGGCGACCGGCCAGAAGATTGAGGGACAGGGCAAGGTCGCCGGTGAGGAATACCTTGCGTACGCCGACGACGGTGAGGGCAAACAGAACGTCGCGATGCTGCTCCAGATCCCGGCGAACCTCTCAAGCGAACGGCGCTGCCTCGTTGCGCTGCCCGTCAATGGCTCGTCGAGCCTGTTCCGGGATGTTGTCGACTTCGGCTTCTGGGGTCTGCGGCGCGGCTGCGCGGTCGTCTACACCGACAAGGGCCATGGGAACGGCTTTGACATGTTGGAGCAGGACTCGGTCAATCTCCTCGATGGTCGGCAAGTCCAGGCGGCCGAAGCGGGCCTCGACGCGCATTTCCGCGCCGACCTGGATGACGCCGCCCGAGCCAAATTCCTTTCCGAATGGCCCCACCGCATCGCATTCAAGGCGGCGCACTCGAGACAGAACCCGGAGAAGGACTGGGGCGAGGATCTCTTGAAAGCGATCCGGTTCGCTTTCTATCAGCTCAGCCAGCGCGACCCGGGATTCATCCGGGACAACACGCTCGTGATCGCAACCGGCAGCTCGAATGGCGGCGGCGCAGTCCTGTACGCGGCCGAACGGGACGCAGCGACCGGCGCGCATCTGATCGACGGCGTCGTTGCGCGTGAACCGCAAGTTCAGCTCAAGCCCGACGATCGGGTCGTTGTGACGCGCGGATCGATCGAACGGCGCGGCAGCGGGCGCACGCTGCTCGACTACTTCACCTTCGGCAATCTCTATCAGCCCTGCGCAGCGCTCGCTGTGCCCGACATCCCGCTCCGCGACCGGATCAGCTTCGCCCCCAACCGTTGCGCATCGCTGCACGACAAGGGATTGCTCGATGCCGATACGCTCGAGGGACAGGCGAAGGAATCGCTCGACCGCATGCACGCCTACGGCTGGGACGCCGACACCGACGTCGGTCACGCCTTCGGCTACTTTGTCGCCCCAGACGCCACAGCCACCAAATACGCCAACGACCATGGCCGGTTCGACGTGCGCGACAGGCTGTGCGGCTACAGCTATGCCGCGGTCGACAAGGACGGCCGTCTGATCCCCGTGCCTCCGGCTGAAGTCGCGCAGAACTTTGCGATCGCGCCCGGCGGCGCGCCGGCCGGCAGCATCGATGTGATCAACGACGACGATCCGACGGGCCCACGCCGGAGCTGGCTCTCCGAGTCGAAGAGCACCGGCCGTCAGGACTACAACCTCGACGGCGCGATGTGCTTGCGCGGGCTGATAACGGGCCAGTCGACCGAGGCCAACCGCGTGCAGGCCGGGATCGCCGAATTCCTGGCGAGCGGACGGCTCGACGGTAAGCCGACCATCATCGTCCACGGCCGCAATGATGACCGGGTGCCGGTCAGCTTCTCTTCCCGTCCGTATGTTGGGCTAAACGATCTGCAGGACGGCCCGCAATCTCAACTTCGCTATATCGAGGTGACCAACGCCGAGCATTTCGGAACCGACCTGCCGGGCTTCGACACGCGAATGGTTCCGCTGACGCTGTATCACCTCCGGGCGCTCGACCTGATGTGGGACCACCTGACCAAAAGCGCGCCGCTACCCGAGAGCCAGGTGGTCCGAACGACGCCGCGCGGCGGCGAGGCGGGCCACGCGCCGCCACTTGAGACCGCCAACGTCCCGCCCATTCCGCTCGCCACGCGCCCGGAGGACCGTATCAGCGTGGACAAGGGACGCGTGACAATACCTGAATAATCACAACACCATTGCGTGCGATTGCTTGCGCGTCCCAGTGCTGCGATCGGTTCCGGATAGCGCTAAACGGCAGCTCCTGCCGCGGCGGAGCCAGCGGGAACGGTAGCAAAGGACCTCATTTGTCGCGGTCGCCAAACCGTCCTGCGGCGCCCCCTCCTTGCGCGAAGGAGACGGCTGAAGTCGACGTTGAGCAGTCGTAGCAGACCGCCGCCTCGTAGGCGCAGTTTGGGTAGGAAAGCGCGCCTTGCCTCTAGGCGGACAGTCCGCCCATTGCGGGAGTTCCGTGAGGAGCGATCCGACGTATCCGCGTGAAGCGGACATACCGGATTGACGGCAAGCGACGTGATCTCGTTGGCGACAAGATAGCGGCCTACCAGTTCGTCCCGAAGCTTCCACAGAGAAACTGCCAGTGGGCCGCCGTTGGCGGCCCAGCAACCTTTCAGATTGGACCTGCTCAGACGATTTCAGAGGAGACGGGTATCAGCCGGCGGCTGGTCAAAGTGATCATTTCGGCCGTCGACATAGTGGATTGGCGCCGCCGCCAACTCGTCGGGAGCGACATCGTCAAGCAGGGTAACCTGGATTGCCCGGAAATCTCCGCCCAGTGCTTCAGCCACGCCGTGAGAGGGCGTGCGGATGCCGCAATTTTTGCAGAAGTGGTAGTGAAAGTTCGGCCCAACGCGCCCGGGCGGCGTCCACTGGTAAACCGCCTGTGAGTCCGCGCCGGCGATGAGCCGGAAACGATCGGGACTGGCGAATACCAGCCACGAACGTGCCTTTGTGCAGCTTGAACAGTTGCATTTTACGGTTCCCTGGCTGAGATCGACATCGGCTTCGAAGCGGACCGAGCCGCAGTGGCAACTGCCCGAATAGGTTTTTAGGGTCACGAGTCAATCCTCATCGTTCTCATCGAGGCGGAGCGCCCCCATGTTTGCGCACCTATTACGGCTGCCGACCCCCGGAGGATACGCGGTACGGTTTCTTTGACTTCGATGCCGCCCCCCCCAAGCCTTCATCCGCTAACGGCAACGACGGACTCGGCTAAGTCCAACACCCGCCGCCGATCGCGACATGCTGCTACGCAGGAGCGTTCATGCAGGAGGTGCGTCGAAATGCCAGCCGCCGGCGGCGGCAAAAACCCAGGGGCATTCGACATAGTGGCGCATGCGCACGATCTTGCCCCCGCTCGTATCGAGGCGAGTTGCCGCATGTGCGTGCCAAGCGCCGTCCACCTCGTGCAACTCCATTGCAATTGACTCTCCATCCAGCCTTCCCAGTGCAAATCGCCAAGGTGTCTGCATCCGTTCGAAATAGGTGAAGAAGTACGAGTCGGAGAGCTTGCCGGCGAAGAAGTTGGTGATGCGCAAGCGCGCATCGGCGGTGATCAGGTCGCGCAGTCGGGACCAATCGCGGCGATTGAACAGCTCGACATAGAGCCCCAGCAGTTTTGTCAGCTCAGGATCCGGCGCGTCTCGGACCTCGGACGGCCGATCAGCGCTAGCCAGCTTGCAGCGACCCCGACTTAAGGCTGATTTCACGCCCCCAACCGTTGAGTTGACCAAGCCCGCGATGTCCTCAAGCGAGTAGTCGAATACGTCCTTTAAGAGGACGCAAGCCCTCTCCTTTGGCGGCAAATTGATAACCAACCGCTCGAGAGCGCGGTCCATCTCGCGCCCCACCGGTTCCGGCGGATGCGCGATATCCGGGATGGCGGCCAAGCGTTCGGCGCGCCGACGGATCTGATTGCGGCGAAGAAAGTCAACGCATCGATTGTGGGCGATCCGAAATAGCCAGGGGCCCATCGGTCGGTCGCCGTCAAACTGGCCGAGCTTGCGATAGGCCTCGAACAACACCTCCTGCATGATGTCTTCGCCGTCCATCACCGAGCCGGCCATGCGCGCGCAATACCGATGCAGCTGTGGCCTCAACTGGCCTGCAGCTTCCAAAAATGCTTTGAAGCGCGTGTCGAATATGCCGACCGCGTCAAAATCGGAGTCATTCTCCATCGCTACCTCCCTGATCTCGCAGTGTGAGATACCCACCCTGGAGAAAATTCCACTTTCGAAATCCGCCTCCTGGCGATCTCCACTGGTGAAGTAAGCGTTGGTGCTCGAAGCTTAGCGAATGCGCTGGAGTTTGTCGTCGACATAGACGGGCCAGTTAGCGCCGCCTTGAGCCGCGTGCTCGACCCTAATGGCCGCACAGTTCGCGTCGAGTTCAAGGGCGATGTCGCAAGGCAGATAGGCCACCCCCAGCGGTCGTTGGCACCGGCGGGAAGGCCAACTTCGGCTCCGATCGATATCGGTTCCGGGGCATTGGGTTGTTTTCGCCTTGGCGATGTCGTCGGGAATGACCGCTGCGGCCGCCGGGGGGCGGACCAATGCGCACAAGTGGCGCCCTCCTGCCGTACCGGAGCGAGCCGGAACGGCATGTCTGGACGGCGCCCCGTCGTCAACGGTTTGGCTGAGGCTTTGCGAACGCTTCGGGTGCGGTCATATCTTCGGCCTCACATGAGGGCTCCTCCGTCAATACTTTTTCTGCCGATGGCGATCCGAGGTGAGCTCTCTTTCCCGCAGGGCTTCCCCTGCTAACCTCACATCCGGCGGGATCACGATCCCGGCCACTGTCCCGCATTCGGTACGGGAGAGCTTCGAAGGAACGGCACCACTCTGTAAAGACGGCGCTAGGCGCCACGCCGAAGATCGGCGACGTTCCCTCGGATCACCGGACTGCAATGCCGTCGCAGTGCTGCCCGGTTCCGGCGACGGTTAGATGGAGGGCTTCATAACTGCCCCCTCAGGCATCACGCCATCAATAACATATCGCCATAGAGCGATCAGTAGCTTGCGCGCGAGAGCCACCACCATAACCTTGCGAATACGGCGGCCGGTTGAGCCGACGCGATCGCGAAACCAAGCCACCTGCGCGGCGCCCGGTTGGTAGCGTTGCCAAAGCCATGCCAACTCGACCATCGCCGTTCGGAGCCGGCGGTTTCCTGCCTTCCCAATGCCCTGCTCGCGGTCGACACCTCCGCTGCTGTACGGAGTCGAAGTAAGGCCGGCATATGAGCCGAGCGCCTTGCCATTGGAAAAGTGTCGTACAAAGGCCTCGCGAACCAGCACGGTTGCGCTTTGCACGCCGATGCCGCGCAGGCTGGTGAGTTGCTGGATCATCTTGCCGGCCCGGTCCGGAGCCTCGGCCGCCGCAACCTCATCCCGCTCACGCTCGAGCTCTGCAATCTGCGCAAGTACGAGCTCCAACCTGGCGAGCAAACGCTCGATTTTGGCCAGTGCATTGGGCGGCATTGGCTCGCCGAGGCCCGTTCGCAGTTCAGCCAGCCGACGACGTCGACTTTGAAGAAGCGGATTGTAGTCGTTGACGCCAAGCGTCGCCAGAATGGCGCCGATTCGGTTCGTCAGGCCGACACGATCGGAGAGCAGCTCAGACCGCTCGCGGACAGACCGCCGAGCATCCTCATCGGCTTCGTCTGGGATCGGCGCCATTGAACACACGCGGGGCTCGCCGCGAAGCCAAGCAAGCAAAGTGCGCAGGAGTAACTCGGCATCGATGCCATCCGATTTCGCTCGGCGCAGGCGCCGATCCACCGGTACGCTCGAAGGCTGGACGACATGGACCTCGACGCCTTGCGCCGCGAGCCACCTCGCCAGCCAAAACCCTGACCAGCCAGCCTCGTAGGTAGCGATCACGGGAACGCGAGCGGACGCGGATCAGGAAGAGCATAGAACGCCTGGTCACGGCCTACCAGGAGGACCTCTTACCCCTCGACGAACTGCGGCGCCGAATGCCGGAACTGCGCGCCCGCGAACAGTCCGCAGGGGCGGAATTGCAGGCCATCCTCGATCAGGTTGCCGACCGGATGTCGTTCCTGCGCCTCGCCGAAACCCTGGCCGCCTTCCTTCAGCGGCTGCACGAGTCGGCGCAATCACTGGAGATCGCCGATCGCCAAAAAATCGTCCGCCTCCTTGTCAAAGACATCCTGGTGGACAATGACACCATCACGATCCGGCACTCGATCCCGTCGCACCCGAGAACGCCGCCGCCCGGAACTGAGCCGCCCTCAGACGCCAAATCGCAGTTGGACGGGCAAGGTTACCTTTTGCGTTCGGGGAGTGACGGGCGAGCCCTGCGGAATGCCGCGCCGCTTGTCCCGCGCCTCGGTCGTGCGCGTCTTCCGACCCCGATCGTCGGTTTCTTCGACAGGGCAATCCAGCCACATCCTGATCAGATGCAGCACGCGCCGATCAACGATCCGGCGCGCTACCGACTTCATGAGCTCGGCATGGGGAATGCTCCCGAAGTAGTCCGCGAGGTCGGCGTCCACCACGTCCGGATGGCCGCGAAACAGCTGCGCTTCCACCTCGACCACCGCCTGTTGGGCGTTTCGCCCGGGACGGTAGGCGTAGAGTTCCGGTGGAAGATCGGCTTCGAAGATCGGCTCCAGCACCAGCATCGCTGCCGTCATGCAGACCCGATCCCGCAAGGTTGAGATGCCCAGCGGCCTGAGCTTGCCGTTGGCCTTCGGTATGTACACGCGCCTGATTGGTTCCGGTCGGTAAGTCTCCTGCCTGAGCGCAAGCGCCAGTTCGCCCAGCCATCGCTCAACCCCGTACGCCTCGACGGCCTCGAAGTCCTGACGGTCCACGCCCGGCGCGCCCTTGTTGGAGCGGCACTGGGCATAGGCATGCGCCAGAATGTCCTCGCGGCTGATCTTGTCGTAGAGGGCGTAGAAGCGGTAGCCGGGTTCTGCCTTCGCTTTCGCGTGCAACGCCGTCTGCAGTTTCTGAACGCTGTCCGGAGTTGATAGGTTGCCCAATCTCCAGGTCCCTCGCTGCGTCTTGCGTCTGTCTTGAACTGAGGTCCCTTCCCTCCCCCGGCGTTATCCGGCTTCAGCGGTACTACGAACCTCTCCGCCACCCCATGAGGCCCGGCCCATCCCTCGCGGGCGTCCGGTTGGTCATCCCTGACCGCGCCATGGGGCTTCCCGTGTTGCGCGCGCTTTCCTTCATGTACGTGCCGCCGCCAGTACCCCGGTGCAGCGACTGGGCGTCGTCTTCGCTCATCTCACCCACCCGTATCAGCCTTCCCCGAAATTGCGGTCGGGTCGGCCTGCACATCGTCCTTTTCGAGATCCCATGAGGCGGTGGCAGCGACCGGCGACTTGGGAGCATGAGGTCGCTTACCACCCACTCTGGAGGCGACCATGCAAAACGTAGCTGATCAATCCGTAGCACCGACCACGATCCGAGCCGATCTTTGCGCAATATTCATCTCATTGGAACTGAGCCGATCGACCTGGCTGGCCACATCGCTGTCCCCAGGCCGCGGAGAGAAGATGTCAAAGCACAGCGTGTCCGCCGGGGATATCGCTGCGCTGCTGGCGCGCTTTTCGGAGCTCAGGAGGAAAGCGTGCGCGCGGACCGGAAAATCCTTCCCGATCATCGTCATTCAAGAAGCGGGGCTGGACGGCTTCTGGATTCACCGTGTCTTGCTGAGCGAAGGAATTGAGAGCCATGTTGTCGATGCAGCCTCAATTGCGACTTCGCGCCGGCGGCGTCGGGCGAAGACCGACAGGATCGATGGCGAGGCTTTGCTTCGCGCGCTGCTCGCCCACAAGCGCGGCGAACCGCGGGTCTGCTCAATGGTTCGGGCGCCGACGCCTGAAGATGAAGACCGCCGCCGGATCTGCCGTGAGCGTAAGGTGCTGATCATGGAACGGGTTCAGCACGTCAACCGGATCAAAGGATTGCTCTTCTCTCAGGGCGCATCCGGGTATGAGCCGTTGCGTCGCGATCGGCGGGCGCGGCTGGAAGCGCTTCAGACTGGCGATGGCCGTCGCTTGCCCCAACATCTCAAAGCCCAGGTTTGTCGAGAACTCGATCGGCTCGAATTGCTTCTCGAGCAGATCAAGTCTGTGGAGGCCGAGCGGGACGCGCTGCTCAACGCAGAACAAACCAAAGCATCGGCCCCGCCGCCGATGTTGCTGGGTGTCCATGGCATTGGGCCGGAGTTCGCTTCGGTCCTCTGGTCTGAAGGACTCTCCCGACAATTCGATAACCGTCGACAGGTCGCCGCTTATGCCGGCCTTGCCCCGACGCCTTGGCAAAGCGGGTCGGTCAATCGCGAGCAGGGCATCTCGCAATCGGGCAACCCGCGACTACGGACAACGATGATTCAGCTCGCGTGGCTTTGGCTACGCCATCAGCCGCGCTCGGCGCTCACCCTCTGGTTCAAGGACCGAATCGAGCGCAACGGCGGTCGTCGGCGCAAGACGACGATCGTGGCGCTGGCGCGAAAACTGCTGGTCGCGCTCTGGAAATATGTGAGCGCCGGGGTCGTGATCGAAGGCGCCATGATTAGGGATGCCTGACGATAGCCCCGTCTTCCATTCATCCAATACCGTAATCCTCAGGACGTGATCAGTCCTGACGGATCCAGGTGGACGAACCGAAGCAAGCCATGGCCTGAAACGCCGTTTTCGAGAAAGGTTCTCGTCTTCCTGAGCCCTGCCCGCCGCAAGCGGGATGTTGGTGCAGCCGTCTCGAACGGCGACCGTATGTGAGGTTGATCGTGCTCGGAAACGAGCCGCGTCATGCAAGAGGGCTCAGAACCTCGGATACCGGACAAACCGCAGGAGACTTATCACCCGGAAACGACCCACTTGACTGCCACCTGCTCATGTGAGGCTTGCTCGGCGTTCACTCGCGTTGCGGCCCGCACACTCGCGCCGTCACCTATATGTGACGCGCTATACCGAAGGCTTCAGCCATTTCGTCACCTCCATGACTGCTCCGGTTGCTTCCGGCTGGAGCGTTCGCCGGGTGGGACTTGCACCCACTGGAAAGCGCCGCCTTCTCACGGCGCACGCAAGTAGCGGTCGCCCATCTTGGTGATGCGCCCGAGCCGCGGCTTGCCGCCGCTCGAATGCTCACGCGGGGTCAGCCCGAGGAAGGCGGCGAACTCCCGTCCGCTGGAAAATGCGGCGAAGTCCTGGATCGTGGCGAGAAGCGCCGTGGCGGTGACCGGACCGATCCCGGGAATGGTCATCAGCCGCCTCACGGTCTCGTCGGGGCCTTGTCACATTGGGAGATCAAGATCGTAATGAGGTTGCCCTCCCGGAGATTTCATGCCGCCGCGACGGCCTCGCGCCACGTGGTCATCGCCGCGGCGCGTAGCACGCGGTGTGATTGAGCTGACGTGAGATGGCGTTGGACGTTGAAAATGTTGTAAGCGGCGGCGTGGGTTGAGAGGAATTTTTGCGCCGAGCCGGCGCTCTTAAAACGTTGCATCTTTCGCTCTCGCCGCCGCGTCGGCTGATGCGAATTCTCGGCCCGATTGTTCTTCCATCGCCCGCGGTCGTGCAGGTGGTCGATGCCGAGGTCGAGAATCGCTGCGCCATAGCACCGCAAATCATCCGTGACCAATCGCTCAGGAACGACGGCGGATTTCCTCAGAAGCTTGCGCATCAGTTTCAACGCGGCGTGCTTGTTGCGCTTGGATTGGACCAGCACATCCAGAACCTCGCCCTCGGCGTCGACGGCGCGCCACAGATATACCATCCGCCATCGATTTTCAGATAGACCTCGTCAAGATGCCAGACCGCATGCGGCTTGGGACGGCGTTTCCGCAATTCCGCTGCAATGATCGGTCCGAAATGATTCACCCAGCGTCGGACGTTTCGTACGAAATTGTAATTCCGCGCTCCGCGAGCAAATCCTCGACGTCACGAAAGCTGAGGGTGAATTGGAGATAGAGCCAGATCGCCCGGTGAATGATCTCTCGAGGGAACCGATATCCGGAGTAGCTGGACACCTCCAAGTACCGTGTTTTCCTGCGGGACGATGGCGTCTGAAGGTCGTGAGGCGGTGACGGCCCGATCGGAGGCCGATCGGGCGGCGTTGATGTGCGCCGCGAAGACCGCGTTCGGCGGCGTCGAGCGATCATTCGGCTTGCTCAGGCCGCGGCGGTTCGGGCTGACAGCCAGACGGCGCGCTTCATGTTGTAGGTCAGATTGGCGAGCCCGATCTTCACCGTGGCTCGGGCGAGGCCGATTGTTCGAATGACCAGATCCATCGGGCCCTTTTGTTGGGCGAAGACGTGTTCGACGTAGGCGCGAACCTTCGACTTCTTGCCGTTGGCCCGCGCCACGGCTTCCGGCATCGGTTTGCCCTGAGGCTTCTTGCGGTGGATTTGGCTGCGTAGGCCGTTTTCGGCCAAGTGCTTTTCGTTCTTCGCGGATCGATAGGCGGTGTCCGCCCAGACGTCGCTGGCGGTGTTGGTCTTGTCGACGAGGTTCGGCAATTGGGCGCCGTCGTAGCGGGAGGCGTCCGTCGCTGCCCATGCCGGATCAGCCTGCTGGGATCGCCCGATCGACGCGCTTCGCGCCGTCCTCGGACGGCTTGGCTTTTGAATATTTGACCGTCCATCGCGCCTCGCGATCCTTCTGGCAGTTTGGCGGGCTTGCGCTTCCAATCCTCGGGAATGCGCCCTTCTTTGATCTCCTTCTTTTCGGCCTCGGTGTTGCGCTGCTTGGGCGCCGTGACAATCGTGGCGTCGATGATCTGTCCGCCCATCGCGAGAAAGCCGGCCTTCGTCAGCGCCGCGTCAAAGCGCGTGAACAAAACCTCGATCGCCGGCTTGCCGTCGATCTTCGCCCGCGTCAGCGCCTCACGAAAGTTCCAGATCGAGTTCGCGTCCGGCACGTTTTGAGCCAGCGACAACCCCAGGAAGCGCATGAACGAAAGACGGTCCTTGATCAGATATTCCGTCCGCTCGTCCGATAGCGAATGGCTCGACTGGAGGATCAGGACCCTGAACATCAGCACCTGATCGTAGGGTGGCCGGGCCGCCCCTAGAGCGGTCGCTCCTCGGCACGGCGCGCTGAAGATCCGCCCGAAACATCTCAAAATCAACGATCGCGTTCAACCGCTCCAGGTCGTCGCCCTTCGCCGAAAGCTCTTTCAGACGCTCGTCGACATCGAAAAATCCAAGCTCCCCGCGCATCGAATCGCCTCCGTTTCGCTTCTCCTCAGAGAATCAAAACGAGCTCCACTTGGCCAGGTTTTTGGAGGCGTCCAGCTGATTTTTGTCATGCCCTTCGGCTACGCCCCATTCAAAGCGCCAGCAAGCTGCCAGCGCCGTGACAATGCCGACGAGGTGTTTTCCCGTGCTCCCCGCTGTCGTCCCAACACATATACTCAGTTATTTGTCGATAAATACCGTTGTTACGTTGCGCATTTGGACAAACGAGCGGTTATTGAACAGAACTTCGCTGATTGACAAGCTTACTCACGCATGTGAGGCTTAATCAGAATATTATCCTCAACTATTGTTAGCGCCATGAACTCGGAGGGAACGGGAGAATTTCGGTCCGCCCCAAATCCCACCGATGAGCAATCGGCGCGGAAACCACTATTTGACGCCGCCGCGCCTCCCCCGCTCAATCTTCCTAAATCAGGCGGAGCTCTCAAGGGGCTCGGAGAGAAGTTCCAGGCTGGGGCGCCGACCGGCACCGGACGCTTCCGGGTGACGCTGCCCATCTCTCCATGCCGCGGAGTTCGAACCCGAACTGGCGCTCGAATACAATTCCGGCGACGGCGCGGGACCATTCGGGATGGGATGGACGACCTCCGTTCCGAACATCGCGCGCCGCACTGACAAGGGCGTCCCCCAATACGCCGACGCTCTCGAATCCGACATCTTCGTTTTGTCGGGGCAGGAAGACCTAGTCCCAGAGTTGTCGCAGTCGTCGTCGGGAGCGTGGGTGCGCCAAACGACTCTTGATGGCGAGTATCGCGTCGACGCGTACCGTCCGCGGATCGAAGGCTTGTTTGCGCGGATAGAGCGGCGGACCCACGTCGTTACCGGCGACGCCCACTGGCGATCCATCAGCGCAAACAACGTGACTAGTTACTTCGGCATTTCGCCCGGAGCCCGTGTCGCCGACCCGAATAACCCCTTGCACGTTTTTCGATGGCTGCTCGAGGCGACGTTCGATTCGCTAGGCCACGCGACTTTTTACGAGTACAAGGCGGAGGATCTGACAGGGGTGTCCGTCGGCGATCCGTCGGAGGCCTCGCGGCGCGCGAACCCGCCCGCGAACGCATACCTGAAACGCATCCACTACGGAAACCGCGCAGCGCTTGCGAACCGCGATCCGGCGTACGCGGACCTCCAGGCCCTTGCCTGGCTTTTCGAGATCGTCTTCGACTACGGCGAACATACGACCGACCTCCCGGAGGAAGCGGGTCCCTGGGCGCTGCGCCAGGATCCCTTCTCGGCATATCGACAGGGCTTCGAGATCCGCACCTACCGGCTCTGCCAGCGCGTCCTCCTGTTCCACGAGATCCCCGAGGAGCTGGGCGCGGCCGCGCGGCTCGTCAAGTCGACCGAGTTCACCTACGACCCAAACCTCAAAGTGACGTATTTGACGAGCGTTCGAGGCGTCGGCTACGCGTGGGACGCGAGCAACGTCGTCACCACCGACGAGACGCCCACGCTGCGGCTCGACTACACGAGGGTCGGGACGCTATCGACCAGGGTGACCGCGGCCAGCCCTGGCTCGCTGGCGCAGGCGCCCGCAGGAATTGACGCGCAAAACTACCGCTTCGTCGATCTCGATGGCGAAGGGATCGCGGGAATTCTGGCGGCGGTCGCAAGTCCGGCGCCTACGCTTGCCTACAAGCGCAATCTGGGAGGTGGCGCGTTCGCCGCGGCGGAACGCCTGCCGGCCCAGCCGTCACTGCAATCGTTCGCCGATAGCGTGCAGCTTATGAGCCTGAACGCCGACGGACGCGTCGACGTCGCGCTTCTCGACGGCCCGACGCCGGGCTACTACGAGCGGACGGACGCCTTCGCATGGAGCAGCTTCGTCCCGTTTTCGTCGCTGCCCCGCATCAACTGGAAGGCGCGCGGCGTTCATCTCCTCGACGTCGATGGCGACGGGCTGACCGACGTCCTGCTCGCCCAGGATGACGTCTTCACCTGGTACCCGTCAGAGTCTCGTGACGGATTTGGCCCGCCCAACCGGAGGACGCAGGCGCACGACGAGGATCGCGGCGCCGTTGTGCTCACCACCGACGATTACGAAACGATCTTCCTGGCCGATATGTCCGGCGACGGACTGTCGGACCTCGTTCGCGTCCGCAACGGCGATGTCTGCTACTGGCCGAACACCGGCTTTGCGCGGTTCGGCGCCAAGATCGCCATGAAGAGCGCGCCGCAGTTCGATACGCCGGATCTCTTCGATCCGAGGCGCATCCGGCTCGGGGACATCGACGGGACGGGCGTGACCGACATCGTCTACCTGTCGCGCCGTGGCGCGGACGTCTATCTCAACCAGGCGGGCAACGGATGGGATCCGGCGATTTCGATCCCGCTGCCGCTGGCCAACGTGATGGCGTCGGTCCGCGTGGCGGACTTTCTCGGAACCGGCACGGCGTGCCTGGTCTGGTCGAGCTCCGATCCGGCCGACGCGGGGACCGCCCTGCGCTACGTCGATTTGCTGAACGGCGTAAAGCCGCACCTTCTCTGTTCCATCGCCAATGGAGTGGGCGTGCAGACGACGATCACCTACACGCCCTCGACGCAATTCTACCTGCAGGATCGCCTTGCAGGCCGTCCCTGGGCTTTGCGCCTGCCGTTCGTCGTGCAGACGGTCGGACGAGTCCAGACGACGGATGCGGTGGCCGGAACGAACGTCGTCCTTTGCTATCGATACGCCCATGGCTGGTTCGACGGCGTCGAGCGCGAATTTCGGGGCTTTGCCCGGGTTGATTCCTGGGACGCCGAGTCGATGTCCGCGGACCACGGCGCGGGGCCGCCGCCGGGAGGGCTCGCGGAGGAGAACGGCGAATACAACCTGACGCCGGTCCACACCATCTCCTGGTTCCATACCGGCGCCTGGAACGGGCAGGCGGACGACCTGCGCGCAACGCTGAGCCGCGAGTTCTATTCAGGAGACGCCGCCGCCACGCGGTTGCCGCCGACGCTCCTTCCGACCACGTTGCTGCCGCCCGCTTTGCGTGAGGCGTACCGGTCGCTCAAAGGGCGACCCCTGCGCGAGGAGGTTTATTCGGACGACGGGACGCCTTCGGCCGGCGCGCCCTATGTCGTGAGAGACTATCGCTACGAGATCCGCGAGCTGCAGCCAATTGCGACCCAAAGGCACGGCGTCTACCAGCCATTCGAACTCGAGCACGTCGCATATGCCTACGAGCGTAACCCGGCCGACCCGAGAATCACGCACCATCTCTCGCTCGAGGTCGATCCCCTGGGGCACGTTCTCCGCGAGGCCCAGTTCGCGTACGCGCGGCGCGCGCCTGCTGAACCGGAGCAGGTAAGTGTCTTGGCGACCTGTCGCGCGACTACGTATGCGGCTCCGATCCAAACGACCTACGACTATCGGCACGGCGTGCCGACCGAGACGGTCCAGTACGAGCTCTTCGTGGCCCCGACGGCGGCGCCCTTGCCGCTGCAGACAATCGATTCGGCCATGACCGGCGCGACCGTCGTGCCCTTCGACGGGGCGCTCGCGCCCGGTGCGATGCGCACCATCGAGCACGTGCGCCACCAGTTCTGGTCCGACGATCTGTCGGCCCCGCTGCCGCAGGGGCAGGTGCAGACCCGCGCGCTCGTTTACGATCACTTCGCGTTCGCGTTCCCGGCAACTCTTCTTGCTTCGGTCTTCGGCGCCAATGTGACCGGCGCCGAACTGCTGACGCAAGGGTATCTTTCGCCGGACGGAGATTTTTGGATTCATGCCGGAACGACTGGGTACGACGCAACGCGCTTCTATCTGGCCACGAGCTTCACGGACCCGTTCGGCAACACGTCAAGCGTCGTTTACGATCCCCTCCAGCTCGCCGTGGCGGAGGAGCATACTTCGGCGGACGCGGCATTCGACAATGTCACGACCGCGACGACCGACTATCGCGTCCTCGCGCCCGCCATGGTCACCGATCCAAACGGGAACCAGAGCGCGGCGGCGTTCGACGAACTCGGACGCGTGATTGCGCTCGCCCTGATGGGGCGGCCGGGCGCCGACGAGGGAGACACGCTCGCCGATCCGACGCTGAAGATCGAATACGACCAGCTCGCATGGGAAGCGGCGACGCCGAGCCCGGTCTCCGTGCACTCTTATGCGCGATTGCAGCACGGAGCGGCGAATCCAGGCTGGTTCGAGACCTATACATACTTTGACGGCTCAGGGCGGGAGGCCCTCAAAAAGGCCCAGGCAGATCCCGATCAGGGCGGCAATCCCCAATGGACGGGCAGCGGCCGGGTGGTCTTCGACAACAAGGGGAACCCGATCAAGAAGTACGAGCCGTATTTCGCCGCCAACTCCGGCTACGATGCGGAGGCGTCGCTCGCGACCGCGGCTTACGGCTCTATCCTTCGATACGATCCGCTGTCGAGGCTGATCAGGACGGACAGCCCGGACGGATCCTTCGCAACGACCGCGTTCGACGCCTGGCAGGAAGTCTTTGCCGACGGCAACGACAATGTCCTTGGAAGCGCCTGGTACGCGGACGCCAGCTCTCGACCGGCGAGCGACCCTCTCAACCGCGCTGCGCTCCTGACGGCGCAGGACGCCAATACGCCGACCACCCGCGTCTTCGACGCGCTTGGGCGCGCGTTTCTCGTGATTGCCGACAACGGTCCGGGGGGATTGCTCCAGACGCGCAGCATGCTCGACATCCAGGCGAATGCGCTCAGCGTCACCGATGCGATCAACAACGTCACGCTTCAGCAGACGCCGGACGCAAGGGGAAAAATGCTGCGGCGCGCCGGCCCCGACTCGGGCGCAAGTCTGGCGATCGAGGACGGCGCTGGTCATCCCTACCGCTCCTTTGACCCGCGCGGCTTCGTTCGTCGATTCGTCTATGACCAGCTGCGGCGGACGTTCCAGCTGTGGGTCACGCCTCCGGCCGGAACGGAATATCTCGCGGAGCAGACCGTCTACGGAGAGGGACTGAGCCAACCCAACTTCCGCGGGCGCGTCTATCAGCAGTTCGACGGCGCGGGCGTCGTGACGAATGTCGCCTATGACTTCGAAGGCCATATCACCCATACGACGCGGCAGCTCGCGATCGCCTTTCAGTCGACGCCCTCCTGGTCCATGCTTTCGGGGCTGACCGTTCCGACGTCGTTTCTGCTTGCCGCTTCGAGCGCCCTCGAAAGCGACGCCTTCGACACGCTGACCGCCTTTGACGCGATGAACCGGGTGGTGAGCGTGACGGCGCCCGACCTGAGCGTCCTCGTCTCTGCCTATAGTCCATCAAGTTTCCTCGGCTCCCTGACCGGCTATGTCCTCGGATCGGCGACGGCGTCGCCGCTTGTCACCAGCATCGCCTACAACGCCTGCGGGCAACGGACCGCCGTCACCTATGGGCAAGGCGTCGTCAGCCAGTACACGTACGACGATCGAACCCATGTCACGGCGAGGATTCAGACGACCCGGCCCAGCGACGGCGCGAAGCTTCAGGATCTCAACTACACCTGCGATCCCGTTCTCAACGTCGTTCAGGTCACCGACCTCGCGCAGCAGACCGTCTATTTTGCGGGCAACGTGACGAGCGGGACGCAGCAGTTCGCATACGACGCGGTCTATCGGCTGACCCAGGCAACGGGACGCGAGCAGCCGGGACAGGTCGGCTACGCCCTTGGGCCGAACGGGTATCCCGAAGCGCTTGTTTCGACGATCCCTCACCGGAACGATCTTCATGCGCTTCTGGCTTACACCGAGACCTACGCTTACGACGGCGTCGGCAATCTCCTGTCGACTGTGCACAAAGCCGGCGGCAACGGGTGGACGCGAATCCAGACCTACGTTGCGGGTTCAAACCGTATCGCGACGGTCAGCATGCCCGGGGATCCCGCGAACGGTCCCTATTCGGGACTGTTCCAGCACGACGCGGCGGGCAACCTCGTGCAGATTCCCAACCTCCCATCGCTGACCTGGGACCATGCCGGCCGCTTTGTCTCGGCGGACCTGCAGGGAGGCGGCGACGCCTACTTCGCCTACGACTCCGGGGGGAACCGCGTCCGGAAAATCGTTCAGCGCCAGAATGCGATTCTTGAGCGCGTCTACATCGCCGGTTACGAACGTTATCGGGAGTACACGGGGACATCGATCGTTGCGGCCGGCGTCACACTGGAACGCCACTCCCTGGACGTCACGGACCAGAATCGCCGGTTCGTTCTCATCGAGACCACCACGCTCGATACGTCCGGCGCGGACCCCACGAACACGCCGCTTTTCCGGTTCCAGTGTCCGAACAATGTTCATTCGACGCAATTGGAGACCGATCCGGCAGGAACGACAATTTCTTACGAGGAATATTATCCATATGGGGGTTCGTCATTTCGAGCCGGCGACCAGGACAAGAGATACCGGTACGCGAGCAAGGAGAGAGACGAAGAGACGGGACTTTATAATTTTGGCGCGCGCTACTACGCGCCCTGGATCGCGCGGTGGCTCAGCCTCGACCCCGGGGGTACGCGCGACGGAACCGATCGGTACCGGTACGCGCGCAACAATCCGGTGTCGCTCGTGGACCAGCGCGGCATGGACTCGACGACGCCAGAGGCGACCCCGGAGGAACAGGCGTGGCGCGAACAATGGCGCGCAGAGTACACGCAGAAAGCGTCTGCGGCGGTTGGCCAGGCGATCGAGGCGAGGGAGCGCATCACACAGCTGAAGCACAGCAGCGCGCGCGACATGCTTCAGTACATGAAGGAACCCGACCTCGAAAAAGCCGAGGAGCTTCGACTTTCTCTGATTTCAACTTACGAAAACATCGAGCATCAGGCGAAGATCGCTGCTGTCGGATACGCTCTCGCAGCGGAAAACCCGCCGCCCGCGCCACCGCCGGCGCCGCCCCCGGATCGCCTGGTCGAATTCGAGGTGCAGCCCAAAGAGTCGAAGGGCTTTCACCCGGAAGCGCAGGCGCTCTACACCTACAATCAAACGCCGAGCAATCCGCCTGGCCAAACGCCGAACAATCCCCCCGGTTTCTCGTCGATCGATGCTCAGTTGGTGTTGCCGCTCAAGGACTATTCCGGAATCAAGGTCAATCTGATCAAGGACAAGCTGACGCTTTCGCTCATCCACGAACCCGCTCTCGGCGCAATCGTGTCGACCCATATCAAGGATCCGGCCGATACGTCCACGACCAGCGTTCACGTCCAGCCGCTTGTTCAGGCGGATATTTTTGATCTCGATATCAAGGTGAAGGGACCTGAAGTAGAACTCAAGGGAACCATCGTCGGTCTTTACGACATATACTCCGGACAGGGTCAGGGACAGGTGCAGGGCACCATTCAACTCCATGTTTTCGGCCCTGCGTCGCTGGTCTTTCAAGGGACCGTCCCGTTTGGCGCTCCGAAATCGGCCAGCGCCGGGGTCGAAGTGGACTTCTGAGCAGACCGTGCGAGGCGCGGCAGCGAAAGCTCGGCGACCTCGGGATGGGAATGGGGTCAGTGTGGCGGCTGTAAAAGTATTCCGGCAGTTCCAGGCGATTGTTCAAGGGAGGCGACTGCGATGAGGATCGGATCTCGTCAAGGGGCGCGTGGAGCCGACATTGCGAGGCTCCATCGGGTGTTGATCAGCGCGGGTCTCGCCATTTCCGACGATGAAGCCGGCAACCAGGAATTCGGCCCCACCACGCTCGTCGCTCTCCACGAGTTCCAGCGGCGGCGGGGACTTCCGGAAACGGACGAGATCGACGCCGCGACCCTCGAGGTTCTGATCGGACTCGAACAGAATATTCTTGCCGAGAACGTGACGATTAATGTGTACGAAGGCGCCGCGCCGCCCCCGCGTCCGCCCAACGAGCGGCGAGGTCGGGTTACGGGAACCCTCGTCGACGGGGATGGGGCGCCGATCGCAGGCGCTCGCATCGTGGTCTTCGCCGTGCAGCTCCGCTCGGAGTCGCAGCTGGGCGAAGGCGCGACCAACGCGAAGGGCGCCTATGCGATCGCCTATGAACGCAGCGGCGCGCTGAACCTTGTCGTGCGCGCCTATGTGGAAGCGGGGGACGTCATCGCCACGTCTTCAACAGCGTTTGCGGCGCCGGCGCAAACGCAGATCAATCTGACCACCGCGAAGGACGGCGTCGTGCGGACGCTGTCCATTTTCACGAACGTCCAGACGCAGGTGACGGCCCAGCTTCAGGGCGCGCCGCTCGGCGATCTCAAAGAGAACAAGGACGTTCACGAGATCCAGTTTGTGGCGAAGTCGATCGGGACGTCGTTCTCGAACGTCGCCGACCTGTTCATGGCGCATGTGATCGGAGCCAGAGACGGGCTGCGAGACGAAACCCTGTTCGGTATAATGTACGAGGGAATTCCCGCTTCGCTCGGCTCGGCGCTCAACAACCTGCCGGACGCCGGAATCGACGACGCCTTTATGGCGCAGGTGATGAGCGGCGTCCTGGCCTATTCCCGGGGCTCGCTTGGCAACGCCCTCACGACGGCCCTCAGCAACAATGTGCTCCCGGCGTCCTACGCCGATGTTCAGGACGCCGAGTTGACCCGTCTCGACGCCCTCCGGGTCCAGGCGACCGCGAGCGCCCCGTACATTCGCGGCAAGACGCCCGCTTCCGCACTGCTGGCCGCCGGCTCCGTCTCCTCGGAGGTTCAGACGGCGTTTCTTTCGGCCTATGCCGCGAGCGGCGGACGGCTCGGTCCAACGTGGAAAGCCCTTCGCGCCAACACGAGCCTGTCCAAGGCGGATTTGGCGACGCTCAATACGACTCTCAGTCTCGGCGAACTGCTGACGGGCAATCTGCCCCTTGTCAACGACACGCTGCAACGCCTTTCGCAAAAGAATCTGGCGCGTGTCTCGGACCTCGCCCTGATTGACGAGAACGACTGGATCGCCCGCATCACCGCCATCGATCCCGAGGCCGCCAGCATCCCGCAGGTGTTGCCGAACGACACGCCGGCGCAACGGATCGCCCGATTCGCCAAGGCGCTCGCCGAAAGGTTCGCGGGCCGCTATCCAACGACAGCGTTCGTCGGCGGGCTCACGAAGGCGCGGACCTCCTCGTACCCGACGAAGGAGGAGCTTATCTCCGTCCTCTCGGCAAACCCGACGCTGAACCTGAAACGGACAAATATCGATCAATATATCGCGACCAAGAAAGTGGCCATATCCGCGGCGGCGGTCGCCGATCTCAAGACGGCCCAGCGCCTCTATCGGATATCGCCGCACTATGCGAGCGCCGAGGCCCTGAACAGCGCGGGGTTCAAGTCGGCGAGGAGCGTCTATTTCGCCGGGCGCGGCCCCTTCATCGCCAAGATGACCCCAGCGCTCGGCAGCGCTTCGCTCGCCAGCATGGCGTATGCGCGCGCGCAGATGACGTACGCAACCGCGCTGACGATCTACGGGCGCTACAACCTGGGGTTCAACGCTGTGGGCCTCTCCGCGACGGCGTCGCCCGCGCCTCCTCCCGGAACCATCGCGAACTTTCCCGACCTGCAGGCGCTGTTCGGTTCGCAGGACTATTTCGAATGCCAGGATTGCCAGTCCATCTACAGCCCGGCCGCCTATCTCGTCGACCTTCTTCAATACCTGGCGCAGTTCTCGGCCTCGCCGCTCGCCGGCGCGACCCCGCCCGTTTCCGGCATCGCCAATGCGCGCGACGCTTTTCTCTTCCGGCGTCCGGAGGTGCAGAATATCGCGCTCGACTGCAGCAACACGAACGTCACCCTGCCCTACATCGACCTCGTTAACGAGATCCTCGAAGCCATAGTTGCGCCGCCTCCGCCTCCGCCTCCGCCGATCATTATTGACACGCTCGGGACCTCGGCAGAGCGCCGCGCCATCCCGCAGAACATCTCTCAGGCCGCGTATGTCGCCACGCAGGGCGCGATCTTTCCGCTCACGCTCCCGTTCGATCTTCCGTTTGCGCAGACGTCCGCATATCTCGCGGCGATGGGGATGTCGCGTCCCGCCGTGATGGCGCTCTTCGCCGGCGCGCCGTCAGGGCCAGGCGCTGCCGCAATCGCGTGCGCAAATCTCGGGATCAACCCCGAGATGCAGGCGCTTATCGACGGGACCGACGCAAACCAGCCTTGGCAGCGATGGGGATTTTCTTCCCAGAACAATCCGACTGTCGTCGATCCCGACACCCGGACCTATTTCACCCCCGCCACCTGGATCGCCGCTCTCAGCCAGGCCGCGCCCTCCCCTTCCGCGGGCGGCGGCGGCGTGCCCGTCCTGCTCAACCGTTCGGGATTGTCGCTCCAGCAGCTCTATCAGCTCCTTGAAGTGGCGTGGGTGACGCAATCCTCGGTGACGCTCCAGCTCGGAGTCGACCCGAGCAGCGGGCTCGTGAGCGCCAGCACCGAGCTGATGTCGCTCAACGGCCTGACCTCAGACGTTCTAGACCGGGCCCAACGCTTTCTTCGATTGCTGAACGCCACAGGCCTCCAGATGTGGGAACTCGACTGGGCGCTTGGCGGCCAGTCTCTGAATGACGCCTTTCTGGTATTCATCGCAGGGACGATTGCGATCAAGAACCAGTTGAACCTGCCGTTGCAGGAAGTCCTGAGCTTCTGGGGGCCGCTCCAGGCGCGAGACGTGACGAATTGTCTCGGCGACGAACCGGCGGTGGTTCCTTCGACCTACAGCGAGGTGTTCGCCAATCCGACCACGCTTGCCTCCTGGAGCGCGATCTTCCCTCCGGCTCCTCAGCCGCCAGGCGCCTTCGATCTGAACGGACAGCCGATCATCCCCGCGGTGGACAACCCCACGAACGCCCAGAGCGCGAACCTCAACGCTTCGACCGCCGCCTTGGGCCTGAGCGCCACGGACATTGCGACCATCCTCGCGGCGACGACGCCGGCGACCCCGAACGCGCTCAGTCTCGCGACAGCCAACGTCCTCCTGCGCTATCAACGCCTTGCCACAGCGCTGTCGCTGTCGGTGGCGGATCTGGTCCTCTGGATCGAACTCGCCGCCGGAACCCCTTTCGGGACGACGCCGGCCGACACCGCGGAGTTTCTTCGCCGCCTCGCCGTTCTTCGAGGGACCGGGCTCGGCGTTCATGATCTCGACTACCTGCTGCGCAATCAATCCGTCACGCAGTCCGCGCTCGCCTTCACGGACCAGCAGTCGACGACGCTGCTTCAGGGAATCGCAAGCGCCATCGGGAAGCTCACGCCGGCTCAGCAGGCCGATGCGCCGACGGTGTCGGCGATCTTCATCGGCGCCTTGGCGACGGCGACCAACGTGACGGCGAACGTGGTCACGCCGGTCCTGAACAAGACAGGAATACTCCCCCTGTCGCCCGCGACAATCCAGCTCCTCCTGCAAAACGCGACCCTGGACCCGACGCAGTTCCCCGCGCTGGTGAACGCCTTCGTGACGGTCGCGAAAGCCGCCGCGCTCTACACTGCGCTCGGCGCATCCGTGGTTGAATTCACTTTCATCGTCCAGAACGCGTCATCTTTCGGGTGGCTCGATCCGAGCAACCTGCCCTCGTCCAGCGCGAGCCCATACGCCGCCTTCGAGACTCTCCTCCGCGCGATCAAACTGGACCGGAGGCAGACTGCGGCGAGCCCGAAGCTTTTCGACGTCCTGAGCCAGTGGCTGGTTCCGGGACAGCTCCCGGCGTCGGTGACGGCGGCGCTTGGAACGGCGACCGCGCCTGCGCTTGCGTTCGCGCTCAACGCCAGCGTCGACGATACGGCTGCAATCTCCGCTTCGCTCGGCGCGAGCGCTCCCAGCCTCACGCCCGCAACGCAGCCGGGATCTTTGGCTGACATGGCGATGCTCACATCGATCGCCAATGCGCTGGATATGGTCGCGCGCTACAAAGTGCCCGGCGCGACATTGTTCTCTCTCGCGGCGGCCAGCCCCAACGCGGGAACAGCCGCGGCCGCCTTCGGCGCCTTTCAGGCGCAATATCCGCAAAGCGCGTGGCTCGGAGCTGTGCAACCGGTCGAAGACCGTCTGCGTGAGAGCAGGCGCGATGCGCTCGTGGCTTATCTTCTCGGACCCGGGGCGAACCTCGCGCCGCTCTACGCCTTCATAACGACCGACGACATCTACGACTACTTCCTTATCGATCCGGAGATGGCCGCGTGCGCGCTTTCGACGCGCCTCCTGCAGGCGTCGCTTGCGATTCAGCAGTTCGTCCAGCAGTGCTTCCTGAACTTGTCCATTCAGGTGACCGTGGACACTCAACACGGCCCCTGGAACGAATGGTCCTGGCGACAGCAGTATCGGCTCTGGCAAGCGAACCGCGAGGTCTTCCTCTATCCGGAGAACTACGTTCTGCCGGAGACGCGGACGAACGCGTCGCCGTTCTTCACCGACATGGAGAGCGATCTGCGACAGACAAACTGCGACGCGTCTCTCGCGGAGACGGCGTTGCAGAACTACATGCGCAAGCTCGTCGACGTGTCGCGTCTCGTCGTCGCGGCCCACTACAACGAGACGACCGCGGCGGGGCCCGTCATCCTTCACGTCTTCGCGCACACGCGTGGCGAGCCATGGCAATGGTACTATCGCACCCGAACAACCTCGAGCCCCGGTTCGGGGGGCGCATGGAGCGCCTGGGAGGCGCTGAACCTCGACATCAAGTCGGACCAGGTCGTCCCCGTCATCTGGGACCAGCGCCTCCATCTTGTCTGGCTGATATTCAAGCAGGAATCGGAGAAGCAGCGCGATCAGTCCGTGCCTTCCGGCGGCGGGGGCACCCAGCCGAAAGCCGCGACGTTCTGGTCGATCGATGTCGCAATGAGCGAGCTGAGCGCCGGGCAGTGGCAGGCCAAGCGGGTTCTCAAGGAGAAATTGTTCTTCAGCAAGACCATCCCCAGCGTCTCGGTGGACCTCGTCGATCGCCCTCAGATCGCCTTCACGCTTCGCGCGTCGCCGGATCCGGCTTTCGATCTCGTCATAACGATTTACTACAATCTGACGGCGGCCGAGCTCCTCGTGGACGTCTTGTTCGGAGGGTCCAGCAGCGATTCGGCTCAGGTCGCGACCGCAACGTTGTCGATGCCGGAGTCGCCGTTGGTCGTCGTCGAAGATTCGAAACTCCTGCCCGATGCGACGCTCGTGGATCTGTCGCAGGAACCCACTTTCGCGCTTGTGACGACGGCTTCGTTCAATGGCTCGCTCGCTGCGCCGGCGAACTACAACTTTTCGGCTCAGGATCTGGTGTACGGGTTCTACTTCACGCCCAATCCGGGCACGGTGTCTCTCGATGTCCTCTGCCAGAGCACGGCAAGCGGGCAGCCTGCGTCCCTCGAGCTTCTCGGGGCCGTGGTTAATCCTCGGATCGTCATTCCGCCACAGGAAAAGATTTTCGACTCGCTCGATCCCTTCTTCGTCGTCGACGGAGGCGGAGGCGCGGGCGCGAACTCACGTCCCACGCGAACGTATCTGGTCGAGCCGGAGTATTTCACCGTCTCCAGCTCTCCGCAGGAGCTCGACAACCTCGCCTATATCAAGCAGTGGACGACACGGTATCAATTCCAGACCTTCTACCATCCGTTCGCCCGCACCATGCTGCGCGAACTCGAGATCGGGGGCGTGCCGCAACTCATGGCGCGCACGCTGCAGACGAACCCGCAGAGCGTGCGCGGATGGACGACGCTCTTCGATTTCAGTTCCATCTTCAAGCCGCAGCCGCCGGTCGCAACGCCGTACCCTGGTCAGCCGAACGCCCTCGATGTCGGAGAGTCTGCGCTCGATTTCTCCGCGGGGTGCACCGGCGCCTATTCTCTATATAATTGGGAAATTTTCTACCACGCTCCTATGTTTGTCGCGTCGCTCCTTGCGCAGAACCAGCAGTACCAGGACGCGATGAACTGGTACGAATACATCTTCAATCCGTCGGACTCGAGCGGAGGGGCCACGCCGCAGCGATTCTGGGAAATGGCTCCGTTTTACCAGCTCAACGCCAGCGGTCCCAACGGTTGGATCGCTCAGCAGATCCAGAACATCCTTCAAAATCTGGCTCAGGGAATCAACGATCCGGACACGAGCGCGGCGCTCTACGCCTACGCGAATGATCCCTTCGATCCGCATGCGATTGCGTCCCTTCGCATCTCGGCCTACGCCAAGGCGACCGTGATGAAGTTCCTGGACAACGTGATCGCCTGGGGCGACTCGCTGTTCTCGAACTACACGGCCGAGACGGTCGGGCAGGCCGAGCAGCTCTACGTGTTGGCCGATATGATTCTCGGACCAGCGCCCAATCAGGTGCCCCCGCCGGCGACCTCCACAGCGACCACGCCCGCAACCTATGCGCAGATTGAATCGCAGCTCAATTCATCGTCGATCGACGATCCCCTGGTCGCCGTCGAGAACCTCGTGGTCGCCCCGATCCCGCCCTCTGCGCTCGTGCAAGGCGGAAGCGACACGCCGACGCTGCCTCAACTTCCGGTGGCCAACGGCGCGTTCCTCTTTTGCATTCCGCCGAACGAGCAGTTGCTCGCCTATTGGACGACCGTGGCCGGCCGCCTCTACAACATCCGCAACTGCATGAATCTGCAGGGACAGGTGGTGCCGCTGCCCTTGTACGCTCCGCCGATCAACCCTCTTCTGGCCGCCGAAATGGCGGCGGCAGGCCAGTTGCCGACCGGCCTGACTCCACCTGCTCCCATCTATCGGTTCGCAACATATCTGCAGAAAGCGGTCGAACTGGCCAACGACGTTCGCTCGTTTGGCGCGCTGATCCTTTCGGCGCTCGAGAAGGAGGACGCCGAGACCCTTGCCTTGTTGCGAGCGAACCAGGAGGTCGACATTCAGACCCGGATGCTGGACGTCAAGACGCAGCAGGTCACCGAAGCGACGGATCAAATTACCGCCTTGCAGAACCAGCAGGCGATCTCCCAGATCCGCTACAACTTCTACTCGACCCAGACGCTGATGAACGCCTGGGAGACCCAGGCGCTGTCGCTCCAGGGACAGGCGCACCAGGCAAACGGACAGGCCATTCCTTTGGACATGGTGGCCATGGAGGCGAACCTCGTGCCGTCGTTCTCGTTTGGCGTCGAGGGGTTTGGCGGCACGCCGGAAACCACCGCGTCGTTCGGTGGAGGAAACATCGCCGGGTCGGCCAGTGCGGCGGCTTCCACGATTCGGGCCGCCGCAAGCCTGCTCACGGAAATGGGCGGAATGGTCGGGACCCTCGGCGGCTACCAGCACCGGATGGACGACTGGAGCCTGCAAGCGCAAGTCGCCCAGGCCGAAATTACGCAGATCGGCAGCCAGATCACGGCGGCTAACGATCGCCTGGCGATCGCCAACAGCGAGCTCTCCATCCAGAATGAGCAGATCACCAACGCGCAGGCCGTGAGCGATTTTCTCGCCAACAAATACACGAACGCCCAGCTCTACAGTTGGATGGTGACGCAGCTCACCACCGTCTACACGCAAGCCTATCAGCTCGCATACGGCCTCTCGCAGCAGGCGCAGAACACCTACCAGTTCGAGCTAGGGCGCTTTCAGGACACGTTCCTTCAGCCCGGCTACTGGGACGGCCAGCATCGCGGACTGACCGCGGGCGAGAGCCTCCTTTTCGATCTTCGCCGCATGGAGGCGCAATATCTCGCGATGAACGTGCGCGAGCTCGAACTTACGAAGCATATCTCGCTCGCCATCACCCAGCCCATGGCGCTCGTCCAATTGATGGAAACGGGAACCTGTCAAATCTATCTCGACGAGGCCCTGTTTGACGCCGATCACCCCGGCCACTACTTCCGTCGTCTGCGAACCGTGGCCGTCACGATTCCTTGCGTGACCGGCCCCTATACCGGCGTGAACGCCAACCTGACGCTGACCACCGCGGTTCTGCGCACGACGTCCACGCTGCCGGCCGCAGGCTACGTTCCCGCGACCGCCCAAACTCCGCCCACGGATTTCAACACGTTCAGCGTCGCGAACCCGATAGGCGCCGCCATTTCGACGAGCAGCGGTCAAAACGACGCGGGCCTGTTTGAGGTCAATCTCCGTGACGAACGCTGGTTGCCGTTCGAGGGGCAGGGAGCGATCAGCGCTTGGACGCTCGAGCTTAATCCAGCGAGCAACAGTTTCGACTTCTCGTCGATAACCGACGTGGTTCTGCACGTGCGCTACACCGCGCGCCTTGGAATCGCCGAGAGCGCAGTCCTTGCCGCGGTCGCGCCGCCGACGGGCGTCACGCGGGCGATCGTCGTGAGCGTGAAAAGCACCTTCGGCGACGCTCTCTATGGCTTCTTCAATCCCACCAACACGACCGCAACGCAGCAGGTTCTCACCTTGCCGATCACCAACGCGATCTTCCCATGGTCGAACATTCGGAGTCCGCAGATCAAGGACATCTTCGTTTTCCTGGCGCTGACGCAGGTCCCCGCGGCCGGCACGAACATTGCCGCGTCCTTTGGGCCGACGAGCGGCGCGGCGAGCGCCCTGTCGCTCACCACCGCGCTTCCCGCAGGCTGGTCGGGAACACCTTCCGTCCTGTGTGGCGACTTTCCCATCAATTCGCCGCTTGGGCCCCAGTCGTTCACCCTAACGATGCAGACCGCGGGGCTGCCCACAGGGCTGACGACGACGGTCAACGGGCAGATCTTGCTCGATCAAACGAAGGTCGAGGACATCGTCATGGTCGTCACCTACGTAAGCTGATGCTGACCGAAGCGGACATCGGGCGAATCGTGGACCGCATCGTGAAGGGGTACGGGCCGCTCGTCGTCGGGACGTTCGGCTCTTACGCAGTGGGTCTGGCTCGATCGAGAAGCGATCTCGACCTCTTCGTCATCAAATCGACCCTAGAGCCCGCCTCCACGCGGAGGCGGGCCGTGCAGGGACTGCTCTTTGGAGTGCTTCATCGTCTCGACATCCATGTGTTCACGCCGACCGAATTCGAGGAGACGGCCGATGAGGAACTTTCGTTCACCTGGATTATCGTCCGGCAGGCTCGTGTGTATCACTGGAGTGAGGCCGCGGATCGTCTCGTGCCCTCTCTTCGGCCACGGGTGCACTCAGGCGGTAGACTGTAAACCGCAAAAGCATATCGGCGAACCTGAAGGCTGACTGTCGGGAGCCATCTTGGCGGGGTCTTCCTCAAACTCTGTGGTGCCCGGCTTGATCGGCTGACCGGCCGTCGATATTCGCGTGCATGCGAGCAAAATCAGATTGGGCCCCTGGGCCAAGTGTGCGAGTTGTAGGCATTGAGCTCGTCAGCGGGACTTGGTTGGTCTCGGCCGTTGGGCAGGCCGGTGGCTCGTGTCCAGGATGTGGTGAGCAGTCAACACTGCGGCACGGCTGGCATCAACGGCGCCTTCAGGACCTACCAGTCCAAGGGTTGGTCGTGACGGTGAAGCTTCGGGTGATCCGTTGGCGATGCGGCAACGCGGAGTGCGAGCGCCAGACATTTGCTGATCCGCTGCCCGAAATTGCGTCCCCTCATGCGCGCCGGAAATGCCGGGTAGCTGAGATCGTTCAGCTTCTGGGTCATGGCGTGGGCGGGTTACCGGGAGAGCGGCTGATGAAGCGCCTTGGAATGCCAGTCAGCGACGACACCATTCTGCGGCAACTGAAGCGGTGCGCCACCTCCCGCGGGGCCACGACGACTGTTCGCATCGCGGGCATTGATGACTGGAGCTGGCGCAAAGGCCGCACGTACGGAACAATCGTCGTGGATTTGGAACGCCGGGAGGTTGTCGATGTGCTGCCGAACCGCTCAGCCCCCGGAACAGCTGAATGGCTTAGCCGGCATCCTGAGATCGAAATCATCAGCCGCGATCGCTGCGGTCTGTACGCGCAGGGCGCGCGAGAGGGCGCGCCGCAGGCGCGGCAGGTCGCTGACCGGTTCCATCTCCTGCAGAATTTGCGCGAGACGATCGAGACCCAACTGAGCCGCGCCGACCGATCAACGGGCCGAGCCTTGTTGCCGGAATCCAAAGACGAAGGCGTAGTGACGATCGCATATGGTCCGGGTGGCCGAGGCGAAGTCGCGGAGCATCGACACCTTACCAAGCAGGCGCATCGCCGCTCGAGGCAAGCCGTCTTTGATCAAATCCGTACTCTGCGCGCCGCCGGAAACTCTATCGGCGACATCGCCCGAGAAACCGGGTTCGGTCCGCGCAGCATCAGAAAATGGCTGAAATTCAACGCGCCCCCGGACCGACGCGCCACGGCGCCAAAGCCCTGCTCGCCCAGCTATTTCCTCGATTATCTATCGCGCCGCTGGGCGGAAGGCTGCGTTCGCGGCCGAGAGCTGCTCCACGAGATCAAGCTCCGCGGCTATACCGGCAGCTTCTCCCATCTGGAGCGGCTCCTGGCGAAGTGGCGGCGCGCCAGAGGCGCCAAAGTCGTAACATCGCCTCCGGCTCCCGAGCCGACGACAGCACAGACACCGACGATCGCGATGGTCCCCCGCGCCGTCGATCCCGCGACCGGGTGGTCTATCTCGCCAATCGTCGCGGCATCGCTATGCATCAAGCCGCGCGGATTGTTGACGCCAGGTCAGGCGGCAAAGGTGGACGCTCTGAAGAGTGCGTCGCCGGATTTCACCGCCATGCGTCAGCTCGCTATGCGATTCCGAGGCATTCTTCGAAGCAAAGACATTCAAAAATTCGACGTCTGGCTCAATGATGCGCAACAATCGGGAATTTACGCAATGCAGCGCTTCGCGCGCACGATTCGGCGAGACGTCGACGCCGTCAGAAATGCGCTGACCGAGGGCTGGAGCAACGGCCAAACCGAAGGGCAAATCAATCGACTGAAAACCCTCAAGCGCGCGATGTACGGTCGCGCAAGCACCGAACTCTTGCGAGCCCGGATGTTGCCGATCTACCTGCCCGTCGACCACAGAGTTTGAGGAAGACCCCGAGAAAGCGGACCTTGATGCACCGCAAAAAGTACGGCCCACTGTCAGATGGGGCGGAGACCGCCGCGTTTACGTCGAGGGGCTTCGCGCGGCCGGGCTACGATAGTGCTCCACCGCATCGAAAATCGCCGATGTCACTCTATAACGGGTTACCAAGCGGGGTAATAGACATACCCCGGATAGAAACCGTAAGGCGAGCCCAAGATGCCTCCCGCGAGTCCGGCGGCCGCACCGACGATGCCGACAGCCATTGCGCTCGCCGCGTCAACGACTCCGCCGGCAAGTGCGCCAGGTCGGTATCGGTAGTAGTTGTACGCAGCGGCATGATAGCCATAGCGGTAGACGGGGTGGACCGTGACATAGTGAGCGGGCGCGTAGCGGTAAACGCGAACGTGGCGATGATAGGTCCAGGCCGCAGCGGGTGTGACAGCAAGACTTGACATCAGGGCGCTTGCGCCGAGCATGACCGCGGCAACGCTGAAAACTCTGTTTGCCATGATCATTTCTCCCCTTGTAGCACTTACGCCGGGAAACGCGGGAGCGTGTCGGCGAGACTTCAGCCCTAGAAGAGATTCTGAGCAAAAAGGTGTCCGCCAATCCAAACCGCGACAATGAGAAGCGGAGTGCGCCTAAGGAATGTCACGAAACAAATGAAACATCGGCGGAAATTAGCCTGATACAGCGCGCAAGCTATGCAAGCTCAACAAGCGATAAATACCTCGCTTGGGAGGATGACATGAGCACATTCCTCTTTCTCGCGCTCTCGAGCGCGTTCCTGCTGGGCATGGTGGCCGGCGCGCTGACGCGACGAATTGCCGACTAATCTGGCATCGCGGTCACCCCGGTGATCCAGCGCATCGTGCGATCACGACGCTTGCGGATGTCCTGGTGGGCGGCGAGCCCGCGCTGATGGTTCCGAGGGCGTCGATCTAGACCCCGCTAGTCCGACGACAAGACACAGAACAGCAGCAGCGATAATGCAAGCCACAAGCGCCATCCATTTGCCTCCTCACGCCATGCCTCCCCTTTTGCCGGACCCCAGTTACGCACGGACCGCGGCGGATCACAATCGTTTTGGGCATACATAACGCTTCTTCGGGAAAACTCAGGCCGCCGATCTACAGCACCTATGCTTTCATTCAAGTCCCACTGAATGCGCGTTCTCCGCGCCTTGTGGGGCGTCGCTACGGGACGTCTCTTCAGTGCGGGACAGCGGACCTAAAGTCGCCGATCAAGGAAGGGCTGGAATCCGCCCAACCAGAACTTTCCATCGAGCCTGAGAACTTACGGCTCTCGACGCAAAGCGACCGTCCGCGGTGCGGCGAACCCCTCATCCGCGGTGTCGCGATGAGCAACTCAACGTGGAAAACCAAGCTGCTCCGGCGCGAGGGGTGGTTTGAATTCTAGGCGCCTACCGGCTTCAAATCTTTGGCGTCCGTTGCGGCGATGAAGTCAGAATTCGATATCCATGCGTTTGAAGAGGGGCGCTGAGACGATGTCGCTGTCGATCGCGCAGGGAGCGCGATCCGCAAGCGCGCGCTGCGCGCCCGGACAGCGGACCGTGATGCGCTCAGGGGAAGGCCCAGTCAGGCCGAGTTCGATTGTTGCACGCGATCCGCGCCGCTTGGCTGTGACATTCACAAGCCCGAAAGCGGTCGGTAAATCGTGAAGGTGGATGCCCCTGCCCTGCCACCATGACTCCGGCGTGGCGCGGAAGAGCTGTAGCTCAACTCCGTTCTCGCGGATCAACATGCGACGGACGGCGGTGGCGAACTCGGCGCCGATCCAGGTGTGCGGCATGTCGCCGATATAGTCGGGGACGTGGGCGTCGCTCCAGACGACCTCCGCCCAGCCGCGCCAACCGGCGGGCCTCCGGCCCCCGAGCACGGTGCTGAGCAGCGCGAAGGCGTCGGTGTTTCGGCCGAGCGTCACGAAGGCGTTCAAATCGCGAATGATGTAGGGCGTGTAGTTGCCGCTGAAATTCGGCGCGCTGATCGTTTTGACGAAATCGGCCGCGATGTCGAACGTCGCCGGGACGAACTCGGGCGGCAGCGCGTCCTCCACGCGGCAAGGCTCGAAGGCGATCGCCGTCGCGTGTGGGTCGACATCGTCGCGGTCAGCCGAACCCGGGATCACGTTGCGCCCCATGGCGGAGGCGGTCATGCGGATCGAGAGCGCAAGATTTGAAGCAAACTTTTCGCCCTTCTCGCGGGCGTAGGCCGCAATATCTTCGTCGCCGGCCTCGGCCGCAAGATGGGCGCAGTTCCGCCAGGCACTCAGCGCGAAATAGTCGTCCCAGTAGCTAAAGGATGGTTTGCTGTAGCCTTCGTGGCTGATCGAAGGCGCGACGAGGCCGTGGAAACGAGTCTTCTGTCCGTGCATGATGTTCGTCTTGGCGCAGAGCTCATCGATGAACCTGCTCGCGCGCACGACCGGTTCGAAGATGGTTTCGAGAAAGGCCCGGTCCTTCGTGACGCGATACACATCGGCCGCGATGCCGACGAACTCGCCCTGCGCGTCATATTCGATATTGCTACCGTATCCCTCATTGATGGTGCCGTCGACATTGAGGATCGGAGGCACGAGGCCGCTTGGATAGACCCGCCTCGCGTACCAAAGGACGTAGGCCTTCGCCTCTTCGACGAGCCCTGCCCACAGCAACGCGAGCGCCTGCGAGGAGCCGTCGCGGATCCAGGTGCGGTCGTAATTGCGCGGTCCCGGTTTGAACGCGGAGCGGGTCGCATTGACGAGGATGAGCGCGATCTGGGCTTCGACGGTATCGCTGATCTCGCTGTCGCCAACAGAGATGCGGCGCTTCCCGAGCTTCTCGCGCCAGGCACGCGCGACAGTAGCGCGGGGGCGGCCAAAACGCCTAATACGGCTCGAGTCCACGCCCGCGCGCATCGGGCAGGCGACGACGACCTGGGTTCGCTCGCCAGGTTCAAGCGCGAGGGCGAATTCGAACGCGCCGCTGAGCAGGCCAGAGTCCGAGCGAAGGCTCGGCGGGCTTTTGCGCGCTCTTGCCTCAATGAGCCGAACGACGTCGCCGTGGTCAAATTCGGCGAGCGTCGTTGCGTCGGGCTTGCGCGAGAAGGCGGCGAAGGGCCGGTCATTAACAAGCGCGCGTACGCCCTCGACGGCCATCGCTGAGATCGGCGCGTGTCCGCCATGCTGCCAATAGGGATTGACCTGCACCGGGCGGACTGTGAGCACCAGCGCGCAGTTGCGCTTCCTGCCGCTGCGGTTGCGGAGGCTGTATTCAACAACCGCCTGGCCGTCGCACGCGATCGCGGTCGCCCGAGCTTCGATGTCGCCGAAAGACCACACAACCGAGGGAATAGGCAGCGCGCCGTCGAGGAGCGACTGGCAGAGAGCTTTGCTTGCCGGGGCGCCATGCAGCTTACGTCCGAGGCGAACAAGTGGCGTGATCTGCGGTCCGCCCCGCTCCGGTTCGAGATCGGCGTACTCGTCGAAGAGGGCCTGCTCGGCTGTATCGAACTCGCCGAGCGCGGTCCAATAGACTTGCCGACCGAGAAGGGACTGCGGGTAGAGCTCGCCGCGGCCCGCCGCTGCCGCCCGTTCGAGGGCGCCGATCGGCATGCGGTCCTTGTTGAGGATGCGTAGCTTGAGCTCGTTGACGACCGCGCCCTCGGGCGCGCTCGCTTCATGCACCGTCAAGCGGAAATAGCGCGCAGTGGTTGAGCGCCACCAGAAGCTGTCGGCGTCGCCGTCGCCGGTGGTGATACGGCCGACCTCGCGGAACTTTTTGCCGTCCTTGGAAAGATGCGCGGAGAAGACGGTCCCGTGGGTCTTGCCCCAGGCGATGAGAGCGCCGAGCGGGGCGCGGACATAGCCGAAATCAACAGTGATGCTTTCCCCAGCCGGAAGCCTGACTGGCGCGTGGCCGAGCGCGTCAAGCCGGCCAGGCTCGAGCACCTTGGCCGCACGTGCGGGGTCGTACAGATTGACCTCGACGATCTCGATCGGCTGCTCGCGTTCGAATGGCTCGCAGACAAGGCGGACGAAGCGCGCCACGGCCGGCGGGAAGGCGAAAACGTCCTGTCCGCCCTCGCCATGCCTTGTTTGGCAAAGTTCGGACCAGGCGCTTCCGTCCGCCGAACTCTCGAATCGATAGATGGTTGGCGTCTGCCGGCCCCAGTAGACCTCGAGGCCGCCGAGCGAAGCCTGCGCGCCGAGATCGATCTTGATCCACGGGCCTTTTGAGGCTGCCGACGTCCACGCGGTCGCGTAGCGGTCGTCGGCGGCGAGGCCGGGATCACCACCGCTCGCGGTCGCCTTCCACCGGTTCTTTTGTGGTATGCTCATCGAACGCTCCGTGTGGATGACGCTTGATCACCCGACCATCTCGGCCGAAACCATAACCCACTTCGGCGACCCGGCGTGAAGGCGTATCGAACTGCTCGGCCGCGCGGTCGATCATCGTCTTGGCAGCGCCGACCTCCGCCTGACAATGGCCTCCGTCGCCTCGACGTCCATGATCACCGCATGCTTCAGGTCTATGAGATAGTTGTCGGAATAGGCGTAGCAGGCGGGCGTTTGGCCGCGGCCGTGTAGCGCGCTGCCGGAACGGTCGGAGAGATCAACTTCGGCTCGATCGGCGTCGCCCCGCCGAAGGCCGCATCGTCCAGAACGGAAGGATACTCCGTGACCGCCCGACTGGACGGCGGATCGAGATCTTCGGCCTTGGGGACACTTCGCCGTCGATGTGCGTCCGCCACGATCACGCTGGCGTCGACCGCAAAGGCCTCGCCTCCCACGATCCCTTCCTTCATGCAACGCGCGACCACGGTCTCGAACAGCTTGCGCAGGAGATCGCTCTCGCGGAAACGGCCGTGGCGGTTCTTGGAAAACGTCGAATGATCCGGGACGTCGCCGTCGAGCCCAAGACGGCAGACCAGGGGTAGGCCAGATTGAGGTGGACCTGCGTCAGCAAGTCGCGCGTTGTTTCGAGGCGATTTAGCAGCCGATATGTAACGAAAACTCGCTCTGCTTTGCGCGGTCGTCGGGGTGAAAGGCCTTCGGTTGCGCGTCGCTTTGGCCGTGCCTCGAAATCTTGGCCGTGCTCAGCGGCAGACCCCTGCCGTTGTCATCCATCGCTCGGAACCGCTCGAAGACGATCTTCCCTTTGAGCTGTTTCCAACTCCCTTGGATTTGATCGCAGTTCATGCACGCCTCCCGCGCGATGGCCGAGTCCTAGTCCCATTCCGAGACTGCGCCCCAAAACGACATTTGACAAGACTGAAAAGTCGTTGAGATCTGCGCTGGCGTGTAGATACATTTCCGGGATGGCTCGGGGCGGCCCGCGCTGTGACGACCGCCACAGCGAGCTGCCGGGACGATGCTCAAGCAGCCAAATGAATCGGGTCCTGAAAACCCGGCGGCAATGTTCGGCAATCCCAACCAATCCAGCCCACTTGACGGAATTCTGATCGACGCGGGGAATGAGCGGCCGCTAGTGATCGCCCTTGCGACAATCATCGCGGTCTGGGCGATGGTTTCCGCGTTCACTTGTGCCTTAGGGTCAACCCCGCGCGCATTCGCCATCGAGGCGCGACGGGGTACAGCTCTCTCGAAGGGAAATTGATGCGCGGCTTGTCAGCCATCTCGCTCTGGCCCGCGCCAGTATTGCTAACTCTCAAGCAGAACAAGGCTGTCATCTGGCGAAATGCCGGTTCAATGGTTTCGGCGTTGGTTGAGCGGTAATGGCCGAAGGTGTCTTTCGAACGCCTCGAGGACCATTGCCCTGAGTTTTGGCAAGACTTCCAACGCTCTGGAATCGACCTCGTCGAGCTGGCCGTCGAAATCCTCAGGCAAAGGCCTACCCTTAACGATAAAGTGGCCGGTGATCTGCAACCAGTCGCGGTCCTTGCGAATCGGGTCGATAAGCTCATCCATGCGGTCGCTCAAGTTCTCGTGCAGTTCGCCGGCGATTTCCATGGCGCAGGCGATGTGGGTCAAGAACTCATTTCGGCTGCAAGTTTGCCCGTATTTTTCTTGACTGTGGGTCATGGGTTAGCCCTCCCGAGCTTCCCCCTTTCCTAAGTAAAGGTGCGAAACGAGCCATCCCCTTCGTGGTACGTCGCACGTCGGAAACCTTCGCGCTGGCTTGGGTTTTCAAACCCAGAACTTCGACACGAAAACCACAACAATAGCGAGCAACAAACCGACAATACAAAGGAAGACAATACCTCAGTTTACACAGCGTTCAATTTAGGCCGCGCTAGAATATTCTCTTTTCTTCACGAGTTCCGAGACGAGATCAACGCAGTCAGCAGTATTTGTATTGCTCTGTTCACAATTATTCTCGCGTTCGCGACTTTCTTTATCAATCGACCAAAAACCTTGTAGGCGACTCCAAAAAAAGCTCCGAACTGCAATTGCGGGCGTATGTCGTTACGGGGGTGAGTTATCTCGGTATCGAGGCGGGTCAGCCCTTGGTTCAAGTCACTTGCGCTAACATTGGCCAGACCGCTGCCCTCCATGTCCTTACTTTTAGCAAAATGGACGTACTGCCCTTCCCATCCAGCGACAAAGTCCTCCCCGACGTTACACAAACAATTCAGCCCGAGATATTTCTCCAGCCGAGAGAAAATCTGGATTTCCCCGTCCGCCCAATAACACCGTTCGACGCTGCAGCAATTGAGCAGGCCCACACTCCTACTACGCACCGTCTGTACGTCTTTGGCCGCATAGAGTATGATGATGTCTTCGGGAACCGGCACGAAACTCCATTCGCGTATACTTTGTCCGGAGGGAAAAACGCTAAAGACCTCTTCAACGGCATCAAGAATCCCGAAGGACCGCGATTTGAACTCGTCAATTCCGGCAAGAGCCCTCCTGACAGGAGAGACAACGCCAAATATGATACTGATAAAAAGAAGACGCTCTTTCGCCCCTCTCTCCCGCGCCAAAACGCAAGCCATTGAGGTAGTTGACGGCATAGGGACCGACATAAACGACGCATCGCATAAAAGCCAAGTCAGGGATAAGCGTCGTCGACTCATCCGTCGACGGTCGGATTTGCCCTCGGCTGCGCGCCCCGGCGCACCACGCGTAGCGTCGCAGGGTCGCCGTTGAGGATCCGCCCCGCGATTGCAGGCGGGCCTTATGCTCCGGGATAATCTTCCAGCCGGCCGATCGCCGGCGGGCGCGTCCTGCGCAAGGCCTTGCCGATCGTCTCGACCCGGCGCAGGACCCGAAGCATGTTGAGGGACGACAGTTTTTCGAGGTCGCGCTCGGAAAAACCGCGGCGGACCAGCTCCGCGAACAAATGCGGAAACCTGCCGACGCTTTCGAGTCCTACAGGCGAAGCGCCGCCGAAAAAGTCCGATCCGATTCCGACGTGGTTCACCCCCGCCGTCTCGACAAGTCGCACGGTGTGGTCGGCGACGTCGACGAGGCTGGCCTTGGGCGCGATTCCATGCTTCGCCTCAAGTTCGGAGAACTGAGCCTTGGGATCGGCCGCGAGCGGCGCCTTGCCATAGGAATCGCGCGAACGGCGCAGCCAGTCGCGCAGCCGTTGCGACACGAATCCGGGCACGAAGGTGGCCATGACGAGCCCGCCGTTGGCCTTCAGCCGGCGAAGCACGTCATCTGGCGTGTTGCGCGGATGATCGCAGAGCGAAAAGGCGTTGGAGTGCGAGAGCGCAACCGGGGACTCGGTGATGTCAAGCACGCGCCGCATCGCATCGTGCGACGTGTGCGATAGATCGATCACAATTCCAAGCCGGTTGAGCTCGCCGATGATCGCGCGGCCGAATGCATTGAGGCCGCCATTGCGAGGAGCGTCGGTTGCGGAGTTGACCCAGTCGAGCGTCTCGTTGTGGCAGAGGGTCATCAGCCGAACCCCCGCCGCATGCCAGATGCGCAAAGGGCTCAGCGAATTCTCGAGACCGACGCCGCCTTCGACCGCCACGAACGAGGCGATCTTGCCCTGCGACCTCGCCTTCGCGTAGTCGGAGGCCTGACGCGCGGGGAGAAACACCTCCGGATGCGCCTCCTCGATCCGGCGGATGAGGTCGATCTGCTCCATCGCGGTGCGCGCCGGATGGGGAGCATTAGTTGGCTGGAACGCTGCCCAGAATTGGGCGCCGACCATGCCCTCGCGCAAGCGTGGGATGTCGGTGTCCGCGCCTTCGTGGAGCCTGTTCAGATCGTATGCGAACACATCGCCGCGCGCGGACCTGTCGACCCGGATGACCCAGGGAAGGTCATTGTGCCCGTCGAACAGCGGCGTACGACTCAGGAGGGCGCGCGCCGCCGCGAGCGCATTGTCAATCGACTCCTCGGGTCGGCTCGCTCTTTCCTCGTCCATGATCCAGGTCTCGCTTTCAGTCGAGCGGCACGGCGACGAACCGGACGACGCCCTCGCCGTTCGAGACCAGCAAGAGCGCCGGCTTCTTGCCTCCGTCCTTCTTCGCGCCGTCGATCGCCCTGGCGACGTCGCCTGGACGCTCGACCGCCTGGTGATTGACCTCTTCGATCACGTCGCCGGGCTTGAGGCCGCGCTCCGCCGCGGGCGAACCCGGATCGACCGAAGTCACGATGACGCCTTTGACGCTGTCCTTGATCTTGAAGGACTTTCGCATGTCGTCGCTCAGTCCAGAAAACTCCATGCCGAGCGCCTTTGAGACGGCGTCTGGCTGCTGAACATCGTCGTGTTCATCGGCGGACGCGGTTTGCTTCTCCCCATCCTCCAGACGTCCCAGCGTCACGGTCTTGGTCAATTCCGCGCCGTCGCGCACGACGACCACCTCGACCGGCTTGCCCACCGGCAACGAGGCGACGAGGCGCGGCAGATCCCGCAATTCCTTGATGTCCTTGCCGTCGAATTTGATGATCACGTCGCCCGGCTTAAGCCCGGCCGGCTTGGCCGGACCCTTTTCGTCGACGCCCGCGACGAGCGCGCCGCGCGCCGCTCCCAAACCCAGGCTGTCGGCAATCGTATCGTCCACCGGTTGTATCCGGACCCCGAGCCAGCCGCGCCGCGTTTCATGGAACTCCTGGAGCTGCGCGATAACCGGAATGACCGACGCGGACGGGGTTGCAAATCCGATGCCGATCGAGCCTCCCGAAGGCGAAAGGATCGCCGTATTGATGCCGATGACTTCGCCTTCCAGATTAAACAGGGGTCCGCCAGAATTGCCCTTGTTGATCGACGCGTCGGTCTGCAGGAAATCGTCGTAGGGACCGCTGTCGATATTGCGGTTTCGAGCGGAAATGATGCCCGCGGTCACGGTTTCGCCAAGGCCGAAAGGATTGCCGACCGCCATGACGCCGTCGCCGACGCGCATCTTGTCGCTGTCGCCGAACTTGACCGTCTTCAGGGGCTTGTCGCTCTCCACTTTGAGTACGGCGACGTCGACCTTCGAATCCTTGCCAAGCACCTTGGCCTTCAATTTGCGGCCGTCGGTAAAGATGACCACGATGTCGTTGGCGTCGCCGACAACGTGATTGTTGGTGATGACGATCCCGCTGGAGTCAATGACGAAGCCGGAGCCGAGAGACTGCGCCTGCCGGGCGCGCGGGTGGGGATTGATGCCGTGATTTTTGAAGAATTCCTCGAACATCTCGTCAAACGGCGTGCCCTTGGGCAAGTCCGGCGCCTCCGCGCCCTTCTCCTCGATGGTCTGAGTCGCCGAGATGTTGACGACCGCCTCAGCGACCGAATCGACGAGATCGGCAAGGTTCGTTGGTCGCGCCTGAGCGAAGGCCGGGGTCGCAGGAGCAAGCGCGAGCGGCGCGCAGACCAGCGCGGACGCCACCGCGAGCGCCAGAGCCGAACGAGCGCGCCGACGGCGCGTCGAGATTCGCTTGGCTTCGTTCATCGGGTCCTCCTCGGAGTCGGGATCGATCATTTCAGCGACGCTTGTCCTGGTTTTCTTGAGCCTATTGCAGCAGAGCGCGAGAGGCCCAGACGATCGCAACGCCGACAAGCGCGGCCGCGAGGCCGACACTGCGCAGTTTCGTCGGATCCTCGCGCGCCGCCGCCGCCATGCGCTTTCGCATCGACTCTGTAAAGCCCGCCATCAGCAAGCCCTCGATCGCGAAGACGAGACCGATCGCAGCGCCGAAGTCGCGCACTTCAGTCCGCTTTCGCCGCCGGCGACGGCACGGTCGCAGCTTCAGGCGGCGGCGTGGGGGTCGAGAAGTAACGGAAAAAGTCCGACTTCGGGCTAATCAACGCCCGCGTCTGCCCATTGCTGAAGCTGTTCTGGTAGGCCTGCATGGATCGATAGAAGGCGAAGAATTCCGGATCCGCGCCGTAGGCTTCCGCGAAAATCCGGTTGCGCTCGCCGTCGCCTTCGCCGCGGATCTGCTCGGACTGCTGCTGAGCCTGCGCGGTGATGACCGTGACCTTGCGGTCGGCCTCGGCCTTGATCTGCTGGCTCTGCTGCGACCCTTGCGCGCGGTAGGACGCCGCCCGCTGCTGCCGCTCGGTCTGCATGCGGCGGAAAACGGCCTCCGAGTTCTCCGCCGGCAAATCGGCCCGCTTGATCCGCACGTCGATGACCTCGAGTTCGAAGCGCTTGGCGCCGGCGATCATCTGATCGCGAATGTCGGCCATCAGAGCGTCGCGCTTGTCGCGCACAATGTCGGTGATTGACGCCTCCGACAGGGTGCGGCGAAGCGCCGAGTTCAGCATGCCGCCAAGCTGCGCGTCAGCGCCCCGGGTATTATAAACGGATTGATAAAACAGCAGCGGATCGTCGATGCGGTAACGAACGAAGGCGTCGACCTCCAGGCGCTGGTTGTCGGACACGAGAACTTCCTGACGCTCGTCCTCGAGCGCGAGAATGCGCTTGTCGATATAGACGACGGTATCGATAAACGGCGCCTTGAAATAAAGGCCCGGCGAACCGATGAGATCGCGGATCGGCTGGCCGAAGCGCAGCACGAGCGCCTGTTCCGTCGGGTCGACGACAAACATCGACATCCACGCCAGAACGATTGCAGCGATTGCGACGATGGCGATTACTGCCCCGCTCAACGACCGGGTCATTTGGCGCCCCCCGTCGATCTGGACTGCAATGGATCCAGCGCAATATAGGGCACCGGCGGGCTGGCCGAGTTCGAGTCGACCATCGTCTTGTCCATCGGACCGAGGACGCGCTCCATCGTCTCGAGATACATGCGCTCTCGTGTCACGCCGGGCGCCTTCTTGTACTGGTCGTAGATCTGATTGTAGCGCTGCGTTTGGCCTTTAGCGTCGAGGATCGTCTGCTCGCGATAGGCGTTGGCCTCGGCGAGGATGCGCGCCGCGCCGCCCTCAGCCTCGGGCACAACCTTGTTGGCATAGGTCTCGGCTTCGTTGACGGCGCGCTGCTGGTCCTGCTGGGCCGCGGTCACGTCGCGATATGCCGAAATCACCTGACTTGGCGCATCGACCGACTGCAATTGGACCTGCTTGACCAGTATGCCCGCTCGATAGCCATTGAGCACGTTCTGAATGCGCTGCTGCGCGTCGGTCTCGACCGACTTTCGGTCGGTCGTCAAAATGCCGTCGATTGTCTTCAGTCCGACGACTTCCCGCATGATGCTCTCCGCCACCGCCTTAACGGTTTCGCGCGGGCTCAAGATGTTGAAGACATAGTCTTCCGGCTTGGCCGGGTCGATCTGCCAGTTCACGCGAAAGTGGACGTCGACGATATTCTTGTCGCCGGTCAGCATTTGACTTTCCTCAGGCACGTCAGCGTTCGACCCGAGGCTGCGATAGCCGACTTCGGTGATCTGCTGATCCCAGACCGGAACCTTGATCACTGAACCGATCGGCCAGGGCCAGTTGGTGTTGAGGCCCGCAGCGGTCTTGCCGGTGTAGCGGCCGAACACGAGATTGATGCCGACCTCGTTCGGTTGGACGGTATAGAAAGTGCCCCACGCGAACCAGGCCAGGATTACCCCGAGGATCAGAAAAAGAGCCGTGCGGCCGGTAAATCCGCCGCCGCCCGAACCGCCGCCGCCCGACCCGCCAGGGGTTAGTTTGCCAAGCGCCTCCTGAACCCGACGGATGATCTCTTCCAGATCGGCCGTGGGTTGAGGGCCGGACGGCCCTTGCCCCCATGGTCCCCGCCCAGGCGAGCGCCATGGTCCGCCGCCTTGATTGTTCCAGGACATCCAAACCTCTCGCGCGGGGCCGGCCCGCCGATGCATCGGCGCTTATATAGGGAAGTGCACCGGCCGGGCAAAGGACCCTCACGGCCCGTGTTGGCGCCAACGGCCGGCGCCGCTCAATCGCCGAGCGCTCCCTCACCTTCAGGGTCGGGCGCTTGCGTTCCGGTCGCGAGCGGCGCGAGCGGTGAAACCCGGAGCGCGGCGATCCTGTTGCGCTGTTTTCGCAGCACTTCGAACCGGAAACCGTGGAAAGAAAAGGTCTGACGAGGCTCGGGAATGGCCCGGGCCTCATGAATGACGAGGCCGGCGACGGTCGCGGCCTCTTCGTCGGGCAAATTCCAGTCCATCGCGCGATTGAGGTCGCGGATCGTCACCGAACCGTCGACGACGACCGAGCCGTCGCGCTGCTTGCGCACGCCCTGGACCGCAACGTCGTGCTCGTCGCTAATATCGCCGACGATCTCCTCGATGATGTCCTCGAGCGTCACCAGGCCCTGCACGACGCCATATTCATCGACCACCAGCGCGGAATGAGTCTTGCGCCGCAGGAAGGCCTGCAGCTGGTCACGCAGGGTTGTCGATTCGGGAATGAACCACGGCTCGAGCGCGAGATCCGCAATCTCGATCTTGCTGGCGTCTCCGCCCGCGGCGACGTAGGCGCGCAGCAGGTCCTTGGCGTGGAGGACGCCGATGATGTTGTCCGGCTCGCCGCGCCAGAGCGGCATGCGCGTGTAGGGCGAGGCGATCGCCTCGCGCACCAGTTCGTCCGGCGGCAGATCAGCATCGATGAGCTGCATTTTGGTGCGATGCACCATCACGTCGGACACCGGGATTTCGGCCAGTTCAAGCAGCCCGCCGAACATGTCCCGATCGGCGCGCTCCACTCCACCCTCGCGGTGAAGGATATCGACAGCGCCCATCAGCTCTTCGTGACCGGTCACGGAGGGATCCGTCTCGGTCAGAGAAACGCCGCAAAGACGCAGGACGCCGCGCACCAACATTTCGACGGCGCTGACGATGGGACCGAAAATCGTCACGAAAAACAGAACCAGCGGCGCGATCAGAAGCGAAACCCGGTCCGGATAGGCGATGGCGATGGTTTTCGGCATGACCTCGCCGAAGACGACAATGAGCGCGGTCATGATGATGGTTGCGGCCCATACGCCGTGATCGCCATAGAGAGTGAGAAGGATGCTGGTGGCGATCGCCGACGACCCGATGGTGACGAACTGGCCGCCGAGGAGCATTGCGCTGATGAGGCGGCCGCGCATGCCGATGAGGCGCGTCACAAGCTTCGCACGGCTGTCGCCGCTCATTTCAAGCGCATGCATGCGGGCGCGTGAGGCCGCGGTCAGCGCGGTCTCCGCGCCGGCGAAAAACGCAGCGGCGACGATGCTGAGAATGACGATGGCGAGGTCTACTGGGTAGGGCATCAGCATGTTTTAGCATGTCCCTGAGCCCGCAGGCACAGAGACATTGTGGTCAATCCGGCCGAGGCTGCAGATCCTCCTTCAGGAAAGCTATGACGGCCGCCTCCGCGACGTCGCGAGCGATAAAGCTCTCGCCTATGCCCTTGGCAAGAATGAAGGTCAGCCGTTCGCGTTCGACCTTTTTGTCCTGCCGCATGGCAGACAGGATGTCCTCCGCGCTCGCATCGAGGCCGGGTATGTCGCGAATGCGGGTCGGAAGGCCGGCCGTTTTCAAATGAGCCTCGACCCGCACCGCGTCCTGTCCGGAACAGATTCCGAGGCGGCGGGAAAAGCGGAAGGCGGCCGCCATCCCGATGGCGACGCCTTCGCCGTGAACCAGGCGAGCTGAATCATAGCGCGTCAGGCTCTCGAGCGCGTGCCCGAAAGTGTGGCCGAGGTTGAGGAGGGCACGCTCGCCCTGCTCGGTTTCGTCGGCGGCGACGACGCTGGCCTTGGCCGCACAGCTCACCGCGATCGCCTCGGCGCGGGCGGGGCCCCCAGAAAACACCTCGCGCCAACGAGCTTCGAGAAAATCGAAGAACTTGCGGTCGCCAATGAGGCCGTATTTGATGACTTCGGCGTAGCCGGCGCGAAACTCGCGCGCGCTCAGCGTATCGAGGCTGCTCGAATCTGCGAGAACGAGCACCGGCTGGTGGAACGCGCCGACAAGGTTCTTGCCGTGCGGGGAATTGATCCCCGTCTTTCCGCCGACGCTGGAATCCACCTGCGACAGGAGGGTAGTCGGGACCTGAACGAAGCGGACGCCCCTGCGGAGGGAAGCTGCGCAAAATCCCGTAAGATCGCCTATGACGCCTCCGCCGAGCGCCACGATGATGTCGCGGCGCTCGATCCGCGCTTCGATCAGCGCATCGGAAACCCGCGCAAATTCGGCGTAGGACTTCGTCGCTTCCCCCGGCGGGCAGACGATTGGACTGGAGCGCAAGCCCGCCTTGTCGAGGCTCGCGGTCAGACGGCCAAGATAGAGCGGCGCGACATTGGCGTCGGTCACGATCGCGCACTTTGCTCCGGGCGCGATCCTCATGATTTCGGCCCCTGCCTCGTCGATGACGCCGGGGCCGATGAGAATCGAGTATGCCCGGTGGCCGAGCGGCACTTCGACTTTGCGCCTCTCGCTCACGCCCGCTGCAGCCGGGCCGCACAGGGCTCCGGCAAGGCGGCTCAGCGCCATTTCGACCACGACGTCGTGCGGCCCGTCACGGGACTCGATCGTGATGTCGGCAAGGGCGTAGGTGGACAAGCGCTCGTCCAGGAGGCGCCGGAGTGTCTTCTCCGGATCGTCTGTTTGGAGTAACGGCCGGTTGGATTTCTTGCGAACGCGCGCCAGAAGAACCTCGACGTCCGGTTTCAGCCAGATCGAGACGCCGTGCGCCGCGATGGTGTCGCGAGTTCGACTTGTTCATGAAAGCGCCGCCGCCGGTCGCCAGCACTTGCGGACCGGAGTTCAGCAGACGGGCGATCACCTTGCGCTCCCCTTCGCGGAAATAGGCCTCGCCGAACCGCTCGAAAATCTCGAGGATCGTGAGCTGCGCGCCGGCTTCGATTTCCGCGTCAGCGTCGACGAAGGGCAGGCCCAGCTTGGCCGCCAGCCGCTTGCCGACCGAGGTCTTCCCGGCTCCCATCATGCCGACCAGCACGACCGAACGTCCGCCCAATGCGGCCGCCACGGGTCGGGCGTCGACCGGCTGTCCCGAAATCATCACCTTTCGAACCCTGTCCATCCTCAATCCGAGCGCGGTCCCTTACAGGAAATGAGCGGCGAATGCGATGTGGCGGCCGGCGACTTTCCGGCCCGCTATTTTGGGCGCGGCCGCGACCGTCTTGCGCGCCGCGTCTGTTCTTGCAACCATGTCAATAGCACGACGGGAATGCGTCGCTATCGGCAACGATCGCGCGTCCTTTACGCGCCTAAGGTTAAGTCGCGCGGCCCCGCCGCGCCAAGAAACGCTTGAGGGAGCCCGACATTGACCGCAGCCAATCATGAGCATCGCGTTCCCGGTCCGCGTCTCATCGCCATTGTCGGGCCGTTTCAAAGCGGAAAAACGAGCCTTCTCGAGGGCATCATGGCCCGCGGCGGGGGTCTCGCCCGGCAAGGGTCGGTGCGCGAGGGCACGAGCATCGGCGATCCGAGCCCCGAGGCCCGCGGTCACGCGATGAGCGTCGAGCCGAATGTCGCCAGCATCGACTACATGGGCGACCGGCTGACCTTTTTCGACTGCCCGGGCTCGATCGAATTCATCCATGACATGCGCTACGCGCTGCCCGTCTGCGATGCGGTCGTCGTCGTTTGCGAGGCCGATCCGCGCAAGGTTCCGGCGCTGCAGGTCATCTTGCGCGAACTCGAGGAAATCGGGACGCCGCGCATCCTCTTTCTCAACAAGATCGACCAGTCGACCGGAGGCCTGCGCGAGACGCTGGAGATGCTCCAGCCCGCTTCGCGAACGCCATTGCTCTTGCGACAGATACCGGTGTGGGAAAATGGCGTCGCGACCGGCTTCGTCGATCTCGCTCTCGAGCGCGCCTTCGTCTACCGAGAGTCCGCGCCGTCCATTGTGATCGAAATGCCGGCCGGCGTCATCCCGGAAGAAAAGCAGGCGCGCTATTCGATGCTCGAAAAGCTGGCCGATTACGACGACGCGCTGATGGAGCAGCTCATCAGCGACATTGATCCGCCAAGAGACCTCGTGTTCGATGATCTCGCGCGCGAGTTGCGCGAGGGCCATGTCGTGCCGGTGCTGATGGGTTCGGCGACCGAGGGCCACGGCGTGACGAGGCTCCTGAAGGCGGTAAGGCATGAGGCGCCGGCCATCGCCCATACGCGCAAACGCCTGAAGATCGAGGACAAGGGGCCGGCGCTCGGCCAAGTCATCCGCACCATCCACACTGCGCATGGCGGCAAATTGTCGCTGGCGCGCGTCCTGCGCGGCGCCTTTGCCGATGGAGCGACCGTCGTAAGCGCGCGCGGGGTCGAGGAGCGCATCGGCGGCCTCGCCCGGCTGATCGGAGCGACCTCATCGAAAGTCGCGCGCGCGGAGGAGGGCGACACCATCGCCTTCGCCCGCCTCGAGCGCCTCGCGACCGGCGATCGCTTCGCCGACGGCAAAGCCGCCCCGGCCGCGGCGGAAATCCCGGCCGCGCCTCCGCCCACGCAAGCCTTCGCCATTCACGTCAAGGACCGCAAGGACGAGGTGCGGCTGGCGAGCGCTCTCGCCAAGCTTTGCGAGGAGGATAGGGCCCTGTCTTTCGTCCAGGACGCCGAAATGTCCGAGATGAAGCTCTACGGCCAGGGCGAAATGCATTTGCGGGTGACGACAGAGCGGCTTGCCGACCGCTTCGGCGTGACGATCCATACCCAGAAGCCGACCGTGGCCTATCGCGAGACGATCCGTGACGCCGTGACAGTTCGCGGCCGGCACAAGAAGCAGTCCGGCGGCCACGGCCAGTTCGGCGACGTGGTGGTCGAGGTCGCGCCAAGGGGCCGCGGCGAGGGCTTCGCATTCGCCGAGCGGGTGCATGGCGGATCGGTGCCCAGGCAATATTTCTCTTCGGTCGAAGCGGGCGCAAAGGATGCGCTGGCGCGGGGGCCGCTCGGTTTTCCCGTGGTCGACATTTCGGTTACGCTGACCGATGGCTCCTATCACACGGTCGATTCCTCGGACATGGCGTTCCGCGCCGCGGCAAGGATCGCGCTCGACGATGCGCTGTCGAAGGCGCGGCCCGTGCTGCTCGAGCCGATCCTTTTGGTGACGATCTACGTTCCGTCCGATGCGCTGGCGCGGGCGAGCGCGCTGGTCAGCGCGCGGCGCGGGCAGATCCTCGGCTTCGAGGCCCGGCAGGGATGGGTTGGCTGGGAAGCGCTCAGAGCCCTCATTCCGGAGGCGGAGATCGGCGATCTGATCGTCGAACTGCGCTCGGCGACGTCGGGCGTCGGCGCCTTCGAAACCAGGTTCGATCATCTCGCCGAACTCTCGGGGCGGACAGCCGAACAGGTGATCGCGGCCCGTCAGCGCGCGATGGCCTGAGCCCGCGACTTCTCCCGCAAATCAGGCCTTTCTGGCGGCTGTACAGCCGAGCGGCCTTCGCCTAAAGGGTGAGGCCAATCTTCCCCTTCCGGAGACGACCTCGATGGCCGACGCCACTCTCGAACGAAGCCGTCTGGCGACGGTTTTTGGCGGCTCCGGTTTTCTCGGGCGCCATATCGTGCGGGCATTGGCGCGAAAAGGCTGGCGGGTGCGGGTGGCGGTAAGACGGCCCGATCTGGCGGCCTTCCTGCAGACCGCCGGCGTCGTCGGGCAGATCCTGCCGGTGCAGGCCAATCTGCGCTATCCGGCCTCGATTGCGGCTGCGCTCGAGGGCGCGGAAATGGTCGTCAACGCCGCCGGCCTGCGGGCAGAAAGCGGGGCCCAGACCTATCGGGCCGTCCATGTCGACGGGTCGGCCGCGCTCGCCAGCGCAGCCAGAGCCGCTGGCATCGAATCTTATGTCCATGTCTCGGGGATCGGCGCGGACGCCGGCTCCCCTTCACCCTATATCGCCAGCAAGGGGCGCGGTGAAGCCGTGACGCTCGACGCATATCCGGATGCTACCATTCTGCGTCCGTCGGTCGTGTTCGGACCGGAAGACGATTTCTTCAATCGTTTCGGCGCGCTCTCACGCTTTTTACCGGTCATTCCCCTGTTTGCCGGCGGCGCGACGCGTCTGCAGCCTGTTTACGTGGGCGACGTCGCAAGAGCGGCCGCGGCGGCGCTCGCCGGATCGGCGAAACCCGGCGCTGCCTACGAATTGGGCGGTCCGGGCGTGATGACGCTGCGCGAGGCGGCCGAACTCGTCCTGCGCACGGTCGAACGGCGCCGTCTGCTGGTTGGGCTGCCGGTTGGGCTTTCGCGCCTGATCGCCTCCACGAGCACGTTTGCGAGCAGCGCGACGTTTGGCCTTTATCCGAAGCTGCTCACGACCAGCCGCGACCAGGTCGACCTCCTTGCCGCCGACAATGTCGTGTCGGCCGAGGCGGAAGCCGTTGGCCGGACCCTTCGCGGGCTCGGCATCGAGCCCCAGGCGGCCGATGCGATCGTTCAAACCTACCTTGTGCGTTTCCGGAAGACAGGCCAGTATGAGGCCCAGCGTTCGACCTGAAGGCGGCGCGCTTCGGGACGCTGTCGCAATTGTTGTAATGATGGTTTCGTATTGATCGGCCAAGTCAATTCAGGGCATGAAGGCCGGGAGTGAGACTCCGGGGCCGTTTCGAGTTGGGGATGTTCAGTGATTAAGTCGGAACTTGTGCAGCGCATGGCCGCCCGCAATCCGCACCTCTACCAGCGTGACATCGAAAACATCATCGACGCCATTCTTGGCGAGATTGCGGACGCGCTGGCGCGCGGCGAGCGGGTGGAGCTGCGCGGCTTCGGCGCGTTCTCGACCAAGCAGCGGCAGGCGCGCACCGGACGCAATCCGCGCACCGGCGACAAGGTGCCGGTGACCGAGAAGCTCGCGCCATTCTTCAAGACCGGCAAGGAGCTGCGCGAGCGCCTCAATCGAAGCTCGGTCGAACACGCCTGAAATGGCGGGCGGCCTGACGGGCGCATGAGGCAGGCATGATTCGCTTGGTAAAATATGCTGTCCTCGCTGTCATAGCGCTGATCCTGCTCCTCTTCGCTTTCGCGAACCTGCAGAAGGTCACGATTTCGTTCGACCCTTTCGCCACGACCGATGGCTCCGCCTACGCGTTCGAAGCGCCGCTGTTTGCGGTCATGATCGTCTTCGCCGCGCTCGGCGTGGTGGCGGGCGCTTTTGCGACCTGGCTGTCGCAAGGACGCCACCGCCGCGCGTCGCGCCAGAACCGCGCGGAGGCCGCCAAATGGCGTACTGAGGCGCAGACGCTGAAAGCCGCGCAGCCCTCGCCCCCCGTCCTGCCCCGCCGATAGAGATGCGGGTCTTCTCGGCCGAGGACATCGACCGCTCGCTCGACTTTCCCTCGCTCGTCGATGCGCTGAGCGAGGCGATGCGCGGCGGCTTCATTGCGCCGGCGCGCCACCATCACGAGATCGAGCGCGCGGGCGAGAAGCCTGCGATCCAGCTTCTGATGCCCGCCTGGACCGAGAGCGCATCCAGGGCCGGCCTCTATCTCGGCGCGAAGATCGTGAATGTCTTTCCCGGCAATTCGGCGCGCGACCTGCCGACCGTCATGGGAACTTACGTGCTGCAGTCGGGGCGGACCGGCGCGACGCTGGCTGCGCTCGACGGAACGCGGCTCACCCACTGGCGCACCGCCGCCGCTTCCGCGCTTGCGGCGCGGCATCTGGCCCGCGCGGACGCAGAGCGCCTGCTCGTCGTCGGGGCCGGCGCGCTTGCGCCCTATCTGGCGCGAGCCCATGCGAGCCAGCGTTCCTATAAGGCGATTGCGGTTTGGAACCGCACGCATGAGAGCGCGCGCCGCGTGGCCGAGGCGTTGCAGGCGCAGGGTCTGCCCGCCGTTGCCCGCGAAGACCTCGAGAGCGCGGTCGCCGAGGCCGACGTCATCTCATGCGCGACGCTGACGACGGCGCCGCTGATCGAAGGCCGATGGCTCAAGCCCGGACAGCATCTCGACCTCGTCGGCGCGTTCACCTTGGCCATGCGCGAGGCCGACGACGAGGCGCTGAGACGCGCCCGGATCTTCGTCGACACCGAGGCCGCCTGCACGGAGGGTGGCGACGTCGCGATCGGCCTCGCCTCCGGCGCGATTGCGAGGGCCGACGTGGTCGCGACCTTGCCCGCGCTATGCCGTGGAGCGAAGGGGCGGCGAAGCGCGGACGAGATCACTCTCTTCAAGTCGATCGGCGCGGCGATCGAGGACCTGGCCGCGGCGATGCTGGTGTGGCGCAAGACGGGCGGCGCCGACCCCTGAGGCGCGCGAGGTCCCAAGCGCGGGTCCGCCGGTCCGTTCGGCCGCGCTGCACTTTTGTAAGCGGCGAAGCGCTTTCAAAGGGTTAGGCGCCAAAAACTGTCCCTTTTTTTCGCCGTCGCCGGCTGTCCGGCCAAGAGGCGAGGAATTGAAAGCCCATGGCAAGTAAGTCAAAGCTAGAGCGTCAATGAAATTAACTAAGCGAAAATAAAAAGAAGTATAGAATTAAATTTATCAGAGTGTATAAGAACGTGCGCGATTAACTCTAACGTTTGTCAGATTAGTGATGATTGAAGAGGGTGATCAGGCAGCAATAATACATAGTTATTACTTCACGAAACAATAGTCGACGCCTCTTCTGCAGGCGGCAGCGTCTGTCCCACGCGCGGCCTCCTACTTCCGCCGGTAAAGGCCGGTGAACGTCACCATCACGCCGCCACATGCGCCATTGTCCTCGACCGCGAGCCACGGCCCGATGCGCTGCATCCGGACGAGGCAATCGCCCTCGGTTCCCTCGTCGAACGGAGTGCTGCCGTCCTCGTTGAAAGCGATCATGTCGTGGGCCGGCCTGACAGTGGCGTTCAGGACCCCGGTATGAACGTTGAGCAGGGCGGGATAGGTCTGCAGGCCGTCCACCTTCAGCATCCCGCCGCCTTCGGCGATCGTGATCGAGCCGCCGGGGTGGACCCATTCGCCTGTCCAGTCCGAGTCTTTCGGCGCCGGCGATGGCGCGACCGGCATGAGGGTCGAAGCGGGGAGCCATCCGTTGGTCCAGTCCTGCTTTCGCGCGAGCGGCGACTGAAAGGCCACGCAGACGTAAGGCGGATGCGTCTTGCCCATAAGCACGAGGTCGCCGGACAGGAGATAATCGGGCCGGCGGCAGGCGGGCGCGTCCGACGGACACGAGGCGTTCTCGTCGGCGCCGCGGACGAAATAGACGCGCGCGGGCGCGGTGACCCGCGACACGACGAGCGGCCGCTTGATGTCGAAGTCGACGCCGTGACAAAATTCGGAATCCGCGGCAGCCGGCGCCGGCGCGGCCATGAATGAGCCGGCCAGGACAACCGCCGAGGGCCCAAGACGCGTCAGCATGGCGACGCCCGGCTTCAACGCGCAATCTTTTCCAGCGCCAGGTTGGTGGTGCGCGGACCGAAGAGGCCAATCGTCGCCATCACAATCGCCATCGCCGCGGCGATGAAGACGAAGACGCCGAAAGCGCCAAACGTCCCCAGGATGAAGGCGATGATGAAGGAGCTGAAGATCACCGAAAGCCGGCTCCAGGAGTAAACGAAGCCCGCCGCGCGCGCCCTTATCCCGGTCGGAAACAGCTCCTGCTGATAGGCGTGGAAGCTATAGGACATGATGTTGTTTCCAAGCGTCAGCGCCACCCCCATGGCGATGATGAGCGCGGCCTCCCGCGTCTGGCCGAATACGAGTCCGCAGACGAGAATAAGGCCCGCCGCGGCGACAATGATCCATTTGCGCTCGAACCGGTCGCCGAGGAAAAAGCCGATTAGCGGCCCGACTGGCGCCGCGAGCGCAATCACGGTCGTGTAGCCGAGGCTGGTCGAGATCGTGATCCCCTGCTTGACGAGGAGCGAGGGGACCCAGTTGGAAAAGCCGTAGAAGCCGATCGTCTGAAAAATGTTGAAGACGCTCATCAGAATCACCCGACCGCGCACGCCCGGAATCCAGAGATCCATGAAACTGCTTGCAGGGGAGATTTGCTCTTCCGGTCCGGGCGGCGGCAGCGGCTTGCCGTATTCGGCCTCGACCCTGGCCTCGATGGTCGAAAGCACGCGATCGGCCTCGGCGAGCCGGCCGACCTTGGCGAGCCAGCGCGGGCTTTCGGGCAGGCCGCGGCGCAGGAACACCACGACCGGGGCGGCGAGCGCACCGATCAGCACCACCCAGCGCCAACCCTCGATCCCGAACGGCGCCGCCGGCACGAGCGTGAAAGCGAGAAAGGAGGCGACCGGCACGCAGACGAAGCCGATCGCCTGATTGACCGCAAACGCCCGCCCGCGCATCCCCTTCGGCGCGAGTTCGCTGAGATAGGCGCCGATGGTGATGATCTCGACGCCGAGGCCGATGCCCGACACAAGCCGCCAGAGATTGAGGCCAAACGCGTCGGTCTGCAGCGCCACCATGATGTTGGCCGCCGAATACCAGAGGAGCGACCAGGTGAAGATCGCCCGGCGCCCGTAGCGGTCGGCGAGGAAGCCGCAGAGAATCGTGCCGATGAAGAGGCCGGTGAACAAGGCGGCGATGAAGCTTGCGACGCCGGTCGCGCCAAAGAGGCCCCGGGTCTGCGCGGTCAGCACGCCGGATTTGACCAGGCTCGGCGCGACGTAAGCGGTGAAGAGGAGATCGTAGAGCTCGAAGAACATGCCGAAGCCGAGCAGCACGACATAGGTCCAGATCGTGCGCGTCGCCGGCAGCCGGTCGATGCGGGCCGAAATGGCCGCTGCGCTCAAGCGCGCACCTGCGGTGTCGTTCATGTTTCCTCGCCCTGGTTGCCGGCGCAATTGTCGCGCTCGAGGCGCGGCTAACAGATGCGACCGGCAGGGCGGTGTCAAACGGACCAGGGCGGAGGGCGAGCGGGCGCCTTTTCCGACGCAGGTTGCTGACCGCGCCCTTCGATAGGGCGCCCTGCTAGCAGGGCGAAAACAGGGAGAGTCGAGCGGTTTCGTGCGCGATTTGTCGCCAAAGTCGCTATGTTTTCAAATGGTTGAGCGAATAACCCTTGCGCGCAGAACAGGAAGATAACAGGACGGTAACAGGGCGCTAATTCGCGCATAACAGGGCGATAACAGGCGCCGCTTGATCCCCATCCCGGCACCATATACTTTATGTTCGCCGTATATCAACGGAGCTGTCATGCAAGTCGCCAAATGGGGCAACAGCCTCGCCGTCCGCATCCCCGCCGCCGTCGCCAAGGCGCTCAAATTGCGGGCGGGGGACGAGATTCAAATTCATGTCGAGGGCGCGCGCGAGTTTGCGCTCAGGCGCAAACCGGGCCGTGACGACCTTCTAAAGCGCCTGCGCGCCTTCCGCGGCCGCCTGCCCGCCGACTTCGTGTTCGACCGGGACGAGGCGAATGAGCGGTGATTTCTTCGACACCAGCGTGCTGCTCTATCTGCTCTCTGAAGACACCGAAAAGGCCGACCGGGCCGAGGCGCTTGTTCGAGCAGGCGGCGGCATCAGCGTGCAGGTGCTGAACGAAGCGGCCAGCGTCATGCGCCGCAAGCTCGGCATGAGCTGGCGCGAGACGCGCGAGTTTCTCGTGCTCCTGCGCGGCCTGCTCGACGTCGCGCCGGTGACGGTGGAGACGCACGACCTCGGCCTCGAATTTGCCGAACGCTACGGGCTATCGATTTACGATTTCGATGATCGCCGCGGCGGCGGCGCTGAAGGGCTCGGCGCGGCTTTGGTCGCAGGACATGCAGCACGGAATGCGGATCGGGAAGGGGCTGAGGGTGGAAATCCGTTCCAAGGGACTTGAGCCGGAAGCTGGGGAAAGTCGAAGTCCAACAAAATGGAATTATCGCGGCTCGTAGAGAGTACGTTCAACAGCTTCCACGAAGCGAGTCGCCCCATCGATAGCCTCCGCCGCTTCTAACTCGCCGAGGCGAACGTCGAACCAACCGCATAGTCAGCAATGACCTTCAGGTTGTAGGCTTGGGCCAGAAACGAGGCCAGCTTGCGGTCGATCCTCGGATCTTCTTTTGCGACGCGGGCGAACTCGCTGCGCACTCCCGAGTGCGTCTTTGCGATTTTGTCTGTCCGGGCCAGAATGAGCGCTTGTGCGGCATGGTAAGCCGCAAGATAGGCCGCGCGGCCAGCCGCCTCGAAAAGCTCTATGCGGGCAACCGCACGCGCTTCGCCGAGCGATTGATGAGCCTTCTCAATGTACGAGCGCCAAGACTTTTTCACAGCTCGCGCCCGTCGCGCGCGAGCTCCCGCATCAGCGGGCCTTCGTCGCGGTCAACTCCGGCTTTGAACGGCAGCGCATTGATGACGGCGCCGGTGTCGTACAGGATATCGGTCCCTATTTCAGCCAGGCGTCCGCTTTCCTTCCAGAAGCTCTCCGGCTCTGTGAGGAAAACGGCGACGTCATAGTCGGAGTCCGGGCGCGCATCGCCCCGCGCCCGCGAGCCGAAAAGCACAAGGCGTTCAATGCGCGCGCCATAAGCTTTTTCGAGCAAGGCTCGCAGGCGCGCGAGGATAGGGTCGGCGAGCGGGTTCATGGCGCAAGAGTACCACAGACGGTCTGGAAGTCCTCTACTCCCGCACATGCCGCAGCGCCGCCGCGGCCGCGAACGGCGCGGCGGCGATGGCGAAGAGCGACAGCGCGCACAGCATCAAGAATGGCGTGAGGAACGGCGCGGCGCCGCCGCTGGCGGCGGAGGCGGCGGCGACGCCGAAGATGAGGACCGGAATGGTCAGCGGCAGCACCAGCACCGCCATCAGGAGCCCGCCGCGGCGCAGCGACACGGTCAGGGCCGCGCCGATCGCCCCGATCATGGTGAGCGCCGGCGTGCCGGCCAGGAGCGTCGCGGCGACGAGGGCGAGCGGCTCCGGCGCCATCGCCAGCATCAGTCCGAAGAGCGGCGTGACGACGATCAGCGGCAGCGCGCTCGTCGTCCAGTGGGCGGCGCATTTGATCAGCACCACCAGCTCGAGCGGCAGTGCGCCGTTCATCATCACGTCGAGCGAGCCGTCGTCCTGGTCGGCCTGGAAGAGCCGGTCGAGGCCGAGCAGGGTCGCGAGCAGCGCCGCGACCCAGAGGATCGCGGGCCCGAGCCGCGCGAGAAGAGCAAGATCGGGCCCGAGCGCGAAGGGCATGATGGCGACGAGAATGAGAAAGAACACCGCGCCGACCGAAGCCCCGCCGCCGATCCGGCGGGCGATGCGCCATTCGCGGAGGAAAAGGGCGAGGGCGGGGGTCATGCGGGCGCCGCCCTCATCCGGCCGCCCTCATCCGGCGCTTCGCGCCACCTTCTCCCGCGAGGGAGAAGGGATTCTCCGCTAGTCTCCCGTCTCTCGCGCCCTTTGCGGGAGAGGGGTCGGGGGTGAGGGCAAGCGCGCGCCTCACGCCGCCGCCCCAAGCTTCAGCTCGCTTGCGCGGTCGAGCCCGAGCGGCGCGTGGGTTGCGGCGACGATGAGGCCGCCGCTGTCGAGATGAACTCGCATGATCGCGGCGAAGGCGGCTTGGGCGGCGGCGTCGAGCGCGGCCGTCGGCTCATCGAGGAGCCAGAGCGGCCGCTCAGCGACAAGGAGCCGGGCGAGCGCGACGCGCCGCTTCTGCCCGGCCGAGAGCGCGCGCGCGGGAAAGTCGATCACATGGGCGAGGCCGACCCGCGCGAGCGCCGCGCCGGCTCGCCTCGCGCGAGGGCTCCCCCCCAAGCGCGCCGGCCCAGAAGGCGAGGTTCTCGTTCGCGGTCAGCGCGCCTTTCAGCGCATCGGCGTGGCCGAGATAATGGGCCTCTTCGCCGAGCGTGCGCTCGGGATCGCCGCCCTCCAGCGCAAACCCTCCCGCCTGGACAGGAAGAAAGCCGGAGAGGGCGCGCAGAAGCGACGATTTGCCGGCGCCGTTGGGGCCTGTCACGATCAGCGCCGAGCCTTGGCCGACCTCGAACGAAAGCCCGGAAAACAGGCGCCGTCCGCCGCGTTCGATCGCAAGCTGCCACGCACGAAGGCGCATCCCATCCCCTTGAAAACGCGCGCCGCGCGGGCCGATTTAAGACGATAGTTTGTGTAGCCTGCCTCCGGGAATTTATCTATAAGCCGACCATCCCTCGCTTGCCCGCCTTCCGGAGCGCCCCATGGCCAGCCTCGACAGTTTCAAATGCCGCAAATCGCTGACGGTCGGGGCCAAGACCTACGAGATCTACTCGCTTAAGACGGCGGAGAAGAATGGCCTCGCCGGCGTCTCGCAGCTGCCGTTTTCGCTGAAGATCGTGCTCGAGAATTTGCTGCGCAACGAGGACGGCCGCACCGTCAAGAAGGAAGATATCGAGGCGGTCGCGGCCTGGATCGAGAACCGTGGCAAGCGCGAGCATGAGATCGCCTTCCGCCCGGCCCGCGTGCTGATGCAGGACTTCACCGGCGTGCCCGCCGTCGTCGATCTTGCCGCCATGCGCGATGCGATGACCGCGCTCGGCGGCGACCCGAGCAAGATCAATCCACTCGTGCCGGTCGACCTCGTCATCGATCATTCGGTCGTCGTCGACTATTTCGGCACCGGCAAGTCGCTGTCGCAGAACGTGGCGCGCGAATACGAGCAGAACCAGGAGCGCTATCGATTCCTCAAGTGGGGCCAGCAGGGCTTCTCCAACTTCTCAGTGGTGCCGCCCGGCACCGGCATCTGCCATCAGGTCAACCTGGAATATCTCGCCCAGACCGTCTGGACGTCGAAGGAGAAGCGCGACGGCAAGACGGTCGAGGTCGCCTACCCCGATACGCTGGTCGGCACCGACAGCCACACCACCATGGTCAACGGGCTTGCGGTGCTCGGCTGGGGGGTCGGCGGCATCGAAGCGGAGGCGGCGATGCTCGGCCAGCCGCTCTCGATGCTGCTGCCGGAAGTGATCGGATTCAAGCTCACTGGCGAGTTGCGCGAAGGCGTCACCGCGACCGATCTGGTGCTGACCGTCACCCAGATGCTGCGCAAGAAGGGCGTCGTCGGCAAGTTCGTCGAGTTTTTCGGTCCCGGCCTCAATGCGATGTCGGTCGCCGACCGTGCGACGCTCGCCAACATGGCCCCGGAATACGGCGCGACCTGCGGCCTCTTCCCGATCGACGCGCAGACCCTGAGCTATCTCAAGACGTCAGGGCGCAAGCCTTCGCGCATTGCGCTGGTCGAGGTGTACGCCAAGGCGCAGGGGACCTATCGCACCAGGCTTGCCCCCGATCCGGTGTTCACCGATACGCTCGAGCTCAATCTCGGCGAGGTGACCCCCTCGCTCGCCGGCCCCAAGCGTCCGCAGGACCGCGTGGTCCTCGCCGAGGCCAAGGCGGGCTTCGCGCAGGCGATGGCCAGCGAGTTCAAGAAGAACGACGCGCTCCTGGAACGCCACAAGGTCGAGGGGACCAACTATGATCTCGGCAATGGCGACGTGGTCATCGCCGCCATCACCTCCTGCACCAACACCTCGAACCCGAGCGTGATGATGGCGGCGGGCCTTGTCGCCCGCAACGCGGTCGCCAAGGGCCTCACGGTCAAGCCATGGGTCAAGACCTCGCTCGCGCCCGGCAGCCAGGTCGTGCAGGATTATCTCAAGGAAGCCGACCTGCAGAAGTCGCTCGACAAGCTCGGGTTCAACATCGTCGGCTTCGGCTGCACCACCTGCATCGGCAATTCCGGCCCACTCGCGCCCGAGATTTCGGCGGCCGTCGCCAAGCACGATCTGGTCGCGGCGGCGGTGCTGTCGGGCAACCGCAATTTCGAGGGGCGGGTTAATCCGGACGTGCGGGCGAATTATCTCGCCTCGCCGCCGCTCGTTGTCGCCTACGCGCTGGCGGGCTCGATGCAGGTTGACCTCACGCGCGATCCGATCGGCGCCGACAAGCAGGGCAAGCCCGTCTATCTCGCCGACATCTGGCCGAAGACCGAGGAGGTCCACGACCTCGTCGAGGCGACCATCACCGCCAAGATGTTCAAGACAAAGTACGCGAGCGTGTTCGACGGCGACGCCAACTGGCGCAAGGTCAAGGCGCCGGCCGGCCTGACCTACGCCTGGGACATGGGGTCGACCTATGTCCAGAACCCGCCCTATTTCGAGGGCCTGACGAAGACGCCGGCGCCGGTCGCCGAAATCGAGAACGCACGCATCCTCGCGCTCTTCCTCGATTCGATCACCACCGACCACATCTCTCCCGCCGGCTCGATCAAGGCCGCGAGTTCCCGCGGGGCAGTATCTCGTCGAGCATCAGGTGCGCCCCGTGGACTTCAACCAGTACGGCACGCGGCGCGGCAATCACGAGGTGATGATGCGCGGCACCTTCGCCAACATCCGCATCAAGAACCAGATGGTGAAGGATGGGGCGGGCAACGTGGTCGAGGGCGGCTTCACCATCCACCGGCCTTCGGGCGAGCGGATGGCCATCTATGACGCCGCCATGCGCTACCAGGCCGAAAAAGTTCCGCTCGTCGTGTTCGCGGGCCGCGAATACGGCACCGGCTCGTCGCGCGACTGGGCGGCCAAGGGCACGAAGCTGCTCGGCGTCCGCGCCGTCATCGCGCAAAGCTTCGAGCGCATCCACCGCTCGAACCTCGTCGGCATGGGCGTGCTGCCGCTCGTGTTCGAGGAGGGGACGAGCTGGCAGTCGCTTGGCCTGAAGGGCGACGAGATCGTGACGATCCACGGCCTCGGCGACTCCCTGAAGCCGCGCCAGACCCTGCACGCGGAGATCAGACACGCGGACGGCAGGGTCACGCGGGCGCCGCTCATCTGCCGGATCGACACGCTCGACGAGCTGGAATATTTCCGCAACGGCGGGATCCTCCAGTACGTGCTGAGGCAGCTGGCGGCCTGACGGGCGCTGTCGAAATAAAGCCCGTCAAGGGCGCGGAGGTCATAGGCCTGCTTATGGAGCGCCGCGTCAATCGCGCCCCCGGCCGAGGCGTTGTTTGCAGCGATTGATCATCTGTGCGCGGAGCGCTATGTGCGCGCAGCACCGCGTTGATCCGCGTTTGCCAACATCGGCCTTACCGTCGGTAAGCATCGACGGCGAACACGCGCAGCGGGCCAACGCGTAGCTCGCCGGCGCCGGACCCACGTGTAGGTCGCGGACGCGCACCCAGTCGCCAGGCAAGCGCGTCAGGCTGTGAACTATAGTTGACAATGCGGGCGGCCGGATTATCCTATCCCAATGGTGGAAATCCGTAGCACCGCAACCTTCCTTCAGTGGTTGCGCGAGTTGCGGGACGTGCGCGCCAGGGCTCGAATACAAATTCGGATCGATCGCTTGTCGCTCGGCAACCCGGGCGATGTCCCCGGTTGGCGGAGGCGTCAGCGAAATGCGGATCGACTACGGCCCCGGATACCGCGTCTACTTCGCATCCCGGGGCGCATCGATCGTAGTGCTGCTCTGCGGCGGCGAAAAGAAATCGCAGGACGATGACATTGCGAGGGCCGTGACTCTGGCGAGGGAGTTGAAAGATGGCGCTTGAGACATCTCCTTGGGATTCGGCGGAACTTCTTAAAGATACCGCCGATATCGCAGCTTATATCGAAGCGGCCTTTGAGGCTGGCGATCCCGCCGTCATCACTCACGCCTTGGGCGTCGTCGCGCGCGCCAAAGGCATGTCGCAGGTCGCGAGGGAGTCCGGGTTGTCGCGGGAAGCCCTTTATAAGGCGCTTACGCCCGACGGCGACCCGAAGCTTTCCAGCTTTCTAAGCGTGATGAGGGCTCTCGGAATGAAGGTCACGGCGCGTGCAGCTTGAACGGGGACAGCTGCCCCGGCAACGACCGCGTCTTCGTCCCGCGTGCGCACGCGGGACGAGCTCGAATATTTCCGCAACGGGGGGCATTCTGCCTTACGTGCTGAGGCAACTGGCGGCCTGACGGGCGGCGCATAGGACCGGCGGCTGGTTCGACAGTTCACACATGGGATGGTACCTTTCCTCGGGGTCCGGCCGCCCGGGCGGGCCGTCGGGTGCGCCTCCGGTCGGCGCAAGCGGGGATTGGCGATGCTTCCAACCGCGGAATCGGCCTGTTTCGTGATTGCTGACATTTCCGGCTACACGAACTTCGTGTCCGGGGTCGAACTTGACCACGCCCAGGACATCATCGCCGACATCATGGACACGCTGGTCAAGGCGCTACGCCCGCCGTTCCGCCTTGCCAAATTCGAAGGCGACGCGGCCTTCGTCTATGCGCTTGCCGACAAGGTCGACGGGTCGCTCCTGCAGGATTCGATCGAGCAGGCGTATTTCGCCTTCCGCAAGCGGCTGCGCAACATCAAGCAGGCCAACAGCTGCGAGTGCCAGGCCTGCAGCCGCATGCAAAACCTCGACGTCAAGTTCGTCGTTCACCACGGCGAGTTCATCCGGCAGAAGATGGCCGGCCGGGAAGAGCTCGCCGGGCGGGACGTGATCCTGGTCCATCGCCTGCTCAAGAACGACGTCAACAAGAGTCTCGGCGGCCACGCCTACGCGCTCTATTCCGACGCCTGCGTGCGGGCCATGGGCATCGACCCGAAAGCGCAGGACCTCATCGAGCACTCCGAGCCGATCGAGCATATCGGCGAGACGAAGTGCTGGGTCAGCGACCTCGAAGAGGCGTGGAATCGAGAAAGCGGGACGGCGCGGAATGTGGTTCGGCGCGCCGACGCCTTCGCAGTGATGGAGAGGGATTTCGCGGCGCCGCGGCCGGCGGTCTGGGAGCATGTCACGCTGCCCGCGCATCACTCCCGCTGGCAGAGAAGCGACGGCCTCGTCGAAAAGGCTGTCAAGGGCAGGCGCGGCGCGGGCACGCAGAACCATTGCCTGCACGGCAAGGACGCCGTCATCGAGGACATCCTCGACTGGCGTCCGTTCGACTACGTAACCCAGACCGCCCTTCTGCCGATTCCGGGCGCCCCAAAATTCCTGATGACCTACGCGTTCGAGGAAAGGGACGACGGCGGCACGCATTTCGAGTTCCGCGTCGCCAAGCCGAAGCCGAAGGACCTGCCGTTCTACGAGCAAGTCTGGCCGACGGTGGAAAAGAATTTCAACGCGGGCTTCGAGATTCTGCGGACGATGCTGGAAGAGCAGCAAGCAGCGCTGGCCGCCGCGGACGAACCAGCGCTGCCCGTTTCTCGCGCACGGTTCGCGACGCAGCCGGTTCACGGAGGGTAGGGCGAGCAGGCCCTCATCCGGCGCTTCGCGCCACCTTCTCCCGCGAGCGGCAGAAGGTATTCGCCCCCTCTCCCGCTTGCGGGAGAGGGCTGGGGTGAGGGGAAGTCAAAGGCGCGCGCGTCCGGCCAGTGCGTTGATCCACCAGAACCAGCCGAGCGCGAACGGCATCAGGAAACTTAGCGAGAGGACCTCAATCAGGCTGCGCTCGGCGGCGACATCGAGGAGGATGCGCGGCGGGGCCAGCGCATCGTCCGAAAACCAAGGAGGCGCGGCGAGGTCCCGGTCGCGCACCCAGTCGTCCGGCCGGGCGCCGCCCGACCTGGGCGACGCCGAAAGAGCCTCGAGGGCGATGGATTCCGGCTTGCGAGCGCGCGGCGCGCCGGCAGGCATAGCGAACGAAACCGTCTTCTTGCTCACGCGGCTTTCCTCTTCCTGGCGCTGAGCACCTCGCGCGCGAGAGCGTCGATTTCGCGCGCCGCCTCGCTCGATGGCTGAGCCTCGATCACCGAAAGCCCCCTTGCGGCGCTTTCGGCATAGACCACGCGCTGATTGAGAACGCTGGCCAGAACCGGGACATCCTCGAATTGCGCGAGCGCCGCCGCGGCGTCGCGGCCGATGGCGGTTCGGGCGATGCGGCGATTGATCACGAAGGCGGCTTTGAGGCTTTCCTTGAGCACGCGCGCCTCGCGGATCAGCTCCACCGTGTCGGCCGCCGCCCACACGTCGTAAGGCGAGGGCTGGACAGGAATGAGCACGGTGTCGCTGGCCAGGATCGCCGAGCGCCCGAGCTCGTTGACGCGCGGCGCGCCATCGATGATCGTGACGTCATAATTCGCGGCGAGCCGGGCCAGGTCGCGATGCAGGGTCGGCTTGGCCATGCCGACGATCGCAAACGGCGGCTCGCTTTCGCGGGTGCTTGACCAGGCCATCGCGCTGCCCTGAGGATCCGCGTCGATCAAGAGAACCCGCGACCCGGAATGGGCGAAACTCGCCGCCAGATTGATGGCGACGGTCGTCTTGCCGACGCCCCCTTTTTGATTCAGAACGCCGATGATCATCGGAATGCGTTCCTTTTCGAAGGAGACCGCGCCTCGAACGGCGAACGACTGCTGCACTGCAGCATAAAATGTCACAGCCTGGCGATTCGAGCAAGGCCGAAGTCCACTCTGCCCCACATCTATCCGGCGCTGATGATCTGCTCGAGGCCCTCGAGGATCGCCTGTCTGCGCCCAACTCTAGCCTGCAAGCGCCTCCCGGTGCGCCTTGACCATGTCGGCCATGCTGGTGAAGCGGAAATCATACTTCGGCATGTCGCCCGGAACCATCGTCGCGCCAAAGCCGTCCTGGCCCTGCCGGCGATGGATCCAGCAGGAGGCGAGGCCGTACGCGTTCGCGGGCCCATGATCATGGAAAAGGCTTTCGGCCGTGTGCAGGATCTCGCCCTTCTCGATTCCGAGCGTCTTGAGCTTGGCCACCATGTACTCGAAATTGCGGTCGGACGGTTTGTAGGAGCCGATGTCCTCGGCGGTGTAGATCGCATCGAAGGCGACCTTGAGCTTCTCGTTGCTGCCCGCAAAACTCTCGTTGTCGACGTTCGACAGGATCACGAGCTTAAAATGCCGCTTCAGGTACTGGAGCGCGCCGGCCGAATCGGCGAACGCCGGCCACGCACTCACCGAGCGGCCGTAGGCCACGCACTGGCTCCAGCTCACCGGGACGCCCCATTCTTCGGCGAGCCGGCGATGGACGATCGGCAGCAGGTCACGATAGAGCTTGGCCGGCGTCTGGATCTGTTGCGAAGATTCGTGGCGCGCGTGCGCCTCGAGGATCTGATCGCGGGTCAAGGCGGGGAAGAGCCTGCCGGCGAGCGGCTTCAGGGCCTCGATCATGCCCGATTCCCAGTCGATCAGCGTGCCGTAGCAATCGAAGGTCAGGGCTTTGAAATCGGTGAGCTTCATCGATGGGTCGGGGTCGAAGTGTGGATCGCCTCCAGCTCCGGCAGCAGGATAACGCTCTCCTGTTCGTTCGGGTCGGTGCGCGCGACGACAGCGGTGGCCGGTTCGGTCTGGCTCAGATTATAGGGCAGATGCGGAACGTTGGCTGGGATGTAGACGAAATCGCCGGCGCGGTTGACCATGTGGTTTTCGAGCCGCTCGCCGTACCACATGCCGACTTCGCCGGTGAGCACATGGAGCGCCGTCTCGTGCGACTGGTGCTTGTGCGCCCTGGCGCGCGCGCCGGGCGGAATTGTCAGCAGCTGCATATGGATGGCCGACGCGCCGACCGTCTCGGCGGAAATCGCCGGCGCGTAGGAAAAGCCCTGCTTGCCGATGAACGGTTCGCCCGCCCGCAGGCAGGCGCAGACCGCTGGCTTGTCGATGGTCTCGCTCATTCTTTGCGTTCTCTTTCTGCATTCGCGCGCACGCGCGCCGCGATGAGACTAGGCCATGCCGCGGCTTCCGTCAGCCGGATTGCGTCGTCATCGCGACATGGCCGAAGGCGAACCTTCCGGTTGCGGATCGTTGGCGAGCAGGATGGGTTTCCCGTGCGGAGTGGCTTCAGCCGCTCGCGTCCAGGCGGCCCGGCGCGCCTCCAGGATCTCGCTGCTTGTCGCGCCTTTGTCGACCACAATGCGCTCCAGCGCCGCTAGCCAATGGAGATAATAAGAATTGTCCGACTCGCGATCGCTCGACCGCGAAACCGTGGCGATCTCGCGCGCCAGCGCCGCCGTCCATTCGCTCCAGCTGAAGAGCTTCGCCTCGTGCAGCGCAAGCACCATCGCAAAGGCCTCAGCTTCCCACGCTTCGTTGAAAATCGGACCTTCGTCCTCGCGCGCGATCGGCAGAAGGGCATCGCCGGCCTCAAGGACTGCGTCGCGCGGGATCACGCAGGAAATCCTTCGAGATAGCTTTCCCAGGCGTCGATCGACAGGTCGAGGCCGGGATCGCCGTCGCGACCCCAGAGTTCTGCGGCCGAGAACCGGATGCAATAGAGCCATTGCGGGCTCGGGCCGAGGCCCCGGGCGTTCGCGTCGGGGAAAACAAATGCGCCGTGGACCTTCTCGACATGTCCGCGCCTGCCGCGCGCGTAACGCGGCAGCCTTGTATGTCCCTGGGGGTTGATGTTGAGCGCGCGGACCTCGTCCGCGACCGCGAAGAGCGCGGGGGACAGGGGCGGGCGGTCGTAGGGCGTTCCCCTGGCCAGGGCCTCAGCCATGGCGGCGGCGGTAGGGGGCGGACGCGTCGGCTTGGCCGGATGCAGGGCCCGGCCCGCTGCAATTTCCTCGGGCGTCGCCAGGCCATGCGCGACCACCAGCTTCTCCAAACCCTTGAGCCAAGTCTCGTAGTAGCTCGACGAGAGATAGTCGACGGGATGGAGCGTCTCGTTCGCATGCCGCGCCATGTCGATGTTCCATTCGCCGAGCGCGCCGGCCGCGTTCCTCAGCGCGAGGACGCGCTTTTCCCAGGCGGCGTGGAAGACAGGTTCGTCCGCTTCCGCAACGACGGGGCCGAAGCCCATCATGCTGCCGAGGTCGTGGCCGCCGTTCATGACGCCTCCGCCGCGAGCGACCGGGGATCGAGGGCGAGGCCGGTCCCGATCATCGAATCGCGCGTCACCAGGGAAGCCAGGCGCTCCTCGCTGAAACCCTCCGTTCCGGCGGGGCGCATGGGCACGACGAGGTAACGGATTTCGGCGGTCGAGTCCCAGACGCGGATTTTCGTCGCTGGGGGCAGCGAAACGCCGAAATCGGCAAGCACCCCGCGCGGATCGATCACCGCCCGCGATCGGTAAGGGGCGGACTTGTACCAGACCGGCGGCAGGCCGAGCACCGGCAGGGGATAGCAGGAGCAGAGCGTACAGACGATCATGTTGTGAACCGCGGCCGTGTTCTCGACCGCGACCATGTGCTCGCCTTGTCGCCCGGCATAGCCCAGCGACCGAATCGCCGCTGTCGCATCTTCGAGCAGCCATTCGCGATAGGTCGGGTCGAGCCAGCTTCTGGCGACCACCCCGGCGCCGTTGCGTGGACCGATTTTCGTCTCGTAGGTCTCGACAATGACATCGAGCGCCGTCGGGTCGACGTAGCCCTTCTCGATCAGCAGCGATTCCAGCGCGCGTACCCGCAAGACAATGTCGGACGGCCGGCCGTCGTCGTGATCGTGATCATGTCCGTGGATCTCGCCACCGGTCGGTGAAGGCCCCGCGGCCATGCGCGCTCCCCTGTTCACGACGGCCCGGCTTCGGGGCGCGCGCCCAATGGTCGCCGAACTCTAGCCGATGGCTCAATCCGCAGCAATTCGACGCTACCGGACGGCGACGCCAATCGACTGAGCGAAGCTTACCGCAATGACGCGCGATCGCGCGCCGCCCCGCCGGCACAAAAAGACCGCGCGGAACGAGCCGCGCCGGTCTGATCGTCAAACGCCAGGATGGAGGGCCCGGCCTATTTCACCAAGCGGGGACCGCCTGCGCGCGGAACCTCGTTCTCCTGCACGACGCCGAGTCGGCGGGCGACTTCGGTATAGGCCTCGATCATGCCGCCGAGGTCCTTGCGGAAGCGATCCTTGTCCATCTTGTCGTTGGTCTTCACGTCCCATAGCCGGCAGGAATTGGGGCTGATCTCATCGGCGAGCACGATGCGCATGTTCTCGCCTTCCCACAGCCGGCCGCATTCGATCTTGAAATCGACGAGGCGGATGCCGACGCCGAGGAAGAGGCCGGAGAGGAAATCGTTGACCCGAATGGCCAGCGCCATGATGTCGTCGATCTCCTGCGGCGCGGCCCAGCCGAAAGCGGTGATGTGTTCTTCAGACACCATCGGATCATTGAGCGCGTCGTTCTTGTAGTAGAATTCGATGATCGAGCGCGGCAATTGCGTGCCTTCCTCGAGGCCGAGGCGCGTGGCGAGCGAGCCCGCGGCAACGTTGCGCACGACGACCTCGAGCGGAATGATCTCGACCTCGCGGATGAGCTGCTCGCGCATGTTGATGCGGCGGATGAAATGAGTGGGCACGCCGATGTCGTTGAGGCGCTGAAACAGATACTCGCAGATCCGGTTGGTCAGAACGCCTTTGCCCTCGATCACTTCGTGCTTTTTGGCGTTGAACGCAGTGGCGTCATCCTTGAAATATTGGATGAGCGTCCCCGGCTCCGGCCCCTCATACAGGACCTTCGCTTTGCCTTCATAGATGCGGCGACGACGGTTCATGCGGTGCGACCGTGGCTTGAGGAAATCCATGCACGTGGCCTTTTCTGGTGGAATCCCGTCATGACCCGCGGGCGCGGAGACGGGATATGGGGATGCGGACCGCGTAAGCCAACCATTGGTCTTGTCCGGACCGGGGGCCTGCCCCCAAGGGGCCAACTTACCTGATTGGCGCCGCGCGCACAAACGTTCCCGAGGCCAGCCGCGAAACCTCACAGTAGACAAATTGTCTAGAGCATTGCGGGTCGACGCGGCTTTGAATTGCGACCAAAATGAGCAATAGAGAGAGATGAGCGAACGGGCGTAACGGTTTCGCGTTTCCGCTTTGAAATCCCTGCAGATTCAAAGCCAGGCCGACGGCGCCGGGCGAATCGGGGGGCAGGCGGCGCCGACCAGGCGGCCATTCTCAAGGCGGCGCGTTTAAGCGCATCTGCCCTGTTCGGCGCCGCAACAACGGTGTCGACCAGTATATAAGCTTCGGGAGGAAGACCCATGGACGTATCAACGCTGCGGCGGATCGAAGCGGATCCGAACTACCAGAAGCTCGTCTCCGAGCGGAAATCGTTCGGCTGGACGCTCGCGATCATCACGCTGATCGCCTACTACGGCTTCATCGCCGTTGTCGCCTTCGCGCCAGGGATCATCGCGACCAGGATCGCGGGCAACATCACCATCGGCATCGTGATCGGGTTGGTTCTCATTCTCGGATCGATCCTCCTGACTGGCATCTATGTCCTGCGGGCCAACAGCCAATACGACGATCTGACCGCCGCCATCGTCAACGCAATCAAGAGCGGGGGGAAGAAATAATGACAAGCCTCATGCGATCCGGCGCGTTCGCCAGCCTGTTCAGCCTTGTCGCCGGATCGGCCTACGCCGCCGAGGCCGACACGATCCAGCCGACCAACTGGAACGCCATTATCATTTTCCTCGCTTTCGTCTTGGTGACGCTCGGCATCACCTATTGGGCGGCGCGCCGCACCCATACGACCAAGGATTTCTACGCGGCGGGCGGCGGCATTACCGGCTTACAGAACGGCCTTGCGATCGCCGGCGACTACATGTCGGCGGCCTCGTTCCTCGGCATCGTCGCACTCGTTTATGGCAGCGGGTACTACGGCCTCATCTATTCGATCGGCTTTCTCGTCGGCTGGCCATTCATCATGTTCCTTATGGCCGAGCCGCTGCGCAATCTCGGCCGGTTCACCTTCGCCGACGTCGCCTCCTACCGGCTGCAAGCCACACCGATCCGGGCGCTCGCGGCGACTGGCACGCTGGTGACCGTGTTGTTCTACCTGATCGCGCAGATGGTCGGCGCGGGCCAGCTCATCGAGCTCCTGTTCGGATTGCCCTATCTCTGGGCCGTCGTCGTCGTCGGCGTCCTCATGGTCATCTATGTGACCTTCGGCGGTATGATCGCCACCACCTGGGTGCAGATCATCAAGGCCGGGCTCCTGCTCGGCGGATCGACGCTGATGGCGATCCTCGTGCTCGTCAGGTTCGGCTTCGACCTCAACGCCCTCATCGGCAAGGCGATCGAGGTCCATCCAGGCCACGACAAAATCCTGCTGCCAGGCGCTCAGGTCGCCAACCCAATCAATGCGATCTCGCTCGGCATGGCCCTGATGTTTGGCACCGCAGGCCTGCCGCACATCCTTATGCGTTTCTTTACCGTCGGGAACGCCAAAGAGGCGCGCAAGTCGGTGTTCTGGGCGACAACCTTCATCGGTTATTTCTACATCCTCACCTTCATCCTCGGCTTCGGCGCGATCGTCTTCGTGCTGTCCGATCCGGCCTATCATGTCGGCGCCGACGTAACGAAGCCGCTGCTCGGCGGCGGCAACATGCCGGCGATCCATCTCGCGCAGGCGGTCGGCGGAGACCTGATGAAGGGCTTCATCGCGGCGGTCGCCTTTGCGACGATTCTGGCGGTGGTGTCGGGCCTTACGCTCTCGGGCGCGAGCGCCGTCAGCCACGACCTATACGCGAGCGTCTTCCGGCACGGCAAAGTCGACGAAGCCACCGAAGTGCGGGTGTCGAGGATCACCACGGTGATCCTCGGCATCGTCGCCATCGTTCTCGGCGTCATCTTCGAGAAAATCAACGTCGCCTTCATGGTCGGCCTCGCCTTCGCGGTCGCCGCGAGCGCGAACTTCCCGGTGCTCTTCCTCTCCATGCTGTGGAAGGGGCTCACGACCCGCGGCGCGGTGATTGGCGGCTTCGCCGGCCTGGTCAGCGCGCTCGTGCTGACGATCGTAAGTCCGGCGATCTGGGAGACGGTGTTCGGCAATCCGAAGGGGTCGGCAATGTTCCCCTATGTATCGCCTGCGCTTTTCACCATGCCGCTCGCCTTTTTCTGCTGCTGGCTCTTCTCGATCACCGACAAATCGAAGCAGGCCATGGCCGAGCAGGCGGCGTTCGAGGCGCAATATGTGCGCTCGCAGACCGGCATCGGCGCGGACGTGGCCGCCACTCACTGAGGCGGAACGAGGCCCGAAAATCAGGGCGTCCGGCTTCGGCCGGGCGCCCATTTTCTCGCCGCTTCTTACTCGACTCGGCGCGCTCTGCAGCGCTGAGCAGCGTGAGCGACGAGGCCCTTTGCCATCGAGTTCCTGTCGCTCTCCAATGAGCCGTTTGGAACCCGCCAAAGAGAAGAGCCGCCCCTTATCGGAACGGCTCTTCCATTGTCGCGCCCACGCTAGCTCGCCCGGGCCTTAAGGTCTTGCCTAGCGAACGCTACGCGCGAAATTCCTTCGCAGGGACAATAACCCAGGCCTTGTCGATCACACGGGGCTGAAGACAATGAGACACTGGATCACCTCCTTTCGGCTGGTTGACAACACGACGCATGTTACGGTGATTCGCGAATTTTGAAAGCGAGAAATTTCTCCGCGAAGTTAAGGACTTGTTAAGAGCTGCGCATTTCGCGGTAAATTCGGCGCGCGCTGACAGATCCACGTGCGCATTTGGCGCGTTTAAGTCTGTGGGGGCTTTCTGGAGCGCCAGGCGGGGGCGCCGGAGACGGAGGTCAGATCGATGGTACGATTTGAAGTCACTCGCCGTGTTGTGCTCGGCGCCCTCGCAGCTGTGCCGATCGTTTTCTCTCGTGCGGCGCTGGCGAGGCATGTTGCCGCGGCCGACGGCATTCACGTCGACGTCACGCCTCTGCGTGAGAACGCCGGCGACCCGACCGCAGCCTGGGTCGCGCAGACGCTTCCCGGCGCGCTCGCGCGAGCCTTTGCGGAACAGGGCCATCCCGGCGCGGCTGTCTCGGTCACCATCGACTATGCGATGCTTGGGTCCGGCCCGAGCGGCGGCTTCGGCATCCCGGTCCAGAACATCGACCAGATGGTCGGCCAAGTCACGATCGACGGCGTCTCGCACCCGCTGCGTGCGACTAACCCCTATTACCCGCAGGCTGTCGATCAGCCGCTGTTCGAGCAGTCCAACTTCAACCGCATCGCGCAGCTGTCGCAGGCCTTCGCCTATTGGGCCGCCCGGGGATACTGGGGGACCTAAGCCGCGCCGGCCACCGCCTCGCACACATCGCTGACGAGCGAATCGACCAGCGCCCGATCGTCCGCTTCGCCCATCACGCGGATGACGGGTTCGGTGCCGGACGGGCGAATGACGAGTCTCCCGCGGCTCCCGAGCCGGGCGGTGGCGTCGGCGATCGCCTTGGCGACCGAGGGATTCTCCAGCGGCTTGCCGCCGTTGAAGCGCACGTTGCGCAGGATCTGCGGAAGCGGATCGAAGCGGTGGCAGACTTCGCTGACGGGCTTGCCGAGCTTGTGCACGACCGCAAGCACCTGGAGGGCCGAAACGAGGCCGTCGCCCGTCGTCGAATAGTCGGAGAAAATCACATGACCCGACTGCTCGCCGCCGACATTGTAGCCTTTCTCGCGCATCCGTTCGATCACGTAGCGGTCTCCGACCGCGGTGCGCTCGAGCGTAAGGCCGAGGGTCGCCAAATGCCGCTCGAGGCCGAGATTGGACATCACCGTCGCCACGATGCCGGGCTTCGACAGTCGCCCGTCGTCGCGCCAGCTCTCGGCGATCACGGCCATCACCTGGTCGCCGTCGATCACGTGACCCTTCTCGTCGACGATCGCCAGGCGGTCGGCGTCGCCGTCGAGCGCGATCCCGACGTCGGCGCGCATCTCCCGAACCTTGCGCGCGAGCGCCTCGGGCGCGGTCGACCCCACTTCCAGATTGATGTTGAGACCGTTCGGGTCGACGCCGATCTTGATCACTTCGGCGCCCAGCTCCCATAGCGCCTCGGGCGCGACCTTGTAGGCGGCGCCGTTGGCGCAGTCGACGACGATGCGCAGGCCGTCCAGCGTGACGTCGCGATTGAGGGTCCGCTTGGCGTATTCGATGTAGCGGGCCTGGACGTCGTCGATGCGCTTGGCGCGGCCGAGGTCGGGTGCGCGGGCGAGCATCGGCGCGACATCGCCGTCCATGAGCGCCTCGATCCGCGTCTCGACCTCGTCCGAGAGCTTGAAGCCGTCCGGCCCGAAGAGCTTGATGCCGTTGTCCTCGAAGGGATTGTGTGAAGCCGAGATCATCACCCCAAGATCACAGCGCATCGAGCGGGTCAGCATTGCAACCGCGGGCGTGGGAACAGGGCCGAGCAGCAGCACGTCGGCGCCGACCGAGGTGAAGCCGGCTACGAGGGCGTATTCGATCATGTAGCTCGAGAGGCGCGTATCCTTGCCAATGACGACCCGATGGCGATGGTCGCCGCGCTGGAAGGCGAGGCCGGCCGCCTGGCCGACCTTCATCGCCACCTCGGCGGTTATCTTGACGTTGGCCCGGCCGCGGATGCCGTCCGTGCCGAAATACTTGCGCCCCATCAGCGAGCCTCCTTGGTGCAATTCCTCGACAACGACTCCATAGCTCATTATCGGCAACGAAAGTTTCACAATTCGTGTAAAGGCATTCATCTTTTGGTCAAGGCGCAGCGTTGCCGAGGCCGTCGCCGGCCCCTAGACTTGCAATGGGGCGCCCGGGCGCCGAACGGGGAGACGCCGTCCATGATCCGAACCGTCGCGACCAAACCCTTTCCCGATCAGAAGCCCGGCACGTCGGGCCTGCGCAAGAAAGTGCCCGTCTTCCAGCAGCCGGGATATCTCGAGAATTTCATCCAGTCGATCTTCGACTCGCTCGAAGGTTTTGCCGGCAAGGCGCTCGTGGTCGGCGGAGATGGCCGCTACTTCAATCGCGAGGCGATCCAGATCGTCGCGAAAATCGCCGCCGCCAATGGTTTCGGCCGCATCGTCATCGGCAAGGGCGGCATCATGTCGACGCCCGCGGTCTCGGCGCTAATCCGCCATCTCGGCGCTTTCGGCGGCATCATCCTTTCCGCCAGCCACAATCCCGGCGGCCCTGACGGCGATTTCGGCGTGAAATATAATATCAGCGCCGGCGGCCCGGCGCCGGAATCGATCACCGAGGCGATTTTCGCCCGGACCAAGCAGATCGAGGCCTACAAGATCTCGGACGCACCGGACTTCGACATCGACCGGCTTGGCTCGGTCGAGATCGAGAACGCAACGATCGAGATCGTCGATCCGGTGACCCAATATCTCGAGCTGATGAAGACGCTGTTCGATTTCGCCGCAATCCGCGCTCTCTTCGCGTCCGGGTTCACGATGCGGTTCGACGCCCTGCACGCGGTGACCGGGCCCTACGCGCATGCGATTTTCGAGAACGAGCTCGGGGCGGCCGCGGGCTCTGTCGTGAACGGCACGCCGCTGCCCGACTTCGGCGGCCATCACCCGGATCCCAATCCGACTTACGCGAAGGACCTCTACGACCTTATGTTGTCCGCCGCCGCGCCCGATTTCGGCGCCGCCTCGGACGGCGACGGCGACCGCAATATGATCCTCGGGCGTGGCATTTACGTCACGCCCTCCGACTCGCTGGCGATCCTGGCCGCGAATGCGCGCGTTGCGCCCGGCTACGCCAACGGCCTCGCCGGCGTCGCTCGCTCGATGCCGACCAGCGCGGCGTCCGACCGCGTCACGGAGAAGCTCGGCATCCGTCACTACGAAACGCCGACAGGCTGGAAATTCTTCGGCAATCTGCTCGACGCCGGGCTCGCCACTTTCTGCGGCGAGGAGAGTTTTGGCACCGGCTCGAACCATATCCGCGAGAAGGACGGCATCTGGGCGGTGCTGCTTTGGCTCTCGATCCTCGCCAACCGGCGCATTCCCGCAATCGACGTCGTGCGCGACCACTGGCGCACTTACGGGCGCAACTATTACACCCGGCACGATTACGACGAGATCGATCTCAAGGCGGCCGGGGGCCTGATGGAGGCGCTGGGCGAGGCGATAACCACGTTGCCAGGCAAGTCGTTCGGCGCGCTCAAGGTCGAGGCGGCCGACGACTTCGAATATCACGATCCGGTCGACGGCTCGATTGCCGACCACCAGGGCATCAGGGTGATGTTCGAAGGCGGCTCGCGCATCGTCTACCGCCTCTCGGGCACAGGCACGGTCGGCGCGACGCTGCGCCTCTACATCGAGCGCTACGAGCCGCCGACCGGCGACCTCGAGGAGGACACCCAGGCGACGCTGGCCGATCTGATCGCCCTCTCGAGGGAGCTTGCAGGGATCGAGGCGCGCACGGGACGCAAGGCGCCGAGCGTCATCACCTGAGGTACTCCAGGGGCCAGGGCGTTGACCCGGCCGGCGCGGTCGACGACCGCCCCGTGCGCCGTTTGCTTCTGGATGGACTCTGCCCGGTTGTGAAGCTATGCGACCGGCGCATGCACAGAGGATCACGCCGCGCCATTTTCACCCTGTTAAAGGAAGAAAACAGGGAGAGGAGGGTTGTCCTGGCCCGACCAGAATCCAATAATATTCTGATTCTGCAATCGCTTGCGCTAATCAACAGACCTGCAGGCTCGTAAAGATAACAGGAGGATAACAGGAGGCAATTTGCCCTTATCGGGGCGGTAACAGGCGGGCGAAGAGGGCGACCGCTGCCGCGAAAGAGCGTACGCCAGGCGTCAAAGATATGCATACTCTGCATGGCCTAGCGCCGAACGGTCAGAGAAATCCGCTCCTCGATTCCATCTAATCGCACAATGCTTCAGCGGAGCGATTGCGGGTGACTCTTTTCCTCGGCCCCAAACGTCCTAGCTCCAGAGTCCGGCAAACCTCAGCGGGAGATAAGGGAGCAAGAGCGATGACCCTCAAGGACCAGACGATCGTGGTGACCGGCGGCAGCAAGGGCCTCGGGCTCGGGCTGGTCGAGGCCCTGGTGGATGAGGGCGCCAGGGTGACCGTCGTGGCGCGCGACAAGGACGCCCTCGCAAGCGTCAAGCAGAGGCTCGGCGTCGCCGTGGCGCCGGCCGACATCACTGACCAGGGCGCCGCCCAGCGCATCCTCGCAGAGGTCCGGCCGGACATCCTCGTGCTGAACGCGGGCGCAACGCCGCCGATGGGCCGGTTGGATCAGCTGAGCTGGACGGATTTCACCGCTGCCGTGGGAGACCGACGTGAAGGCCGGGCTCTACTGGATCCAGGCGGCGCTCAATCTTCCGCTCGCGCCGGGCGCCCGCGTCCTTGTGGGCTCGAGCGGCGCGGCGGAGAACGGATCGCCGCTCTCGGGCGGCTACGCCGGCGCCAAGCGCATGCTCTGGCTGATGGCCAAATACGCCAATGGGGTCGCTAAGCAGAAGGGGCTCGGCATCCGCTTCCAGGCGATCGTGCCGCAGCAGATCATCGGCGGGACGGGCGTCGGCGACAATGCCTCCAAAGTCTATGCCAAGGCGGCGGGTCTCGACCGCGAGGCGTTCCTGGCCCGGTTCGGCGCGCCGCTGCCGCCCCGCAAGTTCGGCGACCATCTGGTCGCGGTGCTGGACGATCCGCAATACGCGACCGGCGTCGCCTTCGGTCTCAAGGGCGATACCGGCATCACGGTCCTGGAGGGAGAGGCGGCTTGAACGGAGGCCCATCCTCGCCGCCGGCCGCGCGTCACGCCGATCTCCTGGCGCTCGCCGCCGAGCTCAGGCCTGAGCTTCACCGTTACGCAGCCCGCCTGATGGGCTCGGTGATCGACGGCGAGGACGTGGTGCAGGACGCCTTCGCCCGCGCCTTGGTCGCATTGGACGGGCTGCAGGAGGCGCCGTCGCTGCGGGCGTGGCTCTTCCGGATCGCCCACAACCGGGCGCTGGACCTCATGCGCGCCAAAGCGATCCGCGCGACCGAGCCGATCGAGGCGGCTTACCAGGTCGCCGATCCGGAAGGCCCGGATCCTTTGGAGGCGCTGATGCGGCGGGAAGCGGTCGAGACGGCGGTGTCGCGGTTCGTCGAGCTTCCGACCATGCAGCGCAGCGTGGTGATCCTGAAGGACGTGCTCGACCAGTCCCTGGAAGACATCGCCGCCATGCTCGACCTCACGGTCAACGCTGTCAAAGCCCACCTCGCCCGCGGGCGAGCCCGGCTCAAAGTCATTAACGCCAAGGCGCCGGTCGAAGCCCCGCCGCGCCCGCCCTCCGCCGCGGTCGCCCGCTATGCCGCCCTCTTCAACCAGCGCGACTGGGACGGCTTGCGGGCGATGCTCGCCGACGATGTGCGGCTGATCCAGTCGGCCTACCCGCCGCGCGCCGGCCGCGCCGAGGTCGGCATGTTCTTCAGCATCTACTCGCGCGAGCCCCCGGCGCGGGTCGGCCCGGCCTGGCTCGAGGGCCGCGAAGTGATCGCGGTCTGGGATGATCCCGAGGCGGCGAAGCCCAGCTCCTTCATGTGGTTGGAATGGGCCGACGGCCGGATCCGTTTCATTCGCGACTACCGGCATGTGCCCTATGTCGTCGACGATGCGGAGCTGGTCCTGGCGCCGGACAGCGCGCCGCGGAAGAGATAAACCCCGAGCCCTGATCCGCGCTACCCGCCTCGCCGCTGCAGGCGACGGAGCCGCCCTAAAGCGACGCGAACGCGCCCAGTTCCTGACGCGCCGCCTCGCTGAAGTCCTTCAGGGGATCGACGGCTCCACCCTTCTTCAAGAGTTCGCGAATGTCGGCGACCGTCCGGTTTGGCGCAAAATACGTGTCGATGATCGCGGTCATGACACCCTCCGCGCATGCGACCGACCGTGGCATATTGAGCACGCGCATCCGGCTGACCATGGCGTAGAGATCGACCAGCTCGGGCATCTTGGGCTCGCTGTTCACGATGGCGTCGCCATACGTCTTGGACGCCGCGACAATGAAATCCCGGATCAGATCCTCGCGGCGGGCGAGATCGTGTGCGATCATGCCCGCCCGCGCCTGCGTGCGCTGGGTGAGCCAGGTCGTGTAGCCGGAAGTCAGACCGCCGATCACCGACCCGGCAAGCGCCGAAATCGCCGACACATACGCTACTTCCATGGTTGCCCGCCCCGCCAGCTAACGATCGGGCATTCTTAGCGAGCTTTTGCGGTCACGTAATGCGGGTTGCGTACAGCGCATCAGCGGTGAGTCAGCCGCCTGTCGCCTCAAGCGCCGCGAGCGCCTCCCTGGCCGCCCGCACCCCGCTGTCGTGGGCTCCGTGCGCGGTGGAGAAGTCTTGGCCGCTCGTGGCTTCTCCGGCAAAGAACAATCGATCCTCGAAGGGGCGGGCCAGCGCCTGGCGCGCCGCAGCGCGGCCGGGCAAGGCGTAGCTGTAGGCGCCGCCGATGCGAGTGGCGCGGCTCCAGGAGGAGGCGGCGAGGGGACGGAGGTTCGCTCGGGCCTCGTTCCCGAAGAGCGCGACGAGCTGCCCGATGGCGTAGTCGAAGGCGGCTGCCGGACCATTCCTTTCGATCATCTCGGCGCCTTCACCGCCGAAGAAGCATTCGATCACCGGCCGGCCGAACGGCCGGATATAGTAGGCGGCCGTGCGCGGATCGCGCGGATTGCCGAGCTCGTGGGTCTCCGGCGCAAACGGGCTCTCGCCGACAATTTCCAGGAAAAGCTTCTCGTCGCGGCCGAGGGGCAGAAAGCTCGCCGCCTCGCGCCACGCGTCGAGGCCGTTCGGCAACTTGATCGCGTCGCTGGCGAGAACGGCGGTGGACACTGTCAGGATCGCGGTCCGTGCGCGAACTGTTCCCGCCGGCGTCTCGACCGCGACGCCTTGCGGCTCGAGCTCGATTCCCTCGACCGGCGCGGCGAGACGCAGCGCGGTTTTGGTCGGAAGGCTTGAAACGATCAGAGTCGCCGTATCCGCCGGCCGCGCGCAGGTTGATGTCCGTCGAGGCATCGTCATAGGCGAGGTAGTCGGCCACGGAGATGCGTTCCAGCCTCGCGCCGCTGATGAAGCCGCTGATCGCCTGGAGGTAGCCGTTCCATTCCCCGCCCGGCGTCAGCGCATCGGCCGCGCAGTCGCTCGGCGGCGGCTTGACGGTGAGCCGCTCCATCCAGGCGGCGAATTCCCCTCTCGCCGCCTTCTGCTCGTCCGGCGAGAAGCCGAGATGGCGGTACTGGACCCCCCACTTGGGCGGCCGCCGATCCACGAGCCGGCCGGCCTCTTCGGCAATGCGGGTCCAGGAATTGCGGTCGCCCGAGTGCAGCCAGCCGCAGCCGAGATCGAGCCGCTGCCCGGCAATCTCATAGGTCCATGCGCGGCCGCCGAGGCGGGAGCTCGCCTCGAGCAAGAGCGCCGAGCGTCCGCTTGCCGCCAGTTCGCGCGCAGCGCCAATGCCCGCGGCGCCGCCGCCAATGATTACGACGTCGAAGTCTGTCGCTCATGGGGTCTCACCCGGCCGGATCCATGCGCCTTCTTTTCAAGGGAAAACGCCCCTACCTTCGCAGCGCTTCCAGCACTTTCTGCGACGCGCGGCCGTTGACCGGCATGCCCTGCTTCTGCTCGAAATCGGCGATCGCCGCCTTGGTCTTGGCGCCGATCGCCCCGTCGGGCTCGCCGACGTCGTAGCCATGCCTGGCCAATAGTGTCTGCAGCTCGCGGCGCCCCGCGCGAGAGAGGCCCGGATCGTCGGTCGGCCAGGGCGTGACGATGCCGGAGCCGCCCGCCAGCCGGTCAGCGAGCACGCAAGCCGCGAGCGAATAGGATTCGGCGGCGTTGTAGGAGTAGACGACGTCAAAGTTGTGCGTCACCAGAAAGGCCGGCCCGGCGGAGCCCGCGGGCAGGAGGAGCCCGGCCTCACCTTCGCCCAACGATCGCCCATCCACGCGCGTGATCCCCCGCGCCGCCCAGGCGGACATCGGCTGCTTGGCCTTCCGCCCCGAGGGGCCGGAATAATTTTCCGGCAGCTTGACCTCGAATCCCCAGGGAACGCCGGAGCGCCACCCGGACTTGACGAAATAATTGGCGGTCGAGGCCAGCGCATCGTCGGCCGAATCGACGATGTCGCGACGCCCGTCGGAGCCTGCGACCGCGAGCCTCAAGTAGCTCGAGGGCATGAACTGGGTCTGCCCGAACGCCCCCGCCCAGGAGCCCGCCAGCTTCTCGGCCGGAATGTCGCCGCGGTCGATGATCTTCAACGTCGCCATCAGCTCTGAGCGGAAATAGGCGGGCCGCGCGCCAAAGCAGGCGAGCGTCGACAGCGACTGCACCAGCGGCCGGTTGCCCATCTCCGTGCCGAAATTCGAACTCGACCCCCCAGATGGCGGCGAGCATATATCGGCTGACGCCGTAGGTTTGCTCCGCGCGGGCGAGCGCATGGGCGTTTTGCGGCCATCGCCGCCTTGCCGTCGGCCACGCGCTCCTCGTCGACGAGGCCATCGACATAGTCCCAGATCGGCGTCTTGAACTCCGGCTGCTGCTTCTCGAATTCGAGCACCTTCATGTCGGGCTGAAGCCCGTTGAAAGCCGCCTCGAGCGTCTGGCTCGACACGCCCGCGCGCGCTCCATCGGCCCGCAGCGACGCGACGCAGGACGAAAAATCCGCCCGCGCGGGCGAAGCGAGCGCCAGCGCGAACGCTGTGGCGACGCACAAAGACAAGGCGATCCGGCTCATCGGTCGATCATCGACGATTCGTCTATTCCCGTCGAGCGGCGCCGGGCCTTGATGCGCGCGGCCGGCAGACGGAGTAGGAGAGGCGTCCGGATCCCCCAAAACGCGCGGGACTCTCAAAACGCCAATCCCAGTGCTATCCCTTGCCGAGCAAGTTCGCGTCGTCCGCAGGCACAGGAAAATCCCGTGACGAATTACTGGCAGGCCGTTCGCTCCAGTTGCGTTGTCGCAACGCTCGGATTGGCGACCGTCGGCGGGAGAGGTCCCGCCGCGGCGCAAGCGACCGCCACGCCAATCAAGCATCTGATCGTGGTCTTTCAGGAAAATGTCTCTTTCGATCACTACTTCGGCGCCTACCCAAAAGCCCTGAACCTGCCGGGCGAGACGCCCTTCGCGGCGGCGTCTGGCACACCGACTGTCAACGGCCTGACCGAGGCGCTGCTCCTCCACAATCCGAACAAGGCCAACCCGATCCGGCTATCCCCCCAGCAGGCCGTGACGTGCGACATGGATCATGACTACACGCCCGAACAGCAGGCCTTCGATGGCGGTCTCATGGACAAGTTCGTCGAATTTACCTCGGCCTATGGCGGCCAGAAGGACTGCGACAGCAACGGAGTCATGGCCTATTTCGATGGCAATACGGTCACGGCCCTCTGGAACTATGCGCAGAATTTCGCGATGAGCGACAATTCGTTCGACACCACTTTCGGACCTTCCACGCCAGGCGCGCTGAATCTCATCGCCGGCAACACCCACGGCGCAACGCCGAAGACCTCAAAGCCCGCGACGAGGCGGTCACTGTGCAGGGCACCGTGATCGGCGACGCGGATCCGCAATTCGACGATTGCTCGAGTTCAAAGGGCGGCCTTCTCGCCATGAGCGGGCGGAACGTCGGTGATCTCTTGAATGCGAAGGACATCACATGGGGCTGGTTCCAGGGCGGCTTCCGACCGACGGAGAACGAGGGCGGCAAGGCTGTGTGCGGCGCGAAGTCGAGGAACCTGGCTGGACGTGAAGTGCCGGACTACAGCCCGCACCATGAGCCCTTCCAGTACTTTCAGCAGACCGCCAATCCGCACCATCTGCCGCCGAGTTCCGTCGATATGATCGGCCGGAGTGACCAGGCCAACCACCAGTACGATCTCGCCGATTTCTTCGAGGTTCTCGGGAGGGACCGGCTACCGGCGGTGAGCTTCGTCAAGGCGAAAAGATACCAGGACGGTCATGCCGGCTATTCCAATCCGATCGACGAGCAGGCCTTCCTCGTCGCGCTCGTCAATGCGGTCGAGCTATCGCCGTCCTGGAAGGACACTGCCATCATCGTGGCCTACGACGACTCTGACGGATGGTACGATCATGTGATGCCGCCAATCCTCAACGGTTCGGCGGTCGCGGACGTCGATGCCCTCAATGGCTCCGGAAAGTGCGGCAACGCGGCCTCCACAGCCTATCCCGCGCGATGCGGCTATGGCGCGCGTTTGCCGCTACTCGCGATCTCGCCCTATTCCCGGGTCAATTCCGTCGACCACGCGTTAACCGACCTGACGTCGATATTGCGCTTTGTCGAGGACAACTGGAGCCTCGGCCGGTTGGGCGACCAATCCTTCGATGAGCTTGCCGGCCCGCTGGACGCGATGTTTGACTTCAAGCATCCCGCCGGGCACGCGATAACAGTCGACGCCAAGACGGGCGAAGTGACTCGATAGCAATTCCCGAAGAGGGGCCGCCGCGCGCAATGAAAAGGCCGCGCGGTCCGACTCCGCGCGGCCGCCCTTTTTCAGGAAGTGGTCGTGCCTCAGCCGAGTGCCGGCCGCGCCGCGCCGCCGGCCTTGCGGCGATAACCGGCCGCCGCCAGGCCCGCGAAGCCCATGAGCATCATCGCCCAGGTCGAAGGCTCCGGGACGCCGTTGGGGATCGCTCCGGGCAGGTACAGATCGCTCAGCGTGGTCGCGCCGGCCGCGCCTCCGAGAAAGAGGGCGTCGCCGCCCACTCCGAATATGTGCTGCAGCGTCGCCAGATCGGAGGAGTGGTTGTACGCGATGTCGTTCGTATAGGCGTTGCCCTTGGCGAGCGGCGAGATGATGATCTCGGTCGACGTGTAGCCCGGCCCGTTCCCGCCTTCGGTCTCGTCGTTCCAGATGACGATTTCGCCGTTGTCCTTGTAGGCCTGAGAGGCTTCGATCTCCGGCACGATAATCGACAGGAAGTTGTCGCCTAGCGCAACTGCCTCTTGGTCAGTGTTGTGCATATAGGTGACGCCGTTGTAGGTGAAATCCGTATTGAGCGAAGAGTGCATTTCGTTGTACTGATCCGGCGTAATCCAGTTGTAGCGCGCGACCGTGTTGTTGTTGAGGTCGGTCTGCAACTGCTGCAATGGCGCATAATACTTCGCCTCGGGATTGCTCGGCGTCGTGTTGTTCCCCCCGTTGGTGGCGGTGAAGAAAACCTGTGGGTCATGCTTCGCCGCGTAGTTATATTGGTCGCTGCCGTTGTAGGCATTGGTGTAGGCCGGCGACGTGCCGGAAAGCGAGTTGAGCGGCACCGTCCATTGGTCTTTCGGCAGGACGGTGTTCGTCAGTTGACCCATCGAGTTTGTGGCGAGGTCGATGTCCTCCTGGTAAGACCTCCACCCGGAGGTTCCGTATTTATTCTGAAGAAGATTGCTCAGGTTGGGCGCGTTGACGATATTGTTTGGATAGGGGTCGTTGTCATTCCAGGGGCCGCTCGGCGGCGGGCCCGCCATACCCGATTCCATCCAGACGTAATTGGGCTCCGACGGGTGAACGGCCGTGCCGCCCTGGAAGACATTCACGTAATTGCTGGCATATGAGACCTGCGCGGCGTTTGGATTGCCGGGGGTGACGAGGCTGTTGAGGTAGGGCGCGGCCGCGTTTCCGAAAAGCTGCTGCGGCGAGCCCGTCCCGGGTCCGCCGGGCTGCGTAAAGTTGTGATTCTCGAGAGCGATATAGAAAACGTCGCCGATCTGCTGGGCATGCGCCGAGCTGGCGATCACGAGGGCGAAAAGTGAGACGCCGATTGTCTTCGACATTGTGTTCGCTCCGCTTTTTTGAGAGATCCCGGGAGGGGGTTTCCGCGGGGTCAAACCGACGGGGCGCATCATGACGGTTCGACATGACCGGCATTCGTAAGAGGCGTGACGGTGAGATGTCCTCTTGGCCAGAGGTGGACAGCGTAACGAGCCAGCCGGTTTACAGCGCAATGCGCGCGCCGATTACGGCCGCCGCAAGCTGAGACCCCTCTTGCCGAAGCTCATCCTATTCGCGTTTCCTCCGGGACTCGCCCTCGCGGCGGGTAAATCTCAAAGGCCATTCTACCCACAGTCAGTCCTTGCGCGTATTCTTGCGAATCGGGAATGGATTGTCGTATCGGCTTGGAGGCGGGAAATATCGGCGTCGTCAGCCGATGGTGGATATCGGAGGCGGCAGTTGGAGCGAATGCTGCAATGTTCGTGCTATGATCTCGTCAGATTTGGATATTGGCGACGTCGCGTCCCTTGCTTACACTATTTAATCCAGCATTCCCCAAGTGGGGCCAGTGGCGGTCATGGCGAAAAATTCAATCGAAGGAAAGTGACCATGAAGAATTAACGACTATGAAGAAATAACTATGAATCAGTGTCGGAACAAATCTCTTAAGACCCCGTTGGAGATAAGGCGGCCTCTTCCACGGCCCTAGTTAATGGTGGGAGCGAGTATGTACGATGACGATGATTCCTGGCCGGTCCTCTGCCCGAGCTGCGGCCACGGGTTTACGGAAATAATTGGGCGGATCAAATCGCGCTTGGCCTCGCGCTGCCCAAAGTGCTCTTCAGATTTCGCCCATAGACGAGAATACTTTCTCTCGGCACTATCCGAGGCGCGGGAAGGTCGACATAATCCCTGGTGGGAAATGCTCCAGGTACGGCCCGCCGATCAGCCAGAGTGACCGCTCATGTTGGGTGTGGGCCCGAATCGGGTGGCATCCCGGTAGCGGCGGCGAGAGCGGCGACCGGTCGTACTGGCGCAAGGGCTGGCGCTGCCCTGTTGTCACGAACTCGCCAAGGACAACGCACTCGTCCCTACTACCCGGGGCCGGGTCGCACTGGCCTTTCGCGCTCATCCGTGGTTTATAAGTCTGCGGTAGCGCGGCGTGGGTAGACACTCAAGACGCATGTCTTGTCATGCATAGGCGTTTAGAGCGGTCTCCGATTTCATAACCGCGTCCGTACGGTTCTTCGCATTCAATTTCTTCATTATGCGACGCACGTGAACTTTGACGGTGCTTTCACACATGCCAAGCTCATAGGCGATGACTTTATTCGACTTGCCGTTCCGGATCGCGCGAATGACCGCGAGTTCGCGGGGCGTGACCACCCCCGACGCCGGAGGGGCATTGGACGACAGGTCTCCTCGCCAACTTACGAGCAGGTAGTTGAGCGGCACATAGGTGCCCCCAGCGAGAACAAAACGCACCGCCTCGATTGCGATCTCAAAACCCAGCGTTACCGGAATATATCCTTTTGCGCCATGGCCAATGGCCGCTTTCGCCATTTCACTGTCATTTTTGTAGCCGAGGACAATGACCGGTATGCTCGGCGCGATCTGGGACAGCGTACCGAAAACATTGCCGCTGGCCTTGTTGCTTTCGTCTATATCAGAAAGAAAGATTAAACTCGGCAACTTATGACACTTCTGTTGAAATTCACTGGCGTCCGAAAAGATTTGAATAGGCAATCCAAACGCTAACTCCATGCTCCGCCGAATACACTCGCTTATGAAGATTCGGCTTTCAATAATCGCAATAAACCCCTCAGTATTCTTTCGGACAGTTTCGGTGGAACCATCCGTGCGGCCGCCTTCGGCGGCGACGCTGGCCTCAATGAGCGGTATTAGCGCCTCAGCCTCATCGGCCCGGAAAATGCTGCGTCCGTTATCCAAGACAAGCCCTCCCTCTTCGAGATCCAAAAGAAATTCGTGTCAAAAGTTCCACCGGGTCACCCTCCCAAACGGCTAAAATCCCGCTATCCGATCAGCCGGCTGAGCGCCCTTCGCAATCCGGCAGTTGCATCTCCTTCCGTTAGGTCAAGCGCTAGCGCAAAATGAGTACGTTGTAAACAGAGTTTACAGGTCTTCGTCTTGATCAAAAGTGGTAGATGGCGCGGCGCGTGTCCAGCCGGCCGACACCTGGTTGGGACGCTTCTTGAGAGGTCGCCGCGGCGGGGATTCTGCGGGGTCAAATTGACGGAGCGTATCATGCCCCTTGGACGTGACTGGTTTTCGTAAGCGGCGGGGAAATGTCCTTTGCGCGCGGCGTGGACATCTTAACGAGCCAGCCGGTTGACAGCGCAATGCGCGCGCCGATTATGGCCGCCGCAACCCGAGACCCCTCTTGCCCAAACTCATCCGATTCGCGTTTCTTCCCGGACTCGCGCTCGCGCTCGTCACTGCGAGCCCGGCCTCGGCCGATCTGCGCATGTGCAACAACACCGGCAACCGCGTCAGCGTCGCACTCGCCTATACCGACGGCCAGGGCTGGGTCAGCGAAGGCTGGTGGAACTTGAAGTCGCTCGACTGCGCGACGCTGTTGCGCGGCGCGCTGGCGGCGCAGTTCTACTATGTCTATGCGATGGACGAGCGCGGCGGCGAGTGGAAAGGCAAGGCCTTCATGTGCACCTCCGACCGCGAGTTCAAGATCGAGGGCAGGGAGGACTGCTTCATGCGCGGCTACGACCGCACCGGCTTTTTCGAGGTCGACACCGGCAAGGACGCGAAAAGCTGGACGGTGCAGCTCACCGATCAGACGAACTCGTCCAATCCGTGACACTGTCCAATCCTTGATAGTGTGCAATCCTTGAAAATGTCATGGTGACGAGCCGCAGCGGCGCTAAGTCCGAACGGCGATCCTGTCGCCTCTGGGGAGGAGCCTTTGCAATTCCGTCGAAGCCGCCGCGTGAAGATCATCGCCACTCTGGGCCCCGCCTCGGCCGACCGCGAAAGCCTCGCGGCGCTGTTCGCCGCCGGCGCCGACGTCTTCCGCATCAACATGAGCCACGCTTCGCACGACGCGATGCGCGAGCGGGTGGCGATGATCCGCGCGCTCGAGGAGGAGGCCGGCCGCCCGATCGGCATCCTCGTCGATCTGCAAGGCCCGAAGCTGCGGCTCGGAACATTTGCCGAGGGCGGCGCCGACCTGCACAAGAGCGACGCGTTCACCCTCGACAGCGATCCTAAGCCGGGCGACGCCGCGCGCGTGCAACTGCCCCATCCGGAAATCTTGAGCTCGCTCGCGCCGAACCACCGGATTCTCATCGATGACGGAAAGGTGATGCTGCGCGTCGCCGAGGCCAGGCCGGGGTGGGCGAGAACCGTCGTCGAGGTGGCCGGGCGGGTCTCCAACAAGAAGGGCGTGAGCCTCCCGGACACGACGATTCCGACTTCGGCGATGACCGAAAAGGATCGCGCCGATCTCATCGCGGCGCTCGAGGAGAACATCGACTGGATCGCGCTTTCCTTCGTCCAGCGGCCGGAGGACGTGGCCGAGGTCAAGGCGATCGCCAAGGGCCGCGCCCTGGTGATGGCCAAGATCGAGAAGCCGCAGGCGGTCGAGCGGCTCGAGGAGATCGTGGCGGTGGCGGACGCCTTCATGGTCGCGCGCGGCGATCTCGGCGTCGAAATGCCGCTCGAACGCGTGCCGGGCATCCAGAAGACGCTGACCCGCCTCGGCCGCCGGATGGGCAAGCCCGTGGTGGTCGCGACGCAGATGCTGGAATCGATGATCACCTCGCCGGTGCCGACTCGCGCCGAAGTGTCGGACGTGGCGACCGCCGTGTTCGAGGGCGCCGATGCGATCATGCTCTCGGCCGAAAGCGCGTCAGGGCAATATCCGCGCGAAGCGGTGGCGACCATGAACCGGATCGCGGTAGCGGTCGAATCGGAGGGCATCTATCCCTCGATCATCGCCTCGCAGCGCGCCACGCCCGAGGCGACCGGCGCGGACGCGATTGCGGAAGCGACCCGGCAGGTCGCCGAGACGCTGGGGCTCAAGGTCATCTGCGCCTGGACGAGCTCCGGCTCAACCGGCTTGAGGATCGCGCGCGAGCGGCCGCGTTCGTCGATCCTGGCGCTGACGCCGATCGAGCAGGTCGCGCGCCGCCTCTGCGTTGTCTGGGGCCTTCATCCGATCGTCACCGACGACGCGCGCGACGAGCGCGACATGGCCGAGCGCGCCTGCCGCCACGCCTATATCGAGGGTTTCGCCGGCGCCGGCGAGCGCATCATCGTCGTCGCCGGCGTGCCCTTCGGGACACCGGGCGGCACGAATAATCTGCGCATCGCGACGGTCGGGGGGTAGCGTTCAAAGGCGAGGCGGCACGCATGGGTGAAGACCATCGGCACCGAATCGTCATCGTCGGCGGCGGCGCCGCGGGCCTCGAACTCGTGACCCATCTCGGCGACGCGCTCGGCAAGCGTGGCCTCGCCGATGTTTCGCTGATCGAGCGGAGCCGCACGCATTTGTGGAAGCCGCTTCTGCACATGGTGGCGGCCGGCAGGATGGATCCTTCCGAGCATCAGCTGAATTATCTCGCGCAGGCGCACTGGCGCCATTTTCGCTACCACTACGGCGAGATGATCGGGCTCGATCGCGCGAGCAAGACCGTTCAGATCGGGGCGACTTTTGACGAGGAGGGCCGCCAGATCGCCCTGCCGCGCAGCGTCCCCTATGACACGCTCGTCATCGCAATCGGCAGCATCACCAACGATTTCGGCACGCCGGGCGCCGCCGAGCACGCCATTCCGCTCGAGACTGCGGAACAGGCGGTACGGTTTCAGCATCGCCTGCTGAATGGGTTCCTGCGCGCGCAGTCGCAGGCCGGCGCGATAAAGCCGGGACAATTGCATGTCGCCATCATCGGCGCAGGCGCAACCGGGACGGAGCTGGCGGCCGAGCTCTATCAGACCTCACGCGAGGTGATTGCTTACGGGCTCGACCAGGTCGACGCCGACAAGGACATCCGCATCATTCTGATCGAGGGCGCCAAACGCATTCTGCCCGCGCTTCCCGAGCGCGTCTCGGAGGCGACCCTTGCGCTTCTGAACGAGCTCGGGGTGGACGTGCGAACCGACGCGCGCGTCGCAGCGGTGCGCGCCGACGGGGTGGAACTGGCCAGCGGCGAGTTCATTCCGGCCGAGCTCGTGGTCTGGGCGGCCGGCGTGCGGGGGCCGGACGTCCTCAGCGACCTCGACGGACTCGAAGTGAACCGCGCGAACCACCTGGTGACCGAGCCGACGCTGCAGACCACCAGGGACCCGGACATCTTTGCGATCGGCGACTGCGCCGCCTGCCCGCGCGAAGGCTTCGAGACGCCGGTCCCGCCGCGCGCGCAGGCCGCTCATCAGGAAGCGTCCCACCTGGCGAAGCAGCTGAAGCGCCGCCTTAAGGGACTGCCGTTACAGCCTTTCGTCTATCACGACTTCGGATCGCTCGTGTCGCTCGGCAATGTCGGCGCCATCGGCAATCTCATGAACCTCGCCCTCAGAGGCAATCTCTTCATCGAGGGGATGCTCGCCCGCTGGATGTATCGGTCCCTCTACAAGATGCACGAGCGGGCGTTGCACGGGACGGTGAAGACGGCGCTGGGCACGCTTGCCCGCGGCCTGTCGCGGCATGCGGAGCCGAAGGTGAAGCTGCATTGAGGCAAATGGCTGTCGGAAATGCGCGCATCCCTCATTCTGAGGCGCCCCGCGTGAGCGGGGCCTCGAAGAATGCTCCAGTTCGCAAGCCGCGGCTGCGCTGGCGTCAATATGTGTGTAGCCTAACAATTCTATACACCTCGACAGGACATACCCCGGTGCGGACCAATATCGAAATCGACGACGAGTTGTTGTCGGAGGCCATGGCCGCGGCGGGCTTGCCGACCAAGCGGGCTGCAGTGGAAGAGGGCTTGCGCCTGCTGGTTCGGGTGCGCAGGCAAACCAAGGCTTTGGAGAACCTCAAGGCGCTCGGCTGGGAGGGAAACCTTGATGAGATGCGACAGGACCGTTCTCCGGGCCGGCCGTGATTCTCGTTGATACTTCCTTCTGGATCGCCCACCTGCAAGGCGCACCGACGATGGCGCCGACGGGCGCGGCGGCGTAGTCAGCGGATCCGCACACGAGGATCAACGGAGCGAGAACCGCTCCCGATCAGCCGTCAGACCAGGAGGTCGCGCGTGACGTCCTTGCCGTCTTCGGCATCGATGACGGCAAGCGCCACGCCCTCGGCGGCCCATGCGCGAAGTTGCTCGACCGAGACGTAACGACGGGCCGTCGTGTCGTAAAGGCGGCTTCGCCCATAGCGCTTCACAAGGATCGATTTGCGTTTCGGCGGTGTTCGCATCGGTCGCCCTTCGTTCGCAGGGGGATCCGCAAGATGGAGCCCAATCCGTCCCAACCCGAATCGTGGCGTCCGTCAAGTCAGATCCAAATCCCACGTCTGCCCCACAAGATCATGCCCGAACGAATGATGCGGCGCCTCGTTCGTCAGGCGAAACCCTGCCGACTGATAGATGCGGCGCGCCGAAACGAGCACGTCGTTGGTCCATAAGGTGAGACGCTGGTAGCCGAGCGCGCGCGCCCGCGCCATGCAGGCGGCGACGAGCGTGCGGCCGAGGCCGAGGCCGCGCGCGCTGGGCTCGACGTAGAGCAGCCGCAGTCTGGCGAGGCCCGGCTCGTCGCCCTTCATCAGAAAGATCGAGCCCACGATCGCGCCGCGGCGCTCGGCGACCCAGCCGTCCTCACGCGTGGCGTCGAACCTTTCGACGAAGGCGCCGAGAATCCGGCTCGCCAAGCCCTCGTAGGTCCAGTCCCAGCCGTATTCCTGGTGATAGAGAACGGTCTGGCGATGAACGATCCAGCCGATGTCGCCGGGCTGAAGAGGGCGCAGCCGCGGCTCTCCGTCGACTGTCCCGCTCTCGCCCAGAACGGCGCGGATATCGCGCATCGCCTTGATCAGCCGCTCCCGGCCGCAGGCGTCGACGGCCATGAGAAGCGCGTCGATCTGCGCCCGCGCGCCCGCCTCGGCCCCAGCAAAAGCCTTCCGGCCGGCGCCCGTCAGAAAAAGCAGCACGTGCTTGCCGTGCGCTTCGCTCACGCGGCCCGCCACCAGCTTTCGCGCCCTGAGCCGCGCGACGATCCGGCTTAAGTGCGCCTTGTCCATCCTCAGGCGCCGGCCGATCTCCGCCGCCGTGCACCCGGCTTCGGGGGCGCGGGCGAGCTCGTAGAGCACGCGCGCTTCCGGCAGGGAGAGCGCGCTCGCCGGCAGATGCCGTTCGAGAAGGCCGATCTCCCGGGTGTAGAACCGGTTGAAGCTGCGCACCTCGTCGGTGAGGGTCATGGCGGCATGCTCATAGTGTTGTCTCAGACAACATTAGTGGCATACAAGGCTCGCCGCAAGCGCGCGCCGTCTCGACCGTGTGACTGCCGTCACAGACAATTTCGCGCATCTTTGGCAACTTGTAAGGGTTGTTGCTGCGCCCCCTTCTCCACGAAGTGGGGAAGGTGTCGCCGAAGGCGACGGATGGGGTGTGGAAAGCAGGAGTGCGACGTGGAAGGATCGCTCCTATGGTCGCGCAAGCCTGCCGGCTTCGAAGCAGCGGGCCACACCCCATCCGGCGCTTCGCGCCACCTTCCCCGGCAAAGCCGGGGAAGGGATCGTCAGCACCAGGGAGGTCACGAATGCCCGCAACCATTGGCCCCGGCTCGACGGGAGACGACGTCAAGCGTTTGCAGCGGGTGCTCGCCCGCCATGCGCTCTGGAATCTGTTCGGCCCGATCAACGGCGTGTTCGACGCCACGCTCGAGGCCAGCGTCAAGAGCTTTCAGCAGAGCAACGGCCTTACGGTCGACGGGGTCGTCGGCCCCGCCACCTGGGCCAAGCTGCCGCCCTATCGCGAGGCCTCGCCGACGCTGTCCGCCGGGTCGAACGGTCCGGCGGTGGCGTGGCTCCAGCAGGCCCTGCAGGGCAAGGACATCGGCATTCAGTTTCCGGCCTACACCGGCGCGATCGACGGCCAGTTCGGCCCCGTGACCCTTACCGCTTTGCAGGGTCTGCAGACCTGGGCCAACATCCCCGCTTCCGGCGTGGTCGACGACACGACCTGGTTCGTCTGGATGACGCCGGGCTCGGCCCAACAGCTCACGCTCGAAAACGCGTGCGGTCTCTTGCGCAATTTGCCCTGACCACGGGTTGAGCTATGGAGTTTCGATGACCTCGAGCTTCAATGTCAACGATGCGACCGCGTATGAGCAGCTCATGGGGCGCTGGAGCAAGAAGCTCGCGCCCCTGCTCATCGATTTCGCCGGGCTTGCCGAAGGCGAAAGGATTATCGACGTCGGCTGCGGCAACGGCAGCCTGACCTTTGCGCTCGCCAGGGCGCCTGAGCTCAGGGAGATCGTCGCAATCGACTACTCGCCCGTCTTTGTGGAGGCGGCGATCCAGCGCAATAGCGACCCGCGCATAAAGATCCGGCAGGCGGATGCTTGCAGCTTGCCGTTCGAAGACGGCTCGTTCGACCGCGCCCTGGCGCTGCTCGTGCTCCATTTCGTGCCCGAGGCTGGCAAAGCGGTCGCCGAGATGCGCCGCGTCGTGCGAAAGGGCGGCGTGGTTGCGGCAGCCGTTTGGGATCATCTTGGCGGCATGCCCGGCATGCGCATGATGATCGACACCGTGGCGGCGCTCAGCGAAGGGGGGCGCAAGCTGCGCGCCCGATATTGCTTCCAGCCGATGATGCAACCGGGCGAAATGAAACGGACCTTTGTCGAGCAGGGACTCCTGGAGGTTACGGAAACCGAGCTGATGATTCGCATGGACTACCAGAGTTTCGACGACTACTGGGCGCCCATTGCCGCCGGCGAAGGACCGCTCGGCAAATACGTGGCCACGCTCGATGCGGCAGAGCGGGCGCGGACCGACGCCGCAGTGCGCGACGCCTACGAAGCCGGTCGGCCCGACGGCCCGAGATCTTTTGCGAGCATAGCGTGGGCCTGCCGCGGGATCGCGCTCTGATTCACGGCGATCGGAAAGCGGAAAGCTTGACGCGCGCCCTCCGTCACTCGGGCTCCGTCCAAAGCGGTGTCGAGGCGACGGACAATCGACATCGACGCCGAGGCCGGATCGCACCGGGGCGACGAGGTCGGGGAAAACCAGCGACGCCGGAGCCGCGGCTTGCGCTTTAACCCTAGCCGGCTTGCGTCAGCCCGCTAGCAGCGCCTCAGCCTCCGCGATCTCCGGCATTTCCGGAGTCGGCGGGAAGCCTTCGAGCGCAGGGGCGAGGGCGGCATGCGCTTTGGCCGGGCGGCCGGTCGATTGATAGAGCTTGGCCAGCGCGTGCGCCGCGCGCAGCTCAAAACTGCGCGTGCCTTGCTGCTTCGCGACCGCGATCGCGGTCAGAAAGGCCTCTTCCGCCGACGCTGGGCTGGCGGGGTTGCGCTTCAGCAGCATCTCGCCGCGGACTCGATGCAGTTCCGCTTCGAACGCACGGTAGCCGGCGCGATCGCAGATCGCCAGCGCTTCGTCGAGGACGACAATGGCGCGGTCGGGATCGCCCGCCCGCGCCTCGGCCTCGGCCAGCGCGATCTTGAAGAGCCCGTCGAAATTCAGGAGGTCTTGCTGGCGCAGGCTCTCGGCGCAGCGGCGCATGTCGCTGAGCCCCTCGCCGAGCGCGCCGCGTTCAGCCGTCGCCAAGCCTTCGAAAAAGGCCCCGTACGCTCTCCACAACGGCATATCATGCTCACGCGCGAGACGGGCGGTCTCAGAACCGTTCTCAGCGGCGCGCGCCCTGTCGCCCCGCATCAATTCGAACATCGCCGCGTGTAATTTCGCATAAGGGTGCGTGCCGATATGCGCCACGCTCGCGAGCCGCTCGTGCGCGCCGTCAACGAGGGATACCGCGCGCCGGACGTTTCCCAGCGGCCATGACGCGAGCGCCAGGTAGCACATTGCCGCGACGCCGGCGTCTTGCCCGAAACGAAAGGCCAGATCATCGTCCCGGCCGGGTTGGAACAGACTAAGCGCGCGCTCCAGATGTTCGCGCGCTTGCGCATATTCTCCGGCGAAACAGTGAGTGGTCCCGAGGACCCGATGCGCGACACCGGCCTCTGGCGAATCGGGTCTCGCCGCAACGCCAGCGATGAAGGCCGCCGCGTGCGTTCGCATGGACGGAAGATCGCCCCGCACATAGCTGCCGACCCATAAGCCGTAATCTGCCGCCAACCGCCCCGGCGCATGCTCGTCCCCGGAAGCCGATTTGCGGGCTCTGGCGAAGGCCTCCATTGTTTCCGGCGCGCCATGGCCTCGCGTCGCTATCAGCGCGTTGCCATAGGCGGCGTGCAATTGCGTCAGTCGATGCCGCTGCGCGACTTGCGCTCTGACCTCGTCCGTCTCAGCCAACCCCGCCAGCAGCGTCTGAGCCTCGGCGATCTCCGGCATTTCGGGCGTTGGCGAAAAGCCTGCGAGCGCGGGGGCGAGGACGGCGTGGGCGTCGGCGGGACGGCCGGTCGATTGATAGAGCTTGGCCAGCGACAGCGCCGCGCGCAATTCAAAGCTGCGCGCACCCTGTTCCTGTGCGACGGCGAGGGCGGTTTGGAAGGCTTCCTTCGAAAGAGCGCTCTCGGCGGGGTCGCGCTTGAGCAGGATGTCGCCGCGCATGAGATGCGCGAGTGGGAGATTGCAACGATTTTCAACTTGGCGTGCGAGGACCAACGCCTCGTCGATGCGCGCGAGCGCACTGTCCGCGCCGTGCGTCTGCAACTCGAGCTCCGCAAGCAGCGCCTTGGAGAACCAACCGCGACTCCTCGCGCCCTGCGAGGCCGCCAGCGCTGCGCTGGCCGTCGGGTCATGGAGACGACACCGCGCCCAAACAGCGTACAATTCTGCGTCGGCGAGCCAATGCGCCATCCCATGGTCGCGGCCGAGAGCCGCCAGGCCGTCAGCCGCCGCCAGCGCGGCGGCGGCGTCGCCGCGCAGCAGCTCGAGGAAGAATTTGGATTGGAGCGGATGGGCCATTGAGGGGGCGTGGTCGAGCTCGGCGGCGCGCCGGTTCGCCATCTCGATCAATTCGCGCGCGCGTTCCACCTCGCCCAATTGCCAGCTCGTCGTGGCGAGGATGGACATCGCTATGCAGCCGGTGTCCTCGCTGAAGCGTTCGCGCGTCTCTCGATCGCGCTCAGGCTCACAGGCCGCGAGCGCCCGTTCGCAATGGGCCCGCGCCGGGGCAAAATCGCCGACAAGGTAGCAGATTAGAGCGAGGCCGCGGCGCGCGACGCCGGCTTCCACCAGGCGCCCCTCGTTCTCCGCCTCCAGCAGGAACGCCGAGGCCATCTCCCGCGCCGACTTCAGTTCGCCGCGCACGAGCGCGACGGTCCATTGACCGTGGGCCGCCGCAAAACGCTGCGAAAAGTCGTCGCTCTTGGCGGCGAGTTCCACGGCGCGGGCAAAGGCGGCCTTGGTTTCCTCGGCGGCGAAGCCCTTGGAGTACATCATCGCCTGTCCGTACGCGGTCTCCAGCTTCAGCCGCTGACTCCCCGTAGCGGTCGAGGCCGCGGCGGGTGCCGTCGTGGCGGCGCCCGCCCTATCCGCCATCTCGATCGCCTTGCCCAAATGAGCGATCGCCTCCTGGAAGGCCGAGCGGCGGAGCGCCTGATCGCCCGCCTTGCCCCACCATTCGATTGCCGCATCGTCGAGGCCGGCCTCGGTGAAATGATGGGCGATTGCTTCGGGCTCGGCGTCGGCGTCGCGCAGCGCCTCCGCCGCGTGGCGATGCAGCGCCTGGCGACGGCTCTTGAGCAGGCTCTCGTAGGCCGCATCCTGGATCAGCGCATGCTTGAAACGATAGGCGACGGTCGGAGGGGCGCCGTCCGCGAACAGGAGGTCGCTTTCCGTGAGGCGGTCGAGCGCGACTTGCAGGCGCAGCTCGTCGAATCCGGCGGCGGATGACGACACGTCGCTGAGCAGCCGGTAAGAAAACGCGCGCCCCAGCACCGCGCCGATCTGGGCGACTTCGCGCGCTTCGCCGAGCCGGTCGAGCCGCGCGGCGAGCGATTGCTGCAAGGTCGGCGGGATCGCCTGGGCGCCGCCGTGCGCGTCGCGCTCGAGCAGGAGCCGCGTCACCTCCTCGACGAACAGCGGCACGCCGCCCGTTCGCTCGCCCACTCCATCGATCACCGCGTCGGAGAGCGCGTGCCGGCTTGCAATTTCGCCGACCATGCGGCGCACCTGCGCGCGGTCGAGCGGCGCGAGCGAAACGACGCCGTGGTGCGAGCGCATGGCCCAGGGCGCCCGGAATTCCGGCCGCGTGGTGGCGACGACCAGCAAAGGGGACTGCGCGCCGCGCTCGGCGAGCCGGGCCATGAGATCGAGCGAGGTCGGATCGGCCCAATGCAGATCCTCGAAGGCGAGAACCACTGGCTGAGTCCGCGCGCCCGCCAGAACCCAGGCCGTCATCGCCGCCAGTTGCCGACGGCGCAATTCCTCGGGCGGCGCCTTCGCACGGCGATCCTCCGGCAGGGGAATGTCGACCAGCGGCGCGAGCAGGGGTGCGTATTCGGCCACGTCAAGGCCGATCAGCCCAAGAGTGTTCTCGAGGTCGGCGAGACGCCCCTTGTCGGACGCATCGGCGCCGCCAAAGCGCAGTCGGCCCCATTCGGCGATGGGGTGCAGAGGCGTGTTCTGCAGGAGCTGCGAGGCGGCCCACTCGACCCAGGTGTGCGGCGTCCCGGCGAGTTTTGCGCGGAACTCCTCGACGAGGCGCGACTTGCCGATGCCCGGCTCGCCGACGATCTGGACGAACTGACCCTCGCCTTCGAGCGCCCGCGACCAGCGGCGCTCAAGGAGAGAAAGCTCGTCCTCCCGGCCGACGAGCGGCGTCAGGGCGCGCGCCCCGCCGCGCCGGCCGCCGCCGCTCGCCCGCACGATGCGGTATAGCGCGACCGGCGCCGGCACGCCCTTGAGGTCATGCGCGCCCTTGTCCTCGACGACGAAAAGCCCGGCAGTCTGCCGCTGCACGCTCGCGGTGACGAGCACCGTCCCCGGTTCGGCCTGCGCCTGCACCCGCGCCGCGACGTTCGGCGCTTCGCCGAACACTTCGCCGGCCGCATCGACCACGACAGAGCCGCACTCTATGCCAATGCGGGCGGCGAGCTCGGGCGCTCCAGATCGGGCGTTCCGGGCGTTGAGGTCGGCGAGCGCGCGTTGGATCGCGAGCGCCGCCCGCACGGCGCGCTCGGCGTCGTTCTCCTGCGCCTGCGGATAGCCGAACAGGGCCATCAGCCCGTCGCCGAGCTTCTTCAAAACATGGCCGCCGAGACCCGTCACCGCGGCGGAGGCCTCGTCGAGGTAGGCGCCGACCAGGTTGCGCCAGTCCTCGGCGTCAAGCCGCGCCGCAAGGCCGGTCGAGCCGACGAGATCGCAGAACATCACCGTGATCGGCCGCCGTTCGGCCTCGGCGCCTGACGCTGGCGGAGACCGGGACGGCTGGGCAGAAGTCGACTTCGCAGCCGACGGCGGCGTTCCGCCGGCGGAGAGAGCGGCGATCGCCCGCATGAGCCGCTTGCGATGCCCGAGCGGCACGCCGATCTTTTCGAGGTCGGCTTCGACCAGGTCGGGCAGGACGTTCGCGTCGATCTCATGCTCGCGGAACAGGGCTTCGTACTGTCCGAGGTCGATCGCGTTCAGCCACTGGGCGACGTTCATCGTCGTTCCCGCACGGTTCGACTCTCATGATGGTCCCCGGGAGACTGCGAGTCCAGGTCGGGAGCGTTGGCCGGCGAGGCGATGGGGTCAATTCGATCCGTTCGCCACGCCGATCGGGGAGCGTCCGCTGTTTGCGAAGCAGCCACCGGCGAAAAGCAGACGGATTGGGTTTTGACCCTAGGAAAAGCTCCCCGCGTCCGGCTTGTTCCGGAACCACACGCCGGACCTCACCGCGATCCCGATGATTCCCCCATAAGCGGCGAGCGCGACCGCGAGCATGACGAACACCGAGCTCTCAGACCCGGTGGCCGCAAGCGCGAGCCAGCCTCCGCCGACCGCGATCACGAGCCGCGCGAAGCCCGCGAGCAGGGGCCAGGCGAGCTTGCCCGCGCCTTGCGAGGCGAAATAGAGCGCAAGCCCCAGGCCGAAGAATCCGTAAGTCGGGCCGACGAAGCGGAGATAGTTGGCCCCGGTCGCGATCATCACCGGATTGTCGCCGAAGAGGCCGAGCCAGGCCCTGGGCCAAATCGCCGCGCCGAGCCCGATCGCCTCGCAGGCGACGAAGGCCAATGCCGCACCGATCATCGCGATGCTGAGCGCCCGGCGGTTCTGGCCGGCGCCGATATTGGTGCCAACCATCGCAACCATCGGCGCCCCAAGCCCGAACACCAGCGGAATGAGCAGATATTCGAGCCGCGAGCCGGTTCCGTATCCGGCGACCGCGTCCGGGCCGGCCGCCGCTCCCACGAGTCCCGTGGTCAGCGCGACGGTCAATGTCGTCTGCAGCGTGCTGAGCGATCCGACCCCGCCGACCCTCAAAATGTCGGCGAAGAAGGCGGCCTTCAGCCGCGCGATCCGGAAGCGGACGATGCTATTCCCGGAGAGGATGTACCAGGCGAGAATGGCGGCCATCAGCGCCGTCGTCGCCACCACCGCAACGCCGCCGCCGGCGATTCCCATGCCCGGAAGCGGGCCGAGGCCGAAAATGAAAATCGGCGAGAGCGGGATCAGCAAGGCGACGCCGATGCAAACCACCGTCGAAGGGAAGCGCCATGTTGCCGGTGGCGCGGATGACGCTCGCCAGCGCGTTCATCAGCCAAATGAGAACGTTGCCGGCGAAAACGACGTTCGAATAGGCCATCGCCGCTTCGAGCGAGCCGCCCCGCCCGCCCATGGCGGCGTAAAGCTGACGTCCGAAGACGAGGAAGAGCGCCGAGGTCAGAAGGCCGAGCGCGAGATTGATCAAAACCGCATGCAAGACGAGCGCGTCCGCGTCCGCGCGTCGTCCGGAGCCGAGCGCGCGGGCGACGGCCGACGAGATTCCGCCGCCGACCGCGCCTGCCGACAGCATGGTCATCATCATGAAGCCCGGGAAGACGAGCGCTATGCCCGCAAGCGCGTCGGTCCCGAGACGGGAAACCCAAAACGTCTCGATCAGTCCAGTCGAGGCCTGCGCCACCATGACAAGGATGTTCGGCCACGCGAGCACGAGCAAGGTCGTGAGGATCGGACCCTTCAGCAAGAGGAGCGTGCGCGGACTCATCTCCGTCTCGGGCCCTGGCGGCGTGGCGGGACGGGCGGGGACGATATCGGCGACGAGAGCGTTCATGCGGGCCAGCCTCTTTTCGATTTCAGATGTCGCTTCCGAGCAGCCTCGCGCTGCGCGCCGCCAGTCTCGCTTTGGTGGCCTCTGTCGCCGCGGGACCGGCGGCGAGGTCATAGTCGGGCGAAGCAAGCGGCCGGCCGGTCAGCCGGTCGATCAGCAGCGGCTCGGCCGGCGCGCCGGTCTTGGCGTCGACGATGGCGACGCTCGCCCCTTCCGGCGCGAAATGGCGATTGCCGAAGGCGAGCAGCGAAAGCAGGACAGGGCGAAAATCCCGCCCGCGTTCCGTCAGCACATATTCGTCGCGCGGAGGCCTCGTCGAGTAGCGGCGCTTCTCCAGCATCCCGGCCTCGACCAGCGCGGTCAGCCGCCGCGTGAGCATGTTGGGCGCGATGGCGAGGCTCTTCTGGAACTCCTCGAACCGCGTCATCCCGCCGAGGGCGTCGCGCAGGATGAGAATGCTCCACCACTCCCCCACGCGGTCGAGCGATCGGGCGATCGGGCAGTCCATCGAATTGAAGCGCGTTCGTTGCATTCCGGCCATATAGACCAGTAACTATCATTATGCAAGTGACTGTGTTGCGACAGAAACGCGTTCCCGCCGCACGCCTGCGCGACGATTCGCCGCGACCCTGAAACAGCGACAGTTTTTGGCGCCTAAACCACTCAAATCATTCTGTCGCTGCCAGAGGCGCAGGGCCGCCGTTCTGGCGCGAAACCGCGTCCTAGGCCCGCTCCGTTTCCCGCTCGCTCGCCCTCCGCTCGGCCGCGAGAATGATCTCGACCATCCGTTCCGGCGCGACGTGGTGAGGCGAATGGCCGACGCCTTCGAGCGTCGTCAGCCGCGCGCCGGGAATGTCGCCAGCGCATCCGGCCGAATGGATATGGGCGTAGACGACGCTGTCGGAATCGCCGGTGACGATCTCGGTCGGCGCGCGGATCGCGCCATAGCGCGGCGAGAGCGCCGCGACCGCCGCCTCGGCATGAGCGACGTCTTCGCAATTGGCGCGAAAGTGCAGCGGCCGCAAGACGAGCGGCAGGCGCGTCGCGTCGATGAAGTCCGGCGGCGCCGGATTGGGCGCAAACACGCCACGGACCGCGCCAGGCATCTCGGCCATGCCGACCGGCAACGTGAGGAGACGGCGTAACGGCGGCCCGAACAGGGGATCGGCGCCGGCCGTGTAATACCAGGCGACTCCGCCGGGCCACGGATGGCTGACGGGAGCGAGAAGGACGAGCGCGCGCACGAAGCCGGGCGCCTCGAGCGCCATCGCCAGGCTCGTGACGCAGCCCAGCGAATGGCCGACCACGATCGCCTCTTCGACGCCCAGGCTTTGCGCCGCGCGCACGATTGCCTCAGCCTGAAGGACGGAGAGGCGCCCGGCGACCGCCGGCGCGCGCGCTCCAGCCGTGGCCGGGACGGTCGACGCTCAGCACGCGAAAGCCCGCTTCGCTCAACCGTCCGGCGAGCGCGACGTCGAGATCGGCCGCATTGCCGGAGGCGCCGTGTATCATCAGGACCGCGCCCTGCGGTTCGCCGCGTGGAGCGCGCTCGAGAACGTGGACCCAGCCGCCGGCGACCTCGACGCGGGTCCCCGTCGGCGGATAGCGGGCCTCGATCCGGCGCGTCTGAACGGCGGTGAAGACCCCGAGCGCGGCGACAATGACGAGGGCGAAAACGAGGACCGTCACCGCGCCTCTGAGCGCAGTTCGGCGAGGCTCACAGCTCGTCGTTCGCGATGGAGGCCTTGAGCCGGTCCGCGGTCTTTTCCGCGCTGCGCCAATGCGGCGCAATGGCGAGCGCACGCTCGCAGACTTTGAGCGCCTGCTCTTTCTTGTCGCGCGCCTCGAGAATGTGGGACATCCCCATCAGCGCCCCGAGATGGCGCGGCTCGCGCTTCAATGTCTCGGCGACATCGGCCATCGACCCGTCGAAGTCGTCGTCGAGGTAGCGCAGCGTCGCCCGCGCGTTCCACCCCTCCGCCCAGTCGGGCAGGAGCGCGACGGTCGAATTGAGGATTTTCCCGGCGGCGTCGAATTCCTTTTCGCCCATCGCCTTGCGGGCCCGCTCAAGCAGGAGGTCGCCCGTGTCCGAACCCGATTGCGCATAGGCCGCCAACAAGAGACCGACCAGGCCGTCGGTCTCGTCGGCGTCGCTCGAGGCGGCGAGGCGGGCATAGAGATCGGCGCGCAGCTCCTCTGGAGTCTGGGGCTTCGGGGCCTCCTGCGCTTCCGGCTTGGCGTTCGGCGCCGGCGCGGCCGGGCTGTCGTCGGCCCGCGCTTCCAGGCCAGCCGGGAGGGCGAGGATAACCAGCATCGCCAAAAGAGACGTCGCGCGAAGTCTCATGCCGCCAAAATAGCGCGCGACCCGCCGCCCGTCAAAAGCCGAAGGGCCGGCGGTTAGCCCTGGCGGGCCTTGAAGCGCTTCTGGGTCTTGTTGATGATGTAGACGCGGCCCTTGCGGCGCACGAGGCGGTTATCGCGATGGCGGTTGCGCAAGGATTTCAGGGAATTGCGGACTTTCACGGCTCTCACCAATGGTTCTTCCCGCGGGGGGAGGACCCACGGCGGAGTAATGCGGAGGCGGTCCTATGCCCCAAACCGGCGCGGCGATCAAGTCCGGTCAAATAGGGAGAAAAGAATTAGGCGTCTTCGATCCACCCCCTCCTGCGCGCGTACAGGATCTCCATGCGTCCGGTGATAGGGCCCGCCTTGTAGCCTTCGACCGTCACTTTCTTTTGTCCATATTCCGCGAGATACGATTCATAGCTCTGGCCGGCGAGCATGGCCTTGTAGAATGGATGACGTGGGTCATCACGATTCGCCTTCTCTCGGAGGAAGGCCTCATTCAAAATGCGGAAGGACCCCTTGAGATAAGTGTGCGCCATTTTGAGCTGCCCAAAAATTTGTTGTAGCCTCAGGCCACTCTTAGTTTTTCCATCAACGCCCGATGCCCCTCGGGAATCGGGACCGGGCGGTTGGTCGCCCGATCGACATAGACATGGGTGTAGCCACCGGCCGCAACGGCGCTCGGGGCGCCGGCCCGGAACACGGCGAGGCTATAGCGCACCGACGAGCGGCCGAGATGCTCGACCGCGACGCCGACTTCCGCCGGTTCCGGATAAGTGAGGCTGGCGAAGAAGCGGCAGTTGCTCTCGACGACGAGGCCGACGACCGGGCTCGTCGTCGGGTCGAGCAGCCCCGCTTCGATCAGGATCGCGTTCACCGCCGAATCGAACAGCGCGTAATAGACGACGTTGTTGAGATGGCCGAAGGCGTCGTTGTCGCTCCAGCGCGTCGCGAGCGGCACGAAACGCGCGAAGGCGCTTCTCGCCGGCGGCGCTTCGCGGTCGGGAGCGCCCGCCACCGGCGCGCTAGAGGCGGGGCGCGCGATCGAGCGCGCTCCAAGCGGCGCCGACGAGAGCGCAGGCGAGCAGGGTCTTGACGATCGTCGCCAGCACGAAGGGCGCGACGCCGTATGCGAACGCGTGTCCCGGGCCAATGAGGACGGCGAGCCAGGCGAAGCCTAGCGCGAAGATCGCGACGTGGCCTAGCGCCATCGCGGCGAGGAGCAAGGCCCATGAGCGATCCCAGCCACGTTCGGCAAGCGCGCCCACCAGCGCCGCCGCGACCAGGAAGCCGGCAAGAAAGCCGCCGGTCGGGCCGACCATGTAGGCCGGTCCGGCCAGGGCGCCGGCAAAAACCGGCAGGCCGAGCAGGCCTTCGAGGAGATAGAGGCCGACGGTCGCCGCAGCAAGCCGCGAGCCGTATGCCGCTCCCAGCGCGAGCACAACGAGCGTCTGCAGCGTCATCGGCACGGGGGTGAAGGGAACCTGGATCTTGGCCGAGACAACCAGCGCCAACGCGCCGCCGAAGGCAAGCGCTGCGTCGCGGGCGAAGCGCAGGGAGCGCCGCGTCGGCCACAGGGCCGCAGCGAGCGTCGCGTCGATTGCGTCGGTCATTCATTGTCTCCGGGGAGGATGCGAAAGGGAGGACCGTTTCGCCTCTTATCGGCGCCGGGCTATCATGACAAGGCGATGAGCCGCCAAGGATGAGTGGCCAGGACAGCAGGGCCGGAAAGGGAGCAGGCAGGCGATGGCCGACGACAACGAACCGGATCTCTTCCCCGACGCCCGCCAAGCGCCGCCGCGCGCCCTGACCCGCCTCTCTCCACTCGTGCGGCGCCTCGTTGCGCCGAACGCGTCGCCCTTCACCTTTAACGGCACCTGCACCTATATCGTCGGCAACGGCGCGGTCGCGGTCGTCGATCCGGGCCCCGCCGACGAAGGGCATCTCGCGGCGATCCTGGCCGCGGTCGAGGGCGAGACGATCGAAACGATCCTCACTACCCATACCCATCGCGATCACAGCACGCTTGCGAACCGGCTTCGCGAGGCAGCGGGCGCCCGGGTCGTCGGCGCCGAGCCCTTCGCGCCCAAAGGGGATGGGACCAGCGGCCTCGATTCCTCGCATGACCGTGACTACGCGCCCGACGCGGTGCTCGGCGACGGCGAGCGGTTTCATGGGTCGGGCTTCACCATCGAGGCGGTCGCGACGCCCGGCCACTGCGCCAATCATCTCGCTTTCGCGCTTCTCGACGAGCGCGCGCTCTTTTCCGGCGACCATGTGATGGCCTGGTCGACGTCGGTCGTCGCGCCGCCGGACGGCTCGATGGGGGATTACATGGCCTCGCTCGACAAAGTGCGGGCGCGCGACGAACGGATCTACTGGCCGGGCCACGGCGGGCCGGTCGTCGAGCCGCAGCGCTATGTGCGCGCGATCGCCCATCACCGCCGGCAACGGGAAGCCTCGATCCTGGCGGCGCTCGCCGGCGGCGCCGAAACCGTCCCCGACCTGGTCGCCAAGGTCTATGTCGGCCTCGACCCCGCGCTTGCTCGCGCCGCCGGCCTTTCGACTCTCGCCCATCTCGAAGACCTTCGCGAGCGCGGGCAGGTCGTCGCCGACCCGCCTGGCGCGGGCGAAACGCGCTTCCGCCGGGCCTGAAGGCTTCAACGCTCGCGCGTGGCTTCTTTCACCTCGCCGATGAATTTGCGCACGCGCTCAGCGTTCGATCCGAAATCATGTCCCCCGAGGCGCGAGACCGAGCGCACGTCGATCGCGGTTTCAGTGGCTCCCGGCCGGATCCGGATCGCGATGTCGCTGACGAATCCGAAGAACAGCGACCGGGCCGTCGCCTCGATCAGCGCCGCGCCGTCGCCGTTGAGATTCGGCGGTTCGGAATCGACGATGCGCCAGCCGAGGTCATTCGCGACGCTCAGGGCGAGTTGATAAGCTTGGGTCGAAATCCATCTCGACCGTGACAGTCGCGATGTCCGGATAGGCGGCGCGCTGCGCGGCGCGGGTATCTTCGCTCGATGGCGCCGGCTCGCCGCCGGCCCGGGCCGCGCGCGCCTTGGCGGAGAGCAGGAACGCCGGCGGCGCCTTGGGGTCGGTCGAGACCTCGTTGATCGGAGGTAGCGCAAAGGCGAGCGCCGCCAGATAGGCCGGATAGGCCAGAAGCGCCGCCGCCAGCGCGAATCCCGATGCGGCCTGCTGCACGCCCCGCAACCCGTCGCGCCAGATGATGGAAGCTGCGGCGGCAGCGAGCAGCGCGGCGAACGCGGCCAGGACCAGGGCCGCGCCAAACACGGTTAGCACGGCTGCCGGGTCCGCCGCGCGCATGCGCGAAAGCGTGATTGCGACCGCGGCGATGGCGATGGCGAAGATCGAGAGCCGGCGCGACCAGACGGCCGACCGGGCGACAGGCTCGACGAGTATCAGGCGGCGCAAGGATCCGCCGCCGGTTTGGCGCTAATTCGCGACGGCGCTCGGTGCGCCGGCCTCGACAACGGGAGCAGGATCGGCGCCCCGCTCCGCCGCCGTTGCGGTCCCGGGGCCGGAGCACGCCAGCACTGCGGCCGCCGGCCGTTGCGTCCCGGCTTGCGCCGGGGAAGCGCCGAAGGCGATGACGAAAGCGACGGAAAGCCAAATGCGGGACGGCATCGGGAAGCCTCTTCACGGGGAGAGAGGCCGGTATCGCCTAACAAGAGTGAACGAAGTCCCAAAGTTGCGCCAGGGCTCTGCGTCAGGCGGCGGAAAAGATCGCCGCTCCCTCGTCCGCCGCGCCGACGGAAGCGCGGAAGGAGCCGAACAATTCGCGCCCGACGCCGACATGGGCCGCCGAGAGGTCGGCTTCCGCCAGCGTTCGCGCAGCCCAGTCCTCGACCCCCACCTTGACCTCGAGCCGTCCGTTGGTTGCGTCGAGACGGATGATGTCGCCGTCGCAAATCTTGGCGATCGGACCCCCGGCGGCCGCTTCCGGGGTGACATGGATCGCCGACGGCACTTTGCCGGAGGCGCCAGACATGCGCCCGTCGGTGACGAGCGCGACGCGTCGGCCGCGATCCTGCAGGACGCCAAGCGGCGGCATCAGCTTGTGGAGTTCCGGCATTCCGATCGCTTTCGGTCCCTGGAAGCGCACGACGGCGACAAAGTCTCGGTCGAGCTCGCCAGCGCGAAACGCGACATGCAGCTCCTCCTGGCTGTGGAAGACGCGCGCCGGAGCCTCGATCACGTGCCGGTCCGAAGCGACCGCCGAGGTCTTGATGACCGCCCGTCCGAGCGGCCCTTCGAGAACGCGCAAGCCCCCCGTCGCCTGGAAAGGATCGGCCGCGCCGCGCAACACGCTTGTGTCGCCCGAACGCTCGGGCGCCGGCGCCCAGGCGACGGCGCCGTCGGCGTCGAGCCGGGGCTCGACCACGTAGTCGGCGAGACGCTCGCCCCAGACCGAGCGAGCTTCACCATGAAGGAGGCCCGCGTCGACGAGCTCGCGGATGAGGACGCCCATGCCGCCGGCGGCCTGGAAATGGTTCACGTCCGCCTTGCCGTTCGGATAAATGCGGGTCATCAGCGGCGTCACTTCCGCAAGATCGGCGAAATCCTCCCAGGTCAGCGCGATGCCGGCGGCGGCGGCCATGGCGATGAGGTGAATGGTGTGATTGGTCGAGCCGCCCGTCGCGTGGAGGCCGACGACGCCGTTGACGATCGCCCGCTCGTCGATGACGTGGCCGATCGGGGTGAAATGATTGCCGAGCGCGGTCAGTTCGAGCGCACGCCGGACGCCGAGCATGGTCAGCGCATCGCGCAGCGGCGTGTTGGGATTGACGAAAGAGGCTCCAGGCAGATGGAGCCCCATGATCTCCATCAGCATCTGATTGGTGTTGGCGGTGCCGTAAAAGGTGCATGTGCCGGGCCCGTGATAGGCGGCGGCCTCGGCGTCGAGAAGCTCGGCGCGCGTCGCCTTGCCCTCGGCGTAGAGCTGGCGGATCTTCGATTTGTCGTCGTTGGCGAGGCCCGAAGGCATCGGCCCGGCCGGCAGGAACACCGCCGGAAGATGGCCGAAAGACAAAGCGCCGATCAGCAGTCCCGGCACGATCTTGTCGCAGACGCCGAGATAGACCGCGGCGTCGAACATGTCGTGCGAAAGGGCGACCGCAGTCGAGAGTGCGATCACGTCGCGCGAGAAGAGCGAGAGATCCATGCCCTTTTCGCCCTGGGTCACGCCGTCGCACATCGCCGGCACGCCGCCGGCGACCTGCGCCGAACCGCCCGCGGCGCGCGCCGCCTCCTTGATGAGATCGGGAAAGCGCGCATAGGGCTGATGCGCGGACAGCATGTCATTGTACGCGGTGACGATCGCGAGATTGGGCCCCGACCCGTCGCGCAGCGCCTCCTTGTCGCCGGGCGCGCAGGCCGCGAAGCCATGGGCGAAATTGGCGCAGCCAAGTCGCTTGCGCGTCGGTCCCTTGGCGACCGCAGCCTCGATGCGATCGAGATAGGCTTGGCGCGTCGGGCGGCTGCGTTTGGCGATGCGCTCGGTCGCTTCGCCGATTCGGGCGTTCAGTTGGGTCATGGGCTCCGACTCCTCTTGCCCCAATAGACGGCCAGAACGGCGCCAACGCAACCACGCATCGCCGGTCAGTAGCCGATCTGGTCGCGTACGATCCTGGTGAAGCGCTTGCGCTCGTCCGGCGTCAGGTTGGCGGTAGCGACGTCGAGGCTCTGATCGGCGAGGCCAGCCGCCTTCGCGAAACTGTTCCAGGCCGCGGCCTTGGCCATATCGCGCTCCACGACCCGGCCAACGGCATAAAGATGGGCGATGCGGTTCTGGGCGATCGGGTTGCCCTTGGCCGCGGCGATCTTGAGAAGCTTGACCGCACCGGCTTCGTCCTTCTTTACGCCCTCGCCGTTGAACAGCATGATCGCATATTCGACCTGGCCCGCGACGATGCCGGCGTCGGCGGCGCGCTTGAGCCAGTGCGCCGATTCGACGATGTCCTGCGGGACGCCTTTGCCCTCGCGCAGCATGACGCCGTAGGAGTAGGCGCCATCGTCCTCGCCGGCATAGGCGGCCCGCAAGAACAGTTGCGCGGCCTTGGCGAAGTCTGGCTTCCGGCCGTCGCTCGAATCGAGCGCCATCACGCCGAGGTTATAGAGCGCGGCGGGGTGGTTCTTCGCGGCGGCGCGCTCGAACTGCTCCTTGGCGCCGTCGCGGTCCTTCGGCACGCCATCGGCGCCCTCGAGCAGCAGGACGCCGAGTTCGTAGGCCGCCTGCGGATCTCCCAGATTGCTCGCCAGACGATACCAGCGGGAAGCCTCAAGGTCGCTGCGGCTGACCGCGGCTCCGTCGTGATAGATAGCGCCGATCAGCGTCATCGCCGCCGCGTCCTTGGGGTTGTCGTCGAGGCGGCGCTCCGCCTCTTTGAGCGCAAACAGGAAGTTGCCGCGCTGATAGGCGCCGAAGGCGAAGTCTGGCGGCTTTCCGTCCGCCCGCGGCGGCAGAGTCGACGCCGGCGGCGCGGGGCCCCCGGGGATGCCGGCCCCCAAGGCGGGGATTGCTGGCGGCGCGGCCGTGTTCGGCGCGGCCGCGTTTTGAGCCGCGCAAGCCCGAATCAGCGCCAGGGCGAATGCAAGGACGAGTGCGAACCGTGTCACCGCGCCTCCGCAGCGATTTCGATGAGCAGCGCCTGCGCCTGGCGGGCGGCCTCGACGGGAGAGGACGCATTCCAGATTGCCGTTTCAAACGCGACGAAATCAGCGCCGGCGCGCGCAAGCCGGCCGGCCGCCTCGATCGACTCCGCGTAGGCGACGCACGGGGTCTCGAAGATTTCCGCCCACCAGGCGACCCGCTCGACGAGCAGTTCGAGCGGCATTGCGAGGGCGGCCCCGCGCGGCTCGCCGAACATCACATAATCTGCGCCTTTTTCGCCCGCCGTCATCGCCTCGTCGCGCATGCGAAGCGCGCCGGCGCCGACGATCCGCTCGGGCTTCAGGCTGTCGAGCGCCTCTTCGAGGGCTTCGCCCGCGCCCGCAACGTGGACGCCGTCGGCGCCGAGTTTGGCGGCAAGCCGCGCGTCATTCTCCAGAATCAGCGCGCACTCCGCCGCGACGGCCGCCTTCAGAAGCGGCGCCAAGATCGCCTTCGCCTCACCCTGGGCGCCCGGCGCGAGCCGCACGAGTGCGCTCGCCGCCGGTGCGGCCGCGAGAACTTCCGCAAAAGTGCTGGCGAACGCGCGGGCGTTCAAGGCCGAGAGCGGCGGGGTGATAAGGGTCAGCGTGCAGGGCGGTAAGGACGGCATGAACGGCAAAGGTCTGAGGAGACGGTTATCTCGCCGACCAATGCGGCCAAAACCGGGATTGTGGCAAGTCCCTTCGGCGCCGCCGCGTCGTGGCCTCGCTCGAACCGTCCTTTCCGGACGGCCTCCGACGGCTCGTTCGCCCGTCAGGTCGAAAACGCAGCGCGTAGACGCTCGTGCTGCAAAGCGATTTCGCGATGCCGCTCCGTCGGCTCGGGCGAACGGGCGATCGCGAGGCTCCGATCGAGATGGATGACGCGTTCCTGAACCCGCAACGAACGCCGGCTCAGATCGCGCAGCGTCGCCGGAAGCTCCTCGTAAACCTCTGGGGGGCAGCCGAGATCCTGTCGCGAAAGCTTGACCCGATGCCGTTCGGCCAGCGCCTGGGTCCGCGTCAGCTCGCCCTCGTTGACGGCGCGCTGGAGCAGGAGCCAGGACGCGACCTGCATGAGCCGGGTCGTCAGGCGCATGCTTTCGGTCGCATAGGCGAGGGCGGCCGGGCGGGGGAGCGCGCGCGATTCCGTTCGCCCCGGGCCGTCGAGATAGGCGGCCGCCTCTTCGACGAGCGCCATGCCCTCGCGAAACAGGTCCTTGAATGCGGGCGAGGCGGCGTGGCGGTAAACGAACGGGACCGCGGGCGGCGGAAATAGCCCGGCCGCAAGCTGCCGCGTCGATCCATCGAACTGGCGACCCATACGCTACACCCCCGACGCCGCGAAATTTCGCGCAGTTGGCCTCCCGCACGTGCGCAACCGCTTCGCGATCATAAGGCCGGCATGGCCGACCTGGGCATTTACCCGGAACTAACCTTAACGCGATTTCGGCGATTGCAAACGAAAAAAAGCCGCCCGGAGGCGGCTTTGAGAGGTGGTTAGATCGGAGGAGTTGAACAGAACCCGCGAGGACGGGCTGATGACGTTCATAATCGGTAATCGTTAAGAAAGTCTTCGCCCGGGGCCGGTCCGGCGGCGAAATCGTATCGCGTTCCCATCGGGGAGGAGGCGCGCCGGCAAAAGGTTCGTCCGCGCGGTGACCGGCGACCCGCAAAACGTGCTAGTGAAACGCCCCAGCCGGCGCACCGCCATCAGCGCGGAACTGCGAAGCCGAAAGGGGAGGACATGCCCGACCTCGAAGTCACCAACTGGTTCGGCGACATCGTGTCGCATCCCAAAGTCATCGTCGACGCGAACTCGGTGGCCGACATCGTCGCTGTCCTGAAGGACGCCGGGAAATACCCGGCGCCGGTGCGGGCGGTCGGCTCCAACCATTCCACTTCGCCCTGCGGCGCCGCCGAAGGCGGGACGCTCCTCCGGATGAAAATGAACCGGATCCTCAATATTGGTCCCGATACGATGACGGTCGAGGCAGGCGCCCGGCACATCGACATGGCGCGCGAACTCGCGCGACGCAATCTGCAATTCTACGTCAATACCGAGATCGGCAGCCTCACCGCCGGAAGCGCGGCCTGCGCTGGGACGAAGGACGCCTCGTTCGAAGGCGAATACGGCCAGGTCGGATCCTACATCATCGGGGTCAAGCTGGTGTTGCCGAACGGCGACCTCATGGAGGTCACCGAGACACAAGAGGACCTGATGCGGAAGGTCCGGTCGAGCTACGGCACGTTCGGCATCGTGTATGAAGTGACCTACCGGATTCGTCCGCTGCTGCCCATGGCGGTCTATCACGAAACCTTCGCGCTCGACGCGTTCGTTGCCAAGCTCGATTCGCTCAAGGCGCGCGGCGAATCGATGTTCTGGTACACGTTTCCGTTCGTGGACAGGGTCACCGTCGAATTCCGCCGCTACAATCCCGGCGCCAGCGGCAGCCCCAATCGTTCGGCTTGGATTTTGCGAAACTACTTGTGGGGAACCGCCGGACCCCGCTTCGGCCATGATATCGAGGCGAGTATTCCCGACCCGACGCTTCGCTACGAGGTGATCGACGGCTTCGGCGCGATCCTTCGCTTCAAGCTCGAGAACCTCGTCCGCGCGGACTACACGCTCCCGCCCGATCAGATCGTCGAGTACCCTCCCGTGTCGGACGACCGGCGCTACACGTTCAGCCTGTTTGCGTTTCCCGAACCGCAGTTCCCGGCGATCTTCACCCAATTCATCAGTTTCGTTCGCGACTATCATGATCGCGTCGGCTACAGGTCGAATCTGGCGTATGTCGGCTATCGGATCGCGCAGGATCAGAAAGCATTGCTGTCCTATTCCTACGACGGGCCGGTCATGACGATCGATCCGGTCTCTACCGGCAACCCGGGCTGGAAGCCTTTCCTCGACGCATACAACCAGTTTTGCAGCGATCGCGGCGGCGTCCCTCTGCTCAACCAGACATACGGTCTGACGCCGGAGATCGTGCGCAAGGCGTGTGGCGACCGGCTCAAGGACTTCGCTGAGACCCGGCGGCAGTTCGATCCGGGCGACCGGCTCCTGAACGATTACTTCCGCACCTTGTTGGCCTGAATTACAGATTATTTTTGCTTATTATGATCACGGCGAAACCGCGACAGTTTTTGGCGCCTAACCCTCTGAAAACCTTGTCGCGCGTCCAAACGCGCAGGCCGCTCTCCGTTGCGACAATTCCGTCGAAGCGCAACGCGCTTTAACCAGCTCGTCGCGTGAGCGACGCGGGCGCGACGCTGTCGTCGGGGACGAAGAAATCGACCGCGAGATCGCGCGTCGGGTCGATGCGGTAGTGATCGAACTCCGTGACGCCATTCTCGGCGAGGAACGTGTCGTCGATCAGGAAGCGGCCGGTGAATTCGCGCGCCGGCTTGCAAAAGACAAGATGCGCGGCGTCGGCGAGGATCTCGGGCGTCCTCGAGGCGCGCATCAGGGCGTCGCCGCCGAGCAGAATTCTTCACCGCCGCAGTCGCGATCGTTGTGCGCGGCCAAAGGGCGTTGACGGCCACGCCCTTGCTGCGGAATTCGCCCGCGAGGCCGAGCACCACGATGCTCATGCCGAACTTCGCCATCGTATAGGCGGTGTGGCCTGCGAACCATTTCTCCTTCATGTCGAGCGGCGGCGACAGCATCAGGATATGCGGGTTATCGGCCTTGAACAGATAGGGCGCGCCAAACTTGGACACCATGAATGTGCCGCGCGTATTGATCTGATGCATGAGATCGAAACGCTTCATCTCGGTCGACTGGCTGTCGGTCAGCGAGATCGCGCTGGCGTTGTTGACGATGATGTCGATGCCGCCAAAGTGCTGCGCCGTCTCGTCGAGCGCCCTGCGCACGCTCGTCTCTTCGCGTACGTCGACGATGAGCGGCAGCGCGCGGCCTCCCGCCGCTTCGATCTCTTTGGCGGCGGTGTAGATCGTGCCGGGCAGCTTGGCGTTGGGCTCCGCAGTCTTGGCGGCGATCGCGACATTAGCGCCGTCGCGCGCTGCGCGCAGGCCGATTGCCAGGCCAATGCCCCGCGACGCGCCGGTGATGAACAGCGTCTTTCCCTTGAGCGTCGGCGCCGCCATGCGGTCCTCCCGTTTGGAACTTTAGCCCTTGAACGCGGCGGCTGCCGCCGCCCGCGTCGCCTGACGCGATAGGATCGCCCGTTCGAGCCGCTCGATCTCGGCTTTCAGAACCCCGATGCGCTCGGCGAGTTCGATCTCGGAGAGGTCGTCGAGGTTTTGGCCGATCTCGTGTGTGGTTGGCTTCTTGGGCTTCGGGCCGAATACGGCTTCCTCGTCGAATGCAGCCATGGCCCGTCCCGCCGAACCTCAGGACGCCGCGATGAATCCGCCGCCCAGCACTCGCGCGCGCGGGTCGAGCGAACTCGTAGAAGACGCACGCCTGGCCCGGCGACACGCCGCTCTCCGGCTCGGCGAACTCGACTTCGCCGGTCGGCATCAAGAGCGCAGCCGCAGGCGGACGGGTCGAGCGCACCCGGGCGCCGATCGGAAGTCCCGACGCCGGCGCATCGGCAAGCTCGCCGTCGCCGATCCAGTTCACTTCCCGAAGCGTGAGGCGCGTCCTGGCGAGCGCGGAGCGCGGGCCGACCAGCACGCGCGCGCTGGGCGCATCGAGGCCGACGACATAAAGCGGCTGCGTCGCGGCGACGCCGAGGCCGCGCCGCTGGCCGATGGTGTAATGGACAATGCCCGCGTGACGGCCGAGCACCCGTCCGTCGATATGGACAATGTCGCCGGGAATCGAGGCGCCCGGCAGGAGACGCTCGATCATGTCGCTATAGTGGCCGGCAGGAACGAAGCAGATGTCCTGACTGTCGGCTTTTTCGGCGTTGATAAGACCGTATTTGCGCGCGAGCTCGCGCACTTCGGGCTTCGTCATCCCGCCGAGCGGAAAACGCAGGCGCATGAGCTGGTGGCGGGTTGTGGCGAACAGGAAATAGCTTTGGTCGCGGTCGGCGGCGGCGGCGCGGTAGAGGGCCCTCCCGCCGCGACCGTCGTCGCGCGTGACGACATAATGGCCGGTCGCCAGCAGGTCGGCGCCGAGGTCTCTCGCCGCCGCGAAAAGATCGGCGAACTTCATGTGCTGGTTGCAGGCGACGCAGGGAATGGGCGTCTCGCCGCCGACATAGGCGCGCGCGAACGGCTCGATCACCTTCTCGCGGAACCGCTGCTCGAAGTCGAGCACGTAATGGGGAATGCCGAGGCGAGCGGCGACGTCGCGCGCGTCGTGAATGTCCTGGCCGGCGCAGCAAGCGCCCTTGCGATGGGTCGCCTCGCCGTGATCGTAAAGCTGCATCGTGACGCCAACGACGTCGTAGCCCTCCTCCGCCATCATCGCCGCGACGACGGAAGAGTCGACCCCGCCCGACATCGCCACGACCACGCGCGTGTCTTCGGGGGCCTTGTAGAGGCCGAGGCTGTTGATCGCGAGGCGCGAGGCCGTCGCGAGGGCTGGCGCAAGCATTACGATCTCGTCCGGGCGCAGTCGCCGGATCCTGGGGTTAGATTGGCCTTTCGGCCCACATCAGACAAATCCATAGACCAATTCCGCCTCTGCCGCCAGTTTTGCCGCGCCCGAGTTCGACCGGTCCGAACGGGCGCGCGGACGCGCCGAGATCAGGAGCGCTAACCTTTAGGTAAGACATCGCGCCATTTGAGACAGTTACGGCGGTTTTTTGGTCCGCGGCAGTTTAGGCAAATCTTAAATCGCTTGAACTATCGTCCCGATGCTTCAGTACCGCGTGCAAGTGAGCGTTCCATGAGTGACACGATGCGGCCGAGGGTGAAATACGTGATCGGCCCCGACGGCAGTCCCCTGACGGTTGCCGATTTGCCGCCGCCAACAACCCGCCGCTGGGTCATTCGGCGCAAGGCCGAAGTGGTGGCGGCGGTTCGCGGCGGGCTCATTTCGCTCGAAGAGGCGTGTTCGCGCTACACCCTGACGGTCGACGAGTTCCTCAGCTGGCAGATGTCCATTGACCAGTACGGCCTCGCCGGGCTTCGCACGACCCGCATCCAGCAATATCGTCAATAGGGGCCCGATCCGTAGCGCAGCCGTTGCGGGGCTCAGGGCATCAACTGGCCGCCGTTGACTTCGATAATCTGGCCGACAATGTATCCGCTGAGCGCCTCGGAGGCCAGAAACAGGTAGGCGCCGACGCATTCCTCGGGCGTTCCCACGCGGCCGAGCGGAACGGTCCGGCGCAACGTTTCCATCATCTCGGCGTCCGAGTAGCGTTCATGGAACGGCGTCGCGATCACGCCGGGCGCGACAGCGTTCACCCGTATGTTCTTGCTGATCAATTCTTTGGCGTTGCCGCGGGTTAGCGTCGAAACGAAGCCCTTGGCGGCGGCGTAAAGAACTGCCCCTCCGCCGCCGCCGTTGCGCGCCGCAATCGAGGTCGTGTTGATGATGAAGCCGCCTTGGCGCTCGAGCCAGGGAACGGCGGCTCGGGTCATGGAGACGACCGAACGTGCATTGAGATCGATCACTGCGCGAACGCGCTCGTCGTCCGCCTCGAACGAGGGAATTCTGCCGAGCATCAGGCCGGCGTTGTTGACGAGACCGTCGAGTCGGCCAAATCCGGCGGCCGTTTCGGCGACAATGCGGTCGCATTCGTCTGGATCGGCGACGTCGCCCCTGACTGCGAGCGCTTCCCCGCCCCGGGACTCGATCTCGCGCTTGAGCGCGAGCGCCGGCGCCTCGCTCGCATGATAGCCGATCGCGACCCTGGCCCCCTGCTCGGCGAAGCCCAGCGCCACCGCCGCTCCGATGCCGGTGGACCCGCCCGTGACGAGAATCGCCTTGCCGGCGAGATCGGGAATGACGATTCGGGATGAAGGCACAGCGAACTTCCGTTTGAATTGGATCGCGTGAGCATCGCCGCGGCGGCGCAGCGCGTCAAATGGTCGGAAGGCGACGCTTGCGTTCCCGCCGATTCTGGATTGTTTCGGCCGCGGCCCTATATTCTGCCTTGGACCCGGAGACCTGCCTTGATCGTAACGCGAAAGCTGGCGGCAATTCTGGTGGCCGACATCGTCGGCTTCTCCCGGCTTGCCGGCGCCGACGAAGATCGCATTCTCGCCCGGCTGCGCGCGCTGAGAAGCGACCTGATCGACCCAGTTATCTCTGTGCATCACGGCCGGGTGGTCAAGCGCACGGGCGACGGGGTTCTGGTCGAATTTCGCAGCGTCGTGGACGCGGTGCGTTGCGCCATCGAAATGCAGAACGGGCTGGTGGAGCGCAACGCCGGGCTGCCGCTGGATCGCCGGATCGAGTTTCGCGTCGGCGTCCATCTCGGCGACGTGGTCGAGGAGGCCGATGGCGACCTGATGGGCGACGGCGTCAATATCGCCGCTCGCCTCGAAGGAATCGCCAAACCCGGCGCGATCGCTCTTTCCGAAGACGCCTATCGCCAGGTCAAGGGGCGGCTCGATCTCTCGGTCAGCGATCTCGGCCACAAGGAACTGAAGAATATCGCCGAGCCGATGCGGGTCTATTCTCTGGACGTCGGCCTGCCCGCCGAGGCGAAGCCAGCGCCTCTCGAAGCGCCGCCCGAGCGCGCTGGTCCCGCCCGCCTTTCGATCGTGGTCCTGCCTTTCGCCAATATGGGCGGCGCTGTCGAGCTGGAGCATTTTGCCGACGGCGTCACCGAGAGCCTGACGACCGATCTGTCGCACATCACCGGCGCCCTCGTCGTCGCGCGCAACACCGCCTTCACCTATAAGGGAAAGACGGTCGACGCCAAGCAGATCGGGCGGGATCTCAACGTCCGCTACATCGTCGAAGGCAGTATCCAGAGCGGGGCGAGCAGGATGCGCGTCAACGTGCAACTGATCGACGGGGTGACCGGAAACCATCTTTGGGCCGATCGCTTCGACAAGCCTCTCGCCGATCTTTTCGACATGCAGGACGAGATCGTTTCCCACCTCACTAACCAGTTGCGCCCGGAACTGATCGCGGTCGAGGCGCAGCGTGCGGAACGCGAGCCCAATCCGGATTCGATGGACTATTATTTCCGGGGAGTGGCCGTCTTTCAACAAAGGGCGGCGTGACAACCTTGAGCGCGCCCGCGAGCTATTCGAGAAGGCGGTCGAACTCGATCCGACCAACATCGATGCTCTCGTCGGCGCCGCGCGGGTCGACGTCCTCCTTGCCGCAATTTATGCCAGCGACGATCGCCGCGAGCGCCTTTCGGCCGGCGAGGCGCTGCTGCTGAAGGGACTCGCCATCCAGCCGCGCAATTATTGGGCCCATCTCTGGCTCGGATACGTCCAGATCCTGACCAACCGCGCCTCCCGCGGCATCGGAGAACTCGAGCGGGCGCTGGCGCTGAACCGAAACCTAGGCGCGGCGCATGCGTGGATCGGCTTGGCCAAGATCACGCTCGGCCGAGCGGAAGAAGCGGAGGCCCACATCGCTGAGGCGTTCCGCATCTCGCCGAGCGATGGCGCGTCCTTCCTTTGGACCCACATTCAAGGCGTCGCCAAGCTGCATCTTGCCCGGGACGAAGAGGCGACGGATCTCTTCAGGCAGTCGATCAACTCGAGCCGGAACTACCCGCTCAATCATTTCTACAATGCGGCGGCGCTGTCTCACCTCGGCCGGCAAAGCGAGGCGGAGGCGGAGGTCAAGGCTGGCCTCGAAATATCGCCGGCCTTCAGCATCCCGCGCTTCCGCGCCGGCGCGGAAAGCGACAATCCCGTCTATCTCGCCCAGCGCGAACGCATCGCGGAGGGCATGCTCAAGGCCGGCGCGCCCGGGGCGTGAGCGCGCCCTCTATTATGGTGCTAGCCACGGCAGCAGCGCCGGAATGATCGCGGGGGTCACGACAGCGTTGAGCCCCATGGCGAGCCCGGCGAAGACGCCGGCGACCGGATCGACCGAGAAGGCGCGAGCCGTTCCGATGCCGTGCGAAGCGAGCCCGACGGCGAATCCCCGCGCCGCGAAATCGCGAACGCCGAGCGCGTTCATCAGCGGCGTCACCACGATCGCGCCGAGAACGCCGGTTGCGATCACGAGGACGGCGGTCAGCGGCGGCGCGCCGCCGAGCGTCTCCGACACGGCCATCGCGACGCCCGCGGTGATCGACTTCGGCGCAAGCGAGACCAGCACCGCGCGCGGCGCGCCGAGCGCCTTGGCGACGAGGAGGGCGGAGGCGATCGCCACAGCCGCCCCGACCAGGAGGGCCGCCGCCATCGGCCAGAAGTTGCGCCTGACGAGCGCCATGTTGGCGTAGATCGGCACGCCGAGCGCAACCGTCGCCGGCCCCAGCAGGAAATGCACGAACTGCGCGCCATTGAAATAGGTCTGGTAGTCCGTGCCCGTGACTTTGAGCAGCACGCCGAGCAGCGCGATGGCGATCGCGACATGGTTGACCAGCGGGTTGCGATGCGCCGCCTTCGCCAGGGCGTCGGCTATGAGAAAGGCAGCGAGCGTCGCCGTCAGCCAGAAGAGCGGCGTCGTCTGCAGATAGACCCAGAGGCGAAACGGGATCATGCCCCCTCGCTCGTGCCGACGAGGCGCTTGACGAGGAGAAAGACGCCGACCGTCACGACCAGCGTCAGGACGGTCGAGACGACGAGCGCCGCGGCCAGGGCGAGGCCCTGATCGCGCAGGAGCCCCAGATATTGCACCACGCCGACGCCCGCCGGCACGAACAGCAGCGGCAAGGCGCCAAGCAGGCCTCGCGCCGCCCGGCCGAGTTCGCTCGCGGCAAGGGCCTCTTCGTTGAACGGGCGCCAGCGGCGATAGAGCGCGAGCGCCGCGATCAGCAGGGCGAGCCCGACGACCGGCCCGGGCGCCGGCAGGCTGAGTCCGCGCGCCAGGACCTCGCCGACGAGCTGGAAGAGAAGCAGCAGAAAAAAGCCGAGGATCATGCGTTTGGTTGTCGCCGCAAGCGCGCAGCGAGGTCAATGCGGGCGCAATGTCATTTTAGAATTGCGAGTCGCCCGCTTGTCCGTTAGGTTTTATGCGAACCTTCTGAGATCGGTGCGCACCGCAATGACTGCCGCATTCACCCTGAGAATTGACGAGGCGACGCTGGAAGCACTCGACCGGCTCGCCGAGAAGACCGATCGTTCGCGCAGTTGGCTCGCCGCTCGTGCGATCGAGGAGTATATTGCGCTTAACGCTTGGCAAATGGCCAAGACAGAGGCCGGTATCGCCGCCGCCGATAGCGGCGACTTCGCCGATGAGGATGACCTCGAGCGTGTGCTCGGGAAATATTCGGCGAAAGGTTGAAGACGCGCTGGACAAGACCGGCGCTGGCCGATCTTGAAGCGATCGCCGATTTCATCGGCCGGGACAACCCTCGCGCCGCTCAGCGCCTTACCGCGCGCGTTGTCGGCACGGTCGAGATTTTGGGCGAACATCCGCACCGCGGCAGGCCGGGCCGAATCGACGGGACGCGAGAGCTTGTGGTCGCCGACACGCCTTTCATCGTGCCCTACCGCGTGGCCGACGGCGCTGTTCAAATTCTCGCCGTGTTTCACGGCGCCCGCCGTTGGCCCGACAAACTTGGTTAGCGGCTCACGCCCCTGCGATGATCGCCTTCAGGAAAGCGACATGGCGGGCGAAAGCGGCTCTTCCCTTCGGGCTCGCCTTGACGGTGGTTCGCGGGCGCCGGGCGACGAAGGCCTTGGTGACGTCGACATAGCCGGCGCGGGCGAGCTGATCGAGATGAGCGCCGAGATTGCCGTCGGTCGCGCCGGTCAGGCTCTTCAGGCGGACAAAGTCGAGACCCTCCTCGTCCGGCGCGAGCGCGGTCAGCGCGGCCATGACGCGGAGCCGGACAGGCTGATGAATGACGTCGTCAGGTCCCTCCATCGGTCAGGCCCGCCGCATCCATAGACCGCAAAGCATGAAGCCGAAGCCGGTGACGAACGCCTGCCAGAGAATGAACGCCTCGCCAGACCACAGGTAGCCGGCGAGGATGAGGGCGGTGAGGCCGAGGCCGATGGCCGAGAACGCCACGCCGAAGGCAAGCCCGATCAGTGCGTAACCGAACAGGAAGAGCGTCGGCCAGAACGCCATCTCCTCGCGCGGCCCGAACTGCCCGAGGAGGTCCGACCAGATCCAGCCGAAGGCGTAGAACAGGGCGAACGCCGCCAGAACCCTCAAGGGGAAGCGGCCGGCGGCCGACGCGCCGAAGCGCAGAATCGCGATCGTGCCGGCGACGCCGATGAGGTCGACGAGAAACCATCGCGGGCCGAACCATCGGGGCCCGACCGCGATCAGCGCATCCCGGACGAGATCGACCACGCCCCACAGGAGGATGATGAGCGCGGCGTTGCGATAAATACGCGACTGCTTGACCCTGGCGACGACGCTGTCGACGTCGGCGAGCATCGCAGCGGCTTCGTCGGATCGAATCGTCATGCCGGCCTCGCCGGCGAGGCGGAGGCGCCCCGCTCAGGCTCATCCGGCTTCGGCAACAGGCCGAGGCGGCGGCAGAGAAAGAAGAGGCGACGCCCCTGAGTGGCGCTGAGCGCGATCATGAGGCCGAGCGTCACGCTTCCAATCACGGAGCGCAGCGCCATCGCCTCGAGCATCGGCAGGGTCCAGACGATCCAGAAGTAGAACGCGGCCTTGAGAAAGAAATAGCTGGCCCAGATGAGCGTGAAGAGGCGAAAGAAGGCGCGCACTTCGCTCGTGGCGTTGAAGCTTTCGCCGCGCTGCTCGGCGACCTCCTGAAGGATCGGCTTTTCGCCGAGCGCCCCGGCGACGAAGGCGAAGCCGACCGCGAGGTTGCTGACGACCGCTTCGTATTTGAGCATGAACGGCGAGGTCGCGGCGAGATCGATCAGACCGAAGACGAGCGTCAGGCCGCTGATCAGGAGATAGAGGCGGGTGAACGCAAGACCCTTGCGCCAGCGCCAGCCCGCGTCGCCCAGGATGAAGAGGATCGAGCCGAGAATTGCCGGCTTCACGCCGAGCGTTGCGGCCAGCGCCCAGAACACGATCAGCGGGCCGAATTCGGCGACAGCGAACCGGGCGGCCGCGGCGAGCTTCAGCATAGCAGCGCTCCTTCGGCTCATTCGCCGGGCTCGGCGATCGCCGCGACAATCGCCTTGATCGCTTCGGGCCGATAGACGATCCCGATATGGTCGACGCCCGGAATGACCGTCACCGACGCCCCGAGCGGCGGCAGCTCGCGGCGATAGGCCTCGGCGTCCATCAGTTCGTCGTCGGCGCCCGCAATGACGGCGATGCGGCCCTTTGAGCGCCCGAAAGCGCCCTCCCAGTCGAGCGGGGCGGTGTAGTTCTGCAGCAGCCGGAACGTGTACCTGGAGGTCACGGCCATTTTCGCTTCCGGAGCATTGGCGAAGGCGATGACCGGCAACGACTGCGGCCAGTCGATCCCGAGCCGGCCAAGGAGGATGGTTGCGACGATGCGAGGGAGGTCGGGCGACGCCCAGCGGGCCCGTCCTTCGGCCGGCCGGTTGGTCGGGGCGGAATAGCCGAGATAGGGAGAGAGCAGCACGAACCGGTCGAAGGCGGCCCCGAGAGGTTCGCCCGCGATGCGCAGCGCGAACCCGCCGCCCGACGAATGGCCGATCAGGGAGAGTCGGGCGGCCGGGTCGGACTTGCGGAGCTCGGCGATCAGATCGGCGAGATCGTCGTCGAGCTGGCCGGGATAGGCGACGTCGCCGCGCGTCCCCGAGGCGCCGTGGCCGCGAAAATCGACCGCGACCGCCGTGACCCCGTTGGCCGCAAGCGCCATCGCAACGGCATGCATTTCGATCGACTGGGCCGACGAGCCGTGCGCCAGAATCGCGATCCGGTCCCGTGCCCCGTTCGCCGCCGGATAGAGGCGATAGGCGAGCCAGGTCCCGTCGCGCGCCTGATAGCGGCTGAGGTCGGGCGCGCTCCCGGCGTCGATCTGCATCGCCCCCTCATGAATCGAGGCGAGCGGCGGCGGCGGCCGCAGCGGCCAGGCCAGCATAACCGCGAGGGCTATCGCCGCGACGCCGACGAAAGCGAGCAGCCCCAGGAGAACGTGGCCGGCGAACGACATGCAGCCCTCTTGCTTCAGATTACTCTATAATGCAGAGTTATCTGAAATGTCAAGCGGCGACCCGAACCGCCGCCTTGTCCACCGTCCTCTGTCGCGTCATACCGGCGGGCAATCCGCGCGAAGGGGACACGAAATGGCTTTGACCAAACACAATCGGAAGACGGTCGCCGATCTGCGCGCGCTCAAGGGCAAGCGACAGCTGACGATGCTGTTCGTCGATACGCCGGACGAAGCCGCCGCGGCCGCTGCGGCCGGCATCGACCTCCTCTCGATCATCGAGCCGGTCTGGTCGCCTGCGATGCGCGAGGTGGCGGGCGATTGTTTCGTCCAGGTCGGCCTCATCTACGGCCAGCACTGCACCTACGAGGACTATCTGCGGGCCGCGCACGCCGGCATCATCACCGGCGGCGACGCCTTCTATTGCGCCGGGAGTCTCGGCACGATTACGAAGCTCGCGGCGGAGGGCATACCGGTCGTCGGCCATGTCGGGCTGATCCCCGCGCGGGCGACATGGACGGGGGGTTTCAAGGCGGTCGGCAAGACGGCTGCGCAGGCGATTGCCGTCTTTGAGCACGTCAAGGCGCTCGAGGCGGCCGGCGCGATCGGGGCGGAGATCGAGGTCGTGCCCGCGCGTGTCGCAACCGAAATCTCGAAGCGCACCTCGCTCATTCTGCTGTCGATGGGGGCCGGGGCCGGCGCCGACGCGCAATATCTCTTCGCCGAGGACGTGCTCGGCTATTCGCGCGGCCATCAGCCCCGCCACGCCAAAGTCTACCGCAACTTCCGCGCCGAATACGACCGCTTACAGCGCGAGCGCATCGCCGCCTTCAAGGAGTTCCGCGCCGACGTCGAGACTGGCGCCTACCCCGAGGACAAGCACACCGTGCCGATCGCCGACGCCGAGTTCGACGCGTTCATGACAGCGCTGGAGAAGTAGGCTCCGGCCTCGCGTCGACGGTCTGTCTGAATCCGGCTGCGCCGAGCGCAGAGGCTGTCGCGGCTCTGGATTCCCGGTCGCCGCTCCGCGGCGCCGGGAATGACATAGGAAGCGACGCCTCACACTTGGAGCAGGACTCGTTACGAGGGAAACAAGGCTGTCATCTGCGAGCGGAGCGGCGCAACACGTCGGCTCTAGGGCGCATCGCCGAGTGTAACTCCGACCGCCGACGACCGAGCCGACGTTTTGCTTCCGCAAATCAGAATTCTGTGGTATTGTCGCCTTATCACCGGACGGAGGCCCCCTTCAATGACCGAGAGCCGCAAGAAGTTAAGGTTAATGGCGCGCTGGATATCAGGATCTGCCGTAACCTGTTGAAATAGCAAGAATCTCTATTTTCATTTCCTTGCGCCTGATTTTCATTTCCTTGTGCATGGCTTTCAATTCCTTGCGCTGGGCTTTCCATTCCTTGTCTCCGGGGCCGAACAGCCGGCCGCGGCGAAAAAGTTACGTAACTCCCAAGCCGCCCCGCTTTTTCGCCCGTTTTTGGCTCGAAGGACGGCGAGCCGAGGACGACCGAACAATAGGGAATCGAAAGACGAACAGACCGAAATCATTCCGAACTGGAACCCGCCTGCTGACACCGCTCGAGGCCAGAAATGGGGGGCAGCTTGGGAGTTACAAAGTTACAGTTTTTGGCGCCTAACCCTTTGAGAACGCTTCGCCGCTTACAAAAGTGCGAGGGCGCCCCGTCATGACAATTCCGTCAAGGCGCGACGTGCTCTATGACGCTACAGCGCGTGCGCGTCATCGAGCGCCTTCGCGAGGTCGCCGTAGTACTCGCACGCCCTCGAGCCGCAGATCTTCTCGATCGTGGTCAGCTGATCCCTGGCGAGATCGAACTTGCCCTCGATCACATAGGCTTCGCCGAGATACTCGCGCACCTGCGGATAGTCGGGATCAAGCGCGACGGACTTGAGATAGTAGCTGATCCCTTCGTCGGTGCGCCCGAGCTTGCGCGTCGCATAGCCACGGTAGTTGAGCGCGCGCGGCGTGTTGGGATTGTCGAGCCCGTCGAGCACGTCGATCGCCTCCTGGAAGCGGTCAGCCTTGGCGAGCGCATAGGCGTATTCGGTGAGCTCCCAATCGGGAAGGACGCCGCTGTGTCGCTGAAGGCATTTGTGGTTCTTTGTGTCCCGGACCTCTCCGGGGACGCAGGTCGTCAGATCCTCCTGCTGGACGTCCGAGTGCCGGAAAAATCCTCCTCCTCCTCCTGCGCCAGCGCCGCCGCCTCCGGAGCCGCCGCCTCCCGCGCCGGCGCCGCCGCCTCCGGAGCCACTCCCTCCCGAGCCGCCTCCGCCAGAGCCGCCGGCTCCGCCACCTCCCCCGCCGCCTCCTCCCCCTCCGCCGCCCGACGCCAGGGCCGCTGGCGCGGCGAGCGCGAGGCCGAGGACGAAGACCCCGCAGGTCAGCGCAGACATGATCTTGCTGCCCGACGCGCGATACGATCCTTCAAAAGCTTGCATCGTTAACTCCTTCTCCGTTGATGTCCGGAGCCGAGGAAACACGACGGCGGGCGAATTATTCGGCGATTGATATACCAAGCGAGGCCGCGCTTATCGTGGAGGCCGGGTTGGTGGACCTGACGAGGGCGCTGCCAATTCGGTGCGCGCACACAGAGCCGATCCCGTCCAGTCCAGAGAACTAGCTATTTGCTATTGACATTAGACTTCTCTGTCTTGTAGATCTGTCATTCTTGCTAAGCCTTTGGACTGCAAAGCCGAGGCTGCGCCTGCGTGGCCGCTAATCAGGAGCGTGCTTATGCCCCTTCTGGAATCCGCGACTCTGGGCTTGGGACCACCACTGGCGAAGGCGATCGTCAAACTTTGGCTTCCCGACCATCCGTTGGCCGTCGCGGCAAACGACGGCATCGTCGAGATTTTGAGAAAGCGCGGAGAAAGCTTCACCACCGCCGACGCTACCGACAGAATTTTCCGTAATCTCGCTTCGGATGTCGCGGCTAACCTTCAGAGAGTAGTCGAAGTTGAATACTCGGATCTGCCGGAGTTCTGACCACGATGCTGCGGTGAAAGCTGTCGCTGACACCTTTCAAGGTTTAGAACTTTCGCACGAAATGATGCGGGCGGGGTTGAACGCGGTCGGCCTGCAACAGATCGCAGGTGCGCGAGCGCAAGCGCAATTCGCTGATTTAGGTGGACGAGCGCAATCTCTTGCGGAACTGATCTTGCGGGAGAGTTGCGGCTATGCCGTGACCGTCGCCGGTAAGTTGCCGGACTTTCAAGTCGCGGCGACGCGAGAAATCCTTACGCGCGTCAACGAAGTCGGCGAAGAGTTGAAGCGCGCCATCGACGCTATCGATTCGATGCGTGAGGAGGGCAAAGGCGACAGCGCAGTTAACAGCTTTGAGACCCAATATCGACGCGCGTTGTCGCACAAACTCGATCGAATGCAGCTTTTCGGCGTTCGCCTAGTCGGAGCCGGCGCGCGCGAGCCGGAAGTGTCGGTCGCATATGTAACGCTCACGTCCAAACAGGCGAAGGAATCGCAGTCGCGAGATGTCAACGACGCGTTGGCCGGCCAAACGCGCATAATCATTCGGGGGGAAGCAGGTTCGGGCAAAACAACGCTCCTCCAGTGGCTCGCAATTCGAGCCGCGAGTTGAGATTTCGCCGGGGCGTTGGAGCCCTGGAACATGCGCATTCCGTTTTACGTCTCGTTGCGAGACTTCGTGGACGGTTCATTTCCTCCCCCGGAAAACTTGGTGGCAAAAATGGCGCCGAATTTGATGGGGCTCATGCCTTCCGGCTGGGCGCAACGAACCCTGTCAGCAGGCGCACTGGTCCTAGTGGACGGTATCGATGAAGTCCCCGTGGCTCTCCGCCTCGCCCTTCTTGAATGGTTGCGTGTGTTCGTCAAAGGCTTTGAGGACTCAATATTTGTGCTCAGTTCGCGACCTGCCGCGCTGGAAGCGAAGCTCCAAGGCACGACCGCAGGCGACCGTCTTGCGCAGCTTGGATTTGAGAAGACAACTCTTGAGCCAATGAGCCTGCGCGACAGCGAAGCCTTGATCTCAAAATGGCATCTCTCGGTAGGGCGCGATCTCGTCAACGACGAAGACATTGACCGACTTGGAAAATATGAAAGGGAGTTGATCCGCGCGCTTCGCGATCGTCCGCCCATACGTAACCTCGCGTCCAACCCGCTTCTTTGCTCAATGATGTGCGTGCTCAATTGGGATCGCCAGCAACGGCTTCCAGACAATCGAATGGAGCTCTACGGCTTAGCTTTGGAAATGCTGGTCGATGCACGCGACGCAGAACGTGGGGTGAGGGCCGCGCGACTGTCCGAGCTAGACCGACTAGCGAAGGAGGCTCTGCTTGATGGTCTCGCATACTGGATGATGCGAAATGGGGCGACTGAGGCGGACCGCGGCGATGTCGAGACTCAGGTCGGCATGCTTCTTCAGCGCCTCTCGAAGATTGCACAGTCCCCAGGCGAAGTCTTGCAAGAACTCCTAGAGCGCAGTGGTGTGCTGCGTCAGCCTCAAGTTGGCGTGGTCGATTTTGTTCACAGAACTTTCCTCGAATACATGGCCGCTCGCGCTGCGGTGCAAGCGGGCGATTTTGGATTGCTCGCTGAGAAGGCAAAGGAGGACAATTGGCGAGAGACAATCGTTTTCGCGGCAGGACATGCACAAGGCAAACAGCGCGACGAATTAATCACGAAGCTGTTGAAGGCCCCGTTCTTCGCACTGCGCGGAAGGACGGTTGAGGCCGATGTCACCGCCGCTTGCTGTCTTGAGACAGCCGGGGCAAATCTTGAGCCAGCGCTTTTGCAGAGTTTGAAGGCATGTGCAAATAAGCTATTCCCACCAACTACTGCGGAAATGGCAAGAATATTGGCACCGGCGGCCCAACTGGACCCAACGTTGCTCAGAGGACATAACAGTCCCGCGGCGGTCGTAGCTTGCATCCGCTGCGCGTCGATCGTTGGCGGTGAGGCGATGCTTCAAGTCATCGCGACCTATGCGTCGTATCAAGGTGATGAAGTATGGCACGAGTTGCTCACTGCCTGGTCCGCGTTTGACGACCAAGAATACCTCAATCGAGTAATTTTGCGACGAACCGAGCGACCCTTTGGCGACTTGGAACTGCTAGCTCTCGATACCGATAGCTTGTTGGTTTTACGACTTCTGGCGACTGCGGGTGCGGAGTTGATCATTGGCATCTCTCGCGCCATCAATCTGTTCGTCTCGGATAGATTTCTAATGCTCGCGTTTGGGGGCTCCCTGCCGACCGCGTATCTAACTGAAGACACGAACGGCGTTTGGACGTCCTTTAGGGCCGCTTTAGGCATGAAAACGGTTCCTATTCGACGTGGATCAGTAAGAGAAGAAGATGCGAAGCGGATCTCCCAGATAAAATCGCTGCGCAGTTTGTTACTAGTTGATTGTGAATCTGGAGTGCTGCCGGAGATTGCGGGATTACCTTCGCTAGAAGTATTATTTCTCGCAGGGTTTGATTTGGCAGAGGTCGACGCGCTCGGGCAGTGTCAACGACTCAAGCAAATAACCCTCAGTCCGGGCTTTTCCACGCAATTTAGCAAGGCCATCATTGACTTGCAACCATTGGCCAAATGCCCGCGACTGAAATCTCTATCTATTAAGGACACCTTTTTTCCTTCAACTCTCAATAAAAAACTACGGCTAAATGGCGGGCGCATCGGCAGTAACGCTATCTTGTTGCCCGCGAGCGCCACGCTTGAACACGTGTCTCTTGGTTTTTTGGACGACCAAATCATAGACCAGATAAAGAGAATCCCCTTTTTACAAATGTTAGACGTCGACTTATCGGAGAGATCGCCGGCGGAATATGACATATCGTATGATTTGTCACGATGTAGGACCTTAAAAAACCTAAGTATTAAATCAGAAGTCACTCAAGATACGTTAATTCTGAGGATTCCTAGTTCGATAAAATTGCTCGCGTTAAGTGGGTTCTCTCAAGTATTGTTGGTCGACATATCTAACCTAGGATCGTTATCTGATCTAAGTGAGCTAAGGCTGACAAAAATAGGTATGATGCCTCAGTTGACAACTTTGCTGCACTCGCCTAAACTTGAACGAATATTCATGGACTCCCACTCGGTCCTCTCCCTGGATTGGGAACACCATAAAAAAACTATAGCGGATCATGTTAAGGTGAGTATGGTTACGAGTTAAACCTGGTTCAGATTGAAACGGCGGAAACCGTTGCGGGGGCGCAAGTGGATAATAACCTGCGTACCTCAGGCCCGCTCTCCCGCATTGCGATCGCCGTGCGCGGGATCTCGAACTTCGCGCGCCCATAAATTCCGGACACACTCGCCCTACGGTTACAGCAGAAAAGCCAGCGCCGCCTCGCACGTCTGCTCGACCTTCAATCCGACGAGCCCGTCGGCGCGGGTCCGGCCGAGATTGACCGCGGCTGCCGGCTTTCCGGCGCCGACCGCCCATTGGACGAAGCGGAAGCCCGAATAGACCATCAGCGAAGAACCGATGATCAGCATGGCGTCCGCCTGCATGAGATGTTGCTTGGCCGCATCGACCCGGTCGCGCGGGACGTTCTCGCCGAAAAACACGACGTCGGGCTTCATCACCCCGCCGCAGCGCCGGCAGGACGGCACGGCGAAGGACGAAAAGTCGGCGCTCTCGAGGTCGGCGTCGCCGTCCGGCGCGTCGGTTGCGTCGAGCGCGAGCCACTCGGCATTCAGCCGGCCAAGCTCCTCCTGGAACTCGTCGCGCGATGCTCTCCGCTCGCAATCCATGCAGCGGACCCAATCGATGCGCCCGTGCAGGTCAATCACCCGGGCGCTGCCGGCCGCCTGATGCAGCCGGTCCACGTTCTGGGTCAGAAGAACCTCGCTTCTGCCCATCGCCTCGAGCCGGGCGAGCGCGCGATGCGCGTCGTTCGGCCGGGCTGAGCGAATGCGCCGCCAGCCGATCAGGCTTCGCGCCCAATAGCGCCGGCGGGTCGAACTCCTCGCCCATGAAGGCCTGGTACGTCACCGGCTGCCGCCGCTTCCATTGGCCGTCGGCGTCGCGATAGTCGGGAATGCCCGAGCTCGTGCTGCAGCCGGCGCCGGTCAGGATAAAGAGACGTCGATGCCGGTCGACGAAGTCCTCGAGACTGCTCCATTGCGTCATGGGGTCAAAGCTAGCCTCCTTCACGCGAACAGGTTTCTCAAGTGATCGTTCAGGAACCGGCCGGATGGGTCCAGCCTGCGGCGGATCGCCTGGAAATCCTGAAAGCGCGGATAGAGCGAGGGCATGTCTTCGGCCGTATTGAAATGCAGTTTGCCCCAATGCGGCCGCGCTCCGTACTGCCTGAGGATCGCATCGACATCGAGGAGATACGCCCAGTAGTCGATCCCAGGGGCGCCGGAGACGGAGACCGTCACGCTCGGGCGCTTATAATAGGGGCTCAGCATGCCCGCGTCGCCCGCGACGAACCGATATTCGACCGGATAGATGCAATCCGTGTGCCTGGTCAGCATCAGCTCGCGAACCCGCCGTAAGGCCTCCTTGCCGTTTTCGACGGGAATCGCGTATTCGAGCTCGTGAAAGTTCGGGATGTATTCGATCGGATAAATCTCGGAGCTGTAGGCAACACGCTCGAACGTCTTTTCGTCCGAAAAAGGCTCTTCATCGGTGACGTTCATCACCTTGATCTCGCAGACGTCGTGCTCGCGCTTGCTGGGCGACACCGCTGAGACGTCTGGCAGGCAGTAGAGATGGCGGGATTCGGCGACCGGACACCAGAAGAAGCTGAAATGGCGGTTGTTCGCCGCCAGTTCGTCGTGCTGTTCCAAGCAGGCCTCGAAATCGTCGCGCCACAACCTTTCCTTGAGGTTGTAGGCGGTGACCGCCTGCAGCGTGACGGCCGAGATCACGCCGAGCATGCCGATGGAGACCTGCGCCGCGGCCATCATGTCCGGCTCGCGGTCGGCGTCCACTTCGAGGACCGCGCCGTCCGCCAGCACGAGTCGCATGCCGACCGCCTGCGACGAGAGGCAGCCAAGACCGATCCCGGTGCCATGCGTTCCGGTCGAGAGCGCTCCCGCGATCGCCTGGGTGTCGATATCGCCCTGATTGGCGAGCGAGAGCCCGATCCGCTTCAGAGCGCGGCCGATATCGCCGATCTTCGTGCCTGCGCGCACGACGACACGCTTGCGATCAACGTCGGCGCTGACGAGTCCCTGCATGCTCATGAGGCTCAGCAGCAGCCCGCTGGTCGCCACCACCGGCGTGAAGGAATGGCCGGAGCCGGCGACCCGGATCGGGAGATTTTGACGGCTGGCCTCACGAACCAGCGCGGCCAGTTCTTTCTCCGAGGCAGGCTCCGCCTTGTGCCGGGCGATGAAGGATTGGTTGCCGACCCAGTTGCGCCAGTGCCCGCCGGGCCCCAATCGCGCCGGCGAAGTTTGCAGGCCGTCATTCATCTGCCCGTTCCTCGCTTGCCGAGCCAGGGCGTCTCAGCTCTGCCCGCCGCTCTGGCGCCGCCAAAAAGATCGGAGGGCCCGAAGAGAGTCAAACGCGAAGGGGCGCGCCTTTCCGAACGGCGCGCGGCGGCCCGTTACGACAAATCCTATCGACAGCGGCAAATCCTTGCAGAAAATCAGAATCTGTGCTAGAGCTTGGAGCCGGTGGCGTTTTGCACGTCGCCGGGCGGGGCTACGAATCGATATGCACAAATTCGTTTAGTTATATCTAGCGTGGCGTCGCCTCGGAGAAAACCGGACGCTGCCACCGGTCGGCGCGGAAATGGCGCCGCAAGGCCTTGCAATTGTTCAATACACGCCCGGAAGTGGCGCCCCCACCCTCGGCTTCACGGCGCCGCCCAGTCGAGCACGATCTTCCCGCTCTCGCCGCGTCGCATGATCTCGAACCCTTCGAGGAACCGGCTCACGGGCAGGCGGTGGGTGATGACCTTACGCACGTCGAGACCGCTCTCGAGCATCGCGATCATCTTGTGCCAGGTCTCGAACATCTCGCGGCCGTAGATGCCTTTGAGGGTCAGCTGCTTGAAGATGACCTTGTTCCAGTCGACCGGAGTTGGCTTCGCCGGCAGGCCGAGCAGCGCCACCCGTCCGCCGGTGATCATCGCGTCGAACAGCTGATCGAACGCCGCCGGCGCGCCGCTCATCTCGAGCCCGACGTCGAAGCCCTCGCTCATCTTGAGGCGTTTCATCGTGTCGCGGAGATCCGTCTTCGACACGTCGACCGGCACGACGTCGGCGACCTCGGCCGCAAGCTTGAGCCGCCGCGGATTGATGTCGGTGATTACGATATGGCGCGCGCCGACGTGGCGCGCGACCGCGCCAGCCATGATCCCGATCGGACCCGCGCCGGTGATCAAGACGTCCTCGCCGACCAGATCGTAGGAGAGCGCGGTATGGACCGCGTTGCCGAGCGGATCGAGGATCGCGCCGAGCTCGTCGTCGACGTCGTCGGGCAGCGGCACGATGTTGAAGGCGGGCACCCGCACATATTCGGCAAAGGCGCCGGGAATATTGACGCCGATGCCGCGCGTCTCCGGATCGAGATGATAGCGCCCGCCCCGCGAAGCCCTGCTTCGCATCCCGATCACATGGCCCTCGCCCGACACGCGCTGGCCGACCTTGAGGCCCTTCACATTCGCCCCGACCTCGGCGATCTCGCCGGCATATTCGTGGCCGATCGTCATCGGCGTCGGGATCGTCTTCTGCGCCCACTCGTCCCAGTTGAAGATATGGACGTCGGTGCCGCAGATGCCGGTCTTGTGGATCTTGACCAGCACGTCGTCGGGACCGAACACAGGGATCGGCTCATCGCTGAGCCAGAGGCCCGGTTCCGGCTTTTCCTTGACCAGCGCTTTCATGAGCCGCGTCTCCGAAGTCAGATGATCCTGAGCGCCCGGCCCGCGTCGGCGAAAGCGGTGACGGCGAAGTCGACGTCGCCTGCCGTCAGCGCCGCCGACATCTGCGTGCGGATGCGCGCGGCGCCCTTGGGCACGACGGGGAAGAAAAATCCGGCGACGAAAACGCCGCGCTCGTCGAGCGCCTTCGAAAGGTCCTGCGCGAGCCGCGCTTCGCCGAGCATCACCGGAATGATCGGCGTGACGCCGGGCAGAACTTTGAAGCCCGCCTTCTCGATCCCGGCGCGAAAGCGCTTGGCGTGCGTCTCAAGCAGCGACCGCCGGTCGTCGGCTTCGATGGCGATCTCGAGCGCCTTGAGCGCGCCGGCGGCAATGGGCGGGGCGAGCGAGTTCGAGAAGAGATAGGGCCGCGCGCGCTGGCGCAGGAGGTCGACGATCGGCTGCGCGGCCGCAACGAAGCCGCCCATGCCGCCGCCGAGCGTCTTGCCGAACGTGCCGGTGACGATGTCGACGCGGTTGCCCGCGCCGGTCAGCGCGGGAGTGCCGCGACCCTTTTCGCCGAGATGGCCGGTCGCGTGGCAGTCGTCGACCAGCACGAGCGCGCCATAACGGTCGGCGAGCGCGCAGATGTCTTTGAGCTTGGCCACATAGCCGTCCATCGAGAACACGCCGTCGGTGGCGATAAGCTTGAAGCGCGCGCCGCCGGCGTCGGCCTCTTTCAGCCGGTCCTCGAGCTCGTTCATGTCGGAATTGGCGAAGCGGAACCGGCGCGCCTTCGACAGCCGTACGCCGTCGATGATCGAGGCGTGGTTGAGGCTGTCGGAAATGATCGCGTCCTCTTCACCCATCAGCGGCTCGAATACGCCGCCGTTGGCGTCGAAACAGGCGGCGAACGCGATCGCGTCATCCTTGCCGAGGTGCTTTGCAATGGCGAGCTCGAGCTCGCGGTGCAGCGTCTGCGCGCCGCAGATGAAGCGCACCGAGGCCATGCCAAAGCCGAACTGCTCCATCGCCCGCGCGGCGGCGGCGATGACCTCCGGGTGATTGGCGAGCCCAAGGTAGTTGTTGGCGCAGAGGTTGAGCGCCTCGCGCGAGCCGTTCTCCGACGCCACCCGGATGCGCCCGCCCTGCGGGCCGGTCAGCAATCGCTCGCGCTTCGTGAGACCCGCCGTCTCGATCTCGTCGAGCGTCGCGCGAATATGCCTGAGGAACGCGTCTGACATGACGACCCGCCGAATGGACTTGAGATTTGAGCATAACAGCGCGACCGGCCCGATCAAACGCCCCAGTCGATGAGCGCTTCGCCACGATGGATCGCGTCGGCCTCCCCGGTCAGCCTGCCGTCATCCTGATGGAGAACGAGCGCCGGCGCGATGCGGAGCGGCGCCCTCGACCCTTTGACGCCCGAAACGAGAAGGCGATGGGCGGACGCGCCCTGGCGAGGGAACACGGGCAGAAGCGCAAGCGCGCCGATCCGGTTCCCCACGGCCTCGAGGATCGTGCCGAGCGCCTCCGGCCGATGGATCATTGTCAAGCGTCCGCCGGGCGTGAGGATCGCGAGCGACGCCCGGATCCAGCCGATGAGGGGCGCGACGTCGGCGGCGTCGGCGGAAAAGACATGCGCCCGCGCTCTCGCGGCGTCGGGAGATGTGCGCACCTCGCGGGCGTCGAAGAACGGCGGGTTGGTGACCACCGCCTCCGCCGCATCGTCGGCGAGCCCCGCCTCACGGCGGGCGCGCGCGTCGCGAATGTCGATTTCAAGGACCCGGACGCGCTCCGCCAGCCCGTTCGTCGCGGCGTTATCGGCAGCGAGCCGCGCGAGGCGCGGATCGATCTCGACCAGATCGGCCGCCAGGCGCTCGTGACGTTTGGCCAGCGCGAGCCCGACCGCGCCGACGCCCGCGCCGACATCGACGACGCGTCCATCTGTCGGGGCGGCCGCTGCGGCGAGGAGGGCGGCGTCGGAGCCGACGCGATGTCCGCCCTTGGGCTGGAGAAGCGTCAGCCGTCCCCCGAACCACGCATCGGAGGACAACCCGTCCGCCGGCCTTTCGTGAGCAACCGGCTCCGGCGCCTCAGCCATCGCGCAACTCGCCGGCGAGCCCCGCCTGTTGAAGCAGGCGCCGGGCCCGCGCCTCATCGCGCGCGTCGACCAGAATTCGCCGCGGCAGGAAACCGAGCGAGCCTTCGACTGCGGCCATATGCTGGTCGGCAAGGAAAAAGCCGACCCCTTCCGCCCTCAGAAGCGATTCGATTACGCTGATGAGGACGAGATCGTTCGTACGCAGGATTTCGACCAATCGGGAACCTCAAAGGGCGCGCTTGCCCCGTCGTTTGAGCGTCTTTATGGTTCTCACGCAGGGTCTGGCAAGGGGAAGTGTCTGGTGGGAGTTGTCATTCCGCTCGAGGACAAGTCGGCCGATCACCTGATCGAGCCGCTGATGGCGCTCGTCGCAGACGACATGGACCGGGTCAACACAACCATTCTGTCGCGCACGGGATCCGAAGTGACGATGATCCCGGAGGTCGCCAACCATCTCATCTCGTCCGGCGGCAAGCGCCTGAGGCCGATCCTGACCCTTGCATCCGCCGGGTTGTGCGGCTACGCCGGCGCCGGACACGTCAAGCTCGCCGCCGCGGTCGAATTCATGCATACCGCCACCCTGCTGCACGACGATGTGGTCGACGAAAGCGACATGCGCCGCGGCAAGGCGGCGGCGCGGATGCTGTGGGGCAACGAGGCCAGCGTGCTGGTCGGCGACTTCCTGCTCGGCCAGGCGTTCAAGATGATGGTCGAGGTCGGATCGCTCCCCTGTCTCGAAGTGCTTTCAAGCGCCGCGGTGGTGATCGCCGAAGGGGAGGTGATGCAGCTCTCCGCCGCCAAGGACACCGAAACGACCGAGGAAGCCTATCTTGCCGTAATACGCGCCAAGACCTCGGCCCTGTTCGCCGCCGCCTGCGAGGTCGGCCCCATTCTCGCGGCCCGCTCCAGGGCCGAAATCGCGGCGTGCCGGGACTACGGCGCCAATCTCGGCATCGCCTTCCAGCTGATCGACGATGCGCTCGACTACGGCGGCTCCTCGGCCAGGCTCGGCAAGAACACCGGCGACGATTTTCGCGAGGGCAAGATCACCCTTCCGGTGGTGCTGTCGTTCCGGCGGGGATCGACGGAGGAGCGCGATTTCTGGCGCCGGACGCTCGAAAGGGGAGAGATCGCCGATGGCGATCTCGAATTCGCTCTCGCCGCGATGAAGAAGCGCCGCGCCCTCGAAGACACGATCGAACGGGCGCGCCACTACGGCGCCATGGCGCGCGACGCGCTCGAGCTCTTTCCCGCTTCCTCCTGGAGGCATGCCCTGCACGAGGCGGTGGAGTTTGCGATCAGCCGGGCGCACTGATGTGGGCGAGGTTTCCGCAGTCTCACACCCTCAGTGACGGCAGGCTCTTCGTCATCCGATAGCCGGAAGACATTCCAAATTTTCCGGTGGGCGGTCCGGCCTCGACGTAACCGTTGGCGCAGTAGAAGCGATGCGCCGTTTCGGTGCTCTCGAGTTCGGCATTCACCGGCGCCGCGTCCTGCCGCCCGGGTTTCGAGGGCTGCGAGAAGAGTTCGACTCACGCCGCGAAACCTCGCGTCGGGCGAGACGTAGTTGAGGAGGATGTCGCCCCCGTCTGTCACCATGCCGACCGCGACCATCGTGCCGCCCTCGACCGTCACGAGCATCGAGGCGTCCGGCCGCGCGATCCATGCGGCGACGTTGTCGGGGGTCTTGTTGTCGAGCCAGCGCGCCAGGATTTCGAGGTCGTTCTCGTGATCAGCGGCGCAGAGCTCGACTATCGACCGTCGCAGCACCGCACAGGCCTCGTTGGCGTCGCCCGCGACGGCGTCACGGATTTCCATCGCCGGACGATATCGCCCGGGATAACCCCGGACAACCTGGACGCTTAAGCCTCCTGACGCGTCGCCAGCCGTGGGCTGAAATATTCACGACGGTACCGACGCCCGAGGCCGGTCAGGACCTGATAGCCGATCGTGCCGCTGCGTGAAGCGAAATCATCGAGATCGACCGCCGCGCCGAAAAACTCGGCCCTGACGCCCGGACCGGCCGCCTCCTCGGGTAGATCGGTAACGTCGGCGACGCAAAGATCCATCGAGGCGCGCCCGACAAGCGGGCAGCGGCGGCCGGCGATGACGATTTCGGCGCCGGGTTTCGCATCGCTCGCGCCGGCGCCGCGCGGGAGGCCGTCGGCATAGCCCGCGAGTAGCGTCGCGAGGCGCGAGCGCCGCCTCGCCGTCCACTGAGCGTTATAGCCGCAGGTCTCGCCCGCTTCGATCCAGCGCGTCTGCTGGATCGCGACGGTGAGGGTCGCGACGGGGCGCATCGGATTGCGGGCGGCCGGCGTCGGATTGCCGCCGTAGAGCGCATAGCCCGGCCGCGCCAGATCGTAGATCGGCTGCGCCGCGAGAAACATGCCCGACGAATTGGCGAGCGAGGCGGGGAGATCCGGAAACGCGGCGCGCGCCGCATCGAAGAGCGCGATCTGCTCCGCATTGATCGGATCGCCGGGAATCTCGGCTGAGACGAAATGACTCATCAGGAGATCGGCGCCGATGGCCGCCCCGCAGCGAGCCATCGCGTCCTTGAGCGCCGCCAAGGATTCGAAGCCGAGCCGGCTCATGCCGGTGTCGAGATGTAACGCTGACGGCGACGTGTGGCCGTGGCGCGCCGCAAGCTCGGACCAGCGCTGAAGCTCCTCGGCGCTGCCGATTGCGGGCCTCAGGGCGTTTCGGGCGTAGTCAGCCGGATCAGCGTCCTTTTCCAGACCGTTGAGGACATAGATGACCGCTTCCTTGGGGAGGAAGCGCCGGGCGGCGAGGCCTTCGGCCAACTGGGCGACGAAGAAGACCCGGGCGCCGGCGGACCACAGCGCCGGGCCGGCCTTGTCGAGGCCGATCCCGTAAGCGTCGGCCTTGACAACGGCGCCTGAGCGACCGGGCGCTGCCCGGCGCGCGAGCCTTAACCAGTTGTCGGCAAGCGCGTCGAGATCGATGGTGACGCAGCCCGGCGCCGGCTCGAAGGGCGCGTCGCTCACGTGGGAAATTCGACGTTCATGTCGGCAGTCATCCCATCTCATCCTTAACGTTTCTTAACATGCGGCGATCTCGCCATCTCGCCGTCCCGTCGCCTCGTTTTCGCCGCTCTGGCTGGTAATGAGCCTCGGGGCGCGGTAGATCGCGCGACGAGGCCGAGGCGTTTCGATGACGATAGTGTTTACGCGCAGGGCGGCGTTGCAGGCGGGCGCGGGCAGCGCGCTGGCCGCGCTTTTGGCCCGCCCTTTCGCTGCCATCGCTGACGATTCCGTCGAGACCCACGGCCTCTCGTCGTTCGGAGATCTCGCCCTCCCGCCCGACTTTCCGCACTTTGCTTACGTTAACCCCCAGGCGCCGACGGGCGGGCTCCTGTCGCTGCAGATCACTGGCACCAGCGGCAACCAGAACTTCGACACGTTCGACACGCTCAACGTCTACAGCTGGAAGGGCAACGGCGCCGCCGGCATGTCGGCGACCTTCGACACGCTGATGACGGCCAACGGCGACGAGCCCGATTCCGTCTATGGCCTGCTTGCCAAGTCCGTGCGGGTTTCGGGCGACAAGCTCGACTATCGCTTTCGCCTTCGTCCGGAGGCGCGCTTCTTCGACGGGTCGCGGGTGACCTCGGCCGACGTCGCCTTCTCGCTCAATGTGCTGAAGGAGAAGGGCCATCCGATATACGCCCAGCTCCTCAAGGAGGTCGAAGCCGCGAATGCCGAGGGCGACGACGTCGTTCATGTGCGCTTCGTCAAGGACCGTTCGCGCGACGCCCACCTCATCGTCGTCGGCATGCCGGTCTTCTCGGCCGCCTGGTGGAAGGATCGCGACTTCGCCGCCGCGACCCTTGACGCGCCGCTCGGCTCCGGCGCCTACAGGGTCAAGGCGTTCGAGCAGGGGCGGTACATCGAATTCGAGCGCGACCCGAACTACTGGGGCTCGAAGCTGCCGGTCAATCTTGGCCAGAACAATTTTGACCGGCTGCGCTTTGAATACTATCGCGAGCGGCAGGTCGCCTTCGAGGCGTTCAAGGCCGGCGCGATCAATTTCCACGAGGAGTTCACCTCTCGTTTCTGGGCTACCGCCTACGATTTCCCTGCCGCCAAGGACGGGCGGGTAAAGAAGGAGGTCCTGCACAACGGGGCTCCGGTCAGCACGCAAGGCTGGTATCTCAATACGCGTCGCGAGCAGTTCAGCGATCCGCGCGTCCGCGAGGCGATTGGCCTCGCCTTCGATTTCGAATGGACGAACCGCAACGTGATGTATTCGTCCTATAAGCGGATCATCTCCTACTTCCCCAACACCGACATGGAGGCCAAGGGCAAGCCCGGGCCGGACGAACTCAAGCTGCTCGAGCCGTTCCGCGACAAGCTCGCCCCTGCCGTCTTCGACGATCCCTATATCCCGCCCGTCAGCGACGGGTCCGGCGCCGACCGCACGCTGCTCAAGCAGGCCTATGATCTTCTGCTCGCGGCTGGGTGCAAGCGCGACGGCGGGACGTTGCTCCTGCCGAACGGCAAGCCGCTGACCGTCGAATTCCTCGACAGCTCGAACGTCATGCAGCCGCATACGACTCCGTTCATCCAGAATCTCGGCAAGCTTGGCATCCAGGCGAGCCTGCGCGTCGTCGACCCGGCGCAGCTCAAGAGCCGCACCGAAGCCTTCGACTACGATGTCGTGACCGAAGCGCTGCCCGGTTCGACCACGCCGGGCGTGGGTTTGCGGGTCGTGTTCTCGTCCGAGGCCGCGAAGCAGAGCGGCTCGCGCAACCTAGCCGGCGTCGCCGACCCGGCCGTCGACGCGCTGATCGAGACGATCGCCAGCGCGAAATCGCGCGAGGAGCTGAGCGCCGCCTGTCGCGCGCTCGACCGCGTGCTGCGCGCGGGTCACTACTGGGTGCCCATGTGGTACCGCGACACCGCCTGGGTGGCTTATTGGGACGCGTTCGCGCGGCCGGAACAGCAGCCGAAGCTCAGCACCGGCGCGCCGGGAACCTGGTGGTGGGACGATGGAAAGGCCAAGGCTATTGGACTGTGATGGCCGCGTGGATTATCGCTTGACGCCTCCTCCGCCGCGCGCAAGCTGACGGCGCCATGCTGGCCTATATCCTTCGCCGCCTCCTGCTGATGATCCCGACGATCCTCGGCATTATGGCTGTCTCCTTTGCGATCGTTCAGTTCGTGCCCGGCGGGCCGGTTGAGCGCGCCATCTCCCAATTGCAGGGCACGGACCAGAGTTCGAGCGCCAGCTTCGGCGGCGGCGGCGGACAGATCGGCGCGGGGACAGCGCAGGCCGGCGGCGACATTTCCTCGCGCTATCGCGGCTCGCAGGGGCTCGACCCGAAATTCATCAAGGAGCTGGAAAAGCAGTACGGCTTCGACAAGCCTCCGCTCGAGCGCTTCTGGATTCTGGTGCGCGATTACGCGACCTTCAATTTCGGCAAGAGCTACTATCGGGACGTGCCGGTATTGCAGCTGATCGGCGAAAAGCTTCCGGTGTCGATCTCGCTTGGCATGTGGATGACCTTCATCTCCTATGCGATTTCGATCCCGCTCGGCATCCAGAAGGCGGTGAAGGACGGCTCGCGCTTCGACACCGCGACCTCGGCGATCGTGATCTTCGGCTACGCCATCCCAAGCTTCCTGTTCGCGGTGCTGCTGATCGTGCTCTTCTGCGGCGGCTCGTTCTGGCAGATCTTCCCGCTGCGCGGCCTCACCTCGGACAATTTCACCGACCTCGACTGGCCGCACAAGATACTCGACTATCTCTGGCACGTGACGCTGCCGGTGACGGCGCTGGTGCTCGGATCCTTCGCTACCTCGACCCTGCTGACCAAGAATTCGTTCCTTGACGAAATCAAGAAATCCTATGTCCAGACGGCGCGGATGAAGGGCCTAAGCGAGCGGCGCGTGCTCTACGGCCATGTGTTCCGCAACGCGATGCTGATCGTCATCGCCGGCTTCCCGGGCGCCTTCGTCGCCGCCTTCTTCACCGGTTCGCTCCTGATCGAGCAAGTGTTCTCGCTCGATGGACTTGGCTATCTTTCCTATGATTCGCTGATCCAGCGCGATTATCCGGTGGTGCTTGCCAATCTCTACATCTTCGCGCTCATCGGACTCGTCGTGAACCTCATCTCCGACCTCACCTACACCTGGATCGATCCGCGCATCGATTTTGAAACGCGCGAGGTTTAGAGGGTGGACCAGCGCGAAGTTCCTTCATCCGCTCCCAAACTGTCCGTCGAAAGTCCGTCGTCGTTCGACGCCCTTGGTGAGGATGCGGGCGAATCCCTTCTCCCTTTCACGGATGAAGGCGGCGCGGTCAGGCGTCCCGACGAACCTGTGTCTGTCAGCGGGCTTGAGCGGGGGGCGAAGGGCAGCGTCCAGGCCGCGAGGCGTCCCTGGCTCAACCTCACGCCGATGAACCGACGGCGGCTCGACAACTTCCGCCGCAACCGGCGCGGCGCGTGGTCGCTCGTGATCTTCCTCATTCTCTTCGTCGCATCGCTCGGCTCCGAGTTCATCGCCAACGACCGGCCGCTTCTCGTTTCCTACAAAGGCGAGGTCCTCTTTCCGGTATTCGTCGACTATCCGGAGGAGAAGTTCGGCGGCTTCCAGGCGCGCGCCGACTACCGCGATCCCTTCGTCGCCGACGAGATCAAGGCGCACGGCTGGATGATCTGGCCGCCGATCCGGTTCGCCAATTCGACCACCATCCTCAACCCGCCGACGCCGCTCCCGACCCCGCCGACCTGGATGCTGAGCGACGCCGTGTGCCGCGCCGCGCTGGAAAAGCAGGGCGCGAAGGATGCGGCGACCGTCTCCAATCCGTGCTGGAGGCTCGAGCCTCTGTGGCTCGGCTCCGACCAGGACGGCCACGACATTGTTGCCCGCCTCTTCTACGGCTTCCGCCTCTCGGTGCTGTTCGGCCTCATCCTCGCCGGCGTCTCGTCGGTGATCGGAGTCTTCGCCGGCGCAGTGCAGGGCTATTTCGGCGGCTGGCTCGATCTTACGATGCAGCGCGTGATCGAGATCTGGTCGTCGCTGCCGCATCTCTACATTCTCATCATCCTGTCGGCGATTCTTGCGCCGAGCTTTTTCGTGCTCCTGACGATCCTCCTGCTCTTCTCCTGGGTAAGCCTCGTCCACGTCGTTCGCGCCGAGTTCCTGCGCGCCCGCAATTTCGAATATGTCAATGCAGCCCGCGCGCTCGGCCTCTCCAACGCCAAGATCATCGTCAAGCACGTGCTGCCGAACGCGATGGTCGCGACGCTGACCTTCCTGCCGTTCATCGTCAATTCATCGATCAGCACCCTGACCTCGCTTGATTTTCTCGGCCTAGGCATGCCGCCGGGCTCGCCCTCGCTCGGCGAGCTCCTGCTGCAGGGCAAGTCTAATCTGTCGGCGCCGTGGATCGGCCTCTCCGCCTTCGTGGTGACCGCGCTGATGCTGTCGCTCCTGATTTTCATCGGCGAGGCGGTGCGCGACGCCTTCGATCCCAGAAAGACGTTTTCGTGAGCGACGCCGCGCCGCTGGTCGAGGTCCGCGATCTGTCGATAGCCTTCGCGCAAGGGGGAGAGCGCAAGGTCGTCGTCGACCGCGTCTCATTCACACTGGAGAAGGGCCGCGCGCTGGCGCTGGTTGGCGAATCGGGCTCTGGCAAGACCGTGACCGCGCAAGCGATTGTCCGCCTGCTGCCGCAGCCGGCGGCGAGTTATCCGACCGGCGAAATCCTCTTTCGCGGCCGGGACGTGCTCAAAATGTCCGACGCAGAGCTGCGCGAAATGCGCGGTTCCGCGGTGACCATGGTCTTTCAGGAGCCGATGACCTCGCTGAACCCGTTGCACCCGATCGAAAAGCAGATCGGCGAGATCATCGCTCTCCATCAGGGACGCGCCACGGCGACAAGGCGACGCATTGTCGAGCTCCTCGCGGAGGTCGGCATCGCCGATCCCGGCGAGCGCCTCGGCGCCTATCCGCATCAGCTCTCCGGCGGTCAGCGCCAGCGGGTGATGATCGCCATGGCGCTCGCCAACCGCCCGCACCTCCTCATCGCCGACGAGCCCACGACCGCGCTCGACGTCACCGTACAGGCGCAGATCCTGAAGTTGCTGAAGGACCTGCAGGAGAAGATCGGCATGGCGATGTTGTTCATCACCCACGATCTCAATGTCGTGCGCCGCATCGCCGACGACGTGATCGTCATGCAAAGGGGCGAGATCGTCGAGGCCGGGCCGATGGCGGATGTCTTCGCCCATCCGCAGCACCCCTATACGCGAGCCCTTCTTGCCGCCGAACCGAAAGGGGAGCCGCCGCCAGGCGACCGCAGCGCGCCGACGGTCGCCAGCACAGAGAACCTGCGCGTCTGGTTCCCGATCAAGCGCGGCTTCTTTCGACGCACCGTCGGCCACGTCAAGGCGGTCGACGGCGTGTCGCTCGAAGTGCGCGAGGGTGAGACCGTCGGCGTCGTTGGCGAATCCGGCTCGGGCAAGACGACGCTCGGACTTGCGATGCTCAGACTGATCCGATCGGAAGGGCCGATCGCCTATTGCGGGCGCGCGATTCAAGGCTTGAACGCGAAGGCGATGCGTCCCTTGAGGCGCGATATGCAGGTTGTCTTCCAGGACCCGTTCGGCTCGCTCTCGCCCCGAATGTCGGTGGCCGAGATCGTCGAGGAAGGTCTGATCGCGCAAGGGACGAAGCTCAACGCGGCCGAGCGGCGCCGCGTCGCCGAGCGGGCGCTCGCCGACACCGGTCTCGACCCGTCGACGCTCGACCGGTATCCGCACGAATTCTCCGGCGGGCAGCGCCAGCGCATCGCCATCGCCCGCGCGATGGCGCTCGACCCGAAATTCGTCGTGCTCGACGAGCCGACCTCGGCGCTCGACATGTCGATCCAGGCGCAGATTGTCGACCTTTTGCACGATTTGCAGAAGCGGCGCCAGCTCGCCTATCTCTTCATTTCGCATGATCTCAAGGTCGTGCGGGCGCTGGCCAGCGAGATCATTGTCATGCGTCGCGGCAAGGTCGTCGAGAGCGGGGACGCCAGAGCGGTGTTCGCCTCGCCGCAAAGCGACTATACAAAGGCGCTGTTCGCCGCAGCCTTTTCCAACGAGGCGACGCTGACGAGCGTTGTCAGCCAGTGAGAGCCCCATGGCGCGCGCGATCCTCATCGTTCTCGATTCGGTCGGCTGCGGCGGTGCGGGGGACGCCAAGGTTTACGGCGACGAAGGGGCCGACACGCTCGGCCACATCGCCGAGGCCTGCGCGCTTGGCCGCGGCAACCGCGAGTCCTTGAGGCGCGGGCCGCTCAATCTGCCGCATCTCGACGCGCTCGGCCTCGGCCATGCGATTCAAGCCTCGACCGGCCGCGCTCCGCCCGGGTTCGCGATGGCCGAGCCCAGCGGGCAATGGGGCTACGGCGTCGAGACGTCCAGAGGCAAGGACACGCCGTCGGGCCATTGGGAGATCGCCGGCACGCCGGTCGATTTCGACTGGGGCTATTTTCCCGAAACGATCCCCGCCTTTCCGGAGGCGCTGACGGCGGCGCTGATCAGGGAGGGCAAGCTCCCCGGCATTCTCGCCAACCGCCACGCCTCGGGCACGACGATCATCGAGGAGTTCGGCGAGGAGTTGTTGAGGACCGGAAAGCCGATCTGCTACACCTCGGCCAACTCGGTGCTCCAGATCGCCGCGCACGAGGAGACCTTCGGACTCGAGCGGCTCTACGAGCTCTGCCGCATCGCACGCCGACTTTGCGATCCGTTGAAGATCGGGCGCGTCATCGCGCGCCCCTTCGTCGGCCGGACCGCGAAGGATTTTGCCCGCACGCCCAACCGCAAGGATTTCGCCGTGCCGCCGCCCGACGGCAATCTGCTGCAGCGGGCCGCGCAGGCGGGCAGAGCGACCGTTTCGATCGGCAAGATCGGCGACATCTTCGCCCACCGCGACACCGGCAAGGAGGTGAAGGGCAAGAGCAACGACGACAATGTCGATCTGCTGCTCGACGCGCTGAAGGCCGCACCCGACGGCGGGCTGATCTTCGTCAATCTGGTCGATTTCGACACCGAATGGGGCCACCGCCGCGACGTTCCCGGCTACGCCGCCTGCCTCGAGGCGTTCGACTGGCGCCTCGCCGAGATCGAGGCGGCCATGCGGCCTGACGACTTTTGCCTGATCACAGCCGATCACGGCAACGATCCGACCTTCAGAGGCTTCGACCACACCCGCGAGCACGTGCCGATCCTCGCCTTCGGCGCAGGCGCGCCCGCAGGCCCGATCGGCGCGCGCGCGAGTCTCGCCGACATCGCCGAGACGATCGCCGCCAAGCTCGCCCTGCCCAAGGGATCACATGGGACGACGTGGCCGGCATGAGTTTTGCGCTCGACGAGCGGCTCGCGCGCGATACGCTCGTCGTCGGCGACCGGCCGCTTTGCCGCGTCCTCCTGATGAATGATTCGCGCTGGCCGTGGCTCATCCTGGTTCCAAGACGTGAAGGGGCAGTCGAACTGAGCGACCTCGGCGCGGCGGATCGCGCGCTTCTCATCGAAGAGGCGGCGTCCGCGGCTACCTTTCTCAAAGCCCACACGAGGGCGCTCAAGATCAATATCGGCGCGCTCGGCAACATCGTACCCCAGCTCCACCTGCATGTCGTTGCGCGCGATGTCGGCGACCCCGCCTGGCCCGGTCCGGTCTGGGGGCACGGCGCTGCTGCGCCCTATGCCGAGGCGAAGGCGCGGGCGCTGATTGAGGCGTCGAAGACAGAACTTGGAATTTAGGGAAGGCTCATCTCATTGCGCGGCGCGTCCGGAACCGTCATAAGGTCTGCAAAGTCGACGCCCAGAACTGGCTCGAAGAACGCGCTGTCGCTGGCCGGTGAACGCGGCGGTTGGTCCGGCGGCGCTGAAGATCACGGAGGCGGACATGTCCGATGCGTTCCAGGATCGCGAAAACACTTTCGAAAAACAGTTCGCCAACGACGAGGCCATTCGCTTTCGCGCCGTAGCGCGCCGCAACAAGGCGGTTGCGCTCTGGGTCGCCGACATGAAGGGGCTGTCCGGGGCGGACGCCGAAAAATACGCCGACGCTTTCGTCGCTACGCAGGTCGGCCGCAGCGATGACGACGTCGCCGCGGCGCTCAAAACCGACCTCGAAGGCGGCGACGTCGACCTCTCCGACCATCGCCTGCGCAAGAAGATGGACGAGGAAATGGCCGAAGCGCTGGCCTCGGTCAAAAGCGGGAAGTAGCTCCTTCCGGGCGCGGCGTATGAGATCCCCCTTGCCCCGCTTTGCCGGGAGAGGTCGCGAACACCTTCTCCCGCTCGCGGGAGAAGGTGGCGCGAAGCGCTGGGATGAGGGCCTTCACCCGCTACCTTCCCGCACTCCGCGCCAACGGCGCGAACGCCGCTGCGACCGCCGCGTAGACCTCGCGCTTGAACGGCACCACCACGTCGGGCAGGCGCTCGAACCGCTCCCAGCGCCACTGATCGAATTCGGCCTCGTGCGCGCCGCCGGCGGGCCGTTGGACGTCGATTTCCCTCTCGTCGCCGGTAAAGCGGAACAGGAACCATTTCTGCGTCTGCCCGCGATAGCGCCCGCTCCAGCGGCTGCGCGCGGAGACCGGCAGGTCGTAGCTAAGCCACTCGGGCATTTCGGCGAGGAACTCGACCGAGCGAACGTTGGTCTCCTCCCACAATTCGCGCCGCGCCGCCTTCAGCGGCTCCTCGCCGTCGTCGATTCCCCCTTGCGGCATCTGCCAGGCTCGGGCGTCGAGAACCTCGTTGCCTCGCTTGCGCTTCCGATGGCCAATGAGGGCATGGCCATCGCGGTTAACGAGGGCGACCCCGACACAGGGCCGATAAAGGAGATCGTGACTCATGGGTCTCGTTTGGCGTTCGCACCGGGCGACCGGCGCCGCGACAATAGAGGGTCTGAGCTCCAGGGGAAACTTTAGGGGGCCTCCCCGGCCGCGCTCGGCGCGTCCAATGGCCCGGAGAGGGGTTGGGGTGAGGGCGAGCCTATCGCCTCATGTGACCGGCGGCCCTATACAAGCCCGGATGGAACAAGGAAAGTCGACGGCCAATCTCATCACCGATGTTGCGGGCGTCCGGGTCGGATCGGCGGACGATCCCAAGCTTGCCTCGGGCGTTACCGCCGTCATCTTCGACGAGCCGGCGGTCGCTTCGATCGCGATCCACGGCGGCGCGCCCGCGGTTCGCGACACGGCGCTGCTCGAGCCGGAGATGACGGTCGAGCGTGTCGACGGCTTCGTCCTCTCCGGCGGGTCGGCCTTCGGGCTCGACGCGGCGGGCGGCGCGATGGCCCGGCTCGCCGAAAAAGGTCGCGGCTTTCTGGCGCACGGGATCCGCGTGCCGATCGTGCCAGGGGCGAGCCTCTTCGATCTCGCCAACGGCGGCGACAAGGCCTGGGGCCGCCCGCCGCCCTATTGGGAGATGGGCTATCGCGCCGCCTCGGCGGCAGGTCCCCGCTTCGCGCTCGGCACTGTCGGGGCCGGATATGGAGCGAACGCTTTCGGCCTCAAGGGCGGACTCGGCTCGGCGAGCGCGCTCTCGTCGCGGGGGTTTCAGGTCGGGGCGCTCGTCGCCGCCAATCCGGGCGGCCGGGTGACGCGCGGCGAAAGCCCGCATTTCTGGGCCGCGCCTTACGAGCGCGACGGCGAATTCGGCGGCCGCGGCCATGGCCCGGATCATCCGGAAGACCACCTCGCCCTGCGCCTCAGGAGCGACGGCGTCGGCAACACCATTCTCGTCGTCGTGGCTACGGACGCCGCGCTGGTCACCGCCCAGGCGAAGCGACTCGCCATCATGGCTCAGAGCGGCTTCGCGCTGGCCTGTCGCCCGGCGCTCTCGCCCGTCGACGGCGACGTCGTCTTCGCCGCTGCGACCGCGCGCGCAACCGGAACGCCCGACGTGCGCGACCTCACCGAGATCGGCATGCTCGCCGCCGAATGCGTCGCCCGCTCGATCGCCCGCGCCGTCTACGAAGCGACGCCGCTCAAGGTTCCGGGCGCCCTGCCGAGCTGGCGGCAGCGGTTCGGGGCGTGAGGCAGCCAGGTAGACTCGATTGATATCGCCCATGTCCGGCACGCGCTGAGGCGCCCGTGGGCCCCAGGGATCTTTCGGCGACTTCGACATCGTCGTCGCGGCGGCGAGGGGCGACGGCGTGATCGCGGACCAGCCGGGCTCATCAGAGAGTAAACACGCCGCGCGCGAACTTTCCACGCGCGCGGCTTTTCGCGTTACTCCGCCGCCATCGCGGGCGGCGCGCCGTGAGAAGCGAGGTCGAAGCGATCGCGGTTCATCACCTTGGTCCACGCCGCCACGAAATCTTTCACGAACTTCTCCTTCGAGTTCCGCGCAGGCATAGACTTCGGCAATCGCCCGCAGCTGGGAGTGCGAGCCGAAGATCAGGTCGGCGCGGGTTCCCGTCCACTTCGCCTCGTTCGTCTTGCGGTCGCGCCCCTCGTACACGCCCTCTCCAGCAGCCGGCCGCCATTCCGTGCTCATATCGAGCAGGTTGACGAAGAAGTCGTTGGTCAGCGTCTCCGGCCGCTTGGTGAAGACGCCGTGCGGAGACTTTCCGGCATTCGCACCGAGCACCCGCAGGCCGCCGACGAGAACCGTCATCTCGGGCGCCGTCAGCGTCAGCAATTGCGCCCGGTCAACCAGCAGCTCCTCGGCCGACAGGCGTTGCTTGCCGCGGATATAGTTGCGGAATCCGTCGAATTTCGGCTCAAGCGGCTCGAAGGAGTCGACGTCGGTCTCATCCTGCGAGGCGTCCGCGCGTCCCGGCGCGAACGGGACCTTCACATTGTGGCCGGCATCCCTGGCCGCCTTCTCGATCGCGGCGCCGCCGCCGAGAACGATGAGGTCGGCAAGCGACACCTTCTTCCCGCCAGACTGCGAAGCGTTGAAGTCCTTCTGGATCGCTTCGAGCGTCTGCATCACCTTCGCCAGCTGAGCCGGCTGGTTGACGTCCCAGTCCTTTTGCGGCGCAAGCCGAATGCGCGCGCCGTTCGCTCCGCCGCGCTTGTCCCCGCCGCGGAACGTCGACGCCGACGCCCAGGCGGTCGAGACGAGTTCGGAAACGGAGAGGCCTGAGGCGAGGATTTTCGCCTTCAGATCGGCGATGTCCTGCTCCCCGATCAGAGGATGGTCCACGGCGGGGATCGGATCCTGCCAGATCAGCGTCTCTTTCGGCACGAGCGGACCGAGGTAACGTACGATCGGACCCATGTCGCGGTGCGTCAGCTTGAACCAAGCCCGGGCGAACGCGTCGGCGAGCTGGTCCGGATGCTCGAAGAAGCGCCTCGAAATCTTCTCGTAGGCAGGGTCCATCCGCAAAGCGAGATCGGTGGTCAGCATCGAGGGTGAGCGGCGCTTTGACGGGTCGTGCGGATCCGGCACGGTCCCGGCGCCCCCGCCATTTTTCGGCGTCCACTGATAAGCGCCGGCCGGGCTCTTGGTCAGCTCCCATTCGAAGCCGAACAGGTTCGAGAAGAAGTTGTTGCTCCACTGGGTCGGCGTCGCGGTCCAGATCACTTCGAGGCCGCTGGTGATGGCGTCATCGCCTTTGCCGGTGCCGAAGGTGTTCTTCCACCCGAGCCCCTGCTGCTCGATATCGGCGCCTTCGGGCTCCGGACCCACATATTTCTTCGCGTCGCCGGCGCCGTGTGTCTTGCCGAAGGTGTGGCCGCCGGCAATGAGCGCGACCGTCTCCTCGTCGTCCATCGCCATGCGCTTGAACGTCTCGCGAATATCCTTGGCCGCGGCGAGAGGATCCGGCTTGCCGTTCGGCCCTTCTGGATTGACGTAGATCAGGCCCATCTGCACCGCGCCGAGGGGATGCTCGAGCTCGCGATCGCCGAAGTAGCGCTCGTCCGCGAGCCACTCGCCCTCAGGGCCCCAGTAGATCGTATCGTCCGGCTCCCAGGTGTCGACGCGCCCGCCGCCGAAACCGAACGTCTTGAAGCCCATCGATTCGAGGGCGACGTTGCCGGTGAGAATGAGGAGGTCTGCCCAGGAGATTTTCCGGCCATATTTCTGCTTGATCGGCCAAAGCAGCCGGCGCGCTTTGTCAAGGCTCGCGTTGTCCGGCCAGCTGTTGAGGGGCGCAAACCGCTGCTGGCCGTCTCCGGCGCCGCCGCGGCCGTCGGCGATGCGGTAGGTGCCGGCGCTGTGCCACGCCATCCGGATGAAGAGCGGTCCATAGTGGCCGAAGTCGGCCGGCCACCACTCCTGCGAGTCGGTCATGAGCGCCTTGAGGTCGCTGATCACCGCGTTGAGGTCGAGGCTCTTGAATTCTTTGGCGTAGTCGAACGTCTCGCCCATCGGATCCGCTTTGGGCGAGTTCTGGTTGAGACCCTTGAGGTTGAGCTGGTTCGGCCACCACTCGCGAAGCGAGCGCGCCCCGCCCGCCACCGGGCACTTGCTTTCGACGTTCATGTTCTCTCCATTCCTATTCTGAGCTTTTTCAAGGTTGCCAAACGAAATATCAGAGCCGGTCCCTGCTGTCTGCGTCGGGCGCCATTTGGGAGTCCGGCTTTCTTCTCCCCTGCGACGTCGGCGCGTCCGTAAACATCCGCGACCGCGCTCAAGCCGAGCGTATCGCTAATCGGGATAACGCACGATTGACAATCGGTCCAATCGATTGTTCCATCGCCGATCATCGTCAGCGCCGATTGCCATTTTTATGGACCTCAGGGACCTCGAATATGCGGTCGCGGTCGCCGATCATGGCCATTTCGGCCGGGCGGCGACGGCCTGCAACGTCAGCCAGCCGACGCTGAGCGGCCAGATCCTCAAGCTCGAGGCGGAACTGGGCTTGAAGCTGTTCGAGCGCGAGGGCCGCGCCGTGCGCGTCGACGCCCGGGCGGCCGGCGTCATCGCCGAGGCGCGCGCTGCGTTGGCGGCGGCGGCGAGCGTCACGGTCGCCGCGCGGGCGGCGCGCGATCCTTTCGCCGGGCCGCTCAGGATCGGCATGATCGCAACCGTCGCGCCCTATCTCCTGCCCTTCGCCCTGCCCGACGCGATCCGGGCGCTGCCGCAAACGCCACTGCATCTGGTCGAGGATCTCACCGACCGTCTGCTTCAGCGCATGGCCGAAGGGTCGCTGGACGCGGCGGTGATCGCAACCGAACCCGACGGCGGGCGGCTCGAACTCGATCGAGCTCTATGAAGAGCCGTTCTATCTGGTTTCGGCGCGCGGCCCGCGGGCGCGACGACGCCATTCGATCCGCGTCGACGAGATCGATTCCGGCACGCTGCTTTTGCTGGCGGAGGGCCACTGCCTGCGCGATCAGGCGCTCGCGCTCTGCGGCGCGGCGGAGCGGGCGGCCGGCGCCGATGTGCGCGCGACCAGCCTCGAGACCGTTCGCCACCTCGCAGCGGCGGGTCAGGGGGCGACGCTCGCGCCGCTGCTCGCCTTCGCCGACTGGCGGCGACAGAGCGCCGATCTCGACGGCCTCAGGGTCGTCGGCCTCGGCGCATCGCGCCTCATCAGGCTCGTCCATCGCCGCAATGCGCCCCGCCGCGCCGCAATCGAGGCCCTGGCGGCGTCCTTGCGCGGGTCGGCCGAGACGGCGCTCGCCGCCTGGGCCTGACGTCCCAAATCCGCCGCCGCGTCCCCGATTCGCGCGCAATGTCACATTGCCCCCCTTCGCGCCCGGCGCTAAAACCCCGAGAATGTGGAACCTGGCCAACCCGACGGTCTTCGTCGACCTGACGCGCAGGACGCTGCCTTGGCTGGCGGCGTCGACGGCCATGCTGTTCGTTGCCGGCCTCTATCTTTCCTTCATGGCGCCGCCTGACTATCAGCAAGGCGAGACGGCCAAGATCATGTACCTGCACGTGCCGGCGGCTTGGATGTCGACCTTCGTCTACGGCGTGATGGCGCTGGCTTCGCTCGGCACGCTCGCCTGGCGTCATCCGCTGGCCGACGCCGCTCAGAAGGCCGCGGCGCCGCTCGGCGCCGGCTTCACCTTCATCTGCCTCGCGACCGGTTCGCTCTGGGGCAAGCCGATGTGGGGAACCTACTGGGTCTGGGACGCGCGCCTGACGTCGGTGCTGGTGCTGTTCATCCTCTATCTCGGCCTCATCGCGCTATGGCGCGCGATCGACGATCCGGGCCGGGCTGCGCGCGCGACGGCGATCCTCACCCTCGTCGGCTGCGTCAATCTGCCGATCATCAAGTTCTCGGTCGACTGGTGGAACACGCTGCACCAGCCCGCTTCCGTGTTCCGCCTTGGCGGCCCGACGATCGCGCCCTCGCTGCTCTGGCCGCTGATCGTGATGTCGCTCGCCTTCACATTCCTCTTCCTCACGCTGCATTTGATGGCGATCCGCAATGAGATCCTGCGCCGGCGCATCGCCCGTGTGACGATGCTGGCGGCGGCCGAGGGCGACCGGCTCGCGCCGGCCCTCGCGACGAGGGGCGCGTAAGCCCGATGATGGCCGACCCGCACATTGGTTTCGTCATGGCCGCCTATTCGATCGCGGCGGTGGTGCTCGCCGTGATGATCGGCTCGGTCCTCCTCGACTACCGCCGGTTGAGCGCCAGCCTCGACAAGGCGACGCACGCGCTCGACGAGGCGCGCGGCGGAGCGGGGGACGCGCGTTCATGAGTGCGAATTCGGAAACCGCCCCTCCCCGGCGCCGCTGGCTCGCTTTCCTGCCGCTCGCGGTCTTCGCGGTCGTGGCGGCGCTTCTCTTCGTGCGCCTCTATGCAGGCGATCCGGCGAAGCTGCCCTCAGCGCTGATCGGCCAGAGCGCGCCGCCGCTGACGCTTGCCGGCCTCGACGGCGCCGCAGGCCTCACCGACGCCGATCTGCGCCATGGCCATGTCAGCGTGATCAACGTGTTCGGCTCGTGGTGCGAGCCCTGCCACCACGAACATCCCGTACTGATGGCGCTGGCCGCCGACGACGCGCTGAAACAGAAGGGCGTCGTCCTCTACGGCGTGGCGCAGAAGGATTCCTCAGGCAACGTGCGGCGCTTCCTCGGCGCCGACGGAGACCCTTACGCCAAAGTGGGCTTCGATTCGGACGGGCGCGCGGGGATCGACTGGGGCGTCTACGGCGTTCCCGAGACCTTCATCGTCAGGGGTGACGGCACGATCGCCTACAAGGTCGTGGGGCCGCTCACGGCCGAGACGCTCGAGAGCGAGGTCAAGCCCCAAATCTTCAAGGCGATGGAGTCGCCGCGTTCCTGAGCGAGCCGCGAGGAACGATCGCCGGGGTGGAACTCATGCGGCAGTTCGCAGGCATCATTCCGATCCAGACCCACGGCCGTGGCCTTGGCGACGTGACCGGTACGGTCGGCGCCTGGGTCGAGCGTCATGGCCTTCTCATGGGCCTGCTGACCTCTATTGCCGACATACGTCGGCGTCGCTCGTCATTCAGGAAAACGCCGCGCCCGCAGTTCGCGCCGACCTCGAAACCTTTTTCGAACGTATCGCGCCGGAGGACCCCGCGCGTTACGCCCACAACGACGAAGGTCCCGACGACATGCCGGCCCACATCCGGGCGGCGCTGATCGGCGTCAATCTTTCGATTCCGCTGCTCGAGGGGCGGCTCGCGCTTGGAACCTGGCAGGGCATTTATCTGTTTGAGCATCGGCGGGCGCCTCATCGGCGCGAGATCGCCGCGCATCTCATCGGCGAGTGAACGCGCCGGCGCCGAGGCGGGAGACGATGACGGACGACAAGTCAGCGAGGATCGAGTCGCTGCGGCGCGAAGCGGCGGACTGCCGCGCCTGCCCCCTGTGGAGAAACGCGACTCAGACGGTGTTCGGCGAGGGGCCGCCCGCGGCGGATATTGTCTTCGTCGGCGAGCAGCCGGGCGATCGGGAGGACCGCGTCGGGCGGCCTTTCGTCGGCCCTGCGGGCCTCATGCTCGACAGGGCGCTCGCGGAGGCCGGCGTCGACCGCAATCGCGCCTATGTGACCAACGCCGTCAAACATTTCAAATTCGAGCCGCGCGGCAAGTTCCGGCTGCACAAGAGGCCGAACGCGGGCGAGATCGATGTATGCAGGCGATGGCTCATGAGCGAGATCGACGTCCTGAAGCCGAGGCTCATCGTGGCGCTTGGGGCGACCGCAGCGCAAAGTCTCTTTGGACGGCCCGTCGCGATCGGAAAGCACCGTGGCGAGACGCTGGTCCTCGAAAATGGCCTGCGCGTATTCGTGACGGTGCATCCGTCGTCGCTGCTGCGCCTGCCGGATGAGGCGGACAAGCAGGCGGCCTATGCGCTTTTTGTGCAAGACCTTCGCGCCGCCGGCGAACTCGGGGCGGAAGGCGCGCGCGCCGGAGCCACTGCGGCTCTCGCACGAGCGCGCGGGGGTCTGCTATGATTCCATTCATTCCGACCGTCGCCTGACGCAAGGCCGTCGCGACAAGGCGAACAGAAGATCCCAGCCCGAGAGGCACGGATGGCGCCGAGACCGTTCTGGAAAGGGTATTTGAAGCTCTCGCTCGTCACCTGCCCCGTTGCGATGACCCCTGCGACCAGCGAAACGGAGAAGATTCGCTTTCATACCCTCAATCGCCCGACGGGTAACCGTGTCGTCAGCCGGTATGTCGATGCCGAGTCGGGACGCCCGGTTGACGAGGACGAACTGGTCAAGGGCTACCCGCGCGACGAAAAGAGTTTCGTCCTGCTCGAGGACGAGGAGCTGGAGGCGGTCAAGCTCGAGAGCGCCCGAACCATCGACATCGAGAGCTTCGCGCCGGCCGACAGCGTGGACTGGATCTGGTACGAAGCGCCCTATTACCTGACGCCGGACGATCCGGTCGGCGAAGAGGCCTATTGCGTGATCCGCGACGCGATGCGCGCCACCGGCATGGTCGGCGTCTCCCGCCTCGTCCTCAACCGTCGCGAACGCGCGGTTCTTCTCAAGGCCCGCGACAAGGGAATCGAACTCTGGGCGCTGAGGTTCGGCGACGAAGTGCGCGACCCAAGCGAAGTCTTCGGCCCGGAACGGGAAAAAAAGCTCGATCCCGGTCTGCTCAAACTGGTGTCGCGGCTGATCGAAGAGCGCAAGAAGCCATGGAGCCTCGACATGGTCCGCGACCCCGTCCAGGAGCGCCTGATCGACATCATCAAGGAAAAGAAGAAGGGCGCGCCGCGCGCGAAGGCCAAGGCCGAGCCCGCGCCGGCCCCGAGCAATGTCATAAGCATCATGGACGCCCTGCGGAGAAGCGTCGCGGCGGAAGGGAGGGCCTCCGACAGCGCCAAGCCGAACGACGCCAAGTCGAAAAAACCGCCCACGCGTCCGAAACGGTAGACGATCAGGCGCCCGCCCGGCGAACCTTCACGGCTTCGATCGGCGCCGCGGCGGCGCGGAAGCCCTCCCACGGATCACGAGCGAGCGACGCCAGTCGCGAAGGCGCGTTGGCGACGGTGAAATAAGCCGGTCCGATCGCCGGGCCGAGTTCATCCCAGCCGAGCGGCATCGAAACGGGCGCGCCGGGACGCGCGCGCGTCGAATAGGCCGCAACGGCGGTCATGCCGCGCTGATTACGCAGATAGTCGACCAGGATTTTGCCGGTGCGCTTCGCCTTGGCGATGGTCGCCACATATTTTTGCGGACTGTCGGACGCCATCGAATTCGGCGATCGCCTTGGTGAAGGCCTTGACCGCGGGCCAATCGGCCTTGGGCTTCACCGGCGCCACGACATGCAGGCCTTTGCCACCCGAGGTCTTGACGAAGGCGCCGAGCCCCGCCGCCTCGAGCCTCGCCCGCACGTCGAGAGCGGCCTCGATCAGGGCCGCCCAGGTGACGCTTTCGCCGGGATCGAGATCCATGATGATTGTGTCCGCCCGCTCCCAGTCGGTCGCCGTCGAGCCCCAGGGGTGGATTTCGAGCGTCGCCGACTGCACGAGGCCGATGAGGCCATCGAGATCGCGGATGCTGACGAGCGGCTCGCCCGGGTCCTTGGGGTCCTTGACCAGCACGATGTTGCGGTTCAGGCCTTTCCAGGCGTGCTTCTGGAAGAACTGCTGGCCCGTGATCCCGTCCGGGCAGCGCAGGAGCGCCAGCGCCCGGCCGACGATCAGCGGCCCCATGAACGGCCAGACCTCGGTGTAATAGTCGGCCAGTCCTTCCTTCGTGACGCCAACGTCAGGCCAGTAGACCCGATCAGGATGGGTCAACGCGACCGTGCGGCTTTGGGGCTTCGCCGGGGTTTTGGGCGACTTCGCCGGCGCTTTGGGCGACTTGGGCGGCTTGGGCGACTTGGGCGCCGCCTCCGCGGCAGGCGTCTCGCGCACAACCTCGCGCGGCGCCTTGTCCTCGCGCAGCCCGACAAACGAGGCGTGGCGCAGGACGTTGTCGGCGGTCCAGGCGCGAAAGTCGACCTCCGCCACGAGCTCGGGCCGCACGAAACGAACCTGGCGCGCCTCCTCTGAGCTGAGCCGGTCGGCGAACGGGCTCGCGGCGATGCGCATCGGCTCGAGCCGCCGGTAGAGCGCCCGCGCGGTCGACGCGCTGAAGCCCGTGCCGACCCGCCCGACATAGCGCAACGCGTCGCCCTCGTAGACGCCGAGCGACAGCGACCCGACCGCGTCGGACGCGGCGGTCGAGGGAACGAAGCCCGCCACCACGAACTCCTGCCGGGCCGAGCATTTCGATTTGATCCAGCCCTTTCCGCGCCCGGAATGATAGGGAGCATCGCGTAGCTTCGAGACGATTCCCTCGAGCCCGAGGCGGCAGGCGTGCCTCAGCACGATCGCACCGTCCTCGTCGAAATGCCCGCTTAGCCGAAGCACGCCTGAACCCTGGCCGACCAGTTTCTCCAGCGCCCCCATGCGCGCATCGAGCGGCGCCTCCCGCAGGTCGTAGCCGTCGAGATAGAGAAGGTCGAAGGCGTAGAAGAGGAAGCGGTCCGTGCGTCCCTCGCTGAGATCGGCCTGAAGCGCGGAGAAGTCCGAAGCGCCCGCCGCGTTCTCGACGACGAGCTCGCCGTCGATCAACGCGTCGCGCACCGGCAGCGCCTTGAACGCAGCAATGATCGCGTCGCCAAATTTCGCAGTCCAGTCGAGCCCGCTGCGCGTCATCAACCGCACGCGGCCGCCCGTGAGATGGACCTCGAGCCGATAGCCGTCGAACTTGATTTCGTGCAGCCAGCGTTCGCCGGAGGGCGGCGACTTCGCCAGCGATGCCAGCATCGGCTCGACGAAGCCCGGCATCGACGCCTTTTTCGCGCTCTCGATCGAGGCGGGATCGACAGGGGACGCGGCTTGCGTCGCCTTGGCCGCCTTCGACGTTGGTTTCTGGACCTTGTCCGGCGCCTTGATGCGGCCGGTCTTCGACGACCAGCCGGGCGCCTCCTTGGCGACCTCGTCGATGGGTCGCCCGGTCGCCGCCGACTCGGGCCGCTCTTCCAAGATGTCGGGCGCGCCCTCCGGCCTCGCGTACTTGTCTTCGCCCTTGATGAGGAGCCAGTTCTCGTGCTTGTCGCGCGGTTTTTTATGCATGCGGACGAGATGCCACCGGCCGTTGAGCTTCTGCCCATGAAGCTCGAACTCGAGATGTCCCTTGGCCAGGCCCTTGTGCGGATCGCCGATCGGCGTCCACGTGCCGCGATCCCACACAAGCACCGAGCCGCCGCCATATTCGCCCCTGGGGATCGTGCCTTCGAACGAGCCGTAGTCGAGCGGATGGTCCTCGACTTCGACCGCGAGCCGCTTCTCGCCGGCGATGAGGCTCGGGCCGCGCGTCACCGCCCAGCTCTTCAACACGCCGTCGAGCTCCAGCCGAAAATCGTAATGGAGCCGCCGCGCGTCGTGCTTCTGCACCACGAAGCTGTCGCCGCGCCTGGCCTTCGGGGCGACCTTCGGCCGCGGCTCCGGGGTGGCGGAAAAGTTGCGCTTGGCGCGATACTGCTCGAGCGCCATCCCTCTAGCCCGCCTTCCTGCGCGGGCTCGCCGTCTCGGCGGACGCACGGCGCGCCGGAGGCTTCTTCTTCGGCGCCGGGCCCGATGGCCCCTTCGGGCCGAGACCCGCGCTTTCGCGCAGCGCCGCCATCAGGTCGGCGGCGCGCTGGGGCTTCGGCGGCTTCGGCGCCTCGATGGCGCGGCCCTCGAGCTTCGCCTTGACCAGTTCGGCGAGCGCCTCCTCGTAGCGGTCGTGGAAGGCCGCGGGATCGAAGGCGCCGCGCTTGGTGTTGATGATGTGCTTGGCGAGTTCCAGCATTTCGCCCTTGATCCGGATCTCCGGCACATCGGCGAATGCGTCCTTGGCCGCGCGGACCTCGTAATCGTAGTTGAGGGTGGTGGCCGCGAGCCCCGTGTCGAGCGCCCTGATCAGCACCGTGCGGACGCGCCGGAATAGCACCGTCTGTGCCACCGCCGCCGCATCGGCCTTCCGCAACCCCTCGCGGATCAGGGCGAAGGCCTCTTCCGCGCTCCGGTCCGAAGGCCCGAGATAATAGGGACGGTCGAAATAGACGTCGTCGACGTCGGAAGTGGCGATGAACGCCGAGACGTTGAGCGTCTTGTCGCTCTCGGGAACCGCCGCGAGGATCTCCTCGGGCTCGAGGGTGACATACTCGTCCTTCTCGACCTCGTATCCCTTGACCTGATCCTCCCGTTCGACCGGCTTGCCGGTCGCCGCGTCGACGAACTGGCGATGGACGCGGTTGCCCGTCTTTCTGTTGACCAGATGCAGCGCGATGCGCTCGGAGGACGAGGCGGCGGCGTAGAGCGCGACCGGGCACGTCACTTCCGCGATCTTGAGATAGCCCTTCCAGCTTGCTCTCGGAGGCGCCATCGACTCTTACTCGCACTCGCCCAAAGCCGGACCACCCGAAACGCCCCGCAGGAGCTCTTGTTCCGCGCGCGCTCGGGATTGCCGGCGAAATCATATCCGGGAATGCCCGCGGCGTCACTCAAGGCTCAGCCGAAGCGCCCCTTCTGCCGCCCCGCGCCGGCGTGGTAGGGAGCGTTCAAACGCGCCTCATTTCGGGGGATCGCCCATGAAGCTTTTCTATTCGCCGGGCAGCTGCGCCCTCGGCGTCCATATCCTGATGGAGGAGATCGGCGCGCCGTTCGACCTCGCGCGGGTCAATTTCGCCGAACGCGAGCAGTTCGGCGAACCCTATCGCTCGGTCAACCCGAAGTCGAAAGTGCCGGCGCTGCAGCGCGACGACGGGTCGGTCCTCACCGAATATCAGGCGATCTCGGTCTATCTCGCGCTGACCCATCCGGAAAAGCGCCTCATCCCGCTCGGCGCCGAGCGTCATGCGCGGATGATGGAGGCGTTGGAATATGTGGTGGGCACGATCCATGGTTCGGGCTTCCGGCGGGTGTTCCGGCCGGGCGCCTTCACCCGTCACGAGGCCGATCACGACGCGGTCAAGGCGGAGGGCATCATGATCGCCAAGGACGGCTTTCAGCTGATCGACAGGAGCCTCGGCTCGAAGGACTTCATCGCCGGCGATTTCTCGATCGCCGATCCCGCCCTCTTCTATGTGAGCTTCTGGGCCGCCGAACGGGTCAAGATCGGCCTGCCGATGAACGTCCAGAAGCACTACGACCGCATGACGGACCGCCCCGCGGTCCGCAAGGCGCTGAAGGACGAGGGGCTCTGAGACTGCCGCTCAAAGCCGGCTCAAAAGCTCCGCCTTCTTCGCCGCGAACTCGTCCTCGGTCAGAATATCTTTCTGGCGCAGCTCCGCGAGGCGTTCGATCGTCCTGAGAATGTCCTCGGTCGAAGCCGGCGCGGCGGTCGCCGGAGCGGCTGCCGGCGCAGCAGCGATTGCCTCGGATCCGGGCGTTGGCGGGGACGGCGCGGGATTGGCCGGCGAGGGATGCGGCGCCCGGCCGCGCTCGGGAAAGACCAGCGGCAGGTCGGCGACGCGCACGAGGCCCTGCTGGCTGGTGAAGGTCAGCGACTGATCGCCGCTCTGCTGCTGGGAGAAGCCCGAAATCCGGTGCTCCCCGGCGTCATAGACGCTGACATGCGACCCGCGCTGGATCGCGAGCCGCCTCGAGCCGGGAAAGTAGGCGTATCTGAGATCGTTCTGCGCGCCGGTCGAAGCCGGATTGCCGAGTTCCGCCGGCCACCATGCGCCGCCCGTGCCACTGCCCGGCACGAACAGGCTGACGCCGCCGCCCTGGGACTGCGACTGAAATCCCCCCGCCTCGGCGCCCGCCGGAGGCTGGCTGACGACGAAGCTGGCAAGCTCGTTGCAGAGGGCATCGACCCGGGCCTTGAGGCCGGAATTGAACATGTCGCCGATCATGATCATTCCGCCCCGTGACCATTGTCCCATGCCGCCGAGTTCGGGATGATCGAACTGCGCCTGGCCCCCATGTCCGTCGGCGAGCGCGCCAAGCAGCGCGATCGCTGCGTCGACGCTGACCCCATGGCGCCTAGCGGCGTCGGTGACGATGCGAAGCCCTTCGGGCGTGAGGTTCTGCATGGCTGATCGATTCCTGAGGGGGTCCGTCGAAGGAGAGACTATATGGGGTTTTCGTCGGGCGCCCAGTCCGGCAAATCCGCGCGACCCGCAGGCGCGTCCAGTCTTGGCCGGGATGCATGCGATCGCTTAAACTCGATGTCACCCTCGCTGCGGAGTTAAGTCATGGCGCATGTCCACGAGGACGCCAGCCACGATCACGATCATGGCGGCCATGACCATGACCATAACGGCGGGGTCGGCCGCCTCCACGCGCCCGCGAGCTTCGGCGCCGCCTTTGCAATCGGGATCGCCCTCAATGCCGGCTTCGTCGTTCTCGAGGTGGTCTATGGCCTTTTGAGCAATTCCGTCGCGCTCCTGGCCGACGCCGGCCACAACGTAAGCGACGTCCTCGGCCTCGCCGTCGCCTGGTCGGCCGCAGTGCTCTCGAAGCGCGCGCCGACCCAGCGCTTCACCTACGGCCTCGGCGGCACGTCGATCCTGGCCGCGCTCTTCAATGCGTCTTTCCTTCTCGTCGTCATCGGCGGGCTGAGCTGGGAAGCAATCTTGCGCTTCTGGAACCCTCAGCCCGTCGCGGGAAAGACGGTCATGATCGTCGCCGGCGCGGGCATCCTGATCAATGGCGTCTGCGCGTGGCTGTTTGCTTCAGGCCGCAAGGGCGATCTCAACATCCGCGGCGCCTTCACGCATATGGCGGCCGACGCGCTTGTCTCCGTCGGCGTCGTCATCGCCGGGCTGGTGATCGTGCTGACCGGCTGGCTGTGGCTCGACCCGGCCGTGAGCCTGATCATCAACGCGATCATCGTCTGGGGAACCTGGGGACTCCTTCGCGACAGCGTCACCATGTCGCTGGCCGCGGTTCCGTCCGGCCTCAAATCCGATGAGGTTCGCGCGTTTCTTTCGGCGGCGGACGGTGTCGAGCAAATTCACGACCTGCATATCTGGTCGATGAGCACCACCGAAACCGCCCTCACCGCGCATCTGGTGATGCCGGGCGGCCATCCGGGCGACGCATTCCTGGTCGAGCTTTGCATGAAGCTGAAGCAGCGCTTCGGGATCGGTCACGCGACCTTCCAGGTGGAGACCGATCCGCTCAATGGCCTGCCCGCTCGAACCCGATCACGTCGTCTGAATCGATGGCGCGGCCGCGCAGTCAACCTGTTGTCCCGATGTTGTTCCTCCAGTGCCGGTGAGGGCGCTCTGAGGAGACGCTGAGCGTGATGTGCGGTTCTTCGGCGAGCAGGCGGTGAATCCGGCTCTTGAGCATCTCGTCGGCGTTGGTCACGCGTTCGCGCTCATGCATGAGCTCGAGCCAGGAGTCGATGGTGAATGTTTCGATGAAGCGACCGGCGTCGGCGACGTCTTCGTACAGTCCCCACGCATAGGCTCCGTCGCGCCTTCGCGCATGTCCCAGTTCGTCGATCGCGCCCAGAAACTCCGCGCGGTTCTTGTCCTCGACGCGGTATTCTACCACCGCGAGCACTGGCCCCTGGTTATTCTCGACCGTTCGCCTGACGATCGGCTCGCGCCAGTGCGCCACGGGGGAGAGATCGAGTCCGACGCCCGTTTGAAGCTTCCACCGCCATGTCAGCGGAATGCCGAGAATGACGCCGGCCGCCGCGACGAAATAGGCGACCGGCAGCCCCTGCATGGCCGAGAGTTTACCCCAGACCGCGCTACCGACGGTCGTCGCCCCGAAGATGAAACTGAGGAACACCGCAAGCCCCCGGCCCCGCGCCCAATCCGGCAGCGCCACCTGCGCCGATACGTAGAGCTTGCTCAGCACCATGGTCCATGACGCGCCGGCGAGCAGGCATGCGCAGACCGCCGCAATCGGCTCGCGCGCGACCCCAAACAGGACGAGGGCGAATGCGGCGCCGGCCGACCCGGTCGCGACGAGGCGATCGGGCCCCAGTTCGTCCTTCAGCCATCTCAGTGCGAGCGCTCCCCCGACGGCGCCCACCCCGACTGCGCCGAGAAGAACGCCGTAAGTTTGCGGCCCCCCGGATATCTGATGCCGGGCCAGCAGCGGCAGCAGCGCCAGATAGGCGCTGGCGAACGGAAAGAAGGCAAGCACGCGAATCAATGTCGCGCCGAGATAGGGATTGTTCGCGGCGTGACGAACGCCCGCGCGAACCGCGCTGACCAGGCGCTCGGCCGGCAGGCTCTCGGCGGCTTTGCGCGGCTTCCGCCACCAGATCAGGGACGCGACGATCACGGCGTTGCTCGCCGCGAAGACCCAGAAGGGAACGGCGACGCCCATCGCCGCGATGACCAGGCCGCCGAGCGCCGGCCCGGCCGCGCGCCCGACATTGAAGCCGACCCCGTTCAGGGCCGTCGCGCTGTCCAGATCTTCTCTTGGGCACGAGGAGCGGAATCGTCGCGCCCCAGGCGGGCGAGGTCAGCGCTCCGCCCACGCCGAGCAGGAAGGTCGTCGCCAGCAGGAGCGCCGGCGTCGCAAGGCCCAGCGACACCAGGCCGGCGAAGATCACGGAAACCACGAGAATCGCGAGTTCGACCGCAATCAAGAGCCGCCGAGAATCGATGACGTCGGCAAGCGCGCCCGCCGGCAGGGTGAAGAGGAAGAGCGGCAGGCTGACGGCCACCTGAACCAGAGACACGATCATCGGATTGGCGTCGAGGCTGGTGATCAGCCAGCCGGACGCAGTGTCGAACATCGCCGTGCCGACGTTCGAGAGCACGCTCGCGATCCAGATCACCGTGAACGCGACGGAGCCGAACGCCCCCCAGCGCGAGGGAACAGGCCCCGCCACGGCCGCAGAAGGATTGAGGTCCGCGCTCAAGCTTGTCTCCTTAAGCCTCCGGGCGAATTGGAGGCCTCACACATCGAAAGCGAAAATTTTCTTCCAGTCATCCTTCATGCTGATGACGAACCAGCCGTCCTTCTTCGCCTCATCATAGAGCGCCTGGGTGAACGTCCCGACCTTGGTGTCCGGCAGCCCCTGCGCCGGCCCGTAGGCGTATTCGCGCTTGGCGTCGTCGTGCAGCACGATCATCGAGAGCCGCGCGCCGTCGCCGGCCTTGGTATATTCGAGCATCTGCCGGTCGCCGGTCGAATTGCCGAAGGCGGCGTGCGGGCGCCGCCCGATCTCGAGATGGATGCCCTCGACCTTGCCGGCGTCGTCGTCGTTGAGCAGAAGCTTCGGCTCCTTGGTCAGGAACGGCTTGCCATCCTTGTCGTAGCCGTATTTGACGCCGCCGGCGGAACCCACCACCTGCTCAGGCGGGATGCCGTACACGCGCTCGGAATAAACCCGCACGAAATCCTGCCCGCCGCCGGTCACGATATAAGTCTTGTAGCCGTTGGCGCGGAAGAAGCTCAGCACCTCCTGCATCGGCTGGTAGGTAAGCTCGGTGTAGAGTCGATTCCAGCGATCGTGCTTCGCGGTCTCGATCCACGCCTTCACCTCGCACGGCGAATTCGTCGGTCGACATGCCGGTCAGCGTCGCGCCGACGATCTTGATGAGATCGTTCATCGTAAGCTTCGCCAGCGCCTCGCGAGTCGCGGGTCAGCACCGTCCTGAACGGCTCGACCTTCGCCAGGTGGGGATTGGCTTTGACCACGAGCGGCACGCGATCGAGGCAATAGACGAGCTGGGTATAGATCGGATATTCGACCCAGAGCGTGCCGTCCTGGTCGAAGGTCGCGATCCGCCCCTCCGGCGGCACGAAATCCTTGCTCGAAGCGTCGGTGGTCGCGCGGATGAAATCGAGGATCGCCTGCGTGGCCGGCCCCTCGTTCCACGACGCGAGCGGCGCCGCGGACCGGGCCGCCGCCGGGACGATCGTGGCGAAAAGCCCGGGCAGGACCGGCAGGCCTGCCAGCGCGCCGAGCACAAAGCGGCGGCTCAATCGGGAACCGGAAACGGACGCGCGGCTCTCCTCTTCGCTCATTCACCAGCCCTCACTCTTTGCCCATGACCGCCAGCACCTGTTCAAGCGGCGCAGACGAAGCGCGAAAAATGCCGGAATAGGGGCCGCTCAAGTCCAGGATCAGATAAGCGGCGCTTGCGACCGCGAGAGCGCCGACGGCCACGGCGGCGTAAGACGCGGCGTTGCCCCCCGACATCAGGCCGTAGCCGAAAAAGAGAAGCACCGCCCATCCGGCGACGATCACGATGAGCGGAATGGAAAGGGGACTGGCGAGCGCGAACGACATCTGCAATCGGGACTGGCCGATCGAGTCGACGGTCGCCTTTGCTGCTGCGAGCGCCTGTGTCTGAGCGTCCGTCGACGGCTGGAGCGCCGCCAGGGTCGCATCCCTGTGGCGCAAGCTCTCGATCGCCGCGGCGAAGTTGTTGGCGACGAAATTGACGTCGCTTTCGTTTGCGCCCCAGATCTCGTCGATGGTCTTGCCGAGACCTTGCCTGAGCTGCGCGCGGACGTCCTTCGCCTCGGGCCCGTAGTCGGCCAAAGCGAAATCGAGTTGCAGGACTTTGGCCGCAAGCGTCTGGATCGCGACGTTCTGGCCCGCATACACCCCGTAGGCGGTCCAGATGAGGAGGCCGAGGACGAGCGCAGACAGAAGCGTCAGCAGCCCCACGACCGCGCCGATCATGTCCTTGGCGCCGCCGGTCACGTGCTTTTCGGGCAGAACCCGGCGCGAAATCAGGCCGAGCGATCCTCCGATGAATACTGCGGCGCCGACTGCGAGCGCAAACTTCTCCGGACTCATTCATGTACCCCGATGTGGCGATCTGGGTTCATTGCGCGCCGAGCCCAATGAGCGTCCCCACGGTTTCTTCACTGCGTAACCCATTTGATCTCCTCGACGTCGATTCGGCGTGCAAAAAATCTTGATTCACCGCATCGCCAAAAAGATCAGTTTGAACTCCGCCGTCCCCGGTAAGCGCGCGTGAAGTCCTGTGGCGGCGTGGTCACGGCCAAATAGACAAACGGCTCATGCCCCGTGTTGTTGACGCAGTGGATCGAGCCCGCGGGCGTGCGCACAACGTCCCCAGCTTGCATGTCGTCTGTTTGATCCTCATCCATCAATAACGTCGCGTGGCCTCGCTCAACAATCCAGATTTGCTCGCTGTTGGGATGTAAATGTCTCGCCGAGATAGAACCTGGCTCCATCGTCACGCGCGTAATGGTGACCAGGGCCTCAGGCGCATTTTTGGACCACACAATCTGCACTGATTGGATGCCGGGATTTTCCAGCGTCGTAAAGTCCACAGGCGCGAGGCGTTGGATGCTCATATTTAGACTAACCACTCTTGCATATACCGGTCATGCTATTAGCGCATTCGCGACGACTAAAGTCGCCACCTTCGCTTCAGCGTATAGGCGAAAGATTGCGACAGCGCCTGCACGCGGCCCTGCAGGGCCTGTTCCCACAGCGCCTGATCGGAGGGATTGGCGATATAGGTCGCGACCGCCCGCACTTTGGCCTGGCGCGCCGGAGAGCCGCTCAGAGTCGCCACGCCGTTCATGATGTCGGGGTCGCCAAACCCGCCCCCGCCCAGATAGATCGAATCGACCCGCACCGAGAGCGTCGCGCCGCCCGGATCGCCGGGCGCCATATGGGCGGCCAAGACCTGCGCGAGCTGACCCGGCAGCGAATCCTGCGCCCATTGCGCGGTCGGATTGCCGACCTCAGCGAGCAAGGGCGCCGTGTTGACCGCGATGCTGGCGATATGGAACGCCGACGTCGGCCCCGCCGCCTGGACGGCCGGCGCATTGGTCGGCGCGCATCCGCCAAGACCCGCGAGCGCGCAGGCGCCGAAAGCCCCGAGCGCCGCCCGGCGCGACAAAGAATGCGCGGACATCATATTGGCCCTCCCTCAATTGACGCCGCTTCGCATGCTGCCGCAGCCGGTGCTTAGCCTATGTGAATCCGGCAAACGCGAAAAGCTATTCGGGCGACCCTTTTGGGCTGCCCGCTTTATCACATCAAGTTTGCTTCGAAAGATCAGTCACCCACGCCCGCCGCGCGCGCTTATCGGCATTGCCCGGGATTGCGTGCGCCCCACCTTCTCAACCGCCTTAATGTCGTGGCTCCTGACCCTCCGAGCGGCAACTACATCGGGATCGACGGCGATGTGGTCAACCGGGCGCCGATCTTCCAGACGATCGGCGGGCTGACGGCCGGCGACAGCTACCAGCTGCAGTTCTATCAGGCGGGCCGCCGAAGCTTGATTTCCAACTGCGCTCAGCGGGTCATTAACCAGCCCCGCCGCCAGCGCATGACTCGCTCCGGTGAAATCGGCGAATAGAGGTTTCCTCGCGCCCGCGACGCCGCCTGTAATCGCCCTGTTACCCCCCTGTTACGGACGATTTATCGCCCTGATATCGTCCTGTTCCGGCGCGAGGGGGAATTTCGCGCAAGCTCTTGGATTTCAACGTCTTTCGCGGCAAAAACGAGCGCGAAAGGGCGCGATTCTCCCTGTTCTCTGCCTGCTAGCAGGCAGTTCCGCGCGCAGCTGCTCGGGGACCTACAAATCCAAGCTATGCGCCGTCTGCACT
>CAWBBW010000035.1:0-178684 GCA_963787135.1 uncultured Alphaproteobacteria bacterium | reverse complement strand
CTTCATCGTTTCCAGCGCCTTGGGCGCTTTTCTGGCTGCATCGGCCAGGGGGGCGCCATTTCCGGGCGCGGAATCAACCTTTTCAACGGATTGCGGCGCCTTTTCCGCGCCACCGTAACTCCCAACCTAGTCGCTACAATCATCGCGCCTCATGCTGGGGAGCGATGCGAATAGCATTGCGTCCCGAAGCATGCTCCAGTTCACACGATCATTCGTGCAAGCCGGGGCGTCCTTCGACAAGCTCAGGACGAGGTCGACGGGATCGGCTTGGAAGTTCCGCGCCACCGGACCCCGCTGGACAGAAGCGATGGACACCCGTTGTACTCGCGTGAAATTGCTCTTCGATAATTAGAGGGCTAGCCTATCACGGATACTGAATCCAGGGTAACTCCCAAGCCGGGGTGAGTCCGAAAAGTCACTACTGGATAGAAAAGGTCTTTGCTGGGTCGATTTTTGGAGACGGCGGGCGACGAATTAAAATTCAAGGGTGGGATGGTTCTTCCTGCCGAAGTCGAGGAGTTGATCGCCTCGCTGAGACGCCAGATCGCGGCGCTTCAGGCTGAAGTGGCGGACCTTCGCCGGCAATTGGGGCAGGACAGTTCCAACAGCTCCAAGCCGCCTTCGAGCGACGGCTTGAAGAAGAAGCCTCGCATTCCCGGCAGCCTGCGCGGTCGCTCGGGCAAGGCGAGCGGCGGGCAGAAGGGCCACAAAGGCGATACGTTGCGGCAAGTCGCCGATCCGGATTGCGTGATTGAGCACACGGCGTGCGCCTGTGGCCATTGTGGTTTGGCTCTCGATCCGCAGTCGGCGATCAGGATCGAGAAGCGCCAGGTGTTCGATCTTGCCGAGCGCCCGCTCATGGTCACCGAACATCAGGCCTTGATTTACCGCTGCGAAAATTGCCGTGGCGTGACCAAGGCGGCCTTTCCCGATGGCGTGGTCAGGCCGACGCAATATGGCGAACGGCTGAGGGCGGCAGCGGTCTATCTCAACATCCAGCAGCTGCTCCCCGAGGATCGGACCGCGCAGGCGCTGAGCGATCTGTTCGGCGCGCCGCGGATTTGTCCGGCCAGCATCGTGGCCTGGGTCGGAAAGAAGGCGCAAGAGCTGCGGCGGGTCTACGCATTCATCGGCGAGCGCGTGGCCGAGGCGAAGGTTCGCCATCTCGACGAAACGGGGTTTCGCATCGCAGGCAAGCTGCAATGGCTGCATACGACCTCGAGCCTGGCCTTCACCTTCTATCGCGCCGACGAAAAGCGCGGCGCGATCCCCGTGGATTTGCAAGGGGGCGTCGTCGTGCATGACCACTTCCTGCCTTATCGCCGGCTCGATGCGGTCGATCACGCCTTCTGCAACGCCCCTATCCTGCGCGAACTCAACAGCCTGATCGAGCTCGATCACGAACCCTGGGCCGAACACATGCGCGACATGCTGCTTGCGGCCAATCTCGCAGTCGACAGAGCCCGCAAGGCGGGCGCCTGCACGCTTCCGCCCGATGACCTCAAGGCCTTCGTCGAGCGCTATTGGGCGGCGATCCGGCTCGGCCTCGCCTTCCATCGCCAACTGCCCAAACTGGAGACCAAAGCCAACGCGCGCGGGCGAACCAAGCACCGGCCCGGCCACAACCTGCTGCAAAGACTGAAAACCTTCCAAACCGAAACCTTGCGCTTCCTCACCGATTTCGACGTGCCCTTCACCAATAACCTGGCCGAACAGGACCTGAGGATGATGAAGGTCAAAATGAAAATCTCGGGCTCGTTCCGAACCCTCGAAGGCGCTCAAATCTTCGCAACCGTCAGATCCATCGTCTCAACTGCGAGAAAGCACGGTTGCAATATCTTCCGAACTCTCGCCGCACACCCAGATCAGATCATCCTCGCCTGCGCCCCATAGCCGACGGCTTGGGAGTTACAAAGCGACGTAACTCCCAAGCCGCCCCCCATTTCTGGCCTCCGGCGGTGTCAGCAGGCGGGTTCCAGTTCGGAACGATTCCGGTCTGTTCGTCTTTTGATTCCCTATTGTTCGGTCGGTCCCTTCGGCTTGCCGTCCTTCGAGCCGAAAAACGGGCGAAAAAGTGGGGCGGCTTGGGAGTTACAAAGCGACAGGTTTTGGCGCCTAACCCTTTGAAGACGTTGCCGAAGGTCCAAACGTGCAGGGCGCTCGTCGTTATGACGATTCCGTCAGAGCGCGACGTCCTCTAATGGGCGATGCCCGATCCCGCCGCCTCGTCGATCAGGCGCCCGGCGGCAAAACGGTCGAGGTCGAAGGGGCGGCTGATCGGGTGGTGGGAGCCGGTCGCCATCAGATGCGCGAGCAGCGTGCCGCCGGCCGGGATCGCCTTGAAGCCGCCGGTGCCCCAGCCGCAGTTGAGGAAGATGCCCTGCTTCGGCGCCGGGCCGATGATCGGCGAGGAATCCGGCACGACGTCGACGATGCCGCCCCATTGGCGCATGAGCTTGAGCTGCCCGAAGGCGGGGAACATGTCGAGAAGGCCGGAAACGACGATCTCCTGCACCGGCGGATTGCCGCGCTGGCCGTACGAGGGGATGCGGTCGAGCCCGCCGCCGAACACGATCTCGCCCTTGTCGGACTGGCTCGCGTAGACGCCGGTTCCCAGATGCAAGAGGACGATGTCGAGGCAGGGCTTGACCGGCTCGCTGACCATTGCTTGCAGCGCGTAAGAATGGATCGGCAGCTTGACGTCGGCCTTCGCCATCAGCTGCGACGAATGGCCGGCGACCGCGACGCCGACCGCCTCGGCCCGGATTTCGCCGTGGGCCGTCTCGACGCCGACGCAGGCGCCGTTCTGCATCAGGAAGCCGGTCGCTTCGCAATTCTCGACGATGTCGACGCCCAGCCGATCGGCCGCGCGCGCGTAGCCCCAGGCGACGGCGTCGTGGCGGGCCGTGCCGCCGCGCGGCTGCCACACGCCGCCGTTCGGCAAGTATCGCGAATTGAGCGACTGGGTCATCAGCGGAAGCCGTTTTCGGATCTCGTCGGGGCCCCAAAATTCGGCGTCGACGCCGTTCAGCTGCATCGCGTTGGCGACGCGGGCGGCGATTTCGAGCTGGGCCGGCGTGTGAGAAATGTTGAGGATGCCGCGCTGGCTCAGCATCACGTTGAAGTTGAAATCGCGCGACAGCCCTTCGTAGAGCCTCAGAGCAAGATCGTAGAGCGCGACCGACTCGGGGTAAAAATAGTTCGAGCGGACGATCGTCGTGTTGCGCCCGGTATTGCCGCCCCCGAGCCACCCCTTTTCGATCACGCAAACGCGGTTTCGGGCATGGTTTTTGGCAAGGTAATAGGCGGTCGCCAAACCATGCCCGCCGCCGCCGATGATGACAAAATCGTAGGCCGGCTTCGGCTTGGCCTTCCGCCACGCCTGCGGCCAGCCTTTGTGCCCGCCGAGACCTTCCCGCAGAATCGTCAATGCGGAATAACGCGCGGTCACTGGCCGGCCTCGACCATTGCAACATCCTTGGCGCCGCCGTGGAGCATGGCGTAAGCGCGGAATGACGCGAGGTCTTCGTCGCGCGGCGCGACGCCGGTGAAGGCTTGGAGATAATGCGGCGCCAGCTTCAGGCGAGCCTCCATCGGTTCCTTGATGTCGAGCGCGTAGTATCCGATCTGCATGTAATAGAGAACGCGCGCCCGCACCATCGCGTCTTCGAAGGGATATCCATATCGCATGAACATGGCCCGGATCGCGGCGGTGCGTTCGCCGTCTGAACGGTCGAGCGCCCCGCGCACAGTCTCCGAGCGTCGCGCCCATTCACGCACCGCGAAATCGAGGCGCGGGCTGAAGAGGTCCGGATCGACCCAGCAGCGAAAGACATTGCATACCGCCTCGTTGATCGAGGCGGCGGGCGTTTCGCTTTGCGTGACGATCGAACGCGTGTTGAGGTCTTCCCAGCGCTTCAGGAGCTGATCGAAAAGGTCGCCGCGATTCCTGAAATACCAATAGAAGCTGGATCGCGAGACGTGGAGCCGCTCGCTGAGAGCAAGCACCGTGACGGCGGCGACGCCGTCGCGCTGCAGCACGCTGAGGGCAAGGTCAAGCCAGTCGTTCTTCGTCGCCTTGACGTTGCCGGAGGGCGCGGGCCTTTCGGGAGGATGTGCGCCCTGCGGCCGGGCGCCCGCAGAGATCACGCGCGCATCGCCTTGCCGGCCGGATCATAGGGCGAGGGCGGAATCACCCGCGCCTTCCGTTCCGCGCCGACCACGTGAACTGTCAGTTCGGTTCCGACCGGCGCCGCGCCGGGCGCGACGAGCGCCATCGCGAGGCTCTTGCCGAGCGTATGGCCGAAGCCGCCCGAGGTGACAAATCCGACTTTGCGTCCCTCGCGCCAGACAGGCTCATAGCCGGAGCAGTCTGCGTCGATAGCATCGACCTCGAGCGTGACGAGCAGGTGCGAAGGCATGGGGCCCTCGCGCTCGGCCAGCGCCGCTTTCCTGCCGACGAAGTCGTCCTTGTCCCAGGCGATCCAGCGGTCCATTCCCGTCATCCGCGGCGTGTAGGCCTGAGTGAACTCCGCCGACCAGATGCCGAAGCTCTTCTCGAGGCGTAGCGCGAGGAGCGCGTTGTAGCCATATTCCTTGACGCCGCTCTCTGCGCCCGCCGCCAAAAGCGTACGGCGCAGCGTTCCGGCTTCGAGCGCGCGGCAATTGATCTCATAGCCAAGTTCGCCCGTGACCGAGACACGCGTGACCTTCGCGCGAACAAGGCCGACGTTGAGGATCGTCGCGCCCATGAAGGGCAGGGCCGCGTTAGATACGTCTTGATGGGTCACGCGCTCGAGCAGCGCGCGCGACTTCGGTCCCGACAGCGAGAAGCCGATCACGTCATCTGAGATGTCGCGGATCGAGACGCCCTCGCGGGCGTGATCGCCGAACCAACGCATGTGCCAGCCGCGCAAATAATAGGAGCCCTCGATCCAGTAGGTTCCGTCGCCCCAGTTGATGACAGTGAGATCGCCCTTGAGCTTGCCCGTCTCCGACAGCATCGGCGCAAGCTTGGCGCGTCCCGGCTTTGGCATGCGTGAGGCCATGAGCCAATTCAGCCAGGATTCTGCGTTAGGGCCCGTCACCTCGTATCGCGAGAACGACGCGATATCGAGCAGGCCTACCCCTTCGCGCACTAAGCGGCACTCCGCGCCGACAATGTGGAAGGCGTTCGAGCGTTTGAGCGTCGACCTCTCTTTGAAGCCGGGGGGGCCGAAATAGAGGGGAACCTCCAATCCCCACGAGTTTCCCCACTGACATCCCGCCGCTGTCATCGCGTCGTAGGTTGGCGTCGTCTTCAGCGGGCGACCGGCCGGGAGTTGTTCGTTTGGGTAGGTCATCACGAACCGGCGGGCGTAAAACTCGCCGGTCGTCTGTTTGATGTACTCGCGATTGGAGGTGTAGGCGCCGTAGCGTGCGATATCGAGGCCGTAGACGTCCTCGGCCGTTTCGCCTCGAATCATCCACTCAGCGAGCGCTTTGCCGACCCCGCCGCCCTGCAGGAAGCCGGCCATGACGCCGCAAGCCAGCCAATAGCCGGGCTTGCCTGCAACGGGACCCACCAGTGGGTTGCCATCGGGAGAAAAAGTGAAGGCGCCGTTGACCCATTTGCGGATGCCCGTCCTCTGCAAGACCGGGTACCGGTGGAAGACGAGTTCCAGCTCCCGGGAGATACGGTCGATATTCTCCTGCAGAAGTTCGACGCCGTAATCCCATGGAGCCCCGTCCATGGACCAGTGCTGCGGATGCGTCTCGTAGATCCCGACCAGCATCCCCTTCTGGTCTTGACGCATGTAGGTGTAGCCCTCGAGGTCGACGACCATGGGCATTTCCGTCTTCAGCGCAGCGACTTCCGGGATCGTTTCCGTCAGAAGGTAGTGGTGCTCGAGGGGAGACAGCGGAAGGTCGAGCCCGACCATGCGGCCAACTTGCTTCGCCCATAAGCCCCCTGAATTGACCACGTGCTCGGCGTTGATTGTGCCCTTCTCTGTGATGACGTCCCAGGTCCGGTCCGGCCGCGGCTTGAGTTCGAGCACCCGATTGTGCTCGATGACCGTCGCGCCTCGCTTCCGCGCTGCGCCTGCGTAAGCCCAAACTGTGCCAGTCGTATCGACATAGCCTTCGCGATCGGCCCACATGCCGCCGAGGACGCCCTCAACGCTGATAATCGGGCAGAGCGCCTTGATTTCGTCCGGAGTGACCAGGCGAACATCCTCGATCCCGATCGCCTGGAACCGCCGGTACGACGACTGCAGCCATTCCCACCGCTCGGGCGCCGACGCCACATGGATGCCGCCCGTCATGTGCATGCCGATCGGCTGGCCCAACTCCGCCTCCACTTCCTTCAGGAGGTCGATCGTGTACGCCTGAAGGATCGCCATGTTCGGATTGGCGTTGAGGGCGTGGAAACCGCCTGCGGCGTGCCATGACGAACCGGCAGTAAGGACCGAGCGCTCGATGAGCGCGACGTCGGTCCAGCCAAATTTCGAAAGATGGTAAAGAACCGAGGCCCCAACGACGCCGCCTCCGATGACGACGACCCGGTAATGCGAATTCATCTTCCACCCGCCGCTAAACTGGCCCGGAGCGGTACGCTACTGAACTCGCCGACGGCCGTCTAGACATTCCTGTCCATGGGGTTCCCGCGGCGCTTTTTGAGAAGAGTGTGGCTTTTGTCGCCTTGTCGCCCTTAGCCGATTGTGGGTATGGATGGGGCTGGTTCTGTTGCAGGGAAAAGGGCGGTGGGAACTTATTTGCGGGCTGGCACGCGTTCGTGCGCCCGTAAACTTATCAAAGGATCACCTTGAACGAACGGCTGGCTGCCGTAGAGATCTAGCCACGCCTCTTTAGGAGTAGTTAGCTCGGATGGTTTATTGATGAATAGCAACCGCGATTTCGGTACGGTGGCGCCATTGAAAGTTGCGAGCAGAGATCGGCGCCGGGAACCTGAGAGTGGCAAGGGGGCCGGCGGCTGCATGGCGCTAACGGGGGTATTCAAGCGTGGATGCGCTCGGGAGCGATGAGGTGTAATGGTTCGGGGCGGGGCCTTGACGCTCGGAGCGATTGCGATGCTTGGCGGCGCGACCGGCGCTCAGGCCGACGATCTGACGGGTCTTTTCGACGCGGCGCAGAGCGCTGCCTCCCTTCCGTCATGGAGTGAATTTTTTCAGGGAATTCATCAGAATTGGAGCGACTTGCCCGTGCGCTTCACCGTGACGGAATCCCTTGGATACAACTCGAACGTGCTGGCCATTCCAGAGAACATTCTTCTCGGCCAAGCGAGCAAGCCCCTAGGCGCATTCGAGGCCATATCGTCATACGGTCTCGCGACTTCGACCACCTGGGGGATTCACCAGATCTCGTTCGACGCTTCGGCGGGAACGACGAAATATATCAATCACGCGAATCTGGACACCTCGCAATATTCCGTCCATGCGAGCGACAACTGGGCGGCCGACCGCTGCGCTGGCAGTTTAGCGGCGTCCGCGGAACGCTCCTCGTCTGTACTGGGCCAGTTTGTCGGATATGGCGGTATTAACAACACGACCGCGATATCGGTCAATCAATCGACGAGATGCTCCATAACGGGGAATTACTCAGCGAATTTCAATGCCGGCTATTCGGAATCAATGAACTCGAATGGTTCGACGCCGCTGGTGAACTCGGTTGTTCCCACGAATCTCAATCAACTCAACAACAGTCAGGCGATCTTCGTCGCGGCTGGAATCAGCTATTCGCTCACCCAAACCGATTCGATCCAGGGGCTGGTCTCGATCAATGGAACGCATTATCCAGGCCGCCAAAATCTGACTGTAACTCAGGTCGGGGTCATCAATCCAAGCGCATTGGGCCTGACAGACAATTCCACTCAGGATTTGTTCAACGTCACCTATACGAGGCAACTCCAGCCGGATCTGTCTGTTGTCGCGTCGCTTGGCGTCGTTGGCGTCACGGACGCCCCGTTCGGGGTGAAGTTGCCGACGAAAATCGTGCCCCAGTATTCGCTGTCGCTAAATTGGTCGCCGACGGCGAAGCTTTCCTTCACGGCGGCGGCTTCGCGATCGGCAGGCGCGTCGACTTCGGTGATCGCCAATACGCAAATCTCGGAGACCGTAAATCTCGGAATGACCTATCAGGTCACGCCGAAGATTGGGCTCTCCGTGGGAGCCTCGACCTCATACGCGACGAGCGCCAACAACGTCGCCGCTAACAGCGCCTTGGCGCAAGCATATGTAAACTACCTCACCAACCAGGATACGTACAGCGCCCATGCGGGCCTGTCCTACACGGTGACTCCGTTCATCGGCGCGAACCTCACCGCCCAGTATTCCAGGACCCTGCAGCCTGGAGCGACGCAGCTGTCTGGGATCGGCAATCGCACGACGCAAAGCTCGATTATATTTTCCGTAAATTACAACCCACATTGACACTCCAAACCTGGAGCTCGAAACGATGCGAACGATGAAGCAAATGGTCCGGCATTGGGCGGGATGCCTGGTGGCGATGGCGCTGGTTGCCGCCCCGGGTCACGTGTGGGCCGAGGGGCGCACCTTGACGACATCGGATGTCGTCACGATCAAGGTCGTCGGCCAGCCGGACCTCGATACGGCGACGCGCGTCGAGCCCGACGGGACGATCAACTTTCCCTATATTGGCCGCATCAAGGCGGCGGGCATGACAGAGGATGCGCTTGCGCGTATCATCGAAAAGCGCTTGGCCGCGCGCCAGATTGTCACGGAGCCGCATGTTCTCATCGAAGTCACGAATTTCGGCACTCAGGTGACCATCCAGGGTCAGGTGAACTCGCCTGGGGCCTTTACGGTCGACCGCACGACGAATCTGTCTCAGCTGCTGGCCAGGGCTGGCGGCTTGAGGGATACGGCCACGACCGTCACAATTCGTCGACAAGGGCCGCACGGCCCGGTTACGTTGCGCTACGATGGAAAAGATCTCGTCAGCGGGAAGATCAATGGAGATAGAATCTTTATCCAAAACAATGATGAGATTTACGTCGACCAATCTCCGTTCTATTATGTTTACGGTTATGTAGGTCATACGGGCGAATTTCCCCTCATACGGCCTCTTACGGTGCAGCAGGCGCTGTCGATCGCGGGCGGCATCTCTCCACTCGGCACAGATTCGCGCATGTGGATCAAGCGCAGGCAGGCCGATGGTCAAACGATGGAAGTGCCCGCTTCGCTGGACGACGAAGTTCAGCCGAGCGACACGATCATCGTCAACGAACGTATCTTCTGACCGGTAAAGCTCCGGTCGGGGTGGCGGAATGAATCCGCGAAGCCTATGGACACGCTGGCTCTGACCCGTTCGGTGCGGACGGGTTCGCGGCCAGCCTTTGAGAGCTTGACCAATGTCGATTACTTCAAAACGCCAACTGGATTCGGAACCTGTCGCCGTTCAGACGACGAAAGATCCGATCGAGCAGCAAATTCTTGCTGCCGGAAACCTCAGCGAAGCTCAGGTCGAGGCCATCCGCGGTTTTCAGCGGCGCAAGGGGCTTACCTTCGGAGAAGCCGCAATCACTCTCGGTCTGGTGCGGCGAGACAGCCTGTTTCTGGCGCTCTCGAAACGATATAACTATCCCGTCCTGAATTTCGGCAGCGATGAAGCGCGTTTTTCCCGCGAGCTCGTTGTCGGCTACCAGCCTTTCAGCAAGGGCGCAGAGGCGTTCCGTTCGATCCGCTCCGGCCTTGCGACCGGTCCGCTATCCCAGGGCAAGAACGCCTTCGCCGTGATCGGCGCTCACTCGGGGGTCGGGACGACCAACTTCGCGGCAAACCTGGCGCTGTCGTTCGCACAGATGGCCGTGCCGACCCTTCTCGTCGACGCCAACTTGAGGAAGCCCAGGCTCGCGGCGCTTTTCGGGGTCGATCCGAAGAGCGAGGGTCTGGTCGAGGCGCTCACGCATTTCGAGCCGAATACGCCGCCGGTCGCCATCGATATCGTGCCCGGGCTTTCGCTGCTGATCGCAGGGGCGACTGCGCCTCATCCGCAGGAGCTTCTCAGCTCCAAGGAGTTTCTCAATCTGTCGCAAAACGCGCAGCGCAACTATGGCGTCGTGATCTACGATACGCCGCCCGCTCTGGAAAACGCCGACGCTTACGTCGTTGCGTCGCGGGTCGGCGCCGCGATCCTGGTCGCTCGCCGCCATCGCAGCAAGGTCAAGGACATCCGGACGGTGTCTCAGGCCCTCGAGGGCTTCCAGTGCGAGATCGCAGGCACCGTGCTCGAGCAGTTCTAGAACACGTCGCGCCTGGGGCCGCCGGGCAGTTCGAGCGCGTTGCACTTTTGTCAGCGACAAGGCGTTTTCAAAGGGTTAGGCGCCAAAAACTGTCGCTTTTTCGCCGCTCCGGCTGTCCGGCGCCGGGGCAAGGAATTGAAAGCCCGCCGCAAGGAATTGAATATTCAGACACAAGGAAATGAAAGCCCCTCACAAGGAAATGAAAGTTCGCCGCAAGGAAATGAAAATATAGGATCTATATCTTTCAATAGGTTATGGCGTTTATTCCCGGGCGCGTGACGCGTCATTAACCTTAACGATTTACGGCTCCGTGGTCAGATGCGGGGCGCCTCCGGGCAGTCGACAGACACAATACCACAGAATTCTTATTTACGGAAGCAAATTGTCGACGGTTCGGGCGCACCCCTCGACCGCGCGCCCCGGCTAGCTCGCGAGCTTGCGCAGATAGTCCCAGGAATAGAGCCCGGTGTTGTGGCCGTCGTCGAAGACGATCTTGATCGCGTAATTGCCGATCGGCTGGATGTCGACAATGGCGACGTTCTCCTTGCCGGTCACTATTTTCTTCTGGCTCGGCGAATGGCCCCGGACTTCGGCGCTGGGGCTCTCGACCCGCAGGCGCTCGGCGGTCAGACGGGCGATCTCGCCGTCGTCGAAGACGACTTCCAGTATCCGTCCCTTCTCTGTCACGGTGATGTCGGTCGGCCAGGACATGGAGCGGTCTCCGGTCACAGAATGCGGATTCGAGGAGCCGGCTTCGCGCCCGTCGCCCCGGTTTCCAGCATCAGAGACACACGGCGCGCGATCTCCAGGAACGCCCCTGCATGCGCGCTGTCGGGCAGACTGGCGACGATCGGCCGGCCCTCGTCCGAATTGGCGCGAATGGCGATATCGAGCGGCACCTCGCCGAGGAACGGAACCCCGAGGGTCTCGGCTTCCCTTTGCGCGCCGGCATGCGAGAATATGTCGGTGCGGCCGCCGCAGTGCGGGCACAGGAAATAGCTCATGTTCTCGACGATGCCGAGCAAGGGCACCTGGACCTGCTTGAACATGGCGATGCCGCGCCTGGCGTCGATCAAGGCGAGATCCTGTGGCGTCGAGACGATTACCGCGCCCGACAGCGGCACGTTCTGCGCCATTGTCAGCTGCGTGTCGCCGGTGCCCGGCGGCATGTCGACGACCAGCACGTCGAGTTCGCCCCAGGCGACCTCGCGCAGGAGCTGGTTGAGCGCCGACATCACCATCGGCCCGCGCCAGATCACCGGCGCGCCCTCTTCGATCAAAAAGCCGATCGACATCACTTTGACGCCGAAAGCTTCGAGCGGAACGAGCTTCTGGCCGTCCGGCGCGAGCTCGGGCTTGGCGGCAAGACCGAAGAGTTTCGGCATCGATGGCCCGAAAAGATCGGCGTCGAGGACGCCGATCTTGAGGCCGAGCCTGGCAAGACCGACGGCCAGATTGCACGCGATCGTCGACTTGCCCACGCCACCCTTGCCCGATGCGACGGCGATGATGTGCTTGACGCCGGCCAACGGCTCGCTTGATCGGCCGCTTCGCCGCTGTTGACCGCGCTCCTCATGGGCATGTGTAGGGGAGGCGCCGCCGGCGGCGCGCGCCGCTTCGGCCGTGAGCGTAACGACCGCGCTCGCCACTCCGGGCAAGGCCCTGATGGTCGCTTCGGCCCTCGCCCGCATCGCCTCCATCGCCTGCGCCTTGGCCGGGTCGACGATGATGGCCAGGAACACTTTGCCGTCGCGAATCGTAAGCCCCGAAATCGCGCCGGAGTCCGGCAGCGCCGTCCGTCCGTCGGGGCCGGGAACCGCGGAAAGCGCCGCCATGATCTCGTCGCGAGACGCCATTTGGCGTTCCCTCTCGTTGGCCCGCGTACGACCAAAGCGTCCGGCGCGGGGGCCTTAGATAGGGAATTTGCGGGCAGACGGAAAGGGCCGTTCATGAGGTTTTGGGCCGGATTTGCGAAGTCGGGGCGGCGGAGATTTCTTTCTAAGAGGCGTGACGCTAAGCCGCATCCGGACGGCGCGTTCGGTTCTGGTTCGGGCCGGCTCCGTCGCTTAGACTCCCACTTTGAGCAAACTCGCCCTTGAGGGCGATCGGCGCCACGGGAGACTTCGATGGCGTTTTCGCAAAGGCTGTTCGACGCGATCGTGAGCGGCAAGCCGCCGCTGGCGCAATCGATTGTCGAGCAAGAGCTCGTGAGCGGCGCCGACGCGATGACGCTGATCTCCGAAACAATGATCCCGGCGATGGACGAGGTGGGCGAACTCTTCCGGGAGGAGGAGTTTTTCGTCCCCGAGCTGATGCTGGCGGGGCGGGCAATGAAGGCGGCGATGGAGCCCTTGAGGCCCTTGCTCGCCGCTGCCGGGGCAAAGCCTGCCGGCGTCGTGGTCGCCGGAACGGTCAAGGGCGACCTGCACGACATCGGCAAGAACCTCGTCGTCTCGATGCTGGAGGGCTCTGGCTTCAAGGTCCACGACCTCGGCACGGATGTGACGCCGCAGACATTCGTCGAGGCGATCCGCGAGCACCAGCCGCAGATTCTCTGCCTCTCCGCGCTGCTGACCGTCACGATGACCGCGATGAAGACGACGATCGACGCTATCAAAGAGGCGGGCCTCCGCCGCGGGATCAAGGTGCTCGTCGGCGGCGCGCCGCTGAACGAGCGCTATGCGACAGAGATTGGCGCCGATGGCTACGGCGCCACCGCAACCGACGCCGTCGCGCTCGCCAGAAGACAGGTGGGATTGGCGAATTGAAAGCGAGGTGAACCCGTGCTGATGACCGCGCGAAAAAAAATCGGACCGAAACGCAAGCGCGTTCTCGACGCGATCAATCATCGCCAGCCGGATCGCCAGCCGGTCGATTTCGGCGGCTCCGCCGTCACCGGCATGCATGTGAGCTGTGTCGCCGCATTGAGAGACCATTACGGCCTCGAGAAGCGGCTGGTGAAGGTGTGCGAACCCTACCAGATGCTGGGGCTGATCGAGGACGACCTCAAGGAAACGATCGGCATCGACGTGACGGCCCTCATGAGCCGCACCAACATGTTCGGCTTCGAGAACCGCGACTGGAAGCCATGGACCTTCAACGGCCTCGAAGTGCTCGTGCCGGAGGATTTCCGGGTGACGGTCGAGCCCGAGAAGGGCGGGATCCTGATCTACCCCAAGGGAGACAGGAGCGCGTGTCCGAGCGGGCATATGCCTAAGGACGGCTACTTCTTCGATTCGATCATTCGCCAGAAGCCGATCGACCCGGACAATCTCGATCCGGAAGACAACACCGAGCAGTACACTCTTCTGACCGACCTGCAGCTCGATGCGATCGAGGCGGACGCGCGTGCGGTCAACACGGGCGAATACGCGGTCTTCGCCTCGCTCATCAACACCGCGCTCGGCGACATCGCCTTCGTTCCCGGCCCCGATCTCACCGACCCGAAGGGCGTGCGCGACGTGGCCGAATGGTACATGCTGACCGCGAGCCGTCCGGACGTCGTTCACAAGATCTTCGAGCGGCAGGTTGAGGTCGGAATCGCCAACCTCGAAAAGATCCATGCCCACGTCGGCGACGCGATCGATGTCCTCTTTCTCTGCGGGACGGATTTCGGCACGCAGACGTCGAGCTTCTGTTCGGTCAAGACCTTCGACGCGCTATGGAAGCCACATTATGCCGCGCTCTGCGGCTGGATCCACAAGAACACGACCTGGAAGATATTCAAGCACTCCTGCGGCTCGTCGGAGCGCTTCTTCGAATCGATGATCGAAGCCGGCATCGACATCATCAATCCGGTGCAGTGCTCGGCCAAGGGCATGGACCCGAAGATGCTGAAGGCGAAGTACAAGGGCCGCCTCGTTTTCTGGGGCGGCGGCGTCGACACGCAGCAGACCTTGCCGTTCGGCGCGCCGGAGGAGGTGCGCAAGGAGGTTCTGGAGCGCTGCGAAATTTTCTCCGACGGCGGCGGCTTCGTGTTCAATTCGATCCATAACGTCCAGGCTGGAACGCCGATCGCGAACATGGTCGCGATGTTCGACGCGGTGAAGGAGTTCAACGGGCGCGGCAACTGAAAAATTGGTGCTGCTGGACTTTGCGCCAGTATTCCGTTTGTTTGCCGGTTCGAACGGATAGGCCGACCACCCGCTACAGGCTCGCTGGCCAGGCCCGGCTGCGACATCCGGCCGCCATAGATGTCGGTTATCGAGGGGACGCAGAGCCTCGCGAGCCCCCGCATGGTCGCCGTCCGCCGCCGCAAATCCGACTGCCAGCAGCTTCCGGCTCAATTGAGAACCCGGACCCTCTGGGGCATTGCGGCCCTCAGCCTCGCTTGTCTCGCTCAGGCTCTGGCTGTTGGCGAGGCGCTGGCGAAGGGCGGCGGATGTGCGCGATGCAGTCAGCCGGTCTCAGGTCCTCCCGCAGTTTTGGCGGCCGCAAGACCCATCGAACCGTCCCCGCGCCGCTCGGCGTCGCGGCGAGAGCCCAAACGCAGGCTGGCGATGGCGCTCGCATGGTCCGGAGGGTCCTATACCGTCTGCGTGCGCTCTTGCGACGGCGCCTTCTTTCCCGTGACCTATTTCGGCGCGGCGAGCCGCTCCGACACGCTCGAGCAGGTCTGCCGGTCGCTTTGCCCCAACGCGGAGGTGGCCCTCTATTCGTTTCCGTTCGGCGGGTCGATCGACGAGGCGGTGTCCTCGGCCGGCGAACCGTACGCCCGTCTGCCGAATGCGGACAAATTCGTGCAATCGTACGACCCGAGCTGTTCCTGCCGTCCTCCCAGCGAGAGCTGGGCCGAGGCGCTCGCCGCTGCCGAGGCCAAATACGGGCGCCATTTGCACGACCTCGTGGTGACCGTCGAGGACGCGGAGCGGATGTCTCGGCCCGTTCGGGACCCGAAGTCAAAGGCGCCCCCAACCGATCCCGGCCAACCAGACGCTGCGACCCTCGCGGAGCCGCCGCCCGGCCTCGACATCAACGGAGTCGACACGACGCTCAGCGCCGCGACCAAGGCGATCAGCCGCGAGACCTCGGGGATTCGCGACGAGGACGCGCAGGGCCCCGCGAGCTTCGGCCTCAAGCAGGGGCAGACGGTGGATGAGAAGGGCCCGGACGGGTCGCCAAGGAAGGTGCGCGTCCTGCCGGCCACGTTTTGACCCAAGGCGCCGGATCGGCGCTACTCCCTCGCCTTATGAATGCGGTGCAGCAGCCCGTCGAGGCAGCCCTTGAACACGACGTAGAAGGCGAGCGCGAGATAGCCCCAGGCGGTCAGTTCGACCAATTGCAGGATGCCGCCGTCGAAGGCGGCCATCGCGCCATAGGTTGCGATCAGATTGAAGTTCGCCTGAAATAGCGACAGGAGGTTGATCGAGCAGAGCGTGAAGCCGCCGGCGGCGAGCCCCATGAAGAAGAAGGTCAGCCAGGCGGGCCCGTGAAACAGCCGGTTCAAGAGCTTCATGAGCCCCATCGCTTCACCCGCTGTTGCGCAACCCCGCCGAGACGCCGTTGATGGTCAGCTGAATCCCCGTCAACACTTTCTCGCTCGACGAGCGCGTGCGGTGCAATTTCAAAAGCTCGACCTGCACGTGGTTGAGCGGGTCGAGATAGGGGAAGCGGTTGCGGATCGAACGATCGAGCAGCGGGTTGCCCTCGAGCAGCCGCGACTGCTCCATGATGGAGTTGAGCGCCTCGACCGAATCGCGCCATTCGCGCGAGATGCGGGCGAAGATCTTTTCCCGCAAAGCCACGTCGTCGACGAGGCGCGCGTAGCGCGAGGCGATGGCGAGGCTCGATTTCGACAGCACCATGTCCATGTTGGAGAGCAGCGTCTGGAAGAACGGCCAGCGCCGGTGCATGGCTTTGAGCGCATCGAGCCCGTCTTTCGGGTGCGCCTCGACATAGGCTTTTACCGCCGAGCCGAAGCCGAACCAGCCGGGCAGCATGAGACGGCACTGCGCCCAGGAAAACACCCACGGAATTGCGCGCAGGTCCTCGATCGCCGTCGTCTTCTTGCGCGAGGCGGGGCGCGAGCCGATGTTGAGGGTCGCGATCTCGGTGATGACGGTCGAGGCCCAGAAGTAGCGCTCGAAGCCTTCGGTCTCGTAGACGAGGCCGCGGTAGGCGGAAAAGGCGCTCGCCGACAATTCGTCCATCGTCTTCAGAAATGCGGGGTCGGGGGCGGGGCTTTCGTCCTGCAGCAGCGTCGCTTCCAGCGTCGCCGACACCAGCGTCTCGAGGTTGCGGCGGCCGACGTCGGGATTGGAATATTTGCTCGAAATGATCTCGCCCTGTTCGGTGATGCGGATCTGCCCCTGTACCGCCCCGCCCGGCTGGGCGAGGATCGCGTCGTAGCTCGGGCCGCCGCCGCGGCCGACCGAGCCGCCGCGGCCGTGAAAGAGACGGATGCGTACGCCGTGCTTGCGGAACACTTCGACGAGGCCGATCTCGGCCTTGTAGAGTTCCCAGCCCGAGGTGACGAAGCCGCCGTCCTTGTTCGAATCGGAATAGGCGAGCATGACCTCCTGCTCGCCGCCCTGCGAATCGACGAGCTTGCGGTATTCGGGGAGCGAGAGCAGCGCGTCCATCACGCCGACGCAGGCGCGCAGATCCTGGATCGTCTCGAACAGCGGCACGAGCGCCAGCGACGCCGACCCGGCGGCGGCGTCGATGAGGCCCACCTCCTTCATCAGCAGCGCCAGCTCCAGCATGTCCGACACGCTGTCGCAATTCGAAATGATCGACGTGCGAATGGAGCCGGGACCGTATTTCGCGCGGATCGCGCCCGCAGCGCGGAAGAGCGCGAGTTCGCCTGCCGTCTCCTCGCCATAGGCGATGAACGGCGACACGAGCGGACGCGGCGATGCGAGCTCCCTGCGCAGCAGCGCGACGCGCTCCTCTTCGTTCAGGTTGCGGTAGTCGAGGCCCGGGGAGATGGCCGCGAAGATCTCCGCGATGGTGCGCTCGTGCACCTTGGCGTTTTGTCTGAGATCGATCGGCGCGAGATGAAATCCGAACACATCGACCGCGCGCTCCAGCGACCTCAAGCGCCCGCGCGCGATGATCGCGCCGCCGGTCGCCTTCAACGATTGCGCAATCGTCGCAAGATCGGCGCTGAATTCGTCGACCGTCGCGTAGGCCGGCGCGTCGGCGATCGGCTGGCGAAGCGCAATCACGTGGTCGAGTTCGCGCGCGGTCTTGGCGAGACGCGAATACATGCCGGTTATGGCGCGCCGGTAGGGTTCGTCACGGCGGGCGGCGGCCGAGTTGCCGGCGCGTTCGGCAAGTTCCAGCAGCTCCTTGCTGACCGGAGCGAGAGTTGAGGCCAGCGACAGTTCGGCGCCAAGCTCGTGCAATTCGTCGAGGTAATGCGCGATCGCTCGCGCGCTCTGCTGGCGCACGGCTTCGTTCAGGACGTCGGCGGTGACGAACGGGTTGCCGTCGCGATCGCCGCCGATCCATGAGCCGACGCGCAGGAATGACGGGATCGGTTTTTCTCGCAGCCGGCCGCCGATGGCGTCGAGCCGGTCCTCGATCGCCCCATAAAGACGGGGAAGCTCGCGGAAGAATGTGTAGTCGTAATAGGAGAGGCCGTTCGCGACTTCGTCGATCACCTTGAGCCGCGTCTGGCGCAGCATGTTGGTCCGCCAGAGGATGAGGATCGCGCACCTCAGCTTTTCCTCGATCTGCGCGAGCTCCGCGGGATCGCCCGCGCGGTCCCGCTCGTCGAGCAGCTCGGCGATCTCGAGTTCGCGCGTCCGCGTGCTCTTGCGCCGCACCTCGGTCGGATGGGCGGTGAGGACCGGGCTCACCAGCGCGTTGTCGAAGAAGTTCTCGAGCGCCGCCTGCGTGACGCCCGCCTCGCCGGTTCGCTGGAACGCCAAGGCTAGCGAACCAGGCCGCGGCGGCGAGCCGGCGACCACATGGGCGCGGTTGCGGCGAATGTGGTGCTGGTCCTCGGCGATGTTGGCGAGATGGGAGAAATAGCTGAAGGCGCGCACGATCGCGAGCGTCTGGTCGGCGTTGAGGCTGTCGAGGATCGCCTCGAGCTCACGCCGCGCGCCGGTTTCATTGTGGCGGTGGAAGCGGATCGAGGCCTGGCGGATCTGTTCGACGAGGGCATAGGTCTCCTCGCCCTCCTGCTCGCGCACAGTGTCGCCGAGGATGCGGCCAAGCAGGCGGATGTCGTCGCGCAGAGGGACGTCCTTCTCGGCGTCGTCCGGGTCGTGGGTCAGGACTTGCGGCGCGGTCTCGAAGGCCATGGGGCGCATCCGTCGGCGAGGAAGTGATGTTGCGCTGCGGGAGCCAACGCCGCAAGCCAAGCAATTTAGGGGCCACGGGGTCGGCCGGCGACCCCGCCTACTCCGTTTGCCGAGGCGTGGCGCGCCTGAAGCAGCTTTGCCTCCGCTTCCGCAGTCTCGCGTCAAAACGCGGCGTTCTCGTGCGTTTGTCGGCTCGCATTGAAGATCACTTCGGAGACGCATAGGCGATCGTCTTGGTAGATCTGTTGGAGATCTGGTAGCGCGTGATCACCAGCGAGTGTGGCCTCACTTACCCGATCAAGCAAGTTGATCTCACGGTCGGTGATCTCGGTTGTGGGTCTTGGCATCGCTCCCCACACGTCCCAGGGCAGCATTTCCGTTCGATTGAGAGCGGCCAAATCGCGGATGAGGTTTTGGGCGACCCACCACAACCCCTGCTCGTTGATAAATGAGAGGCCGAAGAGGTTGGGATTTGCTTGACCGTCGCGGCACTGCCGCCACGCGTCGCCGGCAAGGATGAAGCGGTCGCGTGGAACATCGAGCGGGTCAAAATCTGGCTTAAAGGTCTTGCGTTGAACGCCATCAAGCTGCGCGTCAACCAGAATCCAACGATTCTGTGCGGAGTTCCAATACTCGGCAACCCAATGATCTTCGAATCTGCCCGGGTTGAAGTAGGCGCCGAACCCGCATCGGGCCCTCGCCGGTACGCCCTGCTCGCGCAGGACGCCGCAGAGCATCGTAGCAAAATGCCGGCAGACGACAGGCATCCTCTGCTTCGGCTCGCGAGCCTCGGTTAGCGGGCGGTCGCTAAGCGCCAGTATCTGCCGCAACATGGCGGCGACCGGACGCATATTGGCAAGGTCTCTTGCCTCTTCCGAAAGTTTGACGTCGTAGAGCCACGGCGCAATATCGCGGTGAATCAGTGCCCCTTGAATGGCGCTGCATGCTGCCGCGATGTCGCCCGGTATCGGGGCAATCATCGCCGAGTAGGCGCCAGGCGATGTCATGGGTCCGTGGTTTCTATAGTACTCCTGCGCGGTCTCCATGCGCGGGTCCTCTCAACTGACAGGCCAGCCGGTCCACTCTAGCAGGGTCTCGCGCGAGCATCATCAGGCAGGCCCGGTCGCCGATCACGCCTACAGGTACAGCGCCTCGGCGAGCCGCGCGCCGAGCGCAACCCGGTCTTTCAGTTCGCACTCGTGGACGACGAGCGCGCGCCAGCCCATGGCGGGATAGACGGCGAGCGTCCGTTGGTCGCGCGCCCGGTTGCGGGCGATCTTCGCGCGCCAGTAGTCGGCGTTGGCCTTAGGCATGCGCGCTCCGCGCGGACAGTCGTGACCGTGCCAGAAGCAGCCATGCACGAAAATTGCGAGCTTCCGGCCGGCGTAGACGATGTCGGGCTTGCCGGGCAGGTCGGCGCGATGGAGGCGGTAGCCGGGCGCCAACGGCCAAAGCATCGCCCGCACCGCCCGCTCCGGCCCGGTGTCGCGCGATTTGACGGCGCGCATGACGGCGGAGCGGTCATAGGTCATATGCTCGTCCTGAATCCGCGAGGCCTCCACCTTAAACTTCGCAGTTGCCGCGTTCCACTTCAGTTACGCCCCATGTCTGCCAAGGGGATTCCGGCCACCGAAAACGAGCGCGGGCGCCCGCCTTGACTCAGACGCGTGTTCTCGGGTCTGACTTCCGCCGCCGCGAAATTGTTCTGATCCATGCATGATCATTCGGGCGGCGCCGTTTGGACTGGTCGGAAGAAGGCGTACGAGTTGATAGGCGGGAGTTCCCGAAACCTGCTCGATCGCCCGGGTTTGCGTCTGGTTGTCGCGTTGGCCGCGTGCGCGGCCGCACTCTGCGGCCGGGAGAGCGCGCAGGCTTTCGACTTCTTCGGACTTTGGAGTTCCGAGGATTCCTCGCCGCCGGTCTCCCCGACCGCCATCTCTTATTCGGTGGCCGTTGACGTGGCGGGGGACGGCCGCGGCATCCGCAATGCGGTGACAGACGCTTCCTCGCTCTATAGGCTGCGCAAGGACGCGCCGCCCGACGGCGAGGCGCTCGCCCGGCGCGCAGCCGGCGACTTCGTGCCGGTGATCGACGCCCTTTGGGGCGCGGGCTACTACAACGCGACAGTCACGATCTCGCTCGGCGCCGCGAGCCTTACCGTCGCCTCAAGCGACGTCGCGGCGTTCGCGCGGGCGGCGGAGAGCTATCGCAACCGCGCAGTCGCGCCCGTCGCCATCAGGGTCGATCCTGGGCCGCTGTTTCGCTTGCGCACGATACGCGTCGTCAACGTCGCCGGAGCTGAGTTCTCGCAGGACGAGCTGCCGCCCCGGATCGTCGGTCTCAAGCCGGGCGACCCAGCGGTCGCAAGCGCCCTGCGCGCGGCTGAGACGCGGATCATCGACTGGTTTCGCAACCAGGGCCGCCCCCTGGCGAAGGTCCAGTCGATCGCTCCGGTCGTCGATCATGCGGCTGAGGTGATGGACGTGACCGTGGCCGCTGATCCGGGTCCGGTCGCGACTTTCGGCGAAGCGACGATGACAGGGCCGGAGAGTTTCGAACCCGGCATCGCGCGCTCGTTCCTCTATATCCAGCCCGGCGATCCCTATTCGCCGCGCGCGCTGCAGGACGCGAAGACCAGCATCCGCCAGATCCCGGCCGTAGGTGGGGTGCGCATCACCGAAGGGACGGCGCTCGACGCCTACGGCCGCCTCCCGTATCAGATCGACGTCGAGGACCGCCTGCCCTACGCGGTCGGCGGGTCGGCGCAATATTCGACGACGAATGGTCCGGCAGGCCAGGTCTATTGGGAGGACCGCAATGTCTTCGGCGGGGCGGAGCAGCTCCGCCTGCAGGCGGACATCTTCTACGCGCCGCCGTGGTATGTGGTCGCCCCGAACGTTCAGGACTTCTCGATTCACGATCTCGGCGGACGACTGTCCGCGAGCTTCCTGAAGCCGGCCCTGTGGGATACGCGCAACGATCTTTTGATCAACGCCTTAGGCGAGCGCGTGAGCTCGGCGGGCGCAGGCTTCTTCGGCTACGAGGCCGAGGACGTCGACGGAACGGTCGCCCTGCGGCGCCGGTTCAGCCAGTATTTCTCGGTCCAGGCCGGCTTCGAGGGTCAGACGGGCACGGCGACCGACGTGCTTGGCAAGGTCGACTACACGCTGGTCGGCGTTCCCCTCTCCGTCACCTATGACTCGACCGACAACAAACTCGATCCGACGCGCGGGTTTCGGGTCACCGCCTCCGCCGCAGGCTTCCCGACCTTCCTCGGATCGAGCCTCGATCTCGTGCAGGCGAAAGCGCGCGCCTCCGCCTATTATGCGCTCGACGCCGACCAGCGCTTCATATTGGCGGGCCGGATCGGCCTCGGCGCGATGGGCGGCCCGGCGCTTGGACGAGATTCCGGCCAACTGGCTCTTTTATGCTGGCGGCGGCGGCTCGGTGCGCGGCTACGCATTCAATAGTCTCGGGCCGACCGGCGCCTTCGATGCGGTGATCGGCGGCCGGAGCCTGTTCGAGGCCTCGGCGGAATTGCGGGTCAGGGTGAACGACACGATTGGTATCGTTCCGTTCTTCGATGCGGGAAACGCCTTCGCGTCGACTTTCCCCGATTTCAGCTCGCCCCTCTATAGTTCCGTAGGCCTGGGGCTGCGCTACTTCACGGCGGTTGGCCCGCTCCGTCTCGATGTCGCGTTCCCCCTCGAACGCCACGCGGGCAACGGACCGGTGGCGGTCTATTTCAGCATCGGGCAGGCCTTCTGATGATCTTTTTCGGCATCCAACGCGTGACGTTGGCGGCGCTGATCGCCGCGCTCTTCGTCATTCACGCGCCCGCGCGAGCCGACGAGGCGGACAAGGGCGTGCTGGCGAACCTCATCTCGCAGGCGCTCTCCTCGCCGACGACAAGCGTCTCCATCGGCGCGGTCGACGGCGTGCTCTCCTCCGACGCCACGATCAGCAACATCGTCCTTTCCGATCGCGACGGGCCGTGGATGAAGATTGACAAGGCCAGGCTGGTCTGGAGGCGGCTTGCGCTCCTGAGCCGGCGCCTGGAGGTCGATCAGCTGACGATCGGACACATGCAGTTCCTGCGGCGACCCCTGCCGTCCCAGGCGCCTCCGCCGCCGGACGCAGGCGGGATCAGGTCGATCCTGCCCGAACTGCCGGTCAGGGTGGTCATCAAGCAATTCGCGATCGAGGAGCTGTCGCTTGGCGAGCCGCTTATCGGCGTCGCGGCGCGTCTCAACATCGCCGGCAAGGCGACGCTTGGGCCCCCGTCCGAGGGGCTCGACCTCACTCTCACGGCGCGACGTCTGTACGCGGCGGGCGAGTTCAGGGCCCTCATGACCTATGTGCCCGCCACCGACAAGCTCACGCTCAGCATCAATTCCGAGGAGCCGGCCGGCGGCCTCTTCGTGCACCTTGTCAATCTTCCGGGCCTGCCGCCGGCCAGGCTCGCCTTCAACGGCGCCGGCGCGCTCGACAATTTCACGGCGAAGCTCGACTTCTCGGCGGGCCCGGACGTCTGGGCCAATGGCGAGGTCGTCGTCGCGCGGAAGGACGCCGGGCGCAGGCTCACCCTCGACCTCAACTCCCGGCTCGAGGGCATGACGCCTCCGATCATCCGCCCGATCTTCGCCGGCGAGACGACGCTCAAGGGAGATCTTCTCTTCAACGACAATTCGACCATCGTCACGCCGGGCCTGCACCTCGTCTCGGGCAACGCGCGGCTCGACATTGAGGGCGGCAAATCGGCGAATGACACCCTCGACATCAAGATCCACGCGGGCGCGACCCCCGGCGCGACCCAGATCGGCAAGCTCGACCTCAACGCCTCGATCGTCGGACCGATTGCCAGCCCAACCATCGAAGGCGCGTTCGACGTCGCCGATATCCATGTCGCGGAGGGATCGCTCGAGCATGCAGCCGCCACGTTCCACGCCGCCCCCAACGGCTCGCTCGCCGACGAGGCGACGCGGATAGCCTTCCAGGGCCAGGCGGTCATGAGCGGCCTTGCGCTCGCCGACCCGGCGCTCGCCCAGGCTGTCGGCAGCGAGGCGAAGCTCACGCTCAGCGGCTCGGCTTCGCCCGGCGGCGACATCGCCTTCGATGCGCTCGAGCTCGCCGCCTCGGATCTCGACGCCCGTTACTCCGGGCTTCTCGCCCCGAAGGTCGTTCGCGGCAGGCTGGAGGTCACGGCGCGCGATCTCAGCCGCTTCGCGCTGCTCGCCGGGACCGCGCTCAAAGGGGAGGCGCGCCTCACCGCGGAGCTCGACGGCGCGCCGCGCTATGGCGAACTGAATGCGACGGTCGATGCGCGCGCGACGAAACTCGTCACCGGCTACCCGCTTCTCGACAAGATCACCGGCGGCGATCTCAAGGTGACCGGCGCGGCGCGGACGATGACGGGCGGAGGTTTCGGCTTCACCGACCTTGTGGCGGAGGGCGCGCGCGGGTCGGCGCGGCTCAACGGGAGCTATGCAACCGACAAGGTCGACCTCGACGCGAGGATCGACGTGCCTGAGGTCCAGGCGGTCGATCCACGTGTCGTCGGCCGGGCGGCGGTCGTCGCTGCGCTGACCGGGACGCCTGACGATCTCGGCGCGAATCTCAAGGCGACGCTCAGCGAAGGGCGCCTGCTCGATCGCAAGACTTCCGGCCTTACGCTGGAGGCCGAGGCCAGCCACCTCACAAAACTCCTTGAAGCGAAGGCGTCGCTGTCAGGCGACGTCGACGGTCATCAGCTGCAAGGGTCGGCCCATGTCGCCGCGCGCGCCGACGGCGGATGGGCCATCGACAGTCTCGCCCTCAGCCTCGCCTCGGCCCGTCTCGACGGCGCCGTGACGATCGGCGCGGATCGACTGACCGACGGCAAACTGAACTTCAGCGCAACGAACCTCGACGATCTGTCGCCGCTCGTGCTCACCAAGCTCAGCGGCGCCGTTCAGGCGAAGGTCGAGGCGGCGAGCGCCTCGGGCAAGCAGGCGCTTTCGGTCGCCGCGACCAGCGACGGGATGAGCCTCGGCGGCGCCCGGATCGAAGGGCTCAAGGTCGACATGGCCGTCGACGATCTCTGGGCGGCCCGGGGCGTCTCCGGCCAGGCGAGGCTTGCCCGCGCCGAGTTTCGGCGGACAATCGCTGGCCGATGTGAGGCTGACCGCGACCGCGCGCGGTGAATCGAGCGATCTCGACTTCACGGGCTCGGTGCGCGGGCTCGCAGTCAAAGCGCGCGCGCAACTGTCCGGCGGGCAGCCAATCCGCCTCGACCTCGCGAGCCTTACGGCGGACGGCGCCGGGCGGCGCCTCGCGCTCGCGGCTCCGGCGACGCTGACCTATGGAGACGGCGCGCTCGACATCCGGAACTTCGCGCTTCGCGTCGACTCCGGCCGCCTGTCCGTCTCCGGCCGCGCGGGCTTGACGCTCGACCTTCGCGCGACGGCCGCCGGCTTGCCGCTCGCGGCGCTCGACATTTTTTCGCCCGGCCTTGGCCTCGCTGGCGTCGCCGACGGCGACGCGACCATCGGCGGAACGCCGGCCAATCCCACCGGCGACTGGCGTCTGCGCCTGAAGCAGGTCAGCGCTACGCAGACGCGAAGCGTCGGCGCGCCGCTGCTCGATGTGGCCGGCTCCGGCCGTCTCGCCGGCGGCCGCACTTCCCTTGACCTCAGGGTCAATGCGGGCGCCGGCAACGCGATTCGCCTGACCGGCTCCGCGCCGCTCAGCCCCGATGGCGCGCTAGACGTGAAGATCGACGGCAGGCTCGACGCCGGCCTCGCCAACGCCGCACTTTCGGTCGCCGGCCGTCATGTTTCCGGCTCGCTCACGGTCGCGATGCAGCTCGCCGGCACGGTCGCCAAGCCGCAGGCGCGGGGGTCGATCCGGCTGACCGGCGGCGCATTCAGCGACGACCAGACCGGATTCAAGCTCACCGCGATCGGCGGGGTTATCCAGGCCAACGGCGATGCGATCCGCATCGACCGGCTCACAGGGACGACGCCGGACGCCGGCTCGATCGAGATCGGCGGCGAAGTGCGGCTCGACCCGGCCGGGGGCTTTCCGGGCGCTCTCAAGGTGACGGGCCGGCGCGCTCAGCTTGTCGCCAACGACATCGTCACCGCGACCGCGGACCTGGCGCTCGATATCACCGGCCGCCTCTCCCAGACGCCCGCCATCAGTGGCCGCATCACGGTCGTCTCGATGGACATCACCGTGCCCGAGCGCCTCGACAGCGTCTCAGCCCCCATTCCCGGCACGCGGCATATCAATCCGACGCCGACCGCCCGAGCGCTTCTGGCGGTGAGGGCGAGGGAGCAGGCGGCCCACGCGCGCGCGCCCTTGTTCAACGCCACGCTCGCGCTCACGATCTCGGCGGCGAACCGGGTTTTCCTGCACGGCCACGGCATCGAAGCGGAAGCCGCCGGCGATCTCCATGTCGCAGGCTCCGCGCGCGACCCGCAGGTGACCGGCGGATTCGACTTGCTGCGAGGGTCGCTGTCGCTGGTCGGCAAGCGGCTCGTCTTCACTCGCGGGCGCGTGCGGTTTCATGGCGACGTGACGCCGGAGCTCGATCTTGTCGCCGAGACAAGCTCGGGCGGCGTCACCGCGCGGATCAGCGTGACCGGACCCGCGTCGCAGCCGTCTTTCGCCATCACCTCGACGCCCAGCCTGCCGGAGGACGAAATCCTCTCGCGCGTCCTCTTTCAGCAGTCGTCAGGCAGCCTGTCGCCTTTCCAGGCGCTCGAGCTCGCCAACTCGGCCGCGATGCTCTCCGGCCGGGGTGACGCTTTCGAGACGCTGCGGCGATCGCTCGGCGTCAACAGCCTGAACATCACCTCGAGCGCGACCAGCAACGGCGACCCTCTGCTCGGCCTCGGCCGCGCGATCAACGACCGCATCAGCGTTGGCGTGACGACGGGAGCGAGGACCAGGGACAACGGCGTTTCCCTCGATCTCGACGTAACGCGCCACATCCGCCTGCAGGCCGGCGTCGACGCGAGCGGGGGATCGAGCGCCGGCGTCGGCGCCGAATGGGAGTACAAATAGTCGCAGACCCAGGTATTCCTGCCGCTCGCCCTTTGGAGACGCGCGAGGCGCGGCTGGATCGCGTCGATTGCGTCGATCTCCCGCGCTTGCGCCGTTCGCGTCCTTCGATCGCCGGCGACGAATGGCCGCGACAGACGGTCGGCCCCGCAAGGGGGCGACAGGTCGGATCCGAACATTGACATTATTCGAGTCTCTGGCGAATAAGCGACTGTTCGTGTTCTTTGTGGGGATTGTTCATGTCGAGTCGGGAGGAGGCGAGCGCTGAGCCCGCAGAATTCGGGTCTTCGCGCGAGGTGAGCAACCCTTACAGCCGTTTGCTCCAGCGGCTTGTCGACACCCCAGTTTCATTCGCGCTGGAAATGGACGACGGGCGCGTTTTGCGCTTCGGCCGGACGGCGCCCGCCTTCCATGTGACGGCGCGCAGCCGTGATGGAAGCCGCGCCTTGATGAGTCTGAACGAGGGGCGCATTGCAGAGGCCTACCTGGCCGGTCACCTCGACATCTCCGGCGATATGCTGCAGCCGTTCCAGCTGCGCGCCAAGCTCCACGACCGCCACCCGCTCCTGACCGCATGGCGCTTCATCGAACCGCTGCTGTTCGGTCAGGTCCGAGCCAATCGAAAGGCCATAGCATCCCACTACGAGCAAGACCCCGAATTCTTCCTCAACTTCCTCGATCGCGACGTGCCGCTCTACACTCAAGGAATATTCCTGAGTGATGACGACACGCTGGCGGAGGCCTCCGAGCGAAAGCTCAAATACTGCTTTGACGCCTGCCGGTTGAAGCCGGGCGATCGCATCCTGGAGATCGGTCCGGGTTGGGGCAGCTGGCTGAAATATGCGTCAGCTCGCGGCGTGAAGTGCACCGCCATCACCATTTCAGACTATTCAAGGAATTTTCTGCTCGGTGAAGCGGAGCGGCTTGGATATCAGTGGGATATTAAATTCTGCGATCTGCTCGAGTATCGCCCGGACGAAAAATACGACGCTATAGTGATGATGGGTGTGATTGAGCATCTGCCGCAGTATCAGCGGGTCTTGAAGATTTTTTCTGGTATGCTGAAGCCAGGCGGTCGAGTATTTCTTGATGGTAGTTCGTCGGCCAGGAAATATGCCTTGTCCAGCACCACCACAAAATATATCTTTCCGGGGAACCATTCTCCTTGGGTGCTGCACGATTTCTTGAAAGCTCTTTCTGCGACTCAGTTTTCTGTCCAGGAGATGTTCGACGATCGTCACAGCTACTTCCTGTCACTCCGCCATTGGGCGATGAATTGGGACAGCAACAAAGATCGTGTAGTCCAGCTCTTCGGCGAACACGCCTACCGTCGGTTCAGGCTATACTTTTGGGGAACCGCCGCGCAATTCCTGTCCCATCATTTCGGCTGCTATCGATTGATTCTCAGTTCGCGACCCGAACAGCGCCTCGCCGGGGAGCCCGACCACGCGTGAAGCGGCGCGGCTGTGGCAGACCAAGTTCCGCCAAGCCATGGACTTGTGTATGGAAGGGCGCGGCCGACACCGGCCGGGGAAAGCACGATGTCAGGGTTAGCTGATTGGTTGACGCTGAATGGACTCGCTCGCCTCGAAGACAAATTTGCTGCGCATGATATCGAACTCGACACCCTGGACCAGCTCACCGACGCCGACCTGAAAGAGCTTGGGGTGTCGATTGGGCTGCGCAAGGCGTTCTTCAAAGCCCTTGCGTCCAACCCTCCGGGAACGAGCGCGCCCGTCGCCCGGAATCCGGCTGATTCGACCGCCAGCTCGAGCGAAGCGACCCAGGAAGCCGAGCAGCGTCAGTTGACCATCATGTTCTGCGACCTTGTCGGGTCGACCAGGCTGTCAACTCTCGTCGATCCGGAGACGTTGATGGAGCTCCTCCGCGCGTACCGGGTCTTCTGCACCCAGTGCGTCGAACGGTTCGGCGGGAACGTCGCCAAATTCATGGGCGACGGCGTTCTCATCTATTTCGGCTATCCCCGCGCGCATGAGGACGACGCCGAGCGCGCGATACGAGCGGCCTTGGCGATCGTGCGCGACCTGGCGAGTTTGCCGTCCCATCCTGACGCTCCGCTGCGCGGGCGGATCGGCATCGCGACCGGCCTGGTGGTGGTCGGCGAACTGATCGGCGCCGACTCGTCGCAGGAGCAAATGGTCGTCGGGCAGACGCCCAACCTTGCCGCGCGGCTGCAGTCTCTCGCGCCGCCCGACGGCATTATCGTGGCGTCTCGCACGCACCAGCTGACCGTGGGGCTGTTCGAGTTCGCCGATATGGGCGAGCACGTCGTCAAAGGCTTCGAAGAGCCCATCAAGGTATGGCGGGTTGACGGGGAGAGCAGAGCGGAGAGCCGATTCGACGCGCACCGAGGCGGCCGCATGACGCCTATCGTAGGCCGAGAGCGGGAGATGGAGCTGCTGATCGACCGCTGGCGAGCGACGGAGAAAGGAGAAGGACAAGTCGTGGTGATTTCCGGCGATCCCGGCGTCGGCAAGTCCCGTCTCACGCGGGCGCTTCGGGAGGAGCTTGGCGGCGAGCGCTACGTCCGTCTTTCCTACCACTGCTCGGGCTATCATCAGACCACAGCCCTCTATCCGATCATCATGCAGTTCGAGCGGGCGGCCGACTTCGGTCCGGCTGATACAGTGGACCGCAAACTGGCCAAGCTCGAGCTCTTGCTCGGGAGGTGGAACGCGCCGGTCGCAGAGACGCTGCCTCTCTTCGCTTCCCTGCTCTCTCTTTCGACTTCCGGCCGATATCAGCCGCTGGGCCTGTCGCCGGCGGAAGGGATCGAAAAGACGCTTCAGGCGCTCGTCTCTCGCCTCGAAGAATTGGCCGCAGAGCAACCGGTCCTGTGCATCATGGAGGACATGCATTGGATCGATCCGACCTCGCAGGAGCTGATCAATCGCATTGTCCGGCTCGTCAGGCGATCGCCGATCCTGGTTATCCTGACGGCGCGCCCCGAATATCCTCGATCCGCGTTCGGAGAGGCGGCGAAGGTGACCTGGATCCCGCTTACCCGGCTGACCCGCGCTCAGGCGTTCGCAATGGTCGGGCATTGCGTCGGCGATCGGACGTTGCCGCCTGGCGTGCTTGAACAGATCGTCTCGAAAGCCGACGGCAATCCTCTGTTTGTCGAAGAGCTCACGAAAACCGTCATACAATCGGACGCCAAGCTGCCCAGCGAGAATGGCGCGACGCCAATCCTGCTGGACGTGCCGGCGACCCTGCACGACTCGTTGATGGCCCGGCTCGACCAGATGTCGACGACCAAGCAGGTCGCCCAGATGGCTTCGGTGATCGGCCGGACGTTCGACTTTGACCTGCTGGCCGCCATGACCTCGATGCCCGCGCATGAGCTGCGCGGCGCGCTGGACAGGCTGGTCGCCGCCGAGGTGCTCTTTCACGCGGACCTGCCCCAGGTCGTCCGCTACGAGTTCAAGCACGCTCTCCTTCAGGACGTGGCTTACCAGTCCCTGGTGAAGTCCGCCCGTCAGCGCTACCATTTGCGACTTGCCAGGGTTCTGGAAGAGCAGTTTCCGGCGGAAGCGCAGTCCCGCCCGGAGCTGCTCGCGCATCACTTCGCCGAAGCAGGCCAGCCGGACGTCGCCATCGGTTACTGGCTCTCTGCTGCAAGGCGGGCGACGCAACGGTCCGCCAACCAGGAGGCGATCGCGCAAATTCGCAACGGTCTCGCGTTGCTCAACAATCTTTCGAGCCCAACCGATCGCCTTCAGAAGGAGCACCAGCTCCGCTTGACGATGATCGCGCCCCTGATCGCCGTGAAAGGCTACGGATCCGCTGAACTCGATGAGACCTGCGATCGCGTGGTGTCTCTCAGCAAGGAACTCGGCGATACAACCGCGATATTCCCAATTCTGTCGAGCAGACATGCCTTCGTTAGCGTCATCGGTCAGATTGACCGGGCGCGCCGCCTGGCCGAGGAGGCGGTGAGCCTCGCCGCCCGCGATCCGAAGGGCGAAGGCAGCGCTGTGGCGGGAAGGCTCCTCGGAAGTTCAACCCTCAAATACGGGGACTCCACGTCGGCTCTTCGAATTCTGAAGGAGACGCTGGCAAATTACGACAAGGACCGGGATCGCGGTTCCGCATTCGTCTATGGACATGATCACTTCGCCACTTGCGCTTCGTATTTATGCCTTGCGCAGTGGCACCAGGGCGATCTGTCCGAGGCTTCGCTGTACGCTGAGCAAGCCACAGCGCACGCCCGATCCCTGTCGCACCTGAATACGTTATGTCTTGCCCTGGCCTTTACCGGCGGATTCTTCAACGGCCTTTGTGGAATGGGAGAAGCCTCCGTCGTCGCCGCGGAGGAGCTCCTGGCGCTTGCTTCGGAACATGCGCTGCCGCTCTGGATCGCCACCGGCAATGTCATCATGGGCAACGGGCTCGCGTTGCAGGGGCGGGAACGCGAAGGCGTCGCCCAAATGCAAACCGGCCTGGCGGGGCTCGAGTCGATCCAGATCAAGCTGTTTCGGCCAATGTTCCTCGCGTGGAAGGCGGCGGCCCAGCTTTCCTGCGGCGACATCGCCGGCGGCCTGGATGCGGTCGAAACAGCGTTTGCGCTAGGGGGAGGCGGAGAGCATTGGATGGACGCCGAACTTTATCGGCTTTGGGGTGAACTCCAGCTCCGCTCGGCGCCCGAAAGCCCGGACGAAGCGAAAAAAATCTTCCGAACAGCGCTCGAGGTCGCGATCGCCCAGCGCTCGAAGACCCTGGAGCTTCGCGCCGCCCTGAGCTTGGCCCGGCTCTGCATCGCGACCGATAAAGCAACAGCCGCTCGCGAGCTGCTCGCCCCGGCGGTCTCGTGGTTCGATGAAGGCCCGCGAACGCCCGACATCGACAACGCGAGACAGTTGCTGCACTCGATCTCTTGATCGGCTGGCCGGGATGGTCCGATCCGCGAGATCGCCGCTACGCGTTGATGCGGACCGGCAGCGTTTCGTAGCCTTTTACGAAGCTCGAATAGACGCGCTTGGGCTCGCCGACGACTTCGATCCCGTCGAACCGCTTCAGGATTTCCTCCCAGACGATTTTGAGTTGCAACTCGGCCAGCCGCATGCCGACGCAACGGTGAATTCCGAAGCCGAACGACACGTGCTTGCGCGGGTGGGCGCGATCGATGATGAAGCTGTCGGCGTTGTCGATGACTTCACTGTCGCGATTGCCCGAGACGTACCACATCACGACCCGGTCGCCCTTCTTGATCTGCTTGCCGCCAAGCTCGGCATCCTGCGTCGCGGTCCGTCGCATATGGGCAAGCGGCGTTTGCCAGCGAATGACCTCCGGAACGAAGCTGTCGACCAAGGAAGGATTGCGGCGCAGCTTGTCGAATTCGCCGGGATTCTCGCTCAACGCAAGCACCGAACCGGTCATTGAATTGCGGGTGGTGTCATTGCCGCCGACGATCAGCAACAGGAGGTTGCCCAGCAGATTGGCCCGGTCCATCTGGCGCGTGGCGTCGCTGTGGGCCATCATGGAGATCAGATCGCTTTTCGGCTCCGCATTGATGCGCTCGTTCCACAGCCGGGTGAAATAATCGGCGCACTCCCTGAGCTCGGTCATCCGCTGCGCTTCATTCGCGTACACCATGCTCTTCGGCAGTGCGGTCACGATGTCGGACCATCGCGTGAGCTTGCGCCGTTCCTCCCAGGGAAAGTCAAACAGGACCGCCAGCATCTGGGTCGTCAGTTCGACCGAGACGCGATCGACAAAATTGAAAGTCTCGTTCCGCGGCAGCTTGTCGACGACGTCCTGAGACCGCTCGCGGATTGACGCCTCCAGCACGTCGAGATGCGTTGGCGTGAACATCGGCGCAACGGACTTGCGTTGCGGAGTATGCTCGGGTTCGTCCATGGCGATGAAGCTCGGCCACTCATATTCCGGGGCCGCGTCACGAAGCATGATGCCGCCGAGCTTGAGGTCCGACGAAAAGATCGCGGGATTGGCGTCGACATGCACGATGTCGTTATATTTGGTCACCGACCAATAGGAGCCGACCGGGCTCGTCGTGCAGAAGTGTACCGGCTCTTCGTTGCGCAGGCGCTCGAAATAGGGCCACAACGTATCGGTGCGGAAGAGCTCAGGATCGCCGGGGTGAAACTCCGACAGCGGCGTCGCGTAGGCCATCTCGCGCGCGGCCCGCATGCGCTGATCCCGCGAAATCGAACTGGCCCCGCCCATATGTCGCTCCGTTCAAGGTCTCGTGCGGTGCTGTCTTAGGGTGTTTTGAGGATTCCCACCCTACACTATTGGCCAAACATGGCGCCCGCCTGGCGCGCCTGCGAGTGGGCTCCTCAAGCCGGACGGGTCCACGCGGCGAATTTGCTCGCAGCGGATTGGGTCAAGACTCGCCGCCGCCTCCCCTGCAAGGAACAATCCCGAATTGCCCGCGTTCGGTCGGTTCAGGGCGCGAGGTCGCGTCCGCCATGATGGAGATCCCGATGAATCGCCGTTTGCTTCTCACCTCGATCGCCGCGGTCGCCGCCACTCCCGTTCTCGCCCAGACGAACGCGGCTCCGGCATTGTCGGCCACGCGCGACAAGCACATCAAGGACACGCTGACGATCGGATCCCTGTCGTTGATGCTGAGCCGGATCGCGCTGCCCAGGATCAACAATTCCCAGCTGAAGCAATTCGCCCAGTTCGAGATTGCCGAGCAGGAGACCGTCGCAGATGTTCTCAACGCCATCAAGACGAACGCCGCGCCCAGCGGATCGGTTGCGACGCCATCCGACGCGGAAGTGATGAAGAACCTGGATGAGGCGGGAAAGGCGGCGGTCGAGAAGATGCGCGGGTTGCGCGCGGGCGTCGAATTCGACCGCGAGTATCACCGGCAGGAGGTCGAGGGGCATCAGAAGCTGCTCGAAATCCAGGAAGCTTACCTGAAGGCCCCGGACGATCTCGACGAGACCAACGCAGCGAAGCTGGCTCGCGGCATGATCAAGGAACATCTCGCTTTGCTCGCGGATATGCAGAAGCTGGGCTGATCCCGTTCGCGACCTGAGTATGCCCGCTAGACGCCGACTCCGGCCGAAGGGAACTGGCGATGGGGGTTGGGCGATTGAGGCCGGCGGCCTCAATCGCCCCTCCCTTCGAGGCCGATACGCGGGCCGCGAGGCGCCGCAATCGCGAAGCGAAGCGGGGACCTGGTCCCGGCTTCGATCGTCTCCTTAGCGAACATTTGGGCGCGGCGCAGGCTTACTTCACGCCCCAGATCTTCTTGTAAACGTCGCGATAGCCGTTGTCGGGGTCGAATACGTTCTTCGGTCCGCCGTCGTAAGCGATGTTGTCGACAGTCACGAGGTGGATTCCTGACACGTACCCGGACCAGGGCTGCTTGGCGAGGGCGCGGTTGAGTTCGTCGATCAGCTGCCAGCCCTGCTCATGCAGCGGCTCCGGCACGGTGGCCATCTGGAACTGCTTGGCGCGAATTCGAGCAAAGGCCGATTCCGATCCGTCGCCCGCCGAGATGTTGTGCGGCGCGTCGCCGCCGGCCTTGCCTGCGCTCGAGAGGGAAGGCCCCATAAAATCATAGTAGAGGTCGTTGACCGCGAGGGAATACGTCCACTTATCCCCGAAGCGCTGGAGGAGCGACGTGGTGAGTTGCGGCATGCGCAGAGAGGCTTCCGTCATCGGGGAATCCTCGAGGCTCAGAACCGTGCAACCGCCGCACTTCTTGATCTCGGCCTCCATCATCTTCGCTTTGCCGATCGCCATGGCGTAGTTGGAGTTGCCGAAGATCACGACACCCGCCTTGCCGCCCGAATCGACGATCGCGAGATCCGCCGCCGTATTGGCGACGTCGAGGATGCGGGTGTTGACGTTGGCGAACATGCCCGTGGCCGCGTCCGGGCCGGGCTCGATCGTCGCGTGCCAACCGACGAACGGAATGCCCGCCTCCTTGACGGTTGCAAGCGCCGCATTCTGCTCGATGGCGTCGAAGCCTGAGACGATGATGCCGTCCGGCTTCAGCGCGACGGCCTGGTTGAGCGCCGCCGTTCGCGTAGAGACCTGGCCTTGGCCGTCGATCACCTGCAGCTTCCAGCCAATCGCCGCGGCTGCTTCCTTGACGCCGTCTGCAACGCCCGACGTGCCGCCGTTCCTCAGATCGCCCGCCACATAAATAATCGTCTTGTCCTTCGCAGCCGTCGGGCCTGTCGTGGGGCCGTCCCACGCGCCGGCTCGTTTGATCGCGGCCGCGACCCTGGCTTTCGCAGCGTCCATGAAATCGTCGGCGCGGGCAGCTCCGGCAATGACAAGCGCCGCGAGACTCGCGGTCGCCAATAGCGAAATCGTCTTCATGCTGTTTTTCCTCCTTGGGGCCTCCGCGGCGACACCGCGTCGCGGATCGTTGGAACCTGTTCAATGCGCGGACCGCTGACCCGTCGGCGCTGAGTGTAGCCGGCAATGCCGATTGCTAGGATGAGGGTCGCGCCATTGAAGAACGGCTCGACCCAGAATTCACCGCCGAGTTGCTGGATGCCGGAAATGCCGATCGCCAGAATCACGACCCCGATCAGCGTTCCCCACACGTTGAAGCGACCAGGCTTGATCGTCGTCGAGCCTAGGAAGACGCCGACCAGCGCCGGCAGTAGGAATTCCAGGCCTACGCTCGCCTGTCCCACTCTGAGCTTGGAGGCGAGCATCACGCCCGCGGCCGCCGTCAGCACCCCGGAGGCGACGAAGGCGAGCACGGTATAGCGGCGCACGGGAATACCGTTCAACGCCGCCGCCTTCGGGTTCGCGCCAATCGCATAGAGATACCGGCCGATCGGCAGATATTCGAGGATGAACCAGAGGACGAACGACAGCCCGAGGACATAGAAGCCGGTGATCGGCAGACCCAGGAGCCGCGCATTGCTGACCGCGATGAAGCCGTCGGGAAGGGCGCCCATGATCTGGTGCCCTTGTGAGTGCCACATAGCGATCGCGTAGAGCACCGTTCCCGTGCCGAGCGTCGCGATGAAGCTGTCGATCTGGGCGAGCTCGACGAGCAGTCCGTTGAACAACCCCACGAGCCCGCCGAGACACAGCACGACGACGATCGCTGCCGGCCAGGGAACGCCGAACCATTCCTGCAGGCTGATCACCAGGATGTGCCAGAGCACGATTCCGTAGCCGATCGTCAGGTCGATCTTGCCGGTCACCATCGGGATCATCGCCGCCAGGGATAGGATGGCGATGATTGACTTGTCGGAGATGATCGAGCGGGCGTTGAGCATGGTCGGAAAGGTCGCCGGCAGGACCAACGAAAAGAACAACGCCAGAAGCGCAGTCAGGATGACGAGGCCGTAAATCGGGAGAAGACGCATCAGGCGGGCGGACAGCGGCAGTTGGCGCAGCTCGGTCGGGGTCGGCTCGAGCGCGTTCGACTTGAAAGAGTTGACGGCCATGCGATCCCTCTCCTCAAGACGTTTCCGACGCGGACGCCGCCATGATGACGGCCTCGGTCGTCAAGGCGTCGCCCGCGAGTTCGGCAACAATCCGGCCCCGATTGAATATGATGGCGCGGTGGCAGATCTGCGCGATCTCCTCGAAGTCGGTCGACACCACGAGCACCGCGAGGCCCTCATCGAGAGCGCGGGCCATCAGCCCGTAGATCTCGGCCTTCGCGCCGACATCGACGCCAGCGGTCGGATCCTCGGCAATGAGCAGCCGACGGTCGGTGGCGAGCCAGCGTCCGACGACAACCTTCTGCTGGTTGCCTCCTGAGAGCCCCTCGATCGCCAGGCCTGGGTCGTTCGGCCTGAGGTCGAGCGAGGCGCCGAGGCCGATCGCCGTTTCGGCCTCGACGTGCGGCGGAAGTGGGGAAAAAGCGGCGCGGCCGGACGCCGCCGGATTAAGGAACAGGTTCTCCCTGACCGTCAACGAGGGCGCGATCGATTCCTCGCCGCGGTCGCGGGCCATGAGGCCCACCCCCTGGCGAAGCGCAACGTGGGGAGACGAAAGATCGAGCGCTTCGCCATCAATGGAGACAACGCCGTGATGCGGCGTCGCGCCAAACAGGGCGCGGCCGATGTCCTCCTGGCCGGCGCCGCGCAGGCCCGCCAGGCCCAGGAGCTCGCCTCGACGCACCTCGAAACCGGCCGGCCCGGCGCGCGCGGTGGTCAGACTGGAGACAGAGACGCGGATGGCGCCCGGTTGACGCTGGTCCTTCTTGAACGCATCGAACGTCGTACGCCCGACAATCATGCCGATCAGGTGCGCAGGATTCGTGTCCTCGACCCGCTCCTCCCCAACGAGGCGGCCGTCCCGCAAAACGACGACGCGGTCGGCGATGCGGAAAACTTCGTCGAGACGGTGCGAAACGTAGATCATGCCGACGCCGCGCGTTTTCAACGCGCCCATCGCGGCGAAGAGCCGCGCGACCTCATCGGCAGGCAGGCTGGCGGTGGGTTCGTCCAAAACGAGAAAGTCGCAGTCGACCACGAGCGCCCGCGCGATCGCCACAAGCGATTTCTCCGTGCGGCTCAGCGACTGGATGCGCGTGTCCGGCTCGATGTCGCAGCCGATCCGGCTAAGCGCGTCCCGAGCAGTCCTGTCGCATTCCGCCCAGTCGATGATGCCGGCCCGGCCGAGAAACGACGAGCGAGCGAACCCCCGCGCGAGCGCGACATTCTCCGACACGGTCATCCACTCGATCAGGCCGAGATCCTGATGAACGAAGGCGACGCTGTGGTCGCTCCCGCCCCGGCCGCTGGGATAAGGGGCGCCATCGAGACTGATCGCGCCCGAATCCGCTTTGTAGACGCCGCTCAGAATCTTGATCAGCGTCGATTTTCCGGCGCCGTTCTCTCCGAGAAGCGCCACGATCTCGCCGCGCCGAACCTCGAAGCTGACGCCCTTGAGCGCCTGCGTGCCGCCGAACGCCTTCTCGATGTTGTCGAACAGCAGGACGCCGGGCGCGGTCACGCGCCGGCCCCCGACGCGACCCGACTGATCCTTCTGAGCAGGCTGATGAGATAGCGGCGGTTCTCGGCCGACACGGCAAGCCCGTCCCCGCCATAATTCTCGCAAAGAAACGCGCCGCGAAAGCCGCTGGCGATCGCAAACGCGACGGCGCGTCGATAGTCGACGTAGCCGGAGGCGAGCGGAGCCGGAGAGGTAAGATAGATCCCGGCTTTCGGGTCCTCCGCGCGCGCGTAGTTCTTGACGTGCCAGTAGTTGGCGTGCGGTAGCGTCTTCACCGCCATCGCCTCCCACGCCTCGATCGGGCCTTGCGCGCGGACGAGATTTCCAAGGTCCGGGTTCAGGCCGACATTGTCGCGGTCAATGTCGGCCAGAAACCTGAGCGCGCCGTCGGCCGTGCCAAGGTAGTTCGCCTCGTAAAGCTCGAGCGAAATCTCGACCCCGACCCTTGCGGCGTGATCTGCGAGCTCCCGGCAGCGCTCGACCGCCGTCGACCACTCGACATGCGACTGCACCGTTTCGCCCGGGATGGTCCAGAACCAGTTGATCGCGCGCTGTTCGGGAAGGAGAGGCCCGTGCAGCCCGAGACAGATCAGCGGCGCGCCCAGAGCGGCGGTGGCGTCGATCGCGCGATGGGTGGCGGCCAGATTCTCCAAGCCATCCTTCCGGTCGACCACGCTTTTCCGGACGACGCCGGTGGCGCATGCATCCAGTCCGACGTCGCGCAGGAGCGCCCTCAGTTCGTCCAGCTCCGGCGCGCTCATCTCCTCGAAGGGGAGCCACGAGCTCGGAATCTCCACGAATCGGAAACCCTCCGCCGCGAGGAGCTTCAGGTCCGAGCGCCAGCGCGCGGGACCGGCGGCGCGAACCGAGATCCCCGCTCCGGTCACTCCAGGGAATTGGAGCATGGCGCCGGCGATCGGCCACGCCTCCGGCGCAAAGGGCAGATCGATCGGTAGATCGACAGCGTCCAGGCGAGCAAGCAGCGCCTCCCGGCGCAGTCCCCCCTCTTCCCCGCGCCCATGCGCTGCCGCCGGCATCAGCGGGCAGCCTCGTCCATCTCGCGGCTCAGCGAGCTTGACCCAACGCAAAGAAGATCGGCCTCCGAACGTTTTTCCACGAGCGCCATGTGGCGAAGCATCTCCCGCTCCGCCGCCTCGGGGCTGCCAGTCTCCACCGCCTTAAGAATCGCCTCATGCTCGAGGAGCGCCTGATCCGCATCGCCAAGCCCATGCTCCGCGGACTGACGAACGCGGTGGAGCTGCGCGTTGAGCGCCTGCGCCATGAGGCGGATGAAGGGGTTATGCGCGTGGTCGAAAATGACGTGGTGAAAATGCAGGTCGGCCTCGAGCACCCGCCACTCGAGAGCGGCCCGTTCGGCTCGGTTCGCACGCCGGGTCGAATGCAGGTTTTCGACCTCGACCCGCTGCGCGGCCAGCGCCGCGGCGAGTTCGACTCGGAAGGCCTCGCCTCCATCACGACACGCCCGGACGACCGCCGCCGCCTCGATGAGCTTGCGCGCGTCCATAAGCGCTCGAAGCCGCTCGGCGCTGGGCGGCGGCGCAATCCGATAGCCTTTCCTTGCCTCGTGCACGACTAGGCCAGTCGCGGCGAGGCGGGCCAGCGCCTCGCGCACCGGGGTAGCGGAAACTCCCAACGTCGTGGAGAGATCATTGATCCGCAGCATGGCGCCGCGGGCCAGGCTGCCTTGGCCAAGCATCTGCAAAATGGCGCGGTAGACGCGCTCGCTCAGCGCCTCGGTGTGAGCCAGAAGAGGAATGGCGGAAGAGCTATCGGCGCGTCGGACGCCGGACGCCGCATTATCGTCGGTTCGTAGCGCGCCGCTCACCGGGCGGATTTCCGAGCGCGTCGAATGGTCGTTGCGAGGCTCAGGGATGCGCTCTCGCCGCAGGCGGGCGAAAACTCAAGCCGCGCGCCCTCAAGACGCACGTCCGCTTTGCGCGAACCGTGGCAAGCCACCGAACGTATTCCTCCCAAGGGACAACCGTATCAAATATATTATATTGCGGTCAACCGTCGGCGCCCTGCTCGCTTTTAGTTTGGAACGAAGAAGGAGCGACTCGTCTATGGACGTCGATTGTCAGGGCCGTTCGGGGCGGAATCCTGCCGTTTCGAGGCGGTCGTTGGACTGCAGGCCTCCTCGACGTTTACCGGCGATCTTCGATAGCGGCCGCGGAGTGCGGTCCATGTCCATATTCTGCGGCGACGGGCTCCGAGGCCTCGCGCGCTCGCAACAGCGGCTCGAGAAGGTGAGCCGCGATGTGCCTCACGACCGGCACACAGACCCCGTCTCCACAGCCGTGGTAGGCGTCGTTGTAGCGTTCCGGAAGCCGGTACTCGTCGCTCAGCCCCATGAGCCGGGCCGCTTCTCTGGGCGACAACAGTGGCGACCGAACTGTCTGGCCCTCGACAACGAGAATTGTCTGACGCGAAGAACCGCCGGCCGGCCTATGCAGGCAGCCTGCGGTTTCGTCGAAGCGAACTTCGGCCCTCTGTCGCTTTCTTCCGCTCTCGTCCGCGCGCGTTCGCCGCCGCGCGCCGCGCCGCGACAGCTCGCCCAAGAGATTCGACACCGGGGTGAGGATCGCCCATTATTGTAGACAGTTCCGAGCGACGCGAAGGTGATGTCATGTCGCGCTGGTTATGGGCTTTGCTCGGGGTCGTCGTCCTCGTCGGGATCGCAGCCGTCTTCTGGATAGCCAGCCGCCAGACGAATGTCTCAGCCCCCGTTTCGCCGGGCCCGGCGCCTGTCGCTCCCGCTCCGGCGCCGCCTGCTCCTGCCCCGGTCGTCCAGAAACCCGCGCCCTCGTCGGCTCCCGCCCCTGCTGCGCAGGAAGCCGCGCCCTCGCCTCCGCCGCCACCTGCGCCCCCGGCCGCGCAGGCGGCCGCAGTCCCGCCCGCTCCGACAGCGCCGCCCGCTCCCGCTCCCGCGCCGTCACCCGTGACGCCCTCTGCTCCGCCCAGCGTCGCTCAGGAGCCCCCACCTCCGCCTGCTCCCGCCCCGCTCGCCGAAGCCCCCCTTCCGCCGCCCGCGCCCGGACGGGAGGCGCCGGAAGCCCAAGGCGAATACGCGCCCAAGAGCCTCGCGCAGCTGGTCGGGACCTGGGCCTATTACCCGGAGGATTGCGAGCGGCTATTCGAGCGACGCGGCGGCGGCTGGGCCTATCGGCAGCCGGTGGACAAGTTCGCCCAGGCCGCGATTGTCGAGCCGAAAAGGATCCTTTTGCCTTCCGCCACCTGCCAGGTCGCGGGCGCGTCTGAAGCGGGAGGCGCGCTCAAGGTGAGCGCGGAATGCGCGGACTCTATTACCTACACGACCCGGAGCGTGATGATCGTGCTCCGCTCCGCCACCGAACTCGCCTACAGCGCTACCGGGGATCCGGTGCTCGCCACAACCCTGAAGAAATGCGCGCCGTAGAGGAAAGCAAGGCGGGCCGCTTTTTGTGTGCGAAAGGAGGGTCGGAGCAGAGCTCATTTGTATCTTGATCCCGCGAAGGCGGCGATGCGGGGCCGCGTGCTTTCCCTGTCGACGATATCAAACGTCGCGGACCGAACGACGGCCGGCGCCGCAACGGAGCGCGAGCACTCTCAAGGGCACGCTTCGTCGATAAGCGCGTTTGCGCCGTTCATCGCTGCGACATCGACGCCGGCAGACCCGAACCCCGTGGCCGAATCCTCGGAGACCGCCTTCGCGACGATCTTTCCGACGCGCGCCTGGGCGCAGAAGCGCGCGACGGGGATTGTCGCGTGCCCCGCGTCGTCCGTTTTCACGGACAAAGTGTCGGGGCCGATCGCGAGCGTCCATCCGACCGCCGGGCGCTGTGGCTTCTCAGGCGCGTCGCGCTCCACCAAGGCGAGATCAACCGCCCCGCCGCCGCGCCGGTAAGAGATGGTCGTCTCGAGATCACCGCTCCCACCGCCGGCCGATGCGGCCGGAGCATCGCCATGCGCGGTGATCGCAGCGTCGCGCAATGAATCACCCTCGAACGCATGGCCGTTGAGGCCGTTCGCGCCACTCGTCAGGATAGGCGCGGGAGCGTCGAGGGCAAGCGTCGCAAGGCGGGACGATCTGATTTCGGCGAGGCTGAGCCACCGAATTCTTGCCGCCGGGGTCTTGCGCATAAGCTCCATGACCGGATGACCGACCCCCATCGCCACGAGATAGTTCTCGGCCGCCTGGTCGGCGCGGGCTGGCTGATAGACCTTCTTGACCCGCGTACGGGCCGCAGCTCCCGCGGGCTCTTTCGTCACCGCCGTGATCTGATGGACGCCGACCATTGCGGCCGGACCAACGAACCTTTCTACGCCCCCCGCGAGAATGAAGGGACAGGCGGATGCGCACTTGGCGCCGCCGGTGATCGCCTGACCCTTCGGGTCCGGGCAGGCGCCTGCGCGCGCCGGACATCTCTCAATCAGCGTGCGGGCCACCGCGACCGCAAGACGCTTCTGCCGGATGAGTTGGCCCATCGCCGCGGCGTCGGTGAGAGAGCCGCCGCCCGAGGAAACAAGGACCGGCAAGCGCCGGCCGCGGAGGTTGGCTATCGCCTTGGCGAAGGCCGCGCCAGTCCCCGGCATGATCCGGCCCTCGGCCGAAATCCATTCGGCGCAGTTCGGCTGGCATGCCGGGTCCGAGTTCATGACGCGGACGATCCGCATCGGCGGATCGCCACGCGGCCGCGAAGGCCTGAGGTCGGCGAGACTGTCTGCGCATGTGAAGAGAAGGGCCGCCAGCGCGAGAATGGCGGCTTGCGCCGCATCGACGGCGAGCGCGCCGAAAAGCAACCTTAAGGCGAGGGACGGCCAACGCCCCTCCGCGCTGCCTGGTTTCGCTGGCATTGCCGTGTTCTGGGGGATCAAGCGTGGGCGCCGTCGCCTCCAGGCCGCTGCTATTCGAACGCGACGAGACCGCGGATCGACTTCTGCTACGAGCGCAATGATCCGGAGTTTTCTGAGCATTTGATCCTTGTTTGGGCGATATTCGCCGCCACGGGCTGATCTCGCACCGGCTGGCGATGGAGATCGCGGGCAGCATCATACCGGTCGAAGCCGAGAGTCTCCAGACGGAAGCTTCGGTGATACTCAGATTGCCCCCGCCGGGGCTCCGCGAGTTGTCAGGTCGACTCCAGCCGTCCGGAGTACGCAGTTAGCGGAGGCTCCTCGACGAAGCGCCGAGGGCGGTTGGGGGGCGGCGACGAGCCCGGAGGCCCCGTTCGCTCGCACGAGCGGCTCGAGAAGGTGAGCCGCGATGTGCCTCATGACCGGCACGCAGACCCCGTCTCCGCAGACGTGGTAGGCGTCGTTGTAGCGTTCCGGAAGCCGGTAGTCGTCGCTCAATCCCATGAGCCGCGCCGCCTTTCTCGGCGACAGCAGCCGCGGGCGAACCGTCTTGCCCTCGACCACGAGAATTGTCTGACGCGAAGAGCCGCCGGCCGGCGTGCGCAGGCAGCCGGCTATGTCATCGAAGCGAACCTCGGCCCTTTGTCGCTTTCTTCCGTACCACGCATATGATGGCGGAGCGGTCGTAGGTTCATGCGTCCTACATGGCGGACGTTTTCCTTATTCATCGCCGCTGTCGCCCTCTACCTCTGTTGCGAGGCCGAGCAGTTTCTTGTGGTACTTTTGCAACCTCTCGAAGTGGGCCTGTATCGCGCCTGCGATCTCTCTTGAATTCTTGACCGCCAAGAAATGCCCAACAATCTGACTGTAGTGTTCGGCCTAACGCGGAAGGCGAAGGGCCGGATCTCTCTTTTCCTGAATCTCTTCGTCGGCCATCACCTGAACTCTCTGAGAAGGGTTCGGCAATTTTATGCGATGCGGCGGCACCTTCGGGACCTTGCCATTCATGAGCGCGGACCGCGAGTGAAACTCATGGAAAAGCGCGTCCTCGATCGCGCCGATATCCACCTTGTTTTCGACTGGGTACGTCCAGACCCAGGCAATCTCCCAAACGTCGACTTGTCGATTGGCAATAATATCGCTGCGTGCGGACGTAAGGTGCCGATTTACGCGAGAGCGAATGCCATCCACCGACTGCCCGACATAAATCGGGACCTCGTCCAGGTCGCAAAGCACGTAGCAGCCAATTTGGTTTGTGAGGGTCCTGACCGCTTTGCGACGGAAGGGGAGGTCGATCGCCATGGGCTACTCCGCCGCAATCCGCTCGGCTTCGTTTGCCCTCAGCAGCGGCTCGAGAAGATGAGCCGCAACGTGCCTGACGACGGGCGCGCAGACCCCGTCTCCGCAGACGTGGTAGGCGTCGTTGTAGCGTTCAGGAAGGAGATAATCATCCCTGAGACCCATCAATCGCGCGGCTTCTCGCGTTGAAAGCAGCCGGGAGCGAACTCTCTTTCCCTCCACTACTATAATGGTCTGGCGGGATGAACCGCCGGCTGGCGTGCGTAGGCAGCCGGCAACGTCGTCGAACCGAATTTCCGCGCGCTGTCGCTTGACGCCGGTCTCGTCTGGCCGCGTCCGCCGATACACGGTTCCGATACGACGTCGGCCGGATTTCATGGCCTCGGCGACCTTCCGGCGATTGAGCGGCGTCATCAATTCCAAGAGGTATTCGGTGTCCGCCGCGCTGTGCCACTTGACGCCTGTGGGTGTGGTCTCAAAGAGATCCGCCAGGGTCGAGCGTCGCGCGACAGGTTCCGCGATCCGCCACCATACCCATCTTCTCTTCGCCTTTGACGTCATTCCATCGAAGGCCTCGATCAAAGCGCCAGGGTGCCAAGGCGCTATCGGCTCCTCGGCAATGAGGGATGATGGGATTTTTGCATCCTTGCTTACGGCGATGAAGAACACCCGAGGTCGCGACTGCGGAACGAAATGGGCCGCGTTGATGACCGCAGCTCCAAATTGGTACTCAGCGTCAGACAGCGCCGCAGCAATCGCGGCGAAATCCTTGCCGCCGTGCGACGTCAGACATCCGTAGACATTTTCGAGAACGATGGCGCGTGGAGCTCTCCCCGCCTGAATGAGGCTTCGCACCAGTTTCCAGAATGGCCAGAATGTGCCGGAACGGGTCTTAGCGTTGTCCTGCTCGCGACCGAGGCCGCGGTAGCCTCCTGCGAGCGAAAGGTCTTGGCAGGGAAAGGAGGCCCAAGCGAGATCGGCGACTGTTCCAGGCAAATCCGCCAGCGTGAGATTCGCGACGTCGGCGAGCTTGATGTCCCCGGCGCCCCAATTCGCCTTGTAAGTCGATACCTTCATTGCGTCGAAGTCGTTGGCGAATAGGCAGTGCCAACCATCGCCGAGCCCCGCGCGCGCCATGCCGCCGCCGGCGAAAAACTCGACGAAAGTGAACTGGGTCATGCCCGTGATCGAATCTCCGCTACCTAGTTTTAAGCACAGGAGGCTCGCGCGCCTGCCATCTTTCGGCGGTCAATCTGAACATCTCCTGTGGACGGCGCCGCTACCCTCGCGACTGGCGCGAATCGCAGCCTTGGGCGCTTCCAAGCCGGGCTTTGTTCACTATTTGTTCTCAATATTTCGTTAAATGTCAATCAATCGCGGCGAAGCGCTGCCAGGCGGGGACTGGCCTGTTCAGTGGGGAATGCGGTTAGAGTGGGTTTGGGGTCGAGTACGTAGGCGTCTGAGCGCAATATGAGAGATGGCCCGGACCTTCATAGCTTCTCTGTTACGCCGCCTGTTCTCGCCCTGTTTTGCGCGAAAAATCCCCCTGTTACGGTCCTGTTCCGTGGCGCGGGCAATTGCGACCTAAATCATTATGGATAAAGGTATTTTCTCATCGAAACCCCGCCGGAAGCGCCCGGATTTGCCTGTTTTGCCCCTGCTAGCAGGGGATAGCCTTCCGCGGCCTCGCGCGCCCCCGCTTGCCTTGCCTGCCGCGATTTGCGTTTATGATGGCCCATGAGCGACGTCGCCTTTCCCTTTCCGCTGGTCGTCTGCGACACAGGCGGCACCAACGTGCGCTTCTCGCTGGTCAGTGAACCCGGCGGGGCGCTGGGACCCGCCGTCCATCTCATCACCGACGATTATCGGGGCCTGCCTGAGGCGCTCGAGGCGGCGGCGCCGAAGCTCGCGGCGCGCCCGCGCTCGATGATCGCCTGCGGGGCCGGGCCGGTCGCCGGCCGGACTTTGAAGCTCACCAACGCGCCCTGGGTGATGGACGGGCCCGAGACGGCTCGCCGCGCGGGTCTCGCGCAAGGGCTGCTGCTCAACGATTTCGAGGCGCAGGCGCTGATGCTGCCCGCCATTCCGCAGGACTGGTCACGCCCGATCGGCCCGCTCGCCTTCGGCAGCAAAGGCCCCCAGGTCATTCTCGGGCCCGGGACAGGCCTCGGCGTCGCAGGTCTGATCGAGATCGAAGGCCGTCACACCCCCGTCTCGTCGGAAGCCTGCCACATCGATTTCGGGCCGGTCTCGCCGGAAGAATTCGCGCTCTGGCCGCATCTCGAAAGGGCGCACGGGCGGGTGACCAGCGAAAGCGTGATCAGCGGCGAGGGCCTCGCGCGCGTCCATCGGGCTCGCATGATGACCCTTGGCTTTCCCGATCCGCATCTCGAACCGCCCGCAGTCACCACGGCCGCGCTCGCCGACCGGGCTGGCGAGGCTGCGGCGAGCCTCAGGCTCTATTGGAGCATCGTCGCGCGTTTCGCCGGCGACATGGCGGTGACGTTCGTGGCGACCGGAGGCGTGACGCTCTCCGGCGGCGTGCTGCCGCGGGTGGTCGATTTTCTCGACGAGGAGGCCTTCCGCCGGGCGTTCGAAGACAAGGCGCCGGTCGACGCGCTCGCCCGGCGCATCCCGACCCGGCTCGTCATTCAGTCCGATGCGGTGCTGGTGGGGATGGCGGCGATCGCCGCCACGCCCGAACGTTATGCCATTGATTATTCGTCAAGAAAGTGGGTCTAGGACAGCCGCGTCAACTTGGGCGGGCGAAAATCGGGCGTCAGCCGCGCTTTCGCCTTTATCTTGGGGCTTCTGCGCGGTAATCGAAGCGCATCCGCTTCGGATTCCTGTTTTGACGGAGTTTTTTGACACGTGTCGCAACGACTGCGATTCACCCTGGCGTTAACGGTTGCGGCGGGTCTGGGCCTGAGCGCGCCGGCGCTGGCCGATTGCGGATCGGATATGCAGAAGCTCGCGCAGGACCGCAACGTCGAACTGCAGAGAGTCAACGATTTCGCCAAGGCATTCCACGGCAAACCGCTGGACCCGGAGGGTTTCTGCGTGAAGTCCGCCGGGTTGCTCCGCGCCGAAGCGGCGCTCATCGCCTACATGGACAAGAACAAGGACTGGTGCTCGTTTCCCGACGAAGCGATCGCCGGCCTCAAGGCCAGCCACACCAAGAACGCGGGCTTCAGCGCCAAGGCCTGCACGGTCGCCGCGAAAATGAAGAAAATGAAGGAACAGGCGGCGCAGGGCGGCGGCGGCGGACCCCAGGCTCAACCCTTGCCCGCCGGACCGCTTTGACGGCCGAGCCGAGAGGCTCGAGGGTTCTGCCGGACGCGCGGCCTGCGAGTCTCGTCCTGAGGCTCACCCCGGAATTCGCGCTTCCCTTCGTCCAGCTCGCCCGCCTGGACCGGCCCGCCGGCTGGCAATTGCTGCTTGCGCCATGCTGGCAGGGGGCGGCGCTGGCGGGGCTCGCGCTCAATCGCGGACCCAATCTCTGGCATCTCGCGCTCTTTCTCGCAGGCGCGATCGCCATGCGCGGCGCGGGCTCGACCTATAACGACATCCTCGACCGCAAGCTCGACGCCGGCGTCGAGCGCACGCGCGGGCGCCCGCTGCCCTCTGGACGGGTCGGCGTCCGCGCGGCGGCTCTATTCCTGGTGGCCCAATCGCTTGTCGGGCTTGCGGTGCTCGTCAACTTCAACCGGTTCTCGATTTGGCTCGGCGTCGCTTCGCTCGGCATCGTCGCGGTCTATCCGCTGATGAAGCGGGTGACGTCATGGCCGCAGGCCGTTCTGGGGCTCGCCTTCTCCTGGGGGGCGCTGATCGGTTGGAGCGCGACCTTCGCGAGCCTCGCACTGGCGCCGGGGCTGCTCTACCTCTCCGCCTTCGCCTGGACGATCGGCTACGACACGATCTATGCGATGCAGGACGCGCGCGACGACGCGATCGTCGGCATCCGTTCGACCGCGCGGCTCTTCGGCGAAAATACCCGGCTTGGCGTCGGCCTCTTCTATGCGGCCGCCGCGCTTCTGGCGCTGATGGCGATCCTTCTCGTTGGCGGCGGCCCGATCGCGCTGATCGGCTGGCTTGCCTATGCCGGACATCTGGCCTGGCAGGTCTCGCAGGTCGAGGGCGCGGGCGCCGCGACTGCTCTTCGTCTTTTTCGCTCCAATCGCGACGCAGGGTTTCTGCTGTTCGCCGGACTCGCATTGCAGGGGTGGGCCGGGTAGGGGCGTCGCGGCCTCATCCCGGCAGCCGGTCTGTCGCCACACGAGGTTGGGCCACGATCTGACCATAAATCTGGAACAAACGGCCGGCCGGAGGAATATGTGTCCGAGGCGAGCACCCGAAACCGAAAGTTCCAGGCGAGGTTTGTTTGCGATGAGAGACACAGTTTCCAGAACGGGGGTCGGCCCGGCCCTCAACCGCTACGGCGCGGCCGCCATTGCCTTCCATTGGACGGTGGCCGGGCTCATCGTCTTCCTTGGCGCGCTCGGGCTCCTGTTCGACAGCATTCCAAGGGAGTCGCGGCCGTTCTGGATTAACGTGCACGGCGGCGTCGGCCTCATCTATTTCGGCCTGGTGATCGCAAGGCTGCTCTGGCGCGCAGGTCACCGTCCTCCCGACTTGCCGCCTGATATCGGAGCGTTCTCCCGCCGTGCTTCGGACGCCGTCCATCATCTGCTCTATGCGCTGATGGTCGTCATCCCCATTTTTGGGGTCGTCGCCTTTGTCTGGCACGGGCAAGTCTTCGATTATGGACTGTTCCAGTTGAATTTCGGCGTCGCCTCGAACCACGACATTTTCCACCCGGCGGAGAAGATCCATCAATGGCTGGCGTACGCGTTGTTCGGGCTTGCGGCCGTGCACGTCGCCGGCGCGCTCTGGCATCAGGTTGTCCGGCGCGACGGCGTGCTCCTGCGGATCCTGCCCGGCGGCGCGGGCTAGCCGTCCGGCCTTGCTCGGATCACTCCACCGCCGGGCTTCCCGGCCGCGCGCGCGTGTCGCTGATCGGGGCGTAGGTGAATTCCTGCACGCCGACGTCGAGAAGCACGTCGCCCTTCACCCGCGCGTTGACCGCATGAATGAGCGCTTTGCCCATCTTGGCGAAGTCGAAGCGGTCCATATGGTCGAAGTCGATCGTGTCGTCGTCGTAGACATAGCGGAACGCTTCGTCGACCAGGATCGAGTCGGGCGCCATGGCGGCAGTCTTGAGCGCGCCGAGATCGACCGTGTAGCTCAAGAGCATGACCGCATAGCCCTTGACGGCGCCGTCCTTGATGCGGGGCACGTTGATCTCGTGTGTCTTGCGCGCTTCCGTTTCTCTTTGCGGCGAGGCGGCCGCCCGTTCCTCGCGCAGGACAAGAAGCTGACGGGCGCCGATTTCCGCCGTGACCGTCGCCGCCGACGCGAGGAGGCCGATGATGATGGCGCGGATCATTCCTCCGCGCTCCTCCAGGCGAGCGCGGTATAGGTTCCGTCCGACTGGCCGTCGCGGATCGCGCGCGCGATGATCTCGGCGACCGCGGCGGAGGCTTTCAGCTGGACGCCGAGCGCGCGCCGGTTGGCCTCGAGCGTCGCGGTGAGATCGACGAGAGCCTCGCGCAGGGCGCCGCTAGGGGTCGCGCCCGAAAGCGCGGGAAGCAGGCGGTTGAGCTCGAGTAGCCCCTGGTTCTTGCGGGCGCTGTAAGCCTCGTAGGGGACCGGCCGGCCGCGCGCGATGTCTTCGGTTTCTGACGCCGCCGTCTGGCGCAGCCGCTCGACGACCGGCAGCGCCATGGCGAGCGCGGCCTCGACGCTGGGCCCGGGCGAGGACTGGCGCCGGGGAGCGCTCATCCGCGCTTGCGGCCCGCGAACAGAACGCCGCCGTTCACAAACGTGGCGCTGCTCGGCGCGGAGAGGATGTTGGCGCTCATCTCAGCGGCGTCGCCGGCCGCCGTTGCTTTCTCGATGTGGCGCGAGGGCGCGAGGTCGTGAGTCGCGAACAGCCGGCGGCTCAAGCCCAGCGCGCCGGACTTGGCGATCTGCCGCGAAACTTGCTCGGACAGCATGGAGCGCCACATGTCGCCCGCCGAGCCCTCGCCGAAAACGCTCCCCGCATCCTTCGGCAACAGCTCGCCGACGAAGGAATTGATCAGCGTGGCCTCGAATTCGACTTTGGCTTGCAAGGCCCTGTCGGGACCCGCAGCGATCGCGGCGAGGCGCGAGCGGGCGTCCGCGAGGCCTCCGGCGGGCAGGCTCGCCTGCGGCGCGGACGCGGCGGCCCGATCGAGGTCGGCGGCGAAATCACCCGCCGGGGCATTCGAGCCGGCGAGCGCGCTCAGCCTCTCCGCCGCGAGAGTAGCGCGCGCGGGGTCGGCCGCGTTCAGGACTTCGAGGATGACGTCGGAGCGGGGATTGAAAGCCATGCAGTTCACCGGGCGGGTCGCCCTCATCCGGCGCTTCGCTGGGGTGAGGGCGTGCGTTCCCGTCAACCTCCTGCTGCAGCCTTACGTCGGGCTTGCGATGCGGCGCGCGATCGCGCGCTCGATGAGATCGGCGAGCTCCTTGCGTTCCCTGTCCTCGCGATAGCGCCGCTCTGCGGTTTCGGCGGCCTGTTCGGCGAGTCTGGCCGTCACGCCGTGCGCCTTCGCCTTCTCGCGCATATGGGTCAACTCGCGGGCGAGCGAATCGAGCTGCTTCTGCAGCGCCCGAATTCGTCGGGCGCCAAATTTTGCCTGCGGGCCGAAGGCGAGATCGCCAGTCTGGAGCGCCTCGAAAACCGCCCGCAAATCCTCACCTAGGCCTGCCTGCTCCTGTTCGATCGCCGAGAGGCGCCAGCGGCCAAGATCGTGCATCTGGACTTGCAGCCTTCCAAGCCGGGTCAACGCATCGAGACGCTTCTTCATCATCCACCTGGGTTCGAGCTGAATTCATCCTGCAGCGAGCCAGCCGCCAAAACCGAGAAGGAAGGCCTCGATCGCCGGCTTGAGCGTGAAGTAGAGCAGCGCAAGACCGCCCGCCACGACGAACGGGGTCGCGACAAAGAAGATCTGGATCTGAGGGGTGAGACGGTTCACGAGCGCGAGCGCCACATTGACGATGAGCGCGTAGATCACATAGGGCGAAGCGATCCTTAAGCAGAGGCGAAACGACTCGCCGAGCGCGTCGGCGACCTGCCGCAGCGCGCTGCGCGCATTGAAATCCGCCCCGACCGGGACGACGTCGTAGGAAGCGGCGAGCCCCCGCAAAAGCTCCCAATGCAGGTCCGCGACGAAGAGGAGCGTGACGGCTGCGAGCGAGATAAGGGTCGCCAGCGGGGCCATCGGTTCGCTTGGATCAATCTGCATGCCAAACGGATTGACGAAGCCGAGCATCTGCGCCGCGCCCGACGCCAGCGTCTCGAGCGCGAGAAAGAATATCCGGGCGAGGATCCCGATCATGCCGCCGACCAGGAGTTCGACGGCGATCAGCCTGAAGGTGAGGATCGGATCGTCGCCGAGCGCAGCGCTCGGGATCTTGTCGATCAGGAGCGGCGTCAGCGAGAGCGTGACCGCGAGCGCGACGAAGAGCCGGATTTGCATCGGGATCTGGCTGTTCGAGAACCCGGGCGCGAGCATCAGGCAGCCGCCGATGCGGCAGAAGAGCAGAAACGCGCCGATCGAAAATTTTGGCCCGAAGATTTGCGAACCAGCGAGCGCCCCCGGGAGATCTGCGGTCATGCCGCCTCCGAGTGCGGGAGGCGCTCCCGCCCCGTCCATGGCCGGTCCGTTCCAACACTGTCACCCCCGCGAACGCGGGGGTCCAGGGCCACTAGGACCCCCGTCCGACCATCAGCGCGCGTCATCTCTGGACCCCCGCTGTCGCGGGGGTGGCACCGAGAGCGGGCCACACCTCCGGAGTCGCCCGAATACCGTATCAAGAGATGGTCCCCAGCGACTTCACCTCGAAACCGCGCGCGACCTCGAGCTGGGACAGAATGGCGAGCGTCGGGAACATGCGCTCGATGATCATGCGCACATAAGGGCGGGTCTCGGCGGTGGTGACGAGCGCGAAAAGGCGCTGTTCGTCCATGCGTTTTCGGATGGCGGCCGACGCCTCGGCGGCGAACTGCTCCATGAGGCGCGGATCGATGTCGAATTCGGTCACCTCGCCCTTAGCGTCGCGCTTGAGACTCTGGTGAAACACGAGGTCCCAGCGATTGCCGAGGCGCAGAACGCCGAGCGCGCCGTTGTCGAGAAGATCGCCGCAGATCTGTTGGGCAAGTCGAATGCGCACATGCTCGACGATCCCCTCGGGCCGCCGCACATGCGGCGCGATCTCGGCCACGGCCTCGAGGATGAGATTGAGATTTCGGATCGACACGCGCTCGGCGAGCAGAAGCTTCAGCGTCGCGAGCAGGCCCGATTGCGAGATCTGCGAGGGGCATATGTCGTCGAGCAGGCGCTTGTATTCGGGTTCGAGCCGATCCATCAGCGCGCGCATGTCCTTGTAGGAGAGCAGCTGCGCGAGGTTGTTGTGAATGACTTCGCTGAGATGCGTCAAAAGAACCGAGACCGGATCGACTGTCTTGAACCCTTCGCGTCTCGCCTCCTTCACGATTGCCTCGGGGATCGCGATCGCCCGGATGCCGAAAGCGGGCTCGCGCACTTCGTCGCCGGGCAAGTTGGGGCGGGGGCCGTCGCCGATGATGACGAGATGCTCCTTGACGCGCAGCTCCTGCGTCGCCACCGCGGTCCCATGGATCTTGATCTGATAGGTCTTCGGCGGCGCCTTGATATCGTCGGTGAGACGGATCTCGGGAACGACGAAGCCGTACTGGCGAGCGAATTTGCGCCGCATCTTGGCGATGCGCGAGGCCATCTCGTCGCGCGAGAGAATGAGCGCGGCGTTCAGCTCCTTGCTGAGGCAAAGCTCGACCTCGAACGACTTCAGCTGCTCCCTGATCGAGGCGCGCGTCTCGGCCTTGGCCTGCTCCTCCTTCGCCGCCTGCCGCGCCGACTCTTCCGAACGGTCCTTGGCGATGCGGCGGGGAATGGCGAAACCGACGAAGGCCATGAGGCCGCCGAGCGTCGCAAACGGCAGGAAGGGGAGGCCCGGAACGACGCCGAGCATCGCCATCAGGAGGGCTGCGAGAAAGAGCGCGTTCGGATAGCCGCTGAGCTGGTCGATGACCGCCTTGTCGGCCGAGCCGCGCGTGCCGCCCTTGGCGACGAGGAGTCCCGCCGCGAGCGAGATGATGAGCGCGGGGATCTGCGTGACGAGGCCGTCGCCGACCGAGAGCTTGGTAAAGATGTCGGAAGCAGCCGAGAGGCTCAGTCCGTGCCGCGTGACGCCGATAACGATGCCGCCGAAAATGTTGACCGCGAGAATGATGAGGCCTGCGATCGCATCGCCGCGCACGAATTTCGATGCGCCGTCCATCGAGCCAAAGAAGGCGCTTTCTTCCTCGAGCTCGCGCCTGCGTCCTTGAGCGACCTTTTCATCGATGAGGCCTGCCGACAGGTCGGCGTCGATCGCCATCTGCTTGCCGGGGATCGCGTCGAGAGTGAAGCGCGCGCCGACCTCGGCGATGCGGGTCGCGCCCTTGGTGATGACGAGGAAGTTGATCGTCACCAGAATGAGAAAGACGATGATGCCGATGAGGAAGTCGCCGCCCATCACCAGATGCGCGAAGCCGCCGATGATGTAGCCGGCCGAAGTCGGCCCCTCGGCGCCGCGCGAGAGGATAAGCCTTGTGGTCGAGATGTTGAGCGCGAGCCTCAGGATGGTCGCGACCAGCAGTACGGTTGGGAAGGCGGAGAATTCGAGCGGCTTCTGGATCCATAGGCCCACCATCAGGATCAGCACCGAGAGCGCGATCGAGAACGCCAGGCCAAAGTCGATCATCGTGGCCGGCACGGGCAGGAAGAAGAGGCAGAGGATAAGGATGATGCCGACGGCGAAGCCGATGTCCTTGCCGCCGCGGCCCGCGGGGGCTGTCGGGATCGCGGTTACGGACATCTTGGACGCCAGCTCCTCACGCGCCGCGGCTCATGCGGCGCGGAGCGAGAGTGGGCGGCGAAGCTTGCGCGAGGATAGGAGGGGGCGGGCGCCTCAGCAGGTCGGACCCGAGATTTGATCGTTGACTAGCGCGGATCGGTTTGCGAGCTGAAACGCGCGCGCCGGTGCGCCGCAACCGGGGCCCTGTGCGCTGACCATCCGTTTCGAAATCCTTTCCGCCCTGGCCGCGTTCGCCTTCGTCGCCTCGATCACGCCGGGTCCAAACAATCTGATGCTGATGACTTCGGGGGTGAAGTTCGGCTTCGCCCGGACCGCGCCGCATCTCATCGGGGTGATCCTCGGCTTCGGGCTGATGATTGTGCTGGTCGGCCTCGGGCTCAATGTCGTTTTCGAGCGCTTCCCGTCGGTCTTGCCGGTCATGCGCGTTGTCGGCTCGGTCTACATGCTTTGGCTTGCGCTCAAGATCGCGCTCGCGAAACCCGTGCACGCAAGGGAATGCGCCAGCCGGCCAATCGGCTTCTTCGGGGCTGCGGCCTTTCAATGGGTCAATCCCAAAGCCTGGGTGATGGTCTTGAGCATGCTCTCGACCTACTCCGGGCTTTCGGACGAGTACGTCCGCAGCGTGCTGCTGATCGCCGTGCTCTGCGCGCTGATTACAATCCCCTGCAGCGGCGCCTGGGCCCTGTTCGGCTCCTCGATGCGCCAGTTTCTGGGCAACCCGAGAACAGCCCGGCTGTTCAACTTCGCAATGGCGACTCTGCTTGCCGCATCAATCGTCCCGATCTTCTTCGAATAACCTGACGGGGTTTCGGGCCGCCGAGCCCACGTCGACTCGTTCCGCGATTCGCCCTAGGCGCGCTGTGAGGCAAGCTTGCCGGCGCTGCATTCTGCCAAGGGCTGGCGCCGTGTCGGCCGTTAACCCTGTGAGCAGGCTGCGCAACCAAATGCTTCGGGAAATCTGAAGTCCGTGCTATGATGCACTCTTCATCCGAGATCGGCCGATCATGGGAAACGGAGAGAGAGGTTTGGGCATGGAGGCGTTCGTCAGAAGGTCCGCGCCGCGCCCGAGGTGCGCGTCCGGGCCGGCGCGGAAATGGCGCCGCAAAGGCTTGAATTGATTGAATCCGGGCGCGGAAATGGCACAGGCGCCGCGCGCTCACAGAGCGCGGCTACAGACGCCAGCCCGGAGGCGCACTAAGGGCTCGGCAAGACCGCAAGCGTGTCTCCGGCCGTCATTTATACCCCTGCTCGATCCGAGCGTAGAGCGACTGGGTGAAGATCGAGAACTTGCCGCCGACGAACGAGATGGTGAGAGCGCCGGCGACGAAGACGGCGATCATTTTGGGCACGAAGGTCAGCGTCATTTCCTGGATCTGGGTCAGCGCCTGAAAGAGCGCGATCGTGACGCCGACCGCCATCGCCGCGCCGACCGCAGGCCCGGCTCCGAGGACAATCATCCAGATCGCCGACTGCACGAGATCGACCGCATCGCCCTCGTTCACTGGATGCTCGCGCCGTTGGCGAGCGGGACAGTCGAGCCGTTGGTGAGCGTCGCGACCGCGCCCGAGCTCGTCACGCTGACCGACGCCACCTGACCCGAGGTCGAGCCGTCCGAAGAAGTGATGGTCTGGCCGACAAGCTGCTCGGCCTGGGTCAGCGAGCTCGCAGTCAAAAGGGACGCCAGTGTCGTGTTGGTCTGAACGCTCTGGCCGACCTCCGAGACGGTCGCGAGCTGCGACACCATCTGCGAGGGATCCATCGGCTGGGTCGGATCCTGGTTCTTCATTTCCGCCATCAGGAGGGTGAGAAAGTCGTTGTAGTTGAGCGATTGGGTCGTGGCCGTGGCGGCGGACGAGGCGGCAGAGGTCGACGCGGCTGCGCTTGCGACGGGCGATGTAACGGCGACAGTCATGAGGGTTCTCCTTGTCAGGCGGCGCTCGAGGTCGCCCCGGGCGGCTTGAGCTCCTGGTCCTCGAGGGCGAAGAGCGCGCGAAGCGCCTTCAGCGCCTCGAAATTGCGGCCCCGCGCAAGCGACTGCGCGACGCCCCTGAGGCCAGATATGAGTTCGGGCGTGCGGTAGGCGCCGAGCGCTGTCTGGATGAGCGAACTCGCAAGCGGCGTCGCGCTCTCGGTCGCCGTCGGGTCCATCAGCATGATCTGGGCCGCGAAGTAAATCTGGCGGGTCAGCGTCGTCGCGTCCTTCGCCTGCATGACATGGTTCTCGAGAAGAAACGTCACGTCATTGAGGAGTTCGATCGACGCCTTCCGGTCGATGCGGATAACCGCGCCGTTGATGAAGAACCGTTCGCCTGCGCGCAGCGTAATGTTCATTCATCGCCTCACTTGAGCCCGTCGCGGATGATCTCGTTGATCTCGATCATCGGCGTGAGGTCGTCTGTCAGACGCCCACGCACGCGATCGATCTCCTTCATCATCCAGATGCCGATCGAGATGATGCCGGCGCGCAATTGCTCCGGCAGTTCGTTGTTCGGGTCCTTGAGGTCGTCGAGAAAGATCGTCCAGAGGCGGCGCAGATAGAAGAGCGCCTCGACCCGCTCGCGCGATAGCGGGCCTTTCTCCTGCGCGGCGCGCAGCATCGCGATCACCCGGTCCATGGCCTGGCGCTCGCGCGCGCGCATATCCTGGCGCGACTCCTCGATCACCTCGTTGTAAGCGAACTCGTACATTCGAAAGGATCCCGGGCTTCATGGAAAAAGGCGTCACGGAACGGGCAGGTACTGCGCCAGATTCATTTGCTGCAGTCGGGCGGTGAGCTCGTAGGCCATCTGGATCTGGTTGGTCAGGCTGTTGATCTGAGCGGCGGTCGCATTGGGGTCGACGTTGTCAAGACCGTTGATCTGCGTTTGCAGGATCGTCGATTGCGAGCTCACGGAACTGTTGGCGTCAGTGACCGCGCTTTGGGTCGCGCCGAGCGCGGCTTGCACATTCGTCAGCGAATCTTGCCCTTGCGTGATGAGCGACGATGCAGTGGAGGCGACTGCCTGCTGCGCGGCGCTGCTGAGTTGAGAGCCGCCGAATTCGCTCAGCATGGTGTATGCTTGGGCGAGGTCCTGAAACGCCGGCTCGTTGGCGTTGGTCGAGGTCGCGACCGTCTGGCCCGGAGCGATCTCGGCGCTGGTATTCGTGCTCGACGCCGACGACCAGTCCGAGGTCCAGGCGGCGCCGGAAAAGAGCGCCCCGAAGGGGCCGGAGAGAAAGCTCTGCATGGCCGAGGCCGAAATGCTCGCCGCGGCCGGATCGCTCGGCAGGACGCCAAAGGTCGTCTGGAACGCCTGGTCGACCGCCGTCTTGGCGGCCGACGTCGGGGTCGAATAGTAGTCGGCCATCGGCGCGACGGAGGAGTTGATTCCGCCGAACACATACTGATCGCCCGAGGTCGTGTTGGCGGAGGCGATCAGCCCCTGCAGCGCCGACTGGCCCATGGTCTGGAGCGTCGCGCCCGAATTCGCGCTCGGCGTCCAGGCGGTCAAATTCGACACTGTCGTCTGGGCGCTCGTGCTGATCGCCGACAGCGCATTCTGCGCGGTCGCCAGGTTCGTAGAGACGAGGCTGTTTCCGCTGGTCAGGGTCTGGATGAGCGAAACCTGCTCCTTGAGCGAAAGCTCGTAGCCGGACTGGTCGCCGAGTTGCAGGCCCAGATCAGCATATTGGCCGGTCGATTCCTCCGTCATCGCCGTCGTCAACGTTGACTGCGCCTGTGTGATCGGCAGGATCATGCTGTTGGCCAGAAACTGGCTCGAGACAAAATTGGCGCTCATCGTCATGCGGCGTCCAGCAGCGCGGAGAACATGCTGTTGACGGTGGTGAGCAATTTCGCCGACGAGGCGTAGGAATTCTCGAGGTTGAGCATGTTGGTCATCTCGGCGTCGAGATTGACGCCGGTCGCGTTCGACAGCGCCGAGGTCGCCTGGGTTGCGAGCGCGCTCTGATAGGACGAGGCGGTGTTCGCCTGGCTGTTCTCGCCCTGCAGCCAGCTGACCGACGCATTGGCGTACCCTGTCAGACTGGCGGAGGCGCCGAGACCCGCGGACGGAGCGAAGCTTTGCGTCGCGCCGATCGCGCTGACGAGTTGCTGCAGGCGCCCGGTATAGCTTGCCGCGCCGGTCGAATTATAGGTGTAGGCCGAACTGCCCGGATCGGAGATGCCGCCGTCGCGCAGCAACGTCGCGTCGCCGCCCTGGGAGGGATCGACGTTCGGATTGACTTCGATCGCCGCCGCGAGACCGGTGGCCGCCGACATCGAGGGCAGGCCCGTTGCGCCGGGCGTGGTGAAGAGGCCGGGGAGCGAGGGGAGCGTCGCCGGAGTGTTCTGGTCGCCTTCGGCGAATGCGTTGATGAGGCCGCCAGCGATCTGGTCGAGCTGGCCCTCATATTGCGGCGCGAGCGTGTCGCGAAGGGCGGCGTAGCCCGCCAGCGCTCCCGACTGGATCGGCATCGGCGAATTGGACCCGGTGATCGGCACGCCGTCGACAGTCACGGGCGACCCGCTCTGCCCGTCGACCAGCGTTGGCGTCGGCGTGAAGGAGACCGCGCGGGGCGTATCCTGGAACAGCGTGACGCCGCTGTCGGTATAGATCGACATCGAGCCGTTTCCGGCGGTGGTCGTCGAGACGCCGATCTGCTGCGACAGCTGGGTCACAATCGAGTCGCGCTGATCCTCTGCGCTTGCGACGCTGGTTCCGGCCTGAAGGCCGGTCACCACCGCGTTGTTGGCGGCGGTGAACTGGCTCAGAAGCGAATTGATCGTCGCCACCGACGAGGCCATGTCCTGATCTGCCTGTTCTCGAACGCTCGCGACCGCCGCGCTGCCGCTGTTGAGAGACGAGGCCAGATTCTGCGCTGCCGTGACAGCGGCGTCGGCTGCAGAAGAGGAGCTGGGCGAGGCCTCATAGGTCGTCAGCGCGCTTTGCAGATTGGCGAGCATCGCCGAGGGCGAGGTTCCGTTCTGGTCTGCACCGGACGTTGTCGAGGCCGACGAACTGTCGCTGATTGTTTGCGCCAGAGTCGCGAGGCCATCAGAGATCGCCTGCTGCGCCGCAGCCTGAGCGGTTGAGGTGGACACCTGCTCGGTGAGCGCCGCGTTAGCCTCGCGCGTCACCGAGACGACGTCGGCGCCGCCGTAGGAATTGGTGACGACATTCGCAATTTGGCGCGAGTAGCCGGGCGTGTTGACGTTGGCGATGTTGTTCGAGACGACCGCCGTCTGCTGGGAGTTCGCGGCGAAGGACGAACTGATGATATTGAACGCAGCCGAAAGGCTCATCGCGAATTCCTGCGATCTTCAGAAGTCACGCCTTCAACCCGTTGAGGACGTCGAGAATATTGGCGCCCGTCTGGAACACCTTGGAGTTCGCTTCGTAGGCGCTCTGCGCTTGGATCATATCGGTGAGCTCGGTCGCAAGATCGACCGTCGAGCTTTCGAGTGAAGAGGAGTTGATGGCGCCGAAGCTGCCGGCGTTGGCGGTCCCGAGATAGACAGGTCCAGAGGCAGCGTTGGCGGTAAAGGCGTTCCCGTTGACGGACGTCAGATTGTCCGGACTCGCCACATTGGCGAGCGGGACGTCGTAGGCGGCAATGGAGGCGCCGTTGGTATAGTTGAAGGATAAAGTCCCGTCCGGCGCGATCGAGACGCCCTGAAGAGAAGCGGGCGCGTTGCCGTTGGCGGTCGCAGAGCTCACGCTGAAAGCCGCGGCGAGCTGAGTGAGGTTGCTCAAATCGAGGCTCATCGACTGTCCGTTGGGAACGGCAATCGTCAGCGGAGAGCCGGAGGACAATGAGCCGGTCGTCGGATTGAAGTTGAGGGTTGCCGTCGCGAGAGGTCCGGAAGAGTACGGAAAGCCGCCGCCAGTTGCGGCCTTCGAGGCGTCGAAGGCGTCGACTTCCCAGGTGTTTGCGCCGGTGTTGGCGAGGTAGAGATTGATGGTGTGCGCGCCACCGAGATTGTCATACACGACCAGGGAAGTGACATCGGTATAGGTTGAGCTCGCAGAGTTCACCGAGGGCAGGTCGGCGGCGGCGATCGGGGTCGCGCTCGCAGGAAGATTGGCGGCGATCGATGCGCTCGTGGTCGGCGTGGCGGTCTCGCCGGCCGAATTGACATTAACCTTTTGCAGAGTGCTCAGCGCATTTGCAGGCGGGGCGGACCCGCTCTGAACGTCATTACCCATCAGATAATAGCCAGCGCTGTTGACGAGATTGCCAGACGCGTCGGGGACGAAGGAGCCGTTCCGCGTCAGATATGTCGCGCCGCTCGAGTCGGACACGACGAAGAAGCCGGAGCCCTGGACGGCGAGATTGGTCGCTGTCGAGGAGGAGACGACGTTGCCCTGAAGCGTATTGAGATTACGCGTGGTCGTCATGACGCCGCCGCCTGCAGCGGCAGTGGAGACCTGGTCGACGAGCGTCGAAAAATCAGTTTCGGCGTTCTTGTATCCGGTCGTATTGGCGTTCGCGACGTTCTGCGAAATCGACGAGAGCCAGTTGGAATCGGCCAGCATGCCCGACACGCTGGTATTTAGAATGGTCATGAGGACTCCTCGGCGGGTCGGCTCTATTTGAGGCCGGAGGACTTGCGCGAAGCTGGCGCAAGAGAGGCTGGTCAGGTCGCGGAGCGGACCAGACTTCCGATCAAAAGGTTCCAGCCGTCGATCAGCACGAAGAACAGGATCTTGACCGGGAGCGAGATGACCGAGGGCGGCAACATCATCATGCCCATGGACATGGTGAGAGTCGCAACGATCATGTCGATGACGAGAAAAGGCAGCACGATGAGGAAGCCGATTTCGAAGCCGCGTCTGAGTTCCGAGATCATATAGGCCGGTATAAGAAGTCTCAGATCGACCTTGGTGCGATCGCCAGCGTCGAACCGTCCTTTCGACAGGCTCTCGAACAGCGCGACGTCTTTTTCGCGGACCTGGGACAGCATGAATTCACGGAACGGCTGGACGACCGCGACGAGCGCGTCCTGCTGGCTGATCTCGTTGTCCAGCATCGGCTTCAGGCCGTTCTGCCATGCGCGATCGAAGGTTGGCGCCATGACGAAGAACGTCATGAAAAGCGACAAGCTGATGAGAACGAGATTTGCGGGAGCGCTCTGGATGCCGAGGCCCGACCGCAGAAACGACAGCGCGATGATGAAGCGGGTGAAGCTGGTCACCATAATGAGGAGGCCGGGCGCGACCGAAAGCACGGTCAAGAGCGCGACCATCTCGATGATACGGCCGCTGGCCGAGGCGCCGCCTGCCGGAATGAGGGCGTTGAGGTCGACGGTCTGGGCTCGCGCTCCGGACGTCGCGATCAGGAGCAAGATTCCCGAGCCGGCCAAGCGTTTCATTGCACCACCAGCGTACGGATCACGAGCTCGCGCACCTTTCCTCCCGAACGGGTGGCTGCGCGTTCCTTGAGGTCCTGGCGCATGTTCTGCAGACCGATCGGTCCCTCGAGCTGCTTCAGCGAGACGGTCCTCAGATACGCGAGGAAGTCGTCGCCGATTTCGCCCGCGATGGCTTCGGGATGCGGCAGGGTCTTGGGGTCGAAGACGATCGAACCTTCGAACCGGACCCATATGTCCTGTGGCGAGCCGAGATTTGTGATGACCGGAGGCAAATCGTAGAGGGTGGAAGGTTCGGACGGCGGCGCGGCCGCCGCCTCTGCGGGCTTCTTCACGTCGGCGGGACGCAGCGCTTCGAAGGCCCCGCCGACGGCTGCGCCGAGAAGAACGACAATCGCCAGGTCCTTCAGCGGCAAACCGGCGCCTCTGGTCGCGGCGCTTGGCGCGATCGCCGAATCAGACATGCATGCCGCCGCTAGAAGGGTCTGACGGCGTCATAGACCTGCTGGCCCCAAGAGGGTTGCTGGAAATCGTTCACGCGGCCGCGGCCGCCATAGGAGATGCGGGCCTCGGCGATATGGTCGTACGCGATGGTGTTGTTGAGGGAGATGTCCGAGGGGTGAACAATCCCCGCGACGGTCAGCTGGCGCAGCTCGTAGTTTACGCGGACCTCCTGTGACCCCGAGATCACGAGATTGCCGTTAGCAAGAACGCGTGTGACCACCGCGGCCACCGACACCTGAATCTGCTCGGATCGGTCGATGTTGCCCTGTCCTTGGGTGCCCGAGGTCGAGGAAAGGTCGCCGAGGATCTTGGCTGGCTGATTGGACGACGACGAAGCCGAGCCGTTGTTGAAGCCGTAGTCGATCGTCACGCCGTCCTTCGTCGTCTGCGAGCGCCCGGTCGAATTGCCGAGCGTCGCCTTGTCGTTGATAGAGATGATGACGGTGACGATGTCCCCGACATGCGTGATGCGCGGCTCGACGTAGAGCGAAGGCGGAGGTCCGATCGGCGGAGGCTGCGGCACAAGGGCCTGCGGGCCCTGAATTGCGGCCGTCTCATCCGACACGAGGCCGGCCCCGACAGGCGAAAAGATCGGCTCGCGCATGAACTCGCTCGGACTATTCCAGCATCCTGCGAGGGCGAGTGTTGCGAGTAGCGGCAAGGACGCCAGCGATCGCCGCATTACGATTTCTTCTCCTCCCCCCCGGCGATTAGGCCGGCGAGCCGGCTCGCGCGCTCCGCCTCCATCTCGTCGAGAATGGCGCCTGCTGCGGCGGGCTTCAGCTTGCCGAGGATGGCAGCCGCCATCCGGTCATCCATCGTACTGATCTGGCGGGCCGCGTTCTCCGGCTGCATCTTGGCGTAGATGGCGACCAGGTCTTCGTTTGCGGCCTTCATCAACTCTTCGCGTTTGGCGATCCAATCGTGCGCTGCCGCCTCCGCCTTTTCGAGATCGGCGATTCGCTGCCTGACCTGTGCGTCGAGCTCATTCAATCGTTTGGTCTGCCAGGCCACGCGCGCTTCGGCGATCGACGGGGCGACGTTGGCGCAGTAACGGCTGGCATCCGTGTCCCCCGGTTTGTCCGCCGCGGGCTTTGGCTTCTGCACGTTTTGCGTGTGAGCGTCCTGCGCGGCGGCCTGGCTCCCAAGACAAGCCACGCACGCAAGCACGAGGAGGCTGCTCGGCAGACGGACGCGCGGGAGACGTGAGATCGGCATGCTTCGGCCTCGAAACTGACCGGCATCGTTGGCGTCGCGGCTTGCGCTGGGCTGACCTGACGACCTCCCTCTGGTCTACTGGATCACCAGATCGGCCTGAAGCGCCCCGGCAGTCTTGATCGCCTGCAGAATTGCGATGATTCCCGGCGGCTTGACGCCGATCCGGTTCAGGCCGCTTACCAGCGTGCGCAGGCTCGATCCGCCGACGATGGCGATCGGACCCCCAGTCTGTTCCGCTTCGATTTTGGTATTCGGGGTGACGACGGTGCGGCCCTGCGAGAACGGGTTGGGCTGGGAGACTTGCGGCTGCTCGTTGACGCGTACTGTCAGCGTTCCATAGGTGACGGCGACGGTGGAGATCTGCACATCCTGACCGACGACGACCGTGCCTGTCCGAGCGTCCAGCACCACCCGCGCAGCCATGTCGGGCTGCACCTGCAATTCCCCGACCTCTGCCATGAACCGAGCGAAGGAGACGTGTCGTGGACGAAAGATTTCCACACTACGGCTGTCGACTTCGAACGCCGCGCGGACGCGGAAGCGCCCGAGCGCGTAGGCGTTGATCGCATCCACGATCCTGACCGCAGTCGCATAGTCCGGGTTCTTCAATTCGAGCATCGATCGCAATTGATCGGGCGTCGCCGCGATCTCCTGCTGAACGATCGCCCCGTTCGGAACGCGCCCGGCGGTCGGCACCCCCTGCGAGAGCGTCTCGCCCTGACCTGCAGTCTCGAAGCCAGTCACAGAAACGGCGCCTTGTGCGCTCGCATAGATGACGCCGTCCGAGCCCTGGAGTTGGGTCATGAGCAGCGTTCCGCCCATTAACGACGGCGCGTCGCCGAGCGCCGAGACGGTCACGTCGACGCGCGATCCGGTTTGGACGCCGGCCGACAAATCCGTGGTGACGATTACCGCCGCCACGTTCCGGTTGCGTAGTTCCACGCCGTGCACGTCGAGGCCAAGGTTTTGCAGCATTCCCTGAACGGCCTCCTGGGTGAAAGCCGCGTTGCGAAATGTGTCGCCCGAGCCTTGCAGGCCGACGACGAGGCCGTAGCCGACCAGTTGGCTGTCCCGTGCGCCCTGCAAGACCGAAATGTCCTTGATGCGCGCCGCCGCCGCCGGCGCGGCGATCAGAACCAGCATCAACGCGACGATCAGAGCCCGCATCATCCCCCGCCGACTTTGACCGAGCCGTCCGGCTGGACGGCTCCGGATACAGTGACCCCACTGTCGCTGTTGCGCACCCTGACGACGTCGCCGATCGAGCCGTCCTGCAGGGCCGCGCCGGTCGTCATGATGAGAAGACCGCCTTCGGCGTAAACAAGCCTCACTTCCGCGCCGTTGGCGACAACCTTGCGATTGGAGACGCCGGCGAAGGGAATAGCATGGCCCGGAAGCAGCGTCAGCCGCGCGACCTTGCCGACGATGAGCGCGCGATCCTCGACGAACGGTCCGCCGCCGTCGGCAACCCCGCCCTGGGACAGGTCCGCCAGCATGTCGTCCCGGATGATGTCCCCCGGGTAGATGACGCTCTTCGGTGTGGGCGCGCTCGCCTCCTGCGCGAGTCCGACCGGGGCGCAGACCGCACACAACAGCAAAGCCGTCGCCTTCAGAACGAAGCCGAATTGTTTCACGCGCATGGCGATTTCTGCTAGCCCCGCAGGTTGGAGATGGTGCCCGACATCTGGTCGGCGGCCTGAATCACCTTGGAGTTCATTTCGTAGGCGCGCTGGGCTGCGATCAGGTTGGTGATCTCGGTTACGGGGTCAACATTGGAGGCTTCGATATAGCCTTGCTGAAGGATGCCGAAGGCGGTGTCGCCGGGGACGCCGACGGTAGGCTGACCGGATGCGGCGGTCTGCTGAAAATAATTGCCTCCCAACGCCTGCAGGCCGGCGTCGTTGATGAAATTCGCGATCGTCAATTGGCCGAGCTGCTGGGGAGTCGCCTGGCCGGGCAGGGTGATGGTGACGAGACCTGTCTGGCTGATCGTGAGGTTGGTCGCGTTTGCCGGAACCAGAATCGACGGAGTCACCGTATAGCCGTCCACGGTGACGAGCTGGCCGTTCTGGTTGGTGTTGAAGGCGCCGTCTCGCGTATAAACCGTGTCGCCGTTGACAGTCGTGACCTGGAACCAGCCGCGCCCGTTGATCGCGAGATCGAGGGTGTTGCCGGTATTGGTGAGCGCTCCCTGCAGGTTGACGCTGCGGATCGCTGCGGTCCGGACGCCAAGACCGATTTGCGCGCCTTCGGGGATGGTGGCGTCACGGCCGCGATTCGAGACCCCCATCAGGCGCTCGGTCTGATAAATCAGATCGGTGAACTCCGCGCGCGAGCGCTTGAAGCCGGTCGTATTGATATTGGCCACGTTGTTGGCGATGACCTCCAGGTTTTGCTCCTGGGCGCTCATACCTGTCGCCGCGATCGCCAACGCTCTCATTACGTCATCCTCTTTTCAGCCATTTTGACGCGCCGCTCAGATCGCCATCCGGGCGATCTCCTGATAGGCGGAGACAATTTTGTCCCTGATCGCCAGAACGGACTGAAGTGAGCGCTGCGCATCCATTACAGACTCGACGACCTTCATCGGCGTGGCCGCGCCTTGGACACCCTGAATCGCGAATGCTTCGCCGGCCTTGAGCGTGTCGACCGCCGATCCGATGGCTTGGCCGAGCGCCTGCTCGAAGCTCGCGCCGACGGCAGGCGCAGCCGGCGCGGTCGGCGCCCCGACGCTCGAACCCGAGCTCAGCATGCCGAGAGCGGAAACACCTTCGATCATCGATTCATCCTCGCTGTCCGGGCGCGTCAGGCGTCCTTCATCAGGGCGACGGTCTGGCTGAGCATGTCGGCGGACTGCTTGGCGACCTGAAGATTGGCTTCGTAGCTGCGGTTGGCCTCACGCATGTCGGCCAGTTCGACCAGGACGTCGACGTTGGGCATCTTGACCATGCCGTTTTCATCCGCGGCAGGATTGCCCGGATCGCGCTCAACCTTGAACGGCGCTTGATCGACGCCGATCGACTTGACCTCGACGAGATTGGCGCCGGAGGCGCGATCGATTTCGCTTTCGAACGACACAGTCTTGCGCGCGTAGGGATCTGCGCCAGCCGCAGGCCCGGTCGATTGTGCGTTGGCGATGTTCTCCGAGACAATCCGAAGCCGCATGGACTGCGCCTGCAGCCCTGACGCAGCGATGCGGAGCGAGGTTTGCAGGGGATCGACTGTCACTTCAGGGCCGAGAGAATGAGCTGATGAAAGGCGCGGCGAATGTTGGCGGTCATCGAAAAGTCGCGCGTGACGTCTCCGAGATTGATCATCTGCTGTTCGAGATTGACGGTGTTGCCGGATAATGTCTCTTCCGATGGATCGGTTTCGACCTGCCGTAAGGAGTCCATTGGTGAGACCGCCGGGGCAATGTCCCCGGGATTGGTCGCGGCCATCGTGAGCGGGGAATTATCGAGAACGATTGAGAAGGGTTGGACATCGAGCGCTCGATAGCCAGGCGTATTCGCATTGGCGACGTTGCTTGCGACCGCCGTCTGGCGGGCCGACAGCCACTCCGACTTCTGCGACGCGACTTGGAAGAGGTAGATCGACAAGGGAAGAGATGTCCTCGCTATCGGGCGGTCCAATCTTCGGCGTGGCGCCTTGCATGGGGCTTGTGGCGGCTCGGCCTTCGGTGCGATCCCTCGGTCATGAGCGCGGCTAAGCTGGCCCTGCATGCGGACGGGCAATTTCGATGCAGGACGACCAGCCCGCAAGCCTTTGTTAGTTCGGTCGAACCCGCGCGCTCTTGAAGGCGGCCAGCAGGCGCTCCGCTTTCGCCCGGTCGTCCAGACCTCGCTCGTCGAACAGAATGTCGATGATTTCGACTCCCGCGCGACGCTGACCAATTGTCAGCCGAAAGAAGGCCGACACCATGGCGTGGCGAAACTCCATGTCGATCGCGACCACGGGCGTCGCGTCCCACGGCGCCTTGAAGCTCGCGGAAAGGGCGTAACGCAGCGTTCCGGTCTTGTAGAAGAGTTCGGTCGATGAATTTACGAGATCGGCAATGTTGGCCGCGTGGTCATTGCGGATCATCAAAATAAGCTCCGCAGCGTCGGTCAGACGCAGTTCACTCGCTACGTCCACGAGCGCGTCGGCGATAATGCGTTCTCTTTCTAGCGGGCCGCGCTGGCGCGCGCGGGGCGTGGATCTCAAAGTCCTCGGTTCGCCCATCCCGCTTTCCTCTGTTGAATGACATGCACGATCTCGGCCACGGCTTTGTAGAAATCTGCCGGGATCGGCCGGTCGACCTCGACGGCCGCGTAAAGCGAGCGCGCCAGGGGCCTGTCCTCGACGACGGGAATGTCATGCGCCTCGGCGATTGCGCGAATCTTGAGCGCGATCAGATCGGCGCCTTTGGCGACGACGAGCGGAGCGCCGCCTTCGCTGCGCACATAGCGCATGGCCACCGCGTAATGGGTTGGATTGGCCACCACCATCGTGGCGCGCGGAACCGCCGACAACATGCGCTTGCGCGAGCGGTCGAGTTCGAAGCGAGCGCAGCCGCGCCTTGATCATCCGGTCGCCCTCGGCCTGCTTCACCTCCTCCTTCAGCTCCTGCTTGCTCATGCGGTTGTCGTGCCGCCAGCGGACACGCGACCAGGCGAGATCCGCGCTCGCGACGGCGAGCGTCGCGGCGAGCACGGCCGCGACCGTCTTGATCGCGAGAGTAAGAATCCGGTCCGGCAGCATCCCCGGATCGACATCCATTGCGTTCAGCAGAATGGCCTTCTGGCCCATCAGGGTCATTGTCGCGACCAGCGCGACCGCGGTGAGCTTGACGAGGCTTTTGACGAATTCCACGAGCCCGCCAATGCCAAAAAGTCGGCGAAGTCCGCTGCGGGGCGAAATGCGTGAGAAATCCGGCAGTACGCGGTGAGGCACAATGCGGGGCGACGCCTGGGCGATCGAAGCGACAACTCCTGCGGTCGTCAGCAGGGCCACCACGGGCCAAAGGAACTGCGCAGCAGCCACAAATAGCGGGCCGGACAGCGCGAGCACGTCCTCGCCGCGCTCGATACGCCAGCCTGCCGGATCGTCGATGAGACCGATGAGGCCCGCGAGCAGGGTAGCGGCGCGTCCAGGGATGATGAAGACGAGCGCAACCAACGCGGCGGAAAGCGACGCGAACAGGGGTGCCTCGCGGGAAAACGCCGTCTGTCCCCTCTCGATGGCGTCGTGAAGCCGTTTCTCTGTCGGCTCCTCGGTCCTGTCCTCCGGATCGACGTCGGAGCTCATTCAACTCAGCCTTCAGGCCGCGTCGTCGACGGGCGGCCCGACTAGCTCGATTTCGTTGCGGCTCGCCATGCCGAGGACGATATCGGCGATGGCCTTGCGGGCCTTTGCAATTTCGCGCGCGGGCGCGGAGGCGCCGGAGGCCAGTTCGCCCTCGACCAGCCGACGCCCGCGCGAGGGCATCGAGGCCAGCACAGCGTTGCGGAACTCCGTGTCGGTGCCACGCAGCGCCATGACGACGATGTCGATCGAGGCCCGGTCGAACAGCAGCGCCCGCGCCCGTTCGCTGAGTTTCGGCAGGTCGTTGAACCCGAACAGCATCGTCTTGAGAACGGCCGCGTCCTTCGGGCGCACCCGCGCGATCGCGCGCATGACGTCCTCCGCCTCGTCGGGATCGAGATTATTGATGATCCCGGCGATGCGTGACCGCCCCTCGCTTCCCCCGCTCGGCGCCTTCGCATTGGCCAGCATCCCACGTAATGCGGCTTCGACAAGCTGGGCGGCGACAGGCGTCACCTCGTATGGCGCAACCAGCCCGCAAAGAGCGGCGTTGCGTCTCTCGCGTGGCAGCGCGCTGACGATCCTCGCCGCAAGGGGAGGATCGATCTTGGAAAGCAGATAGGTCGCGGTTGCGGGCCTCTCGGCGACGAGGAAGGCGATGATGGCGTTCTCGGGCGTTCGCGCGAGCGCTTGCCAAACGTCCAGTTCTTTGCCCTCGCCGAGGGCGGAATTGAGGGCCTCGTCGACTTCGTTCGGGGGAAGGGCCTCAGCAAGCAGATTGCGCGCCTGGCCGACATCGCCGAGCAAATTGGCGCCGGCCGAGAAGTCGGTCGCAAACTCTTCCACAAGACGATCGATGGTCGTCGGCGCGATGGCGCCGAGTTCCGCCGCCGCGCGCGCCACCGCCCGCAGATCCGGCGGATCGAAGTGCTTGAGAAGCCGCGCGGCCGGAGGCTTGCCCATCATCAGCAGCAGCACCGCGGCCTTCTCCGGCCCGTTGAGAATTCGCTCTCCCTCGATCATCGGCTCTGACATTGTTCTCCTGTCCGTCAAGCTGCTTGTTCGAGGCTTCGGCCCGCCACAATCTCCACCAGAGAAACGCCGAAGCGCTGGCTGACCTCGTCGACTACGACGATCTCCCCGCGCGCGACCACCCTGCCGTTGACGACGATGTCGACTGGATCACCGACGCGCTGGTCGAGCGAGATCACCGCGCCCCGCGCAAGCTTCATGAGGCTTGCGACCGGCAGCGATGTCGAGCCAAGAACGACTTGCACAGTGACAGGAATCGACAAGATCGTATTCAGGTTGGGAGTCGCCGGACTCGCGGCCGCCGGCGCCGCATCCGGCGCTTCAGACGCGTCGGGGAGGATTTCAGGTTCGCCCATGAGGTGACGTCGCTCGTTGCATGTTTAAGGTCCTGCGGCCCCGGGACGCGCCGCTGCGTCCGGGTCCTGCGCGATAAGGCTCTCTATTTCGAGTCGGTAGCGCCCTTCGCCCTGGCCGAGCTTGCAGAGGAACATCCCGCGGCCCGAGCATTCAAGGCGAACAGCATCGAAGTCGCTGCTCTGAAGGGGTAGAATCCCACCGACTCGAAGATTGGCGATATCGCCGAGACTCATCGCAACATCCTCCAGGACGGCCGTCACCGGCAGTTGCGTCTTCTTGACGCCGGTCTCCATAAGACTCGACCACCGCCGGTCCGCAGCCGGCGTTTCAACTGCATGGTCGCGTTCCAGTTCTTTTCGTAGCGGCATGAGAAGCGACTGCGGGAACAGCGCGAGGCCCTCGCACGCGCCACCATTCATCGGCAGAGAAAATCGCGCGGCCGCCGCAGGCATGTCGCGCCGCCCAAGCGCAAAAGCGTCCTTTAGCGTGAGAAGGCATTCGAAAGTGAGCGTGAGAGGCGCCAGCGGCGCAAACCCGCCCTCAAGAGCGCGCCCGAGAGCGCGCGCGAATTCTTCGAGAAGCACCGTCTCTATCGGCGTGCGTGCTCGCAGCGCTTTATCTTCAGGATCATCCTCAGGATCGGCCGAAATACTTTCGCCGAAGATGGAGGCAACGATCAAATCGTCGATTCGCTCATCGAGGGCAACGAGAACACGCGCTTCAGGCTCATCGCTCGCGTAGATCACGCCTGTGAGGCCGGCGCAATCGGAGATGGCCTGAAAGAGCGTGGTTGCGCGAACGCCTTCGACCGTTCCGCCGCTCGGGAGTCCGGGGGCGAGCGGAGTGATCGTCTGTTGAGCCTCGGCGATGAAATGGTCGAGCGCCACCGCGAGGCCGGGCATGCGTTCGACAGAGAAGCCGGAATGCTCAAGCATAGCGCCTTTGAGTTTCCGTGCGCGCCGGTCGGAAGACTGATCGTCGCCGTTGCTGCTCACGCCGCTTCCTTAATCACGGCGTCGCCGCCAGCGGCGCTGGAAGTCGTCTCGCTTTCGACCGTGTCGATCGTCGGCCGCTCCTTGGATGGAATCGTCTTGCGGCCAAACTCCACCGCAACCTGCGGCATGGCGCCATTCATGAATGCAAGCAGGCTCTGCTTGACCAGCGTAAACAGCCTCAACTGCTTCTGTCGCACCGCCTTGATCTTCTGCCCAATGGGCGCGACGATCGCGTAAGAGAGAAAAATGCCCGCGAACGTGCCGACCAGCGCGGCGCCGATCAGGCCGCCGAGCGCCTCCGGCGACTGGTCGAGCGCGCCCATCGCGTGGATGATGCCGAGAACGGCGGCGACAATGCCGAGCGCGGGCAAGCCGTCGGCGACCGCCTGAAACGCGTGCACCGGCTTGTACCGGTCGTGCGCGAGCGTCTCGATTTCCTCATCCATCAGCGCCTCGATTTCGTGCGTGCGCGCATTGCCGATGATGATCAGGCGTCCATAGTCGCAGATGAAGGTCACCAGATCCTTGTTGGCGGACAATTTCGGGAAGGTCTTGAAGATCTCGGATTCGCTCGGGTTGTCGAAGTGACCTTCGACTTCGCTGCGCGACTTGGCCCTCAATTCGCGCATCAACGCGTGCAGCACGCTCAAGACGTCGAGGTAGTCGCGCGGCTTCGGGACCTTGTCGAGCACGGCCTCAAGGAACGCTTTGCCGCAGTCCTTGATGGTCGTCATGGTGTTGGCGACGATGAAGATGCCGAGCGAAGAGCCAGCGATGATCACGAACTCATAGGGCTGCATCAACACCTCGAGATGTCCGCCCAGCGCCGCGTAGCCGCCGAGGATGCATCCGACGGCAATGAGAAGGCCGATGGCGAAATTCAAGAATCGCTCCTGCTGGGAAAGCCCGGCCGGAGATTTGCGGTGCGAGACTTACGCCAGGCTGGCACGCGGGAAGTCAGCCCGGGACAAGCCGTTCGAACGATTGTTTTTTGAAGACCGCCAAACGGCTGAGAGCGGTCAGGAACGCGTCATGCAGAATGGGCTCTATGTCGCGGTATCGGCTCAGGTCGCTTTGGAACGACGGCTCGAGACGATCGCCGACAACATCGCCAACATGAATACCGTCGGCTATCGGGCGACCGGAGTTTCCTTCGAAGCAGAAATCGCCAAAGCCGGAGAGACGGCGCTCAACTATGTCTCCCCCGGCTCCGATTATCTGTCGCGGCGGATCGGCGGGCTCGTCAAGACCGACAACCCGCTCGACTTCGCGGTCCAGGGCGATGGCTGGTTCGGGATCCAGACGCCGTCGGGCCCCGCTTATACACGAGACGGCCGGACGCGCATCGATGAGTCCGGAACGCTGCGCACGCTCTCAGGCGCCCCTATCCTCGACGCTGGGGGCGCCCCGATCCTTGTCGACGGCACAGCTGGCCCTTTGACCGTGTCGAACGACGGGATGATCAGCCAGAACGGGCGGCAGGTCAGCGCCATCGGGCTGTTTGAGATCAATCCGGGCGCGTCGCTCAGGCGCGCCGAGAACTCGGGCGTCGTCCCGGACAAGCCGGCGACGCCGATCCTCGATTTCACGCGCGCCGGCGTCGTTCAGGGCGCCGTCGAAAGCTCCAACGTCGATCCTGTCCGCGAGATGACCCGCCTGATCGAAGTGACTCGCGCCTTCGACGGGGTCGCGGCCGAGGCCCAGCAGTCCGAGGGATCGCTGCAGGACGCCATCAAGACGCTCGGGTCGGCTTCGTGATCGATTCCACAGCCGGCGCGCAGGCCATTCCCGCGCTCGAGCGCCTGGAGCGGCGGGTTGCCTGGGGCCTGCGCAATCTCCAGGCGGCGCGCGTCAGCGGCGTCGTCATCGAGGTGTCGATGTCGCATTATCGTGTCGCCGGGCTGTCGCGCTTTCTGAGACTGGGCGGTTGCGTCAGCGTCGATGTCGGCGACCGAATCCAGATCGGCGAGGTCGTCAAGATCGACGACGCCTCCGCGACCCTGAAGCCCTTCGACGCTCGTTGCGACGCCTCGATCGGAGCGCGGGCCTATCGCACTGAGAAATTGTCGTTGTCGCCGGCCTCGTCCTGGAAGGGGCGCGTCATCGACGCCCTCGGCCGGCCGCTCGACGGGCGGGGAGAACTCGCATACGGCGACAGGCCCGCAGCGCTCGACGCTGATCCGCCTCCGCCGTTGCGGCGCGCGCGCGTTTCGACGGCCATCCGCACGGGGGTCCGGGTCGTCGATCTTTTCACCCCGCTTTGTCTCGGCCAGCGTGTCGGCGTTTTTGCGGGCTCGGGGGTCGGCAAGTCGTCGCTGCTGGCGATGCTCGCCCGCGCCCCCCAATTCGACACGGTTGTGATTGCTCTCGTCGGCGAGCGGGGGCGGGAAGTTCGCGAATTTCTCGACGATACCTTGGGCGAGGACCGCGCATCGACGGTCGCCGTTGTCTCGACCGGAGACGAAAGTCCGATGATGCGCCGTCTTGCGCCGAAAACGGCGATGGCGGTCGCCGAACATTTTCGCGATCAGGGCGAATTGGTCTTGCTCATCGTGGACTCGGTGACGCGATTTGCTCATGCAGCGCGGGACGTTGCTCTCGCCGCAGGCGAGCCGGCGGTGGCGCGTGGCTACGCGCCCAGCGTGTTCAGCGATCTGCCCCGCCTCCTGGAGCGCGCCGGGCCTGGCGAGGAAGGCTCGGGGTCGATCACCGCGATCTTCTCCGTGCTGGTCGACGGCGACGATCACAACGATCCCGTCGCCGACGCCATTCGCGGCTCGCTCGATGGTCACATTGTGCTCGATCGCGCCATCGCCGATGAGGGGCGCTATCCGGCGGTCAACATTTTGGCTTCGGTTTCGCGCCTTGCCCATCCGGTCTGGACGCCCGAGCAGCGCAAGTTGGTCGCGAACCTGCGCTCGATGATCGCGCGATACGAAGAGACGCGCGAACTTCGCCTGATGGGCGGCTACACGGCCGGCGCCGACGGTGTCCTCGACAGGGCGATCAAGTCCGTGCCGCGAATATACGAGGCGATGACCCAGTCGCCCGACGCGCCGCGATGCGAGGATCCTTTCATCGATCTGGCGGCGTCGTTGCGCAACGACGGCAAGTCCATGGAGGCCTGACCCAATGACCCCGCTGGGCCAAGAAATCGTCTTACGCGCGGTCGGGACAGCGTTGGCCGCCCTTTCCGTCGCCTTCGCCGGCTACATGCTCGCTCAGGGCGGGGGCGCGGTTCGCGTCAATGGCATGGAGCATCTTGCCATATTCGCACAGCCGCGCGGGACAGCGCCCGCGGCGACTGGGCTCGTGCTGCCGTCGCTAACGGAGGTGGATCGGTCTCCAGATCTCATGGCGACAGGATCGGTCGGCGGCGCCGACCGACCGGCCCGGCCGCGGCCGGTCGAGATTGTCGCAGCTCGCTCAGACCGGGTTTGGCTCAGAGTTCGATGGCGCCATTCGCGCGGCGGCTCCAGGCGACGACGTTCCGCGAGTCGGGCATATCGGCTCAATTGTTTCCCGCGACGGCGGATGGGCTTTGCTCGACGACAAGGGCGCGACGCTCTTGACGGTCGCAAAACGGTCCAACGGCGCGTCGTTGTTCGCCCGGAAGCGGATATTCGAATAGACCGCGTCGCTATTGCCCTTTCGTCAGGCGGCTCCGCGCCTGATCGTAAAGCGTGTTGGCGATCGCGACACGAACGGTCGCCCGCTCGCGCGCATTCGGCGGTTGACGGTCTGGGTGGTTCCGCCAAACGAAGGCGCGCCATCGGCGCGTCAATTGATGTTCCGTCAGCGCGGCGGCGACGCCAAGCTCGCTCGCGATCGCTTCCGGATCGTCCTCGCGGAGACCCTTGACATCCGTTCCCCGAATGGGAGTGAGCGACCTCGGTCTTTCGTCCGGCTCGCTCGCCCAGTTCAACGCGTGGCTCCAGCGCGCCTGGCCGCCACCGCCGCGGGCCGGACCGAATTCGATCGCGGCCCGCATGCTGGGCCTCGATTCGAACTCCGCCCCGGCGTCGGCGCTTGCAGCGCAGTTGCTGCGGCGGGCTTCGTCAAGGGCGCGCTGGAACAATTCGGTTTCACGGTCGAGCATCGTCATTCGGCAAAGCCTGTGTGTCAGACGCTCGCGGCGCGGCGGCCGCGCGTCTGCCGAGAGAGGGGCGGAACATCCTCGGGCCACTCCGCAACAACACGGTTTCGTCCCCTGGCTTTTGCGTCATAGAGATGCCCGTCGACCCGCCGGAGAAGGTCGGCGCCGGTCTCGTTCGCCCTCAGTTTCGCGACGCCGAACGAAACCGTGACCTTGCCGACGCGCTCTCCGGTTGGCTCGACCGACCATTGCTTGGATTCGAGAACCCTTCGAACTCGTTCTGCCGCCTCCACTGCTTCGCTGAGGCCGGCGCCCGGCAGCATCACCGCGAACTCCTCGCCGCCGAACCGCGCAACGCGATCCTGACCTCTCACATTCTGAACGAGGATATCGGCGAAGAGGCGCAACAGGCGGTCGCCGACGAGATGACCGAACCGATCGTTGACGAGCTTGAACCGGTCGAGGTCGGCAAGCGCAAGGCAAAAGTCCTCGCCCGTTGTTCGCGCTTTCTCGAGTTCCTCGGCAAAAGCGGTTTCGAAAAACCGGCGGTTGCCGATCGCCGTCACCACGTCGCGCATGCCCTCCTCTTCTGACCGTTCAAGGTTATGCTGCAGTTGCAGGACATGAAGACGAGACTCCTCGAGCTGATCGCGAAGGTCCGAGAGCTTGTCGCGCATTTGGCGATTGTCGTCGATGAGGGCCATGACGATTTCATTGACCGGGCCGGACGCCTCGTGCTCGGCCAAGCGGCCGCTTGCGCCGTGCAGGCGCTCCGAGAAGGCGTCGCTCTCGGTCAAATGCGTCTGCAAGAGGCGGGCGACAGAGCGCAGAATTTGGTCGACTTTTTCGGCTGTGCCCGCCGATCCCTTCGCCGTGTTGCTTTCGCTCGAACGGGCCCAAATGGTGAGACGGCCCAGCGCGACGCCGAGCCAACCGAACAGGAGAAGCTCCAGCCCCGGAAACTCGGTCGGAAAGCTGAATCGCACCGCGGTCAGCGCCAGCGCAGTCAAGAGCACCGCGCCGAGCGCAAAGGCGGCGCCAAGATGCGAGCGAAGCAGCAAGAGCGCGTTCATGACATTCCCGTTCCCCGTCCGAGTAGGATCGCGGATCCCTTCATGGCCCTGGAGGATAGGCTGGTGGACGCCGAGCGCATGGCGGCGAGGGTGTCGCTGATCGCATCGCGCATCGCACCTCCGATCAGCGCCGCGCACGCCCTTGATGGCGCCGACGGCAAGCGCCCTAGGCAAACAAATAGCGCCCGAGTCATTCGGACAATCTCGTTGTAGTGCTATGGGGTTACTGTTTTGTAAGCGCTGCTCGCGCCCGGTTCACAGCCGACCTTGTTCGTTAACGCAAAGCGTCGCGGTTCTACGCTTTGAGGCTGGTCGCCGGCGACCATCTGTTGCGACAGGCGCGCTCGTCCATTCGAGTCTTGCCCGGGCCTTCGGAGTTGTGGCAGGTTTGCGTCGGAGATTTGGCCCTATGTCGTACCGGCGATATGCGCTTTACCTTATGCCTCCTCCTGAAAGCGATCTCTGGCGTTTTGGCTGCGATGTGATCGGGCGCGACGCCCTAACGGGAGACTTGCGCGCGGGGTTTGCCCCGGAAGGTCACGAACTGGAAGCCTGGCATGATCTAACCAGCGATCCGAGGCGCTATGGGTTTCACGCTACGCTGAAGGCGCCGTTCCGCCTCAGAGCGGACCTCGACGCCATCGACCTGATGGACAATATTGCGGCATTCGCGCGAACTGTTTCGCCCTTTGACGCCGGCGAATTGCATGTGGGTGCGATGGCCACCGATGACGGCCGTGCGTTCGTCGTGCTCAAGCCTCGGCCCCATTCGAAGGCGCTTCGCGCGCTCGAAGAGGCTGCGGTGCGCGGGCTCGACGCGGTTCGCGCCCCTCCGACGCAGGAAGAACGCCTCCGACGCGACATTTCGCGGCTGTCGCCGAGGCAACGCTACTATCTCGAGGCGTGGGGCTACCCCTATGTCATCGACGAGTTTCGGCCCCACTACACCCTGACCAACGCGGTGCCCGATCCGGCGCGCCTCGTAAAGTCGCTAAGGTGGGAATTCAGTCTCCGGGTTGCTTCCCGGCAAATGCGGGTCGACGCCCTCACGCTCTTTGGAGAGACGGCGCCCGGCGGCGAATTCAGGATCCTGCGCCGGTTTCCGTTAGGGCGCTCGTTGCGTCCGCGTCGGCTCTCACCCCGGGTTGCGGCCGCCGCGTTCATCGACTGACGACAGCGCGGCAACAAGCGCGTACAAATACCGACCTGGGACCAGCGGCTTATCGACATTGCCTGCAGCTGCAATCGACAAGAAGCAGATCAGCGCTCGGACTGCGCTAGGGAGAGACGGGCATGGCTATCGAGGGACGCAGCGATGCAAGGACGGGGCGCAAGATCCGGCTCGGCATGGTGGGCGGCGGGGAGGGGGCGTTCATCGGCGCCGTGCATCGCATAGCCTCGCGCATCGACGACCAGTATGAGCTTGTCGCAGGGGCGCTCTCGTCCACGCCGGAAAAGGCGCGCCGCTCGGGCGAGGCGTTGGGCCTCGCCGCGGACCGCGTCTATGACGACTACGAGAGCATGGCGAAGGCCGAGGCCAAACGTCCCGACGGGATCGAGGCGGTGGCGATCGTCACCCCGAATGATGTTCATGCCGCCCCGACCTACGCCTTTCTCAAAGCGGGCATCCATGTCATCTGCGACAAGCCGCTGACCGTGTCGCTGGCGGAAGCCAAGAAGATGCAGGCCGCGGTCGAGAAGTCTGGACGCATCTTTGCGCTCACCCACAATTACACCGGCTACCCGCTCGTTCGCCGCATGCGCGAAATGATTCGCGGCGGGGATCTCGGAGAGATCCGGCTCGTCCAGGTCGAATATCCGCAGGACTGGCTCACCGGTCCGACGGAGACAACCGGCAACAAGCAGGCCGAGTGGCGCGTCGATCCGAAGCGCTCAGGCGCCGGCGGAGCGCTCGGCGACATCGGCACGCACGCCTTCAATCTCGCCGACTACGTGACTGGCCTCGACGTCGCCGAGCTCGCCGCGGATCTCACCTCGTTCGGGCCAGGGCGCCGGCTCGACGACAACGTCCAGGTCATGCTGCGCTACGTCAATGGGGCGCGCGGCGCGCTCTGGGCGAGCCAGGTCGCGCCAGGCAACGAGAACGGGCTACGCATCAGAGTCTACGGGACCAAGGGCGGCCTCCACTGGGTGCAGGCCAATCCGAACGAAATGCTGTGGTCGCCGTTCGAGAAGTCGACGCGGATCGTCACCCGCGGCGGTCCGGATTCGGGCGAGGCGGCGGCGCGCGTAACCCGCGTTCCGCCGGGACATCCGGAGGGTTATCTCGAAGGCTTCGCCAACGTCTATTCCGAGGTCGCGCTCGCGATTAAAGCGGCGCGCGCGGGCAAGAAGCCGCCGAAGGGGGTGCACTTCCCCACCATCGAAGACGGCGTCAAGGGCCTCGCCTTCATCGAGGCGGCGGTCAAGTCGTCGAGGGCCAACGGCAAGTGGGTCAGACCGTAGGGTTTGTCCGGCTCCCGATCGGCCCCGGTGCACTTTTGTCAGCGACTCCATGTTTTCAGTCGCTTCGTCGCTTCGTCGCTTCGTCGCTTCAAAAGCCTGAGCGCCATCGTTGCGGGTGGGCATCGTCGCCGGACTTGCGGGTCGGATGTTGGAGGCATTCTTCCGGTGGGACATGCGGCTTCCGAGGGGAGATCAGATAATTTGAAAACAGTGTACCGCGAATTCTGAAAAAAGAAAACACCTGATTTCATAACCTATTAGAATCGGTGAGGTTTTATGGAATGGCCCGCCCCTCCTTCCGGCGTCGTAGGCTCGCCGGCGAATCAGGAGGAGGAAGGGATGGATATCTCTGTGCTTGGCGTCGACCTCGGCAAGAACGTCTGCAGCGTGGTTGGGCTGGATGCGTCCGGCGCGGTTGTGATGCGTCGCAAGGTAAGGCGGGAGACGCTGGTTGCTCTGGCGGAGAAGCTTCCTCCGTGCGTTGTCGGGATGGAGGCCTGCTGCGGGGCTCATCATCTCGGCCGCGTGTTCGCCGCCCACGGCCACGATGTCCGGCTGATGTCGCCCGAATATGTCCGGCCCTACATCAAGGCGCAGAAGAATGACGATCGCGACGCCGAGGGGATCGCGGAGGCGGTGACCCGGCCGACGATGCGCTTTGTCGAACTGAAGAGCCAGGACCAGCTTGACATGCAGACGCTTCATCGATCGCGAGACCGGTTGGTCGGGGAGCGGACGGCCCTGATCAATCAGTTGCGCGCCATTCTGCTGGAGCGAGGAATGGTCGCGCCGCAGGGCAAGCGGAAGCTCGAGCAGTTCCTGAGCGTACTGATGGACGAGCAGGGCGGAGCAGGATTGAGCCCGCGGATGATCGTGCTCGTCGCCGACGCGCGCGCGCAATGGGCGGAGCTCGACCGGCGGATCTCTGCCTTCGATGCCGAGTTCGTCCGCTGGGTGAAGGAGAACGAAGAGGCTCGGCGGCTGACGACAATCCCAGGTGTCGGCGCGATCGTCGCATCCGCCCTTGTCGCCGCCGTCGGCCAGGCCGAGAGCTTCGAGCGCGGCCGCGATCTCGCCGCGTGGCTCGGCCTGGTTCCCCGTCAATTCACGACCGGCGGCAAGCCGAAGCTGCTTGGGATCAGCAAGCGCGGCAACAAATACCTGCGTAAGCAGCTGATCCACGGAGCGCGCGCCGCCTTGCCCTACGTGGCCGAGCGCGACACCCCGCTCGGCCGTTGGGCAAAGGCGCTGATGAGTAGGGCTCATCACAATGTCGCGGTCGTCGCCTTCGCCAACAAGCTGGCGAGGATTGCCTGGGCGGTGCTCCGGCGCGGAGAACGGTTCGCCGCCACAGGAATGCCGGGGGCGGCCTAGAGTTCGGGCTATCGGACGCAAGGCGTCCAACGGCCAACAGGTGTTTGCGAGAGGGTAACGACGAGATGGCCTGACAGTCGAACGGCGCTCTGGAAGCCTGGTTTAAAAAACGGCGCGATCTGACGCCGGGAGTTTTATGAGGACCGGAGCGTGCGTATCTCCATCATGGCCGGAGTAAGCTCCTCGAGGCCGGATACGTTGACGCAGACTGAACAGCAGCCGATCTCGAAGAACCCCCTTGCAGACGGGGCGGGCCATACGTTTTTAAAAGTCGCCGCCCGCAGACGCCCAAGCCCTTCGTGAGGTGCGCCATCTTGAAGGGCAATCTGGACGTTTTATTTTTCGTATCATGGGGATAGTTGTGTCTCGAAAACAGAGAAAACAGAGAAAGAGCGCTTCGCATGGGTGACAAATCGGCCATGGTTCGCGGTGGCCCGCGCGGTCCGGATCAACCCGGCTTCCTTTCCGGCGGCGGCGAGCTCGGTGAACTGATCCGCAACTTCGACTGGGAGGCGACGCCGCTCGGGGCCCCTGAGACATGGCCGCAAAACTTGAGGATGGCGCTTCGGATCATGCTGACCTCGCGCCAGCCGATCTGGATCGGCTGGGGCCAGGAACTGACGTATTTCTACAACGACCCTTACAAATCAATCATCGGCGGCAAGCACCCTTGGGCGCTTGGGCGGCCCACAGCGGAGGTCTGGCGAGAGATCTGGGAGGATATCGGCCCCATGCTCGAGACCGCGATGACCGGCGATCAGGGGACGTATGTCGAGGCCCAGCTCCTGATCATGGAGCGCAACGGCTATCCCGAGGAAACTTATTACACTTTTTCATACAGCCCAATTCCCAATGATGACGGCTCCGTCGGGGGCATCATCTGCGCCAACAGCGATGACACCCAGCGGGTCATCGGGGAGCGTCAGCTCGCGCTCTTGCGAGATTTGGCGGCCGACACGACACATGCTCGCACCTTGCAGGAAGCCTGCGAGCAGAGCGCCGGCGCCTTTCGAAGGAACGCTCGAGATATCCCGTTTGCCATGATCTATATGGCGGAGCCGGACGGGTCGGAGGTACGGCTCGCCGCAGTCTGCGGCATCGAGCGCGGCCATCCGGCTGCGCCGGAGACGATCCCGCTCGATCAACCCTCTTTTTGGCCGGTTGGCGAAGTTCTCCGCACGCAGAGCCTGCAAGTTGTCGCAAATCTCAGGTACGTGCTTGGCGTCGATATCCCGACCGGTCCCTGGACGGAGCCCGCCTCTCAGGCAGCGGTATTTCCGATCTTGCCCACGGGCGAGACTGGCCGGGCTGGCGTCCTTGTGGTCGGTCTCAACCCGTTTCGTCTGTTCGACGACAACTATCGCAGCTTCATTGGCCTCGCGGCGGGACAGATTTCCGCCGCGATCGCCAATGCGCAGGCTTACGAGGAGGAGCGTCGCCGGGCTGAGGCGCTGGCCGAGATCGATCATGCGAAGACGACTTTCTTTTCAAACGTCAGTCACGAGTTCCGCACGCCCCTGACATTGATGCTGGCGCCGATCGAGGACGCTTTGAACGACGAATTGGAGGCGCTGTCGCCGACGCACCGGGGCCGGCTGGAGACCGCGCATCGCAACAGCCTGCGCCTTCTCAAGTTGGTGAACTCGCTGCTTGATTTCTCCCGCATTGAAGCCGGCCGAGCCGACGCGAGCTTCGAGCCCACAGACCTTGGGCCATTGACGGCGGAGCTGGCTTCCAGTTTCGATTCCGCGGTCGAGCGAGCCGGGCTCGAGCTGCGGATCGATTGTCCCGATCTAAACCAGCCTGTCTATGTCGACCGCGACATGTGGGAGAAGATCGTTTTCAATCTTCTCTCCAATGCCTTCAAGTTCACTTTCGAGGGGGAAATCGCGGTTGAGATGCGCGCCTCGCCCGACGGGCATGCGGCTGAAATGACCGTGCGCGATACCGGCGTCGGAATTCCGGCGTCGGAATTGCCCCGCCTGTTCGAGCGCTTTCATCGGGTCGAAGGTCAGAAGAGCCGATCGTTCGAAGGATCGGGAATTGGCCTCGCGCTGGTCCAGGAGCTCGTCAAGCTTCACGGCGGGGCCATCCGCGCGGAAAGCGAGATCGGACGCGGCGCCGCATTTATCGTCTCGCTCCCGTTCGGGACGACGCATCTATCGGCGGCGCGGATCGGCGCCGGGCGCTCATCTGCGTCGACCTCGCTCAGGGCCGAGGCCTATGTCGAGGAAGCGTTGCGCTGGCTGCCCCAATCCGGCCCGGTTGGTCCGGATCGACTTGCAGATCGAGCAGCCGACACGCCTGATCTGCAACTCGGCGTCGAGACCCGCGGAGCCCGCGTCCTTGTCGCGGACGACAACGCGGATATGCGAAGTTACATAGGCCGGCTGCTCGGAACGCGGTGGGACGTCGAAGCGGTGTCGGACGGAACTGCGGCGATCGAGGCGATCCGCGCGCGCAAACCCGATCTCGTCCTGACCGACGTCATGATGCCGGGTCTTGGTGGTTTCGACTTGCTTCGTGAACTGAGAAGCGACCCGAATCTTCGTGACCTGCCGGTCATTGTCGTGTCGGCCAGGGCAGGCGAAGAGGCGCGGGTTGAGGGCCTGGACGCGGGGGCTGACGATTATCTCACCAAACCCTTTTCAGCCCGAGAGTTGATCGCCCGCGTCAACGCGAATCTCGAGATGGCGCGCATTCGCCGTGAAGCCGCCGAGGCGCTGCGAGCCCGGACGGCGGAACTTGAAGCGGTGCTGGAGACAGCTCCAGCAGCCGTATGGTTTACCAGCGATTCGGAGGTGGCGGACGCATGGGGCAACCGCCAGGCCGCCGAACTGCTGCGTCTGCCGGCTAACGTCAATCCTTCGCTGACGGCGCCGGAAGGACAGCTCCTCCCACGGACCTATCAAGTCTTTCGCGATGGGGTCGAAGTCCCGCCGCGCGAGCTTCCGCTTCAGCGCGCGGCGCGAGGACATGAAATCCGGGAGCAGGAGCTCGAGCTGCGTTTCAACGACGGCGCCTCGAAGACGATTTTGATCCAGGCGACGCCGCTCCGCCGCATTGACGGGGCCGTCGTCGGCGCGGTCGCCGCTGCCGCCGACATCACGACGCGCAAAGAGGCCGAACAGATTCTGCAGCAGACGAACGAACTCCTCGAGCATCGGGTCGCGGCCGCAATCGCCGAGCGGAGAGAAGCCGAAGCCCAACTTTTCCAGGCGCAAAAGATGGAGGCTGTGGGCAAACTCACCGGCGGCGTGGCGCACGATTTCAACAACGTCCTGCAGGTCATAGGAGGCAATTTGCAACTTCTGACGCGGGACGTTGCAGGGAATTTGCGTGGCGAACAACGACTGCAGACCGCCATTGCAGCGATCTCTCGCGGATCGAAACTGGCCTCGCAGCTTCTCGCCTTTGGTCGTCGGCAACCTCTTTCCCCGAAGGTCGTCAATCTCGGCCGCCTGATCCGCGGCATCGACGACTTGCTGCGCCGGGCGCTTGGCGAAAGCATTGAAGTCGAAACCGTGATCGCAGGCGGCCTTTGGAACACGTTCGTGGATACGGTCCAGGTCGAGAATGCCCTCCTCAATCTGGCGATCAATGCCCGCGATGCGATGGAGGGCCATGGCAAGCTCACCATCGAAGCTGGAAACGCTTTTCTGGACGATGCCTATGCCGCTCGTCACGCGGAGGTCGCCGCAGGCCAGTACGTGATGATCGCGGTGACGGACACCGGCTGCGGAATCCCTGCCGAGGTCATCGATCGTGTGTTCGAGCCGTTCTTCACAACCAAACCAGAAGGCCGGGGCACTGGGCTCGGACTTAGCATGGTCTATGGCTTCGTGAAGCAATCGGAAGGGCACGTCAAAATATACAGCGAGCTGGGTTCAGGCACGACCATCCGCATGTATCTTCCGCGGTCTCGGGCGCAAGAGGATGTCGAAACAGACGTTGAGGCCGGTCCCGCGACAGGCGGGACCGAGACTGTCCTCGTCGTCGAGGACGACGAGGACGTTCGCAACACCGTCATCGATATGCTGTTCGAACTCGGCTATCGAGTGCTAAGGGCGAAGGACGCTCATAGCGCGCTGGCGATCATCGAGAGCGGGGCGCCAATCGATCTCTTGTTCACAGATGTGATCATGCCCGGTCCGGTCCGCAGCCCCGAGCTTGCGCGCAAGGCCAAGGAAAGACTTCCCAATATCGCGGTCTTGTTCACCTCCGGCTATACCGAGAACGCGATCGTCCACGGCGGGCGCCTTGACGAAGGCATTGAGCTGCTCAGCAAGCCCTATACGCGTGAGGCGCTGGCGCGCAAAATTCGACATGTTCTGCGCAATCAACAGCAGCGCAGGTTTGGACCGGCTGAGCCTCGCCACCCTCTTCAAGACGATGTCGAGGAGAACCGCGCGCCCGTGTCGCGCCCGCGCGCGCTGCGGGTGCTGCTTGTCGAAGACGATGCACTGATCCGGCTCTCAACCGCTGAAATGCTGGGCGATCTCGGACATTCGGTACATGAAGCAGGGAATGCCTCTGAAGCGTTGGCTCTGCTCGACGAGCACGACTTCGACGTTCTGATCACCGACATTAAATTGCCGGGGCTTGCAGGCGATGAGTTGGCTTCACGGGCGATCGCTCGTCAGCCGGGGCTGCGCATTGTGTTTGCCTCCGGGTACGAGGTTTTGCCAAATAGGGACGCGCGAGAAGGTTTGGCCGGGGCGGTGTTGCTGCAGAAGCCATACAACGAGCGAGGGATCACCGATGCGTTGAACGCGGCCACGGCGTCTGCCCGAGCAGCCAAGGGCGGGCCGGCATAGCGAACGGCTGGCCGTCCATGATGGCTTCCGCTCTTGCGCCTCAGCGCGTGATTGCGAGGCATGTCAAGTCGTCGAATTGCGGCTCGCCGCGAGAGAATTCGCCGACCGCGGCCTTCACCCGCGCGATGGATTCCGCCGCGCTGGCGCCTTCGCTGGCGGCGATGAGACCGAGAAGGCGCTCCTCTCCGAACTCCCGGTCTTCGTCATCGACCGCTTCGGTGACCCCGTCGGTGTAAAGAAACAGGAGGTCCCCGGGATGCATCGCCGCCTGAAAGACCTTGGGCTTCAGCTGTTCGAACAGGCCAACCGGAAGGCCTCCAGCGGAAAGCGTTTCGACCATGCCGCTTGCGCGCCGCAAGAGCGCCGGCAGATGGCCGCAACTGACATATTCGAGCTCGCCCGAGCGCGGGTCGAACGCTGCGTAGAGAAGGGTTGCAAACAGCTCCGCGGCGTTGTTGTTGGTCAGATACGCATTCGCCCTCAGGATCGCCCCGGGCAGGTCCGGCTTCTCTCGCAGGTTGATGCGGATAAGCGTCCTCGTGATCCCCATGAACAGCGCCGCCGGCACGCCCTTGCCGCAGACGTCCCCGACGCCCAACGCAACACGCCCGTCGTTGAGTTCGAATGAGGTCGAAGAAGTCGCCCCCCACGTCGCGCGCCGGCGTCATCGCCGCGGATACGTCGAGGCCGGTTTCGGCGGCGAATTCCGCGACCCTGGGCAGAAGCGCCCGCTGAATGACCGCCGCGCTCGCCATTTCGTCGTCGCGCTGGCGTCGCAAGATGATTTGCTCGGCCATACGGCCGAAGGTCTGTCCGAAATCGGCGAGGTCCGGGATCGGGTTGCGCAGCTCTTCGAGCAAAGCCGGGTCGAACTCGTGACGTTCGAGCGCGGCCAGCGCGTGGGTGTAGAGGCCGATAGCGCTATTGACCCGCCGCAGGCGATCGCCCATGCGCCCAATAACGTCGATCAGCATGGACGGCGTGGCTTGTGCGACTTCGGCAAGGGCGTCGCATCCGATGCGCAGGGCGGTCACGGCTGTGTTGGCGCGCACTGTCGCCGAGCGTGGCAATCTCGCGAGCGCCCCGGTTTCGCCGACGAGACACGGAGCCTGCATCGTCGAAATTGGAATGACGCCGCGCGCGCTGTCGGCGGTGACGACCACTTCGCCCGTCAGGATCACCACGACGCTGTCGCTCGGTTCTCCCTGGACCATGAGAATCGCCTTCGGATCGAACGTCTGCAGTTCGCCCGCCCTGATCAGAAACGAAACTTTGGCTTCGGAGAGGTCGCGGAACGCGCTCGTCGCCCTGATGGCGGCGCGCAGCTCCGATGAATCATTCATGTCGTATGTGGCGCTTCCGGTCCGGCGTTGGCGTCGCGGGCGGCGCCAAATTCGAGGAGGAGGCGGTTATAGCCATCGGAGCGGCGGTAACTCAAGCGGCGCGAGAATTTCCGCACAAGCCCGGCGCCGAAGCCGCCAATCTCGAAATCGTCAGTCGGGCCACTGATCCGCTTGACGGAGGCATCGCTCGGATCGAAGGGCCCGCCGTCGTCGACGAACTCGAGGCGAACGCCATCGGGCTCGTTCCAGATGGAAATCGTCGCCCGCTTGGCGTGACCGTGCTGAACGGCGTTGAGGAATAGCTCCTCGACGCAGAGGTTGATCGCAAATTCCGTGTCCGGGCCGAGGCCCAGGGCGATGGACTGGCTGGTAAGCCACGCCTCCGCTTCGGCGGCCGCCTGGATGTCGCCCGGAAAGTCGCGCGAACAGGGCTGCGACTGCGGCGCGGTCAAGGTTTCTTGCTCGCGAATTCCGCCTGCCGTTTCGTCAGCCACGCGGCAGCCGATGCGAAGTCCGGGTAGAGTGGGACGATCTCGTCGAAGCCCGTCGAGCGCAGCACTTTCTCGACGTTTTCATTCGCCCCGCAAACCGCCATATCGGCGCCGCGGCGAATGAGGGTCTTGGCGCTCACCATCAGCGTGCGCACGCCGAGCGAGGCGATGAACGAAACCCCGGCAAGATCGACGACCAGAGAATTGCTGGTTTGCGCCAGCGTGCTGAAGCGAGGATCGGCCTCCTGCGCGCCCGCGATGTCGAAGCGGCCGTCGAGGACGACGTGGGTCACGCCGCGATCGGCTTCGATAACGTCGATGTTCATCCTTGCACCGTTCGGCGTATGGTCGTGGAGGCTACACACGCCAGTAGGCGCGCTTGATGACAGTTTGGCGACAGGAGGAGTTCGAGCGTTGAACTTGGCCCGCCGCCGCGGCTTGCAGCGTCAATCCTTGCGGGCGAGGCCGAGTTCGACTTCTTTCTCCCGGTTCAGCCGGCGCATCGTCTCGGCAAGCTCCGGGCGGATCGACAGATGCCCGGCATAGATGCGGCCGGCTTCGGCGCTGAGCCGGCCGTCGCGGCCCAGAATCTCGTCGGCGAGCCCGACCATGCGCGAGTTCGGCCAGGACTGCGGCCTGATCTCGAGCAGCCTGTCGACAATGACGTCTTCCCTCTCGTGCGGAAGGGCCTGCGCCAGGATCATCAGCATTGCGGCGGTCGAGCGCGAGATGCCCATATGGCAATGGATCAGGAGGTGACTGAGATCGTCGCCGGCGTCGCGGCCGAACGCCAGGATCGCCTCGACGTCCCGCTTCTCGGGCAAAATGACGCCAGGAGCGGGCTCGATGGCGTCGTGAAAATGGAACGTTGCGCGCCGATGCGGATCGAAAGCCGAGAACGCCGCCGGCTCCGGCCATCCGGGATCGAGGATCGACAGAATGTGAGTGACGCCGCGCCCGCTATGCCGGTCGAGTTCGTCGAGACCACAAACGGTCAGTGCGGTTAAGGCAAGGCTCTGCATGCCGGCAGCCCTAACATAAAGGCCGGCCGGCGACGATCCGCTTCGGTTCGGCTTCAGTGCGAGAACAGCACCGGCGCCGTCATATGTGCGAGGATGTGGCGCGTGCCGGCGCCGTGGCCGAATAGAATATTGGCGCCCGAGTTGAATGCGCCGATCGTGAGCAGGTCGGCGGCATGGTCCGAAACCGCGCTCAAGAGCGTGTCCATGACTGAAATCTCGTCGACGACGAAATGCTGGTAACGGACGGCGACATTGTGCGTAGCCAGATTGGAGACGAGAAGGTCGGCGAATTCGTCGCGCTCCTCGCCCTTGCGCGAGACCTCGACGATGAGCCCATCGCAGCCGCTTTTGAGCAACGGCATCGCGTCGGAGATCGCGCGCGCCGAACCTCTCGAGGGTCGCCACGCGAACAAAGGCCGACCGCCGACGTCCGCATAGGTTCCGACATAGGGCACGACCAGCACCGGGCGTCCGCTCTCCAGGATCGTCTCCTCGGGCAGCTTGGCGGGCACGGGCGCATCGTCCTGGGCCTGGCCGAGGACGACGAGATCGAACATTCGCGCGATCGCAACGAAGCGACGCGAAATCTCCCCGTCGCTGCCGCGATTGGCGTCCATGAACGCGACGCGGCCGCCGAGCGTCGCGGTCGCGGCGGCGAAGGCGTTTCGCGCGCTCTCGGCAGCCGCGACGTATTGCGCGCTCGGCCAGGTCGCGACCGTTCCGACGACATGCGCCTCCGCTTTTTCAGCAAACAAACCCGTTAGCCGAGCCCCTGCCCGCTCCGCGATGCGAATAGCAAGCGCCAGGCGCGCTGAGGTCCGCGGCCTGGAATCGACATGCACGAGAATGTTCGCAAGATCCATCGGCGTTTCCTCGCCCGTCGTTTAGTCTGGACCATACCGGACGCGGCAGGCGGGATCAACGAAAGGTCCTGGCGCGACGTTGGGACGTTTTGCCGCGGGAACGGCCGATACCTTCCATCGAACCGACTCGGCGCGCCGGCTCTTGCGTGCGCCGCCAGTAAAAGATATATCTTAACGAGGTTGATCACGTCCGCAAAATCGATAGAAAGGGTCGGCCAGATGACCACCGCCACAGCACGAATCCCGACCGCAAGCGGCGCCAAATACCTGCAGCAGCTTTGCAAGCACTGGGGTCACAAGTTTGACGTCGACCTGTCGGAGCAAAAGGGGATCGTCCGCTTTCCCGCGGCGGTCGCGACGATGGAGGCCGACGCGCACGCGCTTCTCGTCACGATCGAGGCGCAGGAGAAGGAAGCCGTCGAGCGAATGAAGGGCGTGGTCGCGAGCCACCTCGACCGATTCGCTTTCCGTGAGGCGCCCCTCCCGTTTGAGTGGTCGAACGGCGTCTGACTGCAACCCGCGCCAGCAAACTGGCCTACGATCCAACCCGCATCAGCGCGTCGGGCGTGAGATCGGCGAGGGTCGGATAGCCGTCGACCGCCATCAGAAGATCGGCTTCGGCGAGCAGGCAGCGCAACACATGGACGACGCCGTCGACGCCGTCGAGCGCAAGGCCGTAGGCGTAAGGCCGGCCAACTCCGACCGCCCGCGCTCCGAGCGCCAGCGCCTTGACGATGTCGGTTCCCGAGCGAACGCCGGAGTCGAACATAACCGGCGTCGCGCCCGCGACCGCCACGACCCCTGGCAGCATGTCGATCGCGGCCAGGCCGCCGTTCGCCTGGCGGCCGCCGTGGTTGGAGCAATAGATTCCGTCAACGCCGCCGTCGATCGCCCGGCGTGCGTCGTCCGGATGGCAGATGCCCTTGAGGATGAGCGGCAGCCTGGTCAGCGAGCGCAGCCAGGGCAGATCGGCCCAGGTCAGCTGCTTTCCGAAAATCCGCGCCCAGGTCATGATCGCCGTCGCTGGGTCTGCCTCCGGGGGCTTCGGCAGCATGGCCCGAAAGCGCGGATCGGTGAAATAATTGGCGAGGGCGTGCCCGCGCAATTGCGGGAAGTTGGCGTCGTTCAGGTCGCGCGGCCGCCAGCCCAGGGTCGAGGTGTCCAGCGTCACCACGATCGCCTTGAACCCCGCCGCCTCGGCGCGATGCACGAAGCTTTCTGCGAGTTCCCGATCGGTGGGTGTATAGAGCTGGAAGAACCCGGTCCCGGCTCCGATCTCCTTGGCGACCGCCTCCATCGGATCGTCCGAGAGCGTCGAGGCGACCATCGGTACGCCGGTCAGCGCCGCGGCCTTTGCGGTCGCGAGATCGCCGCGGCCATCCTTTGCGCAAATCCCGAGAACGCCGATGGGGGCCATGAAGAGCGGCGAGGCAAGACGGAGGCCGAAGAGGTCGACGCTCATATCGCGCTTCGAGCAATCGACCATCATGCGCGGCAAGAGGCCCCAGCGCTCGAACGCGGTCACGTTCAGATCTTGGGTGTGCCCGTCGCCGCAACCGCCCGCGACATACGAGAGAACGCTCTCCGGCATCGCCGTCCGCGCCTTTTGCTCCAATAGCTCAAAATTGACCGGGAGCTTGGGCTTCACCCCGGACAAGCCCTTGAAGTAGATCTCGTGCTGAAAGTCGCCGTACCCGGCCACGGGCTTCCCCCTTCCAGGCTTCAGCGAGGTTCGTCCGACCGACGCTTGCCCTGACGGCCGCCTGTTCGAGCGGAACTTGCAACGGCCTCGGGTCCGGGGCAATGCCCAAATGAGGGAACCGGCCGAACGTGTCGGCCGCTCTAGCAATATCAGTCATTTAGGATAAATGGAGCGGGCGAAGGGATTCGAACCCTCGACCCCAACCTTGGCAAGGTTGTGCTCTACCCCTGAGCTACACCCGCGTCCAACGAGCGGCGTCGCCGCCGTCGCCGCGCTTATCGCCCAAGGTTATCGAGATTGCAACACCCTTGTTTTGCCGCGGATGACGCGAATATGTCGGCTGGCGCTCCGGCCAGACACGCGGGCGTGAATTGTAACTTGGAACGTCCCGTGCGAAGCGGTTGACCCCAGCGAGCCCGACATGAACGAAGCCCTCAAACCCGACGTTGCGGAACGCGCGGCTCCCACGATCCCCGCGACGCCGCCGGGGCGCCTGGAGCCTGAGGCGCCCTCGCCCTCCAAGTCGCCGCGCTGGCGCCGCATGCTCGTCCGGATCGGGCTTATCCTCGCTCTGGCCGCAGCCGCGGTGTTCGCATGGCAGAAGATCGAGAAGGTCGAGAACAGCGCCCCTTCGACAGCGGAGGGTCAGAACGCCGGCCGAGCCGGACAGCCGCCCCAGACCGTTCGCGTCGCTCCGGTCATGCTCGGCGACATGCCGATCACCATCGACGCGCTTGGAACGGTCACGCCCTTCGAAACGGTGACGATCCGCACCCAGATTGCCGGCAATTTGATGACCGTCGCATTCACTGAGGGCCAGATTGTGAAAAAGGGCGACTTCCTCGCCCAGATCGATCCAAGGCCCTACCAGGCAAGCCTGGCGCAGGCGCAGGGCCAGTTGGCGAAGGACCAGGCGCTACTCGGCCAGGCGCAAAGCGACCTCTCGCGTTACGAAGCGCTAAGCAAGCAGGATTCGATCTCGAAGCAGCAGGTCGCGGATCAGGAGGCCTTGGTCGCTCAGGACAAAGCGGCGATCATCACGGACCAGGCGCAAGTGCAGACAGCGCAACTCAACGTCGACTATACGCATATCGTGTCGCCGATCACGGGACGGGTGGGGCTGAGACTTGTTGATCCGGGCAATTATCTTCAGCCCTCCGACGCCACCGGCATCGTGGTCATCACCCAGATCGATCCGATCAGCGTTGTTTTCTCGACCCCCGAGGATAACCTTCCGCGGATCGGGGCGCGGCTCAACGCCGGCGCCAAACTGCCCGTCACTGTGTTCGACCGCGCCAACGTCAACCAGCTCGCGACAGGGACGCTGACGACCTACGACAGTCAGGTCGACGTGACCACCGGGACGATCAAAATGCGGGCGACCTTCGACAACCCGAACGGCGTCCTGTTTCCGCAACAGTTCGTCAATGTCCTCTTGCTGGTCGATACGTTGACCGGCGTTGCGCTTGCGCCCAATGCGGCGGTGCAGGTCGGACCCTCGGGCAATTTCGTCTATCTCCTCAACGCCGATTCGACGGTCTCCAAGCGCGACGTCGTTACCGGGCCGTCGGACGGCAAGCGGACGACGATTACGTCCGGTCTCGCCTCCGGCGACAAGGTCGTCATCGACGGCGTCGACCGGCTGCGAGAGGGCGCTAAGGTCATGATCGCCGAGGCTGCGCCCGGGACCGCAGAAGGGCAGGGGCGACAGCCCAATGGCGCTGGAGCAGGCGCGGGCGGCGACGCTCAGGGGCGTCACCATCGCCATGGGCAGGGCGGTCAGGCGGGGGGCGGCGACGCCTCGCCGGCGCCGAGCGGCGCAACGGGGCCTGCCGCCACGTCCGCCCAGGGCGCCGCGCAATGAGCGCATGGGCGCCGGAGACGCGTTGGTGAATCCGTCCCGCATTTTCATCGACCGTCCCGTCGCGACCAGCCTCCTGATGATCGCGATCCTGCTCGTCGGCATTGCGGCCTTTAAGTTCCTGCCGCTTTCGGCGCTGCCCGAAGTCGATTACCCGACGATCCAGGTCCAAACCTTCTATCCGGGCGCGAGCCCGGAGGTGATGACCTCGGCGGTCACCGCGCCGCTCGAGCGCCAGTTCGGCCAGATGGCCAGCCTGAGCCAAATGATGTCGGCGAGCTCGGCGGGTTCGTCGGTTATCACGCTGCGTTTCGGTCTCGATATCGGCCTCGACATCGCGGAGCAGGAAGTGCAGGCCGCGATCAACGCCGCCGGGAACCTCTTGCCCTCCGATCTGCCCGCGCCGCCAATCTACGCCAAGGTCAATCCGGCGGACGCGCCGATCCTGACGCTCGGCGTCGCGTCAGATACGATGAAGCTGACCGATGTGGAAGACCTCATCGAGGGCCGCCTCGCGCCGAAACTGTCGCAGCTTCCGGGCGTGGGGCTCGTGTCGATCTCGGGCGGCCAGCGGCCCGCGGTGCGCATCCACGCCAATCCGCTGGCGCTCGCGGCCTATGGCGTCAACCTGGACGATCTGCGCACCACCATCAGCAATCTCAACGTCAATGAGCCCAAGGGGAATTTCGACGGGCCGGCGCAGGCCTCGACGATCAACGCCAACGATCAGATCCGGGATCCGAAGGATTATCTCAAATCGGTTGTCGCCTATCGCAATGGGGCGCCGATTTTGCTCTCGGACGTAGCGACGGTCGAGATCGGGCCGGAAAATAGCCGCCTTTCGGCGTGGATGAACACGACGCCCGCGCTCATCGTCAATATCCAGCGTCAGCCGGGCGCGAACGTCATCCAGGTAGTCGACAGCATCAAGGCTCTTCTGCCGACGTTGAGCGCAAGCCTGCCCGCCGGAGTGACCGTCAAGCCGCTGACAGACCGCACGACGACGATCCGCGCCTCGGTGAGCGACGTCGAATTCGAACTGACGCTCGCCGTAGGGCTCGTCGTCCTGGTCATCTTCCTCTTCCTGCGCAACATTCCTGCGACCATCATCCCGAGCCTGTCGGTGCCGCTCTCGCTCATCGGCGCGCTCGCGATCATGTACCAGTTCGGCTTCAGTCTCGATAATCTGTCGCTGATGGCGTTGACCGTCGCCACCGGCTTCGTCGTCGACGACGCGATCGTGGTGATCGAGAACATCGCGCGCTATCTCGAGGCGGGCGACAGCCCCTACGACGCGGCGGTCAAGGGTTCGGCGCAGATCGGCTTCACCATCATTTCGCTGACCGTCTCGCTCCTTGCGGTCCTGATCCCGCTTCTCTTCATGGGCGATGTCGTAGGGCGGCTCTTCCACGAATTCGCGATCACGCTCGCCGCGACCATCGTAATCTCGGCTTTCGTCTCGCTGACGCTGGTGCCGATGCTCTGCGCCAAGCTTCTGCGCCCGAGCGGCGGCGGTGGCGAAGCGAGCGGCGGCCGGTTCTTCAAGGCCCTCACGCGCTTTTATGCCGCGACGTTGCGGGTCGTGCTCGATCATCAGGGCATAACCCTACTCGTGGCGCTCGGCACGTTCCTGCTGACCGGCTATCTCTATGCGACGATCCCGAAGGGCTTTTTTCCCATTCAGGACACCGGTCTGATCCAGGGCGTGACGCAGGCGGCGGAGGATATTTCCTTTGACCAGATGGCGGCCCACCAGCAGGCGCTCGCCAAGGCGATCCTCGCCGATCCGGACGTCGAGAGCCTCTCTTCCTTCATCGGCGTCGACGGCTCGAACATCACGCTGAACTCGGGGCGCTTTCTGATCAATCTGAAGCCGCACTCCGAGCGGAAGTCGACGGCGAGCGAGATCATACGGCGTCTGGGCGAGGAAACCGCGAGCGTCGCTGGCATCTCTCTCTTCATGCAGCCGGTGCAGGACCTGTCGATCGACACCGCGGTCAGCGCGACCCAGTATCAGTTCACGCTCGAAAATCAGGATCTGGCGACGCTGCAGGAATGGACGCCGAAAGTGCTCCAGCGGCTTGCAAGGATTACCTCGATCGTCGACGTCGCCAGCGATCTCCAGCCGAACGGCCGTTCCGTCATGGTCGATCTCGACCGAGCCGAGGCGGCGCGGTTCGGCATCACGCCGGCGATCGTCGACAATGCGCTTTACGACGCTTACGGGCAGCGGATCATCTCGACCATTTTCACCCAGAGCAATCAGTACCGCGTCATCCTCGACATTGATCCGAAGATGGCGCGCTCGCTCGATTCCCTGAATTCGCTATACTTGCCCTCGGCGGCCTCGACCTCCGGCCAGACGCCGCTGAACTCGGTGGCCAATATTGTCGTCAAGACGTCGCCGCTGCAGATTTCGCATCTGAAGCAGTTTCCGGTGACGACAATCTCATTCAACCTCGCGCCGGGCGCGTCGCTTGGAGAGGCGGTCGAATTCGATCAACGCGGGGCTCGCCGACATCGGTCTGCCGGCGAGCTTCGCCGTCAGCTATCAGGGCGCCGCGCAAGCGTTCCAGTCGGCATTGTCGAATGAGGTGTTCCTGCTGCTGGCGGCGATCGCGACGATGTATATCGTGCTGGGCGTGCTCTACGAGAGCTTCATCCACCCGATCACAATTCTCACCACATTGCCGTCGGCGGGCATTGGCGCGCTCCTGACGCTAAACGCCGCCGGCGCTGGCCTCGATATCATCGGCGTCATCGGCATTGTGCTCCTGATTGGCATCGTCAAGAAAAACGCGATCATGATGATCGACTTTGCGCTCGAGGCCCAACGACAGCAGGGCTTGCCCGCGCGCGAAGCGATCTATCAGGCGTGCCTCCTGCGCCTTCGGCCGATCCTGATGACGACGGTTGCGGCGATTTTCGGCGCGCTTCCGCTCATGCTCGGCACGGGCGTCGGGTCGGAACTTCGGCACCCGCTCGGCCTCGCGATCGTCGGCGGTCTGGCGTTCAGCCAGGTGCTGACGCTCTACACGACGCCGGTGATCTACCTCTTCTTCGAAAGGCTTGGCGAACGCTTTGGGCTCGGCGCGGCTGATTCGCGTCTCGCGGCGGAGCCGACGTGAACAACCGCTTCTCGGAGATCTTTATCCGCAGACCAGTGGCGACCACGCTGCTGACAATCGGGGTCATCTTCGGCGGGTTGCTCGGCTATTCGCAATTGCCTGTCTCGCCGCTGCCACAAGTCGATTTTCCGATCGTCTCGGTTCAAGCCAACATGCCGGGCGCGAGCCCCGACACGATGGCGACCTCAGTCGCCTCGCCGCTCGAACGGCATCTCGGCCAGATCGCCGACGTCAATGAAATGACGTCGCAGAGCACCCAAGGCTCCACGCGCATCACTCTGCAGTTCGGCCTCGATCGCGATATCGACGGGGCGGCCCGAGATGTTCAGGCGGGTATCGTTGCCGCGCGCGTGGATCTGCCAACCAGCCTGCGACAGAATCCGACCTACCACAAGGTCAACCCTGCGGATGCGCCGATCATGGTCATCGCCATGACCTCGTCGACCCACACCGCCGGCCAGCTCTATGACATCGCCTCCAACATCCTTCAGCAGCGCCTGTCGCAGCTTTCGGGCATTGGCGAGGTCGACGTTTCCGGCTCCGCGCTGCCGGCGGTCCGGGTCGAGATCAATCCGGGCGCAATCTTCCACTATGGCATCGGCCTCGAAGATATCCGGGCCGCGCTCGCTTCTGCCAACGCCAACAGTCCCAAGGGCGCGATAGAGGACGACAACGCGCATTACCAGATTTACGCCAACGATCAGGCGACGAAGGCGGCGCAGTACAGGGACCTCGTCATCGCCTATCGCAACGGCGCCGCGGTCCGGTTGTCGGACGTCGCCGACGTGGTCGACTCGGTCGAGGACCTGCGCAACGCCGGATTGGTCAATGGAAAGCCCGGCGTCGCCGTCGTGCTCTCTCGCCAGCCAGGCGCAAACATCATCACCGCGGTCGACAACGTGCGCGCGGAATTGCCGCGGCTCATCGCCGCTCTGCCGGGCGACGTCAATCTGACGATCGCGGTCGATCGCTCGAAGACGATTCGGCAATCCCTCGCCGACACCGAGAAGACGCTGATCATCGCCGTGATCCTCGTGATCCTGGTCGTCTTCGCGTTTTTGCGAAGCTTCCGCGCGGCGGCGATCCCAAGCGTCGCCGTGCCGACCTCGATCATCGGCTCGTTCGGCGTGATGTATCTGCTGGGATTTAGCCTGGACAATCTTTCGCTGATGGCGCTGACGATCTCCACCGGCTTCGTCGTCGACGATGCGATCGTCGTGCTCGAGAACATCTCGCGCTACCTCGAAGAGGGCATGCCGCGCATCGAGGCCGCGATCAAGGGGGCGAACGAGGTCGGCTTTACCGTGCTCTCGATCAGCCTCTCGCTGATCGCGGTGTTCGCGCCACTGATTTTCTTCGGCGGGATCGTTGGGCGCCTGTTCAACGAATTCGCACTGACGCTGTCTGTCGCGGTAATGATCTCGCTCGTCGTTTCACTGACGACGACGCCGATGATGTGCGCGCTGATCCTGCCGCGGGAAAAGGTCACCCGCCATGGTCGTCTTTATCGCGCGAGCGAGTATGTCTTTGACGCGGCGCTCAACTTCTATCGAACGACGTTACGTATGGCGCTCAGGCATCCCGGCGTCGTGATGCTCTCGCTCCTGGCCACGATCGGTCTCAATTACTACATGTTCCGCTACCAGATGACCTACGGGCTCTTCCCCGTTCAGGACACCGGGCTCATCATCGGCTCGATCCAGGCAGACCAGAGCATCTCGTTCCAGTCGATGCAGAAGAAGCTCCTGCAACTGCAAACCATCGTTCAGGATGATCCCGCGGTCGCCAGCGTCGTTGGATTCACCGGAGGGCGCCAGACAAACTCCGGCTTCGTTTACGTCTCGCTCAAGCCCTTCAGTGAGCGAAAGATTTCCGCCGATGACGTCGTGACGCGTCTGCGCGCGAAGCTCGCGGAGGTGGCGGGCGCGCGACTGTTCATGGTTGCGGTTTCGGACCTGAGGACCGGCGGGCGGCAGAGCAACGCCACCTACCAGTACACGCTGCTCTCCGACAACACAGCCGAGCTCTACACCTGGGCGCCAAAGCTCACGGCCGCCCTGATGAACAGCGACGTCCTCAAGGACGTCAATTCAGATCAGCAACAGGGCGGCCTCGAGACCGATATCACGATTGATCGCGACACCGCGATGCGACTGGGGCTGACCCTCAACGCGGTCGACAACACACTTTACGACGCGTTCGGGCAGCGGCAGGTCTCCACCATCTACAACGCGCAGAACCAGTATCACGTGGTCATGGAGGTCGCTCCGCGTTATTGGCAGGACCCGCGGACGCTCGATCAGCTCTACGTGTCGACTTCGGGCGCCAATCCTACCGGTGTTCAGCAGACGGGGATTCCGGCCGGAGATTTTGCGTCCTCGACTGGCGCTGCGAGCACCGCTGCGACAATCGCAGCGGACTCGGCGCGCAATCTCGCCACCAACGCGCTAGCGGCGAGCGGGCATTCCACAGCCTCCGCCGGCGCCGCCGTCTCGACCTCGCTCGAGACGATGGTCCCGCTCTCCGCCTTTGCCCGATTCGCGCCTGGCCACACGCCGCTCAGCGTCAATCACCAGGGACCGTTCGCGGCCTCGACGATCTCGTTCAACCTCGCTTCCGGCCACGCGCTGAGCGAAGCCAAAACAGAGATCGAGAACGCGATCCAACGGATCGGCATGCCCTCGACCGTGCGCGGCGCCTTCGCGGGCACCGCCGCGACCTATCAGCAGTCGCAATCGAACATGCCTCTGCTGTTCGGCGCGGCGCTGGTGACGATCTACATCGTGCTCGGAATTCTCTATGAGAGTCTCATTCATCCGATCACGATCCTCTCGACGCTGTTCTCCGCCAGCGTTGGCGCGGCCCTCGCGCTGTGGGTATTCGACACTCAGTTCACCATCATCGCCGCGATTGGCGTCTTGCTCCTGATCGGCATCGTGAAGAAGAACGCGATCATGATGGTCGACTTCGCGCTCGAGGCGGAGCGGCAGGGCCTCGACACGCGCGAGGCGATCGAGAGCGCTTGCGTGTTGCGCTTCCGGCCGATCATGATGACGACCTGCGCCGCGCTTTTCGGCGCGCTGCCGCTTGCATTCGGAACCGGCGAGGGGTCCGAATTGCGGCATCCGTTGGGAATCACCATTGTAGGCGGCTTGATCGTCAGTCAGGTTCTGACCCTGTATACGACGCCGGTTGTATTCATCTATCTCGATTCATTCGGAAAGTGGCTGGGGCGGCTTTGGAACCGATATTACGTGCGCGTGAATCCGACCCCGCTGGCGCGCGCGCAATAGCGCCGCGCGTACGGGCATCAGGCGCTGCGCTCGTCGTCGCGGGCGCGCTCTCGGGTTGCGTGCCGGTCGGGCCCGACTTCGAACGTCCCGCAGCAATCGTCTCGCCGCAGTTCAAGGAGGTGGCCGGCTGGAAAATCGCGACGCCGCGCGAAAGTGAGCCGAAGGGCGAGTGGTGGAGCGTTTTCCATGACGCCGAGTTGAGCCGGCTCGAAAGCTCAGTCGAGATTTCCAATCAGACCGTCAAAGCTGACGAAGCGAACTATCGTGAAGCGCTCGCTCTCATCAACGAGGCGCGCGCCGGACTCTTTCCGACCATCAACGGCAATGCCTCCGCGGTCCACAGTTCGCCGAATGCGACGAGTTCTCACCGCCGAGGCGACGGGCCAGTGGATGCTCGACATCTGGGGACAAGTGCGGCGCGAGATCGAGGCGCAGCAAGCCGGAGCGCAAGGCGCAGCGGCCAGTCTCGCCAACGCCCTGCTCGCAGAGCAGTCGGCGCTGGCGCTCGCCTACGTGCAACTTCGGGAGGCCGACTCGCTGGAAGACCTCCTCACGAAAACCGTCGTCGAATACAAGCGCTCACTCACGATCACCCAGAACCAGTACAACGCCGGAACGGCGGCCAAGTCGGACGTCATCACCGCTCAGGCGCAGGTGCTGAACGCCCAGGCGCAACTCATCGCCGCAGGTGTGACGCGCGCCCAGAGCGAACATGCGATCGCGGTGCTGATGGGGCGGCCGCCGGCGGGCCTTTCGGTCCCGCATGGCGCCTTGGCGAACAGCGTTCCCTCGATTCCGGTGCGTTTGCCTTCGTCGCTCCTCGAGCGCCGACCCGATGTGGCGGCGGCGGAAGAGACGATGCGGCAGGCCAACGCCGAGATCGGCGTCGCCTTCGCCGGTTATTTCCCGGCCGTCTCGCTCTCCGGCCTGTTGGGCTATTCAGGGAATCCGTTCGCGGCGGAGTTCGGTCCCTCCAATCCGATCTGGTCATTCGGCGCCTCGCTCGCCCAGCCGCTATTCAACGGCGGCCTTACCGGCGCGCAGGTCGAGGCGGCGAGTGAGACCTATCAGTCCGATGTGGCGATCTATCGCCAGACAGTGCTGACGGCGATCCAGCAGGTTGAGGACAACCTTGCAGGGATTCGCATCCTGTCGCGCGAGGCGAAGGTCCAGGCGGAGGACGTGCGCATCTCGCGCCAGGCGACGCAGATCGCGCTCAATGAGTATCAGGCGGGCACCCAGGCCTTCACCACCGTCGTCACCGCGGAGCAACAGCAATTGACAGCGGAGGAGGCCCAGTTGTCCACTCAGGGGCAGATCCAGACCGACGCTGTCAGCCTTATCGTGGCGCTCGGCGGCGGCTGGAGCCAGTCGAAACTGCCGGACGCAGCGGCGGATTTGGCGCTGCCGCCAACGCCGAAGCCCCCGCTATAGTGACAGTGCGTACCGGCGCGCCACGTCCGCCGCGATGCGCCCGTCGGCGACGGAGATAGCGCCGTTGTTCGCCGCGCGCGCCGCTTTCACCGCATTGACAAGCGACTCCGGGCCTTCGATCTCGCCGATTTCGCCCGACCCTCCCGTGAGGCGGGTCCGCATCGCGGTTTGGACTTCGTCGTCCGCGAACGCGACGGCCTGCATCAGCGCCACCACGGGGCGCGGCGCGTTCGAGCAACGCGCGAGCCGGTAGGCGTTGAGAAACCGCTTGGCGTCGCGTGGCGAATGCGCCGCGAGCGGAGCGAGCGCCGTCAGGAGCGCCGTCTCTGAACTTGACAGAGGCTCGACGAACGTCGTGGCGATCTTTGCGTCGACTGGCGCCGGCCCCGCCTGTCCGTCGCTGGACAGAAGCCGCGCAATGAGGCGCTCGCCGTCGAGGCCGACGCGGCCCGGCAGGTTGACGACGACCTGCAGCCATTTGTCAAAGCGGCGGCGGGCCTCACCCGGTCCGCCGAGCGGGTCGACGAGCCGGGCCGGATCGAGGGCGAGGATTCCGGCCGAGCCTGCTCCGATGACGCCGTGCGCCGCATCGATCCAGCCGATCGCGGCTTCCGGCCTCAGGGCATCGAGATTGTCTATGACGAAAACCAGTCGATCCGGCGCATCCGCGCCCAGGCCGACGCGTTCGCCGAGCGCTGCGAGAAATGCGCGTGCGGCCGCGGCCGGCCCCTGGTTCGCATCGAGGAAATCCGGGCCCGGCGCGCGGGCCTGCGCCTTGCCGCCCGCCCGCCGGGCCGCCGCCTCGGCGACTTTCGCTGCGGCGTCCGCGTCGGCGGAGAGCGCGGCGATGCGCTGGCTGAGGCGGCCTGTCCGAGTCTCGAGGTCGCGTCGCCGATCGCGCAGATCATGATTGAGGAGCTGCGTTCCGCGAAGAACGAGACCCGAGAAGCTGATCGCACGGAAAAGGTTTAGCGCAAGCGCCAAGGCGCCGAGGATCCATAGCGCAACGGCGAGCCGGCCGAACCAGTCGCCATGCGTCGACATCCAGTCGGCCACGGACTCCAGCTGAGGAGCGAGGCCGCGGATCGCCGTCACAGTCGTGTCCCTCTGCAGCACCTTGATGATGAAGCCGAGGGCGAAGGCGACAATCGCCCAGAAAAGAAGGCGCCGCTGACCGCGGTAGGCCCAGACCGAGCGCAACGCGGCTCCCGCGCGGCCGCCAGAGCCCATGCCGGCCATATCGCGCACCAGATCGCGATAGCTGACGCCTGCGTCCGAACCGGCGAGTTCGAAACGCCGAAGCCTGGAGTTGATCGCCCCCCGCCGAGAACGCGCGAAAACGTCGATGCGGGAACCCGGCGTTTCGTAGAGCAGCGCGTCAGGAAGGCGCGCGCCCCGAGCCTCAGCCTCGTCGCGCTTTGAGCGCTCGGCTTCGAGCTTGCGCACGATCTCGTCGTGGCGGTCGGAGGCGGCTTTTGCGGCCCGCAGGGGATCGCCCCCGGCGTGCGCCGATTTGTCGAGCAGCGCCGAATAGTCGGCGCCGCCCGGTTCGCGGTCGAGCGCGGCATAGGCGGCGCTGGCGATCGCGACCGGCGCCTCGGCGCCGTCGGCGGCATCGACACGCGCAACAACCACTCGCGGCAGCGCGCCCGTCGATCCGCCGAGCGCCTCGATCGCCTGTGCAAGGCGCCTGAGGGCGAAAGTCTTGCCCGCGCCTCCGGGTCCTGCAACCGCCGCCAGGAACGGCGTCTGGACCTGCGGCGTCACGCATAGCTGCGCGAGCGGCTGAACAATCCTCGCCACGTCGAGCACGTCGGCCCCGTCGGCGGAATCAGAGAGAAAAATCGGCGCGGCAGACGCGGGCGTGAGCGGGGCCGATTCAGGCAGCGGCCCGGGGCGAGGGGCTGGCTCGGAAGGCGGCGCGGCCTGGAGCTTTTCCTTCAGGCCCCCGCCGAGCAGGCGAATTCTTGTTTTCTCGCTCATCTCGGACAATCGATTCTCCTCAACGCGATCGCGCTTTGGGCCGGCCGGCCGGCGCGCGCTCCCTCGGAATTCGACGCAGTTACCATCGCCAAGTCGCGCGCAAGTCAAGCGGTCCGGCGTCTCGGCGACCCCGCGGGCCTCTATAACAGCTTTGCGCTCGGGGCTCGTCGCGACGCGAAAACGGCGCGAGATTCAAGTTTTATCAATTCCGCTCACGGACCTTCAAATGCTGTTGCTTCATATGTCTATCCGGCAGCGGGACACCCATCGTCCACGATGAGGCGGGATGCCGGGGTCCGGCGAGCCGCGCGGCGTCATGTCTTGCGCCTGAAGCGAGGCAACATATGAGCAGTCTTTCCACGCCGCCCCAGGCGGCGAAACTGGCAAATACGGGCATCGAGACCGATGTCGCAAAGGATCTGCAAAACGGATCGCTCAGCTACTCGGCCGACCTGTCCATTCTCGAGGACGCCGCCGCCGGCGGGATGACGGCGTCGAAATTCAGCACCCTCCAGACTTTCGCCTCGGAGCTCAATACGACGGGCGGCATCAGCGTATCGCCCTACGTGCAGCAGATCACTGACGACGTGATCTTCGGCAATTCGGCCAACGCCACCTGGAACGGGGGCGCCGCGACCGCGACCAGGCTTGGCAACCTCACCGCCGCCTCGACGCAGACCCAGGCCGACGAGCTGATCGGCGAGTGGTTTCTCGGCACGAACCTTCCGAGTGTGAATCTGGCGCAGCTTGGCCAGGAGAATCTCGGTCCGACCTACCAGAACTCGACGCTGCCGCTCTATGGCCCGAGCGGGGCTCCGACCATTCAGGACGTCAACCAGGGCTATCTCGGCGACTGCTATTTCGTCTCGTCGCTCGGGGAGGTCGCGCTCCAGGATCCCTCGGCGATCGAGAACATGATCTCGTCCAACGGAAACGGGACCTACAGCGTCCGTTTCTTTGTCAACGGTCAGCCGGACTATGTGACGGTCAATTCCCAATTGCCGGTGATGACCGGCTACCAATGGGCTAACGGCTCAAGGCTCGAATTCGCCAACGGAAAGACCGACGACTGGGTCGGTCTGGTCGAGAAGGCCTACGCGCAGCTTAACGCGCAGACGGCCGCGCCGCACGGCATGGAGCTCAACACCGCGTCGGATTCCTACGCCGGCATCGCGGCCGGAAACGGATTCGCGCTGACACTCGTGACGGACCAGCCAGAGACCGCCACAAGTCTGTACTCGAGCGAATCCACGAGCGCGCTGGGCTCGATCCTCCAGAACCTCGCCTCGAGCTTCAGCGCCGGCGAAGAGGTCCTGATGTCGACGCCCGGGAATTCCAGCGGCAACCTGGTCGGCGACCACATGTACATGGTCACCGGCGTCAACGCGACGACCGGCGCCCTCACAATCCACAACCCCTGGAACACCGCCTACAGCGGCTCGCTTTCGATGAGCTTCACCGAAACCATGCAGCAGCTTGCCGCCAACAACTGCACGCTTTGGGTCACCAGCGGCCATCCGTCCGCCTGACCTTTCACCCAAGCGCGCCTCGCAACTCCGACGCGGCGCGTCATGGGCCGCGCCCTGCCCCCCTGCAGGGCGCGGCCCCGCCAATCGCGTGGAGACGCCCGGCGAATCCATGATAAGGCGCAGCGGACGTTCCTGTTCAATGGAGACCGACCGTTGCCGTCTTTCGCCCCGCCGGCGCCCGACGCCGTTCCGATCTGGTTCGTCAGCGCTGACGCCTGGGCTACGGTAAGATCACTGATCGGCGAGACGGCCGCGGCCTTCGCCGAACGTTGCGGCTTCAAGCCGAAGGCCGGCGCGATCCAGCTCATTCCGGGCGAAGGCGGCACGCTCGCCGGGGCCCTGTTTGGGGTCGATACTGCCTCCGCGCCGTCGCGCGATCCGTTGGCCGCGGGCAAGCTCGCGACCGCGCTGCCGGAGGGCGTCTATCGTTTCGCCAATCCGACCGCCGACGCCGATCTCGCTGCGCTCGGCTTCCTGCTCGGTCTTTACCGCTACGCAAAATTCAAAGCCGATCCGAAGCCGCAGCCCCGGCTGGTCGCGCCCGACGGCGTCGACGCGCAGCGGATCGAGCGGATCGCCGCGGCGGTCGCCTTCGGCCGCGATCTCGTCAACGCGCCCGCGAATCTGCTCGGTCCTGACGCGCTCGAAGAGGCGGCGGTTGCCCTCGCCGAGGGCTTCCGCGCCAAAGTCGGCGTCATCCGCGGCGACGATCTTCTGACTGCGCGATTTCCGCTCGTGCACGCCGTGGGAAGCGCCGCGGCTGAGGCCCCGAGGATCGTCGACTTCGCCTGGGGGCGTGAGGGCGCGCCGAAAGTGACGCTCGTCGGCAAGGGCGTCACCTTCGACAGCGGCGGCCTCGATATCAAGCCCGCTTCCGGCATGGAGCTGATGAAGAAGGACATGGGCGGGGCGGCGACCGCGCTGACGCTTGCTCGGCTTGTGATGGAAACCGGCCTCGACGTCAGGCTCCGCGTGGTGATCCCGATCGTCGAGAATGCGATCTCGGCGCCGGCGATGCGCCCGGGCGACGTCATCGTCAGCCGCAACGGCCTCGCGGTCGAGATCGGCAACACCGACGCCGAGGGGAGACTCATCCTCGCCGACGCGCTGACGCTCGCCGACGAGGAGGCGCCGGACCTCATGGTCGACTTCGCCACGCTGACCGGGGCTGCGCGGGTCGCGCTCGGTCCCGACCTGCCGCCGTTCTATACCGACGACGAGGGGCTCGCGGCCTCGATCGCGAGCTACGCGGCGCGCGCGCGCGATCCGCTCTGGCGGATGCCGCTCTGGCGTCCCTACGAGGCGATGATCGACGGCACGGTTGGAGACGTCAGCAATTCGGGCACGGGCGCCGGGATGGCAGGCTCGATCACCGCGGCGCTCTTCCTCAAGCGCTTCGTCGAGAAGGCTAAGGCTTGGGCGCATTTCGACGTCTACGCCTGGAACCCGAAGGCACGCGCCCACGGGCCCGCAGGCGGCGAGATCCAGGCGGCGCGAGCGCTGTTCGAGCTTTTGAGCGAGCGCTATCCGGCGCGGTGAGGGGGCGCCATTTTCGGGCGCCAAATGCTGGATTCCAATGAGTTGCGGCGCCATTTCCGCGCCGCTTGCCGGGCTCGCGCGGGGCGACCTTTGCGACCGGGGGACCGTGGCCTGGCCCTTGTCCCTCGTCCGCAAACGCGTTACATGTAACGCTGGCGAACAAAAAGGACATCGTCATGCCGTCATCAACCGCGGCCCGGGTCCGCAAGCGGCGTGCTGCGCTCCGCGAGGCGGGCCTGAGGCCAGTGCAAATCTGGGTTCCCGACACGCGGCGTCCAGGCTTTGCTGAGGAATGCCGCCGCCAGGCGCGGCTCGCGGCCGCGTCCGACCTTGCCGATCAAGACCTGGCGGCTTTCCTTGACGAGGCGCTCGGCGACGTCGAGGGCTGGACCGGTTCATGACATGAGACGCGGCGATCTGGTCACCGTCGCGGTTCAGGGCGATTTCGGCAAGCCGCGCCCGGCGCTGATCGTTCAGGCCGACGCCTTTGTCGACCACGCAACGGTGACGGTTCTGCTGGTCTCGAGCGCGCTCGTCGATGCGCCGCTCTTGCGCCTCACCGTTCAGCCGGATGCGACGAACGGCCTGCGGCGGCCGTCGCAAATCATGATCGACAAGGCGATGACGATCATGCAGACAAAGCTCGGCGAAGCATTCGGCCGGCTGGACGGCGACGCGATGGTCGAGGTCGAACGGCGACTTGCGGTGTTTCTCGGTATAGCGAAATAGGGGCGTTCGACTACCTCGGCGCGAGTTCGGCGAGGAGGTCGTTGGCGGCTTTGCCCATCGCCAGCGCCGCATTGAAATCGAAGGCGTTGATCGCGACCATCACGCCGGTATTTCGCGAAGGCGCGAAAGCGACATAGCAGAAGATCCCCTGCAGGCCGCCCGCCTTCTGCATGATCAGCGGCCGGTCGCCCTCGGGCGCCATGATCACCCAGCCGAGGCCCATCGCTGTCATGGGACCCGACTCGTCCATGCCGACGACCGAAACGAGCCCATCGCGCCAGAGGTAGGCCGCGTGGTCAATGAGCCGCTCGGCGGCGCGATCGTTGGCGAACCGGTCGAGATGCCATTTGAGCCAGCTCAGAAGGTCGCGCGGGGTCGAACGAAGGCCGCCGGAGCCGACGATCACCGAGCCGGTGGGAACGTCCGGCAGCGCCGCGCCGTCGAAGCCGTGCCCCTGCATGAGGCGCTGGGTCTGGCCCGGGGAGGGCGCGAAGGTCGTTTCCGCAAGTCCGAGGGGCTTCAGCACGCGGTCGGAGAGGAGGTCCGGATAGGGCTTTTGCGCCGCGGCCGAGAGCGCGGCGGCGAGCAGGTCGAAACCGAAGTTGGAATAAAGGATCGACGTGCCGGGCGTATAGAGGAGCGGATTGGCCTTTAGCCAACCGGCGAAGGCGTCGGGGGTGATGTTGACGAAGGGGTTGTCCGCGGGACCAGGCTCGTGCGGGACCTCGCGCGGCAGCCCGGCCGAATGGGTCGCAAGATCGACGAGCCGAATCGGCCGCCCCCCCTCCGACAGCGGCGCAGTGAATTCGGGGACATATTTTGTCAGCGGATCGGCGAGGCTCACCACGCCGTCGGCGGCAAGGCTCGCGAGCAATTGGCCGGTGAAGGCCTTGGTGATCGAGCCGATGCGGAAGAGCGTGTCGCCGTCCGGCGTGGCGTCGCCGCCGTCGGCGCGGCGGCCGAAGCCCTGGATCGAACTTTCGCCGTTGCGGACGACGCCGATGATCAGCGCGGGGACTTTCAGGGCGAGATAGAGCACCTGGCCGGTGAAGCCGACCGCCTCGTCCAGCTCAGCCTGGCCAGCTCGCGCGCGAAGCGGCCACGGCAAGGCCGCGCCGGCAAGGAGAGCGAGGGCGTCGCGTCGGCGCATGGGGCCTTTCCTTGATAGGGATGCGAGCCTGGACGGTGTGTTGAAAGAGGCTAGCATGCGGACGAGCCAAGTCCATCGTTCGGAACGAGCCCAATTTGTTCGCCCACGACTTGCTGCGAGACTTCTACTCAACGGCGGCGTTCTTATGTGCTAAGCCAGCCACCAGCAGGGGGGCCATCATGAATAGCGACTGGGCGAAAGACCTCCAGCGGCCCATTCACCGCCGGCACGAAAACAAGAAGGCGTTTCCTGGCGATTCGCCGAGCGGCGAAGTTGAGCGCGAGCGGGTGGGCGAATAGATGTCGACCTGGTTTGAAGCATGGACCGGATTCGGTCACTGGTGGGTGGAACACCGAATCGCCGTGTGGACCTTGCTCGTCGCCGCGACGATCACGGTCTATGCCTACCGGCTGATCGCAACGTGGTTCGGTCCGCACGACAATTCGTCGAACGGCATTGTGGTGGGGCGGGCAAAGCAGTTCGACAACCGTTCCCTGTCCCTGATTCTGGAGGAAGTCGAAGCGTCTCTCAAAAAACTGAACGTCGTCGGCCAGCCGATCGCGGCGAATTCGGATGTCTTCCAAGAGAGCCGATCGGTGGAGTCCTCTCGCAGCCTGACCCTTGGCGGTCTGCTGGGGAAAGCCTCGACCACCGCGGACGACAAGCCGGATCGCGACGCCAGCTCGGCTCAATCCGACAAGCGGGCTGCGAATTCCGGACAAGAGGCCGAAGGGGGCTCCGACGCAGCCAAGGCCAAGGCTTCCCCGGGTGGCGCTGACAAGACGAGCTTTGCCCCGCAATTCGGCAGCGCCGCCGGCGATGCGCTGACCGACCGGATGAACCTTACCTACCAGATCGCGAATATGCTTGTGCTCAACGAGCGCGCGCTCTCCGATCGCCTGCAGAACGGCGCGGCGCGGCTGCAGGCGGTGCTCGGATTCCAAGTGTCGATCAACCCGCCGAGCTACGCCAAAGACTGCGTCGCGGTCGCCGAGATCGAGCTGAAGCTTCCAGGCGGCGTCGCGCCGATTTCCGTCGTCGCAATGATCCCGCAGGAAAAGACCTACAACGCCGCGACGCTCAGCTCGAGTAGCGACTCGCTGGACGGATCCGTCGTCTCGGCGCCCTGGCGTCTCGGCGTCTCCGCCGGCAGGCGGCAGAACAACGTCTTCCTGCACAGGGACTCGGACACCGTCGCATTCGAGCGCAACGAGGGTTGGTATGGCGGCGCGTTCGGGCTCAGACGGCGGAAGATCCTCGATCCGGCGCTCACCGCCTTTGGCTGGGAGTTTCGTCCAGTCCTCGGCCGCCGGTCCGTATCCCCGGGCGCAAGGCAGATGCTCGCGGTCGTTTCGCTGCCGTTGGAAGACCCGCTGCCGCCACCGGAAGGCGCGGACGTTCGGCCAGAGGCAATAAATATTCCGTTGCTGGCCGTGCGAACACGAACTTACTGGCGGCGATACCATCGCAGGCATCAGACCTCGAGCATCCCGCTGGGCCTATGGCCGTTGCCGTTGTCGGGGCCGCGAACCGTCAAGACCGCCTGGTACGATGTGCCGGTCCTGAGGACCGCAGACATCGAAACATCGCTGGGCCCAAAGGTCGCCAAGGTGGACTGGACTGATGTCGGCGGCGGCGCGGCGATTGTGCTGGTGGAGGGAGAGAAATTCTTCAGCGGGACCGAGGTGACCATCGGCGGCGCGCGTTATCGCGCAGGCGACGGCAATTTGGTCTTGAAATCGGAACGGGCGATGGAGATCCATACGACCGTCGCGGCGCTCGCCAGGGGCGACGCGGTGCTCAGCGGTCGTTACGGCGCGTCGATTCCGCTCTTGGCAAAACCTCCAGGCGAGGACCTGCCGACGCAAGGCGTCAATATCATCGGCTCGCCGAGCATCGCGAACACGCAGGAAAAATTCTCCTGGCTCGCGATAACGCTCGCCTCGGCGACGGATGAACCACTGAGGGCTGAAATATTTGGTCGGACGCCGCAGCCGATCATTTGCGTCGGCGACGCTGTCGCGCCGCAGCCCTACTACTTCAACGAGGGCGACGATGACGAGACGCGCGGATATGTCATCGTGGGGTGTTTCGTCCCAGCCGAGATGCTGACCGGCGCCCCGTCGGTCCTGTTCAAGACCCCGTTCATGGGGGCGAACTGGGCGCCGACGGCCGCCCTGCCTGATGATACAGTGACGATCGCGAGAATTGGCGGCGGCGCCCTGATCATAAACGGCACCTTGCCCTTCTCCGACCCGCCGCAGGGCCAACCGACGTGGCTCGCGGTTCTCGACCGGGATTACCACCTCGGCGCCACGAAAGCCTTCGTTCGATTGACCGAGACTCACCTGAAGTTGACCGTCTCCGAGGAGATAGTGGCCCGATACGAAAAGCTTCATCTGAGCCTCGGAAGCAGGAGCTATCTGCTCGATCTTCCGCGCGCAGCCCAAAACCCCGCGTCGGTATCCCCCGACGACAGTGAGGAACCGCGGACCGTGAGAAGGGGCGCCGCGCGGCCGTCGAATTCAAAGGCTCGGCGCTGACGCAAGTTGCGGCCGTGAGGCGGGGACCCTCGGAGCTCCCTTTCGAGGCCTATGCCGACGGATCGCGCTTGCGGTAAACGGGACCTTTCGCTGGGCACGGCGAAGGACACTCTCGAGGTTTCGTTGTACGTGTTCGAGGAGACGCCCACGCCCGCCGCGCCCGCGACAGTGTGAGCGCCGATCTCAAGCCCCCCGCCTACGCCTCTGCCGGTACTGGTCGGCGATCACGGCCGCGACGATGACGCCGCCCTTGATGATTTCCTGGTAATGCGCGTCGACATTGAGGAAGGTGAAGCCCGAGGTCAGAACGCCGAGGATGACCGCGCCGATCACGGTTCCGGTCAGGCGGCCGACGCCGCCCGAGAGCGAGGTGCCGCCGATCACCGCCGCCGCTATGGCGTCGAGTTCGAAGCCGACGCCGACGCCGGCCTGGCCGCTGATCGCGCGCGCGGTGTGCACGATGCCCGAAAGGCCCGAGAGAAGGCCCGCCATCATGTAGACGAGCGCGATGTGTCGCTCGACATTGATGCCGGAGACGCGCGCGGCCAGCGGGTTCGCGCCGATCGCGTAGGTGAACTTGCCGTAGCGGGTGTAGCGGAGCGCAATGTGGAAGATGAAGGCGACGGCGAGGAAGATGATCACCGGCCACCAGCCGGATCCGATGGCGGCGAAGGAATCCTCGAGATTGCCGATCGGCTGGCCGTTCGTGTACCAGTCGGCGACGCCGCGCGCCGACACCATCATGCCGAGCGTCGCGATGAAAGGCGGGATTTTGGTGTAGGCTATCAGCGAACCGTTGATTAGCCCGATGAGGAGCCCGCACACAAGACCGGCCGCCACGGGAAAGATCGGATTGAGGCCTGTCAGGCCCGGATAGATCGCGTGGGTGAAGCCTTCGGTTTGCGCGAGGCTCGCCGCGATCATCGCTGTCACGCCGACGACCGAGCCGGACGACAGGTCGATGCCGCCCATGATGATCACCTGCGTCACGCCGACCGCGATGATGCCGATCTCCGCCTCCTGCAGGATCATGATTTTGAGGCGCAGCGGATTGGCGATGAAGCTCTGGCCGACGAAGATCCAGCCCAGGACCTCGAACAGGAGCATCATGCCGATCAGGACGCCGAGAATACTGAGCTCGGGCGGCAGACGGCGGCGCCCGGCGTGCTGGACTTCGCTTGACGGAGCGGCGGTCGAGATGTCGGTGGCCACTTGTGTCCGCTCCTCGTGTTTCGCCCGCCGCGCTATTGCGACGCGAGCTCCATGATCTTGACCTGATTTCGCGTCCTTGCGGTCGACGATGCCGGTCATGCGTCCCTCGTGCATGACCAGAATGCGGTCGCTCATGCCGAGCACTTCGGGCAGTTCGGACGAGATCATCATCACCGCCACGCCCTGTCCCGCGAGCTCGGAGATGAGCTTGTGAATCTCGGCCTTGGCGCCGACGTCGATGCCGCGCGTCGGTTCGTCGAGGATGAGGATGCGCGGCTTCGTCATCAGCCAGCGGGCAATCAGCACTTTCTGCTGATTGCCGCCGGAGAGATTGAGCACGGGCTCCTGGAGATCGGGGGTCCGCACCCGAAGCCGCTGCTTCTGCTGCTGGCAGAGCGCCTCGATCTCGCGCTCCTTGACGAATCCGCCGACCGCATGGCCGTGGCGCAGAAGCGCGATCTGCATGTTGGCCATCACGTCGAGCAGCAGAAAGCAGCCGCTCTCCTTCCGGTCCTCGGTCAGGAACGCGAGCCCCGCGTCCATCGCGACGCCGGGGTTCGTGACCGCGATCTCCCGGCCGTCGATTGCGATCGTGCCGGATGTTGCTGGCGTGACGCCGAACAGGGTCTCGGCGACGTTGCTGCGCCCCGAGCCGACAAGGCCGGCGAAGCCCAAAATCTCGCCCTTGCGCAGATCGAAGGAGATGTCGCGAAAGCGTCCCTCGAGGGTCAGGTTCTTGACCGAGAGCGTGACCTCGCCGATCGGCACAGTTTCCTTGGGGAACATCTGGGTGATTTCGCGTCCGACCATGAGCTGGATGATCTGGTCGCGCGTGACGTCCGCTGCAGCGTGCTCGCCGACGAAATGGCCATCGCGGAACACCGACACCTCGTCGGCGATCTCGAAGAGCTCGTTCATCTTGTGGGTGATGTAGACGATGCCCTTGCCCTGGGCCTTCAGCGTCCGGATGATCTTGAAGAGATGCTCCACTTCGCGGTCGGTCAGCGCCGAGGTCGGCTCGTCCATGATCAGAATGTCGGAATCGTAGCTGACCGCCTTGGCGATCTCGATCATCTGCCGGTTGGCGACCGAGAGGTCGCGCACTTCCGCCTCGGGGTCGAGCGGAATGTCGAGCCGCTCGAACAGCTCCTGCGTCCGGCGCCGCATCTCCTCATGCCGCACGAAGCCGAGCGCGTTCAGGGGTTCGCGGCGGATCCAGACGTTTTCGGCGACCGTCATATAGGCCATCAGGTTGAGCTCCTGATGGATCATGGCGATGCCGTAGCGCAGCGCGTCGAGCGGCGACGTCAGCTTGATCTCCTGGCCCTTCAGCTTGAACGAGCCGGAATCGGGCGTGTAGATGCCGGCGATGATTTTCATCAGCGTCGATTTGCCGGCGCCATTCTCGCCCATCAGCGCGTGCACATGGCCACGCTTCAGGCGGAACGACACGTCGTCGAGGGCGAGAACGCCGGGAAAGGCTTTGCGGACGTTGGCGACTTCGAGCAGATATTCGGCGCCAGGGACGGCGCCGCTCTGCCGGACGATCTCGGCGGTTGACGGGCTGATGGTCGCCATGGCGCTCCGTCCCTAACGATTGCTCAAATTTAAGCGCGGCCCTTCTCCGAGGGGGTCGAGCGATTCCTATCACAAAGCTCGGCGAAATGCCGGAGGCGGGCGCAAAGCCGCAACCTCCGGCGCCGCGGCCTTCCCGCCAGGGCGAGCGGGCGGGAAGGCGCGAGGCCGATCGGTTCCGCGGATCAGTTCTTCTTGATGAACTGATCCATGTTGGCCGGGGTCACGAGCTGGAAGGGGATATAGACCTTCTTGTCGACCGCTTTGCCCCCGGCGAGCGCCAGAGCCGCGTCGACCGCGCCCTTGCCCTGGCCGGCGGCGTCCTGGAACACGGTAACCTTGAGGTCGCCCGCCTTCATCGAGGCGAGCGCGTCCTGCGTCGCGTCGACTCCGCCGACGACCGCGGCCTTGGTGTCGAGCCCGGCGGATTTCATCGCCTGGATCGCGCCGATCGCCATTTCGTCGTTGTTGGAGACGACGGCGTCGAACTTCATGCCCTTCGACAGCCAGTTGGTCATCAGGTTCTGGCCCTTGGTGCGGTCCCATTCCCCGGTCTGCTCGGCGATGATCTTGATGCCGCTGCAGTCCGGCGTCGCGATGACCTCATGGATATCCTTGGTGCGCTGGACCGCGGCCTGGTTCGAGAGCTGGCCTTCGATGACGAGAATGTTGCCCTTGCCACCGAGCAGCTTGCAGATCGCCTTGGTCTCGAGCGTGCCGGACTCGGCCTCGTTCGAGGCGACGAAGGCCGCCTTCGGCCCGAGCTTTTCAACGTCGGCGGGCTCGCGGTTGACGTAGACGAGGGGGACGCCGGCGTCAGCGGCGGCCTTGGTGATCGCGGCTGTGGCGCTGGTGTCGACGGGGTTGACAATGATGGCGTCTACGCCATTGGCGATGAAGTTCTGAACCTGACTCAATTGCTTCGAGACGTCGTCCTTGGCGTCTTCGATCTGCAACGTCACGCCCGGCTGGGTCTTGGCGTAGTCGGCCATGCCGTTGCGCAGCACGGTGAGGAAATTGTCGTCGAACTTGTCCATCGAGACGCCGATCTTGGCGGCGAAGGCGGCGTTCGAAAGTACAGTAGCGGCGGCGAGCGCGATCAGTATACGTTTCATGTCGGTTACCTCCCTGGTCGGCGCCGGTCGGGCGCCGTTGGTTTCCTGTCATGCCGCCGGCCTCTTTGACCGGTCAGGCGCGGGCGACGCTCGATTGTGTAACAAACGTTCCAATCATAATCAAGATCGGAATAATCGTTCTAAAATTGAAATGGGCGCTCGAGTTCGGCCGACAGTGCGGCGGGCAGCGCTCCCGGCGCGCGTCTTGCAAGAATTTGCAAGCCACGACCCTCATATGTTGGTGGGAAGATAGAGCTCGAACGGAACGTAGACCGGGCTCTGAACCGTCTCGTGCGTGGAGCCGATCGAGCCCGCCATTGCGGCAAGCGCACGCTCGGCGAGCAGCGACGTCGGCGTCGAGATCACAGCGGTCAGGACGCCGTCGATGAGCCCGGCGCGGGATTTCGGGGTCAATTCGTTGCAGACGATCGCAAGGCCGCCTGCGTCGGGGTCGTCGCGGGCGCCGTCGATCACGCCTTCCGTTCCCCCGCCACAGATATAGAGCCCGACGAGATCGCGGTGAGTGGCGATCATGTCCTGGGTCGCTGCATAGGCGATGCGCGGATCCTCGAGATTGACCAGCGGCTCGAGCAGCGTGAACTCCGGCGCGTTTTCGCGCAAGTAGGCGCGGAAGGAAATCTCGGCGATCTCCTGACAGAGAAACCGGTGACTGCCGAGGATGATGCCGACCTTGCCTGGTCGCCGCGCAGCCTTGGCGATGAGCCAGGCCGCGGTGCGCCCCTCCTTGCGGTTGTCCCGGCCGATATAGGGCGCTGCGGCCTCGGCCCCGAGTTCGGTCAGAATGGCGAAGGTCGGCACGCCGCGCGCGCGCAAGGTCGCGATCGCGTCGCTGACGCGCGGGTGATCGACCGAGACGATGGCGACCGCGTGCGCGCGCTCGCCGAGCCCGAGCAGGCGCTCGGCGACGACGGCGGGCGAAAGGTCCGGCGCGAAATCGACGACCGGTTTGCCGCGAAACCCCGGGAGCGCACGGGTCGCTGCGGCGAGGTCGGCGCCGAACTGCGCATAGAACGCGTCCTGCCGCTGCAGCAGAAAGGAAAACGTGCGCTCCGGCAGGTCGGCGCGCGTGCGATTCCTCAGCAGCGCTGCGGCATGATAGCCGATCCCGTCGGCCGCCCTGATGACGCGCTCGGCGGTCGGCTCGCGCACGCGGTGGCGGGCGTTGAGCACCCGGTCGACGGTGGCGACGCTGACGCCGGCGGCCCGCGCGAGATCGGCGATGGTGGGGCGGCGGCTCATGGCTCGGCTCCGCAGGGTTTGAGGCAAAATGCAACAGCGGTCCCAAGGGACGATGATGGATTATGATAGAAAATGAAAGTGGGACGTTGAGTCGCAGCGGGGTTGCCGGTACCGTTCGCTTCAGCGCAGGCCCCGGCGACCAGTCCGGCCCGCATGCGAGGAGGAGACGGATGTCCCAAGCCTTCGTCAGACGCGATTACAGTCTCCTTGGCCCTGAAGCCGAGAAGGCGGTCGAAGCCGGACTCGTGTCGGCGAAATGGTACGCCCCGCAGATCCCGCGCGCCGAACTCAGGGCGCTGATGGAGCGCAAGGACCGCCCGGCCATCCGCGACACGCTCATCTGGTTCGGGGCGCTCATCGTCACGGGCGGCCTCGGCGTTTATTTTTGGGGAAGTTGGGCCGCCGTTCCGTTCTTCATCATTTATGGCGCGATCTACGGCGGCTCCTCCGACAGCCGCTGGCATGAATGCGGTCATCGCACGGCCTTCAAGACGAAATGGATGAACGACGCGGTTTACGAGATCGCCTGCTTCATGGTCATGCGCGAGCCGGAAATCTGGCGCTGGAGCCACACCCGCCACCACACCGACACGATCATTGTCGGCCGCGATCCCGAGATCCTCACGCCGCGCCCGCCCGACGTCGTCTCGCTGCTCTTGAACATCTTTGCGCTGAAAGGCGGCCTAGCCTTCTTCCGCAAGCTCTTCCTGCATGCGGGCGGTCGCCTCGACCCCGAGGAACAAACCTACGTTCCCGAGAGCGAGCGGCTCAAGGTCTATCGCAAGGCGCGCATCTATCTGGCGATCTACGCGGCCGTAATCGTCGCCTGCGTTTGGTCCCGCTCGATCCTGCCCGCCATGTTAATCGGTCTCCCGTCCTTCTACGGCGCGTGGCTTGTGCTGTTCTTCGGCGCGACCCAGCATCTGGGTCTCGCCGAGGACGTGGTCGACCACCGGCTCAATTCGCGCACTGTCTACATGAACCCCATCTTCCGGTTCCTCTACTGGAACATGAACTATCATGTCGAGCATCACATATTTCCCCTGATCCCGTATCACGCGCTCCCGGCGCTGCACGAGAAGATCAAGTCGCAGTGCCCGACGCCCTATCCGAACACGATCACCGCGTATCGGGAGATCATCCCGACGGTGATCCGGCAGCTTCGGGAGCCGAGCTATTTCGTGAAGCGCGAGCTTCCGGCCGCGGCGACGCCTCTGCCCGACCGCCGCGCACGGGCGCCTGCCTCAGCGGCGGCGAAAGCGTGACTGGAGGATCGGGGATGAGCGAGACCTGGATCGACGCGGGGGCGGCCGATAGCGTTGCGCCGGAAGACGTCGCGCCGTTCGAGCACGACGGCCGCCAATACGCGCTCTACCGGACGCCGGATGGGCGCTACTTCGCCACCGACGGCCATTGCACGCACGAACAGGTCGAACTCGCCGACGGTTTCGTTCAGGGAACGATCATCGAATGCCCGATGCACAACGGCCGCTTCGACTTCACTACCGGCGAAGCCAAGGGCGCTCCTGCCTGCGTCAATCTGGAAACTTTTCCGGTGAAGGTCGAGGGCGGGCGCATCTTGCTGAAGGTCGCCTGAGCTCGTCATTGCAGGGCGCCAAACAGTTCAACCCGTCATTGCGAGCGCAGCGAAGATTCCATGGGGTGGATAGCGGCCGGTCTTTGGTCAGACTGGGGTTGCCTATCCACCACTCTGGAGACGACCGATGTCGCTTGACCGTCCTTTCCCACAAACCGCCGCTATCCATTCGCAGCTTGGCGCAATTTTCGTTTCGTTGGAACTCAGCCGTTCGACGTGGCTTGTCACTTCGCTGTCGCCGGGGACCGGCGAGAAGTTGTCGAAGCGCGTGATCAAGGCGGGCGATGTTTGCGCGTTGCTCGCTCGACTGGCTGAGCTCAGACACAAAGCTCTGGCGCGAACCGGGACGAGCCATCCGATCATCGTGATCCAGGAAGCGGGGCTGGACGGCTTCTGGCTCCATCGGGTCCTGGAGGAGGAGGGATGCGAGAGCCACGTGGTCGACGCGGCCTCGGTGGCGGCGCCGCGCCGGCGACGGCGGGCCAAGACGGACCGGATCGACGGCGAGGGGCTGCTGCGCGCGTTGCTCGCCTTTAAGCGCGGCGAACCCCGGGTCTGCTCGATGGTGCGGCCGCCGACGCCCGAGGCGGAGGACGAGCGGCGGATGTGTCGCGAGCGCGCCGAACTGATCGAGGAGCGGATTCGGCACGTCAACCGGATCAAGGGACTGCTGTTCTCGCAGGGGGTGGGAGACTATGAACCGTTGCGCCGCGAGCGCCGCAAGCGGCTCGTCGAGCTGCGCACGGGCGATGGCCGGCCGCTCGGGCCGCATCTGAAAGCGCAGATCGAGCGCGAACTCGACCGGCTCGAATTGCTGCTCGAGCAGATCAAGGCGGTCGAGGACGCCCGCGACAGGCTGCTCGCCCGGCTCGCCGAAAGCCGAAGAAAGGACGCAACTGCGCCCGTCGAGGCGCAGCCTTCGCCTGTCGCCCTGCTCATGAGCCTGAGGGGCGTCGGGCCGGAGTTCGCCGCTTCCCTCTGGACCGAAGGACTTTGCCGCTCCTTCGCCAACCGCCGGCAGGCGGGCGCTTACCCCGGCCTCACGCCGTCGCCCTGGCGAAGCGGAAAGATCGAGCACGAGCAGGGCGTGTCGAAGGCGGGCAATCCGCGGCTGCGAACGAAAATGCTGCAATTGGCGTGGCTGTGGCTGCAACATCAACCGCAATCGGCGCTGGCGCAGTGGTTTCATCGGCGCCTGCCTGGCATGACGGGCAGGGCCGCACGCAAGCGGCTGATCGTCGCGCTCGCCCGCAAGCTGTTCGTGGCGCTGTGGAAATTCACCAGCGCCGGCGTCGTCATCGAAGGAGCGGTCATGAAAACCTCCGCCTGACCTCGTCCCAAGAACCGAAGTCCCCCTCTTCTTATCTGCCGAGGACTGATCAGCCCCGGCCGATCCGGGTCGGCGAACCGATGGATTGCTTGGCTTAAAAATGCCGATGCGAAGAATGGTCCCGCCTCCCGAGCCCCGCCGCCGAAAGCGGAATCATGGTGCAGTCGCTGGAAACGCGACGACCGTATGTGAGGTTGGTCCGGCGCAACGCCAGATCTCGCAAACGGGCTCGAACCAAGGATCGCGACCCCAGCGCCAAAGGACGCCACACCATCGCAAACACCACCCTTGACGAGAAAATCCCCATGTGAGCAATCCAGAGCCACCGCGGCTCTATGAACCCGGATTGCTTCGTCGCTTGCGCTCCTCGCAGTGACGCTCGAGCCGCGATCCCACTGGCGCGGCGCGTCGGCCGTTGCTAAGGGCTGGCGTAGCAATTTTTCAATTCGGGAGGAGCGGGAGGCGATGCGGATTTCCGGAGCGGCGGCAATTGTGACAGGCGGCGGGTCGGGGCTGGGACGGGCGACGGCGGAAGCGCTTGCGGCGAAGGGCGCGCGCGTCGCGGTCTTCGATCTCAATCCCGGCGCGGCCGAGGAAGCGGCGAAGGCGGTCGGCGGCCTCGCCCTCGTCGGCGATGTCGCGGACGAAGCCTCTGCGAGCGCGGCAATCGCCAAGGCCGAGGCCGCGCATGGTCCCGCCCGCATTCTCGTCAATTGCGCCGGCATCGGCACGGCGACCCGCGTCGTCGGCCGGGACGGACCGCATCCGCTCGCCGTCTTCGAGCGGGTGATCCGCGTCAATCTCGTCGGCTCGTTCAACATGATCCGCCTCGTCGCCGCCGCCATGGACAAGCTCGAGCCGATCGACGGCGAACGCGGGGTCGTCATTTCGACCGCCTCGGTCGCGGCTTACGAGGGACAGATCGGTCAGGCGGCCTACTCGGCCTCGAAGGGCGGGGTGGTCGCGATGACGCTGCCGATCGCGCGCGAGCTCGCACGAACGGCCGTGCGCGTCAACACGATTGCGCCGGGCATCTTCATGACGCCGATGCTGGCTGGCCTGCCCCAGGCGGCGCAGGATTCGCTGGGCGCCGCGGTGCCCTTCCCGCCGCGCCTCGGCCAGCCCGCCGAATATGCGGCGCTCGCCGTGCATATCGTCGAGAACGGCTATATCAACGGCGAGACGATCCGCATCGACGGCGCGTTGCGCATGCAGCCGAAATAGCGCTGGTCCGGGCAATCGGGAAAATGGGAGGATACGATGGAGGCGAGACCGGGCCGGTTGGCCGGCAAGACGGCGCTGATCACGGGCGCCGCGTCCGGCATCGGCCGCGCGACGGCAAAGCTCTTTCGCGCCGAGGGGGCGAAAGTGGCGGCGACCGATCGCAACGAAGCGGGCCTCGCGGATCTCAAGCCCGATGTCGATCTCGTGCTGGTGCAGGACGTGACCGATGAAGAGCGCTGGCGTGAGGTGGTCGACGCCGCGGTCGCCGCCTTCGGCCGGCTCGACATTCTCGTCAACAGCGCCGGCATCGGCACCAAGGGCAACATCGAAACCGAGACGCTCGCCGACTGGCGCAAAGTCCATGCGGTCAACGCCGAGGGAACGTTTCTAGGCTGCCGCGAGGCGGTCAGGGTGATGAAGGAGACGGGCGGCGGCTCGATCGTCAACCTCTCGTCCGTCGCCGGCATCATCGGCGACGCGCAGACCATCGCCTATTGCGCCAGCAAGGGCGCCGTCCGGCTGCTCACCAAGTCCGCGGCGCTGCACTGCGGACGCAGCGGCTACAAGATCCGCGTCAATTCGGTCCACCCCTCATTCGCCGACACCCCCATGGTCCAGGGGCTGATCGCGAGCTCGAGGAATCCCGAACGGACGCGCGAGGGCCTCGCGCGCGCCGCGCCGCTCGGCCGTCTCGGCCGGGCCGAAGAGGTCGCCGCCGCGATCCTCTATCTCGCAAGCGACGAGTCCGCCTTCACCACGGGAACGGAGATCGTCGTCGACGGGGGGCTGACGGCGCAATGACGCCGCCGCCCTTCTCCCCTTGGGCGCCTTCCTCGAGTCCGGCGGCGAGACGGTGACCTTCCAGTACCATCCGTTCTGACGGGACGCGCGCTCGCGTTATGCGGGCAGCGCATGGGTTCGAGGGTGAGCGCCGCGCCGCTTTAGGTTGCCAATGCCTGCTAGCAGGGAGCGAACAGGGAAGAAGGGAGGCGCTTGCGGACGACCTCTCGCCTAAAACGATTAAAACATCAATGGCTTGAACAAAAATGCTGCTGCGTCAAGACAGAAAGGTAACAGGAGCGTATCAGGAGGCAAATTCGGCCATAACAGGCAGATAACAGGAAGCGACGGCATGGGAGATTGACGCCGCGCAAATCGCACATAACGTGTTGGAGATATGCGCGCGACGCATGCGGTTCCCGCCGGACCGACATTAAGAGCGTTTATATACCGTGAAATAATCGCCCTCGCTCGGACGGCGGCTTATATTTCCGCTCGGTTCACGATATATTGTCGTTCTTTCATCCAACCGCGCGAATCGACGCCGACCCCATTGACCGACAACGCCTTTCACCCCGAGGACATCGCCCGCGCGGCGATCGACCGAAGTTTGGCGGCCTGCGGCTGGGTGGTGCAGAGCCGGTCCGCAATGAACGTCGGGGCGGCGCAAGGCGTCGCCGTGCGCGAATTCCAGACCGACTCCGGGCCGGTTGATTACGCATTGTTCGTTGATCGCACGCTTTGCGGCGTCATCGAAGCGAAGCCGGAAGGGACGACGCTGTCGGCTTTCTCCGAACAGGCCGAACGTTACATGACGGGGGCGCCGGGCTATCTCGTTCGCGAAGCGGGACAGGTTCGCTTCGAATATGTCGCGTCGCCGAGCGAAATCCTGTTTCGCGACCACGCCGATCCCGCGCCGGTTTCCCGCCGGGTCTTCGCCTTCCATCGCCCGGAGACGCTCGCGCGCTGGCTGAGAGAACCCGAGACCCTGCGCCGTCGCCTCCAGTCGATGCCGCCGCTCAATTCTGAGGGGCTGCGCGCCTGTCAGGTTGAAGCCGTGAACGGCGTCGAGGGCTCGCTGGCGCAGAACCATCCGCGCGCGCTCGTCCAGATGGCGACCGGCGCCGGAAAAACTTTTACGGCGGCGACGCTCTCTTACCGGCTGCTTGCGCACGCTGGATTCCGCCGCATCCTCTTTCTCGCCGACCGCGCCAATCTCGTCCGTCAGGCGCGCGACGAATATCTCGCCTATCGGCCGCCGGGGACGGGACGCTCCTTCGCCGAGCTTTACAACGTCCAGAAGCTCGGGCCGTCCGGGCTCGATCAAGGCGCGCAGGTCGTCATCGCCACGATCCAGCGTGTCTATGCGGCGCTGACCGGCGCAGCCCTGACTGAGGATGATGAAGAGCAGTCGTCGTTCGAGCGCGACGGCGGCGCCGAAGGCGAAAAAGTCGTCGCCTACAATCCGGCCATTCCGATCGAGAGCTTCGATCTCATCATCACCGACGAATGCCATCGATCGATCTATGGAACTTGGCGGCAAGTGCTCGACTATTTCGACGGGTTCATACTTGGCCTTACCGCGACACCGTCGCTGCACACGATGGGCTTCTTCGGCCGCAATCTCGTTGCGCAATATCCGTACGAACGCTCGGTGGTCGACGGCGTCAATGTCGGCTTCGAGGTGTTCCGCATCCGCACCGAAATCGGCGAGCGCGGCGCAACGGTAAAGGCGGGCTACGATCTGCCGATCCGCGACAGGCGCACCCGTGCCGAGCGATATGAGACGTTGACCGAGGATCTAACTTATCAGCCAAGCGACCTCGACCACACGGTGATTGCGCCGAACCAGATCCGCACTGTTATCGAGGCCTATCGGGACTCGCTGTTCACCGAGCTCTTTCCAGGCCGGCGCGAGGTGCCGAAGACGCTTGTCTTCGCCAAGGACGACAATCACGCCGAGGAGATCGTCGGCATCGTGCGCGACGTCTTCGGCAAGGGCAACGACTTCGCCAAGAAGATCACGTATCGCGCTGACGGCGGCGATCCCGAGCTTTTGATCCGCAAGTTCCGCAACGACTACAATCCGCGCGTCGCCGTCACCGTCGACATGATCGCAACCGGCACCGACGTGAAGCCTATCGAGGCGCTGATCTTCCTGCGCGACGTCACGGCGGCTCAATATTTCGAGCAGATGAAGGGCAGGGGCGCGCGCACGATCACGCCCGAGAAGCTGCGCGAGGTGACGCCCGACGCCGACGCCAAGACCCGCTTTGTGCTGATCGACGCTGTTGGCGTCACAGAGAGCCTCAAAGTCCGTTTCGCAGCCTCTGGAGCGCGACCGCAAGATCGGCTTCGAGAAGCTCCTCGAACAGGTCGCCGCGGGACGTCGCGATGAGGACGCATTTGCGACGCTTGCCGCGCGCTTCGCTGCGCTCGACCGGCGCATCGGCGACCGAGATCGAGGAAGAATAGCTGCGCAAGCGGGCGTCGATCTTGCCGGCCTCGCCGCCCGGCTTCTCGGCGCAATCGACCCCGACGCGCTCGCACAGCGGATATCGAAAGACGCGCCCGAGGCCGAACAGAAGCGCGAACGTATCGCGGCGATGGACGAGGCGGCGCGCATTTTTGACGATCCCGCGCTTCGACGCCTGTTGGTCGAGGTGAAGGAGGCGGCGGACATTCGGATCGACACGATCACGACCGATGCCGTTGTCTCCTCCGGCTGGGACGCCAAGAGAGCGGGCGAAGAGGTCGAGCGCTTCAACCGTTTTCTGGAAGACAAGCGCGACGAACTCGTCGCTCTGCAAATCCTCTATCGGTTGCCGCACGCGCAGAGGTGGCTCACCTATCAGGCGCTCGACGATCTGCGCGAGGCGATGAAGCGCCCGCCCTGGCTGTTGCAGCCGCCCGACATCTGGCGCGCCTACAAGCGTCTTGCGGCCGACAAGGTGCGCGGCAATCCGGCCGGCACGCTTGCCGACATCGTCATGCTTGTGCGCTACGCCATCGGCGAGGCGGAGGCGCTGGAGCCGCTGCCCGCGCTCGTCGCCGGCCGCTTCAACCTCTGGCTGGGGCGCGAAGAGAGGGCGGGGCGGGTCTACACCGACGAGCAGCGGTCTTGGCTCGCCGCGATCCGTGACCACCTCGCTGTCAACGTCGAAGCAACGTCGGATGATTTGGCGGAAGCTCCGGACCTTGCCGCGCGCGGCGGGATCATCAGAGCGAAGGCGCTGTTTGGAGCCCGGCTTCCGCAACTGCTGGACGAATTGACGGATGCGCTGGTCGCGTGATCAGAAGGGTGCGTGGAGGTCGGGCGGCGTGAATGTAGTGGGGGCGAAGACCGACGCGAATGAGGTGCCGTCGGAACTGCCGCGTGGCTGGGCGTTGGCCAAGTTGGGCGACCTCGGAAAATGGACAGGCGGGGAACGCCGTCGAAGTCGAACTCGGGATTTTGGCGCGGTGGTTCTGTCCCATGGGTCTCGCCGAAGGACATGAAGACAGATGTTATCGGCGAGACGGAGGACGCAATCACCGAGGAGGCGGTAGCGCTATCTTCGGCCAAATACGTGCCCGCGTCGTCGGTCCTTATGGTGATGCGCTCGGGGATCTTGAGGCACACGTTCCCTGTTGCGGTCACGGATCGCACGGTTACGCTGAACCAGGACCTCAGAGCGCTGACGCCTCGTGAAGGAATAACAGCCGCATATGTCGCTAAGTATCTCAAGAGCGCGTCGAGGCTGGTTCTGACCGACTGTGCGAAAGACGGCACAACGGTCAACAGCATCGAGGCGGACGCTCTTGAACGGCTTCCCATCCCTATCGCGCCGACAAACGAACAGCGCCGCATCGTCGAGCGGATCGACGCGCTGTTCGCCGAGATCGCGGAAGGAGAGGTGGCGTTGGCGGAGGCGCGCAAGGGACTCAACCTCTTCCGCCGCGCGCTGCTGAAGGCCGCCGTCACCGGCGAACTCACGCGCGACTGGCGAGTCGCGAACGAGCCTCGGGAGACGGGCGTCGACCTCCTTAAGCAAATTAAGGAGGAGCGGCTCAAACGCAAGCCAACGAAGGCCCGAACCCGTCGCTTAAGCGGAGAGACAGCATCAGGCCAAGGCGAGCTGGCTTCGCTTCCTCATCGGCTGGGTATGGACGACGCTGGGCGAGCTCACAGAGATCGTCGGCGGAGTGACAGTCGATCAGAAACGTAAGCCCGAGAACCCGGTGGCGGTCCCATACCTTCGGGTCGCGAATGTTCAACGCGGCCGCATCGACCTCACCGAAGTCAAGACGATCGTTGTTGAATGCGATACGGCGACGCGGCTCAAGCTATTGCCGGGAGATATCCTACTGAACGAGGGCGGAGACCGAGACAAGATAGGCCGAGGCTGGGTGTGGGACGGTTCCATTCAGTCAATGATCCATCAAAACCACGTCTTTCGCGCTCGACCTTGCTGTGAGGGCGTAAACCCATATTTCATTTCGAACTATGCGAACGAAATGGGTCGTCGCTTCTTCATCGAGCAGGGCAAGCAGACGACAAACCTAGCCTCGATTAGCATGTCCAAATTAAGCCTGCTTCCGGTTCCGCTTCCTCCTACTTCAGAAGCATTAGAAATCCTACGGCGCGTTTCCGAAGCATTCGCCGCGGCGGACGATGCAGAAAAGCTGCTCGATGCCGAGACGGGAGATGCGGCGCGCCTCAAACAATCGATCTTAAAGGCCTCCTTCGAGGGCCGCCTTGTGCCGCAAGACCCGGCCGACGAGCCCGCGAGCGCGCTGCTTGCGCGACTAGCAACGCCCGACGCTTCGCCGCGACGTCGAGGCCGCCCGGCCCGAGAGCTTGAGCCGACATGAACTCCGAAACTCTCGTCGCCAAGGTCTGGAATTTCGCGCATGTGCTGCGCGATCAGGGCGTCTCCTATCAGGCCTATATCTCGCAAATCTCCTATCTCCTTTTCCTCAAGATGGACGAAGAACGCGCGACGCTGATCGGCGAGCCGTCGCTCTCTCCCCGCTGGTTCTCGCTGGGAAGACATCAAGGAACTTGCCGGCGAAGCGCTGGCGGCGAAATACGTCAAGCTGCTCGAGACGCTCTCGCGCCAGTCCGGCGTCATCGGCGTAGTCTTTCTCAAGGCCCAGAACGAGATCCAGGACCCGGCCAAACTCAAGCGCCTCGTTGGGCTCATCGACTCGGAAACCTGGCTCAGCCTGCCGGTCGACGTGAAGGGCGAGATCTACGAGGGGCTGCTTGCGCGCAATGCCGAGGACGTCAAATCGGGCGCAGGACAATACTTCACCCCCCGCGCGCTGATCGAGGCGATCGTCGAGGTCGTCGATCCCGACCCCGGCCAGAGCGTCCACGATCCTGCCTGCGGCACCGGCGGCTTTCTGCTTTCGGCGTGGGAACACATGAAGAAGAACCCCCGCGCCCAAGACAAGCGGGTCTATCAGGAGCTTGCGCGACGAAGTTCTCCGGCATCGACATCGTGCCGGAAGTTGTGCGTCTGGCGGCGATGAACCTCTATCTGCACGGCATCACCGGCGTCGAGACGATGATCGAGCAGAAGGACGCGCTGTTGAACGCTGGCGGCCGCGTCTATGACGTGATCCTCACCAATCCGCCGTTCGGCAGGAAGCAGAGCTACCGCGTCGTGCGCGACGACGGCGAGGTCGACACCGAACGCGAGGACTACGACCGCTCGGACTTTTTCGTCACCACATCGAACAAGCAGCTCAACTTTCTGCAGCATATCATGAGCGCGCTCGACGCCGAATGGCGAAGCGGCGGTCGTCATGCCGGACAACGTGCTGTTTGAAGGCGGCGCCGGCGAGACGATACGGCGGCGTCTGCTGCGCAACTTCAATTTCCACACCCTGCTGCGTCTGCCGACCGGCATTTTCTACAAGCAGGGCGTCAAGGCGAACGTGCTCTTCTTCGACAAGGCGCCGCCGTCCGACGAGGCCGCGACCAAGGCGCTGTGGATCTACGATCTGCGCACCAACCAGCGCTTCACGCTCAAAGAGCGGCCGATGACGCGCGCCGACCTCGACGATTTCGTCGCCTGCTATCGCTCAGGCCAGGCTTACGAGCGCAAGGAGAGCGAGCGCTTTCGCAAATTCCCGCTCGACGCGCTGATGGCCCGCGACAAGCTCAACCTCGACATCTTCTGGCTCAAGGACGACACGCTCGACGACCCAGACCTTTTGCCCCCGCCGGATGAGGTCGCGGCCGAAGTCGTCGAGAGCCTAGAAGCAGCGCTGGCGAGCTTCCGTTCTGTGGCGGCGAAGCTTCAAGGCGCCTGATTTAGCTTCGGTCGGCTCCGCGCCAATCACCGCGTGTCATTTTACTCCGTCTTGTCCGCGTTGACCAGCGACAGGAACTCGCTCCGGGTCATCGGCTGGTCGCGGAAGACGCCGAGCATGCGGCTGGTGACGAGGTCGGAGCCGCGCTTGTGGACGCCGCGGCTGATCATGCAGTGATGGGCGGCCTTGACCACCACCGCGACCCCCCTGGGCTTGAGCGCATTCTCGACCGCATTGGCGATCTGGGCGGTCAGGCGCTCCTGGATCTGGAGGCGGCGGGAGAAGATCTCGACCACGCGGGCGAGCTTCGAGATGCCGACGACCCGGCGATCCGGAATATAGCCGACCCAGACCCGTCCGATGATCGGCGCGACATGGTGCTCGCAATGGCTCTCGAAGGTGACGCCGCGCAGCACGATCATCTCGTCGTAGCCCTCGACCTCGGAGAAGGTCTTGTTCAGCACCTGCTCCGGGTCCTCGTCGTAGCCGGCGAAATATTCGCGGAACGAGCGCACGAGCCGGTCGGGCGTCTCGCGCAGTCCGTCGCGGTCGGGGTCCTCGCCGATCCATTGCAGAATGGTGCGGAACGCGCCTTCGGCTTCGGCGTTGCTGACCGCCCTGACGCCGCCGCCGGGCGCCTCGCCTTTGATGATGTCGAGCTTCTGCGCCATGGTCTCGTTCCCTTCGTCTCGATGAGGAATGTAGCCGCCCGCGGATCAATTCACAAAGGCGGGGCTATCGATACCAGTCCGCCCTAGTCGGCGGCAGGCCGCTTGGGGCCCGCACCCGCTTCATCGCCAGCGTCTGGTAGACGCCGGCGCTGTTGCGCTCGAAGGTGATCGAGCAGGCGGCGAGATAGGCAAGCCAGACGCGCGCCGTCGTTTCCCCCACCGCCGCGACCGCCTCGTCCCAGCGCGCTCTCAGACGATCGTGCCAGAGGCGGGTGGTCAGCTGGTAGTGCTCCCGCCAGCACTCGACGTCGCGGATCTCGAAGCCGTGGAGCTCGAGATTGGTGATGGTGCGGCCGAGATAGTCGAGTTCGCCGCCGGGGAAGATGTAGCGCGTCAGCGCCTGGAATTCCGGCCGCTTCTTGCCGGTGCGCGCGGCATGGCTTCCGCCCGGGCGGGTAATCGCGTGATGCAGATAAAAGCCGCCGGGCTTCAGCAGGCGCTGGACAGTGCGAAAATAGGTCTCGAAGTGCCCGATGCCGATCGCCTCGAACATGCCGACCGAGCTGATCTTGTCGAAGCGGGCTTCGCCTTCCATGAGCGCATAGTCGCGCAGTTCGAACGTTACCCGGTCGGCGAGGCCAAGGCGCTCGACCTTCTCGCGCGCGAAGGCGATCTGCTGCTCCGACAGCGTCACGCCGACGACCTGCGCCCCATAGTGCTGGGCGGCGTGGCAGGCGAGCGAGCCCCAGCCGCTGCCGATGTCGAGCATCGTCTCGCCGGGCTTGAGCCTCAGCTTGCGGCAGACCATGTCGAGCTTCTGCCGTTCGGCCTTGGCGATGTCGTCGCTCCAGTCGTGGAAATAGGCGCAGGTGTAGACCATGTCCTCATCCAGCCAAAGCGCGTAGAACGCATTGGAGACGTCGTAGTGATAGGCGATGTTGCGCTTGTTCTCGGCCTCCGATCCGTCGCTCTCGCGGTCGCGTCCGATATGCTCGAGCGGCCATGGGCCTCCGCGCGGCACGAACAGAAACGGCATGAGCGCGCGCACCGTCTTGAAGGAAGCGAGCGACTTGCGCAGATCGCGCGTGCGGCCCTTCGGCCGGCGCGCCACGAGATCGAACAGAGTCCCGTTCTTGAGATCGACCCGACCCGCCGCCCAGAGGTTCGCGAGCGTCGTCACATTGGGCGCCTTGATCAGCCCGGCGATCGCGCCTTCATCGGCGAAGGCGATGGCGAGCTCATCAGCCGGCCAGCCGGCGGGAACGGTCGATCCGTCCCAGAGGCGAAATGCGAATCCGAGCTCCAGCCGGCGATGGATGTCCTCAAGCAGCGGCTTCAAGGCTGCGAGACGGGATTCGGCCCCATTCATGTTCACAAATGTCCTTCGGCAAAAGACGCGACCGCCGAAGGCTCATACACCATCTCCGGGAACGCGAGGATGGACTCACCGTCGACCGGCGGGATAACAGCGTCGCGCATCCTCGGGCACGATCGGAAACGGACTTCCGCTATGGACAAAGGCGGCCCTGTCGTTCGCGCGGCGGTCCTCGACGATCTCGACGCGATCACCCGACTCGAATACGATTCGTTTCCGGAAGATCGGGTCTCCCGCCGTTCGCTGCGCTATTTCCTGACCGCGCCCCATCGGCCCGTGCTCGTTGCGACCATCGATGATGAGATCGCGGGCTATGCGCTCGTTGCGCTCCGCAAAGGGGGGCGCGCCGCGCGCATCTACTCGATTGCGGTGGACGCGCGCTTTGCCCGGCGCGGCGTCGGTTCCGCCCTGCTCCAGGCATGCGAGAAATATGCGCGGCTGCATGGGCGCGCCGCGCTCACGCTCGAGGTGCGCTACGACAATGCGGCCGCCATCGCCCTTTATGAAAAGTCGGCTTTTCACCTCTTCGGCGAGCACAGCGACTATTACGCAGACGGCGCGACGGCCTTGCGTTACAGGAAAGCTCTGGTTCCCCGTCCTTACCCTCAAGACCGCGGTCCACCTCACCGCCCCAGGCGCGCCCGCCTGCGCCGCGAGAGATGAAGCGTGAAGTTGTTGCTTTGTCAGCCGCAGCCGCATAAAAGCGCCGCTCTTTCTGGAACCTTCCGTGACAAGTTCGCTGCCAGCCCATCTCAGACGTCTAGAAGCGGAGTCAATCCACATAATGCGTGAGGTTGTCGCAGAAATGCGCAATCCGGTTATGCTTTATTCGATCGGAAAAGACTCGAGCGTCATGCTGCACGTGGCGATGAAGGCGTTTCATCCCGCCAAGCCGCCGTTCCCGCTGCTTCACGTCGACACGACCTGGAAGTTCCGGGAGATGATCGCCTTCCGCGACGAGACGGCGCGCCGGCTTGGGGTCAAACTCATCGTCCACATCAATCAGGACGGGGTCAAAAGAGGCGTGTCGCCGATCGCGTCCGGGTCGCAGGTCCATACCCAGGTGATGAAGACCGAGGCGCTTCGCCAGGCGCTCGGTATCGGGCGCTACGACGCGGCGTTCGGCGGAGCGCGTCGCGACGAAGAGAAGAGCCGCGCCAAGGAGCGCATCTTTTCGCATCGATCCGCCGCCCACGCCTGGGATCCGCGCAATCAGCGCCCCGAACTCTGGCGGCTGTTCAACACCCGCATCCGCGAGGGCGAGTCGATGCGGGTGTTCCCCCTGTCGAACTGGACCGAGCTCGACGTCTGGGAATACGTTCAGGCCGAGCGCATTCCGGTAGTGCCGCTTTATTTTTCGAAAGTCCGCCCAGTCGTCGAACGCTCGGGTGCGCTCATCATGGTCGACGACGACCGGCTGCCGCTGGGTCCGGGCGAAAAGCCGAGAATGTTGCGGGTTCGCTTCCGCACGCTTGGCTGCTATCCGCTAACCGGGGCGATCGAGTCGGACGCCGAGACGCTCGACGACATCATCGCCGAAATGCGCGCTGCGACAACCTCCGAGCGGCAGGGACGTCTCATCGACACCGACGAATCCGGGTCGATGGAGAAGAAGAAGCGCGAGGGGTACTTCTGATGGGCGAGACCTCGAGCGCCGCGCTGCCGACCTTGCGCCTGCTCACCTGCGGCTCGGTCGACGACGGCAAGTCGACGCTCATCGGGCGCCTGCTTTACGAGAAGAAGCTGATTTTCGACGATCAGCTCGTCGCGCTCGAGCGCGACTCGAAGAAGTTCGGCACGACGGAGGACAGCATCGATTTCGCGCTGCTCGTCGATGGCCTCGAGGCCGAGCGCGAACAAGGCATCACCATCGATGTCGCCTACAGATATTTCGCAACGTCTGCGCGCTCGTTCATCGTCGCCGACACACCCGGCCATGAGCAATATACCCGAAACATGGCGACCGGAGCCTCGAACGCGGATCTCGCGATCGTGCTCGTCGATGCGCGCAAGGGCCTTCTGACCCAGACCCATCGACACTCGATCATCGTTTCACTCCTGGGCGTGCGGCATGTGGTGCTCGCGGTCAACAAGATCGATCTCGTCGGCTACGACGAAAGGATCTTTCGCAACATCGTCATCGACTATCGCAAGTTTGCGGAGTTGCTCGGGTTTCGCTCGCTTCACGCCATCCCGATTTCCGCGCGCTTCGGCGACAACGTGTCCTCGAGAAGCGCGCGTACGCCCTGGTATCAGGGAGCCCATTTGCTCGAGCACCTCGAGCGCATCGAGGTCGAGGAAGACCGGAGAGCCGCGCCTTTTCGTCTGCCCGTGCAATGGATCAACCGCCCGCATCTCGATTTCCGGGGCTTTACGGGCACGATTCCGAGCGGCCGGGTCAGGCGCGGCGACCCGATCGTCGTCGCCGGATCTGGCCGCCAGACCGAGGTCGCCCGCATTCTGGTCGGCGGATCAGGAGGTCGAGGGCGCCGAAGCCGGGGACGCCGTGACGCTTTCGCTGGCCGACGAGGTCGACATCGCGCGCGGCGACGTGTTGGCGCATCCCGAGAGCAGGCCCGAAGTCGCCGACCAGTTCACGGCCCACATCCTTTGGATGAGCGCCGAGCCGATGCTTCCGGGACGCTCGTATCTGATGAAGATCGGCGCGCGCACGACCCCTGCCTCAATCACCGATCTCAAGCACCGGGTCGACGTCAACAACTTCGACAAGCTCGCCGCGAAACGCCTGGACCTCAACGAAGTCGGTTTCTGCAACATCGCCACGACCATGCCGGTCGCCTACGACGCCTACGCCGAAAACCGCGAAATGGGCGCCTTCATCCTCATCGATCGCCAGACCAACGAGACCGCGGCGGCGGGCATGATCGCGCACGGCCTCAGGCGGGCGACAAACGTCCATCGACACGGAATGACGGTCACGCGAGAGGCGCATGCCGAGCAGAAGCACCAGAAGCCGGCCATCCTCTGGTTCACCGGCTTATCGGGCGCCGGCAAGTCGACGATCGCCAATCTGGTCGAGACCAAGCTCCATGCGCGCGGCGCCCATACCGCGCTGCTCGACGGCGACAATGTTCGTCACGGCCTCAACAAGGACCTTGGCTTTACCGCCGCCGACCGCGTCGAGAATATCCGGCGCATCGGCGAGGTGGCGAAGCTGATGACCGACGTCGGACTGATCGTGTTGTGCTCGTTCATCTCGCCATTCCGCGCTGAACGGCGACTCGTGAGGGACACCGCCGCGGAGGGCGAATTCATAGAGATCTATGTCGAGACGACCCTAGAAGCCGCCATCGCGCGTGACCCGAAGGGCCTCTACAAGCGTGCGCTCGCGGGCGAGATCAAGAATTTCACCGGCGTCGATCAGCCTTACGAAGCGCCCGAGACCCCGGAGCTGGTTCTCAACTCCGCCGAGGAGAGCGCGGAAGCTCTCGCGGACCGAGTCATCACCGAGCTTGAGCAGCGCGGCTGCATCGCAAGACTCTAGGCGCTGCCGAGAAGCTCAGTAGATCTTCACATATTCGAAGTCGCCGGGCTGGTTGTTGACGCCGACGCGCGGCGGCGCGATCCAGCTCGCGTATTTGCCGCGCTCGTGGCACGGCTTCATCAGCGAGGCGATGAAATCCATGTCGGCGTCGTTGGGCAGCCAGCGGCCGCTCTCGGCCTGCCATTGCTCCTCCGTCAGAACCTCGCCCGCGGGGCTGATGCGGTTGCCCGCGAACTCGCCGATCTTGCGGTTGAACCCTTTGTGCGGCTGAGCGAATTTGAAGGCGATTCCGGCTTTCTCGATCACCTTGTTCCAGCGTTCGACGCCGCCCTGGCAGTCGGCGATGTAGTCGTCGAGCAGCCGGCTGTTGATCGCCCGCAGCGCCGGAACCTCTTCCTCGACCAGCTTGCCGTCGATGACGCGGGTCACGCCGTAAGTCGCGTCCTGCAGCACGTGGTCGTCGCCCTTGAGATTGGCTTCGTTGAAGCGGCCCTTGATGCCGGAGCTGAACGCCTCGGCGGCGTTGCTCGAGATCTCGCTGCCGAACAGGTCGCGCGTGACCGAGATATGGAAGTTCGCCTTGCGCTGGAGCAGCGGAAGGTCGACGACGCCGAGCTTGCGGACGGCTTCGACATCGTTCGGGTCCGTGACGCCAGCCTTGACCATCGCGGCGCAAGTCGCCTCGATGGTGCGTTGTACGCCGGTCTCGCCGACGAACATGTGATGGGCCTCTTCGGTCAGCATGAACCGGCACGTGCGGGACAGGGGATCGAACCCGCTCTCGGCGAGCGCCGCCAGTTGCATCTTGCCGTCGCGGTCGGTGAAGTAGGTGAACATGAAGAACGACAGCCAGTCCGGCGTGCGTTCATTGAAGGCGCCGAGGATGCGGGGGTTGTCCTGCTGGCCGCTCTGGCGCTCAAGAAGGGCTTGGGCCTCCTCCCGGCCATCCTTGCCGAAATATTTCACCAAGAGATAAACCATGGCCCACAGGTGGCGGCCTTCCTCGACATTGACCTGGAAAAGGTTGCGCATGTCGTACAGGCTGGGCGCGGTCGCGCCGAGGTAGCGCTGCTGCTCGACCGAGGCGGGCTCGGTGTCGCCCTGCACCACGATCAGCCGGCGCAGGAGCGACCGATACTCTCCCGGCACCTCCTGCCACGCCGGCTCGCCCTTGTGGCGGCCGCAAGGGATCGTGCGTCCCTCGGCTTTGGGCGCGAGCAGGATGCCCCAGCGATAGGCCGGCATCTTCACATGTCCGAACTTGGCCCAGCCGCTGGGGTCAACGCCGACCGCGGTGCGCAGGTAAACCTCGGACTGCTGGTAGCCCTCGGGCCCCATGTCGTTCCACCAGTCGAGATAATTGGGCCGCCATGTCTCCAGCGCGCGCTGGAGCTGCTTGTCGGAGGAAAGATCGACATTGTTCGGGATGACGTCGTCGTAGCTGATTTCGACGAAGCGATCGGAGCCTATCGTTCCAGCAGCTTCATTCGCGGTTTCGACGGAGCTCATGAGTTTTCCTCCTGGTTTGGACGCGGGCCGAGCGGCGATTGGTTATGGCCGGAGGGCCGGACGACATTGTGGTTAATCCCTGTCTAGTACGTTTCGAGATGAAGCCGGCCGTCGCGCTTGAGCGCGGGGCCGATCGCCTCCCAATCGAGGCCGGCCTGCCGCGCCACGTCGCCGAGCGCGAGAACCACGCCTTCCTCCATCGCCTTCAGTCCGCAGACGTAGAAATAGGCATTCGGGTCGGAGAGCAGAGGGGCGAGGTCCGCGGCTCGCTCGCGCATCAGATCCTGGACATAGCGCTTCGGCTGGCCCGGCGTCCGGCTGAACGCGAAGTTGATGTCGATGAAGTCCTTGGGCAGGTTTCCGAGCGGCCCGAAGTACGGCAGTTCCTCCTTGGTGCGCGCGCCAAAGAACAGCATCAGCTTGCCGCCCTCGAACTTGCCGGATTTGCGCAGGCGTCGGCGCCATTCGGTCATGGCCCGCATCGGCGCGCTGCCGGTGCCGGTGCAAATCATCACGATGGCGCTTCTGGGATGGTTCGGCATCAGGAAGCTCACGCCGAACGGTCCGATGACTTCGACCTTGTCGCCGACATTGGCGTTGCAAAGGTAGTTGCTCGCCACGCCGCGCACCGGCCGGCCCTGATGATCCTCGAGCACGCGCTTTACCGTGAGCGACACATTGTTGTAGCCCGGCCGTTCGCCGTTGCGCGGACTCGCGATCGAATACTGGCGAGGGTGGTGCGGCCTTCCATCTTCGTCGAGGCCTGGCGGCACGACGCCGATCGACTGGCCTTCAAGAACAGGAAATGGCGTCGCGCCGAAGTCGAGCACGATGTGATGGGTGTCATAGTCCTTGCCGACCTCCGTCACTCGAACGTTGCCGGTGACGACCGCCGCGATCGTTTTCTCGGCCGCCCGCGGGCCGTAAAGGTTCACGAAGGCGTGGGCGGCGGACCACGGCGGAATGACGGCGGCATAGTCCGCGACCCGGAACGCGTCTTGGTCGCTCGCGGGGACGGGCGACGCCTGCGGGGGCGGCTCCGAGCCTCGCTCGGCCCCGGTCGGAACGCCCGCATCGTCGAGCTCCTCACTGCTGAGTTCCTCAGGCAACGCGTCCCAGCTCAACTGCGCGTCAAGGCCGTAAGCTGCGGCGCGCGGCATGGTGCGCCAATTGTCGATGCTGCCCGTCGGACACGGGGGAATGCACGCCATGCAGAGATTGCACTTATCGGCGTCGACTACGTAATTGCGCGCGTCGTGGGTGATCGCCCCGACCGGGCATGTCGCCTCGCAGGTGTTGCAGCGAATGCAGATTTCAGGGTCGATCAGATGCTGTCTGAAGACCGCGGCGTCGACATGGCCCATGCGCTTTCTCCCGAGAGACTAGACGCGATTCCAGTCGAAGGCGGCTTTCTCGCCCTTGCCGTAGACTTTCAGCGCGCCCTTGTCGCCGACGGCGTTCGGCCGCTGGAAGATCCAGTTTTGCCAGACCGTGAGCCGGCCGAATATGCGGGTGAACATGGTCTCTGGCCCGTTGAAGCGAAGGTTGGCCTCCATGGCGCTCAGCGCATCCGGGCTCAGCGACACGCGCTCTTCGATCGCGAGCCTGACCTCGTCGGTCCAGTCGATGTCGTCGGGACTGCTGGTCGCGAGCCCGAGAGCCAACGCCGCATTCGCGTCCAAAGGCTGGCCGATCTTCGCGGTCACGGCCGCGAGCGCGGGCTTCTCGTCATAGAACCGGCGCCCCAGGCGGCTTTGCCCTGTCGCCATCGGATAGTCGCCGAAATTTGATTTGGCGACGGCGATCTTCGGCGAACGACCCGCCTCGCCCGGAAGGGAGAGGTGGTAAATCCGATCGCAGGCCAGCGCCAGCTCGAGCAGACTGCCGGCAAAGCACGAACCCTCGTCGATCAGCGCGAAGAGGCTGCGCGACGTGACGTCGAGCCGGCTGAAGGTTCGGCGCAGATAACCGATCGTTTCGCGGACCAGCCAATGCCCTTTCAGCGTCCGGAGCGTCGCGTCTAGCGCGAGCGTGGCCGCGAGATCGCCCCTGGTCTTGATCAGCCAGACGCCGATCTCGAGTTCGTTGGTGCGCATCGAGAGGATTGCGTCTTCGAGCTCGCGCGCGAGCGCGAGCGGGTACCATTTGGCGCCAGCCGCCAGAATTCCGGCGACGTCGGAAGGCTGCGGACCGGCGGGCCCCTTCACGGTAAATGTGGCGGTGCGCGCGCCGCGGTCGATCGCGACCGAAACGTGGGAATAGCGCAAGCCGTTGGCTTCGACGACCCGGTCGATCGGCGTCAGTTCGACGCCTGTCGCAGAGTCCGGCCGGTCGCTGGCGGAGGCGAGCGCCAACGCCCGTTCTTGGACCTTGGCTGCGAACTGCGCCGGCTTGGCGATCGCATCGACAAGACGCCAGTCGACCGCCTTCTGCCCGCGCACGCCCTCGCTCGTCGTGCAGAAGACGTCGGCGAGGTCGTGCCGGACGTGGCGCTTGTCGGTCAGCCGCGTCAATCCGCCCGTGCCGGGAAGCACGCCGAGCAGTGGAACCTCGGGCAGGCTGACAGCGCTGCTCCGGTCATCGACCAGAAGAATTTCGTCGCAGGCGAGCGCGAGCTCGTAGCCGCCGCCGGCGCAGGAGCCGTTGACGGCCGCGAGAAACTTGAGCCCGCCGTCCCTCGAGGAATCTTCGAGGCCGTTGCGCGTCTCGTTGGTGAACTTGCAGAAATTGACTTTCCAGGCATGGCTGGAGACGCCGAGCATGAAGATGTTGGCGCCGGAGCAGAACACTCTCTCCCGCGCGCTGGTGATGACGACCGCGCGCACTTCCGGATGCTCGAAGCGGATGCGATTGACGGCGTCGTTGAGCTCGATATCGACGCCGAGGTCGTAACTGTTGAGTTTGAGCTTGTAGCCTGGACGCAGGCCGGCATTCTCGTCGAAATCGGCCAGTAGCGTCGCCACGGGACCGTCGAACCGCAGCTTCCAGTGGCGGTAATCCTCGGGCGCGGTTTGGTAGTCGACCGGATCCGAATGGTTCATCAGCCTCTCCTGGACAGGCATTTTATTGCAAGAATCGATTTTGTCACTGCGTCTCTTTTGCTGCCCGCGCAACCGTCAGGCCGGCAGGCGCAGCGCCCCCCGCACCTCGGCGCGCAGAATCTGAAACGTCTCCAGGAGCGGCTGGGCGCTGGTGTTGATCTGATGCTCGGCCTTCGAATAGAAGGCTGAGCGGCTGGCGAGGATCGACTTCAAGTCCTCCATCGCCTCAGCGCTCGCCGCCATCGGCCGCATGTCGCCCTGCGCCATGACGCGCCTCATGTGGTCCTCGGGAGCGGCGCGGAGCCATACTGTCGTGCAGCGCTGAAGCAAAAGGTTGAAGCTCATCAAATCTGAGACCATGCCGCCCGCGGTTGCGATCACCGCCTCGGGAGAGACCCGGATCGCCTCCTCGAGGGCGCGGCGTTCGTAGCGCCGGTAGGCATTCTGGCCGTAGAGGCCGAGAATCTCGGCCGTGCTGAACCCGGCCAGTTTCTCGATCTCTCGGCTGAGCTCGACGAACGGGAAATCAAGGTCTTCCGCCAGCATGCGACCGAGCGTCGACTTGCCTGCGCCGCGCAGGCCGATGAGCGCGATCCGTGACGACCGGCCATGCGTGTCTTCGTCCGCGCCGGCGCCAGCCCCGATCAACTCGCCGGCGGCGATTCGAATGCGACGCAGCATCGCCTCGTCACAGTTTTCGAGCATATCACAGAGCATTAGCCATTCGGGCGACTGGGTCTTAGGGTCGCCCAGAAGCTCGGCGAAGGAACACTGGAGTGCCTGGGTTACTTGCAGAAGAACAAGGATTGAGGCGTTGCCGACGCCATATTCGAGGTTAGCGAGATGCCGCTCGGAGACCTCCGTCGCCAGGGCCAGCGCCTTGCGGGTCATGCCACGACGGGCGCGCAGCGCGCGCACACGCTCGCCAAGCGCAATCAGGAACGGCTCCCTCGGTTCGCTGCCGGCGACCTGGTCGCGCAACGCGGCCCGGCGGGGGGACGCCATCGTATTTGACATGGATATTCTGCGCTCCTAAGAGAACCATTCAGGCAACATAGTGCATTGAATTGAGGAGCGGGCAAGCCCTTACCCGCCCTTCGGCCCACCTTCGGGAGGAGATAAGGACGAATGAGCGCCAGCGCCGTCCCTGCGCCCCCGGAGGCGTTCAACTTTGCTGAGCATCTCCTCGGGGTGAACGTAGGCCGCGCGGCCAAGGCGGCCTTCATCGATGATGTGGGTGCGCTCACCTACGGATCGCTCGACGAGCGCGCGCGCCGCCTTGCCGCCGCGTTGAGGGACTCAGGCGTCAAGCGCGAGGAGCGCGTGCTGATCCTCATGCAGGACTGCAACGACTGGCCGGTCACGTTTCTTGGCGCGATGCTGGCGGGCGTCGTGCCGGTGGCGGTCAATACACTCATGACCGCCGACGACTGCGCCTACATGCTCGAGCATTCGCGCGCGCAGGCTGCATTCGTCAGCGGCGCGCTGAAGCCCGTTCTGAAAGCCGCGCTGACCAAGTCCGACCACGAGGTCCACAAGGTCATCGTCTCGAGACCCGCCCAGCCGCTCGAATTTGGCGAGGCTGAGTTCGAAGCCTTTCTCGACCGGCACGCGCCGCTCGTGCGGCCGGCGCCGACCAGAGCCGACGATCCCGCTTTCTGGCTCTATTCCTCCGGCTCTACCGGCCGGCCCAAAGGGACCGTGCATTCGCACGCCAACCCCTATTGGACGACGGAGCTCTACGGCAAGGCGATCCTGGGCCTAAGGGAAGACGACGTCTGTTTCTCCGGCGCCAAGCTCTTCTTCGCCTATGGGCTGGGCAATGCTTTGACCTTTCCCCTCGCCGTCGGCGCAACAGTGCTGCTGATGGCCGATCGCCCCACACCCGACGCAGTCTTCAAGCGCTGGACGGGCGGGGTAGGGGGCGTGAAGCCGTCGGTCTTCTACGGCGCGCCGACCGGCTTCGCCGGCATGCTGGCCTCGCCCAATATGCCCGCGCGCGACGAGGTCGCGCTCAGGCTTGTCTCGTCGGCGGGGGAGGCGCTGCCGGCCGAGATCGGAGAGCGCTTCAAGCGCCATTTCGGCCTCGACATTGTCGACGGCATCGGCTCGACCGAGATGCTGCACATCTTCATCTCCAACCGGCCGGATCGGGTGCGCTACGGCACGACCGGCTGGCCGGTGCCCGGCTACGAAATCGAACTGCGCGGCGAGGATGGCGGCCCTGTTCCCGACGGCGAGCCCGGGGATCTTTATATCCATGGGCCGTCGGCGGCGATGATGTACTGGGGCAACCGCGCCAAGACCCGCGAGACCTTTCAGGGCCACTGGACCAAGAGCGGCGACAAATACATCCGTAATTCCGACGGCAGCCTGACCTACGCGGGACGCACCGACGACATGCTGAAGGTGAGCGGCGTCTATGTGAGCCCGTTCGAGGTCGAGGCGACCATCGTCCAGCATCCCGCGGTTCTGGAGGCCGCCGTCATCGGCGCGCCCGACGCCGACGGGCTCACCAAGACCAAGGCCTTCGTCGTGCTGAAGCCTGGTGAGCACGCCGACGAAGCCGAGCTTAAGACCTTCGTCAAGGACCGGCTCGCCCCTTACAAATATCCGCGCGCGATCGAGTTTGTCGCCGAATTGCCCAAGACCGCGACCGGCAAAATCCAGCGTTTCCGCCTGCGCGAACTTGAGCGGAGCCGCGCTTGACGGCCGCCGCAGCCGCGCCGGCCGCGCCGCGCGCCGCCTCGACCATCCTGCTGCTCAGAGACGGTCCCACCGGCCTCGAAGTCTTCATGGTGGTGCGCCATCGCGAGATCGAATTCGCCTCCGGCGCGCTCGTCTTCCCGGGCGGGGGGCTGGAGTCGGCCGACGCGGAGCTCGCGCGCGACGGGGCGCTTGTCTCCGACGGACTCGACGAGACGGCGCGGGCCGTCCGGATCGCCGCGATCCGCGAGGCGTTCGAGGAATGCGGCGTGCTGCTGGCGCGACCGCGGGGCGATGCGCGGTTCGTTTCCGCGGAGCGCGTGAGCGCGCTCGACCGTAGCACGTCCTTCGCCGCTCTCATGCCGCGCGAGCACCTTGCTCCGGCGACCGACGCCCTCGTTCCCTTCGCCCGCTGGATTACGCCAGCCTTCCTGCCCAAGCGCTTCGATACCCATTTCTTCCTCGCGCTCGCCCCGCCGGATCACGCGCTCGCGCACGACGGCCGGGAGACGGTCGATTCGATCTGGATTGCGCCGCGCGAAGCGCTCGAACGCAATGGCGCGCGGTTCAAGCTCCTGTTCCCGACCGAGCGGAATTTGTGGAAGCTCGCCCGCCATGCCGACGCGGCCTCGGCGCTCGAGGCCGCGAAGTCCGCGCCCGTCATCGCTGTCGTGCCGGAGCGGACCCAAGTCGACGGCGGCCCGGGCTTGAGAATTCCGCTCGAGGCCGGCTACGGCGGCGAAGCGTTCTCCGTGCCGGAACTGCGTTAGCGCGGCTCGCCAGACGATTACGCCGCCGCGAGCCCGCCCTTGTCGCGCAGGAAGGCGATCACCTCGTCCACGCCCTTGCCGGTCTTCATGTCGGTCATCACGAAAGGCCGCGTCTTGCGCATCGCGGCGGCGTCGCGCGCCATCACGTCGAGCGAGGCGCCGACGTAAGGGGCGAGGTCGATCTTGTTGATCACGAGGAGGTCCGAGCGGGTGATGCCGGGGCCGCCTTTCCGCGGGATCTTTTCGCCTCCCGAGACGTCGATGACATAAATCGTGAGATCGGCGAGCTCAGGCGAGAAGGTGGCGGCGAGATTGTCGCCGCCCGATTCGATCAGGATCACGTCGAGGGCGGGAAAGCGCTTCCGCATGTCGGCGATCGCAGCGAGGTTGATCGACGCGTCCTCGCGAATGGCGGTGTGCGGGCAGCCGCCGGTCTCGACGCCGATGATGCGCTCGGGCGCGAGCGCGCCGGCCTCGACGAGAATGCGCGCGTCCTCCTTGGTGTAGATGTCGTTGGTGATGGCGGCGATGTCGAGCTCATCGCGCAGGCGCTTGCAGAGCTGCTCCATCAGCGCCGTCTTGCCGGAGCCGACCGGGCCGCCGACGCCGACGCGCAGGGGTTGCTTGGGCGGGGTCATGGGGGGTCCGTTCGCTGCGTTGACGGGCCCTCATCCGGCCCTTCGGGCCACCTTCTCCCGCTTCGCGGGAGAGGGGGGGGTGAGGGTAAGGGGCGTAGTTTGTTCGTCGTCATGACCGGAAGAGCCTCGAATATTGGGTTTCGTGGCGCATGCTGGCGAGGTCGGAGCGGAAGGCGGCGCCGCCGAGGTCGGCGAGTGTCGAATGCACGGCCTCACGCGCGAGTGCGCGCAGTCTCGGCAGGAGCGCCGCCAGGATCTTCTGACCGTCGGTCTGGCCGATCGGCCCGAGCCGGACAACGGCAGAGACGGCGTTGGCGATCAGCCCCAGCACGAAGGCCTGAAGGCTGGCTTCGAGCGGCAGTCCATGGCCCGCCGCCGCGGCGGCGACCGCGGCCGGATAGGCGATCGGCTCCTCAGTCGCGAGGCGTTCGAGCGGCTCGCAATCCCACGCGGCGCGAGCCGCCATGACGAAGGCCGCGCCCTGCGCCGTCGTCTCGAGGCGCCGTTCCGCAGAGGGCGCGAGCGCGACGGCGAGCGCATTGGTCTCTAGTAGCGCCGGCCAGTCGCCGGCTTCGGCCGAGCGGAACGCAGCCGCGAACAGGATGGCGTCAGCGCGCGGCGCGCCGAAGGTCAGGAGATCGACTAGCCAGCCGCCGAGCGAGCGCGCGTCATGGATGTCGCCGGCTTCGACCGCCCATTCAAGCCCGTGCGAATAGGCGAAGGCGCCGACGGGAAACGCCGGCGACAGCCACAGCATCAGCGGCATGAGGAACGGGTCAGCCTCAGCCACGCTGATGTCCATGGTCGTGGTGTTCGCGGTCATGATGATCGTGATCGTGGCGTTGATCATGTCCGTGACTGTAGCGATCGTGGTCGTGATGCGATTGCCCGTGATCGTGGTCATAGTCGTGATGATCGTGGCCGTCGTCGTGGGCAGCCTGCTCGGCCTTCACATAGGCGCCGCCTTCGGGATTGAAGGGCGCTTCGAGCGCGATCACGCGGGCGCCGAGGCCCTTGGCCATGTCCTCGATGATCGCGTCGCGCCGGATGCGTAGCGCCTTCGGCATGAGCTCGGTCGGCAGATGGCGGTTGCCGAGATGCCAGGCGACGCGCATGAGACCGAGCGGGTCGGCGGCGCGGATCTCGGCGAGCGGCTCGGGCGCGGCGAGCACTTCAACGATGCGGCCGTCTTCAAGCTTGAGGCCGTCGCCGCCGCGCAGCATCGCGGCTTCCGGCAGATCGAGCAGAAACGCGAGGCCGCCGACACCGGTCATCACAAAGCGGCGCCGGTAGCGCTCGTCGAAATCGAGCACCACGCTGTCGGCCGGCTCCCCCGACCAGGCGCCAGCCGCAATCACCCTGTCCGCGCGCAGCATGCTCGTCTCTCTCCGGATCCAAATTACGCTCGCGAGCATGGACCCCGGGCGGTAGGAACGCCAGCCGGCCTGTAAGCCGGGTTCTGTATGGCCGGGGTTGTTGCCCCCGACGTGACGGCCATTCCTCTGGGACGCCCGTCGCCGGGCGCCTCGAGCAACCAACCCGAGCGACAAGGCCAACGGATGAGGCCCCGCTCACGCCCGAGGGCGCGAGCGCATCGCTCCTATTCGGTCTTGCTCCCGGCGGGGCTTGCCGTGCCGCCGACGTTGCCGCCCGCGCGGTGCGCTCTTGCCGCACCCTTTCACCCTTACCCTTGGCGTAGGGCCTTGCGGCCCTCTGCCTGGGCGGTTTGCTTTCTGTGGCGCTTTCCCTGGGGTCGCCCCCGCCGGACGTTATCCGGCGCCGCATCCGTATGGAGCCCGGACTTTCCTCCGCTTCGAAGCGGCGGCCGTCCGGCCGACTGGCGAAAGGGGCATAGGGGCGCTTGGGCGCGGCGGTCAAGGAGAATCGGACCCGTCCGCGCTCGCGTCTCGGAACAAAGCCTGGTCCCCGTTCATTGCAGCTTTACCTGGATTATGGGATTGTGCCGACCGAGCAGGCGGCTGGCCTGCGCGCGCGGGCGCCCCGTCGCGTTTCTCGGGGGCGAATGCTTATGGTCCGGTCAAACGGACGGGAGTTGAACTCGATGAAGAAGATCTTGGCGCTATCGCTGGCGCTGTCGGCCGCCGTTTCGGTCTCGGCCTGTCAGACCCCGCAGCAGAATAACGCCCTTGTCGGCGGTGCGCTGGGCGCGGGGGCGGGCGCAATTGTCGGCTCTGCGGTTTCCGGCGGAAGTGCAGGCGGCGCGCTCGCGGGCGCGGCCATCGGCGCGGGCTCGGGCGCGCTGATCGGCGCCGCCGCGACGCCCACCGGCCGACGCTGCGCACAATGGGGTTACGATTACAACGGCAACCGCGTCTGCGTCGCGTTCTACTGAACGCAACCGGAGGGAGCGAGCGGCCCACGGGGCGATCGGCGTCGTGGCTGTCCACCGGACTTGACCGGCGGATTGCCATGATGGGAAGTTATGTCTGACCTAACGCCCGACAGTCAGCAGGCCGCCCGGTTTGTCGCTTCGCCCAACCACGGGCCGCGCCGGGGACAGGGGCGTCCGGACTGCCTCATCCTCCACTACACCGGCATGTCGACGGGCGAAGCGGCGCTCGATCTGCTCGTCGATCCGGTCTCCGAAGTCTCGGCGCATTACCTGATCTGGGAAGACGGGCGAATCGACCAGCTGGTCGCGGAAAATCGGCGCGCCTGGCATGCGGGCAAGGCCCTCTGGAAGGGCGAGAGCGACCTCAACTCGGCCTCGATCGGCATCGAGATCGTCAATCCGGGCCACGACGGCGGTCTGCCCCCGTTCCCCGAGCGGCAAATCGCCGCCACGATCGCGCTTGTGCGCGACATCTGCTCGCGCTGGAAAATGTCGCCGGAGCGCGTGCTCGCACATTCCGACGTCGCGCCCTTGCGCAAACGCGATCCGGGAGAGGCCTTTCCCTGGGAGGCCTTATGGCGGGGCGGCGTCGGCCATTGGATTCCGGCGGCGCCGCTTTCCGGACCGCCGCTCTTCAATCATGAGGAAGAGGGGCCGCCGGTGCGCGCGCTGCAGGCGATGCTCGCGCTCTACGGCTACGGCGTCGAACTCAGCGGCGTTTACGACCGGCATACCCGAGCCGCCGTTACGGCCTTCCAGCGCCACTTCCGGCCCGAGCGGGTCGACGGCGAAGCGGACGCCTCGACCGTCGCGACGCTGAAGGCGCTGATCGAGGGGCTGGCGTGAGGGGCGGACTATAGACGAAAATCGGTTTCTGCGAGGATCTCGAGCGGCATGACCTCGAGCGATCCTCCCGAGAGCCTCCTCATCTCGGCGCTATAGTCTCTGAAGAAGTCGCGCTCCTGGAGCGCCTTGGCCGCCTCGTCGTCGGCTGTCGCAGCGAGGTGATAATAGTCTGCGGACGCGTTCGCTTTCGTACATCGGTAGGAAATCCGGTCCTTCAGAACCGGATCCGCCTCGATCGCCGCGATAAACTTGGCGATGCGCTGCCGCCACGCCTCTTCCGACCCGGTGGTAAAGCGGTACTTGATGAGAAAATGCTTCATCGCTGTCTCCACAGGTCTTCACGTCGCGCCGAAGCCTGCGCCGGCGTTATTGCCCATTATTTCAAAATCCCCTCGTAGGCCTCGCGTACGCGCTTCCTCGCTTCGTCCAACGCCGCAACAAACGCCTCGAAATCCGGAAAGCCGGTGGCGGCGGCGATGCGGCGCTTGACGCCGGCAGCGGCTTTTGCCGGGTCGAAGGGGCCAGCGATCGAGAGGCGCATAAACTGGGTCGCGTCGGTATAGAGCCGATGCGCCTCAATCAGGGTCCCGGCATGGCCGGCCGCAAGAAGGCCGGCTGCGCCGGCCTTCTCAATCACCTTGCGGGTTGAGACGTCGAGAATGTCGGGTCGGGCATGTCCGAAGGCGAGGCTCAAATACTGGGCGACGAACTCGATATCCATCAGGCCGCCCGCGGCGAGCTTCAAATCCCAGTGGTCCTTGTCGCCTTTCTCCTTGGCGATCAGCGCGCGCATCGACCGCACCTCGCGCGCGATCTTCGCCGGGTCGCGCTTGCGGACGAGTGTGCCGCGCACCGCCTCGGCGACATCGGCCGCGAGGCTCGGATCGCCCGCGATCGCTCGCGCGCGCGTCAGCGCCATATGCTCCCAGGTCTCCGCTTCGTCGCGCTGGTAAAGCGTGAAGGCCGAGAATTGCGTGGCGAGCGGCCCCTGGCGGCCGGAGGGCCTGAGCCGCATGTCGACCTCATAGAGGCGGCCGGCCTTGGTCGGCGCGGTCAGCGCCGCGAGCAGCCGTTGAGCCAGGCGCGAATAATAGAGCGCAGCGCCGAGCGGCTTTGATCCGTTCGACTCCCCGGCGTTCGAGGGGAAGTCGTAGATGACAATCAGGTCGAGGTCCGAGGCCGCAGTCATCTCTCGCGAGCCGAACTTGCCGAGGGCAAGGATCGCGACGCGGCCGCCGCGCACTCTCCCGTATTCGGCGACAAGCCCGTCGGACACGCGCGTCAGCAGCGGTCCGACCAGGCCTTGCGCGAGCGCGCTGTAAGCGCGGCCGGCGCGGTCGGGATCGAGCCGGCCCGACAGGAGATTGAGGCCGATGAGGAACATTTCCTCGGCGGCGAAATCGCGCGCGCGGTTCAGCGTATCCTCGTAACTGTGCGCCTGGGCGACATAGGCCTCGACGCGCTTGCGCATCGGGCCTTCTTCCAGGCTGTCGTCGAAATCCTTCACCCGCCCGGGATCGATCGCGGCGTCGAGAACATGCGGGCGCGACGCGATCACCTGCGCGAGGCGCGGAGCGCTCCCAAGCACGTCGCCGAAGAGTTCGCGCAAGCTGGCGTTCGAGCGCAGGATCGACAGAAGCTCGACCGAGGCCGGCATGCGCGCCAGCGCCTGGTCGAAGGCGACGAGCGCGACATCGGGGTCGCCAGAGCCGGCGAAGGCTTCGAGCAGCGCGGGCGTGAGTTCCGTCAGCACTTCTCGGGCGCGCGGGCTCCTGACCGCGGCGCGTCGGCCGAAATGCCAGCCGCGTATGGTCTCGGCGGCGGCCTCCGGATCTTGGAATCCGAGCTCGCGAAGGGTGGCCAGCGTTTCGGGATCGTCGGAGACGCCGGTAAAGACAAGATTGCCGGCCGAGGCGGTAAGGGTCGGTGCGTCTTCGAAGAGACGCGCGTAGTGGCGCTCGACCCGAGTCAGGTGATGGGTGAGATCCCGGGTGAAGGATTCGAGCCGTGCGTAGCCGCAGAATTTGGCGAAACGCGCGAGCGGGGCGCGTTCGAACGGAAGGCGCTGCGTCTGCTCGTCGGCCACCATCTGCAGACGATGTTCGATCCGGCGCAGAAAGACATAGGCCTTGCTCAGGTCCTCCTCCGCCTCCGCGCTCACCCAGTTGTCCGCCCTGAGCTGGCGCAGCATGTCGAGCGTGCGCGAGCCGCGCATCTGCGGACGGCGCCCGCCGAAGATGAGCTGTTGCGTTTGCACGAAGAACTCGACCTCACGGATGCCGCCGCGGCCGAGCTTCAAGTCGTGGCCGGGCACGACGACGCGGTCGTGGCCGCGCACTGCATGGATCTGGCGCTTCATCGCGTGAATGTCTGCGATGGCGGCGTAGTCGAAATACTTGCGCCAGATGAAAGGCTCGAGCTCGGCCAGGAAGCGCTTGCCGAGCTCGAGATCGCCCGCCGCGGGCCTGGCCTTGATCAGGGCCGCCCGTTCCCAGTTCTGGCCGAGCGTCTCGTAGTAGGCGTAGGCGCTGAGCGTTGACAGCGCGACCGGGGTCGAAGCGGGGTCGGGCCGCAGGCGCAAGTCGACTCGCAGAACGTAGCCATCGCCGGTTCGCTCCTGCAGGATGCGCGCGAGCGCCTTTGTGATGCGTACAAAGAGAGGGCCGGGCTCCGCCCCTTGCGGGACCCCGGCGGCTGACGCGTCGTAGAGCACGATGAGGTCGATATCGCTTGAATAATTGAGCTCGCGCGCGCCGTGCTTCCCGAGCGCGAGCACGACCATGCCGCAGCGGGCCTGAGGATCCGGGGCGTCCGGATCGAGCGCGAGCCGTCCGGCGAGCGCATTCCGGCGCAGGAGAAACGAAAGCGCAGCGCCGACAGCGGCGTCGGCAAAGCAGGTCAGCGCCTCGGTGGCGGCCACGACGTCCCAAACCCCGCCAATGTCGGCGAGCGCGATGAGCAGCGCGGCTTCCCGCTTGGCGTGGCGCAGGGCTCGCATCAGCGCAGCCTCGTCGTCGTCCCGCCGCGTAGCGATCGCGGAGAGGAGCAAATCGAGCGATTCGCGCGGCGGGCGGCTGAGAAGACGGTCAAGACGCGCCGTATCCTCTGTGACCAGGGTCCAGAGGTAGGGCGAATGATCGGCAAGACCGAGCAGGAGATTCCGGACCTCCTCGTTTACGACCGTATCGGCGAGGCCGGAGGCTTCCGACGACTGAGTGAGGAGGGCAAGACGGCGGCGCGCTTCCGCCGGCGCGGCGAGACGCGGCGCGTCGAAGATGCGCTCAGCCAGCGTGCCGTTCATGCACGCCCCCGCTCGCCGGCGCTGGCAGCCGTGGCGACTCCTCTTCGGCGGGCAAGGCGACGCAGACGCGAAGCCCCGGGTGGTTGTCCTCGAGCTCGACCGTGCCGCCATGCATACGAGCCACCGCGGCGGCGAGCGACAGTCCGAGCCCGGAGCCCGGCCGAGAGCGCGAACCCTCGAGCCGCACGAAGCGCTCGAGCACGCGGGCGCGGTCGGCGAGGTCGATGCCCGGACCCCGGTCGGCGATGGCGAATTCGACCGACGCCCCGACCCGGCGCGCCGAGATGACCACCTCCGGCTTAACTTCGGCGCCGGCTTCGGGCGCCCCATATTTGAGCGCGTTGTCGACGAGGTTGGCTATTGTCTGGGCGACCAGCTCGCGGTTTCCCAAGACCGTCAACGCGCCCTTGGTCTCGACTTTCAAGTCGACGCCCTCCTCTTCGGCGATCGGCTCGTAGAGTTCGGCCACGCTTCGGACGGCTTCGCCGACGTCGAAGCTCTGCGCCTCGACGCCGCCGCCGGCTTCGGCGCGGGCGATCAGCAGAAGCGCATTGAAAATCTTGATGAGTGCGTCCGATTCCTCGATCGTCTTTTCGAGGGCGGTTCGATACGCCGCCGCGTCGCCGCCAAAGGCGAGCGCCGCCTCGGCATGGTTGCGCAAGCGGGTCAGCGGCGTACGGAGGTCGTGCGCGATGTTGTCGCTGACCTCGCGCAGCCCCTGCATCAGTTCGCCGATCCGCGCCAGCATTTCGTTGAGACCCTCCGCCAGCCGGTCGAGTTCGTCGCCCGAGCCCGACACCGGCAAACGCTGGGTCAGATCGCCGGCCATGATGCGGTGGGCGGAGATATTGATGGCGTCGATTCGCCTAAGCACTCTCCGGGCGACGAAAAGGGCGCCGAGCGCGGCGAGCGCGGCGAAGAACACGAGGGAGATAGCAAGCGCCCGCACCATGACTTTCTCGATGCGGGCGCGGTCGCCCAGATCGTGCCCGATCAGCAGGCGAAGGCCGCCGGAAAGCAGGTAGATTCCGACGAGCGCCTGGCGGCTGCGATCGCCCTTGACGTTGGTGCTGTATCCGATGGGCAAGAAGCCGGGCCGATCCAGCACTCCCAGCGGGATTTGCTGGACATTGCCGGCAAGCGGGTCTCCGCCGAAGTCGGTCAGGAGATACAGCGAGGCTCCTGGCTGGCGCGCGCGCATTTCGATTACGGCGCCCAGCTGTCTCAATCCTCCTTCCATGTAGGTGTCGATGAGACCTTTGGCCTCGGCGTCGATCGTCTGTTCGATCTCTCCGTTGACGACGGAAATGACCTGCCAGGCGATGACCGCGAGGACGAGGCCCGCGCCGATGGCGCTTAAGGCCAGAATCGCTAGCGCGAGGCGGAAGGCTGTGGCGCGGAAAAGCTTACCGAGCGCCGTCACGAATCATGTATCCGGCGCCGCGTACGGTGCTCAGCAGCGGCGAGTCAAAATCGCGGTCGATCTTGGCGCGCAGGCGCGATACATGCACATCGATCACGTTCGTTTGCGGATCGAAATGGTAATCCCACACATGCTCAAGCAGCATGGTGCGCGTGACCACCTTCCCCGCGTTCTGCATCAGATATTCCAGCAGACGAAATTCACGCGGCTGCAAGACGATCTCCTCGCCCCTTCGGGTGACCTTGTGAGACAGCCGGTCCAGCGTCAGATCGGCGACCTTGAACACGGTCTCCTCCGGCGTCCCTTTCGGCCGCCGCCTGGCAAGCGTCTCGACGCGGGCCAGCAATTCGGAAAATGCATAGGGCTTGGCGAGGTAGTCGTCGCCGCCGGCGCGCAGCCCCTTTACGCGATCGTCGACCTGCCCGAGAGCCGAAAGGATCAGCACCGGAGTCTCGTTCTTCTGGTTGCGGAGGGCGCCGACCAGCGTCAATCCGTCCATCTTCGGCAGCATGCGGTCGACGACCGCAACATCGTAGCCGCCGTCATTCGCCATGTCGTAACCGGTTACGCCGTCGGCGGCCACGTCCACGAGATGGCCAGCTTCGCGAAAAGCCTTCACCAAATAGGCCGCCGCGTCACGATCGTCTTCAACGATAAGGATTTGCATGATCGACATATAGCGATTCTAGCCTGAACCGCCAAAGGAATGGCGGCAGGTCCTCGGGGGGCTTAATAAGGACCTGCCGCCACCTTGCCGGGGTCGCGCGGGCGGGGAATGTGCGACCGCCGACTGGACGGAAGAGCGCGCAAAGCGCTGGGCCGGGGACAAGCCCAATAATCCCTTCCGTCCATTTCTATTCGACGCCCTGAGACGGGCGCCGAATTTCATTCAAGAGGCGCTTGTCGGCAACGCGAGGAAATGCTCGCTGTCGCCAGACTTCACGCGCATAAGCACAGACTTTTTGCCGTCCGTCTTGGCGGCGCTAATCGCCTGCGCGACATCGGCGGGCCGAGTGACCGTCTTGCCCCCGACCTCGAGGATAACGTCGCCCTCTTTGAGGCCCTTGTCCGAGGCCGCGCTGTCGGGATCGACGCTTTCGACGATCACCCCGTCCGGACCGTGGCGCAACGTTAAGCCGAGATTGGCAAGAGCGGGCGCGCCGCCGCTTTCGCCTCCGTTCTCGTTGCTTGTGTCCGCGCTGGCGACCTTGTCAGCCGGCATCGTTCCGAGCGTCACGTCGAGCGTCATTGGCGCGCCGTTACGGATGAGCGCGAGGGTCGCGGTCTTCTTCGGGCCGAGAGCGGCGATCTTGCGGGCCAGGTCGTGCGGGTCGGCCACGGTCTCGCCGTCGACAGCCGTGATTACGTCGCCGCTTTTCACGCCAGCCGCCGCGGCCGGCGAATCTTTCTGCGCCTTGGCCACCAATGCTCCGGATGTGCCTTTGAGGCCCATATTTTCAGCGATGTCAGGCGTCACCGACTGGATCTCGACGCCGATCCAGCCGCGCGTCACGGCGCCGTTTTCTCTCAGCTGCTGGACGACGTTCTTGACGACGTCGCTCGCGATCGCAAAACCGATGCCCACGCTTCCGCCCGAGGGCGAAAATATCGCGGTGTTGACGCCGACGACCTGTCCTTCGGCGTTGAAGGTCGGGCCGCCCGAGTTGCCGTGGTTCACCGGGGCGTCAATCTGCAGGAAATCGTCATAAGGACCCGAGCCAATGTCGCGGCCGCGGGCGGAAACGATGCCGGCTGTCACGGTGCCGCCGAGCCCGAACGGGTTACCGACCGCGATGACCCAATCCCCGACACGCGGGGCCTGCGAAGCGAAGGTCACGAAGGGAAAATCGTTCCCTTGGGCCTTCAGGAGCGCGAGGTCGGTTTTGCTGTCGACCCCGATCACCTTCGCCGGCATGGTCTTGCCGTCGGTGGTCGTAATTGTCACTTCGGAAGCGTGGTCGACCACATGGTTATTGGTGACGATGTACCCGTCGGCGCTGATGAAAAATCCCGAGCCCTGCGCCATCGCCGAATGGCGATGCGGCCCCGCCTCTCCTTCGCCATGCCCGGGAAGTCCAAAGTGTCGGAAGAAATGATAGAACGGGCTATTAGGCGGGAAATCGGGCAGGCCCTGCGGGCCGTCCTGATCGTCAGTGGAGTCATCGACGTTCGAAAGCTTGACCTTGACCGAGACGACAGCGGGCTTCACCCGGTCGACGATATCGGCGAAGGACGCCGGCCCTGCGGCCGGCTGCGGCGCAATCGCCGACGGCGCCGAGGGACTGGTGGTCGCCTCGGAGGTTGCGGCGACGGCGTGAACGGGGATGAGCGCCCTCTCGAAGGCGGCGCCGCCGATAGCGGCGACCGCAACGGCTCCGAGCAGCGCGGCGCGAAGAGAGCGGAATCGAACGGTAGGCATCTTGCACCCCTAGGCAGCGCCGGACGAGTTGCCGGCTAGTTCAAGGAAGCTTTGTCTTCCTCCCCGCCTAACCCGAGGATGGCCCGAAGATGAAAGCTTTTTAATGATCACGAGCGGGCGCGAAGATGACAGTTCTCTAATGATGTATTTAGGGGTGGGTTGTGGCGTTGTAATCACCACTGCGCTGACGTGTTACCGGGCCAACGGCCTCCCGTGCCTGACGTCCGCCGGCGCTGCTGGCGACCGCACGCCGAACGCAAAAAAGGCCGGCCAAGGCGGCCGGCCCCGAGCGCGTTGGCCGAAGGCTCAGGCTTCGTTGATCGACGACTTCGGCTTCAAAACCTGGCGGCCGTGGTACATGCCGCTCTTCAGGTCGATGTGGTGCGGACGGCGCAATTCGCCCGAATCCTTATCCTCGACATAGGTCGGCGCCTTGAGGGCGTCAGCGGAACGGCGCATGCCGCGGCGCGAGGGCGAGGTTTTGCGTCTGGGGACGGCCATTGGTGCAACTCCGATGGGCGCGCACGACTTCGTCGCGGCACGCGCTGAAAATGGGAGCGCGGCTCATACACGCAATCGCGCCGGCGCGCCAGCCCCTTAGATCCGGGGAATTGGGGTCGCGGTCCCCGGACGCCTCAGGCCGAACCCCTTGTCTCGAAAGCGGCGAAGGCGAGGGCCTCCCGCGGCTCGCGATCGGCCCACAGCACGAACTGGAATGCCTGATAATAGGTCTCGCAGGCATTGACCGCGGCCTTCACCACCGCGCCGCACTGAGCGTCGCTCGCCGGCGCGCCGCCGGCGAGGCATAAAGAGTGGCGGAACATTACCAGATCCTGCTCTCTCCACAGATCGAAATGGCCGAGCCACATCTGCTCGTTGATGAGCTGGGTGAGTTCGCCGATCGCTGGCCGCTTGCGCGGCGGCGCCTTGAGATCGAAGGAACAGCTGACGTGGAGCGACTCCATCTCTGGGATCCAGGTGAAGGAGACGTCGTAGTTGGCCCAGACGCCGCTGACCAGAATTGAGATTTCGTCGTCCTCAGCGCGGTCGAAGGCCCATTCGTTGACGGCGGCAAGGCGCTCTACGACGTCGACGGGGTGCTCGGGGCGATCGTCGGCGACAGTCTCGATCAGGCTCATCAGGGGTCTTTCGGCGCGAGATGCTGAAGGCGAGAACACGCGCGGGCGACGCATTTCGACACGTGAGCCGCCTGAGCGGTCCGCCTCGATTCTCGATCGAGGCCGACGGGCTCAACCTCCATGATTCGCGATGAATCGTAAACCTCGCTTACTCTTTCGTCCACAGAATCTGTGAAACGAATCAAGACTCTGGCGAAGATCCTGAATCCGATCAGGGCCTTGGCTCGGCAAGCTTCGCTTCGAGCGCGGCGATCCTGGCGGAAAGCTTTTCGTTGTCGTCGCGGGCGCGCGCCGCCATCTCGCGCACAGCCTCGAATTCCTCGCGGCTGACGAGGTCCATGCCAGCCATCATCCGCTCGACCTGGCTCTTAGCGAAGGTCTGCGCCTCGCGGCGAGCCCCGTCGGCCAGTCCGGCCGCGTCCGTCATGAGGCGGGAAAGATCGTCGAAGAAACGGCTGCTTGTTTGAGGCATGAGGCGCTCCAGGGTCGCGCGGGACCGCCGAGGCTCGCCGCGCGAGGCCTATGTGGCGCGGGCGCCAAGAGCGCGCAAGGGTGGGGGCGGCCGCCAGGCGCATCGATATTTCGATGCCCGTTTTACACGGGCATGACAATTTGCGCCGGCTGTGGCTAGCATCCGGCGGTTGTTGAAGTTCGAGAGATAGACATGCGCGTCAAAGCCGCCGTCCTCGCCAAGATCGGGCTTCCGCCGCCATATGCCGCTTCGCGCCCGCTCGCCATCCTCGATCTCGAACTCGGCCCGCCCGGCCGCGGCGAAGTGCTGGTGCGGATCGAAGCCGCCGGTCTCTGCCATTCGGACCTGTCCGTCATTGACGGCTCACGTCCACGCCCGACGCCGATGGCGCTCGGACATGAGGCAGCGGGAATTGTCGAGGCCCTGGGCGCGGGCGTCAGCGATCTCGCCGTCGGCGATCATGTGGTGCTCGTGTTCGTACCGAGCTGCGGCCGCTGCGGCCCGTGCGCGGCGGGGCGCCCGGCGCTCTGCGAACCCGGCGCCAAGGCCAATGGCGCCGGGACGCTGCTGAGCGGCGAGCGACGGCTGACTTTCCGCGCCGAGGCGGTCCACCACCACCTCGGCGTCTCGGCCTTCGCCGACCATGCAGTGGTCGCGCGCGAATCCTGCGTCCGGGTCGATCCGGGTCTGCCGCTCGAGCTTGCGGCTTTGTTCGGCTGCGCGGTGCTGACGGGGGTCGGGGCGGTCGTCAACACCGCGCGGATGGAGCCGGGCGCATCGGTTGCGGTCGTGGGCCTCGGCGGCGTGGGCTTGAGCGCCGTCCTTGGCGCAAAAGTCGCCGGTGCTCGCCAGATCGTCGCCGTCGATCTCTCGGATGAAAAGCTCGCCTTCGCCCGCGCGCTAGGGGCGACGCATGTCGTCAACGCCGGCGCGAACGACGCGCTCGAAACGATCCGGCGCGTGTCCGGCGGCGGGGTCGAGATCGCTTTCGACATGGCCGGCGCCGTACCCGCGCTCGAACTTGCTTATGCCGCGACCGCGCGCGGCGGCATGACGGTCACCGCGGGCCTGCCGCATCCCGATAAGCGGCTGTCGCTCGCTCCGGTGACGCTGGTTGCTGAGGAACGGACGCTGAAAGGCTCCTATATCGGCTCCGCCGCTCCGTTGCGCGATGTTCCGCGCTATATCGCGCTCTTTCAGGCGGGTAAGCTTGCGGTCGACGCGCTGCTGACGCATCGGCTGAAGCTTGAGGACATCAACGAAGGCTTCGACCGATTACGCGAGGGGATCGGAGTCCGCCAGGTGGTGGTGTTCGACTGAGGCGTCCGACGAAGCCCTGGCGTGGAAGTACAACCAAAGACGGGACCGCATCGATTCGTGCGGAGCGCTGTTCTGAAATGATCGGGTTGGAACAAGTCGGGCGCGGTCAAGGTTCCCCTTTGAGCCGAATTGCTGCAACCTTGGGGAGCGACTGCAGTCGGCCCAGGATACGGAGCCGAATATGGGCTTCGCGATAGAACCGAAAGGATGAACGATGAACTGGTCAAACGTGGCGAAGGGCGCGGCCCTTTGCGCGGTTCTCGGATCGGCGCCGCTACAGGCGGGCGCAATGGAGATTGGGGGGGACCGAACCCCGCTTCCCAGATGAACGAAGGTTTCGTGCAATCGGTCGTCATCGTCCGCGGGCCGCATGGCGGGGCCTATGCCGGACGCCCCGGCGGCATGCACGCCTATCGCCCGGGATACGGCGGCGTCCACCGTGGCTATCATCCCGGCTACCGCCCGGGCTATGCGGGCTATCGCGGGCCGGCCGTTGTCGGGGGTTGGGCCCGTCCCGGCTGGTATCACTGGGGTCCGGGCGGCGCCATTGCGGCAGGCGCTGCGATCGGCGTCCTCGGCGCCGCGGCGGTTGCAGCCTGGGCGCCCCCGGCGCCGGCGCCGGGTCTCTGCTGGTACTATACCGATCCAAGCCAGCGCAGCGGCTTCTGGGACGCCTGCCCGTAAGGGCGGAAAGTTTCTCACAATCAGGCCCGCCGTTTGAAAGGCGGGCTCTTCTGCTTCCAGCGAGAGCGTCTCGTTACCGCATCCGCCCGGCATCGAGCAGGCGCAACAGGAGCCAAACCGGCACGACCACCATCGCGCCGGTGAGCAGGATGCGGCCGATCTGGCGGACATCCGTCAGACCGAACTCGACGATGTGTCTGACCGCCCGCACGACCTCATTGAAGAGGCCGACCGGATCGAAACCGAGGGTTTCGAGAAGAAATCCGACTACGAACGACACGACGATCAGGCGCAGGAGGACGGTCACCGGAGAGCCGCCGACAAAGCGGGCGACAAGATTGCTGGTCATGGACGAAACTTCCTCGGCCGATTTTTCGACGGTCTAAACCCCTTGTTACATCATTTGCCGAGCGCTCGCCCCCGCTTTCCCGAGAGCGACGCCGTCACGATTTTGGAAAGGGCACGATCGTCGGCTTCGCCGGCGGGGCGTCCGCGTCCTCGCCGCCTCCGACAGGCTTGCCGTTGATCGTCAGCCTCCCCTGGGCGGCGCTGATCTTGACGGTCGAACCCTCGCGGATCTCGCCGGCGAGCAGCTGTTGCGCGAGCGGATCCTGCACCCATTTCTGGATGACCCGCTTTAGCGGGCGCGCGCCGTATTGCGGATCGTAGCCCTTGTCGGCCAGCCACTGCCGCCCCTTGGCGTCGAGCGCGAGCTTGATTTTGCGGTCCTCCAAAAGGCGTCCGAGCCGACCAAACTGAATGTCGACGATCGAGCCCATGTCCTCGCGCCGCAGGCGGTGGAACAGGATGATCTCATCGACACGGTTGAGGAACTCTGGCCGGAAATGCCCGCGCACTACCGCCATCACTTCCTTCTCGACCGCCTTCACATCCTCGTTTTCGCCGAGATTCACCAGATAGTCGGAGCCAAGATTCGAGGTCATCACGATCAGTACGTTGCGGAAGTCGACCGTGCGGCCCTGGCCGTCGGTAAGCCGCCCATCGTCGAGCACCTGCAGCAGGACGTTGAACACGTCCGGATGCGCCTTTTCGATCTCGTCGAACAGCAGGACCTGATAGGGCCGGCGGCGAACAGCCTCTGTCAGCGCGCCGCCTTCCTCATAGCCGACGTAGCCGGGAGGCGCGCCGATGAGGCGGGCGACCGAGTGTTTCTCCATGTATTCGGACATGTCGATGCGCACCATCGCGCTTTCATCGTCGAACAGGAATGCGGCCAGCGCCTTCGTGAGCTCGGTCTTGCCGACCCCCGTCGGCCCCAGGAACATGAACGAGCCGATCGGCCGGTTCGGATCCTGAAGCCCAGCGCGCGCGCGCCGCACGGCGGTCGAGACCGCAGTCACAGCCTCCTTCTGGCCGACGACGCGCCGCATGATCTCCTCCTCCATCTTGAGGAGTTTCTCGCGTTCGCCTTCGAGCATCTTGTCGACCGGGACGCCCGTCCAGCGCGAGACGACCTGCGCGACGTGATTGGCGGTCACCTCCTCGGAGACGAGCGCGCCTTCGCGCTGCGACTCGGCTTCGGCGACCTTTTTCTCGAGTTCGGGGATCGTGCCGTAAGCGAGCTTGCCGGCCTCGGCAAAATCGCCCTTCCGCTGCGCCTGTGCGAGCGCAGTGCGCGCCGCATCCAGTTCTTCCTTCAACTTCTGCGCAAGGCCGATCTTGTCCTTCTCTCCGCGCCAGCGGGAGGTCAACGAATTCAGATTTCTCCTGCAACTCGGCGAGCTCCGCCCCGAGCTTCTTCAGCCGTTCCTTTGAGGCCGGATCCGTCTCCTTCTTCAGCGCCTCCTGCTCGATCTTGAGCTGCATGATGCGCCGGTCGAGCTCGTCCAGCTCCTCGGGCTTTGAATTGACCTGCATGCGGAGCCGCGCCGCCGACTTGTCGATGAGGTCGATCGCCTTGTCGGGCAGGAAGCGGTCGGAGATGTAGCGGTCCGACAAGACTGCCGCCGCGATGATCGCCGGGTCGGTGATGCGGACGCCGTGATGCAGTTCGTACTTCTCCTTCAGGCCGCGCAGAATCGAGATCGTGTCCTCGACCGTCGGCTGGGAGACGAACACCGGCTGGAATCGCCGCGCGAGCGCCGCGTCCTTTTCGACGTGCTTGCGATATTCGTCGAGCGTGGTCGCGCCGACGCAATGGAGTTCGCCGCGCGCCAGGGCGGGTTTGAGCAAATTCGAGGCGTCCATCGCCCCCTCGGCCTTGCCGGCGCCGACCAGGGTATGCATTTCGTCGATGAAAAGAATGATGCCGCCCTGGGCCGCGGTGACTTCGTTCAGCACGGCCTTCAGCCGCTCCTCGAACTCGCCCCGGTATTTTGCGCCGGCGATCAGCGAGCCCATGTCGAGCGCGAGCAGCTTCTTGTCGCGGATCGACTCGGGCACGTCGCCGTTGACGATGCGGAGCGCCAGGCCCTCGACGATCGCCGTCTTGCCGACGCCGGGCTCGCCAATCAGCACCGGATTGTTCTTGGTTCGGCGGGACAGCACCTGGATGGTGCGGCGGATCTCTTCGTCGCGGCCGATGACCGGGTCGAGCTTGCCCCCGCGGGCGGCCTCGGTCAGGTCGCGGGTATATTTCTTTAAGGCGTCATAGGCGTTCTCGGCGCTCGCCGAATCCGCGCTGCGACCTTTGCGCAAATCGTTGATCGCCGCGTTTAAGGTTTGCGGCGTGACGCCGACATTCGCCAGGATCTTGGCGGCCTCCGAACCCTTCTCCATCGCAAGGGCCACGAGAAGGCGTTCGACGGTGACGAAGGAATTGCCGGCCTTCTGGGCGATCTTCTCGGCATTGTCGAAAATCCGCGCCGTGGTCGGCGCCATATAAAGCTGCCCCGCGCCCGAACCCTGGACCTTGGGAAGCTTGGCGAGCGCCAGCTCGACCAGCCTTAGCGCCTCGCGCGAATTGCCGCCCGCCCGGTCGATGAGGCCCGCGCAAAGGCCCTCTTCGTCGTCGAGCAGGACCTTGAGGATATGCTCGGGCGTGAATTGCTGATTGCCCTCGCGGAGCGCCAGCGACTGCGCGCTTTGCACAAAACCTCTGGCTCGCTCCGTATACTTTTCGAGATTCATGGACTTACCCCTTTTGGCGCCGCCTCCCACCCCGTAGCGACGAAACGCAGCCCGCTAGACAGATTTCGCCGCTCCTCGGCGGCCACAAGCCTCATTTAGGAGCGTCCCCTCGCCGGTAAAAGGTCTGCTGCGCGAGAACCGTCAGTTGTCAGGAAGCGGACCGCTTGAGGAACTCCTGAAACCACTCCGCATTCATTCCCGCGATCGGCAGCCAGGCCTTGAACAGGGTCTCTGGCGAAAACCGATCGAGCTCGACCATCATGCGTCTTTCGATTTCGGCCATGGCCGCCTTCTGCATGGGTTCAACATCTGGCAGCCCCATGAACTGGCGCGCCTCGAGCGGCGTGCAATCGACATCAACGGTGATTTTCATCGGACCACATGTCTCCTTTCAACTCCGTCAAGCGCGAGGAGAGCCGAAACGCGATATCATAGCTCAAGATTGCCCCGGATTCGAAGGCGGAGCGGAATTTTCAGAAACGACCGGTGCTTGCCGAGTAGAGGCCGCCTTGCGAGCCGGACTGACGCCGCCGGTTGCGCGCATAGTCACTATTTGGACACACCCGTGCGCGTTCCCCGCAGTGTCGAAAAAGAGTTGCAAAAACGCCGTTTTCCTAAGAGGAAGTGGGCCGTCAAGCGGACTCACATTCTTCGGGGTCACAGGTTCGTGGTTGCGGCAAGCGGGGCGGCTGCCGCAAACGATAACGCATGAGAGGTCCTATGGATACGTACCCCCGACGCCCCTATCGACACAGCAATCTGCCTAACGCCTTGCGCGCGGCTTCGCGCGCCATCCTGGACGAAGACGGCCCGGACTCGGTCGGGTTGCGGGAAGCCGCCCGCCGGGTCGGAGTGTCGGCGACTGCCGCCTATCGTCATTTCACCAACAAAGAGGATCTCCTCGCTTCCGTGGCGGCGGAGGGCTTCAGAGAACTGGCCGCGGCGATGGAGGCGGCCGCGACCGGGCCCGATCCACTGAACGCGATCGGACTCGCCTATGTCGAATTCGCCCTGCAAAAGCGCGGTCTCTTCCGCCTGATGTTTGGGCCGATTCTGGTGGAACGGGCGAAATATCCCGGGCTCGACGAGGCCGCGCGCTCGGTTTTCGAGTCGCTTCGGCGCGTCGTCGGCGCCGATGGGCCGCCGCGCCTGGACAATTCGGACGCGATGGCGGCTTGGGGCCTCGTTCACGGGCTGTCCGCGCTGTTCATCGACGGTCTCGTTCCCGAGGCGCGCGCGAGAGGACTGGCCGAAGAAATTCTCGTCCGGTCCCCCCGTCCCGAGCAGCGGCCCGCCGCCTAATCCGTCGCTTTGCCGAGGGCGGCGCGGTCCAATAGATTGCCGCCGGCCCTCGCGCCGGCGGCTGTTGTCGTTGACGCATGCGAGTTCGACCGGCCAGCGCCGGATCGAAGGAGCCTCAGCGGACAGGGGCCGGATTTGCGCGCAGGCGTTCTCGTTATCGACCAGGGGACGACGTCGACCCGGGCCATCGTTTTCGACGCCGATGGGGCGCCGGTCGCGGACGCCCGGCAAGAGATCCCGCAGATTTTTCCGCAGCCCGGCTGGGTCGAGCACGATCCCGAATCACTTTGGTCGAGCGCGGTTTCGACCGCCCGGGGGGCGTTGCGACGCGCCGGGCGCGAGCCAGCGACGCTGGCTGCGGTTGGGATCGCGAATCAGCGCGAGACTGCGCTCTTATGGGAGCGCGCGAGCGGCAAGCCGATCGGCAACGCCATCGTTTGGCAAGACCGGCGTACGGCGGAAGCCTGCTCCGCGCTGAAAGCCGGCGGCTGCGAGCCTCAGGTCACGGCGGTGACGGGCCTGCTGCTGGACCCGTATTTCTCCGCGACCAAAATTGCCTGGGCTCTCGACGCCGCGCCCGGCGCCCGGGCGGCCGCCGAGCGCGGCGAACTCGCCTTCGGCACGGTCGACAGTTTCCTGCTGTGGCGCTTGACCAATGGCGCGGTTCACGCGACCGACGCCACCAACGCCTCGCGCACGATGCTCTACGACATCCGCAAAGGCGAATGGGACGACGACATGCTGCGGCTGTTCAACGTGCCGGCTTCGATTCTGCCCGAGGTCCGCGACACCGCGGCCGAATTTGGCGTTAGCGCCTCCGAACATCTCGGCGCCGCGGTCCCGATCCGGGCGCTCATCGGCGATCAGCAGAGCGCGCTCATCGGCCAGGCCTGCGTCGCGCCGGGAATGGTCAAGGCGACGTACGGCACCGGCGGATTTCTCTTGCTCAACACGGGCGAGACGCCCACGCCCTCGGGAAACCGTCTCCTGACCACGGTCGCGTATCAATGGCGAGGACTGCGGGCCTACGCGCTCGAGGGCTCCATCTTCTCGGCAGGCGCCACGGTGCAGTGGCTGCGCGACGGGCTGAATATCATTGCGAAGGCCGCTGAAGCCGGCGAACTCGCGGCGGCCTCGGACCGCGCTCAGAGCGTCTATTGCGTCCCCGCCTTCGCCGGGCTCGGGGCGCCGCACTGGAATTCGGAGGCGCGGGCGCTTCTTAGCGGCATCACCCGCGGAACGACCCGCAACGAGATCGCCCGGGCGGCGCTCGAGAGCGTCGGCTACCAGACCCGCGACCTCGTCGAGGCGATGAGATCGGACTGGGGCGGCGCAATCGACGTCATTCGCGCCGACGGCGGGATGGCGGCGAGCGACTGGACCATGCAGTTTCTGGCCGACATCCTCGCCGTTCCCGTCGACCGGCCGAAGGGCTTGGAATCGACCGCGCAAGGTGCAGCCTTCGCCGCCGGCTGGCAGGCCGGGCTCTATCCTGGACCCGAGTCCTTCGCCGAAAAGCGCAGAAAGGACCGGCTCTTCACACCGCTCATGGACGGCGCCACGCGCGAGCGACTGTATCGGGGCTGGCAGGAGGCGGTGCGGAGGGCGCTCTAAGTCGACGCCGGCCAGCCGGTCCGCGCCCTGCTGGAGGAATCATCCTACGAGCGCCCTCGCGCTTTTGAAGACGAAGAAAGGTTTTCAAAGGGTTAGGCGCCAAAAACTGCAACTTTTGTCGGCGCAACCGGCTGCTTGGCCCCGGAGGCGAGGAATTGAAAACCCAGCGCAAGGATTTGAAAGCCAAAGCGCAAGGAAATGAAAGCCGCCCACAAGGAAATGAAAGTCAGGCGCAAGGAAATGAAAATATATAACCTAGATATTTCAATAGGTTATGGCAAAATCCAACGCCCGGAGCGCCATTAACCGTACTATTTGCAGCTCGCGGTGATTGAAGGGCGCCTCCGTCCGGTCATAAGGCCACAATAATACCATATAATTCTGATTTATGGAAGCAATTCTTCGTGGAAGTCAGCCGCCAAAGATCACCTTGCGGAAGCGGACGCTGGCGAAGGTGAAATAGACGACGCCGATCGCCAACATCGCGACGAGCGGACGCCACACAAGGGTGATGTCGGCGCCACGGAACAGCACGGCCTGAGCGAATTGCACGAAATGCGGCGTCGGGCTGATCGTTTGAATGAAATATTGCAGCCAGACCGGCATGCTCTCCATCGGCGTGCTGCTCCCCGAGAGCAGTTGCGTGACCATCAGCACCGGCATGGCGAGCAGGCCGAACTGGCCCATGGTCGTGGCGAGCGTGCCGAGCAGAATGCCGAGCGCGGCGACGACGAGCGCATAGATCGCTGCCCCGACCAGGAACAGCAGCAAAGACCCGTTGATCGGCGAGCCGATCCACCAGTGCACGACGAATTGCAGCGACAGCATTGCTGCGACCAGGATGACCAGGCCGTTGGCGATCATCTTGGCGAGCATGATTTCCGACGGCACGACCGGCATGACCAACAGGTGCTCGACCGTGCCCTGCTCGCGCTCGCGGATCAGCGCCGCGCCAGTGAGGATGACCGTCAGCAGCGTGATCTGGTTGATGACCTGGGTCATCGCCGAGAACCACGCCGTCTTAAGGTTCGGGTTGAAGGCGGCGCGCAGGACGAGATTGATCGGCGCGCCGGTCGAGCCTTCGCGGCCGGAGATGAACCGTTGGATCTCGGTAGCGACGGCGTTGCGGAGCGAGCTTGCGCCGTTGCCGGCCTGGGCGACCGCGGTGGCGTCGACATTGATCTGGAGCCCGGTCTTGCGCTGGGCGCGAACGTCGGCCTCGAAATTCGGCGGGATCTCGACCACGAACAAGAGCTTGCCCTGATCCATCAACGGGTCAATGTCGGAAGCGGTGATCTGCACCGGCGGCTGGAAGGTCGGCAGCCGAAGCCCCTCGGCAATGCGCCGCGACAGGTCCGAGCCGTCCTCGTCGACGATGCCGACCGAGAGATTGGTCGCTTCCGTCACCGCTCCGGTGGCGACCGTGTTCACCGAAATGCTGAACGAGTAGACGACCAGCACCAGCATCACCGGGTCCGCCCGGATGCTTCTCAATTCCTTGATGACCAGATGGAAGATGTTGACCACATGGTCGACGAAGGTCAGCGGCTTGGCTTCGACGAGATGCGGGGCTTTGGGCGAGGGAGCCTCGGACATCTTCACGCCTCCTGCTTGCGAAGCAGGGCCAGCGAAATGACCAGGAAGACAAGGGCGATAAGCGCGATCGCGGCGATGTCGCGCCAGAGGTCGACGATGCCGAGCGCTTTGGCGAATACGCCGACGGAAATCTGCTGGTACCACGACGAGGGGAACGACAGGCCGATCACCCTCGCCCCGCCCGAGAGAGAGGAGACCGGCGCGAGCATCCCGGAGAAATTGACCGCCGGCACGATCGAAAGGATCGCGGTCGCGAAGACGGCTGCGACCTGCGTTCGGGTGAAGGAGGAGATCAGAACGCCGAACCCCACGGTCGCAACGACATAGACGATCGTTCCCACGAGAAGGACGAGGAACGGTCCCTTCGGCGGCACGCGGAATATGAAAATCGCGATCAGCAACAGGGCGAAGAAGGCGATCATCGCGACCGCGATATAGGGAAGTTGCTTGCCGATCAGGTACTCGAATCGGGTGATCGGGGTCGAGCGGAAGTTGGCGATAGAGCCGGTCTCCTTCTCGCGCACGACCGCGATCGCCGACATGATCGCGGGAATCAGGCAGAGCAACAGCATGAAAATGCTGGGCACCATCGCGTTCACACTGAGAAAGGCCTGATTGTAGCGAAAGCGGGTCTGAATATCGTCGTCCGTCCAGGCGTTGGCGCTGCCTGGCCGGCGCTGGCCCCGCAGCAATTCCTCGCCCTGCTTCCTGACGACGCCCGTGACATAATTCTTCGACGTCTCGCCTCGGAACGTCATCGCGCCGTCGACCGTCGCGTCGACTTCCGGCGTGCGGTCGTTGAGAAGGTCTCGGCCGAATCCGGGCGGCACTTCGACAACAATCTGGGTGTTCCCGCTTCTGAGCCGTTTCTCGGCCTCGCCCGCCGAGGTGATCGGCGGCTGGATCGAGAAATAGCGCGACCCCTCGAAACCCTGAAGCAGGTCGCGGCTCTGGGGCGTGTCGTCCTGATCGAATGTCGCGGTCTCCAGGTTCTCGATATCGAAGGAGATGCCGAAGCCGAAGGCGAACATGAGAATGATGGGACCAACGAGCGCGAACGCCAGCCGGATCGGATCGCGAAGCAGCTCGACTGTCTCGCGCCGCGCGTAGGCCCATAGGCGGCCGATGCTGAAGCGCTTCGGCCGCTCGATCGCCTCGACTCCGGCAGCGGCCGGCGTCGGCGCCTCGGCCTTTTTCGACATGTCGATGCCCGCCGCCTCGGCGAGATAGCCGACGAAGCAGTCCTCGAGCGACGCGCTGCCGCGCTCTTTGACGAGCTCCTGCGGCGCGCCGACGGCGAGCACCTTGCCTGCGTGCATAAGCGAGATGCGGTCGCAGCGGTCCGCCTCGTTCATGAAATGGGTGGTGACAAATATCGTCACGCCGTCGTCGCGCGAGAGGTCGATCAGCGTATGCCAGAACGCGTCGCGCGCGATCGGGTCGACGCCGGACGTCGGCTCGTCGAGAATGAGAATGGACGGTTCGTGCAGCACCGCGACCGCGAGCTGAAGGCGTTGCTTCATGCCGAGCGGCAGGCTGTCCGGCCGCGCGTCGACGACGGATTTCAGATCATAACGCTCGAGCAGCTCCTCGATGCGTCCGGCGACTTTCTCCGGCGGCAAATGATAGAGTTCGGCATGGAGCTGGAGATTCTGCGCGACCGTCAATTCGCCGTAGAGCGAAAAGGCCTGGGTCATGTAGCCGACGTTGCGCCGCGCCTGCATGTCGTTCGAGCCCATCGGCTCGCCGAATAGCTTGCACGTTCCGCTGCTCGCCGGCAGGAAGCCCACCAGCATTTTCATCGTCGTCGATTTCCCGCACCCGTTCGAGCCGAGGAAGCCGAAGATCTCGCCGCGGGGAATCCTGAAGCTGACGTGGTCGACCGCGACGAAGTCGCCGAACCTGCGCGTAAGCCCCTCCGCCTCGATCGCCGGCGTCTCGTCGGGCGAGGCTACCCGCGGGCGCACGACGACTTTCTTGTGCAGGGCGCGCTTGGCCTCGGGCATCATCGCGATAAACGCGTCGTCAAGATTGGGTTCGCCGGTCTTGGCGAGCAGCTCCTTCAGCGTACCGGTGGCGATGATCTTGCCGTCGTCCATCGCCATCAGCCAGTCGAAGCGCTCCGCTTCGTCCATATAGGCGGTGGCGACAATGACGCTCATCTGCGGCCGGCGCGAGCGGATCGTGTTGATGAGGTCCCAGAACTGGCCGCGCGACAGGGGGTCGACTCCGGTGGTCGGTTCGTCGAGGATGAGAAGGTCGGGATCGTTGATGAGCGCGCAGCAGAGGCTCAGCTTCTGCTTCATGCCGCCGGAAAGCTTGCCCGCGGGACGCGCTTCGAACTTCTCCAGGCTCGTCGCCGTAAGAAGCTCGTCGATCTTGGAGCGACGCTCCGTCGCCGACAATCCGAACAATCGGCCGAAGAAATCGATGTTCTCGAAGACGGAGAGCGTCGGGTAGAGGTTGCGGCCGAGCCCCTGCGGCATATAGGCGATGCGGCCACGCATCTCGCGCAAGGTCTCCTGGTCGGCGATGCTCTTGCCGAAGACGACGACCTCGCCATGCTGAATCTTCTTCACGCCCGCGATCAGCCCGAGCAGAGTGGACTTTCCGACGCCGTCGGGCCCGATCACGCCGACCATGATGCGCGAGGGAATGTCGATGCTGACATCCGCCAGCGACACCGTCGCGCCGTACCGGTGCGATACGTTCGTGACCCTCGCGATCGGTTCGCCGGTCATTTGGCGTCGGGCGTTTTCGTTTCGGCGGGTTTGGCGTCGGGTGCCTGGGCGGCGGGTGCAGCGGCCTGAGGCGCCGCGGCGTCGGGCGCCTTGGTCTCAGGCGGCTTCGGAAGCTTGATCTGCAGGTCGGCGGGCCATTCGACGTCCGCTTTCGTGCGGACGAATCCCATGCCCCGAACTCCGGTTTTCACCCTGGTGTAGAATTGCTGCAGGACATCCGGATCGATCTTGAGCTTGATCCGGAACATCAGCTTGGCGCGCTCGTCCTTGGTTTCAACCGTCTTCGGCGTGAACTGCGCATCGGCCGCCACGAAACTGACCTTGGCCGGAATGACGAAATCGGGGACGGGATCGAGCACGATTCGGGCCTCGTCGCCGACGGTCAATTTGCCGGCGTCCGCCGCCGGCAGGAAGAGGGTCATATAGACGTCGGTGAGGTCGAGGATAGTGACGATCGGTGATCCCGCTGCAACGACCTCGCCCGCGCGGGCAAGCTGATACTGAACGCGGCCGAGGCGGGGCGAGACGAGGGTCAGATCGCTGATGATCGATTCGATGCGCTCGACCTCCGCCTCCGAATTCTTGATCTTTGACTGCGCCTGGTCCCTCTGCGACGTGAAGCTCGCCACCGCCGCCACGGCGGAATCGTAATTGCGTTTGCGCTGCTCGAACACCTGCTTGGTGATGAACCCGGTCTTCATCAGCTCCTGCCCGCGCTCGAAATCAGACTTGGCGAACTCGAGCGCGCTCTTCCGGGAAACGATTTCGGATTCCGCGGCCGCGAGGGCGTCCTTGGCCTGTTGGACGCTGGCCTGTGCGGCGCGTAACTGGGCCTCGTATTCCGGCGACGAAATGCGCGCGATCACTTGCCCCTGCGTGACGCTGGAGCCTTCCTCCACGGTCACCTCCGCGAGCCGCCCAGGGTACTTCGAGGAGACGTCGACCTGGGTCGCTTCGATCCGTCCATTCGACTTGACGACGCCGTCGGGCAGCGTCTCGCCGCGCAGGCGGGCGATGAGGTTTTTAATGAATCCTTGCGCATGCGCCGAGTTTACAAGGCCGACGTCGCCGGTTAGCAGCGGCGGACCGCCAAGGCCCAAGACCAACGCGGCGGCCGCCGCAACGCGCCGATGAACAGTCATTGTCGGTCTCCTGCGCACGCCATCCGTAACCGGCGTCTCGCCGGCAGGACCCGAAATGTCAGAGCGCAGCAACGTCTCAGCTTGTCTCGCCTCGCGGCAGCCAAGGTGGCGCACCCTCGCTTCGCCGCCCTACGTTCAGGCCCTCAGCCGCTTTACTAGGCAAGGCCAGCCATGATGTAAAGAACGAACCCGGGAGGGACGCATGAGTGCGACGAAACGTCTGAGCGGACGCCGCAAGGCTCGGGATGAAAAAGGCGCGGAGCGGCAGGAGAAACTCGACAACAAGTCTTACGAGCGCGAACTCAAGCGGCTGCATGCCGAACTCGTCAAGCTGCAGATCTGGGTCGTGGCCAAGGGACTCAAGGTCTGCGTCGTGTTCGAGGGCCGGGACGGCGCCGGAAAGGGCGGGGTCATCAAGGCGATCACCGAACGCGTCAGCCCGCGCGTCTTCCGCGTCGTCGCGTTGCCGGCGCCGACCGACCGCGAAAAGTCGCAGATGTATATTCAACGGTACCTGAGGCATTTTCCGGCCGGCGGCGAAATCGTGATCTTTGACCGCAGCTGGTACAATCGAGCCGGCGTCGAGCGCGTCATGGAATTCTGCTCGATGGAGCAGGTCGGGCGCTTTCTCGAGGTCGCGCCCGAGTTTGAGAAGGCGATTGTCGAATCCGGCATCCTGCTCATCAAGTACTGGCTCGAGGTGACCCCGGCGGAGCAGACGCGCCGGCTCGAAGCGCGCATCAACGATCCACGCAAGATCTGGAAGCTGTCGCCGATGGATCTGAAGTCCTACAACCGTTGGTACGATTACTCACGCGCCCGCGACGACATGTTCAAGGCGACAGACACGCCTTGGGCGCCGTGGCACGTCATCCGCTCCGACGACAAGAAGCGGGCGCGCCTCAATGCGATCTCGCACCTTCTGTCGCAAATCCCCTATCAAGACCTGCCACACGACAAGCCGGTCCTGCCGAAAAGGCAGAAGCCGCACGGCTATGAGGAGCCGGACTATCCATACAAGGTCGTACCCGAACTGGACTGGCGCGCGAGCTAGCGGCGCCGCCCGGGGCCACGTCATATTTCCTCGAGGGCTGAGGCGCCTCGCCTCGCCCTCAAGCCTCGGAGCTCCGACCTGCCTTCCCGCGCAAGATATAGATGCTCAGCAGGAGCACCCACAGGGGAAAAAGCGCGAAACTCCAGCGGAGGAACGAACTGCCGACAAGGAGCAAGACTGCTAGCAGATAGCCGAGCCCGGCCAGCCAACGCGGCGCGAAACGCGTCGACCACGCGACCGTCGAGGTGGAGATCATGAACACGCCGGCCATCTTGACCATGTAGACGTTGACGAGGCTAACGGAGACTGCACGCGCGAAGCGAAATGCGGGCGAGGCGCCGAACGCAGCCGGTTCGTCTCCGAATGCGGCCAGCATGGCGCCGACGACCGCCGCGGCGACGAACAGCATCCCCAGGAACAGGAGGCCGCTGCCGAGAAACACGGTTGCAAAGAAGCGATCCTCGCGCTGGCCGAGCTGGTCGCGAATGACGCCGATGAACCACAAAAAGGCGATCCCGGCGAACGGCAGCAGATTGAGCGCGAGCTGAATGACGCTCGCGTTCGCGGCGACCCACGCGCCCGAGGCCTGCGGATCGGCGGGGATCGCGCTCCAAAGCAATCCGAAGCTCGCCAGGGTCAGCAGCGAAAAGACGACGCCGGCGATGGCGGCGGCCTTCGGGGTTTTCAATCCGGCCTCGGTGAGGCCGTCGACCTGGCTCATACCCTCAACTCTTTCGGCGGACGCTCGAGCTGACCGAAACGCAGCCCAACAGTATCTACGACCCGTCCCCAAAAACCCTCAACGATCCGAAGGATGGTTCATCTCTTACGATGGAAACGTCGACAGGTCCCCCCAGTGTTCGTCCGGCAACAGCTTCTTGAAATCGAACGTCGTGCGGTCGCCAATCGCCTCACCATGACGCGCAAACCATTCCTCGGCGGTGTTCCTCCCAAGACCGAACAGGTAGCGCAGGAATGGCTCGGAGTTGTTGCGCTTGGTCGAGGCGGCGATCTTTTCCAATTCCGAACTGGCCTCAATCATATGGAATAACACGCGGCCGAACCGCTCGCGATCGAGCAGTCCCGCATCCATGAGCTTGAGAATGACGGCCAAGCCGCCGACCTCCATCCAGAATGTCGTGTTGAAGCTGAGTTCCGTCACGCGATCCTGGATTTCGTGAGGGGTTCGCGGCAGGGTTACGCGAATCATCGGGTCGATCCGCACAATGATGAAGTCGCACTTCGGCAGCTTTCGGAGGAGGGGCGCCATCGCTGGATTCCCAGAAAATCCGCCGTCCCAGTAAGGCTGGCCGTCGACTTCGATCGCCGGAAACATTTGCGGCAGGCACGCCGACGCCAGAACGGACTCGACCGAAATCTCATTGCGGCCGAAGACGCGCCGCCGCGACGTGAAAACATCCGTCGCGCACACCATCAGCTCAAGATCTTCTTGCGCACGCAAACGATCGAAGTCGACCAGTTTGATGAGCGGGTCGCGCAGCGGATTGAAGTTGAATGGATTGAGGTCGTACGGAGACAGATTCCGGGAAAGCGCATCGAACGCCAGGTAAGTGGGCGTCTGCTCGAGACGCATTTGCGCCTGAAACTCCCCAGGCAACAGCCCGAAGAGGCCGGCAAATCCTGGCATCCTGCCAATTTCTTCCCAGAACTGGCGGAGCCTGAGGCGGGCTTCCTGGCGCCCGCCTCTCACCAGCCCGTCCGCCATAACCACAGCGTTCATCGCGCCGGCGCTGGTGCCCGTGATGCCGATGACTTCGAGCGTTTCGTCCTCCAGTAGCCGGTCAAGCACGCCCCACGTGAAGGCGCCATGCGACCCGCCGCCTTGCAGCGCCAAAGCAATCCTGCGTGGAGCTTTCGCCTTAGCCATCGATGCCTCCCCCGACGGTCTCGTCACTCCTAGTGATTGACCGCCCTTGTCGACTGTTCGATTTTGAATCTCAGGGCGGCAGACTCGCCTAGCGCAGCGCCGACCTCAATCCTCCGACACAACCTTTATTCGACCCTCCCGGACCGCCCTGACGAAGGCGCGGTAGTCGCGAAGGTTCTGGTCGGCGTATTCGACCGCGAACTCGCAAATCGCATCGTCGAAGGTCGTGTTGGAGCCCATGTAGCCCGCGATCATTGCCGCATCGCCAGACCGCGCATGCGCCCGAGCCAGCGCCCAGGCGCAAAGCTTGCCGTATTCCCGCAGCATCGTCGCGTCCCAGTCTTCCAGGACCGCAGAAATCTTCGCGTCGCGAAGCTGGCGGAAGTAATAGTCCCGGCCGTTCTGTCCGCGCGTCCAGCCGAGGAAAATGTCGCTCGCCGACTGCATGAGGCGCTGACCCGCCACGACCCGCTCGCCCTGGTTCGTGTGCAGGGACTTGCCGGCGTAAGGCTCGAGCACCGACTTCCGCGCTTCCTTGACCTGCAGGAAAATCGGATCGTCGTCGGCCGCCATGAACAGGCCCAGAGCGCAGAACGTGCCGACGCTGCCCACGCCGACGACCTTGATTGCGAAGTCGAACAGGTGGAAGCGGTCGAACAGCGTCCGGACATGCTCGGGCAAGGACTTCCGATAGCGCGCGAGCGCGTCGGCGTATCCCGACGCGGCTCCCGGGGCCTGCTTTTCGGTGGGGTGGAAGATCAGCGGCGGCTCGTCCTTGATCCTTGGGGCCGAGCCGTAGTGCCCGACCAGCTTGGGGAACAGGCTTTCCGGCAGGCTTTTTCGCCGCGCCTGTTCGACCCTTTGCCTGACCCGCTCCACCTCCTGGCCGGTCGGCAGGACCTTGAGAACGCGGTCGAGGTCGATGCGATCGTACCAGACGTCCAGCGCATGCATCGAGGCGTAGTCGGCCATATGCTCGCGGTAGCAGCACACGGCTTCCGTCGCCGCCTTCGCCGCCTCGCTGTCGAGCAGCCTGATGTGATGGGCGGCGATGACGATGCTGGCCGCCAGCCGCTTGACGTCCCACTCCCATGGCGCCGGCAGGGTCTCGTCGAAATCATTGATGTCGAAGAAGATGTTGCGCTCGGGGGTGGCGAAGCCGCCGAAATTCATGAGGTGAGCGTCGCCGCAAGCCTGCACGCGAAGCCCGGAGGCGGGGGTCGAGGCGAGGTCGGCGGCCATGACCGCAGCCGAGCCGCGATAGAAGGCGAATGGCGATTGCGACATGCGCCCGAAGCGTATCGGGATCAGCTCCGGAATCCGGCTTTCATTGGACTCGTGCAGAAGCTCGATCGGATCGCGCCGGTCTTTGGCCGGCTTCCAGCCGCCCTGCGCTGCGCGCGGCGCGGCGTCGCGAAGCGCCTTGCCCGCGGCGCGCCGTTCGTCCGCGGATATGTAACCGCCAGGGAAAGCGCCGGCATTGTTCACCACATCAGGCTTCGGTTTCGTCCTGCGCATGCCCGCGCTCCAAGTCCCCTCGCATCGGCGATCGCGTCACGCTATCAAGTAAGTTCACTGAACTCCAGAACTCACGCGATCAAATTGACCCCTCCGTCGACATAGACGGTGCCGCCGGTGATCCGCCTGGCAAACGGCGTCGCCAGATACGCGCAGGCGGCGCCGACATCCATGATGTCGACAAGTTCTCCAATCGGGGCCTTTTGTGCCGCTTCGTTCAACAGGAGCTCGAAATCCTTCAGACCGGCCGCGGCCCGCGTCTTGAGCGGACCCGGCGAAATCGCGTGAACCCGTATCCCTTGCGGTCCGAGCTCATAAGCCAGATAGCGGCATACCGCTTCCAGCGCCGCCTTTACCGGGCCCATGACGTTGTAGTTCGGCACCACGCGGTTCGCGCCGAGATAGCTCATCGCAAACATCGTCCCGCCATTCGTCATCAGGGGCGCGGCGAGCTTTGCCATCCGAACGAAGGAGTGACACGAAACGTCCATCGCCTTGGCGAAGCCTTCGGCCGAACAGTTGAGAATCCCGCCCTGAAGATCGGCCTTGGGAGCGAAAGCGATCGAATGGACCAGGATGTCGAGCCGTCCCCACTTCGAGCGGATCTGATCGAACATCGCCTCCAGCTGTCCGGGAACGGTGACGTCCACTTCGCCGACGATCGCCGCCTCAAGCTCCCGCGCAAGCGGCTCGACATGCTTTCTCGCCTTCTCGTTCAGCCACGAAATGGCGAGCTCGGTTCCTGCGGCGCGAAAGGCTTTCGCGCATCCGTAGGCGATGGAGTCGTCGTTCGCCATGCCAATGACGAGCGCCTTCTGTCCGGTGAGAATTGGACGAAATGGTCCCTTGCTCATCAACTGCATCCCTCAGCGAATCGAAACGGCCGCGGCCTTACGGCTCGCGGCTGCTACCATGACGGCGACCGCGCAGGACGCGAGCCGGCTGATCAATGAATCGGCGCGGCTGGTGAGAATGACCGGCACGCGCGCGCCCAGTACGATTCCTGCGGCGTCCGCCTTCGCCAGAAATGAGAGGCTCTTGGCCAGCATGTTGCCGGCCTCGAGGTCTGGAACGACGAGAATGTTCGCGCGCCCCGCAACCGGGGATGCGATCTTCTTGATCGCCGCCGCCTCCGGGCTGATGGCGTTGTCGAGCGCCAGCGGCCCGTCGAGGATCGCGCCCGTGATCTGCCCGCGCTCCGCCATCTTGCACAGGGCCGCGGCTTCGATGGTGGAGGGGACCTTCGACGTCACGGTCTCCATCGCGCTTAAGATCGCCACCCGAACCTCATCCGCGCCCATTGCATGCGCCAGGTCGATCGCATTCTGGATAATATCGACCTTCGCATCGAGATCGGGGGCGATATTGACCGCTGCGTCGGTGATGATGAGTGGGTCCGGGTGGCCGGGCACGTCCATAATGAAGCAATGGCTGATCCGGCGCTCGGTGCGGATTCCGCCCGTCTTGGAGACGACTGCCGCCATCAGTTCGTCCGTATGGAGGCTGCCCTTCATCAACGCTTCCGCTTTGCCGGCGCGCACCAATTCTACAGCCTTTTCGGCCGCAGCGTGGCTGTGTTCGGCGTCGACCAACTCCACGCCTCCGATGTCGAGGCCGACCTGTTCGGCCGCTTGGCGCATGCGCTCGATGGGACCGACCAGTATGGGTTCGATCAGGTGCAGCCGCATCGCCTCACTCACTCCGCGCATGGAAGACTGATCGCAAGGGTGCGCGACGGCGACCTTGATCGCGGTTCGCTTCTGGGCAGCCGCGATGAGCTGCTCATATCTCTCGTGGCGCGTCTCCAGAGCGTCTCCGGGAGCGTCAGCCATTGGCTTTCCTCGACTTCGTCGGCTTCGCGCCGAACAGTTTCTCGACCCGCGCGAGGCGTCGCTCGCCTTCCGGGTCCAGCGCGCCCGCGGCGCCGACGAGCTTGCGCAACGCCCCGAGCGCCGCTGCGGTCTCCGACTCGTCGGTCTCCAGCAGTTTCGGAAGCGCAACGACCGCGCGCTCTTCATCGAGGAGGACGAGTTGAAGCTGTTCGTTCAGCATCTCCCGAAACCGCGCCAGGCTCAGGCGCTCGTTCGACTTGCGCGATTCGCGGATGTTTTTCAGCATCCGGTACCCGCGCTCGTCGAAGCCGCCTTCGGGCCTTCGCACGTAGATCAGCGCGCGCAGCACCGCCTCCTCGATTCCGCCTTCCTCAAACCTCCCCTCGAGGGCGATCCGCAATTTGGCGGCGGCAGCCTCGCGCACGAGATCGCGCTCGACGCCGTGCGGGGTCTCGTCCCGCGGGGAGCCCAGCCCGACCATCGCATGCAAGAGCGGAGACCCATAGGTCGTCAGAAAGAACGCCTCAGTCATGCGGTCGCGCATTTCGCCCCAACGCTCGAGCGCGGCCGTGATTTGGGACGATGCTTGCTTCTCCATCGCGAGCAGCGGATTGTCGGCGCCGACCGGCTCCCTGTTAGCGCGAACCTGCTCGGCCATCGGCTTGATCGCCGACATGAACGGGTTCCGGTCGGAGAAGAGGTCGAAGCGCAGACGGTGCGGATGCATGGCGCGCATCGCCTCGGCCATCGGCTCGGTGACGGCGGCGCGAACCCAGGGTTCGGCGAACGTGCGATAGAGGCCGAGATTGATCTCCGACAGTCGAGCCACCGCAGCAAAGCGCTTGTCGTCCTCCGGGCTGTTGACGCCGAAGGCGCGGATATCGTCCAGCGTTCGCGGCTCGAGGCGGAAGAGATACTTGCCGTCGACGAGGTCGCGGTTCGCCGTCTCCTCGCCGACGTCGCTGATGACGGCCTCGTAGAGGCCGGGGGCGTCGCCTCGATCATCTCCATGCAGGAGACGAATTCGCGATGCTCCTTCGCCGCGACCTTACCCGAGACGAAGATGCCGAGGTGTCCGATGCTGTGATGCAGCGAGTAGACGATGGTCTGTCCGTTGACGATGATCTCGCTCACATCGTCGTAGAGGTCGAGAACCCAGTCCAGCGCCTGCTGCGGCGGGGTGATGTCATCGCCCCAGGAGCAGAAGCAAACGATCGGCGACTTGATGTTGCGGAGATCGATGCGAACGCCCTCAGAGGTGCGCAGTTCTCCAGTCGAGAGTTTGTTGCCGACGAAGAGATTGTCGGCGATCCACTCCATCTCGCCGGCGTTCAAAAGCACCGGACTGCCCCACCAGGTCTCGAATTCGAGGAAGCGCTCGGTCTCGGAATTGACCTTGGAATAGACGTTGTAGGGCTTGGTCCAATAGGTGTTGGCGGGATTGAGCGACTCGAAATTGGCAACGAGATTGGCGCCGTCAAAGATACCTGCGCCCAAATCGCCGGAAAGCGCCGTCAGCCACGTGCCGCCGAGCGAGCCGCCGAGATAGCGCATCGGGTTCTTGCCGTGGACGCCAGCCCAATAGGAGAGGGGCGCTCCGGCTAGCATGATCACGCCCGCCAGATCCGGCCGGACCGCGGCGGTCATCATGATCTGCCAGCCGGCCTGGCAGTTGGCGATGATGATCGGCTTGCCCTCCGCCTCCGGATGGCGCGCGGCGACGGCCGCGATGAAGATCGCCTCTGCCCGGCAGACGTCCTCGATCGTTTGCCCCGGCACCGGCTTCGGCAGGAAGCCGATGAAATAGGTCGCGTGGCCGGCGCGTAGCGCCACGCCGATTTCGCTGTCGGGCTTCATGCCGCCGATTCCGGGACCGTGCCCCGCGCGTGGATCGACCACGATGATCGGCGGCTTCGCCGGATCGATGGTCACGTCCGGTGGTGGAACGATGCGCACGAGCGCGTAATTGACCGGGCGCTCCAGCCGGCGGCCGTCGAGCACGACATCGGCCTGGAAGGTCAGAACATGCGGAACCTCCTTCGCGGCCTGCGCGAGCGCGGTGTTGCCCCGCTCGTTCAACGTCTCCAGACACAGTACGGTCCGCTGCCATGCGTCCGTCCAATATTCGGCCGCTGCGCCAAGCCCAAACTTCTCTTGCGCCATGATCTCCTCCTGGCCGGATGGCTGCGCAGCCACATAGTCGCATTGCGAATGTGTTTGCGCGAAGCCGTAGAAGCCGTATAGGACTCACAAGTCAGGATCGCGACCGGTCCGTTGATATTCGTTCAAGCTTCTAATCAACCAGCGGCCGAGGCGGTGTGGGACGACGCCGCGAACGCTGCTGAGCGGAGCGGGCCGCCACGGCCTGCGCATCGACCGATTGCTTGCTCGCCTTGCGCCCAATCCGTCTCACCCGAAGGGGTCTTTGTCCACTGGTCGAATCGTCGCGGGTGTTGGAGAGGCCGTCGCCCGGAAGTCGCGTCGTTACAGGTGCAGTCCGCCGTCCGCGAGCCCCGCTGGTTCCGACACATTCATGAGTTGATGGACGCAGTCGAGCGCGGAGCGCCACCAGGAACGGCGTCATCGCCTCGTGAAGCAACTTCAAACCCTTCCCAGCGCGGCGCAGCCAAGGCCCCCTCTTACCCTAGAAGTTGATCAGACCGTGCTTGTGGACATGAGTCACATGAACGAGCGGCGCCACTTCTGCTGTCACGTGGTGCATAAGGTATTGATGCTTGACGTACCCGACATGCCCAGCCCAGGCCATGTAGCACCAAGTGTGCCCGCAACTTTCGATATCGATCGGCGCTCCCGCCGGAATGATGGCCTTGATCTTATGATGCGTGCCGGGTCCCGCCCGCAGGTTTAGGTTCGTGGTGGTATGGGTTATGGCCGCTTTGGCCGGCAGAGCGGAAAGCATCAAACCCGCCAGGGCGGTCGCCAAGACGGCGAAACGGAACTGCATAAACTGCATAGGTGTTTTCCCTTCGTTGTTCGTGCGGGCAGACAGATCCTGTCGCGTCACGCGAGGTAGCTTTGCGGCCGCCATTAATGGCCGGCCGAATGCGTAAAGAGCCGCGCTGCCATCCGAAATGGCGGCAACGCGACTCGTCAGTTGAACGCGATCGACGGCAGCCGCCGATACTTCAGCAATTATACACGCCGGCGGCGCAGCGGCGCGTCGTCCTTCGCGCCGCGCCGGCGACGCTGACAGGCGTCAGCGGTCGCCCAACGCGCGCCTCGGCAGTCGCGATGTAACCGCTTACCCCAGGAACCGAGAGCCGCTCGCCAACGTCCATCGCCAGCAGTCCCAATATCAAGGCGCTCAGGACGAGGCCGACCCGCTTCAACATTGTCATTTTGCGCCTCCTATCGTGAAGTTCTCGGGCAAATCGCCGAGCTTGTCCTGAACGTCCTTCACGTCGACCTGTTTTGCGTTTGATGCATTTTTGAAAGCGAAGTCATCGGCCGCGACGTCGTTGCCGAATTTCCAGTCGCGGAATTGAATGGTGTATTGGGGGTCGCCGCTATCCAACTTGGACGTTATGACAAACCGGCAAGGGTACGGGCGCTCGCCTTGAGCGATCCAGATCTGCCAGTCCACGTCGTTTTTGCGAAAGGCGAGGGTATCGCACTCGACGCCGTTGACCACGCCGCTGCCGAGATCCTTTAAATCGTAGACGTCCTGCATCAGCTCGTCATACGAGTTGGTCATCAAGAGATCGGCTCCGGGCAGGGGTCTCTTGTATTTCTCCTGGAGGGTGTCGATCAGTTGATCAACGGTGCCCGGCGCCGAAATCTGCGTATAGAGATTGGCGTTCTTTCCCAGAAACGTCAGCGCCTTGCCGTCATAGAGGATCTCGAAGTCCGCGAACCCGCCCGACCGCGCGACGCGAATCTTGTCCGGTCGGGAGAGGGATACGGTCCCCGAGCTTGCAAGGCCCAGTTTCTGATCAGTCGGCGTGACGACTTCGAAAACCGTGTCGAAGCCAACCGACAAGGTTTTCTGCGCTGCCAGGAAGTCCGACATCGCCTTGAGCATCTTCTTGGCTTCGGCGGAGTCCGTGACCCTGTCGAGCTCGACCCTGCGGTTGAGCGCGCGTCCTTCGGGTGTGGCGTTGCTGGTGATGGGCCAACTCTCTCCGAGACCTGACGCATCGAGCCTTTGAGGGTCGACCCCCCGGTCTACGAGGGCTGCCTTGATGGCGAGGGCGCGATCTACCGAAAGGTGAAGGTTGTGTTGCGGATCGGCGGTCGCATCCGTGTGTCCTACGATCCTCAAGCGCCAGTCCGGGAAGTTCTTGAGCGACGTCGCAATGTCGTCGAGGAGCGATTTCGAGTCGGGCTGAATTGTTGCGCTGTCGCTATCGAAGCGCAGGCCATAAAGGTCGAAGCGCTCCTTCGTCTGAAGGGCCTGCTCCATCAACTCGCGACGGTAGCTGCGCTCCTGCTCCTCCGCCGTTTGCGCTCGGACTGGCGCGTTCGAGACGATCAGCAGAGCGAGGCTACAGATGAGTCCGAGCGTTCGTATGTTGGGTGTTGCTCCGGATTTGATCATTGTGCTGCCCTCATAACGACGTCGTGGGATCCAGCGGCGAAGCGCCGCTGGACCCGTGGCGACTAAGGCATTTCTCGCGCAGTTGTTGGCTTCGCGCTGAAGCCAGCCCACGCGCGCTGAGCGCTACTAATCGCCGGCCGGCGAGGCGATGAACGCCATCGCTCCCCTGCATTGGTCGCTGGTCTCGCCAAGATGCGGCCTCATACAGTCGCCAATGTTGCCGTATGTGGCCTGGGGGCAGAATTGCTGGATGTCCCCTTTGCACTCCGAGAAGACCCATGCGGCTTTCGCCAGCCTTGACGAGCAGCCTACCGAGAGTTCGCTCATGTGCGCCTGGATGCACGCACGAATGTGTCCCTCGCCGGGCGAGATGCCCGCGCACATGGACTTGAGATCGACTGTGCAATCTCGGTCTTCCGCCTGAACCGGTGCAGTCGATGCCGTGAGAAGCAACACCGCGCCGAGCGCGACCGCATAAAACGTCGTCTTCATGATCGCATCTCCCTTCAGTTTGATGACAACACGCTCCTACCGCAATATATCCCAGTTATCTTCGTATTTTTCGATCGCGCGAACGTCGATAAGGCCGAATTTCTTCCAGGTCGGCGGCCGCCGGACTTGACAGGCAAGGTCGCCGTTTCTGGCCACAAAGAAACGAGCAGACCTCATGCGTTCGGCTCCCAAAAGGACGTACACGGTCACTTCGTCCGCGCGCCTCGCGAAACTCGCGCAGCGCACGTACCATGGCGCCGAATACACGCTCCTGACTTGAACGACCTTCGTGGGCGAGTTGCCCGCGCGAACGAGCGCGACATGTCCCTCGCGATCCGAAAGCCGAGCCTCGAATCCGCGTCTCAACAACTCGCCGATCACAAGATGTTCGCCCACTGGACCGCGGGACCTTCGCTTCCTCCTGTTATTTCCGCCTGCCGTCTCGCCCATTGCGCAATCGGCTGGATGCATGCGGTGATTCGGAGCTCATCAAACCGCGCGATCCGATGGCTGAGAGCGCACGGACCATTATTGCGGCGGAGGCGTTGCGGCGGGCGCAGCTGTCGCTGCGGGTGCAGGCTGACCCGTTCTACGCGTGTGGCGTCGCTCGTGCCGATGGGTGCGCCGCCCTTGCCGGCGTCGCATCCCATGGGTCCCCGTGGCCGGAGCGGCGCCGCGGCGGTCCCGGTGGCCTCCTGTGCTTCCGCCTCTAACGGTTCCAGCGCCGACGATAGCGTCAAGCCTAATGCCGCCCCGAGTCCGAGTAAGGACAGCGCTTTTCTCCGCGAGATCATTTCCGTAGTAATTTTTTCGGTCATTTCCGGTCTTCCTCTCACTCACGATTGTCGAACTGAATTGGCTGTAGGTTGAACGCGGTCACCTCACGGTCGGCACGAAAAGTCGTCGCAACCTGCGGTCGGCCGGTGACGCAGTTGGACGTCGCCGTGAGTTTGCCGCCGCCCTCATCTCTGATCTCGCTGCCTGCGCGCGATAACGTGAAAAGCCCCAAGCTAACGATTGTTGCACCCGCCAATCCGACGACGAAAGTCCGGTTGATCTGGCCGCGCAATGCCATCGGACCCCTCCCATCTCCTCAATGCCGCAAACCGTCGTTGAGACGCCGTCACGGAGCCGTCCGCTCGCTTTCACCGAGGTACCCGAGATCGCCGAGCGCTAACGATGCTACGTAGGAGGCAGCCGTATGTAACCTCGTAGAACTACGAGGCCAGGCTCTGAAAAATTACGAGGTTGCGCATGTACGGAAATCGAGGCACGTCGCGACGATGGCCATATCAGATCGTCGCGATCCCCTGCTTGATCGCAAAGTGAATAAGTTCAGCACTGCTGCGAAGTCCGTTCATCTCCATCATTTGGTATTTGTGGAACTCGACGGTTCGCGGCGAAATCGCAAGGTCGCTCGCAATCTCCTTCGCCGAGCGCCCCTCCGCAAGCAACTGCAGAATCTCTCTCTGGCGTGACGTGAGCGACTTCGCGCCCTCCTTCTCGCCTCGAGCGCCGGTCTCGGCCTGCTCTACCACCTGTTTGGTCAAAGAAGGGGTGATGAATATCTTCCCTTTTAAAGCTGCATGAATGGCCACGACCAATTCCTCGGGAGCCGAATGCTTGACCACGAAGCCGGAAGCGCCTGCGTCCAGCGCCCGGCGCGCGTACGCCGCGTTCTGATGCATCGTCAAGAAAACGACCTTGATGTTCGGGTGAGACTTCCTCAACCGAGCGAGCGCCTCGAACCCGTTGAGGTTTGGCATCGCTACGTCGGCTACGATCACGTCGGGCCGCAGCCTTTCTGCGGCCTCAACCATCGCGCGCCCATCCTCGACAATCCCAACGAGCTCAAATTCATCGGGTAAAAGCGCTTTGATACCCTCAGCCATCATGCGGTGGTCGTCAGCCAGCAGGACCCGCGGACGACTCACGGCGCGTCTCCTCGTTTCAATGGCGCCCGAGCCACAATGCTCGTCCCACCGCCCGGGGCACTGTCGATCAGGAGTTCGCCGTCGATCAGGGCAAGGCGTTGTCTCATTCCAGCGAGCCCGAGGCTTGGCCGACCTTGTTTTCGGGTTGGATCGAAACCAACGCCATTGTCCCGCACGGCAAGCTCAAGTCCGCCGCGGACCGCGCGAAGCTCGACCTCGACCGAGCTGGCGCGTGAATGGCGCGCGACATTGCGAAGCGCCTCCTGCGCGACCCTGTAAAGACATAGGGACAGGGGCGAGGTCGGCTCGTCGACGTCCTTGATGGCTCTGAAGCTCGTCGGAATTCCCTCACGGCGCCGAACCGCGCGCACTCCGCCTTCAGCGCCTCGATCAATCCGAGGTCTTCGAGGATCGCGGGATGCAGCGCGTAGGACAGCGCGTGCACGTCCTCACTCAGCTGGACCAGATCGTGGCGTATCGACCGCATCGCCCGGCCAGCGACCGGATCGCCCAGTCCTTTCTCCTTACGTCCCGCGTCA
>CAWBBW010000034.1:0-68974 GCA_963787135.1 uncultured Alphaproteobacteria bacterium | reverse complement strand
AGGGAGGGGTGGTGGCCCACATCAATTATCAATGCCTGCGCGGCAAGGTTCACGCGGTGGCGCCCGCGCAGCCCCCGACCAATCCGCATCTCTGGATCCTGCTCGAGGCGAACGGCGAGCAATGGTTCGCGACCATCAATGTCCGCTCCGACAAGGACGCGCCGGGCGAGCCTGTCGGCAAATCCTACCTCTATTATCTCGTCGACACGGACTTCGAGCATCCTTACCGGACCTCGATCCTTGCGCGGCCCGAGGGCCTGTCCCCGGTCGACCGCTCGTTCGCCGGCGGAGCGATGGATTTTCAGCGGGCGGGGCTCTTCGACCCGACTTCGATGCGGGTCCTTCCGCCGGAAGGCCCCGGGCATGACGGCCTCGTCCAGCGCCTGACGCAAATCATGCAATTCGCCAAGGACCAGGATTGTGACGTCATTGTTTACGGCAACGCGTTCCAGAAGGACAATCCGCATCAGACCGACGCCGCCTTCGGCTATACGCCGCCGACACCTTACGGCCTCGACAACGTCCACATGGCCCAGGGCGATCCCCAGGCGATCAATGCCCGGCTGCACGAGAACGGCGTCTGGCACGACGGCGCCTGTTTCGTCTGGGACGGACGCGCCAAGCGGATGACAGCGATCTTCCTGTCGTTCCAGAGTCAGGGCTGGCACACCAACGACAACGGCGATCTGATCTTTGGCGCGACCGGGGCCGAGGCGCCGGCCTATGACTTTTCCAAAGGCGACGGCGCGCTGATCACGCCCCCTCCGCGGGTGGCTCAGCTCACGACCGCCCATCGCGGGCCGGACGGGGTATGCTCGGTCGTTCTGACCAACATGAGCCCTGCGCCGCTCGATCTGACCGGCTGGGCGCTTCTCGTCGATACCCAAACGATGACCGCCCTGCCCTCCGCGACGCTGGCGCCCGGCCAGCCCATGAGCATCGCCCTGCCCGGAGGTCGGCTCGCCAATACCGGCGGCGTCCTCATGCTCGTCAATCCAGCGGGCCTCAGCGTTCATTGCGTCGCGTATTCCGGCGGCGACCCCGAGGCCGGCTGGAGTTCGTCGCTAGGCTGAACGGCGGCGCCATGGGGCCGTTTCATCTTCGCTCCAGCGCGCCGGCTACGCGGGTTGCGCCCTGAAAAGTCCTATGTTAGGCAACCCCCGCCTTTGGGGTCGGAGCGGCCCGCGCGCTCTTCTTTCGCGAAGCGGAATCATCACGAATTCCTTGGGGTTGGCGGCGGTCGACAGGCGTCGCCGCACGGATGCGACGCCTTGGCGAGGTGACGGGCTTGGCACAAGAGGACACTCACGTTACCGGCGTCGCCGGCCGCTACGCCTCCGCCCTCTTTTCCCTCGCCCAGGACGACCGTCAGACCGAGGCCGTGGCCCAGTCGCTCTCGAAGCTCGATGCGCTGATCGCCGAGAGCCCAGACTTCCAGCGCCTGGTGCGCAGCCCGGTCTTTTCCGCCGGCGATCAGCTGAAGGCGCTCGACGCCATCCTCGCCAGGGAAGACATTGGCGGCATCACGGCCAATTTTGTCCGGCTCATCACGGTCAAGCGGCGCCTCTTCTATATCCGCGACATGATCGCAGCCTATCGCAAACTCTATGACGCGAGCCGCGGCGTGACCCGCGCAGAAGTGACCAGCGCAACGGCTTTGACGGATGCAAATGTCTTGGCGCTCAAAGAGCAGCTTCGCGCCGCGTCCGGGGGCCGGGAAGTCGAACTTGAAACCAAGATTGATCCCTCGATCATCGGCGGCCTCGTCGTCCGGCTCGGCTCGCGCATGGTCGACGGCTCGCTCAGGACGAAGCTCAACGCAATTCGCATAGCAATGAAAGAGGTCGGCTGATGGATATCCGCGCCGCAGAAATTTCCTCCATTCTCAAGAGCCAGATCGCCAATTTCGGCGCCGAGGCCGAGGTCACCGAAGTCGGCCAGGTCTTGAGCGTCGGCGACGGCATCGCCCGCGCCTACGGCCTCGACAAGGTCCAGGCCGGTGAGATGGTCGAGTTCGAGAACGGCACGCGCGGCATGGCGCTGAACCTCGAGACCGACAACGTCGGCATCGTCATCTTCGGCGCGGACCGCGAAATCAAGGAAGGCCAGACGGTCAAGCGCACAGGCGCGATCGTTGACGTACCGGTCGGCAAAGGACTTCTGGGCCGTGTCGTCGACGCGCTCGGCAACCCGATCGACGGCAAGGGCCCGATTCATTCCGACCACCGCGCCCGCGTCGACGTCAAGGCGCCCGGCATCATCCCGAGGAAGTCGGTCAATGAACCGATGGCGACTGGCCTCAAGGCGATCGACGCGATGATCCCGATCGGCCGCGGACAGCGTGAGCTGATCATCGGCGACCGGCAGACCGGCAAGACTGCGATCGCGCTGGACACGATCCTCAACCAGAAGCCGCTGAACCAGGGCGACGACGAGAGCAAGAAGCTCTATTGCGTCTATGTCGCTGTCGGTCAGAAACGCTCGACGGTCGCGCAGTTCGTCAAGGTGCTGGAAGAGAACGGGGCGCTCGAATATTCGATCGTCGTCGCCGCCACCGCCTCCGATCCGGCACCGATGCAGTTCCTCGCGCCGTTCTCGGGTTGCACGATGGGCGAGTATTTCCGCGACAACGGCATGCACGCGGTCATCATCTATGACGATCTGTCGAAGCAGGCTGTCGCCTACCGTCAGATGTCCCTCCTTTTGCGCCGCCCGCCGGGCCGAGAGGCCTACCCGGGCGACGTGTTCTATCTGCATTCCCGCCTGCTCGAGCGCGCCGCCAAGCTCAACAAGGACAACGGCTCGGGTTCCCTGACCGCGCTCCCGATCATCGAAACCCAGGCCAACGATGTCTCGGCTTATATTCCGACCAACGTGATCTCGATCACCGACGGCCAGATCTTCCTCGAGACCGACCTTTTCTATCAGGGCGTTCGCCCGGCGGTGAACGTCGGTCTCTCGGTGTCGCGCGTCGGCTCGTCGGCCCAGACCAAGGCAACCAAGAAGGTCGCCGGCAAGATCAAAGGCGAACTCGCGCAATACCGCGAGATGGCGGCTTTCGCCCAGTTCGGCTCCGACCTCGACGCGGTCACTCAGCGCCTTCTCAACCGTGGCGCGCGCTTGACCGAGCTCCTGAAGCAGCCGCAGTTCTCGCCGCTCAAGATGGAAGAGCAGGTCTGCGTGATTTACGCCGGCGTCAACGGCTTTCTCGACAAGCTGCCGCTCGACAAGGTTCGCCCGTTCGAGGACGGGCTCCTGGCCTCGCTGCGCTCGAAGAGCCCGGACATTCTGGACGCGATCCGCTCGTCCACCGATCTGTCGAGCGACGTCGAAGCCAAGCTCAAATCGGCGGTTGAAGCGTATTCCGCCAGCTTTGCCTGAACCATCGGACCCTAACCGAACCCCGCGCCATCGATGAGGCGCGGGGCGGAGACGCCAAGCGATGCCGTCCCTCAAGGACCTCAGAAACCGGATCGCCTCCGTCAAGTCGACGCAGAAGATCACCAAGGCGATGCAGATGGTCGCCGTCTCGAAGCTGCGCCGCGCCCAGGCTGCCGCCGAAGCGGCGCGCCCCTACGCCGAGCGCGTCGAATTGGTGCTGACCAATCTTGCCGGCGCAGCGACCGATGGCCAGGGCCCCCGCCTCCTCGTCGGCAGCGGCGTCGCCCAGACGCACCTCTTGGTCGTCTGCACCGGAGAGCGCGGGCTATGCGGCGCCTTCAATACCGCAATCGTCCGTCTCGCACGGGAAAGGGCCAACACGCTCGCTGCCGAAGGCAAGACCGTCAAGATCATTTGCGTCGGCAAGAAGGGTTACGACCAGCTTCGCCGCACGCATGAGAAGCAGATTCTCGAAATGATCGATCTGCGCGCGGTGCGAACGATCACCTACGACACGGCCCAGCCGATCGCGGAAAAAGTCATCGCTCTATTCGATAACGGCGAGTTCGATGTCTGCACCTTGTTCTACTCGCGTTTCAAGTCGGTCATCTCGCAAATCCCGACTGCCCAGCAGCTGATCCCGCCGGAACTCGGCGCGAAGGACGATAAGGCGCCGGTTTACGATTATGAGCCGGATGAGGGCGAGATTCTGGCCCAGCTGCTGCCGCGGGCAGTGGCGGTGCGCATCTACCGCGCGCTGCTTGAGAACGCCGCCTCCTTCTTCGGCGCGCAGATGAGCGCGATGGATAACGCGACGCGCAATGCCGGGGAGATGGTGAAGAAGTACACCCTTCGTTACAACCGCACCCGCCAGGCGATGATCACCAAGGAACTGATCGAAATCATCTCGGGCGCGGAGGCGCTCTAACCAATCCTGTCGCCAGCTCGCGACTTGAAGATCGAAGAACGAGGACGTCAAAATGGCGAATATTGCGAATGCCACCGGCCGCGTCACCCAGGTGATCGGCGCTGTCGTCGACGTGCACTTCGACAGCTACCTGCCGCCCATTCTCAACGCGCTCGAGACAACCAACAACGGCAACCGCCTGGTGCTCGAAGTCGCCCAGCATCTCGGCGAAAATTCGGTGCGCTGCATCGCGATGGACATCTCCGAGGGCCTGGTGCGCGGGCAGGAAGTGATGGACACCGGCGCGCCAATTACGGTCCCCGTGGGCGAAGGCACGCTCGGGCGCATCATGAACGTGATCGGCGATCCCGTGGACGAAGCCGGCCCGATCAAGATGGATGGACGGCGCGCGATCCATCAACCGACGCCGTCCTACGTCGAGCAGTCGACCGACGCGCAGATCCTGGTGACGGGAATCAAGGTCGTCGACCTGCTCGCGCCCTACGCCAAGGGCGGCAAGATTGGCCTTTTCGGCGGCGCCGGCGTCGGCAAGACCGTGCTCATTCAGGAACTCATCAACAACGTCGCCAAGACCCACGGCGGCTACTCGGTGTTCGCTGGAGTTGGCGAGCGCACCCGTGAAGGCAACGACCTCTATCACGAATTCATCGAATCCAGCGTCAACGCCGACCCGCACGATCCCAATTCGACCGTGAAGTCGAAATGCGCGCTCGTGTTCGGCCAGATGAATGAGCCGCCGGGCGCGCGCGCTCGCGTCGGCCTGACCGGGGTCACCGTCGCCGAGTATTTCCGCGACCAGGGCCAGGACGTGCTTCTCTTCATCGACAACATTTTCCGCTTCACCCAGGCGGGCTCGGAAATGTCGGCGCTGCTCGGCCGCATCCCCTCCGCGGTCGGCTACCAGCCGACGCTCGCCACCGACATGGGCGCGCTGCAGGAGCGCATTACGACCACGACCAAGGGCTCGATCACCTCGGTGCAGGCGATCTACGTCCCCGCCGACGACCTGACCGACCCGGCGCCTGCGACCTCCTTCGCCCATCTCGACGCGACGACCGTGCTGTCGCGAGCGATCTCGGAAAAGGGGATCTATCCCGCGGTCGATCCTCTCGACTCGACCTCGCGCATGCTGACCGCGGCCGTCGTCGGCGAGGAGCACTACAACGTCGCGCGCCAGGTGCAGCAGGTGCTTCAGCGCTATAAGGCTTTGCAGGACATCATCGCGATCCTCGGCATGGACGAGCTTTCCGAGGAGGACAAGCAGATCGTCGCGCGCGCCCGCAAGATCGAGCGCTTCCTGTCCCAACCCTTCGACGTTGCCGCCGTGTTCACCGGCACGCCGGGCGTCCAGGTCAAGATCGAGGACACGGTCAAGGGATTCAAAGGCATCGTCGAAGGCAAGTACGACAATCTGCCTGAGGCCGCCTTTTACATGGTCGGCACGATCGAGCAGGCCGTCGAGAAGGCCCAGCGGCTCGCGGCCGAAGCGGCCTGACGCAGACAGGAGCGGGCGGAGCCCATGGCAACATTCCACTTCGAACTGGTGGCGCCGGACAAGGTGCTGTTCAGCGGCATGGCGCAGGCGGTGCTGGTTCCGGGCAACGAAGGCGACTTTCAGGTGCTGAGCGATCATGCGCCGGTCATGACGTCCCTGCGGCCCGGGGTTGTGGGCATCGATGATGCGCAGGGCAAGCACGTTCGCGTCTACGTGCGCGGCGGCTTCGCCGACGCCAGCCGGCACGGCGTCATAATTCTCGCGGAAACAGCGATCCCTTTCGAAGATCTCAGCGCCGACGAGCTCGGCCAGGAGATCAAGAACGCCGAAGAAGACCTTGCCGACGCGAACGAGGACCAGAAGCGTATAGCGCAGGAGAAGCTCGACCGCCTGCGGGAACTCAGGGATTCGATGAAGCTCGGGTGAGTTCCGACGCGCCCCGCGGCGAGCCGTCCGTGGAGGCGCCAGTGACGCCCGCGCACATCCGCGCCGCTCATGCGCTGATCGAGCCGCAGATCCGCCGCACGCCGATCCTCGAGACTTCCTCGCCGATCGCCGGCGCGCCGCCGGTTTCGCTGAAGCTCGAATACCTGCAGCACAGCGGTTCGTTCAAGGCGCGCGGGGCGTTCCACAATCTTCTCACCCGCCCTGCGCCGCCCGCTGGCTGCGCCGCCGCGTCGGGCGGAAATCACGGCGCGGCGGTCGCCTACGCGGCGGGGAAGCTCGGCGTCAGGGCGCGCATCTTCGTGCCGGAGATCGCCTCGGCCGCCAAGGTCGCGAAAATCCGGGCCTATGGCGCGGAGGCGGTCATCGGCGGCGCCTCGTATGCTGACGCGCAGGAAAGCTGCGACGCCTATGTCGCCGAGGCCGGCGCGCTCCTGATCCACCCCTACGAGGCGCCTGAGACCATCGCGGGGGCCGGAACGGTCGCGCTCGAATGGGAGGAGGACCTTCGCCGCCTCGGCCTCCATGGGCTCGATACGGTGCTGGTTGCGGTCGGCGGCGGCGGCCTGATTTCCGGCGTCGCCGCCTGGTTCGCCGGACGGGTCAGGGTCGTCGGGGTCGAACCCGAGGGATCGCGCGCGCTGCGCGCCGCGCTCGAAGCCGGCGGGCCGGTCGACGTCCCGGTCAGGTCGATCGCCGCCGATTCGCTGGGCGCACGACGGGTCGGCGGCCTCAACTTCGACATTTGCCGGCGGTTCGTGAGCGAGGTGGCGCTGGTTCCAGACGAGGCGATCGTCGCGGCGCAGCGCCGCCTCTGGACCGAAGCCTCGATCGTCGCCGAGCCCGGCGGGGCGGCGGCTTTCGCGGCGCTCGCCAGCGGAGCCTGGCGGCCAGCCAAGGCCGAGCGGGTCGGCGTCCTCGTCTGCGGCGCCAACGCCGATCTTGCGAGCTTCGCTCAGCTTTTCTATTGAGGGCTACTATGCGCCCAGAGCATGCGTAAGAGGGAGGCGCTGTCGCCCTGTCATCGGCGCCCAAGGTCGATGATTGCCTGCTAGCAGGGAGAAAACAGGGGAAAGCGCGCGTCTCGGGCTCATTTTTATCGTAAAATAAACAATATATTTGAATAGCTTGATCCAAAAGCTATCGCGCGCGGAGCAGGGACGATAACAGGGCGCAATTCGCGGTTATCAGGACGGTAACAGGTGCGGGGAGAGCGAGAACAGGGACGCCTCCCGGCCGCCCGAAAATAGCATACGAGGCGCTGGCGCTATGCGCGTGGAGCATGCATCCGCCGGATATGGTCGGAATTTGCCGCTATGCTCGACCGGCCGGCGAGGCCGAGAATTCCCTGCCGAAGCCATTGCGGCGCATAGACACGCGAACTATGGTCCGCCCGCTTTCCGCCGGCCTCCTCCTCGGGCGCGGCGGCGGATTGGGGCGTCGCCAAGCGGTAAGGCAGCGGATTTTGATTCCGCCATACGGAGGTTCGAATCCTCCCGCCCCAGCCAGCGATTTTCTGGCGCGTCGCGGCTAGTTTTCGTCCTCCTCAGGAAGGTCGAGGTGCCCGTCGGAGACTGATCGCTCCCACTCGGGATTGCCGAGTTTGGAATCGACCGGCAAGTCGAGGCGGCGCTTCTCCTGTTCGATTTTCGCCTTCAGGTCCTTCGAGTCTTCCTTCAGCTTGTCGAGCGATTTGGCAAGATCGTCTTCCGCCCGTTCGATTGAGTTTGACTCGCTCATCACAGCCTCCCTTTTGGCGACGGCCGATTGAGAACGCCTCAAACGAAGCGCGTGTTCCTCAATAGCCCGCCACCCCTGAAACCGGGGCTGCGCCAATGTCGGATGCCGCGAGCCGCGTGTGCAGGAATACTCGCCGGGCTGGTTCGTCAGCCAAGCTTTGGTTGTGTCTCTTTGTAGCTTTGCAACGCTTGCGTCTTTGTCCACCAGTCCGCAAAGCCATCGACGTCGAAAAGCGCCTCTTTGTCCGGCGTCAGCGAGACATAGAAGACGATCGGCGCGAGATAGAGGTCGGCAAGGCTCAGCTCACCCGCGATGAATGGGGAGGAGCCCTTCGTTTTCATGGCGAAATCGATCATCAGGCGGCCATTCTGAAGTCCGCCCTTTCGCATCGAATCGCTCTTCCCGCCCACGAACTCCGGAAAAAGATGATAGGCGACGACGCCGCCGAGCAAAGCGCCGTAGCCGTAAGAATTGATCATGCCGATGATCATATCCATCCGCGCGCGATCCCTTGGGGTCGGCGGAATCAGTGACTTGCCCGGGAGGACATCGTTGAGGTAGCGCGTGATGGCGGAAGTTTCCAGAATGCGCATTCCGTCATGGTCGAGAACCGGGACCTTGCCGAAAGGATGACGCTGCAGATGCTCAGGCGTTTTCGGCTCGCCCTTGAGCACGTTGAGTTGCACTTGCTTGAACTCGGTCACGCCCTTTTCGGCGAGGACCATCTTGACCGTACGGACATAGGTGGAGCCGTCAAAGCCCCAGAGGGTCATGTCGGACATTGAGCGGGTCCTTTCCCAAGGCGCCATTCGCGCGGGCTCTCAAGCTTAGATCGGATCGGCAGGGCAGACTAGCGGTCCGAAATCCCTAACGCATTGATTTCCACCTCCAGAGATTCGGACCTCCGGCGCCGATTCTTCAGCGCGTCATCGCGCAGCCAGGCTCAGCCGCAGCATCTGATAGGAATAAGGCGGCAGCGTCGCGGTGAGGATGGCCGTCTTTGATCTTGGCGCCCTTCCCCTTTGCCGGCGTCACGGCCCTGGGATTTTTGAGGGTGTTGGCGGCCGCGAGATCGGCGCTCGTCATCACCTGGTGATCGACGACCCTCGCCTCGCCGAAGCCGTGCAGGCTTGCTTCGAGGTCGATCGATTTGTCTCCGTGCCGGTTGACCGCGAAGAAGGTCAGCGTCCGGCCTTCCTCGTCATAGACGCCCGATACGTCGACATAGGGCACGTTGTCGGCGACTTCGGCGTCGTAGCCGGGCGACTTGACGCCGAGCTGAAGCGCCTCGCCGCGTCCATAGACCGACGCGAAATAGTAGGGGTAGTAGATCGTCTGCCGCCACGCCGCGCCCTTGGGTTCGGTCATGATCGGCGCGATGACGTTCACCAGTTGCGCGATGCAGGCGATCTTCACGACGTCGGAGCGGCGGATGAAGGTGTTGAGGATGCAGCCGACCTGGAGCACGTCCTCGAAATTGTAGATGTCCTCGAGCAGCCTCGGCGCGTGCGGCCAGCCCTTGGCGCCGCCGAGGATTTCGCGGTCCTGGACATTGGAATGGTACCAGACGTTCCATTCGTCGAAGGAGATCGTCACCTTTTTGCGGCTGCGCTTGGCGGCCCGGACGAACTCGATCGTCGAGCCGATGGTCTTGATATAAGCGTCGAGCTTGGCGTTGAGGGCGAGGTATTCCGCGGTGTTTTTCGCCCGATTGGCGAAATACATGTGCAGCGAAATGTGATCGACCGCGTCGTAGGTATGTTCGAGAACCACCCGCTCCCATTCCGGATAGGTCTTCATGTCCGAATTCGAGGAGCCGCATACGATCAGCTCAAGCGAACCGTCGAAGGCGCGCAACGTCTTCGCCACCTCGTTGGCGAGCCGACCGTATTCGTGCGCGGTCTTGTGGCCGACCTGCCATGGGCCGTCCATCTCGTTGCCGAGGCACCAGTGCTTGACGCCGAACGGCTCGGCGCGGCCGTTTTTCTTGCGTAGATCGCCCCAGTAGCTGCCGGTCGGCCCGTTGACGTATTCGACGAAATTGCGCGCCTCGTCGAGCCCGCGCGAGCCGAGGTTGATCGCGAGCATCATCTCGGTTCCCGCGGCTTCGCACCATTGCGCGAATTCGTGCACGCCGACCGCATTCGACTCGGACGTATGCCACGCGAGATCGAGCCGCGTCGGGCGCTGCTCGCGCGGGCCGACCCCGTCCTCCCAATTGTAGGCTGAAACGAAATTGCCGCCGGGATAGCGAACGATCGGGACTTTGAGCTCCCGCACGAGTTCAATCACGTCTCCCCGCATTCCGTCGGCGTTGGCGCTCGGATGCTTGGGTTCGTAGATGCCGGTATAGATCGCCCGGCCGAGGTGTTCGAGAAACGCGCCGTACACCCGGTCGTCGATTTTCGCGATCCGGTAGTCGCGATGGGCGGTGACCGACGCCTTCATGTTTCCTTCCCTCGCTCTATATCAGAATGTTGGATACATAGAACGCGTTTTAGCCGGCCGCGTCAAGCGAGGTCCTCTATACAGATTTTGGCCGATCAACCATGATTTAACGGGCTCAGCGACTGCCGAGGGCCAAAAATCGGTCAGTGGTCGAGGACGCAGCGAGGAGTCAATATCAAAATTATGGATTTATACCGCTTGGCGCCGCGTCGTTTCCTCGCTAGCATCGCGCCAGCTTCCTGATGCCTTTTCGCGAAGCTTGCTCGACAAGCGGGTGAACCCGCCAGGCGACATATCCGGGAGGAATTCGAGATGATCCGCAAAATCTTCTATGCCGGCATCGCGACCGCCGCGCTCATGATCGGCGCCGCGCACGCGACCGAGACCATCGTCTGGTGGGACTTCCTCAGCGGCGGCGACGGGATCCGCATGAAGGCGATGCTCGACGAGTTCAACAAGGAGCACGAGGGCAAGGTGCACATTGACGCCACGACGTTTGAATGGGGCGTGCCCTTCTACAGCAAGGTGCAGACGTCCGCGGCGGTCGGACAAGGCCCCGACGTCATGACCTATCACGAGTCTCGCATGCCGCTCGGTGTCTCGACCGGCACGCTGAGCCCGCTCTCGCCCGATGAGCTCGCCGCCTCCGACATCAAGGCGAGCGACTTCGGCCCGGCCAACTGGAAAGCGGCGCAAGGACCGGACGGCAAGCAATATGCGGTGCCGCTCGATATCCACTCGATTATCCTCTACTACAACAAGGATCTTCTGAAAAAGGCCGGCCTCCTCGGCGACGACGGCAAGCCGAAAGGCCTCGACGGCGCCGCGAACTGGGACGCGGCTCTCGCCAAGCTCACCGCCAACGGCGTCTCCGGCCTCTCTGTTCCCGCCGACAACGCTTCGGGCTGGCGCATTTTCTACACGCTGCTCAACCAGCAGGGCGGCGACTTCCTGAAGGACGGCAAGTTCCTCGACGGCGCCAATCTCGACAAGGCGACGGCCGCGCTCACCGAGATGAACAAATGGGTGAAGAACGGCTGGGCGCCCGCCAAGACCGAATATCCGGCCTCGATCGCCCTCTTCACCTCCGGCAAGGCGGCGATGCACATCAACGGCGTCTGGGAAGTGCCGACGATGGTCGACCTCGCCAAGAACGGCAAGCTCTTCGACTGGGGCGCGATCCAGATCCCAGTGATTTTCGACCATCCGGCGACCTGGGCGGATTCCCATTCCTTCGCCATCCCCGACCGCAAGGGCAACCCAGTCTCCCCGGAGAAGCGCAAGCTGGTGCTCGACGCGGTCCACTGGTTCAACGTCCATTCGCTCGAATGGGCGGGCGGCGGCCACATCCCGGCCTATCTGCCGGTACAGGAGAGCGCGGCGTTCAAGGCGCTGAAGCCCAACTCCGACTATGTTTCGCTCGCCAAGACCGCGGTGTTCGATCCGGTCTCGACGTTGGCCGGCGTCGCTTCGCCAGTCTATGACGCCGCCGGCAATTACGTCGTGCCGGCGATGAGCGGCGAGATCGCTCCGGCCGACGCCGCCAAACAGATGCGCGACGACCTGCAGGGCCAGACCAAGTAGGGTTCGAGCGTTTCGGAAGACCGGCCGCTCCGCCGCAGAAGGGGGCGCGGCCGGCTTCCTTTGTTCGAGCGGGAGGCGCATCGAGCGATGATCAGAAGCAGACGCAACGAGATTCTCGTCGCTTATGCCCTGTTGGCGCCGTTCATCCTTATCTACGCTGTCCTGTTCGTCTACCCGTCGCTGAAATTGTTCGTCCTCGCCTTCACCAACGCGCCGCTCATCGGCTCGGGCGACTGGGTCGGCTTTAAGAACTTCCAAAGACTTTGGTCGGACCGCCTGTTCTGGACGTCGATCTGGAACACCATATATTTCGTCATTCTCAGCGTCATTCCAAGCACAGTGCTTGGCCTCGTCGTCGCCATTGCGGTCAACCGCCTGACCGGCTGGCTTCAGAGCCTCGTGCTCGCGGCCTTCTTCCTTCCTTACATCCTGCCTGTTTCGGTGGTCTATCGCATCTGGAGCTGGATGTTCGACAAGGATTTCGGGATCGCCCAGACCGTCATCACGCCCTTCACAGGCGGCGAGCATGTCTCGGTGTTTCGCACCCTGCCGCTGTTCATGCCAGCGGTCGCCTTCGTCACCGTCTGGTGGTTCGTCGGCTTCAACGCGCTGTTGTTTATCGCCGGCCTGCGCAACATTTCGCGCGAGATCTACGAAGCGGCGGAACTCGACGGAGCGGGCTCCTGGACAACATTCCGCCGCATCACGTGGCCGCTCATATGGCCGATCACCGTGCTGGTCATGACGATCCAGCTCATCCTGCAGCTGAAAATCTTCGACCAGGTCTATCTGTTCGCCGCCAATGTGCGCACCGACGCGACGATGGTCATGGTCCAGTACATTCTCAAGCAGGCGTTCCAGATGAACAAGGGCGGGCTTGGGGCGGCGGCGTCGATGGTGCTCTTCATCCTGATCGTCCTGGTGTCGGTCCTGCAGTTCCAGCTCCTGCGCGCGAGAGGCGAACGTTGAGCGCCGCCGCCGACATCGTTGACGGGCTAGCAGCCCGGCGCGCGCGTCGGCTTTCCCGGCTCCGCAATTTCAGCGTGCTCGGCCTCATCGCAACGACTGCGACCGTCCTGGCCGCAGTCATCTGCGCCTTTCCGCTCTATTGGGGCCTCATCACCACCTTCAAGCCCGAGGACGAGATCGTTCGCCCAGGCGTTCAACTCTGGCCGGAACATTTCACCTTCCAGAACTACATCCATGTGCTGACGACGACGAAGATCGGCGTCTGGTACGTCAATTCGCTCGTCACCTCGGCAGCGGTCACCGTGATCGTCGTCGGCATTTCCGCCGGAGCGGGCTATGCGATCTCGCAGCTCAACTTTCCCGGCCGGCGCATTTTCTGGGGCTTGATCCTGGCGAGCTTCATGGTGCCGATCCCCGCCCTCATCGTCACCCATTTCGTGCTGATGAGCCAGTTCCACTGGATCAACACCTGGGCGGGCGTCATCGCGCCGCAACTCATCGCGCCGATCACGGTCATCATCTACAAGCAGTTCTTCGACTCCGTGCCGAAGGATTTCCGCGAGGCCGCCGCGATCGATGGCGCCAACGAGTTCCAGCTGCTCTTCCGCATCTACCTGCCGATGAACTGGGGCATCACCGCCGCGCTCGCGATCATCACCTTCATCGCCGCCTGGAATCTCTTCCTATGGCCGTTTGTTGCGGTAACGACTGACGACATGATGAACATCACCGTCGGCATTACACAGGTCCACGACGCCTTCGGCGTCTCTTACGGCCGCGATCTCGCCGTCGCGATGCTGGCGGCGCTCCCCGTCGCGATCGTCTATCTGGTCTTCCAGCGCCAGGTCACGCAAGCGATCATGTTGTCCGCGGGGATCAAGGGGTGAGCCTGCCAGCAAAAAGCGCAAGCGCGCCCCATGTCGAGCTAAGACGCGTGACCAAACGCTACGGCTCGGTAACCGCGATCAGCGATCTCAGTCTGACGGTCGAAAAGGGCTCCTTCACCGCGCTGCTCGGCCCCTCCGGCTGCGGAAAGTCGACGCTCCTGCGAATGATCGCGGGGCTCGAGCAAATCACCTCCGGGCAATGTTTCATCGATACCGTGGACGTGACCGATGTCCCGCCGGCGCGACGGCGCATCGCGATGGTGTTCCAGTCCTACGCGCTCTACCCGCACATGACGGTCAAGCAGAACATCGCCTTTTCCCTGTCGGTCGCCGGGGCCCCGAGAAAAGTTCAGGACGAGCGCGCGCTCGAAGTGGCGCGCATCCTGCAGCTCGAGCCCTATCTCGATCGCCGCCCCGCCGAGTTGTCGGGCGGGCAGCGCCAGCGGGTGGCGATCGGCCGCGCGCTCGTGCGCAAGCCCGAGGTCTTCCTGTTCGACGAGCCTTTGTCCAATCTCGACGCAAAGCTGAGGGTGCAAATGCGCCTCGAGCTCGCCAGGCTCCATGCGGATCTCGGCACGACGATGATCTATGTGACGCACGACCAGACCGAGGCGATGACGCTCGCCGACAGGATCGTCGTTCTGGACAAGGGAACGATCTCGCAGGTCGGCTCGCCGCTCGACCTTTACAACGCTCCGGCGAACAAGTTCGTCGCGTCCTTCATCGGCTCGCCGAGCATGAACGTCTTTAGCGTAGAGGTCACCAGCGTCGAGGGCCGGCGCGCCGCCGTCGCCCTGCCGGGCGGAAGAACGGCGCGGGTACGTGTCGGCGCCTCGCCGGCGGACGCCGGCGAGGTCGAACTCGGCGTTCGGCCGGAACATCTTTCCATCGTCGATACGCAACACGCGAGAGCCGCTCTCAACGGGGTGGTGGCGATCGTCGAGCGGCTCGGCAATTCGACGCTCCTCTACGTGGACACGCCCGCGGGCCAGGTGATTGTCGAAGGCGAAGGCAACGTCGAGGCCAGAATCGGAGAGCCCGTCGGCCTCACCATCGACGAAGCGCATGCCCATCTTTTCGGCGCCGCCGGCGCGACGCTCTGAACCGGCGCGCGCGATGACGATGCCGGTTCGGTCAGGGCTCGGTCATCACCCTCAACACGATGTCCTGATCGTAATTGCCGAAGCCGCGGCCGAAGATGTTGACCCCGCCGGGATGACGCGCGTCCGGCTTGACCTCGATTTTGAGACGAATCGAATGGTGGGCGGAAATGTCGAGGTCCTGGGGCGTAATCGCGGAGATTCTCAATCCATCCACGAACGCGCCTTGCGGGGTTACGCGCCAGCTCTTCAGCATCCCATATTGGCTGCCCTTCAGCTTCCACCAGTCCGGCGTATAGACCCCCCGCTGATCGCCGAAATCGCCGGGGCTGGTCCAGACGCCGATCTCCCTGCCGTTGACCGCGATCGTGATGTCGGAAGGCCAGTCGGCCGACGTGCCCGGAACCTCGGACGACAGCTCGAACGAGAATTCGAGCGCGACGACCGACTTGCCGACAAGGCGCGCATTGTTGGGAAACTGATATTCGACGAAGCCGCGGGTAAACCACATCAGCCCCGCATTCATCCGGTCGGGATTGAGAAAGGTTCCCGGCACATCGAGCAGCCCGATGATGCCCTGCGGCGAACAGAGGCCGCAGGGCGCGCTGACTTCGCAGCTGGTGTAGAGCCCGATCGGCATCGCCACCTCGATCGCGTTGGCCTGCCCGACGTCGAGGTCGTCGCGGAACATCACCAGCACTTCGTCGAAGGCGGAGAAGCAGAGCTTCTGATGGCCCTTCCGTCCCTTTTGGGTCTCCGTCCGAATGAGACCGGCGGTTTCGAGAACCTGGAGGTTGGAGGAGACAGTCGACTGAGGGAGGTCGAGAGAGGCTGCTATGTCGTTGACATTGACGCCCGGCCGCCGGTGCAACAGCCGCAGGATGCGGGCGCGCACGGGCGACGCCAGTCCGCGAAGCACCTCCGGGCGCTCTTCGGGATCGATCACCAGGAAATTGCGCGACATTTTCCGTCCTGCCCCACTCGGCCTCGGCGGATTTGTATCAGCATTTCGGATATTTTGTTAACGAGCCGCTTGCCCCGGTCCACCCGCTTTGCCTTTCCTCCGCGCGCCTGGAGCCGCCTCTCATGACCGCCACGATGCGCGACAACGCTAAGTCCATCTATCGGCGCGCCAGGATTTCGCTCGACGGTCTCTGGGACTTTTCCTTCGAGGGTCCGACTGCTCGGCTGGCCGGCGACGGTCACGTCATTCGCTCGCCCGGGATCTGGCAGGCGCAGTTTCCGGCGCTGCGCAACGCCCAGGGGACGGGCCGCTACCGCCGAAGAATTGAAGTCCCGCGCGACTGGGCCGGTCAGCGGATCGTGCTGGTGATGGAGGGGGTGTTCCACGAATCTGTGGTCCTGGTCGACGACATCCAGGTCGCGTCCCATGGCGACGGGTGGACGCCGATCGAAGTCGACCTCAGCGACGCGCTCGACGGCAAGGCCTTATTCGTTCTGGGAGTCGACGCCCGCACGCCCGACGACCGGGATGGCGGCCGCTTCAGCCGCTCGCTCGCGGGCAAGCAGGACTGGTACGGGGTCCAGGGCGGAATCTGGAAGCCGGCGCGGCTCGAAGCGCGGAGTCCCGTTCACCTCAAAGACGTCGAGATTCAAAGTTCCTATGACCTCGCCCGAGGGACCGTCACGGTGAAGGGAAGGCTCTCGCAGCCTGAAGCCGACAATGTCCGCGTCACCCTGTCGCGCGCCGGCGAGATCGTGGCGCATGGGGACTTTTCGCTCGACGCGGCACCGTTCGTGGCGTCGCTTGCGCTGTCCAACCCGGACCCATGGTCGCCGGATGCCCCCAATCTTTATGACGTCGCGGTCGAGCTGATCCGCGATGGAGCCGTGCTCGACTCGGTCGAACGCAGCGTCGGGTTCCGGCTGCTCGAGGCGAAGGCGGGACGTCTCGTCCTCAACGGACGGCCTTTCTTCATGTTTGGCGCCCTCGATCAGGACTGGCATCCCGAAGACGAGTGCCGTGCGCCCGATCCGCTGTTTCTCGAACAGCGGTTCGCCAACGCCAAGGCGATGGGCCTCAACACGTTGCGCTGTCATGTCAAGATTCCGGACCAGCTCTATTTCGATCTGGCGGACCGGCTCGGTCTGATCGTATGGCTCGATATGCCCTACATGCAGTTCCTCGCTCCCGAGACGCGAGAAGCGCTGCGCAACGTCTTTCGGACGTCGGTTGCGGCGCATGGGCATCATCCGTCGATCGCAATCTGGACCCTGTTCAACGAGGGATGGGGCATCGATCTCGACGACAATCCTGACGACCGGCGCTGGCTGATCGAGACCTTCGACGCCGCGAAGGCGCTGGTCGGCGAGAGCCTCGTGGTTGACAACTCGCCCTGTTTCCCGCGCAATTATCATCTCAAGACCGACATCGAGGACTTCCACTGGTACAACGGCTTTCCGCACCAGAACGAGGCCTTCGCCGCGACCGCGCGCGCGTTCGCCGGCCGCGCGCCCTGGGCCTGGTCGCCGCATGGCGACGCTCAGAGGCGCGGCGACGAGCCGCTGATCTGCTCCGAGTTCGGCGTCTGGGGACTGCCCCATCCGGGCCAAATCCTGGAGAGGGACGGCAGCGAGCCGTGGTGGTTCGAGAGCGGGCATGACTGGAATCTCGGCGCCGCCTATCCGCACGGGATCGAGACGCGCTTCAGGGATGCGCAACTTGCGCCGATTTTCGGCGATGTCGACGGCTTCGTGAACGCGGCGCAGGAGTTCCAGTACCGGGCGCTCAAATACCAGATCGAGACGCTTCGCTGGGAGCGGGCGATCTGCGGCTACGTGATCACCGAGCTCAATGACACGCAGTGGGAGTCGAACGGCCTCATGGATGTTCGCAACCGTCCGCGCGTCTTCGCCGAACGCCTCGCCAACCTGCAGCGCCCCCGGCTCGTGATCGCGCGAGCGCCGCGGACCGCGATCCGCGTGGGCGAGAGCCTCGAGGTTTCGGTGAGACTCGCCGGGGCCGGGGCGACGCCCAATGGCTCAAGGCTCACCTGGCGTTTCGGCGATCAGAGCGGCGGCGCTTCGCTCGGGGCCGAACCGACCAGGATCACGCTTATTGCCGGCGCCGCCGAATCGATTGCAGTCGTCGAGCTTGAGCTCGAAGCGCGCGATGGCGAGGGGCGTCTCCTCTCGCGCAACGCGCTCGAGTTCTACGTCGTCCCGCCCCTCGCCGGCCCCGCGCCGTCGCTGTTCGCCATGGACCCGGCAGCTCAAGCCGTGCTCGAAGCGGTCGGCTGGCCGGATTGCGCCTCCTCGCCGGATAAGGCGGAGATTGCGCTCGCGACCCGCCTGACCACGCCGGTGCGTGAGTCGCTGCTCGCCGGGCGCAAAGTCTTGCTGATCGCCAATTCGGCGGACGCGCTCGTCGACCCGGAACGGAGCCTGCCGCCGGCCGATCGCCACAATTTTCCGTCGATGCTCCTCAGAGCCCGAGAGGGAACGCCGTGGGACGGTCAATGGATGGGGGCGTTCAGCTGGCGGCGCGTCGACGGTCCCTGGGCCAGCCTGCCCAGCGGCCCCATGCTCGATGAACATTGGGCAGGCCTGATGCCGAAATATGTTCTGACCGGTTTTCCGTCGACGGCCTTCGGCGGACTGATCGACTCCGGTATGGCGGTTGGATGGCTGCATCTGGCAGCAGCGTTCACGAAGCGGAGCTTCCTCGGTCGCGCCTGGATCACCGTATCGACATTCGAACTCACGTCGAGGGAGGCGGCGGCAAATCCGCTTGCGCCGCACGTGCTCGCTGCAATAGCTCGGGGATGCGGGTGAACCCGCCCGACCGCAGGCCAAAGCTCGTCATTATCGGCGATCGCTTCCTGTCGCCTTCCGCGTTCGAGGCGGCCATTCGCCAACGGTGCGGCGACGTCCTCGACATCGAAACCGCCGAACTGCCCTGGCCCGACCAGCCGATGCAACATGGCTACGCGGAGCCGGGCATGGAGGGGCTGAAGGAATACCAGGGCGACGCAGCCGAGATCGTGAACTGGATCGGAGACGCGGAGATCGTCGTGACGCAGCTCGCGCCGTTTTCTGCGACCATGATTGAGCGCATCCCAAATCTCAAACTGATTGTCGTCGCCCGCGGCGGGCCCGTGAACATCGACATGGCCGCAGCGCGCAAACGAAAGGTTGTTGTCGTCAACGCTCCGGGACGTAACGCCTCGGCGGTCGCGGAGTTTACGATCGGATTGATCATCGCGGAGACCCGGCTGATCACGCGCGGACACGACGCCCTGCGAGAGGGCCGCTGGCGGGGCGACCTCTATCGCGCCGATCTCGCTGGTCCGGAACTCTCCGAGATTGCAGTCGGGGTCATCGGCTACGGTCATGTTGGGACGAAGGTTGTCAGCCTGCTCAAAGCGTTCGGCTGCCGCGTCCTGATCGCCGACCCCTATGTCCAGCTCTCTGCTGCCGACGCACGCGATGGCGTTCGGCGCGTGACGCTCGATACGTTGCTTGGCGAGAGCGACGTGGTGACGCTTCATGCGCGCGTAACGCCCGAGACGCGCGGCTTCATCGGCCGCGCCGAATTTGCTGCGATGCGCAAGGGCGCGGTCTTCATCAACACCGCCCGTGGCCCGATGGTCGATTACGATGCGTTGACGGAAGCGCTGAAATCCGGTCATCTGAGGGGCGCGGCGCTCGAGACATTCGCGGTCGAGCCAGCCCCGGCGGACCTGCAGCTGCTGCGGTTGGAAAACGTCACCTTGACGCCGCATATCGCTGGGGCGTCGCTGAAGACGATTCAGCGCGCAGCCGACGCCGCCGCCGAGGAAGTGCGGCGCTATGTAACCGGCGAAGGCCCTCTCAATCCCTGCGATCCGGCGCCTTGACGGAACTCGGTGACTTTGACCTCGCCGTCGTCGGCGGCGGCGTCAATGGCGCGGGTATCGCCCGCGACGCGGCCGGGCGCGGACTTTCGGTCCTGCTGGTCGAGAAGGACGATTTTGCGCAAGGGACGTCGTCGCGCTCCAGCAAGCTCGTTCACGGCGGCCTGCGCTATCTCGAATATTATGAGTTCCGGCTGGTCCGCGCGGCTCTGATCGAGCGTGAAGTCCTCATGCAGGCCGCTCCGCACATCGTCCGGCCGATGCGCTTTGTCCTGCCGCACAGCCCGGAGCAGCGCCCGGCCTGGCTGATCCGGCTCGGCCTCTTTCTCTATGACCATCTCGGCGGGCGCGAGCTGCTGCCGCCGAGCCGCGCGCTCGATCTCAGGCGAGCTCAGGAGGGCGCGCCGCTGCGCGACGAATTCGGGCGCGGCTTCGTCTATTCCGATTGCCAGGTCGACGACGCGCGTCTCGTCATCCTCAATGTCCTCGATGCCAGCACGCTCGGCGCCCGTCCGCTTGCCCGCACGGAGCTTATCGGCGCGCGCCGCGACGCCGGCGTCTGGAGCCTTGCCCTACGCAGCGGCGGCGGCGAAAGCAGCGCGCGCGCCCGCGCACTGGTCAACGCTTCCGGTCCCTGGGTAGAGACGGTCTTGAGGGCCGCCGGCGCGAATTCGGCCAAGCGCGTCCGGCTGGTCAAGGGCAGCCACCTCATCACCCGAAAGTTCTGGGAGGGCGAGCAAGCCTATCTCCTGCAAAATGTCGACAAGCGGGTCGTGTTCGTCAGTCCCTACGAAGGGGACTTCGCCCTTATCGGCACGACCGACATCCCCTTCGCAGGGTCGCCGGAGGAGGTGGCGATCGAGGAGGCCGAGATCGACTATTTGCTTCGCGCGGTCAGCCGCTATTTCTCCAGCGGACCAGCGCGTTCCGACGTCCTGCACACTGTCTCCGGCGTTCGGCCCCTGTTCGACGACGGAGCGGAGAATGCGAGCGCGGTCACGCGGGACTATGCGTTCGACCTCGACGCGCCAGACGGCGGGGCGCCGCTGCTCACGATTTTTGGCGGCAAGATCACAACCTATCGACGTCTTGCGGAGCAGGCGCTCGACCAGCTTCAGCGGTTCTTCCCGTCGATGAAGCCAGCGTGGACGAACGGCGCCGCCCTGCCCGGCGGCGCGCTCGAGGGGCTGGATTTTCCGGTCTTTGTCCGCGCGCTCGGAAGCCGCCGCCCATGGCTGCCGGCCCCGATCGCGCTCGATTATGCGCGGCGCTACGGGGCGCGGGCGGAGGAGCTCTTGAGCGGCGCGACGGCGCTCAAGGATCTCGGCCGGCGTTTCGGGGAAAGGCTTTACGAGCGTGAGGCGCGGTTTCTAGCCTCGCAGGAATTCGCCGTCACGGCCGACGACGTTCTCGAGCGGCGCACCAAGCACGCTCTCCGCCTCACCCCCGACGAGCGCCGGCCTTCGTGGAATGGTTCGACGGGGCGCGGTTAAAAGGCGTGGTTTGAGCCTGCGCACTTTTGTGAGCAGCGAAGTCTTTTCATGGGGTTAGGCGCTAAATTCTGTCCCTTTTGCAGGTGGAAGTTAAGCTCGCGGCGACAGTGGGCAGCGGCATTAAAACACTTTCATTATGCCATAAAGAATGCTCATGGCACGCCGTGTTTTGAGAGGACGGCGTTTCTGAAAATCATACCATCGATCGCCCCGCTTGGCAAGAAAATGTCGTTTTTCTGAAAGGGCGAGCGGCTCCATGCTTAACCAGGAAATAACCGGTTTTCCCGATTGTCAGCGGAGCCAAGAACGCGGTGGCCGCCGGCGCGGGCTCGTATCGCCGCTCACTTTGCCGGGGGTGACAGATGCGTTCTCAGGTCCTGGGTCTGGCGGCCGTGTGGCTCATTGCGGGTTGCAGCGCAGGCGGCTTTCCCGCCGTCGAGGGCTCCTCGCCCCCTCCGTTCGACTCGTTTCAGGCCGGCATGAGGCTCGCGGTGGGAATGCCGCGCGACGTGGCGATCCTCAGAGTGGGATGGACGCCCATTTCGTCCGAAGTCACGACGTGCGGGATCCTCGCCGGCTACGGATTCCCGTGCGAACTTTTGAAGTTCGGGATGTTCAGCAATAACCAGCTCGACGTTTATCTGGCGCCGACCGACGCGGGCGCCGTCGTCAACAGCTGGGTCGCGCACAAATACTGACGCGAGCGTCGGCAGCGCCGCCTGACGGCGGCCGAGGCCATCTTTCCGTTTACGTCGAGACAGAGAAGTGTTTTGATACGATTTCGAGGGTGGCACGCTGGGAGCGCGAAGGATGGCCAAAATCGACGAATACGACGCCATCGAGAAGGTTATCAAACAATACATCGAGGGGGCCGCGAAGGGCGACATCAAGCTTCTTGCCCCGATCTTTGACGAAAAAGCGCGGCTGTTTGGCGAGGGGCCGCCAAAGGGAAAACGCTACGACCTGGACAGGGACGCGTATTTCAAGGACCAGGCGGCGATGCCGCTCGACCCACCTCCGGGCGGCAAGTACAGGGCGCGGTTGGTTTCGGTGCAGCAGATAGGGCCGTCCGCGATCGCCATCGTCGAGGAAGACGGCTGCTGGGGGCCCCAAAACGTGTCATTCGTCGACATCTTCTCGATGTCGAAGATTGGCGACCAATGGAAGATTGTGAACAAGACTTATACGTGGACAGGCGGCGGGGATTGACTCGGCCGACCACAGGATTCGTTTTCAAATAATCAAAGTAGGCGCGACGCGCCGGCTGGACGTGCATTGATGGCTGCAACCGAAGATTACGACGAGATCGCCAAGGTCATTGGAACCTATATCCAAGGCGTGAAGACAGGAGACGTGGGGCAATTTTTCCACATCTTCCATGAGAAGGCGCGATCGTTCGGCGAAGGGCCTCCTCCCGGGAAGCGCTGGGATCTCGACCTCGACGAATTCCTGAAGATGCAGGCGGAGGAGCCGCTCAACAAGGAGCGCACATACAGGGCGCGTCTCGTGTCCGTGAAGCAGATCGGGCCGTCAGCGACAGCGATCGTCGAGGAAGACGGCTGCTGGGGCGAGTTTTCGTTCGTCGGGATCTTCTCGCTGTCGCAGATCGATGGCGTCTGGAAGATCGTCAACAGGATCTACACCCACAGGGACGAGGGCGACCCGTCCGGCATAAAGCTGCCGGAAAAGCGCCCGGACATGTCCTGGCGCGATCATCTGGTCATGCTGCTGACGTTCGGCGCCACCGCAGAGCATTGCCTGATGGTGCAATATCTCTACGCCGCCTATTCGCTGAAGGTTGAGAGCAAGGAACCCATCGAACTGCGACAGATGATCGAAAGCTGGCGTCACAATCTGCTCGCGGTCGCGAGAGAGGAGATGGGCCATCTCCTCACGGTTCAGAATTTGCTTCTTCTGCTTGGGGCGCCCGCCGCGCTCGCCCGCGACAGCTCGGTTTGGGCGCAAAACTATTATCCCTACCCGTTCTCGCTGGATCCCCTCACCCTCGATACGCTCGCCTGTTTCGTCTACGCCGAAATGCCGGACATCGATCCCGACAAGGACATCAAAGACCACGAATTGAAGACATTGCTGAAGGACGTGATCGCGAGAGTCAAAAAGCGCTTCAACGACCCGCATTATCTGGATGCGCATCGTGTCGGCGTTCTCTACCAGCAGATCATCGACGTCATCGGCAATCCGGACTTGATTCCGGATGCCGCCTTCGATGAGTTGAGCTTCGAGTTTCAGGCGTCATGGGACGAATGGGGTCGCGGATATCGTCCGGCCCCCTATCGGCTCGACGCCGAGGGCAATAAAGCCGAAGACGCCGATCCCGACGAGCCTGCCCCGGTCCACAAAACGAAAGCGCACGCAGTCGCGGCCGCCCGCAAAATCGAGGTCGGCGACGACGACGGCGCCTATGTCGTCCGACTGGGCTCATCGCAGCTTGCGGAGTCCTTCGTGCGCGTCGACCGGGCGGCGACCCGTACCGAAGCTGTCGAAGCGCTTCACCGAATCGCGAAACAGGGCGAGGCGCAGCATCTGGGCCTCAACAAGCCCCTGAAGAGTTCCCCCGAGCCCGAGTTCTCGCACTTCGACCGGTTTATCGCGGTCTACAAGGAATTGACGGCCGTGGTCGGCAAGAATCCCGGGTGGTCGCCGGCGAAAGGGGTCTGCTCGAATCCGACGACGCGGCACGCTCCGCCGCCGCTCGATCCCAAACAAACCCCGCTCGAGTCGGTGGTCGCCAAGCGTCTCGGCCAGATGTTCAACATCCGCTACCGGCTGCTGCTCAACTATCTCGGCCACTTTTTCCAGCTCGCCAAGACGCAGCCGGTCGACCGGCCGAACGTCCGCGCGCTGCTGATGCACCGCGTCTTCGGCGAGATGTATAATATCAAGACGCTCTCGGGGCTGCTCGTGCGCACGCCGATCAACGAAGACCCCGGAAGCCCCTGGGCGGGGCCGCCGTTTGAAATGCCGTACTCGTTCACCCTGCCCGACGCGGACGCCGAGGTCTGGCGTCTGCACCACGAATTGATCGGGACGTCGCTCGACGCCTGCCAGAAGCTGTTTGAGGCCGCGTCAACGCCTGGCCCGGTCGGCCGCACAGTGAAGGAACACCTCGCCGCCGCGACCGGAGCTGAAGCCTATCTGCGCGCGCTGCAGGATCTTGACCATGAGACCCGGGATTGGTTCGAAGCGATCCTCGCCGGCGAGCGCGCGATGGGGGCGGTTCAGGCTCAGCGGCTTGGCGCACGGCGCCAAGGAGGCGGCTCGATCATGACGCAAAAAATCATAGAGCTCAGGATCCTGCCGCCGTTCGCGATCGCGCGGTTGGGGTCGGCCGACGACCCGATGGACAATTACACGATCGAGCTCGACGCGCCCGAGAATCAGGATCAGCCGCTCGGCTACCGCGCGCTCAAGCCCCTCGACACGCTCATCGTCGGCGAACGGTCCGGCGAAATCGAGGCTGTCAAAACGCCGCCTTTCCCCCTGCAATTCAAGATCGGCGGCAAAATCCGCCCGGTAGCGCCGTTCCTCGAAGTCTACGCCGTCGTTGAAAGCGACAAGACCGAGGTTGGAAGCGAGAAGAAAGAGCACGAGCTCGTGCCGCTGACGGTCGACCTTCTGGCTCACAACAAATTGAGCGTCAAAGATATCTCCTGGACGGTCAAGGTCGCCAATCGCAAGGTCGCCCGCCGCACCGGCGACGAAAACGACGTGGTCGCGACCGGGGAGGTGGTCCGGCAAGCGGGCGAAGAAAACAAACTGGTCGCGATTCAAGGCGATGTCGTCGTCGCCGATCACGACATCCACACCTTGCATGGGTATTGCACCAACTTCGAGTTGCCCGAGACCGACACCGTCATTTTTGGCCAGGTGCGCTTCATCAAGCCCAACGAGAGGCATCCCGAGATTCGCCTGCGTTTCACGCCCGCGAGGGGCCTCATCTACGGTCCCAAGTCGGACCCGGAACAGGCGGCCTCCGAACCGAGCGAACCGGCCGACGACAACCTCATGCCTTACGCGGTCCCCTCCGATCAGAGCGTGTACGACCCAAAGAAAGGGATCTGGGCGGGCTATCAGGACCTCTCGGAAGATCCGGAGCCCGATGCGGAGGACGACGATCCACTGAAGAACTTGAAGGTGGCGCGCAAGAAGATCTGGGCCGACAACCGGTGGGACCTGGGGTACGACAACGAAACATTGCCGCCAGGACTCTATGCGATCAACCCGCCGGCGCCGTCGTGGCTCTACGACAATGTCGCGATCAGCCGAGGCTATCTCGACGACGCCTGCGACGGTTTTGTCGAGGTCCGCATCGCCAGGCCCGGCGAGGATCCGGACAAGAGCAAGCTGAAAGCGAAGGCCAGAATCTGTTCTGGCCCGCCGGCGATGGCTCCGGACTTGTTGTTCGTGCGCACCCTCGCCGACGATCTCGATCAGGTCGTGTTCGGCCCGGAGGTGGACCAGGACGTGCATCCGGAGGATCAGGAGATCAGGAGGAAGCGCGCTCAGGATATCATCCGCCGCGCTTTCGAGACGGTCCGGTTCATGAACGTGGTCGTCATGAACGGCAACAACTTCAAGGGCCGGCCGTCTCTCTCGCTCGATTCCATGCCCGAGGAGGAAGCGGCCGACACCGAACGCGCGATCCGCCCGGTGATGCATCCCGGCTCCGTCGACACCAAAGCGATCACGGCGTTGCATCAGCAGGCCTACGCCGCGCTTCGGGCCGGAACGGCCCCATGGTTCGCGCGGCTCTTGCGGCGCCCCGACAAAGCCGCCGACTTCACCGACCACGGTCGGCGCAAGATGCCGGCGCTGATGTGCGGCGCCGACAACAATTATCTCGCCCTCACCTGGCGCCAGATCCACACCATCGAAAAGGCGGCGAGCGATCCCCATCCGAAGGCCGGCGCCAAGCCTGCCGCTGTCTCGCAGGGGCTGACCCCTCGCAACCTCTCGGCTCAGATTCATCATGAGGCGAAGGGCAATCCCATCAGCTCGCGCCCGATTACGTCGGTCGCCAATTGCTGTCCCGGGCTCGAGGTAGACTTTCGCGCGGTCTGGCGCAGGCTCTTAAAGGGAATCGAGCTGCGCGAATACGACAATCTCGTCGTCCGCCTCGATCCCGACAAGGCGATGCACGCTCTCAAAAGCACCGACAACTCAATGACGCTCGACCAACTTCAGGGAAAGCGGCTGCTGCGCGTGAAGGTCGGCACGGAAGAATACCGCATGATGACCCACATCAGCGGACCGGCGTCCTCGGATCCCGACGGCCGGATTCTGCTGACGACGGACATGAACCCCGCCGGGCTGGCGCCGCTCGAATGGTCGAACGCGCTGGCGCACGTCCGGCTTCACGCAGGCAAGCTGGTGCGATGCGACTTCAGCAGGGACGATGGCTGGGACCAGCAGCAGCCGCTCATCGAGGATCCCGCGAAATACGTGAGCTTCAATCTCGAGGTGCAGCCGTTCTTCGAGGGCGACACCGCAGTCATATCGAGCGCGTTGGCGAAAGCCGGCGAACTTACGCAAGGCCTCTGCTCGCCCTGGCAGAACGACTATCGCGAGTGTTCGTGCTACTATTGGGCGTCGGCCCGGCCGGACTTCGTCAACGTGACGATCGACGGCAACGGACTTAGCGCAGGCGACAACTGGTTCCAGCGAACACGCACTGGCTCCTACGTTCCCGACGACTACGCCGATGGGCGCCTGATGATGTATGATGAACTGTTCCGCAAGTGGGAGGACGTGCTGAAGTTCCAGATCGAGGGACGGGACGCGCCAGATTCCTCCGACGAGGGGGCGACAGGTAAGATAGCGTGAGCCTCATAGACGCACGCCGCTATATGAGCGCTTCGGCGCCGAGGACGCCGCAAGCCCATCTGATCGAAAGCGCTCTCGGGCGCCATCTCTTTGTCGCAGACGGGAGCCGGCTATTCGACGCGGAGGAAGACCTCTTCCGCCGCTGCGGCGCAGCCATGGCGCGCGGCGACAGCGACGAAATCGAGGACCTGCTGCGGCAGGCGGGACTCGGCGGGCCGCCCCTGATCGACGACGAGCCGCTGCCGCCGCCGAAGATTCGCGCGCTGTCGCTGGCGATCGCGCAGAAGTGCAATCTCGGCTGCACCTATTGCTACGCCCAGCAGGGCGAATTCGGGGCCCCGGCGAAGAACATGTCGATGAGCAACGCGCTGAGCGCTGTCGATATGCTGGTTGGCGGGGCGGAGCCGGGCGAGCGCCTCAATCTGGCGTTCCTTGGTGGAGAGCCGCTGGTCAACCGGCCGACGCTGCAAGCCGCCGCCCGCCGCGCCCGGGAGCTTGCCGAAAAGCACGGCGCGATCGTCAACTATTCGATCACCACTAACGGCACCTTGCTCACCGAGGACGATGCGCGGTTCTTCGAGGATTTCGGCTTCGCCGTCACCATTAGTCTCGACGGTCCGAAGGAGACGCACGACGCGCAGAGGCCCTATAAGGGCGGGGCCGGCAGTTTCGATGCGACAATGCGGCGCGCCGCTCCCCTGCTCCATCTGCAGCACAAGATGCAGGTTTCGGCGCGCGTGACGGTGACGCCGAAGAACCTTTCGCTCAAGCGAACGCTGGACACATTCGTCGCCGCAGGCTTTCATAGCGTCGGCTTTTCGCCGATGCTGAGCGCGCCAGGCGGTCAGGGCGAACTGCAACCTGACGACCTTGAACTGATGCTGGGCGAGATGATCGACTGCGGACGCGAATACGAGCGCCGCTTACGGCTCGGCGAGCGCTATCCCTTCGCCAACATGGTCAACGCCATGCGCGAGATCCACCGCGGCACGCACCGGCCTTATCCTTGCGGCGCCGGCGCGGGCTACCTCGGGGTGTCGGCGGACGGCGAACTCTCCGCCTGCCACCGCTTCGTCGGCGACGAGGACGGCGCCATGGGCTCGCTCGCGGAAGGCGTCGACCGGACGCGACAAGCGGAATGGCTCGCCGAGCGGCACGTGCACCGGCAGGAGCCGTGCCGGTCCTGCTGGGCGCGCTATCTCTGCGGCGGCGGCTGTCACCATGAGGTCTTGCGGCGTGGCCGGCCGGCCTGCGACTACATCAGGGGCTGGCTGCACTATTGCCTCGAGGCCTATCTGAGGCTCTCGCCGCAGCCGGGCGAGAACGCGCTTGAGTTGATCGGGACGTCGTATGGCTAGGGTCTGCGTCGTCGGCGCCGGTCCGGCGGGCTGCGTTTTCGCGGCGCGGATGGCGCAGCTCGGGCACGAGGTCCGGCTGATCGAACAGGAGCGCTTTCCCCGCAGCCAGCTCGGCGAGTCCCTGAGCCCCGGCGTCGAACCGTTGCTCAAATCGGCGGGCCTCGAAACGGCTCTCGATGCGCATCGCGTTACGCGCGTGCGCAACGTCTGGGTCGCTTGGGCAGACGGTCTGCAACTGCGCGAAGACCCGCGCGAGCAGGGACTGATCGTCGACCGGGGCGCTTTCGATCTTGCTCTCGTCGAGGGCGCGCGTTCGTGCGGCGTCAAGGTCGTCCAGCCCGCATGCGTCGTCGACCGGCGGCAAAGCGGTGGACGGTGGCGGCTCGCCCTCGACGTCGACGGGCGGAGGGAGACGCTCGAGGCCGACTTTCTGGCAGAAGCCGGCGGACGCGCCGCTGCGTCGGGCCGGGCCCGCGTCCAAACGGGAGCGCCGACGCTCGCGGTCTACGCCTATTGGCGGGGAGCGCGCCTGCCGTCGACGCCGCGCATCGAAGCAGGAAAGGACGCCTGGTTCTGGGGCGTGCCGTTACCCAACGGAACCTACAATTCGCTCGCTTTCGTCGATCCGAAGACGTTCCGGGCCGGGCCCGGCTCGCTTGCGCAGCGGTTCCTCGACCGGCTCGCTGGAACCCTTGTCCTGGAAGACTGCCGCGGGGCGGAGCGCATCGGGCCGACGCGGGCGATCGAGGCGACCTCCTATCTTGCGCGCGACTGCATCGGCAGAAACGCCATACGCCTCGGCGACGCAGCGCTGGCGATCGATCCGATCTCATCGAGCGGCGTTCAGAAAGCCATACAAAGCGCGCTCTCCGGCGCCATCGTCGCCAACACCCTGCTTCGAAGGCCCGCTGCCGCCGATCTTGCGATGAGCTTTTATCGCGCCCAATTGAACGACGCCTCCGAGCGGCACCGACGCTGGGCGGCGGATCACTACCGAACGGTCGCCGCCACCCGCGGCGGCCCGTTCTGGACCGACCGCTCGAAAGGTCGGCGGGTCGAGGCGTCTGCTCAGCCGAGCGAACCCGTCGACGTCCGCGCGATGGCCGCCATGCCGGTCGAGTTGTCGTCGGAGGCGGCATTCGTCGAGACGCCGTGCCTCGACGGCGAATTCGTGGGCGTTGCTCCGGCCTTGCGCCACCCGCGCCTCGAGACGCCGGTCGCATATCTGGCGGGCCGGGCATTGGCGCCGCTGCTTAAGGATTTGCCTCCGGGCCGCACGCTATTGCAGATCGCGCGGGGCTGGTCGAACCGGATGCCGCTCGAATCCGGCCTCGCCATTGCGGGCTGGCTCGTCAATCACGGCGTGCTGGTGAGCGCCGCGGACAAAGATGGAGGGCGGCTATGCTGACCTCGACGTTGCCCGAGTGGCTGAAGCTGCATGGCCTCGACCGCTTCACGTCGCTCTTCGAGCAGAACGAAGTCGATCTGCAGACGCTCAGGCTCCTGACCGACGACGATCTCAAGGAGCTTGGACTGCCCTTTGGGCCGCGCAAGCGCATCCTGAGCCTGCTCGGCGAAGAGCGTCAGCTCGAAAAGTCCTCTCCGCCCTCCTCCGGCGGCGCTCCGGTCGGCGAGAGGCGCCAGTTGACCGTGCTGTTCTGCGACATGGTCGGCTTCACCAAGCTCGCGCACAGGCTCGATCCGGAAACGCTTCAGGTCGTGGTCCGCGCTTACGAGGACGCCTGCACAACCTGCGTCAATCGCTACGACGGCTATGTGTTCACGACGCTGGGAGACGGGATCGTCGCCTTCTTCGGCTATCCGCTCGCCCATGAAGGCGAGGCGGAACGGGCCGTCCGCGCCGGACTGGACATCATCGACGTCCTGGCCGCTCTTCAAATTCGCGACGCCGGAAGACTGCAGGTCCGTATCGGGATCGCGACCGGCATGGTGGTGGTCGCGACCGGCGAGCGCAACGCGGTCGGGGAAACGATGAATCTCGCTTCCCGCCTGCAGACGATCGCGAAACCGGGCACGGTAATCGTCAGCGAGCGCGTCAGGCGGCTGGCCGAGGGCCTGTTCGAATACGAGGACCTCGGGGAGCGTGAGCTGAAAGGCGTCAACGCCCCGACACGCGTCTATCGCGTCGTTGGCGTCACCGAGGCGGAAAGCCGGTTCGACGCCGCAGCGCAACGCGGCCTGACGCCCCTTGTCGGACGCGACAACGAAGTCGGAACGCTTCTCGACGCCTGGAAAAGCGTGCGGGGAGGCGGCGGCGGACAGATCGTGGTTCTGCGCGGCGAAGCCGGCATCGGCAAGAGCCGGATCGTCGACACGCTGCGCGAGCGTCTCGGGCAGGCGGTCGGCCGGACCCTGTTGTTTCAGGGCTCCCCGTTTTTTGTGAGTAGCGCGTTCTATCCGATGAGGACATGGTTCGAGCGAACGCTGGGCCTCGCTCAAGAGGAGGACGCCGACGGGCGCCTCGACAAGCTCGAAGCGCTGATGGTCGACAAGCTCGGTCTCGCAAGGGACGATTTGCGGTTCGTCGCCGCGATGCTCTCGATTCCGTTCCACGACCGCTACGGGGCCATCCTGATTTCGCCCAAGCTCGCCAGAGAAGACACGATGCGAACGCTGGTCGAGGTCGTGCGCGCCCAGGCGCGTTTAGAGCCGACCCTGGTGCTGTTCGAAGACGCCCACTGGGCCGACCCGTCCACTCTCGACGTGTTCGCACGGATCGTCGACAAACTCGCCGACATTCCGGCGCTGGTGGTGGTCACCGCGCGGCCGGAGTTCAAGCCGCCATGGAAGCCGGGCCCCGGGGTCAGCGACATCCAGCTGGCGAAGTTCACGCCGATGCAAAGCCGCTCGCTGCTGGAGAAGGTCGCCGGCGGCAAGGCTCTGCCGGACGGCCTCGCGGCTCAGATCATCGCGCGAACGGACGGCGTGCCCTTGTTCGTCGAAGAACTGACCAAGACGATCCTCGAATTGGGCGACCTGATCGTCGAGGGAGATCATTTTGCCTATGCCGGTTCGGCGGCCAATGTCTCGATCCCGGAAACCCTGCGGGACTCGCTGATGGCTCGCCTCGATCGCGTGCCGGCGGCGAAGGAGATCGCCCAGGTCGGTTCGGTCATCGGCCGCGAATTCATGTACGAGCTGATCGCCGGCCTTGATCTGATGAGCGAGGAATCGCTCGGCATGGCGCTCAAACTCTTGACTGCGTCAGGGATCGCGACCTCTCGGGGCGACATTCCGAGTGCCGTCTACGCATTCTCGCATGCGCTGGTCCAGGACGCGGCTTATGATTCGATCCTCAAGAGCCGGCGCAAGCAGCTGCATGGCGAGATCGCGCGCCTCTTGAACGAGCGGTGGCCAGAGACCCGCGACGCGGCGCCCGAGTTGCTCGCCTATCACCATTCGGCCGCCGAGCAGCACAGTCTCGCGGCGCCTCTCTGGCTTCGCGCCGGCGAAATTGCGATTCAACGCTTCGCGTTGTCGGAAGGCATCGCCCATCTCAGAACAGGCATGTCGACGCTGACCAAGTTTCGGCCGTCGAAAACTCGCGATCTGATGGAGCTTTCGCTGAGGACGGCGCTCGGACCCGCCCTGGTTGCGCAGCGCGGCTGGGCGCACAGCGAAGTGAGCGAGGTTCTCGAGCCCGCCTGGAAGCGCGCCCAGGCGCGCAAGCATCTGCCGGCCTATTTGCCGATCCTGAGCTCGCTCGCTGTGCACTATATGTCGGCCGGCGCGCTCAAAGAGTCGTTGCGCCGCGCCGACGAGCTCCTGAAGGCCGCCAAGGAGTCCGGCGACGACAGCATGGAAATCGTTGGACATCGTTCGGCCGTGGCCACCCTCTACTGGAGCGGCGATTTCCTCGCTGCACGCCGCGCGGGCGATCGGGTCCACGAGCTCTACGACGCCGAGCGCCATTGGCGGTTGGCTTTGCTGACCAACAGCGACCCGTTCACCGGGGAAGGCATCTATCGCTCCCAGTTTCTCTGGATTCTGGGCTACCCGGACCAGGCGAGGGCGGCAAACGAGGCGACGGAAGCCAATGCCCGTCGCAGGGACCATCCGTTCGACCTCGCCTTTGCGCTCACGCTCGGCGCGCAACTGCATGGCTATTTGCACGAATACGACGCCTTGTTCCGCCGCTCCCAGGAGGCCGAGCGCATCGGCAAGGAGCATGGCATCACCCTGCTCGGCGAGATCATGGCCGAGATCACCCGCGGCATCGCCTGGCTGGGCGCCGGTCATACCGAGGACGGCGCCCAGCAGCTCGGAGAAGCGATCGAGCTCCTGAGGCAAACGGGCCATCGCATCTGGATCTGGTACCTCCGGGCCTTGCAGGCCGAAGGCCTGGCCAAGATCGGCGACCTCGACCAAGCCACGGCGCTGATCGAGGAGTTGGTGGCGAGAATCGAGGAGGGCGAGGAGCGCGCGCATCATGCCGAAGTGCTTCGCCTGCACGGTTGGCTCCAGATCAAGAAAGGCCAGCCCAAGACCGCCGAGGCGACGCTGCGCAAGGCGATCGAGGTGGCGCGCGGCCAGCAGGCCAAGTCCTGGGAGCTTCGCGCCGCCACCACACTCGCTCGCCTGCTGGCGGACCGCGGCGACCGCGATGAGGCCGTGGCGGTCCTGAAGCCGGTCCACGACTGGTTCACTGAGGGACTGCAAACGAAAGACTATCTCGAGAGCAGCCGCCTGCTGGACGAATTGACCCGTGTGACGAGCTGACGGCTTCGGGCGACCTTTCCGCGCGATGCGGTCGCCTACCCGAGCGCCCTGATCACAGCCTCGGAATTGGTGACGACGGATACATTCTGCAGGGCGAAATTGATCGATGCCTGGTGCCATTCCGGATTCATGGTCGAGCAGCAGTCCTCCGGCACGATCATGAAATAGCCCTTGTCGGCGCCCGTGCGGGCGGTGTGCTCGATCGACATGTTGGTCCAGGCGCCGGTCACGATGATCATGTCGCGTCCGGTGCTTTTCAGGATCGTCTCGAGGCGCGTGCCCTCCCAGGCGCTCATGCGCATCTTCTCGACGATGAAGTCGCTAGGCTGAGGCTCGAGGCCAGCGACCGGCGCCGCGCCCCAGCCGCCGCGCACCATCGCCTTGTTGTCGGCGACGCCTTCGAAGAGCGGCGCGTTGAGGGTCAGTCCCGGCGCGCCCGGCTCGACCACGAACCAGACGTGGATGACGACGGCCCCCCGCGCGCGCGCCGCCGCCGCGAGCCGTCGCACATTCTCGACGACATTCTGCGACCGGGCGTGCGCCGGGGACCCGGAGGCGGCGAACGCGCCTCCCTCGCTGATGACGTCGTTCTGCAGGTCCTGGATGATCAGGGCGCAGCGGCGCGGATCGAGCGTCAAATCCTTGGCCAGTGGCGGCGGAGCCAATGCGGACGCAGGCCGCGGTTCGGTCGCCGGCGGCAGGGACGCCCGGCCGCCGCCCGTCGCCGTCATATAGGGCTCGCGCCGAGGCCCGACCTTGGTGGTCACCCTGTAGACCGAATGGGTTGCGGTCAGGAAAAGCGTGCGAAAGTCGGGGCCGCCCCAGGCGAGATTGGCGACGAGTTCCGGAACGCGCACCTTGCCAACGAGGTCGCCGGAGGACGTATAGACCCAGACCCCGCCGGGGGCCGTGACCCAGATATTGCCGCGTTGGTCGCACTTCATCCCGTCCGGCACGCCAGGCTCGAGCGATGAGCGAATGCCGGAGGCGAAGATTCGCCCATTCGACAGCGAGCCGTCCCTCGCGACATCGAAGACGCGGATCGACGCCTGCACCGTGTCGTTGACGTAGAGCAGCCGCTCGTCGGGCGAGAAACAGAGGCCGTTCGGCTGATCGAAGAGAAACCGGTCGACTAGCAGCTGCGGCGCGCCTCCGCCGGCCGGCACGCGGTAGACGCCCTGAAAGCCGAGCTGCCGCGGCCGCTCGACGCCATAGACCGGCATTCGCCCGTACCACGGGTCGGAGAAATAGATCGAACCGTCCGACCGCACGCAGACGTCGTTGGGACTGTTGAGCTCCTGGCGCTCGAAATGCGAAGCGAGAACGTCGCGTCCCCCGTCGGGCCGTTCGCGGATCAACGACGATGTCGCATGCTCGCAGACGATCAGGTTGAGGTCGGCGTCATAGGTCATGCCGTTGCATTTGTTCGACGGCCGCTTGACCTCGACGACGCTGCGCTGATCGTCCCACCGCCGGCGCACGTCGGCCGGCATGTCGGAAAACAGGAGGTAGTGATCGATCGGGTGCCAGATCGGCCCCTCGGTGAAGGTGAAGCCGGTTCCGACCTGCCCGACGGGCGCGTATGGGTCGATCAGGTCCTCGAATTCGGGACGCATTGTCGCATGGGTCATCGCCAGCGCTTCCTCTCAGCCCGGCCTACATGGGGAACCAGTTGCGCTTGGCGACGCTCTGCACGATCGGGCCGGGAACCTGATCCTGCAGCCGCGCCACCACGACACCGCCTTCGATTTTTGCGGGGCGGTCGTGCACCGGCAGAAGGAAGCGCGAACTGTTGAGAAGTTTCTTTATCGCACCCTTTTCGGCCCGTTTGGAAAGACCGTGATTGCCGGTCGTCTGCGGCTCGGCGTCATGGATCTGGCGGAAGGGTTCGACGATCTGGTCGTTGATGTCATAGAGCACGTCGCCGCAAATCGTGGCGATGCCCTCCGCGGTGTGAACATGGACGTTCATCGATCCTTCGGTGTGGGCGTTGGCCGCCTCGCAATAGACGCCGGGGATCAGTTCGACCGGCCCGGTGACATCGAGATCGAGCAAGCGCAGTGCGCCCTTCGTGTGCAGCCGGTCGATCAGATGCTTGATGTCCACCGCGGGATATTGCGGATGCATCAGCCCGGAGACGGAATATTCGAGCTCCTTGCGGTTGATGACCGCAGTGGTGTTCATGGGAAAGAGGTCGTCTTTGCCGGCGTGGTCGATGTGCAGGTGGGTGTGGGCGACAAAACGCACGTCTCCCATCCGCACCCCGTGCTTGCCGAGTTGGTTCTCGATCATGTTCTCATGGTATTGCAGCCCGCGCATGCCCAGCGTCTCCATGATCTGGTTCGAGCGGAAGCCGGTGTCGACGACGACCGGGTAGGTTCCGCCCAAAATCAGGAAGCCGAGCGTCAGCACTCGCCGGGTGCGGCCGCAATCGCGCCCCAGAACGAGAAAGCTCGAACTCGAGTTCGATATCGCCATAGTCGAGAATCTTGATTTCCAACGGCATAGTGTCCTCCCCTGCCTTTCTTCGGTTCGCGGCGCTTACGGTGGAATGCGGTAGACCCTCATGGCGGTGTCGTGCAGGATCGCCCGCTGGTCGGCTTCGGGCAGCGAATCCGCCGCCTTGCGATAGGCGTCGACAAGGGCGCCATACGAGGTCCACAGCTTCTCGATCGGGAAATTCGACCCGAACAGGCAACGCCTGGCGCCGAAGATTCCCACCGTCTCACGCATGGTCTCGGCAATATGGGCGGGATCGTTGCGGTGCAGGAAAGTGCCGAGCCCCGAGAGCTTGGAAACAACGTTCGGACATGCCGCCAGGCGCACCATGCCGGCGCGCCATTCCGCCCGGCCCTGGAGCGAGAGATCCTCGAGCATGCCGGCATGTTGCAGCACGAAGGTCACGTTCGGGCAGTCCTCGGCCAGATCGGCGGCGCCTGCCATCTGCCTGGCAAAGACCTGGAGATCGAAGCTCCAGCCGTACTCGGCGAGATGGCGGATGTTGCGGCGGAGGACCGGATCGGCGGCGAGATCCGGGCGCGCGGCGAATCGATAGAGCGGGTTATCGTGCCAGTGCAATTGCATGCGCAGGCCGCGCACAAGATCGTAGCGGGCGAGCCGGTCGAGCTGCGGGCGCACGTCCGGCGCGGAGAAATCCGCGTAAGCCACGATCGCGTGCGGCCAGCCGGTCGCCTGCGCCGTTCTCTGCACCCAGGCGGCTTCGTCCTCGAAACGTTCGCGGGACCAGTTGGTCTGGACATAGACCGACTTGACGACATCCGACCCCGCGATGTCGGACCGATATTCGTCGATCGAGTAATCGCGCCGGATCGGCTCGTAGGGGCCGAAGATGCGCGGCTGCATCGGACCGACCAGCCACGGTAGGTCCGCCTGTCGCCAGATGTGGTGATGCCCGTCGACAATCGGGATCATGCCGCCCTCTTGCGCGCCAGCGCCAGCACATGGTCGACGATTGCGGGCGTCGAGCCTCCGTCCACCATGTCGTCGACGAAGCGGGAGATAGCGATCAGCGCCTCGGTCTGCGGCTTGAAATTCTTGCCCGTGGCGAGTGGCGTCAGCCAGCTCAGGCGCCAGGCCCGCCGCGAAAGCTTGGCGACGGCGTCCGACAGCGACAGCGGATCGCCACGCTCGAGCCCGTCGGACACGATCAGCGTGGCGGCGCCCCGTCCATAGCCGGCAAATCGTGGAACGGCGAGAAAAGCCTGCAAGGCGTCGCCGATCCGCGTGCCGCCGTCAAAATCGCTGACAATCTGCGCCGCGGCCGCGAGCGCCTGTTCGCGGCGCTTGAGCCGCATCGCTCGCGTGACCCGCGTAAGACGCGTACCGAAAGTGAAGACTTCGATCTGCGGCGCCGCCTGCGCGAGCGCGTGAGCAAGGCGCAGGTTCTCTTCCGTGCGCGCCTTCATCGAACCTGAGACGTCGATCAGCAAGAGGAGTTTGCGCGGGCGAAGCCGACGCTTGAGCCGGGACAACTTCAGCACCTCGCCGTCGTTGCGCGCAGCGTCGCGCAGCGTCCGGCGGAGGTCGACGACGGCGCCCCGCCGCCCGCGGATGCGGCGATAGCTGCGACGGCGCGGCAAGCGGCGGCCGGCCTCGCGCCCGAGGCGCCGCAGGGCCTCACTGGGGTCGGCGGGGCTAAACCGGCGCGCAACCAATGCCTCGGTGCGCGTCGCGCCCTCGCCAGCTTCATTGATCTCATCCGCTTCGGGCGGTTCGTCCTCGCCCCGCCGATCGTCCTGGACGCGGACTGTCTCCTCATCCTCGCCTTCGCCGAGCGCCGGCGCCTCGTCGCCAAGGAAATGAATGCGGAAGAGCAGATTGTAGGCGGCATGACGCTCCGGCGGCGGCGCGAGCGTCGCGAGACCCGCGCGCCGGATATCCTCAGGATCGCGCGGGCCAAGGAGCGAGATTGCGGCGAGAAACGCGGTCGTCTGCTCCGGGGCGATCATGAAGCCGTTCGCCCGCAGGAGCGAAACAAAGTCGATGAACGGCCGCGCGGCGCGCGGCGTAGCGTCGGCCTCGCTCATGCCGCGGCCTCCGCGATGATGCCGTCGAGGCGGCCGGAAACGTAGGCGAGGTCTTCCTCGTCCTTCAACGCTACGCCGATCGATCGCTTGAATGCGTCGGGCCACCGCGCGCCGGTGCGGTTGAGCAGCGTCGCGGCTTCGGCCCAGTCGATCGATTCGGCGATTCCCGGCGCCTTGCTGAGCGGCTCGCGGCGCAGCCTGCCGACCGCCGCGACCACCGCGCGGGCGGTCGCCTCGGCGACGCTGGAGGCGCGCGCCATCACGATGCGCGCCTCGCGCTCGGCCGTCGGATAGTCGATCCAGTGGTAAACGCAGCGGCGCCTGAGCGCCTCATGCAGATCGCGCGTGCGGTTGGAGGTGAGGACCACCACCGGCCGCTCGACAGCGCGCAGCGTTCCGCGCTCCGGGATCGAGATTTGAAAGTCCGACAGGAATTCAAGCAGGAAGGCCTCGAATTCCTGATCGGAGCGGTCGATCTCGTCGATCAGCAGCACCGTTGAATCCGGCGCGCGCAATGCGGCGAGCATCGGCCTCTCGATCAGGAAAGGCTCGCTATAGATGTCGATGCTCTGGTCGCCGGCCTGACGGATCGCCAGCATCTGGCGCGGATAGTTCCATTCGTAGAGCGCGGCGGAAGCGTCGATGCCCTCGTAGCATTGCAGGCGAATGAGACGGCGCGCGAGCACGGCTGCGATCGACTTGGCCGCCTCGGTCTTGCCGACCCCGGGCGCGCCTTCGAGAAGCAGGGGCTTGCCGAGCGCCAGCGCGAGATAGGCCGCCGTCGCCAGCCCTTCGTCGGCAAGGTAATATGCGGCCCGCAGCGCCTTCTCCAGCGCATCAGGACTGTCGATGCCGACGATGTTGCCCCTGATCGCCATGCCGCCTCAGCGCCGCGCCTGAGGGCGCGCGCCGCCCTGCGCCCGGATCGCGCGCAGCACCTTTTCCGGCGTGATCGGCAATTCGTCCATCCGCACGCCGACTGCGTTGAAGATCGCATTGGCGACCGCCGGCAGCACGGGGTTGGCGCACATTTCGCCCGGCCCCTTGGCGCCGAACGGACCGTCCGCCGCGGGACGTTCGAGCACTGCGATGTCGTGCGGGCAGATGTCGCCGGGACCGGGCATCAGATACTCGACGAAGTCGCGCGGCCCGTGGCTCGGATCGGGATAATAGGGCTCGGGCGTCTCGTAGAGCGCGTGGCTGACGCCCATCCAGGCGCCGCCGACCAGCTGCTGCTCGACGAGACGCGGGTTCAAGGCGCGTCCAAGTTCGTAGGCGCTGTCCATGCGCACCATCGTCACTTCGCCGGTCTCGTCGTCGACTTCGACCTCCGCGACGAGGCAGGCGTGGGCGTAACAGGTCGCGGGCGACATTTCCCCGGTTTCGGGATCGACAGCCGAGAGAGGCACGAGAAATATGCCGCGTCCGGAGATCGTGCGCCCCTGCTTGAACTGCGCCGCGATGGCGACATCCTTGGTCGAGATCGAGCGGTGGGGCGCGCCCTTCACGTGGATGTTGCCTCGCCCGTCGGTGTCGAGGTCCGCGACATTGACCTCAAGTTCCTCTGCTGCCGCCTCCATCATCACCGCGCGCGCCTCGCGCGCAGCCGCGGCGACCGCGTTGCCGACCCGGTGGGTGCCGCGCGAGGCGAAGCTGCCCATGCAATGCGGACCGGTGTCCGAATCGGCCGTGTCCACATAGACGTCCTCGACCGGCACGCCGAGCGTCTCGGCGCAGATCTGCCGCGTCACCGACTTCATGCCCTGGCCGAGATCGATCGAGGACAAGGCGACGGTGAACTTTCCGCTCGGGTTGGAATGGACCAGGGCCTGGCTCGGGTCGCCGCCGAGGTTCATGCCGATTGGGTAGTTGATCGAGGCCATGCCCCGCCCGCGAAGCTTCGCCATGTCAACGCCTCCTGCCGAAGACCGAGGAAAATCGCGTCGCCCCATGCGTCGAGGCGGCCGCCGGCGGATGGGCGGCGGGAGGCGGCGGGCGCAACGGTTCGGGCGGAGGGGGAGCGACGGGCCGGTCATAGCTCGTGCGCTGCTGAACCGGCGCAAGCCGCGGCGCGGACGCGTCGCGCGGCGTCGGAGGAATGCCGGCGCGCGCGCCGCCGCCGTCCTTGCGCGACGACATGCTTCTGTACGGCTCGCCGATGCGCCATTTCGCCTTCTCGGCGGCGACCTGCACGCATTCGATCAGCGCGGTGTTCTTCGCCTCCCGCCGGTGCGCCTTCATGTCGCCGTCGCGATAGGCGTTGAGAAGGCGGAACTCCATCGGATCCATGCCGACGAGATGGGCGAGCTTGTCCATCTGGCATTCGAGGGCGAAATCGACCGCCGTGACGCCAAATCCGCGCATCGCGGTTGCCGGCACGCGATTGGTGAAGACGCAATAGACGTCGGCGTAGACGTTGGGGATCGTGTAGGGCCCCGGCAGATGTGCGGCGCATTTGACTGCGGCATAGCTCGAGAGTCGCGTATAGGCGCCGCTGTCGAAGAGGCAGCGCATCTTGCGCGCCAGGATCCGCCCGTCGCGGGCGACGCCGTCCTTGATGAAGATGCGCTCTGCGCCGCGCGGAGCGCAATATTGCATCTCTTCCTCCCGCCCGATCACATAGCGCACCGGACGCCCAGTCAACATCGCGCCGAGGATCGCGAGCGGCTCGGTCACCGTGTCGACCTTGCCGCCGAAACCGCCCCCGACCGTGCCGCCGACGAAGTGGAGCTTGTTCGAGGGCACGTCGAGAATCTTGGCGCAGGTGTCGAGCGAGAAGAACAGCGCCTGCGTCGAGGTGTAGACGACGTATCGGCCATTGGCCTCCGGCGCGGCGATCGAGCCGTTGGTCTCCGTCGGCGCATGCTCGATCGGCGACATCTGGTAACGCTGCTCGAGGATGTGATCGGCTTCGGCGAAGCCGCGCTCGACGTCGCCGAACCGCAGCTTCTGATGGTCGTAGACGTCGTGGTAGGTGAAGGTGTTCTTCGGATAGGTCTCGTTGACGACCGGCGCGCCGGGCTTCAACGCCTCCTCGACGTCGAAGACAGTCGGCAACGGGTCATAGTCGACCCGGATCTTGGCCAGCGCCTCGAACGCCTCCCGATGGCTGTCGGCGACGACGGCGACGATCGGCTCGCCCTTGTAACGCGCCTTGTCGACCGCAAGCGTCGGCTCGTCATCCTTGCCGAAGTTGATGAGGCTCAATAGCGTGTTGAGATTGCGCGGCACGTCGGCCCCGCGAATGATCCGCCTGACGCCGGGGAGGCGCTCGGCTTCGCTCGTGTCGATGCGCCGGATGCGCGCATGCGAATGCAGGCTCCGCAGCACTTTCAGGTGCAGCATTCCCTGGACCGAATGATCGTTGAAGAACGTCGATGTCGCGGTCACATGGCCGAGCATGTCCTGCCGCTGGGTCGGCTTGCCGATTTCCCTCAGGTTGTCGTCGCGCTCGTCGGCGAAAATGTCCTTGCGCAGTTCAAGCATCGCTCATGCCTTTCAGGCCCGCCGCAAGCCGTGTCCGGCGGCCGCGAGGATCGCGTTGATGATCGGTTCGTATCCGGTGCAGCGGCAGATGTTGCCGGAGATGGCCTCGACGACCTCGATTCGGCTTGGCGTTGGAGTCCTGTCGAGGAGCGCTTTGGCCGCCATCAGCATGCCCGGCGTGCAATAGCCGCACTGGGCGGCAAAATTCTCCATGAAAGCCGTCTGCAACGGATGAAGTTCGGGCCCGCTCTTGAGTCCGTCGGCTGTGGCGATCGATTTGCCGGCGACGCTCTCGGCCAGAGTCACGCAGGAGAGGACGGGATCGCCGTCGATCAGCACCGTGCAGGCGCCGCAGCCGCCCTGCCCGCAACCGAACTTGGGCGAATGATCGCCGACGAGGTCGCGCAGCGCGGCCAGAAGATTGGTCCCCCCGTCAACGAAGACGGCGACTTCGCGGCCGTTGTGGATGAATTGCAGCGCTGTCTTGGCCATCGCGCGGCTCCCCTCAGGCCTCAAGGCCGAGCAGCAGACGGCGCAGATGGACGCCGACGACCTCTCGCCGATACCAGGCGCTGGCGATGGCGTCGGTGGCGGGCGAAGTCCCCTCCGCCGCGGCCGCGACCGCAGCGGCGACGCCGGCTTCGTCGAGCGCGCGTCCCTCCAGCGCCCGCTCTGCAGCCTTTGCCCGGATCGCCGTCGCCGCCATGCCGCCATAAGCGATGCGGACGTTCGACACGCGCCCGCCCATGTTGGGCACATGGGCCGCGATCGACACGACCGACGCGCCCTTCGGCTTGACCCGCGCGATCTTGCGATACCGGAATGCGTCGGGGCTGGCTGGCCGCTCGAACGAAACCCCGAGGGCCAGCGTTCCGGCGGCGCGCTCGCGACCCGCCAGGAACTCCTCCAACGTCATGTCGCGCGCGCCATAGCCGCTCTGCACCGAAACCATCGCGTCGAGCGCCAGCAGCGCCGCTGTGAGATCGCCAAAAGGCGAGGCAGCGAACAGATTGCCGCCGACCGTGCCAGTCGTGCGCACCGCCGGCCCGCCGATCGAGCGGACAACGGGATGGAGATAGGACAGCTCCCGTTCGCGCAGAATTGCAAGGAGCGTGACCTCGGCCCCCAGCGACACCCGCGCGCCGCTGATCCGGATTTGCGCCAGCGCACGGTCCGCGAGACGCACAAGCGTCGTGATGCCGACATCGCCCTCGTTGAGCGCGCGCATCACCAGCGTGCCGCCGGCGATATAGCGCGCGCCGCGGTCCGACGAGAGCGCGGCAGCAGCCTCCGCCGGCGTTGCGCAAGTCTTCACGGTCACAGGCATGTCGTCGCTGCCCCCATCATGCGGCCTCACGCAAATGCCTGCGAATCGCCTCGAACCCGGCCTGGTAGATCTCTTCCCCGACCATCTCGGTCAGGCGCTGCTGATCGCCAGGCCTGGTGGTGAACCGGGATTCCCAGTGCCAGAAGGTCCGGTCGCCGTCGGTCACTGGCAGAAGCCGGACATGCGCGACGTAGTTGAACATGGGGATCGGCGTGTCGAGCAGACAATAGCTGAAGCTTTGCTCGAGGTCCGAAAGCGCCAGCAATTGTTCGCGGAGCTCGGCACCGTCATTGAGCTTGAAACGGCGGACGCAGCCGATCTTGTCGGCTGACTGTCCGCGCTCGATCGCGCTGGTCGCAACGGCCGGGTGCCAATGGTCATGTCCGTTGAAGTCGCGCAGGACCTCCCAGACCCGGTCGCACGGAGCGTCGATGATGGTGCTCTTGACGATGTGCGGCACCCTACCCTCCGAACGCACGCTTGAGCGCGTCGAAACCGCCCTGAAACACGCCGCCGCCGATGTTGGACATCAGTTCCGATTCACGCTCGGGCGCGCAATCGAACTCCGCCGTCCACTCCACGAACGTGCGCTCGCCGTCGGTCACCGGCGTCAGCCGCAGCGTCGCCACATAGTTCTCCACCCCCATCGGCGATTCGAGGATCGAATAGGTGCAGAACATGTCATAATCGGAAAGACCGAGAAGCTTTTCCCGGATCCTGTCGCCGTTGCGCAGCCGGAAGTCGCGCACGCAGCCGATCTTGTCCGCGGGCTCGCCCCCCTCGATCCGGCTTTCCGCGATCGCGGGATGCCAGTTCGGCATCCCGTTGAAGTCGCGCACGCGAGCCCAGACCCGATCGCTGCGAGCATTGACGACGCTCGAGACAAAGACGCGCGCCATGGCTCAACTCTTCTTGCGCGGCGAGCCGCCCGCGCCGCTCGGAGACCCGCCGCTCGGGGGAGGAACGCCCTCGGCGTCCCTCTTCGGCGGCGCTGTGTCCTTGCGAATTCCCTGCATGTCCCGCGCCTCGCGGATCAGTCCCGGCATTCTCGAAAGAGAGCCGCCCTCGATCCCGATATCGGCCAAGAGCGAATTGATCAGGGGCGCCTGGACGCGATAGCGAAGCGCGGAATCGATGACCTCGTCGGTCGCGCTGCGCCCGCCATTGCCGCCGTTGCCGCCGTTCCCGCCGTGGAGACCGTCGACCTGCAAAATGCGGATGCCCTCGATCTTCTCCATCGGGCGGACGCTCTCGCGCACGATCCCCTCGACCTTCTCGAGAAGCCTGCGCCGGAAGAGCGACTGGCGGGACGGCTCGCTGAGCACATTCTCGGCCTCGTTGAGCAGCTTCTGGGCCTCCGCCTCGACCGCCGCCCGGATCCGCTCGGCTTCGGCCGCAATTCGCGTCTCCTCGGCTTCTTTCTCGGCGATCGTCACCTCGACGGACTTGCGCCGGCGCGCGATCTCGCTCTCGCGTACGGTAATGACGCGCTCCTGTGCTTCGGTCGCGCGCGCCTTGGCGTTTTCCGCCTCGGCCTGCGCGGCCGACTGCTCCAGAGACTTCTGATAAAGGACGATCGCCTTGTCCATCAGCGCCGTCTCGACGACCTTTTCCCGATCGACCTCGAGCTTGCGCAGCTCACGCTCCCGCCCGATGCGAGCTTCGTCGAGGCCCCTCTCGGAAGCGATGCGGGCGCGCTCGATCTCCTCGCGCGAAGAGATCTCCGCCTCCTGCAGCGCCTGCGAGCGCGCGATCTCCAATTGCTCGAGCGCGCGCCGCCGCTCCAGGCGCGCCGCCTCGAGCGCCTGCTCGCGCTCTACGTCGGTTTTCTCGACATTCTGCCTGGCGACGATCTCCGCCTGCCGCACCTGGCGGTCGGCGTTGATCCGCTCTGACCTCTTGGATGAGAGAGCGATCACCCGCTCCTCGTCGGCGATCTCGATCGCCTTCTTCTGTTCGATGCTGAGCACCTCGCGCGTCTGTTGCGAGGCGATGCGATCGGTCTCCACTGCGAGCTCGACTCCGATCCGCTGGCGCTCGACCGTGTCGCGACGCCTGAGCTCAGCTGCTTCGATCGCCTCGGTCCTCGCGATTTCGCGCCCGCGCGTCTCCTGTTCGGACTGAATGCGTTCCGCCGCCAGGGCCTTCTCCTGCGCGATTCGAGCCGCTTCGACCGCTTCGCGCGCCTTGATCTCGGCTTCCTCGACCGCGCGGCTGCGCGCAATTTCGAGCGAGCGGATTTCTTCGTCCCTTGCGATCCGCTCCGCCTGGATCCTTCGGTCCTGACCGATACGCGCTGACTCGACGACCTGCCGCGCATCGATCTCGGCCGTCTCCAGCGCCTGGCTGCGCGCAATCTCGCGACCCTGGGTCTCCTGCTGGCTGACGATGCGGGTCAGCGCAATGCTCTTCTCCTGAGCGATCCGCGCCGCCTCGATCGCCTCGCGGGCGGCGATGTCGGCTTCCTCGATGGCGCGAGTGCGTGCGATTTCGAGCGACCGGACGCGTTCCTCCTGCGCGATGCGGGTGGTTTCGGTCGATTCCCGGGCGGCGATGTTCGCCTCTTCCAGCGCCTGATTTCGGGCAATCTCGAGCACGCGCGTTGCCTGTTCGGCGGCGATGCGGTCGGCCGCCAGCGATTGCTCGCGCGCAATCTTCGCCGCTTCGATCGCCTTTTGCGCCGCGATCTCCGACTCCTCGATCGCCTGCGTGCGCAGGATTTCGAGCGAGCGCGTGCGTTCGTCAGACGCGATGCGTTCGGCGTTGATCGTGGTCATCTGGGCGATGCGAAGCTTCTCTGTCGTCTCGCGTGCGACGATTTCCGCCTCGTCAACGACGCGAGTGCGTTCGATTTCGCGCCGCCGGGTCTCCTCCTCGTTGACAATGCGCGATTCGGTGACCGCACGCTCTTGGGCGATGCGGGCTTTCTCGACCAACTCGCGCGCCTGGATTTCGGCTTCCTCGATCGTGCGCGTCCGCTCGATCTCTTTTTGGCGGACCTCGCGTTCGGAAGCGATGCGGGCGGTGTCGACCGAGCGCTGATTTTGAATCCGCGCCTTCTCGATGTCCTCGCGCGCGGCGATCTCGACCTCCTCGACCGCCCGCGTGCGCTCGATTTCCCGTTGCCGGATTTCCCGTTCGGAGGAGATGCGCGCCTCGTTGATCGCCTGCTCGTTCGAGATCCGCGCCTTCTCGATCGTCTCGCGGGCCGAAATCTGGGCCTGCTCGGCTTCGGTCTCGCGGAGCGCGCGTTCGCGCGCGACTTCCGCCCGTTGAACGGCGCGGCGCACTTCGATATCGCGCTGCTGGGCGAGACGCGCCGTCTCGCTGTCGCGTTCGATGTCGAGCGCCTGGCGCTCGGCCTCGAGGTTGCGGCTGCGAATCTTGATCATCGAATCCTGTTCGATGTCGTTGCGCAGCTTTCGACGCTCTTCGATGTCTTCGATGAGCCGCGTCAAGCCTTCCGCGTCGAAGCGGTTCGACGGATTGAAATATTCGAGATCCGACTGGTCGAGGTCGGTGATCGCGACCGATTCGAGTTCGAGACCGTTCTGCGCGAGCGCCTGGGCGGCTTCAGCCTTCACCCGCGAGACGTATTCGTTACGCTGCTCGTGCATCTGCTCCATCGTCATTTCCGAGGCGACCGAGCGCAGCGCGGAAACGAACTTGCCCGAGAGCAGCGCATGCAATCGTTCCGGCTCGAGCGTGCGCCGGCCGAGCGTCGCCGCGGCGATCGATACGGCCTCTCTGGTCGGCTGCACGCGAACATAAAAGTCGGTTTCGATGTCGATGCGCATCCGGTCGCGCGTGATGATGGCGTCGCCCTTCTCGCGCACGATCTGCATCGGCAGCACGTTCATGTTGACCGGGGTGAAGTCGTGGATGAACGGCAGCACGAAGGCGCCGCCGTCGATCACGACCCTCTCTCCGAGAAATCCGGTGCGCACGAACGACACTTCCTTCGACGACCGGTGATAGAGCCAGTTCACCACATAGACGACCACCACAATCACGACGATTGCGACGATCAGCCAGAGGATCAGCGAGCCGATCAATAGTCCGGACATATCCTTACCCTCCCCGTCAGGCCGCATTCACGCGCGGCGCCGAACCAACCATTCAACTCTTGCGCCCGATCGCTTTGAAGGCACGAACCTGCTCGGTCAGCGCCCGCTCGACAGGCAGCCGCTCCATCGACGAAGCGCCGTAGAAGCCGTGGCAGACCTTACATGTTTTCATGATGAAGTCCGCATCCGCCGGCTCGGCGACGGGGCCGCCGTGCGCGAGCACCAGAATGTCCGGCCTGACGCGAAGCGCCGCGCCCGCCCAGGCGTCGATCAGCGCCGGGCAGTCCTTAAGTTTTTGCGCCGTCGCGGCCCCGATCGCGCCCCCGGTGGTGAGACCGAGGTGGCAAACGATAATGTCGGCGCCCGCCCGCGCCATCGCCTCCGCCTCGCTTTCAGAGAAGACGTAGGGCGTCGTGAGAAGGTCCTTGGCGCGGGCCCGGCCGATCATATCGACCTCGAGCGCGTAGCCCATGCCCGTCTCCTCGAGATTGGCCCTGAGGATCCCGTCGATGAGGCCGACGGTCGGAAAGTTCTGCACGCCAGCGAAGCCGATCGCCTTGATCTGATCGAGGAAGACACCCATGTCGCGAAAGGGGTCGGTGCCGTTGACCCCGGCGAGCACCGGCGTTCGTTTGACGACCGGCAGCACCTCGCCTGCCATCTCGAGCACGATCGCGTTGGCGTCGCCGTAGGCCAGTAGCCCGGCCAGGGAGCCGCGGCCCGCCATGCGATAGCGGCCGGAATTATAGATCACAATGAGATCGATTCCGCCCGCTTCCTCGCATTTGGCGGAAAGTCCGATCCCCGCGCCGCCGCCCACGATCGGCTCGCCGCGAGCCGCCATCGCGTGGAATTTTTTCATCAGTGCCGCGCGCTCGAACCTCGCCATCGTCACCTCGCTGCGCGCCTGCGCCCGCCGGCCTGGCCGTGCAGCGCGCGAAAGGCTTCGACGACGGCGGCGGCGAACTCGGGGTCGTTGATGTTGCGCCGGACGCGGACGAGCTGGCGGTTGGCGGTCTGGCGCACCGTCTGCTCGAGCGCCTTGAAAAGCGCGGCGTCGGCGTCGGGGTCCCAGAAGGGCTCGCCCGCCGCGTCGAGCGCAGAGACGCCGAGCTCGGGAAGGAGGAAGCGCACCGGCCCGTCCATTCGGTTGAGGCGCTCGCCGATCCAGCGGCCCATCCGGTCGTTCTCGTTCGCGGGTCGTGCGCATCAGCGTCACTTGCGGATTGTGGGCGTGCATCAGCCGGCCCTTATAGGCGCGCAGGCGCCGTCTCGGGCGCGCCGAAATTGACCATGTCGAGCGCCCCAACCGAACCGACATAGGGGATGCGTGTGCGAATAACCGCGCCGAAGCGATCCTCGTCGGCCGGAAACACGCCGCCCATCAGCATGTCGGCGACCTCGGTCGTCGTAATGTCGACGACTCCAGTCAGCAATCCCGAAATCGATGAGCTTTTCCATCGACCGGCCGCCGACCCCGGTGGCGTGGAAGACCAGGCATTCCCAGTCCCCTTCGAGCGCCTTCGCCACCTGCTGGACGCATGGGGTGGTGACGCCGAACATCGTTAGGCCAACCGCCGGCCGCTCGCCTCCGCTTCGCGCCTTCCCGTCCGTCTTGCGCTCCTCGAGCCGCGCCTTGACCATGCCAACCAGCGCCTGCGCGCCATTGGCCAGCACTTGGCGCGAGATCCGGTTGAGGCCCTGCACGTCGGTGACCGAGTACATCATCGTGATGTCGCTCGGCCCCACATACCGCCCGACGTCTCCGGAAGCGACCGATGAAATCAAAACTTTCGGCGTGCCAATGGGCAAGGCGCGCATGGCCGGCGCGACGATCGAGGCGCCGCCCGAACCGCCTGCGCTGATGATCCCGACGACCTCGCTTTGCCGCCGGACAAAGGCCTCGAAGGCTTCGGCCATGGCCGCGACCGACGCCCCGCGCTCGCGGCCGAACACGCTCGACCCGCCGCGCCCATGGTTCAGCGCCACCTCTTGCGCGGTAACGTCGCAGGTCGCGAGCTTGCCGCTGGTCGAAACGTCGACGAGCCTCGTTCTGAGGCCGCTCCCGGCAACGATGTCACGGATGAAGCGGAGTTCGGGTCCCTTGGTGTCGAGCGTCCCGACGACGAGGACAGTCGGGGGACCGGACTGCGTCGCCGACGTCGGCGCGCGACGCTCGACGGCCTCCTCGAGACGCGTCGCCCCGACCGAGGCGGTTCGGGCGCTCGATTCGATCCTGGCGTTCGGAACCGGCTGAGACCAGCGCGTCGGCGGACTCGGATTGGATACATAGATCTTGACCGGCGCGACGCCCGGCCTTTGAGCTGAAGGCGACACGGGCCGCGTCGCCGCCTGCGCGGCCTTTAGGTCCGGTTCCGGCTCCGCCTCGGAATGGCGCCCGACGCCGAGCAACCGCTGCTGGAGATCGCGATCCGCGGCGAGGCGGCGCGACTCGATGATGCGGTTGACCCGCCCGTTGACCATGATCGCGACATTCTCGGAAACCGAGGTCGCGACGCCGATATTCTGCTCGATCACGAGAATGGCAATGTCGCTTTCGGCGCCCAGCCGGACCAGCATCTCCTCGACCTGGGCGACAATCACCGGGGCGAGGCCCTCCGTCGGCTCGTCCATGATGAGGAGTTCAGGATTGGTCACGAGCGCGCGGGCGATCGCCAGCATCTGCTGCTCGCCGCCGGAAAGCTGGCCGCCGCCGTTGCTCTTGCGCTCGGCCAGGCGCGGGAAGGCGTCGTAAACGCGCTCGACCGTCCAGGCGCCCGGCTGACCGGCCGCAACCATGCGCAGGTGCTCGTCGACCGTCAGCGACCGCCAGAGGCGCCGGCCCTGCGGCACGTAGCCGACGCCGTGCCGGGCGATTTGCGCCGGCGACAGGCCGAGCAGGTCCCGACCCTTCATGCGCACGGAGCCGCCGGACGCTTTCACCAGACCCATGATCGTCTTGCAGAGCGTCGTCTTGCCCATGCCGTTGCGGCCGACGACCGAAAGCACGCCGTGCTCGAGCGTGAGGTCGACGCCCTGGAGCGCATGCGAGCGTCCGTAATAGACGTTGAGCCCTTTCACCTGCAGAACGGCGCCGGACTCGGCGCGTCGCGGCTCAGCCATGGCCGCCTCCCAGGTAGAGGTCCTGCACCTCAGGGTCCGACTCGATCTCCTGCGGCGAACCCTCCTTGAAGATGTGGCCGTTGTGCATCATCGTCACGCTCTCGACGACGCGCAGCGCGACGTCCATGTCGTGCTCGATGATGATGTAGCCGATGTGACCGGGGAGCCCGGACAGAATCTCGATCAGCTCAGCCCGTTCCGTTGGCGACAAGCCCGCCGCCGGCTCGTCGAACAGGATGAAGCGCGGCGCCCCGGCAAGCGCCAGCGCGATCTCGAGCTGGCGCTGCTGACCGTAGGCGAGTTCAGCCACCAGCCTCCCCTTGATCGGCGTCAGATGGACGGCCTCGATGAGGTTTTCGGCGGCGTTGACAAGCGCGTCGTTGCGGCGCGGCTGAAGAAGCGAGTATCGGCCGCGCGAGACGCCGCGGCAGGCGAGATAGACATTGTCGAGAACGCTCAATCCCGGGAAAAGCGCCGATATCTGATAGGTGCGCCTGAGGCCGCGGCGAATGCGCTCATACGGCGGAAACGACGTGACGTCCTCGCCGAAGAAACGGATCGTGCCCGAGGTCGGCAAAAAGTCGCCGGTGATGCAGTTGAAGAGGGTCGTCTTGCCGGCGCCGTTGGAGCCCAGGACCGCTCGCCGCTCGCCCGGCCGCACTGTCAGCGATACGTCGACGAGAGCCGCGAGCGCGCCGAACAGTCGCGTCACGCCGCGCAGTTCGAGCGCGTTTGCCGAGCCTACCGCAGACAGGCGCTGGGCGACGCTATCCATGGCCGCCGCCCTCTCTCTGCCTGCGCGCCGCGCCCGTAAGCATGCGATTGCGCCAGCGCGCCCAAAGACCGAGGACGCCGTCGGGCGAAAAAAAGACGATGGCGAGAAAGCCGAGCCCGATGAGGAGCCGAAACCGGTTGCCGTCGAGGCCGACGGCTACCAGAAAGTCCTGCGCGAAGGTCTTCAAAACCGCATAGATCAAGGCGCCAATGAACGGCCCGATCGGGTTGGCGATGCCCCCGACTACGGCAATGACGAGGATGTCGATCGCCGCCGATACGCTGACCGTGCCGGGGGCGATCTCGCCGTTGCTCCAGACCAGCAGCACGCCGCCGAGGCCCGCGATCAGGGCTGCGAACACATAGGCCGCGACCCGATGGGCGTAGACGTTGAAGCCCAGCGCCGCCATGCGGCGCGGATTGTCGCGAATCCCCTGCAGCGCCAGCCCGAACGGCGCTCGTCCGACATAGGCGACCGCCCAGCAGCAGAGCACCGCAACGCCAAGCGTCAGGTAGTAGAAGGGAATCGCGTCCTTCCAGTCGACGCCCAGAAACTGCGGCGTTGGAACGCTGTTGATGCCGGTGTGCCCGTTGAAGAGGGCGTAATTCTCGTTGGTGAAATAGAAGAACGCCGCCGCGATCGCGAGCGTGATCATGATGGTGTAGATGCCTTCGGTGCGCACGGCGAGCGCGCCGATGATCGCGCCGGATATCATCGCCAGCACCAGAGCCATCGGGGTCGCCAGCCACCACGGCCAGCCGATGCTGAGTGTTGCGAGGCCGCTGACACCGAAGATCGCCACCATGTACCCGGCGAAGCCTGCGATCGTCATCTGCGCAAGGCTAACCATGCCGCCGTATCCCGCCAGGAACATGAGGCTCAGCGCAATCGTTCCGAGCATGAACGACCAGCCAAAGATCTGAACCAGCACGAACCCGTTGGCGATCGCCGGCATGATGACGAGGATAAGGGCGACAAGCGCCCAGGCCGGATGGATACGCTGGAGCCATTCGCCCATCGCCGCGCCGGCGGCGCTTCTCGTTGAGCTCTCGGCCAAAGCCATGGCTCAGCGCCTCGCCAGCAGGCCCTGCGGCCGGACGGCCAGCACGAGCACCATGATCAGAAACGTCAGAACGATCGCATAGGTTGGAAAGTAGGCGAGGCCGATCTGCTCGGCGAGCCCGACAATCACCGCTCCGAGCGCCGCGCCCGGGATCGAACCCATGCCGCCGACGATGACGACGATGAGGGACGCCAGCAGAAACCGCGTGTCCTCGCCCGGCGAGAGCGACTGGAAGGTGCCCCCGACCACGCCCGCCATGCCGGCCAGCCCTGCTCCGAACGCGAAGACGATCACGAAAACGAGCTGGATGCGCACGCCCATCGCCGAGAGCATTTCGCGGTCGTCGACGCCTGCGCGTACAATCATTCCAATTCGGGTGCGGTTGAGCACGAGCCACATCGCAAGGCCAATCACGACCGAGGCGGCGAAGATGGCGAGACGGACGATCGGATAGGAAAGATAGACGGCCTCGCCGGAAGACTTGACCGCGGTGACGAAGGGAAGCTCCATCGGTCCCCGCAGCCAGACCGGCGTCTGTATCTGCCAGGAGTTTCCACCGAAAACCCAGAGCATCAGGTCTGCAAGCACGATCGAAATACCGATCGTCACCAGTGTCTGACGAAGATCCTGTCCCTCCATCCTGCGGAAGACTCCGACCTGCAAGAGGACGCCGAGCAGCGCGGCGACGACGAACGCCACGACAAAGCTGAAGAGCCACGATCCGGTCGCGTCGACCGTCATGTAGCCGAAATAGCCGCCCAGCAGATAGATCGAGCCATGCGCGAGATTGACGTTGCGCATCAGGCCGAAGATCAGGGTGAAGCCGCTGGCGACCAGGAAATAGAGGCCGCCTAGCGTGATCCCGTTGAAGGCAGCGTTGAGAAAGAGCTTCTTCTTGCCGAAAACCGCCTCGAATCCAGGAGGCCAGGGCGCGAACACCAGCCAGATCACGGCGACGACGGCGGCGGCGATGATCAAGGACCAGACCGGATATCGGCTGACGAAACGGTTCATTCCCCGTCCCCTAGAGAGGAGCAGCGCACGCAGAGGGGCGGCGACGGCGCGAGCCGCGCTGTCGAACGCCGCGTTGCCTCCGCTCGAACCATAATCGTATCCGTCCTTCCGTTGCTCGACGCCGGCGGGCGCAGCGGCGCCCGAGCCGCCAGTCTAACCAGACTTGCGAAGCCGGGTTTGCCCCTCAGTCTATTTTGCGGCTCCATCAGCGGCTAGATCACGTGGGCCGCTCGCCGATAGTCTGTCGGCGCCATTCCGACGTTCGCGGAGAAGAACTTGGTGAACCCGCTCTGCGAGGAGAAGCCGAGATTGAACCCGATCTCAGCAACCGGCGCCTCGCTGCGCACGAGCCTGTCGAGGGCGCGCTCCATCAGAATGGTGTTGAGAAAGAGGTTCGGGGTCAGGCCCGTCTGGGTGCGGAAGAGCTTGTAGAAGTGCGGCCGGGAAAGTCCCGATTCCCGTGCAACGGCGTCGAGTTCGATGTCGGCTCCCGCCTGATCCTGCATGAGGCGGATCGACTTGCGCACCCGGAAGTCGGTCGCGCCATCGAGCGCCGGCCGTTCCGACCGGCCGTCGAGAGCGCCCCAGGACGCGTCGTGGCTTTCGTCGATCAGGCTCCGAAGCTCGCGATCGAGTTCGCCGAGGCGTTCACCGGCGCATACCATTCCCGCCGCCCGGCGCACCTGCCGATCGAGCGAGGACGTGCGGGCGATCTGCGACCTTCCAAAGCGGAGCCTCGCGCCGCCGCAGCCGGTCGCGAACCATTCGGAATTGACGTAGAGGACAAAAAACAGCGCGCCGGCGTCCATATCCGACGGAACGAAATTGTGCGGCTCCCAGGGGCTGACCGCAACAATCGTTTCGCCGGTGAGCGGGCAGCCCTTGCCGTCCACGTCGACCCGGCCCTCAGCGCCGCCGACGTGGAAGATCAGATGCCCTTCGCGATGCGCATGGATGTTGAACGGGCGATTGAGCTGATAAAGCGTCGCGCGGCCGAACTCTCCGTGGAACACGGCAATCGCGCGGCTCAAGACAAACCTCCCGATCGCTTTCCTTCCATTCGATCAGATTTCACCACTCGAAGACCGGTTGCAAGCGAGGCCTCTCCTCTGGAGGCGCGTTTGGCGCGCTCAGGTCGTCGCGAGGCGCCGGGCGCTGTCCGCGCCCGGCCGTGTTTCATCAGCTCAGTACTTCTTGCATTCCGGATTGGTGCGGCTCGGAGGGCCGATCTTCGCGAACACGTCTCTGGGATAGCCGAGCGTTTGATGCACGTTCGGCAACGATCTTGACGACGTTGCTGACCAGGTTGCCCTTGCCGTCGTCGCCGACTTCAGTGACGAAGTTGGTCCCGATCGCCTGACGGTCCTCGTCGAGGCTGATCTTGCCGTTCGGCGCATCGATCGTCGAGCCCCGCAAGCGCCGCCTTAAACTCAGCCTGGTTGTTGCTCAGATCGCCCTTCGCCTTGTTGAGCGCCTCGTACATCGCCATCGTCGCGCCATAGTAATTGGTCGCCAGCAGCCCCGGGCTCGGGAAGCGCTTGTCCGCGGGAGTGGCGTCCTGGTAAAGTTTTACGAACGCTTTCCAGCCCGGATCGTCCCACGTGTCGGCCATGCCGCTGGCGGCGATGGTGCCGATCATCGCTCTTTTCGCGTCGCCCTTGGCCGAGAGCACCGTCTGGTCGACCATGATCGAGCCGCCGAGCAGATGGGCCTTGCCGCCCGCCTGCTGATACTGGTTGAGGAAGTTGACCGCGTCCGCGCCGCCGAGCCCGAGATAGATCGCGTCGACGTCGTCGGGCAGCGCGGCGATTGTCGAAGCAAAATCCTTGGTGCCGAGAGGCACCCACTGGCGGCTGGTGACTTGCCCTCCCAGGCCGCAGAACTCGAGCACGAGGCCCATGACCTGCGTGTAAACGAAAGAATAGTCCTCGCCGACGGTCGCGATCTTGCGATAGCCTTTCTTGTTGTAGGCGTAATCGCCGAGCCCAACCTGCCACTGCGCGCCATCCATGTTCCAGCGGAAGAAGTTCGGCGAAGGGTCGGGGAACGTCGTTTCCTGCGCGCCCGAGGCCGCATTGATGAACGTGAGCTCAGGGTGGGTCTTGGAGAAATTCTTGACCGCGATGCCCTCATCGCCGGAGAGCGGCGAAATCAGAATCTGCACCTTGTCCTGTTCGATGAGCTTGCGAACGGCGCGCACGGCCGAGTCCGGCGTCGCGTCGGTCGAGGCGACAACGAATTCAAGTTCCTTGCCTCCGACCGTCTTGCCGTATTTTTGCACCGCGGCGTTAAAGCCGCCCATGCCGTCGATGCCCAGCGCCGTGTAGGTGCCTTCGAGCGTCGCCGTAACGCCGACCTTGATCTTGTCTTGAGCATATGCCGTGCTTGACAGCAGGCACGCCAGCGCAGCGGCGCCGATCCCAACCTTCATCATGTACGTTCCTCCCAAATGAGCGCCTCACGCATTGTTGCGCGCGAAGTTCGTGACCATGGTTCCGGCTCAACCGAGTGCGTGTGTCCAGCCGGTCCGGACAGAGCCTAGCGGAAGCGGGTGTTCGCGGCAAACATGCCAGCGGCTCACAATCGCCAGAGCGGCTTTGCCGTCAGTCTCTTTTTTTCCGCTGCGGCGCAGCATCATCCCGACCTGGCGCAGCCCGCACTCGCCCTTCTCAATGATGGACGCTTCACGATGCGCTGAAACGCCTATCGGACAGCAGAATCCAGCGACCGGCAAAACGTCTCGAATTGAGCCTCCAGCGCATAGGCTTTCTGGGTGCCGCGTCTGGTGACCGAGTCCGCCGCGTACCGGGACGCCCGGGCAAGCGCCGCTTCGAGGCTGATGCCGCCGGCGAAATAGCGGGCGAAGCTGCCGACGAAGGCGTCCCCGGCGCCGGTGGTGTCCACCGGCTCCACCGGCACGGGATCAATCCGGCGAACGCCCGCGGCGCTCATCACCAGGGCGCCGCGCGAGCCCAGCGTGACGATCACGGTTTCGACGCCCTTCGCCACGAGACTGCGGGCGGCGGCGCCGATCTCCTGGTCTGTGCCGACCGGCATTCCCGTCAGGATCGCCAGTTCGGTTTCGTTGGGCACGAAAAAGCTTACGTCACGCACCCTCTCCGGATCGAGTTCTGGCGTCGCCGGCGCCGGGTTCAGGACCGTCCTGACGCCGTGACGCTTTCCGAAAGCGATCGCGGCGTAAACCGTTTCGAGGGGGACCTCGAGCTGCAGCAGAATAAGGTCGCAGGTCTTCAGTGCTTCCGCCGCATTTTCGACGTCGGCCGGCGAGAGTTCCGCATTGGCGCCCTTGACGATGAGGATCGAATTCTCGCCCGACGGTTCGACCATGATCGGCGCCACGCCGCTCGATCTGCCCGCAACGCGCCTCACATAGGTCGTGTCCACGCCGAGGCTCGCGAGATTCTTGATCGTGTTGTCGGCGAACATGTCGTCGCCGACCGCTGTGACCATGAAAACGGACGCTCCAAGCTTGGCGGCCGCCACGGCCTGATTGGCGCCCTTGCCGCCGTGTCCCATCTCGAAGCTCGGCGCCTCTACGGTCTCGCCCCTGACCGGCATACGGTTCACATAGGTCACGAGGTCGACCATGTTGCTGCCGATGACGGCGATGCGCGGCTTCGCCGTCTCGGTCATTCCGCGCTCCCCTCGATGCCGCGCGCAGCCGAACCGGCGCTCGCTTTGTCGACATAGCCGATCAGAGAGACGAAGCGAGCCACGGAGCGGGAGGGGCAGATGCGCAGGTTGCCTTTCCGTTTTTCTGCGGTATAGCCCTTCGGCTCGCAGGTCGCCGGTATCGCGAAGGCCGCCGCGCGCCGGTCGCCGTTGTCGAGAATCGAGCAGATCGTGTGCGGCATCGCCTCCCGGTCCCAGGCGATCGTGAAAGCGTCGCCCCCGCGCCGCAGCAGCATGGAAATGAACAGCGCGTCGTCAACAATCTTGCCCCGAAAGACCGCGACATCGCAATGGTCCTTGGAACGATGCGCTCTATCCGCACAAGACCCGTGGCGGATAACATGCGCTTCCGTTTGACGCGGCGACGCACGCCGAAAGCCAGGATCGAGGCCCAGGTGCGGCGCACCGTGCAAATCATGCATGTTGCGCCCCATCTGTCGAGTTATCCGCGCCAACTCGCGCCGGCCCATCGACAGGCCCGGCCGCTCGTGCGGGATCCCAGGAGGCGACGGCGTTGAAGGTCCTAGTCTGCGGCGGGCGCGACATCGCGGACGCCGAACTCGTCGATAGCACGCTGGATCGCCTGCTCGCCTCCCGCGGCCCGTTCGAGCGCCTGATCCACGGCGGGGCGCGCGGCGTCGATCGCCTTGCCGGAACATGGGCGCGGAAAAACGGCGTCCTCGAGTGGGACTTCCTGCCGGAATGGCACAGGGCTGGGACGCACGACGGTTCCGTGCGCAATCAGCGTATGATTGCAGACGCCCAGCCCGACCTCGTCATCGCGTTTCCGGGTGGGGACGGCACGGCGGACATGGTCGAGCGGGCGAAAGCCGCGGGTATCGAGGTCATCGAGACAGGGGCCCGCTAGAGGCCCGCCGGATTTCGGCAGAGATTGATGCTTCGCCTTTTCGGAGTAGGCGATTCAGCCGAAAAACTCTCGCTCCCGGTCGCGTTGCCGCGGATACCCTGCCGGCGTCGGCGAGGTTGGGGTCGACCGCCGGACCGCGCCCCCGTTGGTCGGCGGTCGAGCCGAACAGCGCGCTCTGACCCCTCACGAGCGTCCTCAGCTTCGTCGACACGAGAGGCCGCCGGGGCGCGAGGGACGACCGCAGGAAGGGCGCTTCGCAGCCTCGGCTCACGCTCTGTTGCGTACCATCGAGCGGGCGGCGTCGATCGCTTCGATCAGAGTGCGCCCGGCGTTGGCGCCGGAGATTACGGTGACACTTTACTTAACCCCTATTCCGTTCCGGACTCGCAGTCTCAGTTTCCCGGGAGTAGCCCTCATGGCCCGCATCGCCCGCTTCGTCGTTCCTGGCATGCCCCATCATGTCTGAGCTGGACCCCGGATTTAGGACCATTGGCTAAGGTGTGAAATGTCCTGCTCTGTCGCAACCGACGGAGCGAGGAATGACGAAGTCACGCAAGAAGTTTGATGCGGCGTTCAAGGCGAAGATTGCGCTTGAGGCGCTGCGCGAGGATGCGACGGTTCCGGAACTGGCGAAGCGGCACGGGGTGCATCCGAACCAGATTTATGCCTGGAAGAAGCAGGTTCTCGACAACGTCGCGAGCCTGTTCGCGCGAGGGGCGAGCGGTTCGGGCGATGGCGAGGAGGAGCGCGAACGCGAGACGGCCAAGCTTTACGCCAAGATCGGCCAACTGACGGTCGAACGGGATTTCTTGGCCAGGAGGCCAGGTCGATGAGCGCGCCCGATCGAAGAGCGATGGTCGAACGGTCTGGCAAGGACCTGTCGGTGCGCCGCCAATGCGAGCTTGTGGGCGTGGCGCGCTCGGGGATCTACCGCCCCAAGCCCGTCGCCGAGGCGGACGATCTGGCGGTGATGCGCCACATCGACGAACTGCATCTCGAACTTCCGTTCTACGGCTCGCGGCGAATGACCTTCGAGCTCAACAAAGAAGGCCGTGGGGTCAACCGCAAGCGGGTGCAGCGGCTGATGCGGGTGATGGGGATCGAGGCGCTGGTTCCGCGCCCCGGCACGAGCAAAGCCGCGCCCGGGCACAAGATATACCCCTACCTGCTGCGCGGCCTGAAGATTGTCGAGACGAACCACGTGTGGGCGGCCGACGTGACCTACATCCCGATGGCGTGCGGCTTCCTCTATCTGGTGGCGATCATCGACTGGGCCAGCCGAGCGGTTCTGGCATGGCGGCTGTCGAACACCAACGATGCGAGATTGTGCGCGGCGGCGCTGGAGGAGGCGCTGCTTCGTTTCGGAAAGCCGCGGATTTTCAATACCGATCAGGGCTCCACATTCACCGCCGAAGCTTTCGTCGGCAAGCTCGCGGCGACCGGCGTCGCGATTTCGATGGACGGACGCGGCCGCTTCATGGACAACATTTTCATCGAACGGCTGTGGCGCTCGATCAAGTATGAAGAAGTGCATCTGAAAGCTTATGCCGACGCCAGCGAGGCGCGGGCCGGCATCGGTTCCTGGATGACCTTTTACAATTTTCGACGCCCGCACCAGGCGATGAACAACCAGATGCCGATGGCGGTGTGGCGCGCCGGCATGGACAAAATCGAGGCGGCTAGGGCTGTGGATATGCCGCTTCGCTTGGACAACGCAAACGCGTTGCCCACATACCCACAGCAGAAGCAGCAAGAAGCGGCTTAATTCTTGAAGGACAAGGGCAGGCGAGATCACACCTTAAATCCAACGTCCCGTGGTCCCACAAATGGGGTCCAGTTCAGTCACGCAGCGCGGCAACCGGCGCGAGCGGGTGTTCTTCGGCGACGACGATTACGAACTCTATCGCGATCTCCTGGCGAGCCAGTGCCAAGCAGGGCGTTGCCTGCTGGGCCTATTGGAGTTACGGTGACACTGGAGTTACGGAGTTACGGTGACACTTTACTTAACCCCCATTCAGGTTTCAGACTTCGCCGGCTCAGATCCCGGGAGCAGCCCTCATGGCCCGCATCGCCCGCTTCGTCGTTCCCGGCCTGCCCCATCATGTCACCCAGCGCGGCAACCGGCGCGAGCGGGTGTTCTTCGGCGACGACGATTACGAACTCTATCGCGATCTCCTGGCGAGCCAGTGCCGCAAGCAGGGCGTTGCCTGCTGGGCCTATTGCCTGATGCCCAATCACGTCCATCTCATCCTCGTTCCCGACCGCGAAGAGGCGCTCGCGCGGGCGCTTGGCGAGACGCACCGGCGCTACGCCTCGGTCGTCAACGCCCGGGCTCGGGTGACCGGGCATCTCTTCCAGTCGCGCTTCGGCTCGGTCGTGATGGACGAGGAGCATTTGGCGGCGGCGGCGCGCTATGTGGCGCTGAACCCGGTGCGGGCAAAACTCGTCGCGCGGGCCGAGGACTGGCGCTGGTCGAGCGCGCGGGCGCATTGCGAGGGCCGGGACGATCGCCTCGTCAGCGTCGCGCCGCTTGCGGATCGATGCGGCGGCCGCTTCTCCGACTTTCTGGACACGGCCGCCACCGCCGAGGCGGCCTCGGCGCTCAGGGCCGCGGAAACGATCGGCCGCCCGCTTGGTTCGCCGGCCTTTCTCGATCGCCTCGCCGCCGCGACCGGCCGCGACCCTCGCCCCAAGCGCCGCGGACCAAAACCGAGAGGCGAGGGGAAATAGGGGTTGAGTAAAGTGTCACCGTATCCAAAACCGGGAGGCGAGGAGAATAGGTCACCGTAGCCGAGGCCTTCGAGGAAGAGGCGGCTTAACTACTCGCTCCGCGCAGTCGTCTCGCTCGAAATACCAAATATAGTGCTGATTCCCCCGACAATCCTGTTGAAGATAGCCAGCACCAGAGTTGTACTGAAACCGAACATAAATGGCAACAGAACGAATATCCAGTCTTCAATTGGCGGAGTTTCATGTGTTGCTAAAAACGCGTCAAAAACAACGAGAATCGACCTTCCGCTAATCGGAATGGCTAGAAGAGCAAATAGTGCTCCAAGAATAACACGGATAATCAAGACGTTTTCGTCAGTAACATCTATTGTGGGGTACACCGCATCGGAAGACGATCGCTCTCTTGCTGCGTGCACGGTAACGCCGATGCACAAAAACGCACACGCGCCCAAAGCACCCTGGGATATAGTCCATATCATAAGCATTGGCACATAGGAAACCAGAAATAGAAGCGTGCTTCCGTTTCCGAATTGCATCAGCAAAACCAAGAAAAACGTCGCAACAACGCTTGTTATCATAGAAACAATTGGCACGGTAACAAAAAAGAAACGCAATTCCTGAATTCGCACCTTCCATCTCAAGGCTGGCGTCAAGAGTGGGGCCAAAGCCGCTAGCTTTTGGTCAAGAACTTTCCACTCAGCTTCTGTCGGTACGCGGCCGTTGCGCGCGTATTTAAGATTATTAAGTGAACCAAGATCGATATCTTCCAAGACGTCGGTTTTTACTGATACTTTTTCGTCAAACAAAAGTTTCTTAAGCTTTTGTAGTGACTTGAGCTGTGCAGCGAAGCGTCGATCTGAAACGCCGTCAACAGCTACATTCGAGCGGGCGGAGGGCGATCCAGCATCCATCTGTTTTCCTCATCGCGCCTTCCAACACATGTCCTCTACTGCCGTGCAGATCCGCACCGTGTCTCCAAGTCATCCTAAGGCGAGTCACAGCACCGAGGCAATCCCTGCTTAAGTGCCGTCGTCGGCGCGCGTAGTTTGGACCAGCGTAACGCGCGTTACGCGCGTAACGCGCGTTACGGTGGGCGTTACGGTGACACTTTACTTAACCCCCATTCTGTTCCCAACTCGCCGGCTCAGAATCCCGGGGAGCGAGGAGTACGGAGGTATGGGGGTTGAGTAAAGTGTCACCGTAATCCCGTGATCCTCGCCCAAGCGCCGCGGACCAAAGCCGAGAGGCGAGGGGAAAAAGGGGTTGAGTAAATAGGGGTTGAGTAAAGTGTCACCGTAATCCCCGCGCGATCTGACGAAGCTGCAATAAGGCCGGCTTACCGGGTTACGACAGACCCGTATTTGCCAATTTCATGCCAGGCAAGCGTGGGCCGAAGCCGCGACGGCAGCGCGGTGACAGGTGACGCGACGGGCAAGAAAAGGGAATTACGGGCGTTTCACCGTAACCCCGTAACCCGAAAAGTTCGCCCGCTGCTCGCGCGCTGCAACTGCGTCCGCGCCGGCCATGGTGGTCTCCCTCACAAAATGGCGTCGATGCCCTTCTTGTCGGCGAGGGCGAGGAGTTTCAGCGAGGGGCCGCTCGGGCGTACTTCGCCGCGCTCCCATTTGCTGATGAGAATCGTGCTCACGTTCAGCGCCAAAGCGAAGGTCGCTTGGCTCATGTGCGACTGCTCGCGGATATGCTTGATCGCCTCCGGCGTCAGCGGCTCGGCCGGCGTCAGGCAACTGAGATCGAAGTCGCGCATGGTGGCCTTGTCGATCGCGCCAATGGCGTGAAGGTCCTGCGCAGCTTCATGCAGCGATCGAAGCGCGTCGCTCCGGTATCGCTCGGTCCGGGTCATAGCTCTAATTCTTTCCATCCTTCTGTGGCGACGAGCTGCTTCAGCTTCGCCTCCGTCAGTCCTTCGAGGACGCGGGCGAACTTCAGATACCCCGCCAACTCAGACTTGGTCAGGTTGACTTTGCGGCTTTTGGGGAAGACGTGCAGGAACACCGCAACCTCCGCTCGTCGGTAGAAGACAACCGCTCGGGAGCCTTTGGCTGCGCCCCGGTTGCCTGTAGCCATTCTCTGCTTGATCAGTCCGCCGCCGAGGTCTGCGTCGATCAGGCCCTTTTCGGCCCTTCGTATGGCTTCCCGGCAGTGGCCGTCTGTCACCCCGTCGTGTTCTGCGTCACGGTGAAAAGCTCTTGTGAGAAAGACATGCATAGGAGGTGTATCCTGGTGTCTCGCCTTGGAGGCGGTTTGAGTTGCTTGATCATCGCGTGTCTCCGGTTTTCTGTTGGGCTGTTAGGCTGTTTGAGCAAACTGGCGTTTGCGCCCCTCTTCCTATAATACTCGCTATCATATTTCAAGAGCCACCCCGCGCGCCCATCGCGGGTGGTCTTGGGCGTGCTGAAAGGGTCGGCCGAGGCCTCTAGGGTCGCGCGGCGAGGTCTGAGAACCTCGCCCCGCATGGCCGCGAAAAGTCATTTCGGATTACAGGGTTACGGTGGGTTGCGTCACACGCCCGTATCTACCAATTACATGCGGCACAAGAGCGCGCCGAAGCCGCCACGGCCGCCAGATGACAGGATTACAGCGACACTTTACTCAACCCCTTATTTCTCTCCACAGGCCGCGATCCCCAATCGCCACGGACCATCAGCCGAGAGGCGAGGAGAATAGGGGTTAAGTAAAGTGTCACTGTAATCCCCCCAAAATGACCATCCTCGCTCAATTCCGACCCCTGCGTCGGACAGAAGTTGGGAAAAGTCGGCGGGTATTTCTATAAGCCTTTGATCTTTTTGGCGCTCCCAAGGGGACTCGAACCCCTGTTTTCGCCGTGAGAGGGCGACGTCCTGGACCGCTAGACGATGGGAGCAAACTTGCGGCGGCGGAAGCTGGTCTCTATATCGGGGCCTCGCGAACCGCGCAAGAGAAGCGCGAGGCCACGAACGCGCGCCCCGGTTCATGGTTCGTTAACCTTTCGGCGCGGAAGTTGCATGGTGGCAACTTCGAGTCGTTGTCGGCCGTGAACGGGCCGCGCGACGTGGGACATTGGAGACACAGACGATGGCGGGCCTGGCTCGGCGGCCGACGGTTTTGATCGTGCTGCACCAGGAGCATTCGACGCCTGGGCGCGTCGGCCGGACGCTGCGCGAGATTGGCGCGCGGCTCGACATCCGCCGCCCGAGCCTCGACGAGCCGCTGCCGAAAACGCTTCGCGGCCACGACGGCGCCGTCATTTTCGGCGGCCCGATGGGGGCCAACGATGCGCACGACTGGATCAAGCGCGAGATCGACTGGCTCGAGGTCCCGCTCGCCGAGCAGAAGCCTTTCCTTGGCATCTGCCTCGGGGCGCAGATTCTGGCGCGCGCGCTCGGCGCCCGGGTCTTCACCTACGAGGACAAGCGCAGCGAAATCGGATACTTTCCGATTTCGCCGACCGCGGCGGCCGACCGGCTCTGCGAAAAGCCGTTCCCGCGCTGCGCCTACCAGTGGCATGCCGACGGCTTCGACCTGCCTGAGGGCGCCGAACTCCTCGCCACCGGCGGCGCTGATTTTCCCAACCAGGCCTTTCGCTACGGCAAAGCGGTCGGCCTCCAGTTCCACCCGGAAGTGACCTATCACATGATGTGCCGGTGGACGATCCGCGGCGCCGAGCGCCTGACGCGCCCGGGCGCGCAGAGCCGCCCGCTGCATCTCGGCGGCTGGTATCAGCACGACGGCCGGGTCGCCGCATGGCTCGAGGCCTTCCTGCCCGCGTGGATGGAGGGGCGGCTGGGAGAGCCGGCCGAGCCACCGCGCCCGGCGGTGAAACGCCCGAAGCCGGTCGAGCCGCCGCGGCGGCTTGCGGGCGGGCAGCCCAGGGGCGGGCAGAGGCCGGCGCAGGCGCAGGCCGAGCTCGTTTCGTAGTTTAAGGGCGGCGCGCTGGCGGCGGCTCCCCGCCCTCGAAGGCATGCGCGGAATGCATAATGGCGAGAGCTGAGTGCGATTTTCGCGACCGATTTCAGCTCGCTTTACGCGCCTGTTATGGCCCTGATAACCGCGAATTATCGCCCTGTTACCGTCCTGTTATTTTGCCGGCGCCAGCGCATGCGCTTTTCGTTGTAAACGTTTAATCGTAAATGCTTTTTTGCCGCTGAGGTTCGACAGAATCTGGCGGCGTCTCCAGTTTCCGTCCTGCTAGCAGGCTCAAACTCGCGCTCGAACGCATGCCCGCCCCGCATCGGCCAGCGCGGCTCTTCAGAAAAGCGAGCCCTGTCCTTCCACGTCCCTGGGCGCCCGGGAGCGCCTCGGCCTCAGAACCAGATCCGGAGAGACCGGGACGGGCATCTCTGGCCGCTGAGGCCCCTTCCCGCCCGCAACCGCAGCGACCGTCCCGTCGGCGAATTCGATCCTGAGCGGCTGCGCCTCGCGGACCTCGGACGCGCGGCGGAGCGCCCGGTCCCTCTCGTCGCGCACCAGCGCAAAGCCGCGCGCCAGCACCCCGCGGTAGCTGACGGCGCCCAGCAGTTGCGCCGCCGCGGCGAGCCGCGCCCGGCGGCTGTGCAGGCGCTCGACATAGGATCGGTCGAGCCGCGCCTCGAGCCGCACCAGCGTCTCCGCCCGCTCGCGCCGGCGCCTCTCGAGAGTCGCAGCCTCTCGCGTCAGCGCACGGGCGGCCGCATCGGCGGCGCGGCGCGGCCGTTCGACGAGCACAGGCCCGAGCCGTTCCAGGCGCCCGACCAGCCCCCGCACCCGCTCGCGTAAGCCCGCGAAATGGGCCCGCGGCGAATGGCGCGCGAGGCCCCGCGCCAGTCCAGCGAGTCTCAGCGCGCGCGAATCGAAGGCCGCGCGCGCCCGCGCCGCGAGCGTATCGCCGGCCCGGTCGAGCCGCTGGCGCAAAGCCTCGACCAGCGCCTCGGCGCCCGGCAACGCGCGCGCGAGCGAACGAAGATCGGCGCGCCGGCGCTGGGCGAGCCGCAGGATCGCGCCGCGTTTCCGCGCATCGAGATCCGCAAGCGTCGCGATCAGCTCCGCCCGGACCGGCACGGCGAATTCGGCGGCCGCGGTCGGGGTCGGGGCGCGGAGATCCGCGGCGTGGTCGATCAGCGTCCAGTCCGTTTCGTGGCCGACCGCGGCGATCAGCGGGATCGCGCTTTCGGCCACCGCGCGCACCGCCATCTCCTCGTTGAAGCTCCAGAGGTCTTCAAGCGAGCCGCCGCCGCGCGCCACGATCAGCACGTCCGGCCGCGGAATCGCGCCGCCTTCTGAAAGCGCGTTGAAGCCTTAAATCGCGGCTGCGACTTCGGCGGCCGACGTCTCCCCCTGCACCCGCACCGGCCAGACAATCACCCGAACCGGAAAGCGGTCGGAAAGCCGGTGCAGAATGTCGCGAATGACCGCGCCGGTCGGCGAGGTCACGACGCCCACGACCTTCGGCATGAATGGAATCTTGCGCTTCCGCGCCGCGTCGAACAGGCCCTCTTCGGCGAGCTTCTTCCGCCGGGCCTCGAAGAGCGCCATCAGCGCGCCGAGGCCCGCGAGCTCGAGCGACTCGATGACGATCTGGTAGCTCGACTTGCCGGGGAATGTCGTCAGCTTTCCGGTCGCCACGACCTCGAGCCCCTCCTCGGGCTTGACCCGCATGCGCAGGAAAGTGCTCCGCCAGATCACCGCATCGAGCCGGGCGTTCGCGTCCTTGAGGCAGAAATAGGCGTGGCCCGAGGAATGGGGCCCGCGATAGCCGGAAATCTCGCCGCGCACCCTGACATAGCCGAACCGGTCCTCGATCGCGCGCTTGAGCGCGTTCGAGAGCTCGCTGACAGTGATTTCAGGCGCGTTGCTTGCGCGAAGGTCCGGCTCGGCCATGGGGAGGATTATGCCCAATCGCGGCGGCGGAGGCCAGAAAGAGGCGCCTTGTTGACTGACGGCTTCAGGGATTCGCTCTATGGCTGACTCGCTGCCCGTTCGGCGGCGGCCTCACAAATCGTTGCGAGCCGCAAGCGCCGAAGGCTCTCGGGGAAACTGGACCATGGTTGCGATTGATCCCTTAATCGCCGGAGGAGTCGTTCTTTCGACCGCGGTCACCGACGCGGTCTATGTGTTCTTCAACGCGGCGGTCTCCGCCCGGCGCCGGGTTTCCGCCGCGAGTTGGAGCGCCGCGTGGTATCTTTTGTCGGCGTTCGCCGTCATCAGCTACACCTCGAACTGGGTTTATGTGCTGTTCGCGGCGCTCGGCTCCTGGATCGGCGGGTATCTCTCGATCACCGCCCTCGATCACGGCGCGTCGACGCGGCGAAGATGACGGTCTTTCGAGCCTATGGCGTCCCCGGCCGAAAGGCCTTAGAAGGCTGTCGGCGCACGCTTGGCGCAACATCAAGGGGTAAGAAGGCGGCGATGATTCGGATGACCGACCTCTCCGGCTGGCGGACGGTTCTGGCGCAACGGACGCTGATCGCGGCCGCGGCGGCTCTGGCTGGCGTTTTCGCAGCCGGCGGCGCGCTCGCCCAAAGCGCCGACTGCGCCCGTCTCCAGGCGGCCATCGCCTCGGCGCCGCGCGGCGCCGGGGGCCAGCTCCAGGCCGCGGCCGAGCGCCAGCGCGCCGAGCTCTCACGCACCAGCGCCTACGCCCGTTCGATCGGCTGCGACAACCAGAAGTTCCTGTTCTTCGGCTCCGAACCGCCCGCCCAGTGCGGCGAGATCAAGGGGCAGATCGCGCGCATGGAAGCCAGTCTCGCCGACCTGCAGGCGCGATCGGGCGGCGGAGGCGGCCGCGCCGACCTCATAGCGCGCTACAACAGCGAATGCGTCAACGCGCCGAAGCAGCCGACCAACATTCTCGAGGCCTTGTTTGGCGGCGGCGTGAGGGCGCCAAATCCATTCGAAGTCGACCACCCCGGCGTCCATCCCCACTTCGCCCGACGAGCAGCAGCAGACGATCGAGAAGTCGATCGAGAAGGAGAAGAAGGGGGCCAACGCGCAAGCCGGCTCCTATGCGGTCTGCGTGCGCACCTGCGACGGCAGTTTCTTCCCCGTCTCCTATTCCGGCGCCGGCAGCCGCGCCGACAGCCTCGAGGACGTGTGCCGGTCACTCTGCCCCAACGCGGACGTCGCGCTCTACTCGTTCCCGTTCGGCGGCTCGATCGACCAGGCGGTGTCGTCGACAGGCGAGCGCTATGTCGATATGTCGAACGCGCTCAAATTCCAGCAGTCCTTCGATTCCAACTGCTCGTGCCGCCGCAAGGGCGAAAGCTGGGCGCAGGCGCTGGCCAACGCCGAGACCAAGTACGGCCACGAATCGCACGACATTCTGGTGACGCCGGAGAAATCGGCCGAGCTGTCGCGCCCGATTATCGCCAAAGCCGCGGCTGATCCCAAGGCGAAGCCGCCCAAGCCCGGCGCGAAGACGCCGGACTCAACGACACCGACGACCGGGCCCTTGCCCGCGGCCGCTGCCGCCACAACGCCCGGGACGACGCCCGCGCCCGACCCCACGGCGCCGGTCCTTGACGCCAATGGCGCCAACACGGCGCTCAGCGCCGCCGCCGCGACCGTCAGCCGCGAAACCTCGGGGATCGCCGGCGGAGACGCGCAGGGCGGAGCAACCTACAGCGAGAGCCAGGGGCAGACCGTGACCGAAACCGGCCCCGACGGGGTCAAGCGGAAGGTGCGGATAGTCGGGCCAACGCTTTAGCCCGACCGATCAGCGGCAGCAGCCCGGCGAGTTCCGGACCCGCCTCGCGGCCGGTCAAAGCCAGGCGCAAGGGATGGAACAGCTCCCGCCCCTTGCGGCCGGTCAGCGCCTTGAGCTCCTTCGTCCAGGCGGCCCAGGTCGACTGGTCCCATGCGCCCTGTGGCAAGCGCGAAGCGGCGAGTTCGAGAAACTCCCTATCCTCTACGATCGGCGCGATCTCACCCCCGATCACCTGACGCCAGATCGACGCGTCGTCGAGGCGGGCGAGATTGCCGCGGACTGCGAGCCAGAAGGCCTCGGCCCCGGATCCGGCAATTCCGAGCGCCTCAAGCCGGCCCGCAACCGCCTCATAAGGCATATGGTGCAGCGTACGCGCCGAGAGCGCGTCGAGTTCGGCCTCGTCGAAACGCGCCGCACCATGTGAAAGGTGGGAGAGGTCGACGATCGCCGCGAGTTCGTCCAGCGAAGCGACCGGGCGCACGGCCTCGGCCGACCCAACGAGCACCGCGAGCGCAGCAACCGCGAGCGGTTCGACGCCGTTCTCGCGGAGCGCAGCGACCGACAGCGCTCCGGTGCGCTTGGAGAGGCCTTCGCCGCCCGCGTCGGTCAGAAGGTTGTGATGGCCGAAGCGCGGCGCGGCGCCTGCCAGCGCCTCGAACATCTGGATCTGCACGCCCGTATTGGTGACGTGATCCTCGCCACGGATAACATGGGTCACGCCAAACTCGATGTCGTCGACGACCGATGGCAGCGTATAGAGATAGCTCCCGTCCTCGCGCCGCAGCACCGGGTCGGAGAGCGATGCGCTGTCGACGTGACTTTCGCCGCGCACCATGTCGTCCCACCGCACCGTCGTCGGCTCGAGGCGAAAGCGCCAGTGCGGCTTGCGGCCGGAAGCTTCGAGCGCCGCCCGCTCCGCATCGCTGAGGCGCAGCGCCGCGCGGTCATAGACCGGCGGACGGCCGAGCGCCTGCTGGCGCTTGCGCCGCCGGTCAAGCTCTTCCGCCGTCTTGTAGGCGGGGTAGAGACGGCCCTGGGCCTTGAGCGTCTCAGCCGCGGCGTCATATGCCGCCATCCGCTCCGACTGTCTGCGCACGAGGTCGGGCGCGACGCCAAGCCAGGCGAGATCCTTCTCGATCGCCTCGGCATATTCCGCTTTGGAGCGCTCGAGGTCGGTGTCGTCAAAGCGCAGAATCAACCGGCCGCCGCGCCGCCGGACGTAGAGCCAGTTGAGCAGGGCGGTGCGGGCGTTGCCGATGTGAATGCGCCCGGTCGGCGACGGCGCAAAGCGGACAATCGGGCCTGAAGTCATTCGCCTTCATAGAAGCGTCGCGCT
>CAWBBW010000033.1:0-321732 GCA_963787135.1 uncultured Alphaproteobacteria bacterium | reverse complement strand
GGCTGGTCGAGAAAGCCAAGCTCGGGCGCGACGAGCAATTGGCGGCGCTGAAGCGGCTCGACAACCAGTCGCGCCTGCTCGAGCGCGTCGCGGGCGGCCCGTCGGTCGAGGCGCTGATCGACGAGGAGCGGCGGGCGTCGTTCAGCTACGGAGGCCGAAGCGTCTTCGGATGGGAACCGGAGGCGGAGGACGCGTCCAACGCGGCTTCGAGCCGTCAGATCGGTCCAAAGCGCCCCGCGCGATAATCGGCGTAGGCCTGATCGATCTCGGCCTCGGTGTTCATGACGAATGGACCGCGCGCGACCACCGGCTCTCGCAGGGGACGGCCGGCGTAGAGCAACGCGCGCAACGGCTTGTCCCCCGCCTGGATAGCTGTCTCGGACGGCGCGGCGCTGTCGCCGCGCGTAAGCCAGGCGACGTCGCCGGCCGCGACAGGCGCGCCCTTGCCGCCGAGAGCGCCCGCGCCCTCCAGAACGACGACGACCGCGTTGTAATCGGCCGGCAGGTCCTGGCGGACCCAGGCGCCGGGTTCGAGCCGGAATTCGACCATCGTGACGGGCGCAAAGTTCTTCGTCGGCGAGATCACTCCGCCGGATTAGCCGGAGAACACGCGAATCTCGGCGCCGGGCTCGCGTCGCACGGGCACAGCGTCGCCCGCGAGATCCTGATAGCGCGGGCGCAGTCATCTTGTCGGCCGCGGGCAGATTGACCCAGAGCTGGAGGCTGTGAACGACGACGCCCTCGGCCGGGATTTCGTTATGGATCAGCCCGCTCCCGGCCGTCATCCACTGGACGTCGCCGGGTCCGATCACCCCGCTATGGCCCTGATTGTCGTAGTGATCGAGGCGGCCCTCGAGGACGTAAGTGACGGTCTCGATTCCGCGATGCGGGTGTTTGCCGAAGACGCCGCGCGGAAACCAGTCCTCCATCAAGGCCAGGAACGGATCGGTCGCCGCGAAATCCCCTCGCATCGCGGCCGGCATCAGCGGCCTCACGCGGTGCTGCGGCGTCATCCCCTGCTGGACTTCCGGCCGGTCGATCCTCAGCACGGATCGTTCGAAAGCAGCCATCGCCAATGCTCCCTCGGGCGGCCAAACGCCGCGCATCCTCGTCCGTTCAATGTGAACCGCCTGCGCAGTTTCGTCACGCCGGAAGTGTCAAATTGTTTTTTAGACACGGCGCCAAGTGCGCAACGAATTTCGACGAGAAAATGGATACTTTATGCTGTTCGTACGTTTTGTCGATTGATAACGCCCACAAGGGCTCAATGCGGGGACGGGCGGGCTCTCGCGCCTTTCACGGAGGAATTCCATGTACACGGGTCGAAGTTTGTTGATGGCCACAATTTTGCCGGCGATGCTCGTTTCCGCTCATCCAAGTCTGGGAGCCGAAGCGAGTCCATGGGACGGCGACTGGACGGGGATGCTGGGCAAGGCGCACCCGTGGCCCGTTTCGATCACAATCTCGAATGGGAAGGTCGTCAGTTTCTCGGAGGGAGGCGCGCCCTTCGAGATTCGCTACACCAAAATCACGCCCAGTACAGTCTCTTTTGGCGACCAGAACCATTACAGCATAAAGCTGACCAGGACCGGCGATGCGACCGCGTCTGCGAGCGTCCACGGGCGCCATGGCTACGAGACGGGCTCCCTTACGAAGGGGTAGTCCTCATCGCCGTCTCGCGGCGCTGCTGACCATTCCGCAGAGCGAGGCAGCGGCCATTCCGCAAACCATGCCGGCTGCCATTGCTCCGATCGCTGCGCCGCTCGTCCATGGGCTCCCGACGAGCGCGGCAAGGCTGGGACCTGCGCCAAGGCCAAGCGCCATCCCGATGAGCATCGAGACGTGACAGAAGAGCGCGGCGAGGGCCCCGGTCGGGCGATCATGCCGCGGGTGGCCGGATCGTCCGGTCGTCGTGAAGGCCTTGAGGCCGATCCACGCGGGCGCGGCGAACAGCATCATGAGCGACGTCGCCGGCATGCTCGTCCAATGCCATTCGAGCGTCTCCAGGGGCGACCCAATACCGCCGCACCGGGCCGTTAGCGCCGGGAGCAGCCCGAACCACTGGTCGATGGCGATCCCCATCGGAAGCGCCGCCATGCAGACGAGCAGAACGTCGATGCTCCGGAGGCCGCCGCCGCGCTCAGAAGGCGCAGGCGCGGCGAAGACGGCGCTCGAGGTCATGGGCGCGCAGCCGGCGGTTCGCGTCCGCGCCGGAACGCGACAATTTCGGCGACGATCGACAGCGCGATCTCCTCCGGACCGATCGCGCCGAGATCGAGCCCGGCCGGGGCGCGCAAGGCGGCCAGACGGCGGGCGTCGACGCCGCGCGCCGCCAGAGCCGCCTTCAGCGTTTGTGCCTTCCGTCGGCTGCCGACGAACGCCACATATCGTGCATCGGCCGAGAGCGCAGCCATGAGCGCGGCCTCATCGCCGCGGCTCTGGGTCGAGACGACGATGAAGCGCTCGCCCTCTTCGCCGACGGGCAGCGCGTAGTCGTCGATGCGCCGGTCGACCTCAGCGAAGGCGCTCTGCTCCGCGGCGGGCGCGCAGACGGTCACGGAGAATCCCAGTCGAGGCGCAAGATCGGCGATCGCCACCGCGACGGGGCTTGAGCCGCAGAGGACAATATGCGGACGAGGCAGCACAGGCTCGATGAAAATATCCATCGTGCCGTGGCTCGGGCAGGTGCTCCTCGCGAAACGCACGCCCTCACGCTCTTCGCCGGCAGCGACGCCATGCTCCTGCAAGACGTCGGGCGGCTGGACGGAGATCAGGCGCGCCCGCCCGTCGGCGAGCGCCTCACGCGCCGCCTTGAGAACCGCGCCCCGCGCACAGCCGCCGCCGATCCAGCCTTCGGAAATCGATCCGTCGGCGCGGATGATCGCTTTCGCGCCGGCCTTCGCCGCGGTTGCGGCGACCGTCCGCACGACAGTCGCCAAGACGAACGCTTCGCCTTTGGCTTTAAGCGACGGCACGAGTTCGAGCACGTCAGACATGCGGTCCATCATATCCTCGCCAAGTATGGCTCGAGCGCCGCAAGGCTCTCGAGGTTATGCGCCGGCGCGAAAAGGTCAATGTAGGGCAGGGCGGCCTGCATGCCGCGCGCGGTCGGCTCATAGTCGCGCCAGCCGAGCAGCGGATTGAGCCAGACGATGCGTCTCGAGCGCCGGGCAAGCCGTTGCATTTCGGTGGCGAGTCGGTCCGGTTCGCCGGTGTCGTAGCCGTCGGAGACGATGACGACCGCCGTTCGCGAATTGATCACACGCGCCGCGTGCCAGCGGTTGAAGTCGGCCAGGCTTTCGCCGATCCGCGTGCCGCCTCCGATGCCTTGCGCCATCAGCGCGAGCCGGTCGACGGCCCGGGCCACGTCGCGCTCGCGCAGCGCGCTCGACACATGCACGAGACGGGTGTGGAAGACGAACGCCTCCGCCTCGCGGAAAGCGTCGACGGCGGCGTGCAGGAAGCGGGCGAAAAAGGCGGTGTAGAGCTCCATCGAGCCGGACGCGTCGAGCAGCAGCACGAGGCGCAGGGGCCGAAGCTTCCGCCGCCGCCAGACGAGATCGATCGGCGTTCCGCCGTGGGCGACGCTGCGATGGATCGTGCGCCGGAGATCGAGCCGTTGGCCCCCGCGCCGCGCGCGCCAGCGCCGCACGAGCCGCGCCCGCATACGCCGGGCGAACCTCTCGGCGAGCGCATGAAGCTTCGCCATCTCCCGCGGGTCGGCGATATGGCGGATGTCGCGGCTCGCAAGCGCTTCCGCCTGTGAAGCTGCATCGCGCCGGTCGCCGCTGCTCGATTGGCCGCCGGCCTCGTCGTCGCGGGCGCCGCTTTCCTTGCCGCCATGCGGGGCCTCCGGCGCGAAGCCGGAGGGCAGGGATTTGCGCTGGGCTGGGCTCGCGGGACCCGCGCCCGCGCAGCAGCTGGATGCGGCGCATGCCCGTTCCGCGCCAGAACGCGTCGAACAACTCGTCGAAGCGCCGCCAGTCCTCCCGGGTCGCCGAGAAAAGCGCACGCAGGGCCGGTTTCAGGAGGGAAGACCTGCGGCCTGCCGGCGAGGCGAGAACGGCGAGCGCGTCTCTGCTCTCCGCGAGCCCGATCGCAAAGCCGTTCGCGCGCAAGACGCTGGCGAAGGCGGCGATCTTCGCCGCGGATTGCGCATCGAGCGCCGGGTCGTGAGGGGTTTTGCCGGCTTGAGCCACGACGGTCCTCACGCCACCTTGCCGATCAGCCGCTGGGTTGTCTCGCGCGTGAGCCGGGCGCGATCCTCATGCGTCTTCAGCAGGCAGATCAAGGTATCGTGCACGATTTCGGGCGACTGGCTGAGGTCCTCGACGGCGAGCCCGGCAAGCGTCGCGGCCCAGTCGAGCGTCTCGGCAACGCCTGGCGCCTTGCGCAGGTCCTCCTTGCGGATCGCCGCAACGAGCCGGGCGATCTGTGCGGCGAGCGAGGAGCCGACGCCCGGGGTTCGCGCGAGGATGATCGCCGCCTCGCGGTCGATGTCGGGAAAATCGACGTAGTGATAGAGGCAGCGGCGCCTGAGCGCATCGGAAAGCTCGCGGGTGTTGTTCGAGGTCAGAACGACGCGCGGGATCGTCACTGCCGTGATTGTGCCGAGCTCGGGGATCGAGACCTGATAGTCGGAGAGGAGCTCGAGCAAAAACGCCTCGAATTCCTCGTCGGCCCGATCGACCTCATCGACCAGCAAGACCGGCGGCTTCACGCGGCGAATTGCAGCCAGCAGCGGCCGTTCGAGGAGGTACTTTTCGGAAAAGATCTGCTCCTCGATGCGCTCGGCTGTTTCGCCTGCACCCTCGCGCGCCTTGATCGCCAGCAGCTGACGCTGGTAGTTCCACTCGTAGAGCGCCGCGTTCTGATCGAGTCCCTCATAGCATTGCAGGCGGATCAGCTCGGCGCCGTGCAGCGCCGCCAGCGCCTTGGCGACTTCCGTCTTGCCGACGCCAGCCTGCCCCTCGAGCAGCAGCGGCCGCTTGAGGAAGTCCATCATCCACAAGGCAGTCGCCAGGTCGCGATCGGCGATGTAGCCGACTTCGGCCAGGCGACCTGCGATGTCTTCCCGCGCGAGCGGCATCAACCATCCTTCCGGCGAAGCGGCCGCGCCGAGCGCGCCTTACGCCGCGTGCAGTCCTAGCCTCTCCGCCACCGTCCAGGTGCGCCAGTGATCATGCGGCATCGCGATATGGGTCGAGCCCAGGAAAGCGAAGGCGTCGTTGATCGCGTTGGCGAAGCACGGCACGCCGCCGACGTTCGGGCTCTCGCCGACGCCCTTGGCCCCGATCGGATGATGCGGCGAGGGCGTCGTCGTCCAGTCCGTCGTCCATTTCGGCGTCTCGACCGCGGTCGGCAGAAAATAGTCCATGAACGATGCGGTCAGCACGTTGCCCAATTCGTCGTACCGGATCTCCTGGCCCATTGCGATGCCGAAGGCCTCGGTCAATCCGCCGTGCACCTGCCCCTCGATGATCATCGGATTGATGCGGGTGCCGCAGTCGTCGAGCGCGTAGAAAGAGCGGATCCTGGTCGCGCCGGTGTCGACGTCGACATCGGCGACGCAGATATAGGCCCCGAACGGGTAAGTCATGTTCGGGGGGTCGTAGTAGTTGACCGCCTCGAGGCCCATCTCCATGCCCTTGGGCACGGAATTGTACGCCGCCCAGGCGAGCTCCTTCATCGTCTTGAAGCGCTCGGGCGCGCCCTTGACGCGGAAGCGGTCGACGTCCCATTCGAGATCGTCGTCATGCACCTCGAGCAGGTGGGCGGCGATCATCTGCGCCTTGGCCTTGATCTTGCGCGCAGCCATCGCGGTCGCCGCGCCGGAGACCGGCGTCGAGCGCGAGCCGTACGTGCCGAGGCCGTAGGGCGCCGTGTCGGTGTTGCCTTCCTCGACGGTGATGTCGTCGGCCGGAAGCCCGAGTTCGCTCGCGATGATCTGCGCGTAGGTGGTCTCGTGGCCCTGGCCTTGCGACTTGGTGCCGAGGCGCGCGATCACCGAGCCGGTCGGATGGATGCGGATCTCGGCGCTGTCGAACATCGCGATGCCGAGAATATCGCAATTCTTCGACGGGCCCGCGCCGACGATTTCGGTGAAGAAGGCGACGCCGACACCCATGAGCTCGCGCGTCTCGCCGCGCTTGAACGCCTCCTGCTTCGCCTTCTGCTCGGCGCGCAGCTTCGGGTAGCCGACCGAGTCCATCGCCTTCTGCATGGCGGCGTGATAGTCGCCGGAATCGTATTCCCAGCCGAGCGCCGACTGATAGGGGAACTGCTCGCGACGAATGAGGTTCTTCATCCTGAGTTCGGCCGGGTCCATGCCGAGCTTCTGGGCGAGGATGTCCATCGCCCGCTCGATGCAATAGGCGGCCTCGGTGACGCGGAAAGAGCAGCGATAGGCGACGCCGCCCGGGGCCTTGTTGGTATAGACGCCGTCGACTTCGCAATGGGCGACAGGGAAGTCGTACGAGCCGGTAACGATGTTGAAGAAGCCCGCAGGCCACTTCGACGGATCGGCGCAGGCGTCGAACGCGCCGTGGTCCGCCAGCACGTGCACGCGCAGACCTGTGACCTTGCCGTCGCGGCGGGCGGCGATCTCGGTCGTCATGTGATAGTCGCGGGCAAACGAGGTCGAAGAGAGATTCTCGATCCGGTCCTCGACCCATTTGACGGGCTTGCCGGTGACGATCGAGGCGACGATCGCGCAGATATAGCCCGGGTAGGCGCCGACCTTGTTGCCGAAGCCGCCACCGATATCGGGCGAGATCACGTGGATCTTGTGCTCGGGAATCTTGGAGATCAGCGAAGCCACGGTGCGGATGACATGAGGCGCCTGGAACGTGCCCCATACCGTCAGTTCGCCGCGAAATCTTGTCGAACGAGGCGACGCACTGGCAGGTCTCGAGCGGCGACGGATGCACCCGTTGATAGGAGATCAATTCCTTGATCGTCACCTCGGCGCGTTCGAAGGCCGCGTCGGTCGCGCCCCTGTCACCCATCTCCCAGGTGAAGATATGGTTGTAGTGCTTGCGCTTTCCGTGCGCGCCGTCGGTCTTGTCCTTGATGTCCTCACGCAGGACTGGCGCGTCCGGCGCCATCGCCTTGAACGGGTCGATGACCACAGGCAGCGCCTCATAGACCACTTCGACGAGGTCGACCGCGTCGGCCGCGGCTTCGCGCGTCTCGGCCACGACGAAAGCGACCTCTTGGTTCTGGAAGAGCACCTTCTCTTCCGCCAGCACCGCCTGGACGTCGCCGGCAAGCGTCGGCATGTAGTGAAGCGCAAGCGGCTTCAATTCCTTGGCCGTCAGCACTGCGAGGACGCCGGGGACTTTCATGGCCTCGGAGACGTCGATCGACTTGATCCGCGCATGGGCGTGCGGCGAGCGCACGAGGTCGCCGTATAGCGTGCCCGGCAATTTCAGGTCGTCGACATAATTGCCCTTGCCCTGGACGAAGCGGATGTCTTCGACGCGTTTGCGCTTGCAGCCGAGGCCCTGAAGCTTCTCGGCGCGCTCTTCGGATGTTGGCGCGATCGCGTTCATTCCGCGGCCTCCTTGAATTGTGCGCCGCTTATCTTGGCGGCGGCGTATTGAATGGCCTTGATGATGTTCTGATAGCCGGTGCAGCGGCAGAGATTGCCCGAAATGCCAGCGCGAATGTCGTCTTCGCTGGGGTTCGGGTTTTCCTGGAGCAGCCGCCAGGCGCGCGTGATCATGCCCGGCGTGCAGAAGCCGCATTGAAGGCCGTGCATCTCGCGAAAGCCTTCCTGGAGCGCGTGCAGCGTGCCGTCCGGCGCCGCGACGCCCTCGATGGTGAGGATCGAGGCGCCGTCGGCCTGGACTGCGAAGACGGTGCAGGATTTCACCGATTTGCCGTCAAGATCGACCGTGCAGGCCCCGCAATGGGTGGTTTCGCAGCCGATATGCGGCCCAGTGAGGCTGAGATCCTCACGCAGGAAATGGATCAGGAGGGTTCGGGGCTCGACCAGCCCTTCGACCGCCTTGCCGTTGACCGTCATGGATACGTGCGTTTTGGCCATCGGGTTCTCCGGATCAGCGAGCCAGCGACTTACTCAGTGCGCCAAGGATCTGGCGCGTTCGAGGGCGCGCGTCAGCATGACGCCGGCCATTTTCGTGCGGTACTGGGCGGGCCCGCGGGTATCGGACGCGGGCGAGGTGATCGCTTCGGCCGCGGCGACCGCGCGCTTGACCGTCGCAGCGTCTAGGCGCGATCCGACCAGAATTCGCGCAGCTGCGTCCGCCCAAAGGGGCGTCTCGCCGACATTGGTGAGGCCGATCGAGCAGGACGTCGCCTGTCCTCCCGCCATCGTCAGCACGACCGCCGCCGCGGCGGTTGCGTAGTCGCCGACCTTGCGCTTGAGCTTCTCGTAAGCGTAGCCGTGCCCAGCCGCGGGGACGGGGATGCGGATCGCGGCGAGAATCTCGCCGGGCTCGAGCGCGGTGAAATAGGCGCCCTGGTAAAAGTCGCGCGCGGCGACGTGGCGCTCGCCGCCCTTGCCGGCGAGCTGATAGGTCGCGCCGAGGCACATCATCACCGCCGGCATGTCGTTGCCGGGATCGCCGTTGGCGACATTGCCGCCGATCGTGCCGAGGGCGCGCACCTGCGGGTCGGCGATGACCATTGCCGCCTCTTTCAGGATCGGGGCTTTGGACGCGATCAGGGAGGAGGCGATCAATTCGCGCTGGGTAGTCGTCGCGCCGATGACGATGTCCGGCCCGTCTTCGCGAATGCCTTTAAGCTCGGCGATCGCGCCGAGATCGACGAGATCCGAGGGCTTGGCGAGGCGGAGCTTCATCATCGGGATGAGGCTGTGTCCGCCGGAGAGGGGACGCGCGTCCTCGCCGAGGTCGCTCAGGAGCGCGATCGCCTCGGCGACCGATTTGGGGCGATGATAGGCAAAGGCGGCAGGAATCATCTTGTCCTCCCCCGCGCCCTGCGTCAGCGTCCCGGTTGTCATAAAGCAGTCGCGGCATTGTCGTCGTCGTTGAGGGGTGTTCTCTCCCCGTGCGGCATCTTGTCGCGCCAGCGACCCCATGCGGCAAGCGCACAGTCACAAAAACGGCGTTTGCGGCGCCAATCGTGGCGGTCGCGCACGAAATGCGTCAGAGTGGTTGACCATTCGAAGATCGCGGCGACCGGTCGAATTCCCAAGCTGAGGAACGAAAATCAACCGAGAGGTTGTCGAATTGGGGCGAACCGGGGAAGCCAGTGAGGGCGAGGACGCTCATACCCTCGACGACGTTATTGGGCGGCGCTTTCAAGCCCCGACAGGCGCGCCTTGATCTGTCCGATCCGGCCGCGGCTGACGGGGACGCTGTAGCGCTCCTGGCCGGAAAGTTCGATCACGCCGCTGTCCCCATTGAACCGCGCGCCATCCACCCGGGCAATGTTGACGATGTGGCTACGATGCACCCGGGCGAAGAGTCGCGGATCGAGCCTTTGTTCGACCTCGCCGATCGAGAGGGAGCAGAAATGGGACGCCGTTCCGTCGAAGACGTGCGTGTAATGCGCGTCGGCGCGAATGGCGACGATCGAGGACGCGGGAAGGTAGGACGTGAGGCCATTGCGTTCGATTGGAATGTGGCTCGCGGCGCGGCGCGGAGGCCCACCCGCACCGCCGAGCGGCGAAAACGAGCCGACGGCCTCGACCACGGGTTCGGCGGCGCCGTTCGCCGGGATTGGCGGCGATTCGGCGGAAACCCGTTCCGGCCGCTCGTTTCGCTCCGGGACCAGCAGCAAGAGGAAACCGCCCGAGACCATGAAGGCGACAACCGCGACGATGACGGCCAGAAGGTCGGGCGACAGCGCCGGCGCGATCGCCGGGGCGGGACGCGGATAAAGGGAAAGACCGCTCGTCGCGGTGTAGTGCATGCCGGAAATGGCGAGGCCGAGCACGATGGCGGAAACCGGCAGCGAATGCGAGGCGCCGCCCAACGCGAGCCATAGCGCCAATCCCGACGCGGCGACCGCGAGGGCCGCGGCCGCGAGCACGAGCGGCGCCGAATTGACCATCTCGGCGCAGGCTCTGAGCGTCTCCATGCCGATGTAATGCATCGCAACGACGCCGAGCCCCATGAACACGGCGGCGGCGCCGATGCGCGGCAACGTCGGCGGGCCGGCGCTCGCGGCAAGAATCCCCGCCCCGATCACGATCACGCAGACAAGGAACGACAGCAGGGTCGGCAGGACGAGGTAGTCGACCGGAAACGGAACGCGCTCCGCCAGCATACCAACGAAATGCATTGTCCAGACGCCGAGGGCGAGGGTGATCGCGGCGCCGGCAAGGAGCGCGCGCTGCCGCGCCCCCTCGGCGCCGGCAGCCTGAATCGCGAAGGTCAGCCCGACATAGGAGCCCTGGATCGCCAGCGCGACCGAGAGCAAAACCAGCCACGGCGAGTACGACACCGGCATCGACCGCCCCTCTGGCTCCTTCCCCGCGTTCTGAAGATTCTACGATTGCATCATAGTACAGATCATGGGAACGAGGGAAACATCCTAACGGACACGCAACCTTTCGACGCGGCGTTCGCATGTTGTAGGAAGGCGTTATCTACCAACGAATACATCGCTGCATCTTAACGCACGGCCAAGCGCTTGGGCCAATAACCAGGCGTCCGATCGGCAGCTTCGGCGAACTACAATGAACGCAAGGCGGCGGCGAGCGCCTCGATGCGGATGTCGGCTTCGGCAGCGACAGCCAGGGCCTGCCTGAGTTTATTCTCGTCGGCCGCGGTCACGTCGCCGCGGCCGCGCCGCGCCAGCACCTGGGCGCGTGTCGCCACACAGGAGGCATAGGCCAGCGGCTCGTCCGCAGTGCGGCGGAGCAGCGCGTCGGCCTGCCTCTCGGCCTCGTCCCAATCCTCATCAAGCAGCGCCCGCTCGATCGCATAGCGCCGGAACCAGAAGTGGTTGTGGCCGACGGCGCCTTTCGCGAGAAGCGCCTCGCCGTCGGCCAACTCTGCTCTTTGTTGTTCTGGGTCGTCCTCCGCCAATGCGAGCAGACCGTGGATGAGGGGACCCACGAAGCCGGGTCCTGTCTGGTCGGCGATCTCAAGGCCCGCGCGGGCCAAGGAGAGCGCCTCGCCTCGGCGGCCTTCGACCAAAGCGACCTCCCCGCATTGAGCAAGTATCAACGCCTCGTAGCGCCTCGCGTTCAGCGTCCGCGCCTGCTCCAGCGCGTCCGCCTGGAATCCTTGCGCTTCGGCATAGCGGCCAACCACCGTGAGACCGAAACCGAGCGACTGCGCCGCGAACATCTGCGTATGACGGTTGCCAATCCTCGCCGCGATTTCGAGCCCCTTGCGCATGTCGCCGAGGCCCTGATCGATGGCGCAGGTGTAAATCTGGCAATGCCCCATCATGATGCTGTTCGCCGCCGCGATGCGCGGGAGACCATGGGCGTCGCAGAGAGCAACGCAGTCGGCGAAATGGCGGAACGCAGTCGCCATGCGGCAGTCCATATATTGCGCGTCGGCAAGCCCGCTGAGCGCCCGCGCCTGCCATTCCGGCGAGTTAATTCGCCGCGCCGCGTCGAGGGCGCGCTCGTGCTCGCTTCGGCACGCCTGCAGCTCGCCGCGCGCGAAATGGAGGCTCCCGCGAAGGTAGTGAATTTCTGCGAGCGCGCGATCATCGAGGTCGGCGGCGGCCAGCGGTTCGGCCTCAGCGAGGGCGGCAAACGACTCGTCCAGCCGGGCTATGAGGCGATTGGCGGCGGCGCGCCCGAGCAGCGCCCGACGCCGGTCCGCCTCGGCGCCGCCCGCCGACAGCGCGCGATCGTAAGCCTGAAGGGATTCCACTCCGCGTCCTGCGTCCTGCTGCAGATCGCCGAGCTGCAAAGCGAGATCGGCGATGTCGCGGTCCCTGGCGGCAAGGGCCAGACCCCGCGTCGCGAGCCCGATGGCCTGATCGGGCCGGAAAAGCCCGGCTTGCGCCTTGGAAGCGTCGAGATAGGCCCGAGGCGCCTCGGCGTCTCCGGCCCGGTCAAGATGTTCTGCGCGCAGCACGGGATCGTCGACGAAGATTGCGGCTGCGGCTTTGTGTAGTTCGCGCCGTCGCGCATGCGTGAGCGAGCCGTAGACGCCGTCGCGCACCAGCGCATGGGCGAATTGAAGTCCCTCCGGGACCGGCCGAAGAAGCACATTTCGCACCAGCGTGTCACAGCCGTACTGCGGCTCGCAAAGCAAGGCCCGGAGATGGGACAGGGTGAAGCGCTGGCCGAGGACGGAGGCGGCCTGGATGGCGCGCCGATCCTCGACCGACAGCAGGTCGGTCCGGGCGAGGACAACATTCTGGATCGAACTCGGAAGCCGCCCGTCAGTGAGGTCTCCGGCGCTCCTGAGCAGCTGCTCCAGGAACAGGGGATTGCCGCCGGCCCGCTCGACGCATTGGGTCGCGAAGGCTTCGGCGTCGATGAAACGCCGCGCAATCGCCAACGCCTCGACAGGGGAGAGCGGCGAGAGGTCGACAGCGATGAGGGCCGCGCCGCCGGCCAGTCCGCGCCAATGGGCGTCCAGAGGATCGCCTTCGAGGCGGGTCGTCATCGCCAGAACGCTGCGGCTTGCGGCGGTCGCGCGGGTGATCGCCGCAAGAAGGCTGAGCGTCTCGGCGTCAGCCCAGTGGATATCCTCGACCGTGATGAGCAGGGGCTGGCGGTCCGCCGAAGCCTTCACCAGTTCGGAAACGATGCGCTCCTTTCCCTGCGTCCGGGCGGCCGCATCCATCGCCTCATAGACTCCACGAGTCGCTTCAGGCTGCGGAACCTCGAGCAGATCGCGCAGATAGAGCGCGCCGTCGGGGGGGAGCCTCAGCTCTCGCACGGCGGTTTCGATCGCGCTCTCTACGACGTCGGACGTCGCCTGTGCCCTCAGGCCGATAAGCCCCGCCACAACGGTGCGCACGGCGCCGTGTCCGCGCTCGGTCCCGAAATCGAGAACGAAGCCTGAATACCTCGCCAAGCCCGAAGCGACGGCAGCTGATTGCAATTCGTCCATCAGACGCGTCTTGCCGATCCCGGCTTCGCCGCGAATGAGGATGACGGCCCCTGAGGGTCCCTCGACGCATGCATCGAGGACCGCGCGGAATTGGGCCAACTCCGAACGACGGCCGACGAGCGCCTGCGTGTCGGTCGTTGCGATGCTCGTCCCGGTCGGCTTCCAGGCGTCGACGGCGCGATCAAGCCCTTTGATCATCAGCGAGCCCACTGAGGCATAGGCGATCGCATGGCTGGTCGCCCGATAGACGGAGTCGGAGACGAGGGTTTCCCCGCTGGCGGCGCGCGCAAGAAGCCGCGCGGCGAGATTTGCGGCCTCGCCAGTGACGGTATAGCCGCGATGGCTCCGGCTGCCGACCGAACTCGCGACGACCTCTCCGGTAGCGACGCCGATATGGGCGGCAAGCGGAATGGCCGAACCCGAGTTCAGCGCGGGAAGGGATGCATGAATCTCAAGCGCTGCGCGCACCGCGCGCTCGGCGTCATTGCCGTGGGCGACTGGCGCGCCGAATAAAGCCATCGCAGCGTCGCCGATGTGCTTGTCGATCGTTCCGCCGAAGCGCTCCACGATCGCGTCGACAAGCGTGAAGAAACGCTCCAGCAGAGTATGGACGTCCTCGGGATCGAGCTCTGACGAGAGGCGCGTATAGCCGACCAGATCGCAGAACAGAACCGTGACCGGCCGACGGTCCCCCTCGGGCGGTTTGCTGCGGCCTTCGGCAGGCGACGCTGCGCTGGCGTCGGCGAGTTGCCGCCCGCAGCCGCCGCAATACCGGTCGCCGCCCTCGTTGGCGTAGCCGCATTTCTGGCACGCCGCCGGCAAGGCGGAGCCGCAGGAGGCGCAGAATTTGCGACCCTCGCGGTTTTCGAACTCGCAGCGCTTGCACCGCAACGTCCGGACTCCGTCCATCGCCACGCGCAGGCCCCTTCCGTTCGACGCTGGCGGCCTCAGCTTAACGGCAATTGCGGCAATTCGTGTGGAGAATACGCGATGCGGTCACGGAATCGCGCGCGCCCGCCTCGAAACGCGCCTCCGGGCGCGAGGTTGAGCGAGCGTCTCGCCGCCGTGCCCCCTCAAGAGGCGGGGGAGCGGAACTGCGACCGGTCGGGTTTGAGATCAAGAAGGGGGGTCCGGTCTACGCAGTCGAGCCCACGGACATGCAGGATCGCGCCCTCGCGGGCGACGAGCGCCACGATAGACGTCCCGATCGGATTGGGCCTCACCGGCGAGCGGATGGTGAAGGTCGCCTTGGTCAGCCCATTCCTGGCCGGGCTCTGGCGCACGAGATCGCGGCGTGCCTGGTGCAGCCAGTAGAAAACCTCGATCCGCTCGAAGGCCTCGATCCCGTCGAGCGCCGCGTCCCAGGGCGCGGCGACCTCGATCCGGCAGAGGGGTCCGTCGGAGCGGCCGTGATGCGGACATTCCGCACGGGTGACCCACGGGGTCCGGATGACGCCGATGAAGAGGAGGCCGGCGTCGACCCGCGCGGGCCAGTCGACCGCGACCTCGTTCGGACGGATGTCGTCTTGCGGCGTCATGATCGATCAGGAGGCCTGCGCAAGCGGCGGCGGTCAAGCCCGATCGCGACCGCAAGCAGGTGTTGACGCTGCTTGCCATTCCGCCGAATCGACGCGATGCTCCCTTTCCCTCATTGGCTCGCGGAATCCGGCCTCATGCCCAACCGACGCGTCGCGCCGTCCTCGACCCCTCCGCCGAGGCTCGCCGGCGGCTCAGCAAAAGGACCGACGCGCGAGGCCTTGCTGGCCGCGCTCGCCGAGCGCGAGCGAGAACTCGCCGAGGCGCAGGCAAGGCAGACCGCGACGGCCGAGATCCTGCGAGTCATCAGCCAGTCCCCAACCGATGCCCGGCCGGTGTTCGAGGAAATCATCGGCGCCTGCCAAACGCTGTTCGGTTCTGACGAGATTGGCGTCTACACGATCGGCGACGACGAGATGGTGCGCGTGGCGGCGTGGCGGGGTCCGCGGGCCGAGGAAGTCCGGCACGACGTTACCCCGCTCGCAGAGAGCGCGACCGGCCGGATCATCCGTGAGCGTCGCACTCACCACATCCCCGATCTCAGGGCCGAACCCAATCTCTCTCCGACCGTCCGCGAGCGGGTGAACCGTCTTGGCGGCGCGTCTCTCCTTTATGCCCCGATGCTGTGGGAGGACCGAGGCCTTGGCTCGATCCTCGTCGTACGTTCGCCGCCAAAACCCTTCTCCGACCGGGAGCAGGCGCTCCTGCAAAGCTTCGCGGACCAGGCGGCGACCGCGATCCAGAACGCGCGGCTTTTCCGCGAGACGCAGGAGGCGCTGCAGCAGCAGACCGCGACCGCTGAGGTGCTGAAGGTCATCAGCCGCTCGGCCTTCGATTTGCAGAAGGTTCTCGACACTCTGGTTACGTCAGCGGTCAAGCTTTGCGGGGCGGGAAACGCGATCCTTTATTTGAAGAGCGGCGATGCTTTCTCCCTCAAAGCCACCTCGATCGAAAGCGATGATCCGGGGGTCGTGCGGCGTCTCAGGGAACACCCTCCGGTGGCCGGACGGGGCTCGATCGGCGCGCGCATCCTGCTGACGGGCGAGATTCAGCACGTCAGCGACATTTGGGGGGATGCAGAATACGACCCGGCGCTGAGGGCGGTCCAGGTCAACCGGGGCTTGCTCGGGGTGCCGCTGAAGCGGGACGAGACAGTCGTCGGCGCGATCGTGTTAGCCCGCCGACAGCCGGGCGCATATACGCAACGCCAGATCGAACTCGCCGAAACCTTCGCAGACCAAGCTGTCATCGCGATCGAGAATTCTCGGCTCTTCAACGAGGTGCAGGCACGCACGCGCGACCTCACCGAGGCGCTGCAACAGCAGACCGCAACCGCCGACGTGCTGAAGGTCATCAGCCGCTCGGCGTTCGATCTGAACCTCGCCGCGTCAACGATTCTGGAGGCGGCCGCCAAACTCTGCCACGCGCCTCTCGCGACGCTTCACCTGCGAGACGGCGACGTCTGCCGGCTCACGACGCAATTCGGGCTGCCCGAAGCGTTCGAGCGCGAGGCGCGGAAGACTCCCATTCCGGTCCGTTATCCTCTGCACTCTCGTCGAACCGCGCGGGCGGGTGAAGTCGCGCATTATTCGGACGCCTGGGTCGATCCCGACTATCTCTACAAGTCGTCAGCCCGATTGGGCGGCTATCGCGCGATCGTCGTGGTCCCCCTGATGCGCGAAGGCGAACTTGTCGGAATTTTCAGCCTCGGGCGCCCCGAGCCCGACCCCTTTACCGAGAGCCAGATCAAGCTCACCCAAACCTTCGCCGATCAGGCCGCGATCGCGATCGAGAATGCGCGCCTGTTCAACGAGGTGAAGGCCAGGACCGAAGACCTGAGCGAGGCGCTGGAGCAGCAGACGGCGACCGCGGACGTGCTAAAGGTCATCAGCCGCTCTGTGTTCGATCTGCAAACGGTGCTCGATACGCTGGTCGAGTCGGCCTACGTACTTTGCGACGCCGGCGCCGCCCTTCTCTATCTGCGCAGCGACGATGGATTCGAGTGCAAGGCGATTGCGGGCGCGGGCGCCGAAGACGTCGGCCACCTGTTCAAGGGCCGCCCGATTCGGGCGGGCCGCAGCACGGCTGCCGAGCGCGTGATCATGACCGGCGAGGTACATAGCATCACCGACCTGTTCGATGATCCGGACGTCGATCCGAAAATAACGGCGGGTCTTCGAGGCGCCGGCCTTGACTTTCGCTCTACGCTGGCTGTCCCGATGAAGCGCAACGATGCCGTTGTCGGCGTACTCGTGATCGCACGTGGGCAAACTGGCTCATTCCCCCAGCGCCAGGTCGACCTCCTGCAGACCTTCGCCGATCAGGCAGTCATCGCGATCGAAAACGTGCGCCTGTTCGACGAGGTGCAGGCGCGCACGAGGGATCTCACCGAGGCGCTGCAGCAGCAGACTGCGACCTCGGAAGTGCTGAAGGTCATCAGCCGCTCGGCCTTCGACCTGCAAGCGGTGTTCAACACGCTGATCGCTTCCGCCGTCGAACTCGCCGGCGCCGTCAACGGAACGATTTGCCTGCGCGAGGGCGACGGCTTCCGCTATCGCGCGAATTCCCGCATCGGGATGCCGAGCGATTTCGTCAAATATCTTGCCGACCATCCGCCGACGGCGGGTAGGGGGTCGGCGGCAGGCCGGGTCATTCTCTCGGGCCGGATCGAGAGCATCCCCGACGTGCTTCAGGACCCTGACTACGTCGTGCCTGTCTTTGGCTTTAACAAGTCGCGTTCGGTGCTCGGCGTGCCGCTGCTGCGCAATGACAGGGTTGAGGGGGCCCTCGTCCTGGGGCGCGTCGAACCCGGTGCTTTCACCGAACGCCAAATCGAGATCGTCCAGACCTTCGCCGACCAGGCGGTCATCGCCATCGAAAACGTTCGCCTGTTCGACGAGGTGCAGGCGCGGACGCGCGACCTCGAAGAGTCGCTGCGACGGCAGACCGCAACCAGTGACATCCTTCGAGTCATCGCGTCCTCGCCGGGCGATATGCAGCCGGTGCTCGACCGGCTGGCGGAGACGACCTGCCGCCTGTGCGAGGCCTATGACGCGCTGGTCTTGCTCCGCGAGGGCGACGATCTGCGATTTGCGGCCCATCATGGGTCGATCCCGATTCCCGCGACCTTCAACAAACGGCCGATCAGCCGCGATTGGCCGCCCGGGCGCGCCGTCGTCGATCGCAAGCCTGTGCATGTGCACGACCTCGCGGCGGGAGGCGAATATCCGGTCGCGGTCGCGCTGTCGGCGGAGGCGGCCCGTGGCACAACGCAAGCTCTGGCGTGGAGGACCGCTCTTGCGATGCCTCTGATGCGCGAGGGCGAGCCCGTCGGCGTGATCGTCCTCCGCCGCGCCGAGGTGTCGCCATTCTCCGACGCGCAGATCGCGTTGCTGGAGACCTTCGCCGATCAGGCCGTGATCGCCATCGAGAACGCCCGTCTGTTCGACGAGGTGCAGGCGCGCACGCGCGACCTTACAGAGGCGCTGCAACAGCAGACTGCGACCGCTGACGTCCTCAAGGCGATCAGCCGGACGGCTTTCGACCTCGATACGGTGCTCGAGACGCTGGTCTCGACTGCGGTGCGGCTGTGCAATGCGACGCGGGGAGGCCAAATTTTTCGCCGGCATGGAGACGTCTACCGTTATGCCGCAAGTCAGATGGATGTCGATCCAGCCTACCTCCGGCACGAGCAGACGACGGAAATCAGGCCCGGTCGGGGCACTTTGATCGGACGCGTCGCGCTGGAAAACCGGGTGGTCCATATCGTAGACGCCTGGGACGACCCGGAATATGCGGAAAAGGACGAGGCTCGCGTCGGCAACGTGAGAGCCATGCTCGGCGTACCGCTATTGCGGAACGGTGAACCCGTCGGCGCCTTTGCGCTCGGGCGCAGCGAGCCTGTCCCGTTCACTCAGCGCCAAATCGAACTTGTCACGACCTTTGCCGATCAGGCCGTGATCGCGATCGAAAACGTGCGACTGTTCGACGAGGTTCAGGTTCGGACGCGCGACCTCACCGAGGCGCTGCAGCAGCAGACCGCGACCTCGGAAGTGCTGAAGGTGATCAGCCGCTCGGCGTTCGACCTGCAGGCCGTGTTCAACACGTTGGTCGCCTCCGCGGTGGACCTTTGCGGCGCCTATAGCGGGTTGATCTGCGTTCGCGATGGTGACGTTTTTCGCTATCGTGGCCGCGCCGGCGCCAACGACAACGAGGCCCTCGCCAGGTATCTGGCGGAGCACCCTGCGAGGCCGGGTCGCGGGACGATTGTCGGCAGGGTGCTCATGTCGGGAAAGGTCGAGGCGATTCCCGATCGCCGCGCGGACCCGGAATTCGTGGTGCCCCTGGATGCCTTTGGTGACACGGCGCGATCCCTCGTCGGCGTGCCGCTGCTGAGAAACGATCGGGTCGAGGGTGCCCTCGTGCTGACCCGCGAAGAGCCGGGCCATTTCCCCGTGCGCCAGATCGAAATCCTGCAAACATTCGCCGACCAGGCAGTCATCGCGATCGAGAACGTTCGCCTGTTCGACGAGGTACAGGCGCGTACGCGAGAACTCGCCGCCTCGCTCGACGATCTGCGCAAGGCGCAGGACCGTCTGATCCAGTCAGAAAAGCTGGCCTCGCTCGGCCAGCTCACCGCCGGCATCGCCCACGAGATCAAGAACCCGCTCAATTTCGTCAACAACTTCTCGGCCCTCACGCGCGAGCTCGTGGACGAGCTCGGCGAGACGCTCAAGCGCGCGCCGCTGGAGACAGGCGAGCGCGAGCAGGCCGACGAACTGATCGGAACCATCGGGGCGAATCTCGACAAGGTGGTCAGCCACGGCAAGCGCGCCGATTCGATCGTGAAGAACATGCTTTTGCACTCGCGCGAGGGGTCGGGCGAGCGCACGAGCGTCAACGTCAACGTGATGGTCGACGAGGCGCTGAACCTCGCCTATCACGGCGCACGAGCCGAAAAATCCGGGTTCAACGTGACCATCGCCAAGTCGCTGGACGAAAAGGCAGGCGCCGCCGACCTTTATGCACAGGAAATGACAAGGGTGCTCCTGAACTTGATTTCCAACGCATTCTACGCAACGACGAAGCGCAAGCAGGCCGAGGGGGGCGGGTCCTACGAACCGACCGTCACCGCGTCGACGCGTGATCTTGGACACAGCGTCGAGATCTCGATTCGAGATAATGGCACGGGGATTCCGGACCAGGTGAAAGCAAAAATGTTCAATCCATTCTTTACTACCAAGCCCGCCGGCGAAGGCACGGGGCTTGGCCTCTCGCTCAGCCACGACATCGTCGTCAAGCAGCATGGGGGGGCGCTCGAGGTTTCGACCGAGCCGGGGTCCTACACCCAATTCACCCTCGTGCTGCCGCGCGCGGGAGCGGCGGCATGAACGCGCTGATCCTCGTTGTGGACGACGAACCCGACGTCGCCGACCTCTTCCGCCAGCAGTTTCGCAGGGAATTGCGCGCGTCGCGCTTCGATATGGAATTTGCCCAGTCCGCGCCCGAGGCGCTGGAGCGCGTCGACGCGGCGGAGAGCGCGAGCCTCATTTTGATCCTCTCCGACGTCAACATGCCCGGCATGAGCGGGCTCGAACTGCTTCCCCGCGCCAGACAAGCGCGTCCTGACGTGCCCGTCATCATGATCACCGCCTACGGCGACCCGGAAACGCGCCGGAAGGCGACCGAGGCCGGCGCCGCGGGACTCTTTACCAAGCCAATCGACTTTCCCGTCTTGCGGGGTGAAATCGGCCGCCGCCTCGACGAAGCGCTGGGTCCTTCATGACGGCGAAAATCCTCGTCGTCGACGACGAGCCCGATCTCGAAGACCTCGTCAGGCAGAAGTTTCGCCGCCAGATCAAGGACGGCTCGATCGCCTTCGGCTTCGCGCGCGATGGGGTCGAGGCTCTGGACTTCCTTGCCGAGAACCGCGATTTCGACATGGTCGTGTCTGACCTCAACATGCCGCGCATGGACGGGCTGACCCTGCTCACGAAGCTTCAGGACCAGGCGACCCGCTTCTCGACCGTCATCGTGTCGGCCTATGGCGACATGGCCAATATCCGCGCCGCGATGAACCGGGGCGCGTTCGACTTTCTCACCAAGCCCATCGACTTCGCCGATTTCGAGACCACCGTCCGCAAGACGATCGCCCATGTTGCCGACCTCAGGGAGGCGCGTCACCGCCAGGCGGCGGCCGAGCGCGCGCATGCGTCTCTGTCGCGCTATTTCTCCCCCAACCTCGCTTTGAGCCTCGCGGCCGACGCCAACGCGCTCGCGCCAGGCGGGGAACGGCGCGAGATCGCGACGCTGTTCACCGACATTGCGGGCTTCACGCCGCTCGTCGAATCGCTCGATCCCCGTGAGCTTGCGAGCCTGCTCAGCGGCTATCTCGAAGGCATGACGGAAATCGTGTTCGCGCACGAGGGCACGGTGGCCAAGATCATCGGCGACGCGATCCATGTCCTTTTCGGCGCGCCCGGCGACCAGCCCGACGCCGAGTCCCGCGCCATCGCCTGCGCGCTCGCGCTCGACAAGCGCTCCGAAGACTACCGCCTCGATTGGAAGGCGCGTGGCGTGCCGCTCGGCGTCACCCGCATCGGCGTTCATGCGGGCCACGCGATCGTCGGCAATTTCGGCGGCGGGCGGCTCTTCGACTACACGGCTTACGGCGACACCATCAACGCCGCGGCGCGGCTCGAGGCGGTCAACAAGCAACTCGGCACCCGCATTTGCGTCAGCGCCGCCGCCGCCGAACGCGCTGACGGATTTCTCGGCCGCCCGGTCGGCGATCTCGTGCTGCGCGGGCGGAAGGAGCCGATGCGCGTATTCGAGCCGCTCACGCCCGAGGAAAGCGCCAGTCGCCACACCGCGGCTTACGCCCGCGCCTTTGAAAAGCTCGAGGCGGGGGACCCCGGCGTGATCGCTGCCTTCGCCGCCCTGATCGGGGAACGCCCGGAAGATGCGCTCGCCCAATATCACCTGAAACGGCTGCTCAACGGCGGCGTCGGAACGCGGATCGAAATGGCGTAGAAAGGCGCAAGGCCTGGAGGGCGCCGCCCCGACAATGACCAAGCGTCACATCATCGCTTTCGACGCCGGGGGGACGGCGGTCAAGGCCGCTCTTTACGACGAGCGCGGACGCGAATGCGCTGTCGCCAGCGCCGCAATGGCGCCCCTTCATCCCGCGCCGGGCTTTCTGGAACGCGATCCTGAAGCCATGTGGGCGGCGATCTGCGCCACGACGCGCAAGGTTTTGCACGCAGCGGCGGTCGCGCCGTCCTCGATCGCCGTCGTCGGGCTCACCGGCTACGGCAACGGCCTCTATCTCGTGGACCGCCGCGGCGAACCGGTGCGCAATGGCATCCTCTCGCCGGACCAGCGCGCGCAAGGCGAGGTCGCGCGGTGGCGCAACGCAAGGCTCGAGGATGCCGTCGTTTCGCTGACCTGGCACAAATTATGGGCCGGGAAGCCCCTTCCGCTGATCGCCTGGCTCGAAAGCCATGAACCCGAGACGCTCGCGCGCGCCGCCAGGGCGCTCATGTGCAAGGACTATATCCGCTACCGGCTGACCGGGGCGCTTGCTGCCGAAGTCAGCGACCTGTCCTCCGGGGGTCTCATCGACCAGCGCACGCGACAATGGACGCCTGCGGTCTTGGACTGCCTGGGTCTCAGCCGCTACGAGCGCCTCTTCGGCGAAGCACTCGAGCCGCTGACCGTCGCGGGCGCGGTGACAGAAAAGGCGGCTCTCGAAACCGGGCTCCTTGCCGGGACGCCCGTATCGGCCGGCTATGCCGACGGCCCAGCGATGGCCCTCGGGCTCGGCGCGACGGACGAGACCCTGATCAGCGTCATTTCCGGGACCTGGGGCCTCAACCAGCTCGCCAGCAGGACCCCGATCACTGACGGGTCGATCTCCGCGCCAATTCTCGGTCCGAGGCCGGGCGAGTTCATCCTGACCGATGCCGGCCCGACTTCGGCGAGCGCTTTCGAATGGTTCGTCGACTCGGTTTTAGCCCTGGCGGACGGGAGCGGGCGCGATCGCGAGGCCCTTTTCGATTTCTGCAACAGGCAGGTCGCGCTAACCCGCCCCAGCGACGCCATTCCCTTTTTTCTTCCCTATCTCAATGGCCGGCTCGATCAGCCTGAGGCGCGCGGCTCGTTCATCGGCCTCGCCTCGTGGCACGGGCTGCCCGAGATGGTGCGCGCCATTTACGAGGGCGTCGCTTTCGAGCATCGGGGTCACATCGATCATCTGCTCAAGGACCGCGCCCGGCCGCTCGCGGCGCGCTTTGCGGGCGGGGCGGCGCGAAGCCGGCCCTGGCTCGAGATTTTCGCCGCCGCCATAGCCCTGCCGCTCGAAATCGCGGAGGCCCATGAACTCGGCGCGCTTGGCGCGGCCATCATCGCTGCGGTCGGCGTCGGACTCTATCCTGATCTCGCGACCGCCGTTGCCGCCATGACCCGGATTCGCGACCGCATCGATCCTGACCCGGTGCTGGCAGACATCCTCGCTCGCCGAAGCACCGCTTTTAAAGCGCTACGTAACGCTTTGAACCCATTGTGGTCGACGCTGTGATAGAACGCGTTCCAATCCCCCGATCCCCTCGTCTGAGGCGTATCTTACCGGTTGACCTGCGATAGGACGCGAAGGCGAGGCCGGCGAAGCCCGCCAGTATCATGGCCCAGGTGGAAGCCTCCGGAATTGGGGCTGAGACGCCGGTCAGCGGCGTACTCACGAAAGGACCCCCATTCAGGCTGAACTCGGTCTGGTTGTGGAAGACGTAGTCAACCAGCAGACCCAGGGTCCCGGGCGGCGGAAGGGAAAATATAATCGTTCCGAGCGTAGGGGTGGCCGGACTGATCTGGGCGACTACGGGTAGGCCATCGATGGTCCCGGTCCAGGTCGCCATCAGCATCCGCGCGCTGAACGTGCCCGTCTCGAATGCGCTCGAGCGGCCAAAAATTTCGACCTCCACATCGCCGTTCGTGAACGTGTAGGTGCTGAATACGCCATGGTTGTCGAACGTCACGGTCTGCGTTGGACCGACGGTCCCGAACACCGTCGACGTAGCATAGGTGTAGAACTCGTTACCGCTATGCGACTGAAGGACGAAGCCGTCGAAATTCGCCACCGTTGTCATGTCGAACGTGCCGAACGGGGTCATGTAGGGGCCGCCGGTCAGATAAGCCACGCTGTTCGTCGGAAACGGATCGCCGTCTGGCGTCAACACCTGTGCGGCCTCAGCCCCGCCAATCGAAGCCCCGAGCGCCAGCGCGGTCACAGCGGCGGAGAAAAAGACGCTTCTCATCGTGACTTTTCCTTTTTGCTTGAGGAACTCCCTGGGACCGTCATTTCCGTCTCGGGCTTTGCGGGCGAGGCGGCCACCGAACCGATTGCAAAAATACTCTCCGACAACCGCCTTCCGTAACACCCTCAGATTACAGAACGATTACAGCTAACAAAATCATGATGAATTTGCGATACAACCGATTATGTTACACAAGAGAAGACTGCTGTCCAGCATGAAACGACGACTTTCGATCCGATTCGTGAAACGGGGGCTTCGAAGGATGACGAATAGGCCAGTCGCAATCTCGCCGGTTCTGGCGGCGAGGCCGACGACATCCTACATCAGGCGTCTCAGCACGGAGGAACGGCGATGGCCGAAGCAACGGCGCTTTGGGAACTCTTGCGGCAGGCGGCGGACCCGACTGTCGCCGACGCGTTGAAGACAGCGGTTGAAACCGGGTCCGACCGGTCCCTCAACCGCATCAATCCGCTCGCTTTCGCCGCCGAGCGCGGGCTCAACGAAGAGGCGGCGATCGGCGCGCTCGTCCATGCTGCGCGGCTCGGCATCTTCGACATGTCCTGGAACATGCTTTGCCCGGGATGCGGCGGCGTGCTCGAAACCGCCGTGGCGCTCAAGAGCATCAATCGCGATCACTACTTCTGCGCCTTCTGCGTGCAGGATAATGAGCCGACCCTCGACCAGCTGGTCGAAGTCACTTTCACCGTCGATCCGAGAGTCCGGCGCATCGGGGCGCACGATCCCGGCACGCTGCCCTATACCGAATACATGCGGCAGGTCTTCTGGAGCTCCGGGGCCGTGGTCCCGGAGGACCTCGAGGGCGCGATCCAGAGGGTGACGCTCGATCTCATGGAGCTGCAGCCGGGCGAAAAAGCCGCGATGTCGCTGACGCTGCCGAAGGGCCTCATCATCGCCTTCGATCCGGTGACCCATTCAACGCTCTATCTCGAGGTCGCGGGCGACGAGACGACCGAACGTCGCAGCCTCGCGGTCGTGCTCGCGGACTCGCATTCTCATTTCGGCTCGATGAAGATCCAGCCTGGCCCGGCGCGCATCACGTTCGAGAACAAATCCGGTCAACGGACGCTGCCGGGCCTATGGGTCCACACCCCGGAGGCGGACAATCTCTCCAACCGCCGGCGCCCGGTGCTGACCGCCAACAGGCTCCTCAGCAACCAGACCTTCCGCGATCTCTACCGCAGCGGCACGTTCGATCCCGAGCAGCGCTTCAAGATCACGAGCCTCACCATTCTCTTCACCGATCTCCGGGGCTCGACTGCGCTCTACGACCGGGTGGGCGACCTCGCCGCCTTCGATCTCGTGCGCAGCCACTTTGGCGAGCTTCTGGCGGCGGTCGTCGCCGAGGGCGGGGCGGTGGTGAAGACCATCGGCGACGCGGTGATGGCGACTTTCCCGACCCCGGACCGGGCGTTGCGCGCCGCGATGCGGATGCGGGAGGCCATGCGCAGGATCAACGAAGAGCGCGGCAACGAGGATCTCGCGCTCAACATTGGCCTGCACGAGGGGCCGTGCCTCGCGGTCATGCTCGATGACCGGCAGGACTATTTCGGCCTCTCCGTCAACATCGCCTCGCGCGTCCAGGAGCTTGCCGATCCGACGGCGATCCTGGCGACAAAGCAAGTGGTGGACGCCGCCGAAGCCGCGGGCCTCGTTGGCGCCCGCGGCTACCGGGCAAGCTCGCGGCAATTGTCGCTGCGCGGCGTCAGCGAAGCGTTTGCGATCTACGAGATTCGCGAGCCGGAGCGGGCCGCAGCGGCCGCGTGACGAGAGCACGGCCCGGCGCCTGAGGGGAATTCCCGCCCCCTTGTTGGGGGCGGGTCGTGGCGGTGGCCTTCGGGCTGCTATTCCGCCGGCTGCTCGCTCATTCCACCATGGCCGTGCGACTCGATCGCCGCCGGCGAAACATGAGCAAATCTGGCGAAGCAGTAGAGCATGACCGCGATCCCGAGATAGCTCAGCGCCACCAAAGGCGACTGCCCGACGCCAAGATCCTCGGCGTGGATCAGGCCGAAGAACGTTAGAATCGATCCCGCAAGCGCGAACCATGCGGCCTTCTCGAGCTGGCGTTCGATGATGAACACGGTGACCGCGCCCAGAATGATGCCGGCGAGCGTGGCGCCGCCGCCGAGCGTCGCCAGGCCCTTGTACAAGACGCCCGTATTGCCGAGCTTGTCGAAGCCGACCGTGGCCGCGTTGGTGCCCGCGGCGCCGAGCGCCCCGTCGATCATGGTTTTGCCCCAGGCGGCGATCTGCGGAATCATCGCCAGGATGATCGCCGGCGCATGGCTCCTCGGCGTCTCCTGGAAGGCCTGCGAGCCAATCAGCATGCCGATGTAGAGCAGTATCGGCAGGATCGCGACCACCGGGATCAGGCTCGAAACCAGGGCGACGATGCCGAGCCACGTCAGCACCAGCACCATCACGCCGGTCGCCGCGGAATAGCCGATCCGGCCGCCCATCGCCTTCCAGCCGGGATGGCCGATATAGACGGCGTTGATGAACGGGTTGCCGAGGAGGCAACCGATCAGGCTGATCACGCCGTCGGCTGTCAGCACCTGCGTCGTCGGGAACGAATTGCCGGCCGCGGCGGCGCTCTCGACGTTGTCCATCGCCTCGACGAGATCGTAGATGCCGAAAGGAATCGCGGTCACCAATATGACGCCGATGAACTTGAAGCCGGAAAAGACGTGACCAACGGCGGGTATGGGGAACGAGAAGCCAAAGTGTGAAAAGGCGTCGCCGACGCTCCCGACGCTCAAGCCGCCATAGCCGAGGCCGAAGAGGTTCGATCCCCAGGCGATCAGCGTGCCTGCGGCGATCGCGATCAGGCCGCCTGGCACGTCCTGGAAGTAGCGCACACCGCCGAACCAATTGGCGAGGATGATGGCGAAGCAGACGAGGCCGATGAGCGGCGTCTCGAACACCAGCAGGCCCGGCCGCATCGAGATGAAGGTGATGGAAATGCCGGCGAGCGAACCGAGCAGCGCCGCCCGCGGTGTGATCCTGCGGATGACCGGCGCAATGAAGCCGCCCGCCATCAAGACGAAACTCTGGACGAACACCCAGGTGAGGCCCGCCTCCCAGGCCTGGATCGGATCGTTGGTCCTGAGCAGGATCGGCAGCATGACCACGAACGTGACCACGAACATGTGCGGCACGCTGGTGCCCGAGGGCAGGGCGCAAACGTCGGTGCGGCCGGTCTTCTGGGCCAGCCGGTAGGCGAGCCAGGCGTAGTACACAGTGCTCAAGAACAGCATCAGCCCGAGGGCGGGAAGAATTCTGCCGAACACCAGCGAATCCGGCATCTTGAGAACGAAGCGCAGGAGCCCGGTCAGGACGAGGACGTTGACCAGAATATTGGTGCCGAATCCGAAGAACGCGTTCCAGTCGCCCGGAACCCAGTAGCGCTCGCGCCCTGTCGCCGCCGTCGTCGTCGTTGACATCGCTTTTCTCCCCGTCGCTTGAGGTTCCCCGGCCGGCCGCGCTACTTGAGCGGGGCCAAAGCTTTGATTACGGCGTCCGAATGGGCGACCCAGCCGAAAATTCCGCCCTGGGCCTTGATCATCTTCAGGCCCATGGCGTGGAACTCCGGAAAGTAGGATCCCACACAGTCTTCGAGCACGAGGCAGTCGTAGCCCCGGTCATTGGCTTCGCGGACGGTGGTGTTGACGCAGACTTCGGTCGTCACGCCGGTGACGACGAGCTGCTTGATGCCGCGGTGCTGAAGAATCGAGTGGAGATCGGTGGCGTGGAACGCGCCCTTGCCCGGCTTGTCGATCACCGGCTCGCCGGGCTCCGGGTAGAGCTCGGCGATGATGTCGTGGCCCGGCTCGCCGCGCACCAGGATGCGACCCATGGGACCCTCGTCGCCGATGGTGGTCCTGCTGCGCCCGCGCACTTTCTTGGCCGGCGGCAGATCGGCAAGATCGGGCCTGTGGCCCTCGCGCGTATGCATGGCGAGCAGCCCGGCAGCCCGCCACGCCGCCAGCAGGCGCTTGTTTGGCTCAATGGTGCGGCGCAATTGCGAGACGTCGTTGCCGAGCATCTCGCCGAAACCGCCAGGCTCGAGAAAGTCGCGTTGCATGTCGATGATCAGCAACGCGCTGTGGTCTGGCGTCAGCTCGAACGCATAGGGCTCAGCGGCGATCTCTGCGACTTTCGTCATCCGGCTTTCATCCCCCGGCGCCGCCTAAAAAAGTGGCTCTTCGCCTATCCTTCACCCCGCGCAGCGCGCGTCAGCGCTACTCCGGGCGAACGATCGGCGTTCGGGATTCCCCCAGCAAAAATCATGCCCAAAAAGATCGGATCACAGACCGGCGGGTTCTTTTTTCTCGACGCCAGTCATCGCGTCCAGCACCTGACGCAGGTGCGCGCGCATACTGTCCCTTGCGGCTGACCGCTTCGCCCCCGCGATCGCGTCGAGGATATCCATGTGGCCGCGCAGGGTCGCATCCCAGTTGTCGCTCAGTCGCACCCGCTCCGAGAGGAGGGTGAAGACGGGCGCGTGCTGTTCCTGCCATAGCCGATCGACGACGCTCACCAACGCAGCGTTCCCCGTGGACCGGGCGATGGCCAGGTGGAATCCGAGGTCCGCCGCACGCCACGGGCGTCCCGCATCATGCTCGCGAACCATTTCGTCGACCCATTCCGCCATGGCGGCGAGATCCTCCGGGGTCGCGCGAGAAGCTGCAAGGGCCGCAGTCTCGCCTTCGATCAGCATGCGCGCGTTGAGAATGTCGCTGGGACTATGGCCCGTATTGACCGCCTCCGCCGCTTCCGCAGGCTTCTCCCTGACGAAGGCGCCCGAGCCCGTGCGCACTTCGATCAGCCCGGCGATCTCGAGCGCGATCATCGCCTCGCGGACGACCGGCCGGCTGACGGCGAGCATCTTGGCCAGATTGCGCTCGGCGGGCAGCCTCTGTCCCGGCCGGAACTCGCCTTTGCGGATGAGCCCGCCGATCTGATCGGCCACCTGTTCGTAGAGCCGCCTGTTGTCGACGGGCTGGAATGGCATCGTCCCTTCCTCTTGACGAGTTCTGCGGGGGAAAGGACCGGCGGCGCGTAGACCTGGCAATCGGATTCCCCTCGTGCCTCGCGTCAGAGTTTGTACGCGGACTTGGCGAGGCTGTATGCGAGGCCGTGAGCCACTTCGAACGCCTCGTCGAGTTCGAGCCGGTGCTCGGCGACGAGGCAGGCGAGATACGCGCAATCGACGCGCCGGCTCATGTCGTGCCGCGCCGGGATCGACAGAAACGCGCGCGTGTCATCGTTGAAGCCGACCGTGTTGTAGAATCCAGCCGTCTCCGTCACTGTTTCACGATAGCGGCGCATGCCTTCGGGGCTGTCGAGGAACCACCAGGGGGGCCCTAGCTTCAGCGCCGGATAGTGGCCGGCGAGCGGGGCGAGTTCGCGGGAAAAGGCCGTCTCGTCCAGCGTGAACAGAATGATGGTCAGGCCGCGTTCGTTGCCGAAGCGGTCGAGCAGCGGCTTTAGGGCGAACACATAGTCGGTCGGGGAGGGGATGTCGCACCCCTTGTCTCTGCCGAAGGCACGGAAGATCGCGGGATTGTGGTCCCGCACGGACCCCGGATGGATCTGCATCACCAGTCCGTCCTCGAGGCTCATCCGCGCCATCTCGGTAAGCATCTGCGCGCGGAAAAGTTCGGCGTCGGTGGCCGACGCCCCGCCGTTGCGGACGCGGCGTAGAGCGCGGCCGCTTCGCTCTTGGGCAGGTCCGCGGTGCGCGCCGTGGGATGGCCGTGGTCTGTCGACGTGCAGCCGATCGACTTGAAATAGGCGCGCCGCTTGGCGAGCGCGGCCAGATAGCCGTCGTAGGTCGAGACGTCGCAATCGGCGATGCGGCCGAGTTCCTGCGAGGTTCTCGACGAACCCGGGAAAAGCCGGATCGACGACCGGGTCCGGGCGGAAAGCGGTGAGCACCCGGCCGCGCCAGCCGCTGGACTGCATCTTGCGGTGGTGCCTGAGATCGTCGAGCGGGCTCTCCGTCGTCGTCAGCGCCTCGATGTTGAACCGCTCAAACAGCGCGCGCGGCCGGAACTCGGGACGCTCCAGGCAGGCGGCGATGTGATCGTAGGCCTTGTCGGCGTTCCTGGAGCCGAGGCGCTCATGGAAGCCGAAGACTTCCGTGAAGGCCTGGTTGAGCCAGAGCCAGGACGGCGTGCCGCGGAACAGATGAAAGTTGTCGGCGAAGCGGCGCCAGATCTTGCGTGGATCGGTTTCTACCGGGCCGCCGTCGGTCCGCGGCACGCCCAGGTCCTCGAGACGCGCGCCCTGACTGTAGAGCATGCGATGCACGTAGTGGTCGGGAACGATGAACAGCCTTGCCGGGTCGGGGAAGGGAGCGTCGTCGGCGAACCATCGCGGGTCGGTGTGGCCGTGCGGACTGATGATCGGCAGCTCGGCGACCGAAGCGTAGAGGTTGCGTGCTATGGCGCGCGTTTCGGGCTCGGGGGGGAAAAGCCGGTCCGGGTGGAGCGCGAAAGGCGTCGGGGAAACGGTCATGGGCGAAGCCTCCGGGTAAACGTGTTTTGCGACGGCCGCGAAAATTGCCGCTGGACATTCAGGCAGATTGGCCTAATGGTCAAGTGGTAAGGCCAATTGCCAGGCCGGACGAACTCAAGAGAGCTGGTTCCTTCAAGCCGGCCTCAAACGCACTGGGGAGACGTCATGCGCCCGATCGGAAGGTTGCGCTGGAAGATGCTGGCGCTGATGCTCGTCGGCACGATCGTGATCTATGTCGATCGCAATGTGCTCGGCGTGCTCGCTCCGATTCTGCAGAAGGAATTGTCCTTCACGACGGCGCAGTACTCCTACGTCGTCTCCGCCTTCCAGCTCGTCTATTCCTTCTCGCAGCCGGTCGCGGGGTATCTGACCGATCTGATCGGACCGCGAGTGGGCTACGCCGTCGCCGCGGTGATCTGGGGCGCTGCCGCCGCGATGCACGGACTGGCGACCGGATGGGTGTCGATGGCGGGCTTCCGCGGCCTGCTCGGTCTCAGCGAAGCGGTCGCGATCCCGACCGGGACGAAGGTGTCGACCATCTGGTTTCCATCGCAGGAGCGCTCGATCGCCACCGGCTGGTTCAATTCCGGCTCCTCGATTGGTTCGATGATTACGCCCCCCGTCGTGGTGTGGCTCTATTCGGCCTACGGCTGGCGGCCTGCGTTCTGGATCACCGGGGCGCTCGGCGTCGCGCTCGGGATCGTCTGGTTCTGGCTCTATCGGGACCCCGAGGCGCAACCGCGCCTGTCTCAGGAGGAGCGCGAGTACATTTATTCCGGCCGTGAACCGCCGCTGGGGGCAAAGCCTTCGATCAAGGCGGTGCTGTCGAAGACGAAATTCCTCGGCATTATTATCGCGCGATTCCTGACCGAGCCGGCGTGGCAGACTTTCGCCTTCTGGATCCCGCTTTACATGGTCACCGTGCGCGGCATGGACCTCAAGCAGTTCGCGCTATTCGCCTGGCTGCCGTTTCTGTTCTCCGACATCGGCTGTCTGTTCGGCGGCTACCTCGCGCCGTTCCTTCACAAGCGCTTCGGGCTCCAGATCGTGAACGCGCGGCTGACCGTGATCACGATCGGCGCGCTCTGCATGGTCGGGCCGGCGCTGATCAGCTTCGTCGTCAGCCCGATCGTCGCCATTCTCTGCTTCTCGCTCGGCGGCTTCGCGCATCAGATGCTTTCCAGCATGATGTACGCGCTGATGGGCGACGTGTTCGAGAAGCCGGAGGTCGCGACCGCGACGGGCGTCGCGGGAATGTTCGGCTATCTCGGCGGCGCGCTGTTCACGCTGATGGTCGGAGCGCTGGCCACCACCATCGGCTACGAGCCGCTGTTTGCGTTGTTGTTCCTGTTCGACCTCGTCGCGGCGGCCACGCTCTGGGCCTTCATCGGCGTGCGCCAGGGGCAGGTCGTCGAACCACTTGCGGCTTGACGGAGCCGAGCAGACCAGCCTCCCACATCCACGATTTCACGCCCGCGAACGCGACGACAAGGGGCCGCGAGACGATCGAATCCGCAGTGGGTCGCCTGCACGCCCGAAACGAAGCCGCCGGCAGGCGGCGCCAGGTCAGCCTGCCGCAAGCTGCGCTGGCTCAACTCCATGCGTTCGGATCGGCGAATCCCGCCCTGCGTCACAGCCGAACCCTGGAAGGAGAGCGAGATGAAGCCTCGCCGGTTGAGCGGGATCGCCGCTGCGGCGCTGACGGTTGCAGGATCTCCCATGGCCTGGGCCGCCGACCTCTGGACCTTGAAGGAGCCGCCGACGCAAGGGTTGTTCTACGCGCCGCCCTTCACCTGGACCGGCGTCTACCTCGGTTTGAACGCCGGCGGCGTCCTGGGTTCCGGCAGCCGGACGACGACCCTCTACGACACCGGCTTCCCGCTACTCTCGGTGTACTATCCCGACACCCTCGGAACCAGCTCGATCGGATGGCTGGGCGGCGGCCAGGCAGGCTACAACTGGCAGGCGGGCGGGGCGGTGTTCGGTCTCGAGACGGACATCGACTGGACGAGCATGAACAAGACGTTCTCGTTCGCCAGCTCGCCCTGGACCGCGTATGCCCCCGGCGACATCCTGCATGTCAACGCGTCGGCGCGGCTTGACTGGCTTGGGACGACGCGGGCCCGCATCGGTTTCGTCGCCACCCCGGACTATCGCCTGATGGTCTACGGCACGGGCGGCTTCGCCTATGGCGGCGGCAATGGCTATCTCAACGTCTTCGACAACCTCGCCGGGCTCGCCTGGCATGGGGCGCCGAGTTCGACACGGGTCGGCTGGACAATCGGCGTCGGCGCCGAATATGCCATCACTGACAACGTGACGCTGAAAGCCGAATACCTTTACTACGATCTCGGCAGCAGCAATCTCGTCACGGTCGCGAACCCGACTGCGAGCGCGGTCTTCCCGGGCGTCTACGCCACGGCGAAATACGCCTACGACGGCTCGATTTTCCGCGTCGGCATGAACGTCAAGTTCTGATTGCCCCGATTCCCTCATGGCGCGGACGCATCTCTGTCGAGCTTGGCAGCGCGCACATAGAGCACAAGACAGCCTCGAGAGGCGCGTCGCTTCAAGACGTTCCGCCTCGGGGATCCTTGCGCTTTGTGGTCGCAGTTGACAGCTCAGGCAGCGAGCGCAGTACGACGCGACGTTCGCCTTGCGTTCCGCGTCGAAGCCGAGGCCCGCAAAACCGAGCAGCGTCATCGCCCATGTCGACGGTTCGGGAACGGAGTTCGCTGTAGCTCTTTGAAGCTCGTTGCGACGGAATGCGCATCGAGCAAATCCAAAGAGCGATAAGCGTCGAATAAGTCGGCACTTCGCGCCAGCGGCCCTGTCGTCACAAAACGTTATGTGCTTCATGTACAGTTCAAAGTGACGTCGAATTCGGACGCCGCATTGTCCAGAGTCAAGGCGACGTTAATCCAGGCGTCCCCGCCAAGCTATCCCGCTCATTGTAGTACTATCGGCAATAGAGTACGATCTGGAATTCGCCTATGATGGCGGTTCCTGCCTACGAACGCTGTACGCCCCGCCACGAGCAAACGGCGATGCACTTTGGGTTGGCCAGAATGCGGCCCGTGGCGCGACGATAGGCCCATTCGTTACTAATCGCCTCATGAACGAGCCGGCGAGACTCCGCCGCGAAGACCGTCGATGGAAAGTCGACGCTGGTCGCCTGGTTGAGACCCTCGGTCCCGCCGAAGTGCAGCTATCCCCCGTGTAGCCACCGTAGTAACGTCGAATGGCGTCACCCGAAACAGCCGACTTGGCCCTCCGCAATCGCCGGACGCCGTCCCCTGAAAATGTGACGTGCATCTTTTCGGCGTGATGCCCCCGGCCTGCCGAGGCGCAATTGATGCAACAATAGCAGCGATCGCGCCGCTGTCCGCTGAGTGATCTTCTCCCATCGTAGCGAGCCGCAGGCAATGCGGTACGCCATTAACGCTCGCGACGTCAACGTCAGTCACGTTACGGTCGATCACGTTCACGCTCGACGTGCGTCGATGCGGAGGAGGGGCGCCGCATGCTCGATCGTTCGCGACGCGCCCTACCTGACGTCCACGAACGCGACGACAAGGCGGCGCGACACGGTCGCATCGGCCACACGCCGTCCCCAGTTGCCGGAAACGAGTTCGATCGAGCCGTCGGCGTTGACGCCGGCGACGAAGCCGACATGGGCGGCGTAGCCGACGCTGGTGGTGACGACTGCGAGCGCGCCGACCTTCGGCTCCGACAGGCGCCGCCCGTAGGAGAGAGCCGCGGAGGCCATGCCGTTGGCGAGCGGCGCATGGCCGGTTCGCTGAAGGATATAAGACGCAAAGTGGGCGCACCACGGGCCGCCCTTGCCGGTCATGTTGCGCGAGCCCAGCCAATGTTCGGCTTCCGCCACCACGTCGCTTCCGCGCGCGTCCTCCTGGGCGCGGGAAGGGGCGCGTCGAGAGCCGCCCGAGAGACTCTGCGCGCGGGGGGCCGCCGGGCGGTGGCCCCGCGCCTCCGCGGCCGCCGAGGGCAGGACGGCTGCCGAGACGGCGGCCAGGAGAGCAACAGGAATCATGCGTTTCGTCAATCCAACACTCCTTCGACAAAGCGAATGGTCCGGCACGTAGAGCGTGCAGGCTCATGCGCATTGAGGTTTCTGACTGTGATGCTTTTTGATGATCAGGCTAAGTCTGATCGGTGAGACAGCTCAGGCTTGTTCTTTTAGTATTGCCAATCACCTGACACTCTCATGATCGCTGTACGATCTATAATCGCCGGACAGCATCGGGGGCGGCCAACTGAACCACCACTGTGTCAGAAATGTGAATCAGGGAGCCGTGGCGCGGTGCATCGCGCGGGGCGAGGCGGGCAACGCCGCTCCCGGGCGGCGGGGGTCTCGCCCTACGATCTTTGGATCGCCACGTCGTGACTGCCGTGGAAGACGGGCGTCTTTCTCCCGTTATTTTGCTCACGCAACGGATGAGGACTGTTCACTAACCTTCTATAGATGAGGTTTTCGTACCAAAAGGGCCGGCGAAAATGTAGAGATTCCGCCTGATCCCGGACGACTTCAGGCGGGTGAGTATAGAAAGTCTAAACGATTGCGCTCTCGGGCGCACCCCGGAAGCTGGTTCCCAGGCCTCGGCTTTCCCCGCTGGCTTCTCCTGTTATGCGTGAGAATAGGGAGACACGCTTCCTGTTTTATCGCTCGATCGCCGTGCGAGCAATTCATCACAAGTAATTGACAGTAAACGGTTTTATGCATGAAACCTAAGGGTGGCTCTGGCCGCGTTCCCTGTTAGCAGGCTATAGCAGGGAGAAATCGGTTTTGGCGACGTTGCAAGCGGTTCCCACACGAAATCCATCGTCAAGATTCTCTATAAATTGGATCGCCACGTCGCCGGGCACGCTTCGCTACCAGCGGATCAGCGCCGCGCCCCAGGTGAAGCCGCCGCCCATCGCCTCGATCATCACCAGATCGCCTGGCTTGATCCGGCCGTCCTCGACCGCGACCGCGAGCGCGAGCGGCACCGAGGCGGCGGAGGTGTTGCCGTGCCGGTCCACGGTTATGACCACCTTGGAATGGGGGATGCCGAGCTTGTCGGCGGAGGCGTCGATGATGCGGCGGTTGGCCTGATGCGGCACGAACCAGTCGATGTCCCCGGCCGTGACGCCGGCGTCGGCAAAGCAGCCCTTGATCACGTCGGTCACCATGCCGACCGCGTGCCGGAATACCTCTTTGCCTTCCATCCGAAGGTGTCCGACCGTCATCGTCGTCGATGGGCCCCCGTCGACGAAGAGCTTGGCGCGATGGCGCCCGTCCGCCCGAAGCCGCGAGGCGATGACGCCGGGCGACCCGATGAGACCGTCGCTTTCGGAGGCCTCGAGCACGATCGCGCCCGCGCCGTCGCCGAACAACACGCACGTCGTGCGGTCGCTCCAGTCGAGGATGCGCGAGAACGTCTCGGCCCCGATCACCAGCGCCCGCCTGTTCGAGCCCGAGCGCAGGAACTTGTCGGCGGTCGCGACCGCATAGACAAAGCCGGTACAGACGGCCTGCAGGTCGAAGGCCGCGCCGTCGACGATGCCGAGGCTCGCCTGCACCTGGGTCGCAACCGCCGGGAACGTATAGTCCGGGGTCGAGGTGGCGACGACGATCAGGTCAATCGCGGACGCCTCGAGGCCTGCGTGACTGAGCGCCGCCTCGGCCGCCTTGGTCGCCAGGCTCGCCGTCGTTTCGCCCTCGCCCGCCACATAGCGCTGCTTGATGCCGGTGCGCTGCTGGATCCACTCGTCGGACGTATCGATCTTATGCGCGAGCTCGGCGTTGGAGACAACGCGGGCGGGAAGCGCAGCGCCGACGCCGCGAACGCAAGAACGAAGGATCGATGTCATGGAGAAGGCGGCTTCCAGATCACTGGGCCGCCGGCGAAATTGAGCGCGCCGGGGAGGGACGGGCGCCGTCAGCCTGCGCGATCATTTCACGAATCTTGCCTAGCAGTTCCTGGCGAACCATGTCGTAGCCCAATTCAATAGCGCCGGCATAAGCTTCGGCGTCGGCGCCGCCATGGGCCTTGATGACGACGCCGTCAAGCCCGAGAAATACGCCCCCGCTCGCGCGCGGGCTCATTTTCTCGCGCAAGGCCTCGAGCGCCTTCCGCGCGAACATGAAGCCGATGCGGGACATAATGCTGTGGCTCATCGCGTCGCGCAGGTAGCGGCTGAGCTGCCTCGCCGTGCCCTCGGCCGTTTTCAGCGCGATATTGCCGGTGAAGCCTTCGGTGACGAACACGTCCACCGCGCCCCGCCCCAGATCGTCGCCCTCGACGAAGCCGTGGTAGCGCATATTGGGCAGGTTGGCCTCGCGCAGCATGCGCCCGGCGGCCTTGACCTCCTCGACCCCCTTGATCTCCTCCACCCCGACATTGAGGAGCCCGACCGTCGGGCTGTCGATGTCGAATACGATTCGCGCCATCGCTGCGCCCATGACCGCGAGATCGACGAGATGGCGCTCGTCGCCGCCGATCGACGCGCCGACATCGAGGACGATCGATTCGCCGCGCAGCGTCGGCCACAGGGCCGCGATCGCAGGCCGCTCGATCGGCGCCATCGTATGCAGGCAGAACTTCGCCATCGCCATCAGCGCGCCGGTGTTGCCGGCCGAAACCACGCAGTCTGCGGCGTCGGTCTTCACCGCCTCGATCGCCTGCCACATTGACGACACCCGCCGTCCAGTGCGCAGCGCCTGGCTCGGCTTGTCGGTCATCTTGACGGCGACGCTGGTATGAAAGAGGCGCGAGCGGGCGGCGAGGGCCGGATAGGCGGCGAGCATCGGCCCGACCATCGTCTCGTCGCCGTACAACAGGTAGCGGGTGTCCGGACGGCGCTCGAGCGCAATCGCGGCGCCGGGCAGGACGACAGAGGGGCCGGTGTCGCCTCCCATTGCGTCTAGCGCTATGCGAACGTCGCTCGCCATTCCCTCGTCCGACGGCGCCCGAAGCGCCCTGGCTCGGGCGGCGCCCGGCGCGGCGCGACAATAGCGGCTTCGACGCGCAAGGCAACGCCGGGGCGGCGAGGGCGCGCTCCGAACGCGCCCGGAACTCGGCTCCGCGAGTGAGCTTCCGGTTGCTTTCGCCGTCCAAACCGCTCTTACGGGATCAGTCCGGCGGCTTTCCGGCTCGGCCGCCGAGCGCCGCAAAAGGCGATGCGGCGTCCTCCTGACTCTGGGGTGATTCGAACGAAACGTCAGGCTTGCGAGGATAGGGATCGAGCCCCAGCGCGAAGAATTCCGCTACAAGCGCGCCGAGATCGATCTTGCCGTCGATGATCGGATCAGGTTCGTCCTCGTCATCAATCGAGAACGTCTGCGGCTCCTTCGACAGTCTGCGGGCGGCGGCGTCGTCCGCGAGCCGCGCAAATCGGACGTCGACCTCCTCGTCCACGACTGCAGGGAACGGCTCCAGCGAAACGACGCAAGTCTGGGTGAGCTGCCCACGGACACGGCCCGTCACCCCGACCTGACCGTCTGCGGACCGTCGGAGGGTGAGCTCCGCGGTCAAGGCCTCGATCGAGGGAAGCCGGTAGAGCGCCGCCAGCGCCTTCCGCTCTGCCGGACTTGCTTCGATGGCGACGGTCTGGCCGTCCCTGGGGATGGAATCGACCCGCACGATGCGGCTGAAGGGGTCGGACACGGCTCAGGCTCCCGATGCGGTTGGGTCATCCGGAAAACGGAAGCGTCCAGTGACGAATTCCTCGATCGGCGTCACGGCCAGAACGGCGTCGATCGACACGACATAGTCGGCAAGCGCCGCCGCGTGCAGGGCGCCGCTCGGCCCACCTGCATAGACGTTGCGCGCCAGCGCGTCGGCGAGATCCGAGCGCGAACCCGACGCCAGCGCTGCGGCATAGGCGACGTTCCGGCCGTAGAAAGCTTCCTTCATCGTCTTCAGCCGTTTTGAGACGGCGATATCGCTCAGCGCCATCTCCCGCAGCGTATCGTCGAAGTGCAGGAAGAGGCTGTCAACGAGATCCTGCGCGACATGGTGACCCAGACCGCCGATTGCGACGAGACGTCGCAGCACGAGCCCTGCATGCAGGGTCAAAAGCTCGAACCGCCCATCGAGCCGGTCCGGCGCCGCGAGCGCCTGGTACAGTGCGGGCCGGCGGCCCGCGGCCACGATCTCGCCGCGAAGTTGCTCAATGAGGGCTTTGCTGGCGCGCCTGGCGCGCCATCGGGCGAGAATCATCGCGAGCGCGCCTTACATTGCGTCCCACCGCGTCACTGTGGCGGCGCCTTGCATTTGTTCAGCCGCTCGGGTTAGGCATCCGCGGTCGGACTGGCAAGCAAAAAGGCCAGACGAGTCGGAGAAAGTGAATGGGACACGGGCCGAAGGTCAGGCATCGTATCACGCGGCGGCTCGCGCTCGCCGGGGCGATGGCGCTCGGCGCGTTGCTCGGCGGCTGCATCGGCTACGATGGCGACTTCGATCGCGGCTATCAGGTCGACGAGGAGACCCTGTCGCAGATCAAGGTCGGCGCGACGACGAAACCGCAGGCGCTGACTCTGCTCGGCACGCCTTCGACGACGTCGACCGTCGGCGGCGACGCATGGTACTACATCGGCCAGAAGATGCATCGAGCGTTGGCTTTCATGCCCGTCCAAATGACGGATCAGCATGTGCTCGCAGTCTATTTCGACAAGAGCGGCAAGGTTGAGCGCATCGCCAACTACGGCATGCAGGACGGCAAGGTTTTCGACTTCGTCTCCCGGACGACTCCAACCGGCGGCACCGAGCCTGACTTCCTCCGCAACATGATGGCGGGCCTGTTCCGCTTTAGCTGAGCCGCGGTTTGGCTTTCGCTCGTCGGGGGCGGTCGGCAGGCAACAGAAAGGGCGGAGGCCTCGACCTCGGCCTTTTCTTTTCGCCTTGGCTTCAGTGCGCCAGGATCGCCAGCAGCAGCAGCGCGACGATGTTGGTGATCTTGATCGCCGGGTTGACCGCAGGTCCGGCAGTGTCCTTGTAAGGGTCGCCGACGGTGTCGCCTGTGACGGAGGCCTTGTGCGCCTCCGAGCCTTTGAAATGCTTGACGCCGTCCTTGTCGATGAAGCCGTCCTCGAAGCTCTTTTTGGCGTTGTCCCAGGCGCCGCCGCCCGATGTCATGGAAATCGCGACGAAAAGGCCGTTGACGATCACGCCAAGGAGCGAAGCCCCCAGCGCGGCGAAAGCAGAGGCCTTAGACCCCGAAATCCAGTAGGCGCCGAAATAGACGACGAATGGCGCGAGAACCGGCAGGAGCGAGGGGATGATCATTTCCCGGATCGCGGCCTTGGTCAGCAGATCGACCGCCCGTCCATAGTCGGGCCGCTGCGTCCCCTGCATGATGCCCGGCATCTCCTTGAACTGCCGGCGCACCTCGACCACGACCGATCCTGCCGCCCGCCCGACTGCGGTCATCGCGATGCCCGCAAACAGATAGGGGATGAGGCCGCCGAAGATGAGGCCAGCCACGACGTAGGGATTGGAGAGGTTGAAATCGACGACGCCGACATCCTTGAAATAGGGCGCGCCAATCTCGGTGAAGTGACGGATGTCGTTGGTGTAGGCCGCGAACAGAACGAGTGCGCCGAGGCCTGCCGATCCAATCGCGTAGCCTTTGGTGATAGCCTTGGTCGTATTTCCGACGGCGTCGAGCGCGTCGGTCGACTGACGCACTTCCTTCGGCAGCCCGGCCATTTCGGCAATGCCGCCGGCGTTGTCGGTGACCGGTCCGAAGGCGTCGAGCGCGACAATCATTCCGGCCAGGCCAAGCATGGTCGTGACTGCAATTGCGGTGCCGAAGAGTCCCGCGAGCTGGTAGGTCGAGACGATGCCGGCGACGATGACGAGGGCTGGAAGGGCCGTGGATTCGAGCGAGACTGCGAGGCCCTGGATCACGTTGGTGCCGTGGCCGGTTACGGAGGCCTGTGCGATGGAGACCACGGGACGCTTGCCGGTGCCCGTGTAGTATTCGGTGATGACGACGATGAGTCCGGTGACGGCGAGGCCGATGAGGCCACACACGAAGAGGTTCTTACCGGTGACCACAGAACCGGCGACTGTTCCGACATCGCCCCAGCCGATGACGAACTGGGTTGCGAGCGCAAGCCCCACGATCGACAGCGCGCCGGTGGCGATGAGGCCCTTGTACAGCGCCCCCATGATCGAATTGTTTGCGCCGAGTTTGACGAAGAACGTGCCGATGATCGAGGTCACGATGCAGGCGGCGCAAATCGCGAGCGGATACATCATGCTGGGCAGCAGGGAGGGGGTTCCGTCGAAGAAGATCGAGGCGAGCACCATCGTCGCCACCACCGTCACGGCATAGGTCTCGAAAAGGTCGGCCGCCATGCCGGCGCAATCGCCAACATTGTCGCCGACATTGTCGGCGATTGTCGCCGGGTTGCGCGGATCGTCCTCGGGAATTCCCGCCTCGACCTTGCCGACCAGGTCGGCGCCGACGTCTGCGCCTTTGGTAAAAATGCCGCCTCCGAGACGGGCGAAAATCGAGATCAGCGAGGCGCCGAAGCCAAGGGCGACCAGCGCGTCGATCACCGTTCGATCCGACGGCGCGTAGCCGACAACGCTAGTTAGATAACCGAAATAGCCAGCGACGCCGAGAAGGGCGAGGCCCGCGACCAGAAGGCCGGTCACCGCACCTGAGCGGAAAGCGATGTCGAGGCCGCCGGCGAGCGACTTCGTCGCCGCCTGGGCCGTGCGCACGTTCGCCCGCACCGAGACGTTCATGCCGATGAAGCCGGCCGCGCCGGACAGAATTGCACCGATCGCGAAGCCGGCTGCGACAGTCCACGAGAGCAGCAGGCCAAGTCCGACGAATACGACAACGCCGACGCCTGCGATCGTGGTGTATTGCCGCCTGAGGTAAGCCTGTGCGCCTTCGCGCACCGCGCCCGAGATCTCCTGCATGCGCTGGGATCCCGCGTCCGCCGCCATCAGGCTACTGACGGTGTAGACGCCGTAGACGATCGACAGCAATCCGCAGAGAAGGATCAAACCCAACAGCATGGCGTATAGCCCCCTGAAATGTTGCGACCGCGGCGAGCGCGGTCTGTTTGTGGCGGCCTCATGCCAGAAACCCGGGCGTGCCGCAACGCACAAACCGGCCTTTGAAGCCCGTTTCGACCAAAGTGGGGCGTCAAAGCAGCCAAAAACCGCCGGAAAGCCCAAAGATGCGACAATTAGTCCGCCGTTAGTCCGCCGCGACCGGCTGGCGACGCTCCTCTGCGGGCCGGCGCCATATCGAGTCGCCGATGCGCAGGGATTCGAGCTGCAACTCGCCTTTGGGCTCAAGCAGATCGTCGCGAACGCCAATCGCGCCGGCAGTCTCGACGATGCCCAAAAGCGTGTAGGCGGCGGACAACATGCGCGCCGCCGAGCCGGTGTACCAGGACCAGCCCCCTCGTCCGCCGTGGCCCCATCCGTCATAGATGTCGGCAGGTTGCTGAAGGGGAATGAGGCCGTAAACCGCGATCCGCTCCGGATCCGACTTCCTCAAGGGCGAGATCTTTTCAAATATTTCAAAGGCTCTCGTCATCAAGCGCGCGGCCTTGTCATTGTCGCCCATGGAGTGAGCCGCTTCGGCGAGCCGCACGAAGCCGTCCACGATCCAGGTGGCGCCATGACTGTACTGGCCGCCGTTCTCCCGAACACCAGGGGGATAATCGGCGATGCGCCCGGGATATGGCTGTGAATGCTCGTAGAACGGCGTTTCCAAAAGAAGCACGCGGTCCGGGCGCTCGATCGCTTTCAGCCCCCCTTCGATCGCCGCGAGAGCCCGATCGTCGTCGCACGCTCCCGAATAGGCGGCCCAGCCGGTCGTCATCGCATTGGGCACGGCGACGACCTGTCCATCGTCGGCGAAGTCCAGCGCGTAATGATCGCCGAGCCAGCCGACGTCCAGCGCCTTGCGTTGCCCTGCCAAAGCCTCTTCGCATCGCAGGACGAAAGCGTCGTCGCCCTTCAGTCGCGCGAGCGGGATGAACCTGTCGAGGACGTTGGCCAGAAAGAAACCCATCCAGACGCTGGTCCCGATGCCCCGCCTTCCCAGGACGTCGATGCCGTCGTTCCAGTCTCCGGCCCGAAGCAGCGGCAGGCCATTCTTGCCGAGGTATCTCAGGGTGAAATCGATCGCCAGTCGCGCGTGCTGGTAGACGGTCGCGGTCTCCCGTGAGACGCGCGGAATGACGATCCAGGTGTCCTCATGTTCCGGAACGGCTTCTCCCTCCAGGAAGGGAGTCGAACTCGTCGAGGACTCCCGCGTCCCCGTGCTGGCGTACGTAACGCGCGAGCACATAGGGCAGCCACAGGTGCGGGTCGCTCGCCTTGGTGCGCTGGCCGAGGCCCGTGCCGCCGTTCGGGGCGCGATGCCACCACTTGAGCACGTCGCCCTCGCGAAACTGCTGGCTTGCGTGCAGCACGATCTGCGCGCGCGCGAGGCGCGGTTCGAGCAGGATTAGCGGCAGCACGTCCTGCAACTGATCGCGATAGCCGGTGGCGCCTCCGCGCTGGTTCGGTCCGACCCGGCCCCATAGCCGGGAAGCGTAGAGCTGATACGGCAGCCACGTGTTGACGAGCCGGTCGAAGTCGGGCCGGTTCGTGCGCACCTCGACCTTGCCAAGCCGATCCGCCCACGCGGCCCGGGTGGCCGCCAAGTCCGCCTCGGCCTGAATGATGGCGGTCCGTGAGGCGACAGCCAGCGCTTCCGCGCGGCTCGGCGCCTGACCGAATACAATGACGATCGTCGTCTCTGCTCCGGGCGCGAGCGTCACCTCGCCGCAGAAAGCGGCGACCCGCCGGCCGTCGTCACCGGCCGCCCCGTCGGCCGAGCCGGTTTCGATCATCGCGGGCGTATGGATATCACGCCCGGGTCCCCCGAAAAAACGGGTGCGGATTGTCTCTGTCGCCGGGTTCGCCATGCTGGTTGCCGCGAAGGCGAAGCCGCGCTCGAAATCGTTGCGAGGATTCTGAAACAGGAGGGTCGAGCCGACTGTCTCGTCGACAATCTTGTCGACGCTTTCGTTGGGACTTTCCTCGAGCGCCAGGTCGAAGAACGGTGCGATCCGCAACCGCTTCGGCTCTGTCCCGGTGTTGCGCAGGGTCAAGAGCCGCATGTCGCAGGGGCGGTCCGGCGGTACGAAGACCACATACGTTATCGTTAGATCGCCGCGCACGGTGTGGAAAGTCGCGGCCCCAGGTTCGTAGACGACGTGATGCGTCGCGTCCTCCCGCTGAAAAGGCGCAAATCCAGGGGCGTCGGTCTTGCCGGTGTCAAGATCGCGCAGGTAGACGATCTGACCCGGTTGCACGACGGTCGCGCTGTCGAAACGGAAGGCTGTGAGGCCATTCTGGCGGGCATTGCCGAAGGCGGAGAAAATCTCGCCGTCGTTGGAGACCATAGTCGCCATGCCGAGTTCGTTCGCCATCACATGAGCCCATGGGCGTGGCGTGCGATGGGTCAGGCTTAAGGATTTGCCGTCCGGGGAGAAGGCAAAGGGCCAGCGGCTGGGCAGCGCGTGTGACGGCTCGACCGCGCGCGTCTCATAGAAGCGCGTGTGCAGGTCGGACTCCGGAAGGGGAGCGAGGCCGAGGCGCCGCGATATGAGTTCGCTTGCCCAGACGGCGTTATCGGAGCGACCGACGATGAACTCCGCCTCAGCCGATCCATTTGCTTCGAGCGAGGCTTCGAGGCTGAAGCTCGCGGCGGGATCGAAGGTCCAGACTTTGCCTTCGTCGTCGAGCTTGCGCCATCGCCAGGGCTCGCAGCCGGTCGGCCGGGCGAGCGAGCCCTCGCCGAGAAAGCGCGTCCTAGAATCTTCGTACCCGACAAGTTCGGCCCCCGCGCCCGGCTTAACCGCGAAAAATGCGACTTCACCCCGGTCCGCGCGGGCCGAGCGCAGGAGCCTGTTGCGAGCGAGAATGGCGTTGAGAGCGCGCACGAACACCGTCTCGACATGCATGCCGGCGAAGTCGAGGTCGCGCGCGTAGGCTGCGGTTTCGGCGCCGGCGATTTCGCAGAAACTGGTCAGCCGCAGCCGTCGCGGCTGTCCCGATGTGTCCGTAAGCCGTATGCGCCAGCTCAGAATTGCTGCTTGTTTCTCGTCGGCCGAGATATCCATGCGCGCCTCGACGCCGTTCAGCGTGTGTATGATTGCGAGGCGATTGAAACCGGGCTCTTCGATGCGGTAGTCGCCTGCCTGGCGGGCCGGCTCGAAGCCGATCGACCACGGGGCTTCGCCCTCCTCGCTGACATAGAAGAAGTGGCCGCGCGCCTGCAGGGGATCGAGCGGGCGGCGGGTGAGGTCGATTGGAGCGCCCCCGCGCTCTGCGCCCATGACGAACGCTGCCCCGCGGCCGTCGCGCTGGATTTCGAGGCCGACCGCGCCATTGTTGAAAATGTAGCGCTCGGGCCGGCGCGCGAGTTCAAGGGGCGCGCCTTTGAGCCAGGGCGCGGCGGTCCCGACGCTCCGGCGGCCTCTGGCTACGATCGCAACGGAAGCCGCCGCCGTGATCGCGATAGCGGCGGCATACGCAAAAGCTAGTGTCTTGACCGGTTCGGGCATGGGCGCGCTGCCCTTGGCGAGCGTTTCCGCGCCCGTCCAGGCCTGGTCCCATTCCGATCCGCGTGGAATGTAAAAGGGTATCAGCAGTGGGGCCCAGGTGCCGAACCGGCGTATGCCGTCGGGAACCACGCGGGTTCGCGCATTGTAGCCGACGAAGCGCGCGGCGGCCTCGTCGCCGCGATCGCCGCCGAGAAACGACAGATTGACGAGGCTCGCCACCCTGAGGCCCATGTGGTCGAACCAGATGAGGATGCGCAGCCAGTCGTAAGCGAGCAGGCCGGTGAACACTGCGAGGCTGAACTGGCGGAAGCCTTCCGGACTTTGGCTGGCATCCGCGCCGATCGCGACAACTGTCCGGACGGCGCCGTCCTGGTTGTACCACGTCGGGTCTGGCGACTGGCGCAGGAAGGAATTGATGACCGGGGCCATCCAAAGGCCCCAGCGCAGGACGCGCACCCCCTGTTCCACGAGGCCCTCGACCCCTTGCGGGCTGACAAGATTCTTGATCGGCCTCAGGCTGCGCTGCAACGCCGAGTCGAGGAGGACATAGTTGATCGAAAACAGCGGCGCGGCGAGCGACCAGTTGATGACCCCCGCCACCGACTCGGTCCAAAACAGACGCACGCCGCCGGCTACCTGGCCCAGGTTGATCATGCCGTACTTGTTGAAGATGGGATAGGTAGTGAAATCGCCGAGCGCGCGGCCGTCTAGCCGATAATCGACATCCGCATAGGCCCAGAACTTGGCGATGACGACCTGGACCTGAGCGGAATCGAAATACCATCCGAGCGCGCCCGCGACGACCCCGCCGAGCCCAAGTCCAAGTGCGTAGAGTCGCCAGCTTTGCAGCTTCGTGCGTTCGCCGCCCAGAATGCTCAAACCGTCGAAGCCCAGATCGACGCCGCCATAGCAGAGCGCGCCGACAACGAACATCGCAAGAAAGCGCGCGCCGCCGTCGTAAGCCGCAAGGTTCGCCTGATAAGCGAGAGCCATTCCCAGCCCGGCTACGACGCCGCGCGCCGGCGCGCGCGGGTCGCGATAGGCGGCTTTGAGACGGCCGAAGAACGGCGGCGTTCCGTCGGCGCTGCCGACGACGGTCATTCCGAGCGGGAAGAGAACCGCGCCGAAGAGCGGGCCCGCGATGAGCGCGTAGCGGCTGAGCGTCGCCCCGGCTCCGGGTATGCGCAGAACCAGCGCCGCAACAAGGATGAACCCCATGAACAGCGCGCCGTAGATCGCGCCTCTGATGAAGCCCGTGCGCCAGTGATCCCAGACTGAGTCGAACCGGGGTGGCCGGCCGGCGAGCCAGTCGAGCACGAGACCCGTCATCAGATAGACGATCGCCCAGAGGCCGCCCTGCGCGAGCGCGGCGCAGAGGCCGGAAAAGAAGATCGCCAGTACTGGCTCAGGAACCAGTTGGGCGGTGTTGGCGATGAGCGGGGTCGAAGCGGCGAAGACCGCGCTCACTGCATAGAGCACGTGCGAGCGCCGCGAGAGCGGCGGCCGATCGACGCTGATGAGGCAGACGAGCATCAGCATCGATTCGCCGAGAAAGAATAGCGTCAGGGCGCGTCCGATCGCGACCTGCGCCAGAAAAGGCAGAGCGGCATGGGCCGTCACCAAGGCGCCGATCTCCGCCATATGCCAATCCGCAGCGAGGACAAAAAGCAGATTGAACAGGAAGGGCACAGCAATCAGACCGACCGCCTCGACGAGGCGCAGGCCTCGGTAGCCGGCGATCAACGCCATGATCGAGCCGCCGATATAGATTGCGAGCGCTATCGTCGCACCCGGAACATTGAACCGGAAGACGTCCGCCCACGGTCCAGGCAATTGCCAGAAACCCAGCGCGTCGTTTCGCTGAAAAGCGAAGATGGCAAAGACGGCCGCGTCGGCCGCAACGAGCGCTTTGGAATACGGGCGCTCGGAAAACGCCGTGCGCAACAGTTGGAGGCCGCCTGCGCCGGCTATGGCCGCGAGGATCGGTTCGCGCGACACGATCGCCCAATACGCGGCGAGGGCGACGAACCCGAGGCCAGCGGCGGCGGTCGCCGTCCATGCGACGGACCGCCGCGCGATAGGGGGCGTCGAATCCATGATCTTGCGCGCGCTCCCCATTCCGGCGTGGTCCTATTCCTTGCGAATTGCCTTGCGAGTTGCAAGGCCCGTTGCGACGCCGCGCCCGGCGCCTCATAAACTCCATTAAGACCGAAAGGAGTCCGAGGTGGCGATGAACCGGTCGATTTTGTGTGGTTTCGTAGTCGCAATTTCGCTTGTAGGCTCGGTTGCCGCGGCGGAACTGCCCTCGCAAAGCAAGAAGGCCAGGCCTCCCGACGGGCTGAAACACTGCAACATCGGTGGGGTGGCAGGCGTATGGGCCGCGAACGGCGTTTGCGTTAGGATGGGCGGTTACATCTCGGCGGGATCTGCCGCAGGCCATATCAAATAGCGCTGCTGATGAACAGCAACCAAAACCAGTCCAGACCATGACGAAAGAACCTGCCTTTGCCCACCTCGGGCGGCCCTCGCGCATCCCGGACGCGCCGGACACCAAGACTTTGGACCGCGCGCCGAATCCGCACGCTGACACGGACTATATCGCCCGTTTCACGGCTCCTGAATTCACATCGATCTGCCCGATGACGGGCCAGCCCGATTTCGCCCATTTGGTCGTCGACTATGCGCCGGGCAAGTGGATCCTCGAATCGAAGTCCCTGAAGCTTTATCTCGCAAGCTTCCGAAATCACGGCGCATTTCATGAGGATTGCACCGTGCGCATCGGCAAGGATCTCGCGGGCCTCCTGAAGCCGCGCTGGCTCAGGATTGGCGGCTACTGGTTTCCCCGAGGGGGGATACCGATCGACGTCTTCTGGCAGACCGGCGAACCCCCCGACGGCCTATGGATTCCGGATCAGGGAATCGGGCCGTACCGGGGGCGCGGTTGATCACCTGGGCGCACTGGAGGAGGTCGATTCTTCTGCCCCTGATCAAGCTGGGTCGAGCAGCGCAAAGACGCTGACCAGGGCGACGACAACGGTTCCGAGAGCGACCTCGATCGCGCTTGTCACGCGCAGCGCGGCCAGCGCGGAATGCTTTCGCGTGAGGCGCGGCACGAGGCCATAGCGATTGAAGACGGCAAACGCGATCATCGCCGCCACGATGAAGATTTTTGTGTCGAGCAACGTGCGGTAGGGCGTCGTTGGCGGCAGGGGCGGGTGGCCTGAGGTCAGAGCGATATTGACGATTCCGGTCGCGATGATCGCCGCGACGACGAAATGTCCGAAGAAGGAGAAGCGCATCATCGCATCGACAGCGTCGCGGCGGAGCCCGTCGTCCGTGTATTCGCGAAGGCATAGCAGGAAGGGAATGAGTCCGCCGAGCCATGCGCCAGTCGTGAGGAGGTGGAGGGCGTGGTTTGCGCGATGCAGGATGCCCTCGGCGCCAGTCTGCATCGCGGCGTGGCCGACGAGCGCGAGGCTCGCAAGCAGCAGCGCCGACAGAATGCTCATCGTCGCCCAGTCGCCGCGGAGCGCGAAAACCGAGGCGAGGACGAGCGCCGCCGCCAAAACGAGCCGCACGATCCATGCGTGGCCGAAGGACGTGCCGGTCAGCACGGTGGCGACAGTGTCAGGGTCGGTTGCGGCGCTCCAGTCGTCCGCCATCGACGCGGCTTCGAGCGAGAGCCAGACGATCGCGGAGATGAGCGCGACGAGGCTCGCGCCGATTGTGAGTCGCCCAACGGCTGGCGTTAGTGCGCGCCGAAGATTGTCCGGCGCGTAGAGCCAGAGATAGGCGCTGGCGCCGAAGGCCAGCATCGCCGCCATGAAATGAGCGAAGCGGCAGAGCGCGAGGGCCGTCACCGGCGTCTCGCGGCACCTTGCCGACATCGCTCGTCCGCTGATCCGACAGCCTGCGAAGAGCCTTCCATCACATCTTCATTCCACCCATACCGCCGCCCTTCGCGGCGTCGGGGCCTGAGGCGCCGACGGCCAGCACCGGGAACGTAACCTCGACTGCGCCTGCGTGTTCGAAGGTGAGTGTCGCCTTGATGGTTTCGCCCTTGTTCAAGGGATGGGTCAGGTGGGTCAACATCACGTGGTAGCCGCCCGGCGCGAGCCCGACCGAACCGTGCGCGGGAATGGGGAGGCCGTCCTTCAACTCCACCATCTTCATCACGCCGTCCTCGGTCTTCATCTGGTGGATCTCGACGGTGGCGAAATCGGCCGTGCCGCCGGTCAGCCGGTCGGGCTGGGCGCCGGTGTTGCGGATGACGAAATAGGCGCCCCCGACCTCCGCGCCCTTGGGGGTCGCCCGGGCCCATGGCTTCTGGATCGTGATATCGCCGGCCTTGATGTCCTCGGCCATACCGGGCGCGGCGCTTGCCACGACTGCGAGGGCGAGAGCGAACGCGAACGCATGAGGTCGTTTCATTGCATAGCCTTTCTTTGTCGAATGCAGCCTGGACCGGTCAGGGGCTGACGGTGAATTCGAAAGTTCCCTGGGTGTGATGCGTGTCGACCGACACCGCATGCCAGCGCACCGTGTAGGTGCCCGGTGAGAGCGGCTTGCCGACCGGGACGATCAGCACGGCTGCATTGCCGGTTTCGGTCTTTGCGGGTCCGACGGGAACGCTCGCGCCGCTCGCCGAGGTCAACGTGACGCCTGTGAATTTCGGCTCGACCCCCTCGCTGAACTCGAGGCGGATTTCGCTCGGCGACGAAACTGTTCCGCCGACGGCAGGAGTCGCCTTCTCGAGCTGGGCGTGGGCGAAAGCCTGGGTAGCGATGAGCGCGAAGGCAAGAGACGCGGGGATTCTTAGAGAGAAAGTGCGCATGAGTTCGACTCCTCGGGTCAAATTCCTGGCGCTATGCCAAGTCCGTGAGGAAAGATCGGTTCGTCGATTCTGTTGGGGATGTCATCGAGATAGAAATCAAGTGAGCCGATCACGCCGACGCCGTGACCCGTTGCGCCCGTCATCGGGACCATGGCCTCGAGGGCGATCTGCCATTTGTCAGCTTCGTAGATGACGCCGGGCTGGAAGTATCCGGTCGTCAGCGCGCCGGCGGCCGCCGCCATTGTGAATTGGGGTCTGAAAAGCGAACTCGGCGATTGGGACGAGATGCTTGAGGAAGTCGTTGTCGATCGCCGCCAATTGCGAGTTGAAGTATGGCAGGCTGTATTGGAGGGTGAACCCCCAGTTGAAAGTAGTGACGTAGGGTGTGCCGTTCACCCAGTTGTAGCCCGGCGCGGTCGTGCTAAACTCGGCCGTGATCGCGAAGGGTCGGAGGTACTTGAGGCTCGGCGGCAAGGCGCCGAAGCCGAGACCTGCGTCCACCAGCGGAGAGTAGGTGTTTTCCCGGCCGGAGGCGGCATTGATCCCTGTGCCGGTTCCGGCCCAGGAGACGTCGAAGCCGACCTTCATCATGAACTCGGCGTCTGGGATGCACAGCGCCTGCCACTGCAGCTCGGTGTCGAGCGCGTTCCAGCCGTAGCCGCCTGGGTGCTCCCATGTCGGTCCGGAGCCGATCACCACGCTGAGGCTCGGGGTGATCGTCTTGGTCCAGCTGAAGCTCGCGTCCCACTCGTGGGCGCTGTCGGAATTGTAGGGAACCCAGCTGACGGTCGGCAGCGTGAGCTCGTCTAGAACGCCTGGATCGTCGATGGCGATCGTGGCCGGGAAGATGCGGGCGCCGCAAACAGCGTGAGGGTAGGCGGGCGTGAGCCACAGGGCCGCGACAGCGCCCGCGAGCGTGCCCGCGAGGGATCGCATGGAGAGGGACGACATGAAGGAGTTCCTCGAATCTGAGAGCGGGTAGCCCGCCCCCGAAAGGGCGCAGGCGACAGCGAAATCTTCTCAGACTGTGAGGGGCGGCCCGCGGGCGCGGTAGCGGTTCTCGAGGCGGAGGGGAAGGACGCTTGGCTCGGAAGCGGCGCCAAGGGTTTCGGACGCGGCATCGAGCCGTTTTGGCGCCTCGGGGGCGTCCGCCGCGACCAACGTCGACGCCTGCGCGGCAAAGCGGCAGAGCGGGCATTGATCGTCGCAATGGCCGGTGGGAGACAGCGGAGTGTCCTTGCCGTCGAATTCGAGGCAAAGCGCGGCCGCGTCGCCGAACGTCGCCTTGAGCTCGGCGGCGATCTGATTTGTTCCGGACTCCGCGAACGTCGGCGCGGCCAGCGCCTGATGATAGGGAACCGCGATGAGCTGGACGAGGAGTGAGAGCGCGACGACGAGGGACGCGAAGGGCGAGCGCAACGACGCTGCGCCGGGCCTTGCCGCACGCATTCGACGCTTTATCCTCGGGCGCCGGCCCTTCACCTGATTAATCCCTCGCTCGGCCAAGAAAAGGCCGGTCCATGGTGAAGAGCTAGCCAATTTCGCGCCCAGCGTCTACCGCTCCTTCGATGCTGCTGCTCAGGAATTCGGTCGACGCCTGCTTCTTCCGGGACCATTTCCTTTTCGCCGGCGATCCTTTTCGAGTGCGCCCTGCCCCGCGAAGACGTGGGCAGGGCGAGCCGGAGCGAGCGGGCGCATCGACTTGCATTCGCCCCGGCGACCCGTCATTTTTGCGTAGCGCAGCAGCGAGTGCCCGATGTCCCTCGAACCGCCGCCAGCACCGTTCCACCGCTCGCTCGCGGCGCGTCTTCGGTCGTGGTTCTTCACCGGTCTTGTCGTCTTCGGTCCGGTCGCCGTAACCGCCTACATTGCCTGGTGGGCGATCGATACGGTCGACAACTGGGTCAAGCCATGGTTCCCGCAGAGCCTTTCCCCGGACGGCTATCTGCCGTTTCATGTGCCGGGCTTCGGGGTCGTGATCGCGCTCGTCGGTCTGACGCTGCTCGGATTCCTCGCCGCCAACATTATTGGCCGCTCCCTGGTTCGGCTGGGCGAGGCAATGCTCGACCGCACGCCGCTTGTCCGCGGAGTCTACAAGGGACTGAAGCAGGTGTTCGAGACGGTGTTCAGCCAGTCCGGCACGCAATTCCGGAAGGTCGGACTGGTCGAATTTCCGGTCAAGGGTAGCTGGTCGATCGTCTTCGTCTCGTCGGCTCCGGGCGAAGTCGTCGCCAGCGCGCTCCCCGGGCAAAAGCCGATGATTTCCGTCTTCATGCCCTGTACCCCCAATCCGACAACCGGCTTCTTTTTCTACATTCCAGCGGACGAGGTCATCGACCTGCCGATATCGGCCGACGACGCGGCGAAGCTCATCATGTCGGCCGGGCTGATCCAGCCGCAGGGGCAGGCTGCGCTTTCAGCGATGGCGGAGGCCGCGAAGCTCGAGAGGGCGCCAGCGGACTAGCGAGGCCGTTGACTTCGACTTTCTTCGGCTGTCATAGGCAGAAAGCTGTGCTAATGAGCCCTTTGGCCCGCGAAATGTCGCGATCGAGCCGCGCGACGACCCCCACCTCTCCAGCGCGGCTCCGGTTTTCACTGCGTAGGACTATCATGGCGCAATTGCCGAAATTCGATCTCGAAGACCTAAAACGGCGCATGCAGGCTGCGCACGCCGCTCTCAAGCACGAACTCGGCGGATTGCGCACCGGGCGCGCAAGTGCAAGCCTGCTCGAGCCGGTGAATGTGGAAGCCTATGGCCAGCGCATGCCGCTCAACCAAGTCGCCACGATCAGCGTCCCCGAACCGCGCGCGCTGTCGGTCTCTGTCTGGGACAAGAGTATGGTGCAGGCGGTCGATAAGGCGATTCGAGATTCAAATCTCGGACTGAGCCCGACCGTCGAAGGAACGACACTGCGCATTCGCATTCCCGAACTCAACGAACAGCGCCGCAAGGAGATGGCTAAGATCGCGCACAAATATAGCGAAGACGCCCGCGTTGCCGTGCGTCATGTGCGTCGCGACGGCCTCGATATTCTCAAAAAGCTCCTCAAGGAGCATGCGATCAGCGAGGACGACGAAAAGCACCATGAAGCCGAGGTGCAAAAGGCGACCGACCTTGCGATCAAGGAGATCGACGCGTCGCTCGCGGCGAAGGAAAAGGAAATCATGCAGGTCTAGGCGTGAGCCTTATGGCTGGGGACCCTCGCATGCCATTGCCTCTTTCAGATTTGAGCGCGCCCAGGATGCAAACGCCGGCTCACGTCGCCATCATCATGGACGGCAATGGCCGCTGGGCGCAGGCGCGGGGCCTACCGCGCTTCGAGGGCCACCGGCGCGGGGTCGAGGCCGTCCGCCGCGCCGTCCGGTCAGCGATCGCCCACGACGTGCGATATCTGACGATCTACAGCTTCTCGTCCGAAAACTGGCGGCGGCCGCTCGATGAGGTGACGATGCTGATGGGGCTTTTGAAGCGGTTCATCCGGAATGACCTTGCCGATCTCAATCGGAACGACGTACGCGTGCGGATCATTGGAGAGCGCGCCAATCTTGCGCCCGATATCGCCCCGTTGCTGGTCGAGGCCGAATCGCTGACCAAGAACAATCGCGGACTCACGCTGACAGTCGCTTTCAACTATGGCGGCCGGCAGGAGATCGTCGAGGCTGCGCGCCGGTTGGCGATCGATGTGCGCGACGGCCGGGTCGACGCAAGTAACATCAGCGTGGAAGACTTGGCCGAACGTCTCGACACCGCGGAGCTCCCGGACCCCGATCTGATCATCCGGACGTCGGGCGAAATGCGGCTCTCCAATTTCCTGCTGTGGCAGGCGGCCTACGCTGAACTTGTTTTCCTGCCGATCCTGTGGCCCGATTTCGACGACGCGGCGTTTGTTTCCGCGCTCAACCAGTATGCGGCGCGCAAGCGACGTTTCGGCGCCGTCACCGAACCCGCTGTCGTGATGTCGGCCTTATGAGGGCGGGCCAATGGCCGTAAACGAAGAGAACGCGAAACCCTGGGCGGCGGCTCGGGGGTTCGGCTCTCGAATCGGTCCCGATTTGGGACCACGGGTTGCCGCAGCCATCGTGCTTGGGCTTGCGGCGGCGGCGGCCGCCTGGGTCGGTGGCTTCGTCTTCGTCGCATTCTGGTGGATCGCCTCCGTCGTCGCGCTCTGGGAATGGCAGCGGATGGTCTCCGCAGACCGGTTGAATGAGCGCGTGGCTGCCGGCGCCCTTGGCGTCGGAGTGGCGGCGATGTTCGCCTTGCACAAATCGGTTCTGGGCTCGACCGGTGCCCTTCTCCTCACGGCTGGCGCGGTCGGCTGGATCGCGGGTCCTCCGGCTCGAATCTGGGCGGCGACAGGCGCGCTATACGCCGGAGCGCTGGTCGTGGGCCTCGGCCTTCTCAGGGCGAGCCCGCATTACGGTCTGGCGGCGATCTTCTGGCTTTTTGCCGTTGTCTGGGGCGCCGACATCGCAGCTTATTTCGCGGGGCGTCTGATCGGCGGGCCCCGACTGTGGCCAGCGGTGTCGCCGGGCAAGACGTGGTCCGGAGCACTCGTAGGCGCATTCGCCGGCGCATCGTTCGGGCTACTCCTGTCCGGATGGAGCAACCGGGTCGACCGCCTATTCTGGCTCGGGCTCGCGACGGCGGTTGTCTCCGAACTCGGCGATCTCTTCGAATCTGCACTCAAGCGACGCTTTGGGATCAAAGATTCGAGCAACCTCATCCCGGGGCACGGCGGTCTGATGGACCGGCTTGACGCCTTCGTGGCCGCGTCGGTGTTCGCCGCGTTGGTCGCCACTTTCAACTCGAACGGGTCTTTCATCGCAAGCGGGCTGTTTCAATGGTGAACAGTCTTCGTCTTGCTTCCGCGGAGCGCCTGCGGTCTCGCGACTCGCGGCCGGATGCTCGGCCCAGGCGACTGGCCATCCTGGGGGCCACCGGATCGATCGGCCGCTCCTGCGCACAGGTGATCGCGGCGGCGCCGGGCAGGTTCGTCGTCGCCGCGGTGGCCGCGGGACGCGACGGCGCGGGGCTTGCTCGGTGCGCGATCGAACTCGGCGCTGATTTTGCCGCGGTGGCCGATCCGGCAAGCTATCTCGATCTCAAAGCTGGGCTCGCCGGCTCCGGCATCGAGGCGGCCGCGGGGCCGGAAGCGGTTCGCCAAGCGGCGCTGCGTGAAGCCGATCTTGTAGTCTCCGCGATCGTCGGCGCCGCCGGATTGGAGCCGACCTTTGCGGCGGTCGAAGCCGGCCGGACGGTTGCGCTCGCGAACAAGGAGACCCTGGTCTGCGCCGGCGCCGCGGTGATGCAGGCGGCGCGGCGCGCTGGAGCGATGCTGCTGCCGATGAACTCCGAGCACAACGCGCTCTTCCAGGCGATCGGCGCGCGCGAACCCGACACAATCGAGATGATGACAATCACCGCTTCGGGGGGACCGTTCCGGGAGTGGAGCGCCGAGCGCATCGCCAAGGCCACACGCGACGAGGCGCTCGCCCATCCGAACTGGGTTATGGGACCGAAAGTCACAATCGATTCCGCCGGTCTGATGAACAAGGGCCTCGAACTGATCGAGGCCCATTTTCTGTTCGGCCTTGCGCCGGAGCGCCTCGATGTCGTCGTTCATCCGCAATCGATCGTCCATGGACTGATCGCTTTCGCCGACGGGTCTCTGATCGCGGGTATGGCCTCTCCGGACATGCGCACCCCGATCGCCCATTGCCTTGCTTATCCGGACCGGATCGCTTCGGGCGTTCGGCCGCCCGATCTCGCGGCGCTTGGGCGGTTGACCTTCGAGCGTGCGGACCTTCAGCGCTTTCCCGCTCTCGGTCTTGCGATCGAGGCCTTGCGCACCGGCGGTGGGGCTCCGACCGCCCTCAATGCAGCCAATGAAATCGCTGTAGCAGCGTTTCTCGAGCGTCGCATTGGTTTCGGCGATATCGCCCGGTTGGTGTCTGAGACGATCTCCGCAATGGCGACGGCGGGAGAGCTCGCAGCGCCAGAGGATGTTGCGCGAGCATTGGCCATTCACCATATCGCGGGTGACCGGACGGAGCGGCTCTTGGCCTAGGCGCTGCGGTCCTGTAACTCTTCGGCAATATTTGTCCAGCGGGGCGCCGGCAAGCCCGGACTGGCCAGTGTGGAGTCCTTGATGGCGTTGATGCATTCACTCGCGGACCTGCTGGCTTGGCTGGGATGGGCGTTGATCCCGTTTCTCGCCGTTCTGAGCGCGGTCGTGTTCTTCCACGAGCTCGGTCACTATTTGGTGGCGCGCTGGTGCGGGGTCAAAATCGACGCGTTCTCGCTCGGCTTCGGCCCCGAACTCGCCGCGCGCGTCGATTCTCACGGCACGCGCTGGCGGATCGCTGCGCTGCCGCTTGGCGGCTACGTGAAATTCCACGGCGACGCCAATGTCGCGAGCGCCGAGAGCGGGGCAAGGCCGGTTGGTCCGGGGGTCGACCGGAGCTTGACCCTCGCCGGGCAGCCGCTGCGCAATCGCGCTGCGATCGTGCTCGCAGGGCCTGTCGCCAATTTTATCCTCGCGTTCGTCATTTTCACCGGAATGTTCTTGGCCTTTGGCCGCGTTGACCATATGGCTCGCATCGGGCGGGTCGAAGCGGACAGTCCGGCGGCGGCGGCGGGCTTTCAGGCAGGCGATGTCGTGAAAGCGATCGACGGCCATCCAATCGACAGCTTCGAAGGCTTGCAAGAATCAACCCTAATGAGCACCGGCCTACCGATGAATTTCACCGTCGATCGGGAGGGCCGCGACGTCAACCTAACGGCAACGCCGAGGGTTACGCTCGTCGATCAGGGCGTATTCGGCAAGCGCCGCATGGGACATCTGGGTCTCGCCTCGTCGGCGGATCCGAAGGATTCGAAGGTCGAACAATGCGGGCTGCTCAGCTGCGCGACGTGGGGGGTTAAGCAGGAGTGGTTCATCATCAAGGCGACCGCCGCCTATGTTGTCGGCATCTTCGCCGGTCGAGAATCCACAGACCAAGTTTCGGGATTGATCGGGGCAGCCGAGATGACCAGCGTAATGGCTAAAATTAGCCTGTGGGAGGTCTTCAGCATCGCGGCATGGTTCTCAGTTTCCGTCGGGCTGATGAATCTGTTGCCCATTCCCCTCCTGGACGGCGGCCATCTCGTCTTCTACGGTTGCGAGGCACTGCTTGGACGGCCATTAAGCGAACGGACGCAGGAGATTGGACTGCGCATCGGGATCGTGCTCGTGGCCCTTCTGGTGGTGTTGACGAACTCGCATGACATCCTAAGGCACTTTCCCGGCGGCAATTAACCAATTGACGACCATGTTTGCGTGTCCTCCCGGCAACGCCGTCCGGAAATGGTGTAGTCTTGTCGAATAAACGGTTGCGGGAGCGGCGCAAAATTGTAAAACGCCATTAACCGTTCCCACTCCTCGCGCGGGGAGAGGGCTAGACGTCGCGCCCGCGGCGTCAAGACACGAGCCGCCGCGGCCCGAGCCGCGGACGGGAAGTTGGATCAGGCTGGAGCGGCGCGGGCGGCGCCTGCCGCGGGCGCGAAGAGGGACTATGAGCCAAATGCATTGGATTCGCGGTTTCGTAGGCGCTCTGGTTTTCGCGGTACTCTTCAGCTTCGCTGCACTCGGCTCGTCGGTTCCAGCTTTCGCGCAGCAAGTCGTCGTCGAAGGCGCCAGCGGCATCGATCCCTCAACCATTAAGCCGTACTTCAGCGGAACTGATCCGGCGTCCCTGCAGCGCGGCGTCGACGACCTCAAGGCAACCGGCCTCTATTCATCGGTCACCGCGAAGTTCGTGGACGGCAAGATCGTCGTTTCTCTGGCCAGCGGAGCGCAGATCATCAATCGTGTCGCCTTTGAAGGCAACCGGACCATCCAGAAGGATCAGCTCGAAGTCGAGGTGCAGTCGAAACCGCATACAGCTTACAGTGAAGCAACGGCCGACGCCGACATCGAAAGGATCAAGGAGGCTTTCAAGAAGTACGGCCGAAACGAAGCCGTGGTAACGAAGCGGTTGGTGCAGTTGCCAAACGGCCGGGTCGACCTGGTGTTCACCATCGACGAACACGACAAGACGGGCATTCGGGAGATTCGTTTCGTCGGCAACCATGCGGTTTCCAACTACCGTTTGGGCAATCTGATGCAGACCAGCACGCAGAATTTTCTGTCGTGGTTCAAGAGCACCGACGTCTACGATCCGGATCGCCTCGCGTCCGACGAGGAAGCCATTCGGCGCTACTATATGAAGAATGGCTACGCGGACTTCCGCATCACGAATACAGACGTCGCGTACCAGACCAATCCTCCGGGTTATGTGATCACGATTACGATGGAGGAGGGGCCGCAGTACCACGTGTCCGGAGTGGCTGTCGATTCACACATCGCGAAGGTTGATGGGGCCGCGCTGGTTCCGCTCGTGCCCCTCAGGACGGGCGACGTCTATGATGCGGGCGGGGTAGACAAGGGTGTTGATGCAATCAGCCGCAACGTCGCGAGCCAGGGATATGCTTTCTCGGAAGTGCGTCCGCATGGCGATCGCGATACAAATAATCACACCATTGCGCTGGCCTTTTCTGTGGATGATGGTCCGAAAGTCTATATCGAACGGATCGATATTGTGGGCAACACCCGCACCCGCGACTACGTCATTCGCCGCGAATTCGATATCGGCGAAGGCGACCCGTACAACCACGCCTTGATCGAGCGCGGAGAGCGTCGTCTCAACGGCCTTGGTTATTTCAAGAAGGTTCACATTTCGAATCGTCCCGGCTCCGCGCCCGACCGGGTGATCGTTGTCGTCGAGGTTGAAGATCAGCCAACCGGCTCGATCAGCCTCAGCGGCGGCTATTCGACGACCGAGGGCATCATGGCCGAGCTCGCCTATACCGAGACGAACTTCCTCGGGCGCGGACAGTATGTGCGCCTGAGCGTCTCGGATGGCCAATACAGCCAGGGATGGAAGGCGTCGTTTACCGAACCTTATTTTCTCGGGCAGCGCCTGGCGGCGGGTTTTGATGTCTACCATCAGGTCAACGATAATAACATGTACGCGCTGTATCAGAACTGGACGACCGGCGTGACGCTGCGTCTTGGCATCCCAGTGACGGACGACCTGACGTTCCAACCGAACTATGCGCTCTACGAGTCGAAGATCACGATCCCCAACACGTCCTCGGCGCCCTACGACGACTGCGCGGGACCCAATCAAACCTGGTATCCCGGCGGCACATTCATCCCGGTGGTGCCCACGCCGTACATCAACTGCTTGACCAATGGCGAAGCACCGGTCGAAATCAAGCAGGCGGCCGCTCTCGGCGCCCAGGTCACGTCGCTGGTCGGATTTTCGATCCTCTACAACAACGTCGACAACCGCAAGGATCCGACTTCGGGCCTCTATGCGACTTACAAGCAGGACTTCGCCGGCGTCGGCGGCCAGTCCGAATTCATTCGCGAGACGTTCGACTCGCGCTGGTTTCATCCGATCACCGAGGACTTCATCGGTCAGATTCACCTGCAGGGCGGCCAGATCAATGGCTTCGGTTCGCAACCGCTCGACATCATCAACAACTTCAATATGGGTCCGACCCTTGTGCGCGGCTTCGCCCCCGCCGGCATCGGCCCGCGCGATATCGCCAGCTACTACAACATCCAGGGCGCCGCTCTGGGCGGGCAGACCTACTACGGCGCGTCGGCGGAGGTGGACTTCCCGATCTTCGGCCTCCCGAGGGAAATCGGTCTTAAAGGCGCGGTCTTCGCCGACGCCGGCAATCTGATCGGCTACGGAGGACAGACGAATTTTTCGAATTTCCTGGGCTATACTTATTGCCCGGCTCAGAATGCGCTCCTTATCACCCAGCCAAGCTGCGCGAATGTCTACGACCCGAACCTCATTCGCACCTCGGTCGGCGTGAGCCTGATCTGGGCGTCGCCGATGGGACCGATCCGCTTCGACCTCGCGCTGCCAATCACGAAGGGTAAGTACGACCAGACGCAGCTTTTCAACTTTTCGGGCGGCGCGACCTTCTAACTCGATCGGCCGACCCTTCGCAAAAGCGGGCGCGTCAGAAGTTGGCGCGCCCGTCGTCGCATCCGACGGAACCCATTTCTTGGCCAAGATTTGCTTTTTTCCGCCATGCGTAGCGCCTTCGCTCGCGGAGGTCGCCAACTGGTGCGGCGCGGCCTTGGCGTCTGAGCTGGACGCAAGCCGGGTCATCAGCGACGTGGCGGCGCTCGACCAGGCCGGCTCTGGCGACCTCACCTTCCTCGACAATTCGAGATACCTCTACGCTTTTCGGTCGACGCGAGCCGCCGCCGTACTGGTCGCCCCGAGGCATGTCGACGCGACTCCGTCCACCTGTGCTGCCTTGATCACGCGCGAGCCTTACCGCGCGATGGCGATGGTGATGGCGAAACTCTATCCCGGCGCGGTCAGGCCGGGTTCGGTTTTTAGCGAGACCGGTGTCTCGCCTGCCGCGTTCGTCCATCCGTCGGCACGATTGGAGGCAGGAGTGGTCGTCGACCCTGGCGTGGTGATTGGCCGTGGCGCCGAGATCGGTGCGGGCACGATCATCGGCGCCAACGCGGTCATCGGGCCAGAAGTCCGCATCGGACGCGACGGCGCGGTCGGCGCGTCGACGACGATTGTCGCGGCGCTGATTGGGGATCGCGTGATCATTCACCCAGGAGCCCATATCGGGCAGGACGGCTTCGGCTTCGCCCTTGGTCCGCGCGGACATCTTAAGGTGCCGCAAATCGGCCGGGTCATCATCCAGGACGACGTCGAGATAGGCGCGGGCGTGACGATCGACCGCGGCGCAAACCGCGACACGGTCATCGGCGAGGGCGCTAAAATCGACAATCTCGTTCAGATCGGACACAACGTGGTCGTCGGCCGCCATGCGATACTGGTGTCACAGTCCGGCGTCTCCGGATCGAGCACGATCGGGGATTTCGCCGCGCTGGGGGGGCAGGCCGGCATCGCGGGCCACCTGAAGATCGGCGTCGGCGCGCAAGTTGCGGCGGCGGCAGGCGTCATGACCGACATTCCCGCTGGCGAGCGGTGGGGCGGCGCGCCGGCGAAACCTATTCGCGAATTCTTTCGCGAAGTCGCCGCCGTGAAGCAACTCGCCGCAGGAAAAACTGGCGGCGATAGCAAACCGGAATAGGCCGGGACACTGACGCGCTAGCCGGAAAAGGGGAGCGGAGTGAACGAGACGACTGAGCGAGTGTTCGAGAGTTACGACATTCAGAAGCTTCTCACGCTGCTGCCGCATCGCTACCCGTTTCTGCTGGTTGACCGTATCGTCGAGGCGAGAGCTGACGAGTACGGGGTCGGCGTCAAGAATGTGACCGTCAACGAGCCGCATTTTCAGGGCCATTTTCCGGGCCGCCCGGTGATGCCCGGCGTGCTACTCATCGAAGCCATGGCGCAGACCGCCGGCGCGTTATGTGTCGCATCCCAGCAAGAGACCGGCGCGCCGAGCGTCGTCTATCTGATGACCATCGACAAAGCGAAGTTTCGTAAACCGGTCGTGCCTGGCGACCAGGTTCGGTTCCACATGACCCGCACCGCCAAACGCCGCAACATGTGGTGGTTCCGCGGCGAAGCGAGAGTGGACGGCGCGCTCGTCTGCGAAGCGGAAGTATCCGCGATGCTGGTGCGCGAATGACGGCGCACATCCATTCGAGCGCCGTCGTCGAGGACGGCGCTCGGCTTGGCGTGGACGTTGACATCGGGCCATTCTGCCATATCGGGCCGAAGGCGACGGTTGGCGACGGCGTGCGCCTCGTCTCGCATGTGAGTGTCGCCGGCGACACCGTGGTCGGCGCGCGCACGCGGATCTTCCCCTTCGCCTCGATCGGACATCCGCCGCAGGATCTGAAGTACCGCGGCGAGCCGGTGCGGCTGATCATTGGCGAGGAATGCCTCATTCGCGAAGGCGTGACCATGAATCCGGGGACCGAAGCCGGAGGGACTGAGACCGTCGTGGGGCCGCGTTGTGTTTTCCTCGCCAACGCGCATGTCGGTCATGACTGCCGGCTCGGGGAGGGCGTCATCTTGTCCAACAATGTGATGCTGGCGGGCCATGTTCAGGTCGGCGACTTCGCCAACATTGGCGGCGGCGCGGCGGCGCATCAGTTCGTTCGCATCGGCGCGCATGCTTTCGTCGGCGGCCTCGCCGGCGTCGAGCACGATCTCATCCCCTTCGGCATTGCGCTCGGGAATCGCGCCTCGCTGGCGGGCTTGAATGTGGTCGGCCTCAAACGGCGCGGCTTCTCGCACGAAGCGATCCATGAGCTGCGGCGCGCCTACAGGATGCTCTTTTTCGGCAAGGGGACGCTCAAGGAGCGCGTTAGTGACGTCGCCGAAGCCTTCCCCGACCAGGAGGCAGTGCAGCAGATGGTCGCGTTCCTCCTCCAGGGCCGCGACCGCGCAATCTGCATTCCCCGCGACCTCAGGGGCGAGGAGGCGTGAACGCCGCGGCGGGCGGGCCGGCGGACGCGGCCGTGCCGCTGCCGCTCGCTGTCCTATGCGGGGCCGGCGCCTTTCCGCTCGAGGTCGCGGCGGACGCGCGCAGCGCCGGTCGCGAGCCGTTCCTGATCGGCGTCGTCGGATCGTCCGACCCCGCGATTGAGGCCTATCCTCATGTATGGCTGCGGATTGGCGAGGTTGGCAAGCTATTCACGGCGCTGAAGGAGCGCGCGATCGGGGAAATGGTGATTGTCGGCGCGATGTCGCGCCCGGATTTCGCCGACCTCAGGCTGGACTGGGGGGCGGTGAAACGCGCCGCGGAGCTTGCTCAGCTGTTTCGCCGTGGCGACAACGGTCTGCTGGTTGGGCTTGCTGCGATTATCGAGCGCCAAGGCGTCCGTATTGTCGGAGCGCACGAAATCGCACCGCGCCTCGTGGCTTCGGTCGGACCGTTCGGCGCCCGCGATGTCTCGCGGGACGACGAGGCTGATATTGTTTTCGGCAGGGACTTGCTCGAGGCGCTTTCGCCGTTCGACTCCGGGCAGGCGGTGGTTGTCGGCGCCGGCCGCGCCTTCGCGATCGAAGCTGCCGAGGGAACCGACGCGATGGTCGCCCGCGTTGCAGACTTGCGCGCGAGCGGGCGCCTGCGGCGCAAGGGGCCGGCAGGGGTTCTCGTCAAGGCGCCCAAACGCGGACAGGATCTGCGTCTCGACATGCCGGCGATCGGCGCAGAGACGATTCTCGGCGCCGCCAGGGCGCAGTTGCGCGGCGTCGCAATCGCGGCCGGCCGCGTCCTCGTCGTGGAGCGGGAGCGTTGCGCCCGCGAGGCCGACGCCGCAGGGCTTTTTGTCTACGGCTTCCAGTCGTGAGCGGCGCCGTATCGCGCGGACTGCAGATCGCGCTCGTCGCGGGCGAGCATTCGGGCGATCAGCTCGGCTTCAGATTGATGGGCGCCCTTCGCCAGGCGCTCAAAGGCAAGGTCGGCTTTTTCGGCGTTGGAGGAGAGGCGATGGAGGCTGAAGGGCTCCAAAGCGAGTTCCCCATCAGCGATGTCGCGGTCATGGGGATCATGCCGGTCCTCGCCCGCCTGCCGACGCTGATCGCGCGCATCCGGCAGACGGCCGAGGCGATTGTCGCCGCGAGACCGGATGCGCTTGTCATCATCGACAGCCCCGACTTCACCCATCGCGTCGCGCGCCGCGTGCGCAAGGCGATGCCGGACCTGCCGATTGTCGATTTCGTGAGTCCAAGCGTGTGGGCCTGGCGGCCGGGCAGGGCGAAGGCGATGCGCGCCTATATCAATTGTGTGCTCGCGCTGTTGCCTTTCGAGCCTCAAGCCTATGTGCGGCTCGGCGGACCGCGCTGCGTCTATGTCGGTCACCCCCTGATCGAGCGCCTGGACGACTTGCGGCCGAATCCGGACGAGGCGCGCCGCCGCGTCGCTGAGCCGCCGCTGGTCGTCGTGCTGCCGGGATCACGCCGATCGGAGATCCGCCGGCTCATGCACGATTTCGGCGCCGCTCTCCAGATCATTCGCGACTCGGTTGGACCCATCACGGCTGTTCTGCCGACGTTGCCGCATGTCGAAGACGAGGTGCGCGGGCGCGCGGCGCTTTGGCCGCAGGCGCCGCGGATCGTGCTGGGCGAGGCGCCGAAATTCGAGGCGTTTCGAAATGCGCGCGCCGCGCTTGCGGCGTCGGGCACTGTCACCCTCGAACTCGCGCTCGCTGGCGTGCCGATGGTCGGCGCCTACAAAGTTGGCCTTATCGAGGAGCAGCTAAAGTACCTCATCAAGGTCCCCTCGATCCTGTTGCCCAACTTGATCCTGGGCGAACGCGCGATTCCGGAGAAGGTGCAGCGGGACTGCACGCCGGCCGCGCTCGGGGCGGCAATGACGGATCTCGTGCGCGACGGACCGCAACGCCAAGCGCAGCTCGAAGCGTTGGCTCGTCTCGATCAGTTCATGCGGCTTCCTGATGGTCTCACGCCGAGCGAGAAAGCCGCGGGCGTGGTGCTAGAGACGATTGCAGCGCGCAAATCCGAACACGAGAACCTGGACAGGTGACAGGCTGACTTCCGGAGGAAGCGTGATGATTCAGCGGTTGCCGATCGGCCTGTATTCGCGCGGCCGCGCGCCGGTATAGAGTTGGCGTGGACGGCCGATTTTCTGATCCGGATCGTCGATCATTTCTTTCCACTGGGCGATCCAGCCGACGGTCCGCGCAACCGCGAACAGCACGGTGAACATGGCGACCGGGAAGCCCATCGCTTTCAGCGTGATGCCGGAATAGAAGTCAATATTCGGGTAAAGCTTCTTCTCGATAAAATAGTCGTCATGCAGCGCGATGCGTTCCAGCTCGATGGCGACGTCAAGAAGCGGGTCGTCCTTGATGCCCAGTTCGTTGAGAACCTCGTGCGCCGTCTTCTGCATGATTTTCGCGCGCGGGTCATAATTCTTGTAGACCCGGTGGCCGAAGCCCATCAGGCGGAAAGAATTGTTCTTGTCCTTGGCCTTGGCGATGTATTTGGGGATGTTTTCCACCTTGCCGATCTCGCCCAGCATCTTGAGCGCCGCCTCGTTGGCGCCCCCATGCGCCGGACCCCAGAGGCACGCGATGCCGGCAGCGATGCATGCGAAGGGATTGGCCCCCGAGGATCCCGCCAGACGCACAGTCGAGGTCGAGGCGTTCTGCTCATGGTCGGCGTGGAGGATGAAGATTCGGTCGAGCGCGCGCGCCAGAACCGGATTGACCTTGTATTCCTCGCAAGGCACCGAGAAACACATGCGCAGGAAGTTCGCGCTGTAGTCGAGGTCGTTCTTTGGATAGACGAACGGCTGGCCGATCGAATACTTGTAGGCCATTGCCGCGATAGTCGGCATTTTGGCGATCATTCGGATTGAGGCAATCTCCCGCTGCCACGGATCGGCGATGTCGATCGAGTCGTGATAGAAGGCCGCGAGCGCGCCGACGCAGGCGACCATGATCGACATCGGATGTGCGTCCCGCCGGAACCCGTTGAAAAACCGGTTCATCTGCTCATGCACCATGGTATGGCGCGTGACGCGATAGTCGAAGTCCGCTTTCTGCGCGGCGGTCGGCAACTCGCCGTAAAGCAGCAGATAGCAGGTCTCGAGAAAATCCCCGTGCTCGGCGAGGGCGTCGATCGGGTAGCCGCGGTAGAGTAGAATGCCCGCGTCGCCGTCAATGTAGGTGATCTTCGATTCGGTGCTCGCCGTCGAGGTAAAGCCTGGATCGTAGGTGAACATGCCGGTCTGGGCATACAGCTTGCCGATATCCACGACCGACGGTCCGATGGTGCCGGTCTTGATCGGCATTTCCACGGACTTGTCGCCGACTTTAATGGTCGCGGAGGTCTGGGTCATCGCGCGTCTCCCGTGGCAACTGTCATTGCGGTGCACAAACGTTATCGCAGCGCAGCGACGGGAACAAGTCAGACCAAAGGCGCGGCCAAGCGCCTCAGGTCACTGTGGGTTCTCGTAGCTGAACGTCTGCGCGTTCTCGTCATAAGCAAAAAGCTCGCCATAGCGGCCGAGATTGATGATCGCGCGGAGAGTCCGGTCGGCGTAATCTTCCGACATGTAATCCTCGAGCTCCTCCCGAAAGCGGGTGGCCGGCGCCCGGTGGCTCGGTCGTTCGTCGAGAACCCGCTTGATATGGGAGGCTAGCGGGATGTTCGCCAGGAGCTGCTCGCCAAACACCTTCTTGCGCTGGTCCACATCCATGTCGACGAAGCGCTGGCCGAGCGGCGTCAGTTTGATGTCGCCCTCCTCGAACTCGGCGAGCTTCAGGAGCTGCAAGGTCTCGCCCAGCGGGAACAGGTCGTCGATTTCGAGCGCCAGTGAATTGGCGAGGTGCGGCAGGTCGGCCTTGCCGTTGTAAGGCGGCGCCGCAATCTCCTCGAGCATGCCGGCCAGCGAGTTGGTCGAGACGAGCGGCAGGGACATCGCCAGTCCCAACGAGGTCGCCGGGGTAGGTTGTTTTGACGGATCGGGCCGCTGCGTCATCAGCGCGTAGATCTTGTCGACCAGTGTGCGGAAATCGGGGTCGAGCCGGTCGCGCGGCTGCGGGATCGTTACCGAGATCTCGGAGGCGATCCGGCCGGGGTTGGACGACAGAACCAGGATGCGGTCGCTCATCAGCACCGCTTCCTCGATGTTGTGGGTGACCATCAGGATCGATTTGATCGGCATTCGACCGTCGTGCCAAAGGTCAAGCAGGTCGGTACGCAGGGTCTCGGCAGTCAGCACGTCGAGCGCGGAAAACGGCTCGTCCATCAGCAGGATCTTGGGCTGCATGACGAGTGCGCGGGCAAAGCCGACGCGTTGGCGCATGCCGCCCGAGAGTTCCTTGGGATAGGCGGATTCGAAGCCGTCGAGGCCGATCGTGTCGATCGCCTTCAGCGCCCGCTGGCGCGTTTCGTCGAGCGGCACGCCGTTCGCGCGAGGCCCGATCTCGACGTTGTCGAGCACGTTGAGCCACGGGAACAGCGCGAAGCTCTGAAACACCATCGCGACCTCTTCGGCCGGACCCGTGACCGGCGCGCCCGAGATGGTGACGGTCCCTTCGGTCGGCTGGATCAGGCCGGAGATGATGCGCAGGAGCGTGGACTTGCCACAGCCCGACCGGCCGAGCAGCGAAACGATCTCGCCGGTCTTGAGGCTCATGGAAACGTTGTCGAGCACCGGCTTGCGGCTCTCGCCTGAGCCTGTGGAAAAGACCTGGCTCACTTTGTCGACGTTCAGGAGCGTCGTGACCGCGGTGTCTAGCATCGGCAAAATCCTCGAGAAGAAAGGTCGAAGGGTTCAGAGGCGCAGGCGCCGCTCGGCGTAGGCGTAGAGGCGGCGCCAGAACAGGCGGTTGAGCAGCGTGACGAAGATCGACATCATCGCAACGCCAAGCACAATCTTCGGGAAATCGCCCTTATCAGTCGCCTCCGCAATATAGGAGCCGACGCCCTGGGCTGTTACGGTGTGGTCCTTCCACTTGACATATTCGGCGACGATTGAGGCGTTCCACGAACCACCCGAGGCGGTGATCGCGCCGGTCAGATAATAAGGCGCGATGCCGGGGAGCATCACCTGCTTCCACCATTGCCAACCGTGCACGCGGAAATTCGTCGCCGCCTCGCGCAGGTCGTTGGGAAAGGCGGCCGCACCGCCGATCACATTGAACACGATGTACCATTGCGTGCCGAAGATGATGAGGAAGCTCAGCCAGATGTTCGCGTTGAGGTTGAAGGCGAGCACCAGGCTGACTGTGGCGCCGAACAGCAGGTTGACGGGGAACGCGGCAAGGAACTGGGCGATCGGCTGTACCGCCTCCGCCCAGCGCGGCCTGAGGCCGATCCAGACACTGATCGGCACCCAGATGAGCGACGCGAGAAAGATCAGCGCGAGGACACGGATCAGCGTGTAAAACGTAAGGACGAAGACGTGCAGCACCTCGTCCCAGCCGACCTCCGTCGCAATGTAGGTAACCGTGAGCCAAGCCGCCCACGCCGCCACAGCGAGAACGACAAGGATCCAGAGGGCGTCGACAATTCGCGAGGGGTGCTGCTCTTCCTCCGAGCTCCTCGCCGGAAGGATGCGGGGAACCCGAATCGGCAAGAGGCTGATGCTGCGCAACGCCTCGAAGATCGGACCAGCGCCGAGGCGGACCCAATGGGTACGCTGCAGCAAGTTGAGCACCCAGGAACCGCTGACGTCCTGACTCTCCGACAATTCGACCTTGAACTTGGCGGCCCAGGCGACGATCGGCCGAAACAACAACTGATCGTAGATCAGAATGACGATCGCCATCGTAAGTACCGCCGCGCCGATCGCCCACCAGTTTCCTTCGTTGTTCGCCTTGGCGATGTAGGAGCCGACGCCAGGCAGGGTGATCGTGGTGTCGCCGACCGTGATTGCCTCCGAGGCGACGACGAAGAACCAGCCGCCCGACATCGACATCATCGTGTTCCAGATCAAACCCGGCATCGAGAAGGGCGCCTCGAGCTGCCAGAACTTCTGCCAGCCGGTGAGGCGAAGGCCGCGAGCCACTTCGTCGAGATCACGCGGCACCGTGCGCAGCGACTGGTACAAGGAAAAGGCCATGTTCCAGGCCTGGCTGGTGAAGATGGCGAAGATCGCCGCCAATTCAGCGCCGAAGGTGTTTCCGGGAAAAAGGCCCAGGAAGAAGGTCACAGTGAACGAGAGAAAGCCCAGGACCGGCACCGACTGCAAGATGTCGAGCACCGGGATCAGCACCATCTCCGCCCGCCGGCTTTTGGCCGCCAGCGTCGCATAGGTGAACGTGAACACGAGCGAGGCGGCAAGCGCGGCGAACATTCTCAGCGCCGTACGCAGCGCGTAATAGGGCAGGTTCGAGTAATCGAGCGAGACGACTGGCTCGTTCGCCGCTGGCAAGGGGGCCGAAATGCCGTGATAGCTCTGCGCGATCGCCGTCAGCACCGCCATGATCGCCGCCAGCGCGATCAGGTCCCATTGGTTCGGCAGGGCCCGTCGTCCGGCGGAGGCGAGGCTGTTCAACATGGGCGAAGTCCGTGGGCGGGAAAGACAAATGGGCGGGGATGCGGGCGCGCGGTATTGGACATAGGTTCCGACGCCGAGGCAATCGAAATTCAGTCGCCCGCCCGATTGAATCGCCGCTAGAGGGTTGGCCAGCGGATATGACGGTATGACGACGGCGGACGGGGACGAGCGCGCCCTGCGCCGTCTCCAGCTTAATGACATGTTGCGCCATTTGCCGGATTGGCCGTGGCGCGCCGCTCGAGCGCGCTTGCCTTTCCGCTTCCGCTCGCCTATATGCGGCGCCATTCCACAGGCGGATTTTTTGCGGTTCCTGTTCAAGGTTCCGCTCCGGTGGCGAGGCTCGCTTCGCCGTTATCTGATCCGCCGAGGCTCAACCGGACAAGGACGACCCATGGCACTGCCTGATTTCACCATGCGCCAGCTACTCGAGTCTGGCGCACATTTCGGCCACCAGTCGCATCGCTGGAACCCGAAGATGGCGCCCTATATCTACGGCGCGCGCAACTCGATCCACATCATCGACCTCGCCCAAACGGTGCCGCTTCTCCACCAGGCGCTGAAGGCCGTATCTGACACGGTCGCCAAGGGCGGCCGGGTGCTGTTCGTCGGCACGAAGCGTCAGGCGGCTGACGAGATCGCCGCCGCCGCGAAGCGCTCGGCGCAGTATTTCGTCAACGCCCGCTGGCTCGGCGGCATGCTGACGAACTGGAAGACCATTTCCGCTTCGATCTCCCGCCTGCGCAAGCTCGACGAGATGCTGAGCGAAGGCGCCAAGGGGTTGACCAAGAAGGAGCGCCTGATGCTGTCGCGCGAGCGCGAGAAGCTCGAGACGGCGCTCGGCGGCATCAAGGACATGGGAGGAGTTCCGGACCTTGTTTTCGTCATCGACACCAACAAGGAAGCACTGGCGATCAAGGAGGCCAACCGCCTCAAGATCCCGGTGATGGCGATCCTCGACACCAACAGCGATCCCGACGGCATCTTCTATCCGGTGCCGGCGAACGACGACGCGGGCCGCGCCATCCAGCTTTATTGCGATCTGGTCGCCAAGGCGGCCATCGACGGCATTTCGCGCGGCCAGGGCGCCCAGGGGATGGACGTCGGCGCGGCGGAAGCGCCGATCGCCGAGCCGCTGCCGGAGGTTTCCGAGCCCGAGGCCGCCGCGTCGACCACCGACCATTTCGAACTCCTTGGCGCGCCGCGCGGCGCGCCGGACGATCTGGCCAAGATCACCGGCGTCGGCCCGCAGATCGAAAAGAGGCTCAACGAGCACGGCGTGTTCCACTACTGGCAGCTCGCCGCGATGACCGACGACGAGGCGACGAAGCTCGACGCCGACCTCAAGTTCAACGGCCGCATCGCCCGCGACAAGTGGGGCGACCAGGCCCGCGCACTGATGGCCGCCGAGTAGTCGCCGTCGAGATAGAAGGGGCGTCGGCCACCCCCGGTCGTCGAGGGGGCGTTGGGTTCACGTGCCGAGTTATGGCTGTCTTCGCGTCGCCGCCGTTGAGGCGGGGACGAGAGCATTGAGGGAAAACGATGGCGACGATCACCGCTGGGCTGGTCAAGGATCTGCGCGAAAAGACCGGCGCCGGCATGATGGATTGCAAGAATGCGCTGAGTGAGACGGGCGGCGACATCGAAGCCGCGATCGACTGGCTGCGCAAGAAGGGCCTCGCCAAGGCGGCCAAGAAGAGCGGTCGCGTCGCGGCCGAGGGCCTCGTTGGCGTCGCGGTCGAGGACAATGTCGGCGTTGTCGTCGAGGTCAATTCCGAAACCGATTTCGTCGCCCGCAACGACGACTTCCAGGGCCTGGTGCGCGGCGTGCTTGCGGTGGCGCTCGACAAGTCTCCGAACGTCGACGTCGAGACGGTTCTCGGCGCGCATTTCATGGGCGGCGGCACTGTCGCCGAGGCGATCGCCAATGCGATCGCGACCATCGGCGAGAACATGACGCTTCGCCGCGTACAAGGCTTGAGGGTCGCCGAGGGCGCGGTCGGCCAATACGTGCATAGCCAGGTCGCCGACGGGCTCGGGAGGATCGGCGTGATCGTCGGGCTCGAGTCGAAGGGGAGCCGCGACGCCCTCGTCGCGCTCGGCCGGCAGGTCGCGATGCATGTGGCCGCGGCTAGCCCGATCGCGCTCAATGCTGAGGGCGTCGATCCGGCGACGGTCGCGCGCGAGCGCTCGGTGCTGGCCGAGAAGAACGCCGGCAAGCCCGCGAATGTGATCGAGAAGATCGTCGAGTTGGGCCTGAAAACTTTCTACAAGGAAGTGTGCCTCCTCGATCAGCCTTACGTGCACGATCCGGCCAAGAGCGTCGCCCAGGCGGTCAAGGAGGCCGAAAAGACGGTCGGGGCGCCGATCGCGGTCACCGGCTTTGTGCGCTACGCGCTCGGCGAAGGCGTGGAAAAGCCGGCGGAAGAGGCCTGAGGGCTTTTAAGAAATGGAAGCGGCCTTCGGGCCGCTTTTTTTGTGGCCTTAAGGCCTCGGACCGATTGCGCGGCGCTTGCCGTCGTGCGCTATCAGCCCCGCGGCCCAAGATTCGGTTCTCCAAGGAGCCTCCATGACCACGACAGCGAAACCCCTGTTCAGCCGCGTCGTGGTTAAGCTTTCGGGCGAGGCGCTGATGGGGCCGGACCCGTTCGGCCTCAACGCGCCGACGGTTGTGCGCATGGCCTCCGACCTCAAGGCGGCGGCGGACCTTGGCGTGCAGGTCGCGGTCGTGGTCGGCGGCGGCAATTTCTTCCGTGGGCTCCAGGGCGCGGACAAGGGCATCGAGCGGGCGCGCGCCGACTCGATCGGCATGCTGGCGACGGTGATGAATGCGCTCGCGATGGAGGGCGCGCTCGAGCAGATCGGCCAGGCGGCGCGCGTGCTCTCGGCGGTCGCGATGCCCTCGCTCTGCCAGCCCTATTCGCGCCAGGCGGCGCTGGCGCATCTCGTCAAGCGCCGCGTCATCATCCTCGCGGCGGGCACCGGCAACCCGTTCTTCACCACCGATACGGGAGCCGCTCTTCGCGCCTGCGAACTCTCGTGCGACGCGGTGATGAAGGCGACCCAGGTCGACGGTATCTACAGCGCCGATCCGAAGAAAGACTTCAGCGCCACCCGCTACGAGCGGCTGACCCACGACGAGGCGATCGCCCGCAACCTGCAGATTATGGACACCGCGGCGTTCGCGCTCTGCCGCGACAACGCGATCCCGATCGTCGTCTTCTCCGTCAACGAACCGGGCGCGATCCCGAAGGCGCTGCTCGGCAAGGGCAGGGCGACTTACGTGATGCCGTGAACGGCTCTGGTCCCGATCCCGGCCTTCCGCTTTGCACTTTTGGTTGCGCGCGAGCGTTTTCAACGACTTAAGTGTCAAAATCTGTCGCTTTGTAACTCCCAAGCCGCCCCCCTCACATGGGGTGTGTCCAATCAAGCTCGATCATTTCTGCATTGTGCATGCTCCTCGTTTGGATCCGAAGCGTGAGCCCGTCTCTTCCATGCAGCCCTGACGACCGCATCACCTCACATCCGGTCGAGCTTGTGGGCTCGGACCAAAATCCCTCATGCTCGAGGGTATCGGGCTCGGGTTGGCGGGACCATCCTTTTTCACGGCGTGTTTCAGCCCAGGGGGGTTGATCCGCGGTCGCCGCCCGCCCGGATCCGGCGAAGCTGTCGCGTTCAGCTTCGCTGGAATGGGGTCAAGTTATTAAGCCATCGCTGGCGTGGAGTGGGGTTAAGTCATCGATCGGGTGATGCGGCCTTGAACACGGCGCCCTCGGGAACGACGCCTTGGGTGACGTAGCGCCACAAGGCGACGAGCAGTTTGCGGGCCAGCGCGACGATGGCGATCCGGCGGATTCGTCCCTTCGCAGCGCCGACGCGCGCGTGAAACCAGCGGCTCAACGCCGAGTCCGGCTGATGACGCAACCAGAACCAGGCAAGCTCAATCATCGTCTTGCGCAGGCGGCGATTGCCCGACTTCGAGATGCCCTGGTCCCGTTCGACGCCGCCGCTCTGCCAGGGACTGGGCGCCAATCCGCCGTAAGCCGCCACCTGGCGTCGGTTGCCGAAGCTTCGAAACAACAATTCCAGCCAGAGGAGCGAGGCGAACTCAGGGCCCAAGCCTTTGAGCTTGAGAAGCAGAGCGGCGGGGTTGTTGCGTTCCTCGGCATCCATACGGATGAGCGCGTCGCGGGCGCGTTCAACAACAGCCAGTTGCGTCGTCACCAGCGCGATCCGATCGAGCTCCCGGCGGATTTCCTCCTTCAACATCGGCGGCAGATCACGGCCGTCGCCGGTTCGCAGCGCCTCGAGTCGTTCGAAACGATCACGCCGAAGCGGATCGTAGTCCTGGACGCCTTGGCCGCTGAGCAGGCCCCTGACTCGATTGGTATGCTGAATGCGTTCCTTGAGCAGCGTTCCGCGCTCGCGCGTCAGGCGCCGGCGATCCTCGTCTTCCCGGCTCGGCGCGCGAACCATGGAACAGACCCGCCGCTCGCCGCGAGCCCAGGCCATCAGCGTCCGCAACAGCGTCTCGCCGTCGATCGCATCGGTCTTGGCCCGCCGATGCCTCCGGTTGACCGCGATCGAAGCCGCGTCGACGACGTGGCTCTCAATCCCGTTGGCGAGCAGCAATCGATGAATCCAGAACCCGTCCAATCCCGCTTCCTGAATGACGATCGCTTTGACCTGCACGCCGTAGCGCTGCTCGGCCTTCGCCATCGACCGCGAAAGAAGCTCGAGCAGGCCGGCGCCGTCTCCACCCTCAACCACATGCTTGGAAAACTTCTCGCTGCCCGGATTGTTGATCGTCACAACCCATTTCGATTTACTCAATTCGAGCGAGGCGTACAGCGTGATATCATTCGCGCGGGCGGTGGTCGCGACAGCGGTCGCAGAGGTGACAGACTGCATCGGTTGCCTCCATGCTGGTGTGGAAGCTCAGCCTACCAAGTCAGGCCGCCGTCCACCCGCATAGGATCTTTTTCGCCCGTTTTTCGGCTCGAAGGACGGCGAGCCGAAGGGACCGACCGAACAATAGGGAATCGAAAGACGAACAGACCGAAATCATTCCGAACTGGAACCCGCCTGCTGACACCGCTCGAGGCCAGAAATGGGGGGCAGCTTGGGAGTTACGTCGCTTTGTAACTCCCAAGCCGCCCCCCTCACATGGGGTGTGTCCAGTCAAGCTCGATCATTTCTGCATTGTGCATGCTCCTCGTTTGGATCCGAAGCGTGAGCCCGTCTCTTCCATGCAGCCCTGACGACCGCATCACCTCACATCCGGTCGAGCTTGTGGGCTCGGACCAAAATCCCTCATGCTCGAGGGTATCGGGCTCGGGTTGGCGGGACCATCCTTTTTCACGGCGTGTTTCAGCCCAGGGGGGTTGATCCGCGGTCGCCGCCCGCCCGGATCCGGCGAAGCTGTCGCGTTCAGCTTCGCTGGAATGGGGTCAAGTTATAAGCCATCGCTGGCGGGAGTGGGGTTAAGTCATCGATCGGGTGATGCGGCCTTGAACACGGCGCCCTCGGGAACGACGCCTTGGGTGACGTAGCGCCACAAGGCGACGAGCAGTTTGCGGGCCAGCGCGACGATGGCGATCCGGCGGATTCGTCCCTTCGCAGCGCCGACGCGCGCGTGAAACCAGCGGCTCAAAGCCGAGTCCGGCTGATGACGCAACCAGAACCAGGCAAGCTCAATCATCGTCTTGCGCAGGCGGCGATTGCCCGACTTCGAGATGCCCTGGTCTCGTTCGACGCCGCCGCTCTGCCAGGGACTGGGCGCCAATCCGCCGTAAGCCGCCACCTGGCGTCGGTTGCCGAAGCTTCGAAACAACAATTCCAGCCAGAGGAGCGAGGCGAACTCAGGGCCCAAGCCTTTGAGCTTGAGAAGCAGAGCGGCGGGGTTGTTGCGTTCCTCGGCATCCATACGGATGAGCGCGTCGCGGGCGCGTTCAACAACAGCCAGTTGCGTCGTCACCAGCGCGATCCGATCGAGCTCCCGGCGGATTTCCTCCTTCAACATCGGCGGCAGATCACGGCCGTCGCCGGTTCGCAGCGCCTCGAGTTCGTTCGAAACGATCACGCCGAAGCGGATCGTAGTCCTGGACGCCTTGGCCGCTGAGCAGGCCCCTGACTCGATTGGTATGCTGAATGCGTTCCTTGAGCAGCGTTCCGCGCTCGCGCGTCAGGCGCCGGCGATCCTCGTCTTCCCGGCTCGGCGCGCGAACCATGGAACAGACCCGCCGCTCGCCGCGAGCCCAGGCCATCAGCGTCCGCAACAGCGTCTCGCCGTCGATCGCATCGGTCTTGGCCCGCCGATGCCTCCGGTTGACCGCGATCGAAGCCGCGTCGACGACGTGGCTCTCAATCCCGTTGGCGAGCAGCAATCGATAAATCCAGAACCCGTCCAATCCCGCTTCCTGAATGACGATCGCTTTGACCTGCACGCCGTAGCGCTGCTCGGCCTTCGCCATCGACCGCGAAAGAAGCTCGAGCAGGCCAGCGCCGTCTCCACCCTCAACCACATGCTTGGAAAACTTCTCGCTGCCCGGATTGTTGATCGTCACAACCCATTTCGATTTACTCAATTCGAGCGAGGCGTACAGCGTGATATCATTCGCGCGGGCAGTGGTCGCGACAGCGGTCGCAGAGGTGCAGACTGCATCGGTTGCCTCCATGCTGGTGTGGAAGCTCAGCCTACCAAGTCAGGCCGCCGTCCACCCGCATAGGATCTTTTTCGCCCGTTTTTCGGCTCGAAGGACGGCAAGCCGAAGGGACCGACCGAACAATAGGGAATCGAAAGACGAACAGACCGGAATCATTCCGAACTGGAACCCGCCTGCTGACACCGCTCGAGGCCAGAAATGGGGGGCAGCTTGGGAGTTACGTCGCATTGTCGCATTGTCGCATTTTAACTCTCCGGCGCTCCTCGGTTTGATGCTCACGCTGGCAATGAGGGGCGCTATGGGAGTTGACCAACTTTGCGTTCGCTTGAATCTTCGATCATTTTCTTGAATCTATGCGAATTTGAGCTTTCATTGGCTTTCTTTTACTTTCCTCTATTCCGCCGAAATGTGACTTTTCAATCGGTTACAGCGCTTAAGCGCGAAAAAAGTAACTGCCTCCCATACCATACCCTCGCCCTGAGGAGCGGCGCCGGAGGCGACGCGTCTCTCGAAGGGGGTTTAGGACCGCCCCGTCCACACCCCCTACTGGAGCATCCTTCGAGACGCCGCGCTTCGCGCGGCTCCTCAAGGATGAGGGCGTCGGCTCACGCGCCGAACGCCCGCGCAGCCAAGGCGATCATCGTCAGGAACGCGCCGAGCGAAACAAGCTCCGCGAAGTCACGTAGCGTCTCAACAGCGGCTTTGTGCATCATGGCCTCCTTGATCACGGTAAGGACATGATATGTTCTTTTTATGTTCCTGTCAACACGGACACTGAGATCGGGAGTGTCTTAATTTCATATCGGCGAGGCGCTTCCCGCCTTCAGGTCCGCGAGGCGTTTTCAACTTCCGAGATAGCCGCGGCGATTTGGGCTTCGCTCTCTACCACGTCAATACCCTCGTCGGCGCCGGGAACCCAAATCCTTGTGCCCCCCTTGTGCTCAACGTAAGTCGCTGCGAGCGCCATGTTGATCTGAATCGGCTTGCGTCCTTCAATCAAAGTGCAGGTAATCTAAGTTGACATGCGTCACACGTCCCTTCCGTGTTTCCCGCGAAGCATATCACCGGACGCAAACGCGACGCGAGCGCTTGGGGAGGGGTTAGGGGCGCCCCCAACCTCGCCCCCAACCTGCACCCGGGCGGGAAAAGCAGGCGATTCAGCTTGGCGCGACCCCCCACCCCGGCCCGCCCCCACAAGTGGGGCGGGTGCGCTGGGGCGCGGACCGCGTTTAGCCGGCTGGCGCTCTTCCTTTGCTATTGCGGCGCAATGTCGGCCGCGCCATTGCCAAAGCCGCGCGCCCGTGTTGAAGGCGGGGAAAGGCGCGGGGAGGGGCCGGTCCGATGACATCGAGGCGCAGGCGCGCTCCAATTCCAGCTTTCGTTGCGCTCCTCATGAGCGCAGCTTCGCTTGCTTCGGCCCAGTCGACCAACGCCTTGCCCGATCTGACCACGAGCGGGGCCGCGTTCGATCCGTATCAGGTCGCCGGTCTTCCCGACGCGGCAAAGGCGGCGGTCGGGCAGGCGAAGGCAAAGATGAGAACCGGCGAATTCCTCGGGTTCGTCTTCGCCGCGTCGGCGGACCGGAAGATCTGGACCCTGAACAGCGCGCCGAGGACCATGGCGGACTACGTCCCGTCCGACGCCGGGCGGCAGGCGCTCGAACTCTGCGAATTCGAGGCCGGCCGGCCTTGCGCCATTCTCTCCGTCAACGGTTTTCAGGCGCGGCAGAGCGCGGACTCGGCGCCGCGGCAGGAAATGCTGTTCAGCCGGCCGAGCCAATTCGATTCAACCGTCCTGCCGTTCGTGGCCGCTTCCGCACGGACGCAGGCGGCTGAGTACCAAAAGGCCCACGGCCCGCGCGCCTTTGCGCTGACGACCAGCGGGCTCTGGCTCTGGCGCGGCGGCGCCACGATCGTGCAGGCGATCGACAGGACGATGGCCGACTGCGCGGCCCAGTTCAAACCCGCGGCCTGCCTGCTCTATGCGGTCGGCGATCGGGTGGTGTTTGTGGCGAGGTAGGGCGGGAGTGCGCAAGGAGGGGCGTTGCCGGCCTATTCGGTGAACGGGTAAATTCGACCCTCTGCGGCAGGTCAGTTCGGAGGTTCTCGATGACGGGAGTTGACCAAGGAGGAGACGTTGACCGCGCGAAAAAGCGAGACAAGCTTGAGAACCAGGAATGATCAGTTGTCGTTAAGCCCAAAGTCTCTCGTGTGTAGTCTATCCTTCCAACTTGACTCCAATTGTTCGACATCTTCCATATCAGGAGAGGTCCGTTGGAGAATGCTGAAGACGAAATTGTCGGGGTTACGCTTTGTTAACGCGACGTTCCCACCGTGTCCGGTGTCGGTATAATTTCGCCAGCGCCGGAGGAGATTTTCATTGCCAGAGGCGGAACCAACATAACCTTTCGCATCGGAACGATCGAAAATAAAATATACAGCACGCCAATGGCCAAGCGCTGCCTTCCATTTGTTTGGCAGCACCTTGAGTTCCGCCCATGTTAGGCTGAGCCGATCCCAGGAAGGCATTTCCTAATCAAACACACTGTCCTCATGGATCGCATGGATGCTGAAGTCGTTAGTCTTCGCCCAACGCCACCAAAGCCGTCCCGGTGGCCACTTCACCACGAGACGGCCTTTCCAATCTTTGCAGAAGTCAAGCAATTGGAGGTCGAACCATTGGGCAACTCGATCTCGATGAGCCTCTAATCCCTTTATGCCAAATGGCTTCAATTCTTGAATTGCGGGAATTGCCCAGAACTGTACGTCGTTGATTGGCTGCCAATTGCCTCGGTGATAAAGGCCAACCCAGGTAGCCTTGTCACCATGACCGATGAAGGATGCAACAAACTCGGCTTTCATCAGTGCTTTTTCGGCTTGGGGATTTTGACATTGCTGGTAAGCATTGAAAACTTCTGGCCTTTCCACCGCGAACCACGGCAAGACCTTCCGCAGCTCCGGTTCCTTGGGGCTGTGTCTCATGACCATGACTCTTTCGAGGTCGAATTTCTCCTTAGTGAGAAGGTCTTTGAAATCCATGCCAGTGGCTCCTCTTCACGATTATGCCTACTGCGATCTGCAATTGGCTTTCAACATGAGGAACGTCGCGCGCGACCGGGATGTGTCCCGTCAGTCGGTTGCTTCGTGATGTCTTGAGCGCGCAAAACATCGGCTTTCGGTTTTCCGGCGACATTCCGGCAGCTTGATCGAATATCCGCTCTGTGTCAAACGCCGTCACAATTCGCGAGACGTGGCTCATAGAGCACGCGATGCCGCCGCGTGGGTCACCGCTGAAGACGTCCACGGATCCTCGCGCTCATCGGTTCGCCGATGTGGGGACCTTGCGTCAGATTTTGGCCACTAGACCTTCGTTCGGCCCGCCTTCCCCGCCGCCTGATCGAGCTCTGGATAATGCCGGAAGACGCCCGATTCGTTGAACGGGATCCGCCGCTCCGAGGCGAGATAGCGCGCGAGGTTGGGGCGCCTGGCGACCGCGGCGGCGAGCGAAGCGAGCGCGGGGTAGCGCTTATCGGCGCCGGCGAAGGCGCGCGGGAAGGCGTATGTCATCCCCGCCCAGATCTGGAAGAGCGAGAGATCGACAGTGGTCGTGGCCCCGCCGACCGCATGCGCGGGGCCGGACGGGTTCTCGTTTAGCACGCGCTCGAAATGGCCGAGATATTTCGGCACGCGATGCGTCAGGAACGCGGCCGTCCGCGCTTTCGCCTCGCGCTTCTGGTCCTCGTAATAGAGGTCGGTCGAAATCGGGTGATGGGTGTCGTGAACCTCGAGGACAAAATCCGTGATCGTCAGCTGCAGGCCATGGGCGAAGAGACGCAGCGCCTCGCCTTCGGGCGCCAGGCCAAGCTTCGGGCCGAGCCAGGCGAGAATATTGGCCACGTGCGACACGATGACCTCGCCGTCGCGCAGGAAGGGCGGGGCGAAGGGGGTCAATGGCGCGGCGCCGCCGTCGAGCATCGCCATCAGCGCCTTGACGCCGCGGCCTTTGCCCTGCTCGCGCGCGACATCGACGTAAGGAGCGCCGGCGTCCTCGAGCGCGAGCCGCACGAATTCGCCGCGCCCCTGGATGCTTGGCCAGTAGAAGAGTTCGTAGGGCATGCAAGTCTCCGTTGTTGGCGCGGCGACGCGCCTTGCGGCGCGTCCCCCTCATCCGGCGCTTCGCGCCACCTTCTCCCGGAGGGAGAAGGGGTCAGGTTTGCGGCCGCATGCGGTCGGCGGCTTTGACGAAGCGGCGCGCGTGATCCAGGAGTTCGCCGTCAGTGGGGTGGTCCGCGCTCTCGACCCCCTCGACGTGGGCCCTGATCGCGGGATGCTTCTCGGCGAGAAACTTGGCGAAGAAGTCCTTCTCCTGCGCCGGACCGACGATGAGGATGGCGCCGGCGTCGGCGATCGCCCTGGCGACATCCTCGAAGAACGGCTTGTTGTCCTCGATCCTATGGCCCGTGCGCTTCTCCCGCGAATGGAGGTCGCGAACGATGTGATCGCGGACGACCGTCCTGTCGGCCTCGTCGACATTGAAGTGGAAGATCCGCGCCTGGTTGTGGTCGATCCAGACGACGGCGTGAAAATGATGGGCCATGAGCGGCTCCTTTCGAGCTTTTCAGGCTAACCTGCACCAGCTTGGAGCGTGTGTCATGCCCGCGAACGCGGGCATCCAGAGAGCCGCCGCTGGCGTCCGAATGATCGTGTCTTTGCGAGGGACTTTCCCCGTGTGAGGATCCCCCGATGAACGGGCGCCGATACAGCGTCTACATCATGGGGAGCCGCCGCAATGGAACGCTTTACATCGGCGTGACAAACCATCTGCCGGCGCGCGCTCTTCACCATCGGACCGGCCGCGGCTCGCAATTCACGTCGCGATACGCTGTGAAGATGCTTGTCTGGTACGAGCATTACGGCGACGTCAATGAAGCCATCGCACGTGAGAAGCAGCTGAAGAAAATGGGAGCGTCGGTGGAAGCTCGATCTGATCGAAACGTTCAACCCCGAATGGGCTGATCTGTACGAAACGTTGAACGCGTGAGCGGATCGGAGACGCTGGCGGAGGCGACTGGATGCCCGCGTTCGCGGGCATGACAATGGCCGGCCGTCCCCCCGCGGCGTAAGCGCTCCTCTGTCCGCCCTTCCTTGGCCTCCGGCGCTGCGCTATGAGGCGCGGCATGGGCGACACTGGCAAGCCGGCGGCGGACAAGGTCGCCGTCTACGACATCGGCGAGGATGAGGCCGGCATGCGGCTCGACCGCTGGCTCCGGCGCCGGTTCCCCGACCTTCCCCAGACGCATCTGATGAAGATCGTGCGCAAGGGCGAAGTCCGGGTCTCGGGCAAGCGCGCCGAGGTTTCGACGCGGCTCGAGCCGGGCGCGAGCGTCCGCGTTCCGCCGCTCAAGCTTCCGGCCGGGCAGGGGACTCGCGTGAAACTCGCGACCCCGGAGGACGCCGAGGCGATCCGGGCGATGACCCTCTACGAGGACCGCGACGTGATCGTGCTCAACAAGCCTCACGGCCTTGCCGTTCAGGGCGGCTCCGGCACGAAGCGCCACATCGATGGCATGCTGGAGGCGCTCGCCGACAAGAACGGCGAAAGGCCGGTTCTGGTCCATCGGCTCGACCGCGACACCTCGGGCGTATTGCTGGTCGCGAAGTCGCGCAAGATGGCGGCCGAGCTCGGCGCGACCTTCCGCTCGCGCGGAGCCAAGAAGATTTATTGGGCGCTGGTCGAGGGCGTGCCGAAACCGGCGCAGGGGCGGATCTCGATGTTTCTGGCCAAGGGCGAGGGCATGGGCGACGAGCGGGGCGCGCGCGCCGCGGGCCGGGCGGATATCGAGCGCGTGCGGGTGGCCAAGCACGGCGACCCCGACGCGCAGCATTCGCTGACGCTCTACGCGGTCGTCGACAAGGTGACGCCTCGCATCGCCTGGCTCTCGATGCGCCCGATCACCGGCCGCACCCATCAGTTGCGCGCGCATGCCGAGGCGATCGGCCATCCGATCGTTGGCGATCCGAAATATAACCGCAAGCCCGAGAACGATCCGGCGCGCCACGACGCTCTGCGCGCCGTCCCGCCGGGGATCGAGCCGAAGCTGCATCTGCTCGCCCGGCGCCTTGTCCTGCCGCATCCGCGTGGCGGAATCATCGACGTGACCGCGCCGCTGCCGGAGCACATGAAAAAGAGCTTCGAGATGTTCGGCTTCGAGCCGCCCGCGCGCGACCCGATCGAGGACGCGCCCGATGAGTGACGGCCGCGATCCAATCCGCGCCGCCCAGGCCAACATGCGCCAGCCGACGGTCAGGAGATTTTACAAGTCGGTCGGAGTCCGCGAGGCCGAAGGCGGCGGCTTTGAGCTGACGCTCGACGGACGCGCGGCCCGGACGCCCGGGCGCAACAAGCTTGCCGCCGCGAGCCGCGCGCTGATGCAGCGCGTGGCCGAGGAATGGGGGCGGCAGGGCGAGACGGTCGATCCCGCCGACATGCCGCTGACGAGGCTTCTCAACTCCGCTATCGACGGCGTTGCGGGCGCGATGGAGGAGACGCGGGCAGACATCGCAGGCTACGCCGGCTCGGACCTGCTCTGCTACCGGGCGGAGGCGCCGGAAGCGCTGGCCGAGCGGCAGCGGCTCGCTTTCGATCCGATTCTCGCCTGGGCGGCTGAGGCGCTCGGCGCGCGGTTCAATCTGGCGGCCGGGGTCATCCACGTCGCCCAGCCGCCCGAGGCGCTGGCTGCAGTGCGCGCCGCGCTCGACGCGGTCGATGATCCGGCGGCGCTTGCTGCGCTGAGCGTGATCACGACCCTGACCGGCTCGGCGCTGCTGGCGCTCGCGGTGGCCCGCGGGTTTCTTACGCTCCGCCGAAGCCTGGCGCGTGGCGCATATCGACGAGGACTTCCAGACCGAGCAATGGGGTGTCGACGAAGAGGCGAAGGCGCGCCGGGCCATCCGCTGGCGCGAGATGGAGGCGGCGGGGATGGTGCTGGCGGAGACGCGCGAGTAGCCGCGCTCGCTGAGCGCGGCGGCGCAGGCGCCTTGTAGGGCCGGGTCGGTGACCCGGCCGGCGCGGTCAGCGACCGCGCCCTACAGCGCACCCCTGGCTACGCGGACTGCAACGGACTTCCTGTCACCCGTTCCGGCGCCGGGCGAGGCATGCTATGCCCCGGCCGCACAAATGCCCCGCTGTCGTCGTGGACCGGCCACCAGAGCCCGGAGTTATTGATGAAACACATCCTTGCCCGCCTCGACGCCCGCCGCGAACGCGCCCGCATCGGCGGCGGCCAGCAGCGCATCTCGGCGCAGCACGCCAAGGGCAAGCTCACCGCGCGCGAGCGGATTGAGCTCCTGCTCGACCACGACTTGTTCGAGGAGTTCGACATGTTCGTCCAGCATCGCTGCGACGATTTCGGCATGGAGGCGACCAAGATTCCGGGCGACGGCGTGGTGACCGGTTGGGGCACCGTCAACGGCCGCACCGTCTATGTGTTCGCCAAGGATTTTACCGTCTTTGGCGGCTCGCTGAGCGAAACCCACGCGCAGAAGATCACCAAGATCCAGGACATGGCGGTCAAGAACCGTGCGCCGATCGTGGGCCTCTTCGATGCGGGCGGGGCGCGCATCCAGGAGGGCGTCGCGGCGCTCGGCGGCTACGGCGAAGTGTTTCAGCGCAACGTGCTTGCGTCCGGCGTCATCCCGCAGATTTCATTGATCATGGGACCCTGCGCCGGCGGCGATGTCTATTCGCCGGCGATGACCGACTTCATCTTCATGGTGCGCGACACGAGCTACATGTTCGTGACCGGCCCGGACGTGGTGAAGACGGTCACCAACGAGACGGTGACCGCCGAGGAGCTCGGCGGCGCGCAGGTCCACACCACCCGTTCCTCGATCGCCGATCGCGCCTACGACCATGACGTCGAGGCGCTCCTGCAGATGCGCCGGCTGATCGATTTCCTGCCGGCCTCCAACCTCGAGCATCCGCCCAAGCTGCCGAGCTTCGACGATCCCGACCGGATCGACATGTCGCTCGACACGCTGATCCCCGACAATCCGAACAAGCCCTACGACATCAAGGAGCTGATCCTCAAGATCGCCGACGAGGGCGACTTTTTCGAGATCCAGGAGGCGCACGCCAAGAATATCGTCACCGGCTTTGCCCGCATCGAGGGCACGACGGTCGGCGTCGTCGCCAATCAGCCGCTGGCGTTGGCAGGCGTGCTCGACAGCGACGCTTCGCGGAAGGCCGCGCGGTTCGTGCGCTTCTGCGACTGCTTCAATATCCCGATCGTCACTTTCGTCGACGTCCCGGGCTTCCTGCCTGGCACGGCGCAGGAATACGGCGGGCTCATCAAACATGGCGCAAAGCTCCTCTTCGCCTACGCCGAGGCGACGGTGCCGAAGGTCACCGTCATCACCCGCAAGGCCTTCGGCGGCGCCTATGACGTCATGGCGTCCAAGCACCTGCGCGGCGACATCAACCTCGCCTGGCCGACGGCGCAGATTGCGGTGATGGGCGCCAAGGGCGCGGTCGAGATCATCTTCCGCGCCGACATCAACGATCCCTTGAAGATCGCCGAGCGCACCAAGGAATACGAGGACGCGTTCTTATCGCCGTTCGTCGCCGCCGAGCGCGGCTATATCGACGAGGTGATCATGCCGCACTCGACCCGCAAACGCTTGTCGCGGGTGCTGGCGATGCTGCGCAACAAGAAGCTCGAGAACCCGTGGAAGAAGCACGACAACATTCCGCTGTGAGGGGCGGACGTTTCGCGGTCCATCCATGCGGTTCAGCGCGCGGCTCATCGCGCTCGCTTCTCTCCGCCGGCGGCCGTGATCACGGCGACGATGATGAGGCCGGTCAGAAGGAGACGCACGCCGGCGCTGACGCCGAAGGTGTTGAGCATCGTCAGGAGCAACACGAGAAACAGCGCTCCGCCCCAGACGCCCGGCAGATTGGCCTTGCCGCCAGAGACCGAGGTGCCGCCGATGACGACGACGGCGATCGAGGCCAGCAGATATTCGTTGCCGATGTCGACGTTGGCTCCCCGGAAATAACCGGCGAGCAGCGCCCCATCGATGCCGCCAAGCGCGCCGCAAAGTGCGTAAGCCGTGAAGCGAACCGGCTCGACCTTGACGCCGGCCAGTCGCGCGGCGCGAATGTTCTGGCCGATCGCCTGAACGGAACGGCCCCAAATCGTCCGATGCAACGCGACATTCGCGCCCAGCGTAAACAGCGCCGTCAGGATCGCCAGCAGCGGCACGCCGATGAACTCAATATTGGTGAAGTCGGCAAAACCCGGCGGCGGCTTGATCTGCAGGCCGCGCCCATAAGAGATATCGACCGACTGGATGACGAAGCTCGCCGACAGCGTCGCGATGATCGGAGGGATCCGCAGGGCCCGGATCAAGAGATAGTTGACGCTTCCGACCGCAAGCCCACAGGCAAGGGCCGCCGCCAGTCCGATCGCGACCCGCGAGTCGTCGCCGCCCATCGTCTTCATCGCAACCGCGCTTGCGAGCCCAATGTTGGCCGGGAGCGAAAGATCGACGTTGCCCGGTCCGAGCGTAATCACGAACATCTGCCCGACGCCGACAATGACGGTGAAGACCGCGAGCGACAGGGCGGCAGTCAGCATGCCGCCGCCGCCGTAGCCGCCGGTGAAAGCGATCGCCGCGAGCCAGACGATTGCTGCGCCGAGGAAGGACCAGATCCAGGGACGCGCGAACAAGGTCCTGGCGATGTCGATCATCGCTCGGCTCCGTTGCGGCTGATCAGCACCCGGGCCGCCAGAACGATGATAAGGATCGCGCCGTTGGCTGCGACTTGCCAGTCGGGCGGAATATTCATGAAGGTGAGGAGGGGCGAAGCGGCCATCGCCATGGTCAGCGCGCCGAGAACGGCGCCGATCGGAGACACCTTTCCGCCGACGAACTCACCGCCGCCGAGGATGACGCCGGCGATCGACAAGAGCGTGTAGCCGTTGCCGATGTTGGCGTCGGCCGAGGTCGTGATGCCCACAAGCGCCATACCCGACAGCACGCCGAAAGCTCCCGCCAATGCGAAAAGCGTCGCCTTGACTTTGAGGAGCGACCAGCCCGCGCGCTCGATAGCGATGGCATTTCCGCCCGCTCCGCGCAGGACCGCCCCATAGGACGTGCGCATGACGCCGAACCAGCCGACCGCCGCAATCAGCAGCGCGGCGACAATCGGGAACGGGATGAACGGCGGCTTGACGCCCATGATCGCCTGAAGCCAGACGGGCGCTCTGCCGCCGGGCTTCGGCAGAAGCAGAATGGCAAGCCCCTGCCACACGAAGCTCATGCCGAGCGTCACCACGATCGAAGGCAGGTTGCGCAGATAGATGAGCGCGCCGAGCGCGGCGTAGAGCGCAACGCAGCCGAGAAGGGCCAGAGCGCCGAACCACGGTTCGTCCCGTAGCCAGGTGGCGGAGACGCAGGTCACGAAGCCGACGAAAGCGCCAATCGAGAGGTCCAGGTCGTTGCAGGCGATCACGAACATCTGCGCCATCGTCACAAGCGCGATCGGGATCGCGAGATTGAGCATCAGCGTAAAGCCGAAATAGCTGATGGCCCGCGGATTGAGCCAGGCGATCGCGGCGATGACGAGCGCAAGCGAGAGAGCAGGGAGCGCCGCGCGAAGCCCGCGCCGGAGGTCAGCGGCGCTTGCGCGCGAGGACGCCGGAGCCGCGCTTGCGGTGGTCATGAGGCGATGCCGGCGAAGGAAGAATGGATGACCCGCTCCTCCGTCAGTTCGTCGCGACTTAGTTCGGCAACTATTGCCCCATTGCGGAAGATGTAGATGCGGTCGCAGTTCTTCAGCTCTTCAGTCTCGGTCGTGTACCAGAGGAAGGTGCGCCCGGCTTCGGCCTCCGTCCGGATAAGATCGTAGACTTCGAGCTTAGTGCCGTAGTCGACGCCGCGCATTGGATCGTCCATCAACACAACGCGCGCGTCGGAAGCGAGCGCGCGCGCGAACAGGGCCTTCTGCTGATTGCCGCCCGAGAGCGTCAGGATGCCGTTCCTGACGTCCGGCGTGCGGATCCGGATCCGCTGACGCCAGGACTCGGCCAGCGCCACTTCCAGACGCGGCGATACGAGCGCCCCGGCGCGCAGGCTTTTCAGCGAGCGCACCCCGATATTGTGCGCAATCGACCAATGCGGAAAGACGCCGTCCGACACGCGGTCACCCGCCACGAGCGCGACCGGACCTGCAACCGTGTCCCCTGGGCGCGGGTGGGAGGCGGCGTCGAAGGCGGCGAGCAGAAAATCGGTCTGGCCGTGGCCGGCAAGACCCGCAAGGCCGACGATCTCGCCCTCATGCGCAACGAGTTGATGGCGGTCCGCCTGTCGCTTCGCGCGCATTCGTACGCGGATCGGCGCCTCGCCGCGCGCGCCGGCTGAAGCCGCCTTCGTCTCGGCGGCGGGTCCGCTTTCGACTCCGCCCATCGCGGCGACCAGCTTCGTCCGGTCGAAATTCTGTGACGCGTCGGCAGCGACGACCTTGCCGTCGCGCATCACGACGATGCGGTCGCAGGTCTCAAGCACCTCGCCAAGAATATGCGAAATGAGGGCGCAACTGACGCCGGATTCGACCGAGCGCCGCACATGGCTCAGCAACTGTCTTGCGGTGTGGGCGTCGAGCGAGGAGGTCGGCTCGTCAAGAATGACGAGCCGGGCCGGCTGGTCGGAGACCGAAAAGGCGCGCGCGATCTCGACCATCTGACGCCGGCCGATCGAGAGGTCCTGCACGAGATCGTCGACAGCGACGCCGTGACCGGGAAAGATCTCGTCGAGCTTGTCGCGAATGAGGAGCCCCGCGCGTCTTCGCCAGCCGAAGCCGCGTATCGAGGGGTGGAAAACGCGCGCGTTTTCGGCAACCGTCAGATTCGGGCAGAGCGACAGCTCCTGAAAGACGCATCGCAGGCCGAGCGCCTTGGCCCGAACGGCCGAGTATGCGCGCTGGTCATCGCCTGCGATGACGAGCCGCCCGCGATCGAGCGCAACGCCCCCGTTCAGCACATGCATCAGCGTCGACTTGCCGGCGCCGTTATGGCCGACAATGCCGACGCATTCGCCGTGAGCAATGAAGAAATCGACCCCGTCCAGGGCCCGAACGGCGCCGTAAGACTTTTCGACGCCGGTAAAGTCGACGAGAGAAGCGCCCGCGCCCGGCATTTTTGTCAGTCCCTAAGCGCGCGACGCGTTTCGTCTCGCCGAAGTACCCCTACTTCATGTTTGATTTGATGGCGGCGATCGCGTCAGCCTGGCTGTATTCCTGGTTGGCCACGCCGCCTTTCTGGATCGTCGGCAGCATGCTGTCGAGAGTATCCTGGGTGACCTGGAGGTAGGGCACCCGGAGGTCGTGCGGGATGTTCTTGTTGCCGTCCAGCACCTGCTGCGCCACCCAGAAGGCAAGCGTCGAGATTCCCGGCGCGATCGTGCCGGACCATGTGGTGTAGCCGTTCTTGTCCTTTTCCTCCTTCCACCACTGCAATTCGTCCTGGCGATTGCCCATCATGATGGTCGGCAAAGGTTTTCCGGCCGCGATGAAGGCTTGGGCGGCGCCGTAGCCGTCGCCGCCCTGGTCGACGACGCCCGCGATTGGCGGCAGCGACGGCAGCACAGTTGCGACCGCCTTTTGCGCGGTCGTCTGGTCCCAGTCGCCGGTGACCGATGAGACGATCTTGAACTCGGGGTGCGCCTTCACGCCATCTTGAATGCCCGCGTGGATCGCATCGTCGATCGATGTGCCGGCGAGGCCACGGATCTCAAGCAGGTTCCCGCCCTTCGGCTGGAACTTCGCCATGTGCTCGATTTCCTGTTTGCCGTAGTCGTTGAAGTCGACGACGACACGATAGGCGCAGGGCTCGGTGACGATGCCGTCGAAAGATACGACCACAATGCCCGCGTCGCAGGCCTGCTTGATCGCGCCATTCAGCGCGTCCGGCGAACTGGCGTTGATGACAATTGCATTATAACCCTGAAGGATCAGGTTCTGGATCTGCGCGGCCTGGGTCGGGACTTCCTTGTCTGCGGTAGTGAACACGTCGGCGGCAGCGACGACATGATCCTTGACCGCTTGCTGAGTCACGAGGTCGTAGCTCTTCAGCATCGCCTGACGCCAGGAATTGCCGGCGTAATTGTTCGAGAAGGCGATTTTCATTTTGCTGGTGTCCGCGTGAGCGGTTCCGGCGATCAGCGCGCTGGCGGCGGCGCAAAGCGCCAGCGTCGAAATTTTTCGACTCATTGATTTCCTCCGTGAACGTTTCATTCCCCCGCGACGCCTGCCGCGGCTGCGATGACGGTCGTGATTGGCGTTGCGGCCGCGAAGAGCAGCGCGCGCGGCCGACGCTATTTCCGCTAACATGTCAGCGAATTGGGAGTCAATCTGACGCGAGGATAGGATGATGTCTTGACATATTGCCTCAGCGCGCATATGTCGCGACATATGTCTGAACGAACGACCGTTCGCCTTCCCGAAGATCTTGTCCGCCGCGCGAAACGCAAAGCCGCCGCGGAGGGTCGCTCGCTGACAGCGCTGATCGAGGAAGGCTTGCGCCGGCTGGTCAATGAACATGTTCCACCTGCCGGCGCCGCTCGCATCCTGCCGCCTGTGTCGTCAATGACCGGTGGATTGATGCCGGGGATCGACTTGGAGGACTCAGCTGCCTTGCAGGAACTCGACGATCGCAGTTACGTCGGGCGGATGAGGTGATCCTGCCGGACGTTAACGTCCTGATTTATTCATTTCGTACAGAGTCGGTTCGGCACGCCATCTGCAAGAGATGGCTCGACAACGTCGTTCGGGACGACGCGCAATTCGGGCTTTCCCCGCTGACGTTGAGCGCGCTAGCCAGGATCGTCACCAATCCGCGCATCTATGTTCGACCGAGCCCGATCGAGGAAGTCTGCGCTTTTTGCGACAATCTTCTGAACCAACCCCATTGTGAGATCGTCAGTCCCGGGTCGCGGCACTGGACGATATTCCGACGAATCTGTTTGGAGACCGCCGTTCGCGGCCCTCTCGTTGCGGACGCGTGGTTTGCGGCGCTGGCCATTGAGCGGGGCTGCGTGTGGATCACGTACGATCGCGATTTTGCGCGCTTTCCGGGACTCGATTGGCGTGAGCCCACCATCTAGCCCTGTTCATTGCCGCCTACGCCATCTCCACCACCTGCCCGTCGCGGATCGTCACGCGGCGGTCCATGCGGGCGGCGAGCTCGAGGTTGTGGGTGGCGATGAGGGCGGCGAGGCCGGTCGCTTTGACGAGCGCGGCGAGGGTCCCGAACACATGGTTGGCGGTCTTGGGGTCGAGATTGCCGGTCGGCTCGTCGGCGAGCAGGATGCGCGGGCCGTTGGCGACCGCTCGCGCAATGGCGACGCGCTGCTGCTCGCCACCCGAAAGCTCGGCCGGGCGATGGGTCTCGCGCGCGGCGAGGCCGAGATAGCCGAGGAGTTCTCGCGCGCGAGCTCCGGCCTCGGCGCGGGGAAGCCCGGCGATCATCTGCGGCAGCACAAGATTCTCGAGCGCCGAGAACTCCGGCAAGAGGTGATGGAACTGGTAGACGAAGCCGATCTGGTTCCGCCTCAGCGCCGTGCGCTCGTCGTCGGTCATGGCCGAGGTCGCCTTGCCCGCGACCATCACTTCGCCGGCGCTCGGCCGCTCGAGCAGGCCGGCCAGATGCAGGAGCGTCGATTTTCCCGCGCCCGACGGCGCGATCAGCGCCACCGACTGGCCGGAATAGAGCGCAAGGCTCGCGCCGTTCAGGACTTCGACCGTGGTTTCGCCGCGGCCATAGCGGCGTTCGACGGACTCGAGCGCGAGCGCCGAAAATCGCCCGGCGTCATTCATACCTGAGCGCCTCCACCGGATCGAGTTTCGCCGCGCGCCAGGAGGGATAGATCGTCGCCGCGATCGATAAGAAGAGCGCGAGCGCAACGACCGCGATCACGTCCCTCGTCTCGACCCGAGAGGGCAGTTGCGAGAGAAAATAGAATTCGGAGGGGAAGAGGTTCGCGCCGGTCAGCCACGCAAGGCCCCGGCGAATCGGCTCGACATTGTGCGCGACGAGGAGGCCGAGCACGAGGCCGACAACGGTCCCGACCACGCCGATCGTTGCGCCGGTGATGAGAAAGATCCGCATCACTGCCCCGCGCGTCGCGCCCATTGTGCGCAGGACCGCAATCGCGCGCGCCTTGTCCTGCACCAGCATGATGAGGCCGGAGATGATGTTGAGCGCCGCGACCAGCATGATGAGGGCGAGGATCGCGAACATCACGTTGCTCTCGACCCCGAGCACGTCGAAGAAGCTGCGGTTGAGCTGGCGCCAGTCGGTGTCGATCATCGGGCGCTGCTCGGCGGGCTCGATCGCCTTCCGCATCGCGTCCATGTTGTCGGGATCGGCGACATAGACCTCGATCACGTTGGCCTGGCCGTCGTAGTTGAAAAAGGTCTGCGCCTCGGCGAGCGGCATGAAGATGAAGGTGTTGTCGAAGGTCGCCATGCCGATCTGGAAGATCGCCACAACGGTATAGGCCTTCATGCGCGGCGTGACGCCGAAGGGCGTCTCCGCCCCGTGCGGCGACATGATCGTCAGCTTGTCGCCGACCCGCAGGCTCAGGTGCTCGGCGAGCTTCGAGCCGACCGCGACGCCTTGCCCGTCGTCGAAGCCGGCGAGCGACCCTTGCGTGATGTGGCCGGCGACGCCGGGCAGGCGCTCGAGATCCTGCCCGCGGATGCCGCGCACCAGCGCGCCGGACGAGCCATAGGGCGAGCTGGCGAAGGCCTGGCCCTCGACCAGCGGCAGCGCAAGCGTCACGCCCGGGACCTTGCCGACCCGATCCGTTACTGCCTCGTAGTCGGTCAGCGGCGTCTCGACCCCTTGCAGGAACATGTGGCCGTTGAGGCCGATCATCTTCTCCATGAGGTCATGCCGGAAGCCGTTCATCACCGACATGACGACGATGAGCGCCGCGACCCCGAGCACGATGCCGAGGAAGGAGAACCCGGCGATGACGGAGATCGACTTCTGGGCATTGCGCGCGCGCAAATAGCGGAACGCGACCATCCATTCGAAGGGCGCAAACGGCCGCGTCGCCCGCGCCGGCGTGGCGGCGGCCTCGACGGTCGCGGTCATGCGGGGGCCATCTCAAGTCCTGGGACGGCCATGATGAAAAGGGAGCTGGGACACCCGGGCCGTAACATCACGTCGTCCCGCCGAGCTTGGCGATCGCCGCCCCGATGCTCAGAAGCTCGCGCTCGCCGCTCCGGCGGGCCTTCAACTCGACCTTGCCTTCCCCGAGGCTCTTCGGTCCGATGATGACCTGGTGCGGCGCGCCGATCAGGTCCATGGCGGCGAATTTGGCGCCGGGGCGCTCGTCGCGGTCGTCATAGAGCACGTCGACGCCGGCTTTTTCGAGCGCGGCGTAGATCTGCTTGCACGCGCCGTCGCAGGCGGCGTCGCCGACCTTGAGATTGATGAGCCCGACGCGGAACGGCGCGACGATGTCGGGCCAGATGACGCCCGCCTCGTCGTGGTTCGCTTCGATCAACGCGGCTGCGAGCCGGCTCGGTCCGATGCCGTAAGAGCCCATGTGGACGAAGTGCTCCCTGCCGTCCGGCCCGTTGACCACGGCTTTCATCGGCAGGGAGTATTTGATCCCGAAGTAGAAAATATGGCCGACCTCGATGCCGCGGGCGGAAATGCGCGAGGGCTCGGGCAGCGCCTCGAACGCCGCCGGCTCATGCTTCTCCGAGGTCGCGGCGTAGAGCGATGTCCATTTGTCGAACACGCCCTGCATCACGGCTGCGTCGTCGAAATCGATGTCCTCGGGCGGCGTTTCGAACGTCAGATAGTCGCGATGGCAGAAGACCTCGCTCTCGCCGGTCGAGGCCAGAATGATGAACTCGTGGGACAGATCACCGCCGATCGGGCCGGTATCGGCGAGCATCGGGATGGCGGTGAGGCCGAACCGCTTGAAGGTGCGCAGATAGGCAGTGAACATCTTGTTGTAGGAGTGGCGCGCGCCCGCCTGATCGAGGTCGAACGAATAGGCGTCCTTCATCAGGAACTCGCGCGAGCGCATCACGCCGAAGCGCGGCCTCACCTCGTCACGAAACTTCCACTGGATGTGATAGAGATTGAGCGGCAGATCCTTGTAGGAGCGCACCGAGCCGCGGAAGATCTCGGTGATCATCTCCTCGTTGGTGGGTCCGTAGAGCATGTCGCGGTCGTGCCGGTCGCGGATGCGCAGCATTTCCTTGCCGTAGTCGTCGTAGCGCCCGGACTCGCGCCACAGCTCCGCCGGCTGGATCGTCGGCATCAGGACCTCGATCGCGCCGGCCCGGTTCTGCTCCTCGCGCACGATGGCGCTGATCTTGTGGAGGACGCGCACCCCCAGCGGCAGCCAGGCGTAGATGCCAGCCGCCTCCTGGCGGATCATGCCCGCCCGCAGCATCAGCCGGTGCGAAACGATCTCCGCTTCTTTGGGAGTCTCTTTCATGATCGGCAGGAAATAGCGGGAGAGACGCATGGCGCTTGCTCTAACGGGCGAATTGAGGCGAACGACAACGCCCACGAAAGCGGCCTTATGGCCTTAAGCGGCCGGAAAGGGCAAGCGAACGCGTCAGGCGGCGAGCCCGCGCAGGAAGTTCATGTCCACGAGTCCCGCGTGCTGCTTCGCGACCTTGCCATGATCGAAAACGATCAGCGTCGGAATGCCCTGGATGCCGTAGCGTGCGGCGATGGCCGGCTCTTCGTCGACATTGAGCTTGGCGAAACGGGCGCGGGGCTCGAGTTCTTTCGCCGCGCGCTCGAAGATCGGCGCCATCGCGCGGCAGGGACCACACCAGGGCGCCCAGAAGTCGACGATCACCGGCATGTCGCTGCGCCCGATGTGCTTGTCGAAATTTGCGGCGGTCAGCGTGACCGGCTCGCCGGGAAAGAGCCGCGATTTGCACGAGCCGCACACCGCCTCGGCAGCGGGACGGTCCGCGGGGACGCGATTCACGGCATTGCAATGAGGGCAGACGGTATGCAGGGGTGCGGCCATGAGAGCGGTTTTGTTTCGAGGCAATGCTGATATGGCGGGGAAAGCAATGCTTTCAAGTCCGAGAATAGTGGATGAGTTCGCTGACAGCTCTTCTGTTCACGATTTCGTGATCGGATAGCCCGTAACCTCGAGGCCCCCGTTCCGTAAAGCTAGGTGCAGGGCCGGAAGGCCCGGTCGATCGGCGGGGCGCTCCGCAACGCCGGAATCTAATCCGTTGATTCCATAGGGAGATTTCACAACATGAACGTCAGAACCGCCATCACCGCCGCCGCGCTCGCCGCCTCGCTCGCGGGCGCTCTCGCCACCGCCGCCAAGGCCGGCCCCGCCCCCGCGCAGCCCGGCGCCGACAAGTGCTACGGCATCGCCCTTGCGGGCAAGAACGACTGCGCCGCCGGGGCCGGAACCACCTGCGCCGGCACCTCGACCGTCGACTACGATCCGGGGCACTGGAAATATGTCGCCAAGGGCACCTGCGAGGGTATGAAGACCCCGACCGGCCACGGCATGCTGACGCCGATGTAAGCTGACGCGTTCGCCTTTCTTTTCGCATGCGGCCTCGCTCGGAGACGAGCGAGGCCGTTTTCTTATGCTTGCGGGAGGCCTGGCGGCAGCTTTTCGGCTCGCCTGAATACCATCGACACGGCGAGCGCGCTTTTTCGCTTCCACGCCGCAGCAACAAACCCCAGGCGCGGCGGCTCTTCATGGCGTCTTCAGGATATGATATTCGATGCGGCGGTTCTTGAGCCGGCCTTCGAGCGTATCGTTACTGGCGATCGGATCGGCTTGGCCGTAGCCCTTTGCGACCAGCATGTCGGGGTTGACGCCATATGTGATGAAGGCGTCGCGTACGGCCGCGGCTCGCGCCTGCGATAGCGTGACATTGTCGCCCGGATTTCCAGTGTTGTCGGTGTAGCCGGCGATCTCAAGCAGGTGGCCCGCCGGAAGCTTTTTCAGATCGTCGGCGGCGTTCTGCAGGAGGTCGGCCATCCTGGCCGGCACTTCCGCGCTGCCCGAGGGGAAGTTCACGACCGAGTTGTTGAGCGCAGTGATCAAGGCCTTCGCGTCAAAACCGGGATTGAGCGTTGCGAGTTCGCCTTTGGCCTTTTCATTGAGCCCGGATTCCTGGTCTGCCGCTTGCTTCGCCAGATCGGCTTCGGACCGAGGCGCGGACAACGCCGCTGTCGCGTCCGCGGCGGGCGCTGGAGCCTCGGCGGTGGGCTGGGTCGCGGACGCGGTCGCTTCGGCGGCGGGCGTGGTCTGTGGAGTTGGAGCCGGCGCCTGGGCGGCGGGCGCTGGCGCGGGAGAGGGAGCTTGCGCCGCGGGCTGCGGGGCAGGAGCGGGCGGCTGCGCTCCAGCCTGGGTCGCCGATGCTGTCGTGTCCGCTGCGTGCCGGGGCGCCTGTGAGGGCGCCGGCGCAGGGGCTGGCGCCGGGGCGGCCGGAGCGGGCGCTTGAGCGGCTGGCGCTGGCGCGGTCGCCTGCGCTGTGGACTGCGACGCGGGGGCCGGCGCTTGCGCGGCGGGCGTAGGCGCAGCACCCGGAGGCTGCGCCTGCGGCGCAGGCGTCAGATTCCCGGTCGGCCAGTAGTACAGCCCGAAGGCGATAAGGACGACCACGGCCAGCAGCGGCAATGCCCAGCGCGTCATGACGATTCCTTACCCATTTCCCGAACTTTTCGCGGGATCGATCATGACCAGCATACGTCTCTTCGATCACCGGCGGCAACGAGCATGCGTCCCTCCTAGCTCAAGCGGATTCGGGCGCGAGCGCTCTCGACTTGGATCCGCCAGGCTTTCTCGGCCCTCCGTCAAGGCCGGAGCGGCGCCAACTGGCTGGCCGTGCCAGAAGGGTCAAAGCCAAATCAGTTGGACCGGTTTCGACCCAAAGCGGGCCGCCAACCTTTGAGACGAGTGCGTTTTGAGCCTGGGCGAGACCCAGCCCGCTATGCGTTTGAACTCGCCCCGGCCCGAGGCGCTGGCTGGAAGCTGTTGGCGCGCCGATAAACAAGGGTTGACTGAAATAACATAGATAATATGTACTTATTCCATTTCCTGACGGGGTCGTTTCGAGTTGCAGAAAAGAGCGCCTAAGTCTTTGAAATCGCCTCATCGGGTGCAGATCTGAACACCGCCTCGCGCAGCGAGTTCCTCACGCCCGCCGCCTCTTTGGCGCATAAGGGTTCTCGCCGCCTGATCGCATCGAGAGGCGAATCGGCACGCCGAAGAGGCCGAAGGTTTCGCGCAGGCCGTTGACGAGATAGCGCTTGTAGCTTTCCGGAATGGTCTCGACCGAATTGCCGAACAGAAGGAAGAACGGCGGACGCGCCTTCGGCTGGGTGATGTAGCGGATCTTGATCCGGCGCCCGGACACGGCGGGCGGGGGCGTCGAGTCGATCACCGGCGCGAGCCAGCGGTTGAGCCGGCCGGTCGAAATGCGCGTGTTCCAGATCTCGTGCGTTGCGACCACCGCTTCGAGGAGCTTGTCGACATGCGCGCCGGTGAGGCCAGAGACCGGGATCACCCGCGCGCCGCGCAATTGCGGCAGCAGCCGGTCGGCCTCGGCGCGCAATTCGCGCGCCTTGTCGCTCTTGTTGTCGACGAGGTCCCATTTGTTGAGGCCGATGACGAGCGCCCGGCCTTCGCGCTCGACGAGATCGGCAAGCGTCAGGTCCTGTTTTTCGAACGGGATCGTAGCGTCGAGCAGAAGCACCACGACTTCTGCAAAGCGCACTGCGCGCAGCGCGTCGGCGACCGCGAGCTTCTCGACCTTCTCGACGACGCGCGAGCGCCGTCGGAGGCCCGCCGTGTCGAAGAGCTTGAGCTTCCGTCCGCGCCACTCCGTCTCGAGCCCGATGCTGTCGCGGGTGATGCCGGGCTCCGGCCCCGTGAGCAGCCGGTCCTCGCCGAGAATGCGGTTGAGGAGCGTCGACTTGCCAGCGTTCGGCCGCCCCAGCACCGCTATGCGGAGCGGTTTTTCCGGATCGAGCTCGCTGCCGTCCTCCTCCTCGCCGAGAACCAGCGGCGCCGCCTCGTCGTCTTCGTCCGGATCGAGCCGGGCGGCGGGCGGCAACGCTTCGAGCAGCGCGTCGTAAAGTTCGCCGAGGCCCTCGCCGTGCTCGGCGGAAAAGGCGATCGGATCGCCGAGGCCGAGGCCGAAGGCCTCGTAGGCGCCGTCGCGCCCCGCCATGCCCTCGGCCTTGTTGGCGACGACGATGATGGGCTTTCCGACGCGCCGCACGGCCGCGGCGAAATGGCGGTCGGCCGCCGTGATCCCGGCGCGTGCGTCGATGACGAAGAGGATCGCGTCGCAATCGAGAAGGGCGGTCTCGGTCTGAGCGCGCATGCGGCCCACGAGCGTCTGGGGATCGCCTTCCTCGAGCCCCGCCGTGTCGACGACGGTGAAGGTGAGGTCCATGAACCGCGCCTCGCCCTCGCGCCGGTCGCGCGTGACGCCGGGCTGATCGTCGACGAGAGCGAGCTTGCGCCCAACCAGCCGATTGAACAGGGTCGACTTGCCGACATTCGGGCGGCCGATGATCGCGACCTTGCTCACAACGCAATGGCCTTTCGCTGCGCCGGTCGACGTCGCCGGTTTGTTGGCCGGTTCGCCGGCCAGCTACTTGGCTGGCGCCCGGTTTGAGGCGACGAGGCCGAGCCAGCGTTCGGCGAGCTGACGCTCGGTCGACGAGGCTTGAGGATCGCCGAGCACGAGGTCGAGCTCTTTGCCCGCCTCGTCGTATTCGCCCCGGCCCAAAGCCAGCGCGCCGAGGCTCAGGAGCGCGAGGCGCCGGTAGGGTCCGCCTTCCTGAGACAGGGACGTCAGCGCCGCGGCGCCCGCCTGTTCTTCGCCCGGCTGGTCGACCCGGATCAGCGCCGCGCGCAGTCGCGCGGCGTCGCGAAACAGCGGGTCGACCGACGCGTCGCCGGCGATGGCGTCGAAGGCGGAGATCGCCGCCGGCGCGTTGGAGGCGGCCTTGGCGCCGGCCTCGGTCATCTGGGCCAGAATCCGGTAGCCGCCGGGCGCCTCGGCCGCGATCTTGCCGAGGCCGCCGTTCGCCTCGTCGAGCTTGCCAGCTTCAAAGGCGGCGATCGCCGCCTGGAACTGGTCGCCGGCCGCCTGCGCGGCTTTTTCCTTTTCATACTGCCAGTAGCGGAAGCCGCCCGCCGCCAGCACAATCAGCGCCGCGCCGGCCATGATCAGGTTCTGGTATTTCTTCCAGAATTCCGCCGCCTTGTCGCGCCGGACCTCCTCGTCGACTTCCTGAAAGATATCCGTCATTTTTTGGGACTCGACGCATGGGCGCGCTTTGGGCGCCTGCAAATTGCGCTCGCCGTATCATAGCGGGCGGGGGAAAGCGAGCGCGGGCTGTCGCTTTTGGGGTCGCGCCGCTGTGAGCACGAACCTGAGCGCGGGCTATGCGGCTTGCGCAGGACTCGAGCGCGGGCGGGCGCATCTGTTCAGCCCTGGTAACAGGCGGAAAAGAGCGAGGTTCAGCCTGCTGGGCAGCCGGAAGAGAGCACATTTCAGTGGTTTTTGAGCAATTCCTCACGCACAGCGTGAGCAAATTAACAGGGCGATAACAGGGCGACAAATGACGCTGATCAGGGGGATATCAGGTGGCCGAACGGGAGCTTCGGTCGCCGCAAAAATCGCGGACGAGATGTCGGCGTCATGCGGTTTATGGTGTGGGTCGTGGCTCGCTGCGCTAATATGACCTCCGCTCATCTGTGAACGTCGGGTCCGAAATGGTCTTTCGATGATGAACCGCGACACCGAGGCGATTGGCGACTGGCTCGCCGCAGGGGCTCGCTCCGCTCCTGACGCACAGGAGCTACTGGGTCAATTATGCGACCGGCTCGTCGGCTGTGAAATACCCTTGTCGCGAGTCGGGGTATTTGTGCTGGCCCTCCATCCTCAAATCATGGGTCGGCGCTACCTGTGGGAGCCCGGGCGCCCAGTGGATGTCAGCCTCGGCTCCTTCGAGGCTTTCGAGACGCCGGAATTTCGTCGCAGTCCGGTGAGGCGCGTGATCGATACGGGCGCTCCGATCCGGTTGCGGCTTGCCGAAGAGGGACCCCAGAGCGATCTCACGGTCGTGAACGAACTCCGGGCGGAGAGCGTGACGGACTATCTGGTTACGCCGCTTCTCTTCACCGACGGCTCCGTTAACGCCGCCAGCTGGGCGACCCGTCGACCCGGCGGCTTCACCGACGCCGAGATCGCGGGATTGGACGCCATCCTCAACCCGCTCGCGCGGATGATCGAGATCTCGACGCTGCGACAATTGGCAACCGATTTTCTCGACATTTACGTCGGAAACCAGGGGGGTTCGCGCATTCTCAGCGGACAGATCAGGCGTGGTCACACCGAAGCGATCAATGCGTGCATCTGGCTTTCGGACATGCGGGGGTTCACGGCCTTATCCGAGCGATTGCCGCCGCAGGGGCTGGTCGACGTCATCAACCGTTTTTTCGACTGCCAGACGCCGGCGATCCTCGAGCGCGGCGGAGAGATTTTGAAGTTCATGGGCGATGGACTGCTGGCCATTTTTCCCATCGCCGGAGATCGGGCTGAAACCTCGCGTGTCTGCGAAGCCGCGCTCGCCGCGGCCATCGAGGCGAGCGCGACCGTCGCGACCCAATTCGGATCTCCCGGCGATGACGCCGAAGACGTCCGCTTCGGGCTGGCGCTCCATCTGGGCCAGGTCATGTACGGAAACATAGGCGGCGGGAACCGGCTCGATTTTACTTGTATTGGGCCAGCAGTGAATCTCGCGGCTCGCATAGAGAAGCTTTGCGGCCGATTGGAACGGACGATTCTGGCGTCCGAAGAATTCGCGAAACATTGTCCGGACAAACTCGCGCCGGTGGGGGATTTCGATCTTCGCGGGATCGACGGCCGGAGGACGGTGTTTGGGCTCGAGGGCGGAGGCGTTCCAGGGTCAGAACCCAATTAGCTTTGCCGGTTTCGACGTACAGCGGGCATCACGGATGGCGATAGTGGATGTCGCTGTGGAAAGCGGCACTCGCGTTCGCCGCTTGACCGAAAGGGTTCGATCCGGGAAAGATTTGTGGACACGCCACATTTGGCTGCCCACTGGGATAGGACCTTTCCCTAGTGCCCGCCAGTTCCGTTCGGCAATTCACAGACCCTGACGACTATTCCTCCTCGTTCCGGGATTTTCAGTACGAGCTGAACGTCACTGTTGGCGGGGGCTTCGCGGCCGAACACGTCCGCGTCGATCTCCACGAACTTCGGCTGCAGCATTATTCGAGCAATCTTCCCTGGGTGGCGCATACCGCGATCCCAGACGGCCGCGCCGTCTTTGCGCTACGCGCCGAGCCAGGGCCGAGCCTGCTCAGAGCCGGCAAGGAGATCGTGACGACCAGCATCGAGCGGCTTGCCCGCGGGCAAACGATCTATACCCGTTCATCGGGCGCGGTGTCGTGGGGGACGATCTCCCTTTCACTGGATGCGCTGGCTGCGATCGGCATAACGATGGCCGGTCGCGAATTCACGACGCCAGAGGACGTGACGACGGAAACGCCCGAGTCGGGAACGATGGAACGTCTCAGGCGGCTCTACGCAACCGCCGGGCGCCTCGCCACGACGGCGCCGGATATTCTCGCCCATCCAGAAGCCGCGCGTTCGCTCGAACACGACCTTGCCCGGGCGTTGGCCGCTTGTCTCGAACCAGAAACGAACGAGGAGGACGCCTCCGCCAAGCGCCGTCATGCGGCGATCATGAGGCGCTTCCAGGCTCTTGTGGCCGCCAGTTGCGATCGTCCCGTGTACACGACCGATCTGTGCGCCGCGATCGGCGTGTCGGACCGGACCCTGGAGATTTGTTGCCGCGAACATCTCGGAATGAGCCCGCAGAAATATCTCCGGCTGCGCCGAATACAGCGCGTGCGTCGTGCACTTGCGCTCGCTGACCCCAGGAGCGGAACGGTGACGGGAATCGCCACCGCCCACGGGTTCTGGGAACTGGGCCGCTTTGCGGGGGTCTATCGCTCGCTCTACGGCGAATCGCCTTCGCAAACTCTGGCGGCAGACCCCGCGAAATTTTCGGAAAGTGCATAGTCGGCGCGTTTCGCTTCCGTTACCGTTCGACGATTGTTCGATGAGCCGGGGCTAACAAGGCGGTTTAGCCGGCTTATGAAGAGTGGTTGGCATGGGCGCGGCGGGGAACTGGGTCGGGGCTGTATCCGTGGTGCGGACAGGCGCTTTGGTCGTCGGAGTGGCGATCGCGGCCGTCAGTAGTCCGCGCCCCGTTTTCGCCTGCGCCTACGAAGATCCGAGCGCGGCGGACTTTCAGCAGGGCGTCATCAGCGCGTTCTACCCGAAGTCGCTCTACGTGCTCGGCGCGCTGACCCAAGCGCAACTCAACGGGATCATCCCGGCCGAACCGGCGCCTCGGGCGAACTATCTCGCGGGTTACCTGAAAACGGATCACAGTCTGCATCTCTTCGGCGACGCGCTCAGAGATCAACGAAGCGAAGACGGCGCGCTGGCGTTCACCCTCGTGCTGATCGAGCCGATGCTCTGGACCCGCTTCGTTTTCGACAGCGGGCGCGCGACGACCTCCGTTCACGTCGACGGTCCGCAGCCGGGCGACGTGGTCGTGTGGACGGCGGAAGCGGCGCTGCGCCAGATCGCAGACCATCGCCTGACCTTCGCTCGCGCGGAGGAACTGGGTCTCGTGCGCTTCTACGGGGATGATGGCGAAATCGCTCGCGTGCGAAAGGCGATCGAGTTTCGCTGGAACGATCTGAAGCCCGAGAGCTCGCTATGACGAGGCGGGGAATCGCCCATCACATCCTGAGGAAACTGATGAAATCTAGCGACGATGGCCTCACTCGGACGTGTCTGCTGACGCTAGCGCTGGCGTGCTCGCTGTCCGGTCCTGCGAGCGCGCATATCGTCGCCGGCGAGGCGGGGGGATTTCTCTCAGGCTTCAAGCACCCAATCTCGGGGCTGGACCATATCCTGGCGATGGTGTCGGTCGGCCTTTGGGGCGCGCAGCTCGGCGCGCCGGCCATATGGCTGTTGCCGGTCACTTTCCCGATCGTGATGGCGTTCGGCGGATTTCTCGGGCTCATCGGCGTGCCGTTCCCCGGCGTCGAAGTCGGCATTGCCATGTCCGCGCTCCTGCTCGGCGCGGCCGTTTTGGCTCAGTGGCGTCCGCCTCTCTTTGCCGCCGCTGCGCTTGTCGGGGTGTTCGCGCTTTTCCACGGCCACGCGCACGGCGCCGAACTGCCGCCGGGCGAAAGCGGCCTCCTCTACAGCATCGGGTTCGTCATCGCGACCGGCATGCTGCACCTCATCGGCATCACCATCGGCACAGTGCATAAGTGGGCTTGGGGACGCCTTTTGCTGCAAGCGGCCGGCGCCTGCGTCGCGATGGGCGGCGTCTATTTCCTTTGGCAGGCGGTCGTCGCGTGAAAACGGCGACGCGCCCGGGACTGTGGAGTGCGGCGGGGCTTGCCGGCCTCGCATTGGCGTTGAGTTCAGGCGGCGCCGAGGCGCATATGAATACGACCGGGCTTGGGCCGGTCTACGACGGCGTCGCTCATTTTGCGTTGACTCCGGAGGACAGCATTCCCGTCGCCGGGCTCGCGGTTCTCGCAGGACTGCGTGGCCCCGCGCACGGGCGGCGCGCGCTATTCGTGCTGTCGGCGTTTTGGCTTGTCGGCGGGGCCGCCGGACTGTTGATCGGTCGACCCGGAGAGGGTTTTACCGCAGCCTTGTCGCTCCTGCTGATCGGCGGCCTCGTCGCGGCGGACGCGCCGCTGTCTTCATGGGCGGTCGCCGCGGTCGCCGCGGTTCTCGGCACGTCGCACGGTTATGTCGATGGATCCTCGCTGCCGAGCGACTCCAGCGGTTTTCTCATGGTTTTGGGAATGAGCGCGGCGGTATTTGTGAGCTACGCGATCGTCGCGGCGTCCTTGTTGCCCCTACAGTCGCGGTTGGCCCACATCGCCATGCGCGTCTCCGGGAGTTGGATCGCCGCCAGCGGTCTTCTGCTGTTGGGTTGGACGTTGCGCGGCGGGATTCGAATTGCGGCTCAGTGAATGATCGTGGCTTCCGAAAGGCGAACCACCAAGGGGAGAAGACGATGAACCGGTTAGCCAATGGCGTTTCCACTTTGGCGATTCCCGCTCTCGCATTGTCGATGTTGCTGTCCGCCATGGGGAGCGGCGCGGCGGTCGAAGCGGATGTCAGGCAAATCACCGGGCCAGCGGAGAAGACGCCCGAGAACTATTCCCCGTTCATCGACCAGAACTTCCCGGACCGGGTTCTCTGGGGCGCGACCCACATCCATACCGGCCTCTCCGCCGACGCAGGACTGACTGGAGTGACGCTGCTGCCCGCCGACATGTTTCGCTACGCCAAGGGCGAAGTCGTCACCATCGACAGCGGCTTGAAAGTCAGACTGGACCGTCCGCTGGACTGGTTCGCGGTCACCGACCATGCCGAATATCTCGGTCTGGCTGATCAACTTCGTCGCGGCGATCCGGCGCTGCTCGCCGACCCGACGGGCAAGAAATGGTACGACATGTATAAACAGGGCCCGCAGATGGCCCTCAAGGCGGCGTGGGAAGCGATCGATTCCATTTTCCTCAACAAGCCGGAAATCAACAATCCTCAGCTCGCGGCTGGGGCTTGGGCGGAGGCTACCGAGGCGGTCGAGAAATTCAACGATCCCGGGGTTTTCACCACGCTGCACGGCTTTGAATGGACATCGGCGCCCGAGGGCAACAACCTCCATCGCACCGTCATTTTCCGCGACGGCGTCGACCGCGTGAAGCAGATCATTCCGTTTTCCTCCTTCGACGGCCAGGATCCGGAGGCCCTCTGGAAGTACATGGACCGATACGAGAAGCTGACCGGCGGCCAGGTCCTCGCCATCCCCCACAACGGCAATTTAAGCAATGGTCTCATGTTCACGGCTGAGACCAGTGACGGAAGGCCGATGGACGCGGCCTACGCCGAAGCGCGCATCAGCCACGAGCCGGTCATGGAAGTTACGCAGGTCAAAGGCGACGGCGAGACCCACCCCTTCCTCTCGCCGAACGATGAATTCGCTAACTTCGAACGGTGGTTCGACGTCGGCAATATCGCCGCCACTCCGACGCCGAAGAAAAACTCGATGCTCCAGTACGAATATGCGCGTTCCGCGCTCAAACTCGGGTTGAAATTGGAAAGCGAGCTCGGGGTCAACCCTTACGCGTTCGGCATGGTCGGCGCGAGCGATCAGCACACCGGCGTCTTTTCCTTTCGCGACGACAACTATCTCGGTCAGTTCCGCATTTCCGAGCCGTCGCCGACGCGTTGGCAGGCGACGTTGCAAAAGTTCGCGGACGGCAAGGTTGCGACCTCGGTCTGGATGGAGCAGGCCGCGGGCCTCGGCGCCGTGTGGGCGCGCGAGAACACCCGCGAGGCGATCTGGGACGCTCTGAAGCGCAAGGAAGTCTACGCCACCTCGGGCGATCGGATCACGGTGCGCGTGTTCGCCGGCTGGGACTTTGTCCCGGAGGACCTCGTCCGCTCGGACTTCGCCAAACACGGCTACGATGGGGGCGTGCCGATGGGGGGCGATCTCAGCAAAGCACCGGCCGGCAAGAGCCCAGCCTTCATGGTCCGCGCGTTGCGCGATCCGGACGGCCCCAACCTCGATCGCGTCCAGATGGTCAAGGGCTGGCTCGGGTCGGACGGCCAGACGAATGAGCGCATCTACGACATGGCCGTCTCCGACGGGCGCACGATTGGCCCGGATGGCCGCTGCACGACCCCGGTCGGGAGCACGGTCGACGTGGCGGAGGCGAGCTACACAAACGCCATCGGCGCCCCGTTTCTGACGGCCTACTGGAAGGACCTGGAGTTCGATCCTGCGCAGCACGCGTTCTATTACGTGCGCGTGATCCAGATTCCGACGCCGCGCTGGACTGCCTACGACCAGAAGCGCTTCGGCATCAAAATGGCCGACTATGTTCCGATGACCGGTCAGCGTCGCGCGTATACCTCACCCATCTGGTATAAGCCGTGAGGCGATGGCTCGGCGAGCCGCTCGTCCACTTTCTGGCGATCGGCTCGCTCATGTTTGGCGTCTACGCGTGGCTCCATCGCGGCGAATCCGGCGGTTCGAACGATAACGCCGGCCCGGTGCGCATCACCGCCGCGGAAATTTCCTACCTCACACAGACGTGGGAGCGTCTGCAGCAACGCGAACCCGCGCCCGAGGAGCTGCACGCCCTGGTCGCGGGATACCTCAAAGAGGAGTTGCTCGGCCGCGAAGCGCGGGAATTGGGCCTCGATCAGAACGACCCGATCATCCGCCGCCGTCTCGCGCAAAAGGTCGAATTCCTGGTCAGCGACACCTCGCGTCTCGCCGAGCCGACGGACGAGGACCTTCGCGGCGCCTACGAAGCGAACAAACAGAGGTTCCTCACGCCCGCGCGGATTTCGTTCGTTCAGGTCTTCTTCAATCCTCAAACGCGCCGGGACACCGACGGCGACGCCAGGGTCGCGCTCGCAGCACTTTCGATCGGGGCGCCCATCGGGAGCTTTGGCGATCCATTTCCGATCGACGCCGAGGTGCGCGACGACATATCGCGGAACGTAGCGGGGCAGTTCGGAGACGAATTCGCGAAGGCGGTTTTCGCCCTGAAGCCAGGCGTATGGCAGGGCCCGTTCGTCTCCAGCTTTGGCGTCCATCTGGTGCGGGTGACGGAGGCGAAGCCGGCGCGACAGCTTGCATTTTCCGAGGTCGAACCGCAGGTGCGCGAACGCTGGCGCGACGAGCATCAGCGCGCGGCCAATGAACAGCATTACGAAGATCTGATGAAAAAATACGGCGTTGTTGTCGACGAAAGCGTCAAGCCGCTCATCGGTTCGCTCCACGGGTTCGCTGCGCTGGCGAGCAGGACCGCGTCGCAGCAGCCGGAAGTCGCGCAGGAGCCGGTAGCGGCGCGGGCATCTCCGTGAAAGCGCCCCTCTCGCTGTTGCTGCTGCGGACATTGATTGCGTTGGCGATGCTGATTGGCTCAGCCTCGGCCTTCGCCGATGCAATCCGCCCCGCGTACCTTGGACTGACGGAAGAGAAGCCGGGCGAGTTTAGCGTATTGTGGAAAACTCCCATGCTCGGCGACGCGCGGCTTCCGGTCGAGCCCGAATTCTCTGGCGACGCCAAAGCCGTGACGGCGGTCACCACCCGCACCCCGCCCGGAGCAGCCGTCGAGCAATGGACCTTGCGCGCGCCTGCCCTGCGCGGACAGACGCTGAGAATCGCAGGCCTGGACGGTTCGAAGACGGACGTTCTTGTCCGCATCGAATTCGCCGACGGGACGAAGTGGGTGCAGCGGCTGACGGGGCAGGAAACGTCGGCCAGCATCCCGATGCGGCAAAGCGGCTGGTCGGTAGCCGGCGTCTATCTCAAGCTCGGCGTCGACCACATCCTCTTCGGCGCCGATCATGTGCTGTTCGTCCTCGGGCTGTTGCTGATCGTCAAAAATCGCTGGATGCTGCTGAAGACGATCACCGCCTTCACTCTGGCGCACAGCGTCACGCTTGCGATCGCCACGCTTGGCTACGCCAGCGTGCCGGATGTCCCGCTCAACGCCGCGATCGCCCTCAGCATTCTTTTTCTCGGACCGGAAATCGTCCGCTCGTGGCGGGGACAGACGAGCTTCGCCATCCGTCATCCGTGGGTCGTGGCGTTTGCGTTCGGCCTCCTGCACGGCTTTGGTTTCGCCAGCGCCCTGACGAGTGCGGGCCTGCCGCGAACGGATCTGCCGCTGGCTTTGCTCACTTTCAACGTGGGCGTGGAAATGGGCCAATTGAGCCTCGTCGCCCTGGTTCTGTTGCTGGAGCGCTCTTTCCGCATTCTGGAGATTCGTTGGCCGCGGTGGGCCGAAATGCTGCCCGGCTACGCCGTGGGCTCGCTCGGCGCCTTCTGGACGATCCAGCGCGTCGCCATTCTCGTCGCGGTCAGCCATTGAGGAGTACGCGTAACGGCGCAAGCGATCCACGATAGACGCTGCCTGAGCGATCCCGAAGTCCGCCGATTGACCCATTCGCCATGCCCTCGCGAATGTCGGGTGTTTGCGCGAAGTGGTCACCAGTGCGAAGCGCCCGGATTTGGTTTTGGCCCTCGAACGTCGCTGAATGCGGCGATGCTCGAAGGGGCAAATCCGCGAGGGTCTTCAGCGCGCCAATGCACGCCAAATGACGGCGCCCGCCATAAAGTAAACGATGAGAGACCCGATCGTCCAAAAGAACGCACGGACCTCATGCGGCTGTTGCGTCAGCAAGACGAGGAAGTGGGCGAGGCGCGAGACGACGTAGGCGCCGAACAGACCGGCCGCCAGCCACAGGCTCGGCGAGGTGCATACATAGAGCAGGCCGGCGACCAGAAACAGCGGGATGTTTTCGACGTCGTTCGCATGCATGCGTCGCGAGCGCTCGACGTACTCGTTTGGCAGCAGTTGGCCAGGGCTGGGATCCGGGTTCGCCAACGATTTTCTCGCGTCCTCCGGGTAGCGGAAGCCGCCGTTGACCTTGAACATGCGGAACACCGTGATCCACCCCTGCGACATCATCTTTACGATCAGCAGGGCCGCTGCGAGCGCGTAGCAGGAGAAAACCGGGTTCTCGAACGTGAGCTGATTCAAAGCGGGGCCTAACTCTGTCCGGGGAAAGGTTTACGCCTGAACGCGATGCCTACTCCGGCGCCATGCGGAGTTCAACCATCCATCAATTTCGATCAGTCCTTTCGGCCTTTAGACTTTAACTCGTGGTCTCAGACGGACGCCGGCGGTGAAATTCGTGCCATCATCGTGGGAGAAGGCCCAGCGCAGGAATTCAGCGCCGTCGTTGGTCTCCGGGGCCCCGATCCGCACGTGGCATTTTGCAGAAAGACACGCCCTCATGGGGTCGTCGCGATAAGTTCTGGAAGGGGGCTTGGCGCCTGGCTCGCCACCGAGCCGGCTTCGACGCCGCCCTCCGGCCGCGGATATGCGACAACCTCGCCGACGACCGCGATGGCCACCGAGTCGCCGGGCCGCGGGCAGGCATAACCGGGGACGCGAGCCGAGAAGGCGAGCGCCGGTTCGGCGCCGGACAGCGAGAGCCGCACCTCGGCGTCGGGTCCATAGAACGTCACGGCGACGACTTCAGCGCGCGCTTCTGTCGCATCCCCGACCGAACGCAGCCGGATCTGCTCCGGCCGGATCATCGCCTCCACCGGGCCGTCGGGCGCGGGCGCGCAGAGCTTCAGATCGCCGAGCGCGCAGGAGACGCGGCCGCCGCTCGCAAGGCCCGTCAGCAAGACAGCCTCGCCGACGAAGCGCGCGAGTTCTGCGTCGACCGGCTGCCGGTATAGAATTTCGGGCGTGGCGATTTGAATGAGGCGCCCGTCCCGCAGGACCGCGACACGGCGACCGATCGAGAGGGCTTCGGCCTGGTCGTGGGTCACGAGCAGCGCTGTCGCCCCTGCGTTTGCGAGCGCCGCCGTCACCGCCTCGCGGGTGCCGGCCCGCAAGGCAGCGTCGAGCGACGAGAACGGCTCGTCGAGAAGCACCAAAGCGGGGTCTGGCGCGAGCGCGCGGGCAAGCGCCACGCGCTGCTGCTCGCCGCCGGAGAGCTGCTGGGGACCCCGAGCGGCGTAGCTTCTCGGCAGGCCGACGAGTTCGAGCAGTTCGTCGACGCGGCGCCGCTCGCGGCGCAACCGCCGTGGAAGCCCGAAGGCGATATTGTCGGCGACATTGAGATGCGGAAAAAGGGCGCCTTCCTGCGCGACATAGCCGACGCGCCGCCGCTCGGGCGGAACGTGCGTTTTTCCCCCGGCGACGATCGCCCCGCCGATGCGGATGCTGCCCTCGTCCACCCGCTCGAAGCCGCAGATGCATCGCAGCAGCGTCGTCTTGCCGCTGCCGGACGCGCCGAGGATCGCCAACAGACCACCCGACTCGACCGTGAGCTCGAGGCCGCGCAGCACAGCGCGTGCGCCGAGCGTCTTCGCCAATCCGGCGATGGCGAGCTCGGTCATGGCGAAAAGCCAGGCTTGACGGCCCCGAAAACGGCCGAGGCTCCGAAGCGTTGGGCGAGCAGCCAGGTCGAGGCAAGCGAAATCGCGACCATCACCGCCGCGTAAGGCGCAGCCGCAGCGAAAGCGAGGGTCGATGTGTCCGCCCAAACTTCTGTCGCCAGGGTCTGCGTGCCGATCGGCGCCAGGATGAGCGTTGCAGTCAACTCGGTGACGACGGAGACGAACGCCAGCGCGGCGGCCGCGCCGAGCCCCGGCCCCGCGAGCGGCAACGTCACCCGAACCGCGACACTCATCCAGCCGAGTCCTAAAGAACGGCCCGCCTCCTCGAGGCGGGTCTCGGTCTGCATCAGCACGGCGCGCACGCTGACCAGGGCCAGCGGCAGGAACAGGATGGCGTAAGCGATGATGAGCGCCGTTGCGCTTTGGTAGAGTGGCCGCAGCGCATGCACGGTCAGCGAAACGAGGGCCAGAGCCACGACGATCGCCGGCGTTCCTTGCGCCAGATAGGCGGCGCGCTCGAGAAGCGTGATCCGCCAGCCGCGATAGCGCGTTACGAGGTAGCCAAGCGGCAAAGCAAGCGCCAGCGTCAGCGCGGCCGCCGCGGCGCCGAACGCCAGCGAGGCCGCAGCGGACCTGGCGAGCAGCTCGCCCGACACAGCAATCGGCGAGGTCGCGGCCGCGGCGTGCTGCATCAGCCAGAAGACGATCATCCCGAGAGGCACGCCCAGTGTCGCGACGACGAGAGCGGCGAGCCCGAAAAGAACAGGCCAGAGCGCAAAGCCCAGCTCACGAGGCGCAGCCTGACGCCGTGCGCCGGCGCCGATGCGGGCGTAGCGCGCGCCGCCGCGAAGGCGAATCTCAAGGATCAGAAAGAGGAAGCAAAACGCGAGCAGAATGACTGCCAGGAGGGAGGCCTCCGGGCCATTGAAGCCGGTTCTGTACTCCGCGTAGATCTCGGTGGTGAAAGTGCGGAAACGCAGCAGCGAGAAGGCCCCGAACTCGACCAGCACGTTGAGAGCAACGAGCAGCATCCCGCCAAATAGCGCGGGGCGTAGATGAGGCAGAACGGCGCGTACGAAACACGCCCATGGTCCGCAACCGAGCGATCGCGCCGTCTCTTCGAGAGTTGGGTCCATATTGCGTAGCGTCGCCGCGACCGGCAGATAGACCAGCGGATAGTAGGACGCCGTGACGACGAGGAGCGCGCCGGCGAAATCCTGCAGGTTCGGGCTCAGCGACACCCAGGCGTAGCTGGCGATGAACGCGGGCACGGCGAGGGGCGCAACAACCAGCACTGACCAAGCCCGCTTTCCCGGCACGGAGGTGCGCTCGAGCACGAAGGCGGCGGCAGTTCCGATGAGCCCGGCGCAGACGGTCGAAGCAGCGACAAGCGCCAGCGTATTGAAGAGCAAGCGCCCGACCAGAGGTCGGAAAAGCACCGCGGAGGCATGCTCGATTCCGACATGCGCCGCCTGCACGAGCGTCGTCAAGAGCGGCGCCATGACCAGCAACGCAGCGACAGCCGCGGCCGCAACGAGCCCAAGCGGCGGAGGTCGCGCGGCGATGGCGCGAGCGTCGGTCACAGCAGGCCGGCCTCGCGCAGGAGGTCCGCAGCGCCGCTGTCGTCGCCCAGGGTCGATATGCTGATCTGCGGTGGCTTGAGTTCGCCGAACGGCTTCAGAACAGGATTGGCGGCGACGCCGGGGCGCAACGGATATTCGAAGTTGACGTTTCCTTGCGCCAGCAGCGTCTGCGCCGGCTCGCTGACAAGATAGGCAAGAAACTTCTGCGCGGCCTCGCCGTGCGCGGACGACTTGAGGACGGCCGCGCCCGACACATTGACCACCGCGCCGACGTCGCCGCCGGGGAAGTGGTAGAGGGCGCTGTGCATCTTGCTCCTGCCGACTTCCTCCTGCAGACGCGCCCAATAGTAATTGTTGATGATTCCCATGGCGACGCCGCCGCGGTCGACAGCGGCCACCACGCCTTCGTCGTCGTCGAAGGTCTGGGCGTTTTGCGCGAGGCCTTTAAGCCATGCGAGCGCTGCCGGTTTCCCCTTGAGCGCAGCGACCGCGCTGACCAGCGGCAGGAAGTCGCCGTCGCTCGGCGCTATGCCGATCTTGCCTTTGTAGGCCGGCCCGGCGAGATCCATGATCGACTTCGGCAATTGGCCGGGCCTGACCGTCGCGGTGTCGTAGGCGAGCACGTTTTCGCGCGCCAGCACGCCGACCCAGTCGCCCTTGGGCGAATTGTATTGCGAAGGAATTTCCGCCAGCGTTTTTGCCTCGACCGGCGCGAGCAGACCCTTCTCGGAGAGAAGCTGCAGCTCCGGGGAATTCTCGGTGAAATAGACATCCGCCGGAGACGAGGCGCCTTCCTCGGCGATCTGGTTGGCGATTTCCGGTCCCTCTCCAGCTTTGACCTTCACCGCGATGCCGGTGCGTTTCTGGAAGTCGGCGGTGATCAGATTGACCGATTGCTCGTGCTGGCCGCTGTAAAGCGTCAGAGTCGCGGCGTCCTCCGCCCGTAAGGGCGCCGCGCCTCCAGCCAACGCGGCAAGAATCGCCAGCGAGACGACGGCGGGAAGCCTGCCGCGCCGAAGGTCCTGCAAGGCCGATCCAAACATTCGATGCCCTTTCAGCAAGTCCTCGTCGGGACGCAGCTGCCCGAGCGTCGAGGATTACGGTGATTGTCCGATACCAAGCGGCCGCCGAAGGGACAATCACCGCAGATCCACTTTGGAAACGATTCAATTTAGAAACGATTCAAACGATGGGCGCCGAACAGGCCGAGCTGGCGTAGTTGTCTTCGCCGCCGATCGGACGCGGAGGGCGAGGGCTGCGGAGTTCCAGGCGGGCTTCGACCTCCGAGAGCGACCTGGCGGCGAGACATCATGCGATGATTGGTCGCGCCCTGGTCCGGATTGATCACAATCAAATCGGAGCGCAGTGTGATCCGGACGGCTTGAAGCGGCGCATCGATCCGGAACGGACGGTCGAACGCTCCCGCCGATGTTGAGCGACGTGCGAGGGACAAAACGCCGACCAACGCCCTCGTCAGGTGAAAGTCCAGGAGAAGCCAAAATGAGCAAATTTGATCCGTCCTCGTCCATGAGCCGCCGTACGGTCCTGATCGCCGCGACGGGCGCGGTCCCGCTGCTGGCGTTGGGCGCCACCGGCGCCAAGGCGGCCAAGATGTCGCAGTCTGCGGTGCGCTACCAGGCGACGCCGAAGGACGGCAAACAGTGCAGCGGCTGCAACCTCTTCGTCGCGCCGAACTCGTGCAAGAGCGTCGACGGCGACATTGCGGCGACCGGGTGGTGCGCGCTCTGGGTGAAGAAGGCGGCCTGACAATCCGGCTGAGAACAGGTGCAAACTTGACAATCTGATTTCCAGATACGTTCATCTGCGCGTTATTGTCCGGATTCGGACGCACCGGCTGGCTGGCGTCGGACGGCGCGGATTTGAAAAAAACTGGGACACCACCCAGGGAGAGCGCGAATGGGTAGTGGGGCGATCCGGTCAGGCGCGGTTGCGCTTGTCGCAATTAAGGCGAAACTCGCCGCTTTCGCGCTTGCGCTTACCGCGGTCCTCGCTGGAGCGGTGGCGTTTCTCGCCGCCAGCGCCGGGCCAGCCGAAGCGTTGCCGAGCTACGCCCGCCAGACCGGCCAGCCCTGCGCGGCGTGCCACACCGCCTATCCCGAACTGACGCCCTTCGGGCGCCGCTTCAAGATCGGCGGCTATACAATGCAAAGCGGCGACTGGACGGGCCCGCCGGTCGCGGCGATGTTCATGGCCGGCTTCACGCACACGAATTCGCCTTTCGATGAGGGATCTCAGCCTGCAGGCCTGCACACGAACGACAATCTCGTTTGGCAACAGGTGTCCGGCTTCGTCGCGGGCAGGCTCTACGGCAATCTGGGTTCGTTCATCCAAATCACGGGCAACCCGGTGGACGGAACGGTCGCCCTCGACGCGTCCGACATTCGTTACGCCGACACGTTCAAGCTGTTCGGTCAGGACACGATCTGGGGCATTGACGCCAACAACACGCCCACGGTGGAAGATCCGTGGAATACGACGCCATCGTTCGGCTGGCCGCAAATCTCCTCGACGATCGCGCCAGCCTTCGGACCACCGCTGACTCATATTGAAAACGGATATGGGCAGATCGTCGGCGGCGCCGGGGCCTATCTGTTCTGGAACGACATGCTGTACGCTGATTTCACGGCGTATAAAGGATTTCCAGTTCCCGTCCTTCAGGCCTTCAACGACGGCAATTCGACAACCGACGCGGTGAGCAACGTCGCGCCCTATTGGCGGCTCGCGCTCGAGCCCCACTGGGGTCAGCACTATCTTATGGTTGGCACCTTTGGCATGTACGGTCAGGTTGTGCCCGGACGGCAATACGGGTTTGGAACCGACAATTATCTGGATGTGGGCTTCGACTCGCAATACCAGTACGACGGCGATCAATACAGCGTGACGGTGAAGCTCACCGACATCATGGAATGGCAGCAGTTGAACGCCACCTACGGGCTTGGCGGCTCGTCGAATATCGACAATCACCTCAACAGCTTCAAAGCCAACGCGTCGTTCGTGTGGGACCACACCTACAGCCTCGGCTTCGGCTATTTCAATATCAGCGGCTCGAACGACTGCAATCTTTACGGTTCCGGTAACAACGTGCTTTGCACGCCCGCCGCCATCGGCGAGTTCAACAACAGCTATAACAGCAGTCCGAACGGCGACGGCCTGATCCTCGACCTCGCTTACATTCCGTTTGCCCATGGCGCCCCGGGTCCCTACGGCTACACCACCTGGAATGCGCGCATCGGCATTCAGTTCACCGAGTATCTGCATCTCTACGGCGGCTCGAACAATTTCGACGGGTCTTATCTGGGCGGCACGCATAACGCGGCGGGCAACAATTCGGTCTTCGCCTATGCGTGGGTGGCGTTCTGAAGGCTGAGGGAACGGAAGCGGCGTTCGAGAACGTTGATCGGGGAGAGAATATGTCAGCCAAGGCCCGCTGCTACAACGCGCGCTGCGTGGGCAGCACTAGCAAATGCCTAGGTCTTGTGGCGCTGGCCTGCGTTGCATTGATTGCGGCCGGTTCGTCCGCTTTCGCTCTGAAGATCCCAATCCAGGCCAATTTGACTGGCGGCGGCGAGGTGCCACCGAACGACAGCCCCGCCAAAGGCCTGATGGTTGGAACCTTCGACACCGACACCAACACCCTCGATTGGACGGTTACCTATTCCGGCTTGTCCGGCGCGCCGATCGGCGCCCATTTCCACGGCCCGGTATCCTATCTGGGACTGACGCCGGAGGAGAATGCTCCGATCCAGGTCGGAACACCCGGCAATCTCGCGAGCCCATTCCACGGTGAGGCCAAGATCGACGCCACCCAAGCCCAGGACCTCAAGGACGGACGCTATTACTTCAACCTTCACTCGACAAAGATTCCGGGCGGCGAAATCCGCGGGCCTGTCGTCCGCAGATGAGGGCGTCCGCAGGCCGCCGTGGCCCTATCGCCGTTGTCGTGATGAAGCGCAAGCGCCACCGATCCCGAGTTCGGCGGCGAAAATCGGCCGAGTTTTCTTGCCAGTTCAAGCGGCGAGGCCGACGGTGGGCCGGAGGAAATGCAGAGCAACCTCTGCGGGGTGTGGTCAGATTTTGCGGCGGCAGCCGACATTGCGCCTGCTGGCTTTAGCGATTATCTTCGCCGCGGCCGGAATTGCGGTCCCGCATCTCGCAGCAGCCGAAGATATCGCGCCGCTCGTTTCGCCCGATCGGATCGACGACGTTCCATCGACCAAAGTCGATCCGTTCCCGGCGTTCGACAATTTCGCCTGGCGGGCGTTCGTTGCGCTCAATTGGCCTTCGCGAACGGAGGCCGATCATCGTGGGGAGCCCGACCGCGAGAGGATGCTCGGCGACTCCGGACCGAGGGTGTGGGAGACGTTCAAGTCCCGTTACGAACTGTTCGAGGTCGGGCAAGACGGCAAACCTGCTGCGCCCTCACCCTGGGCGAGCTACGAGGGCTTGAACCCCTGCGGCGCCGAGGTCGAAAATCGCGTCAAGACGCTCGCGTCGTTCGTTCCCTATGCCGACTTCAACCAGCCCGGCTTTAGCCTGGGCGAACCCCTGAATCCGCTTGTGGCGCAGAACCGGACCTATACGCGCTACGAGATCCGGATCAATCGGGCCGAATATGACGCGATCGCCGCCACGGGCTGGAGCGAGTCGAAGAACCTTCCGAACGAGGACCATCCGGCCGACCTGCCCATAGGCTCGATTGCAATCAAGGCGTCGTGGCGCCTGATGACCGAGGCGGACACGCCGGCCATCCGGTCGCGCTACTACATCGTCAAGGACGCCGAAGTCGTCGATGTCGCCAAGAGCCTCGTGGCGGGACGCGCCCTCTGCTCGAAGAGCGATATCGGGCTCGTCGGCTTCCACATCATGATCAAGACGCGCTACCGGCCGCAATGGCTGTGGAGCACGTTCGAGCACGTCGACAACGTGCCGCCTGCCGGCGAGGGAGAGGCGCGCGAACCTGACGCCCGCGAGGCAGGGGCGCCCTATTCCTACTATGACCCCTTCGAGCCGGACCGGAAGCTGCCGCTGCTCGGCTCGCCCGAGAGCCTGCCGGTCAGCGCCAGCAACCCGCCTCAAGTCGATCCGGCGCCGATGCAGGTCACCCGCCGCCATCCCGTTCACCCCTCGACCATGGCGATGAACCGCGCCTACTGGACTCTGCCAGGAATCAAGGGAACGGTTTGGGAGCATTACATGCTCGTCGCCAGCCAGTGGCCCACGGTCATCATTCCGCGCGGGCCGCAGAATGATGGAACGTATTTTCCCGGCCTGACGCTGAGCCCGGGCGTCCCGCGCGAGCCCTATCAATCGGACGACCCGTCCCGCGAAAACAAGGAAAACCTCGCCAATACGACGATGGAGACCTATTTGCAGGATGCGCCGTCAAGTTGCATGGCGTGCCACGCCAGCCTCGCCAACGCACGCGGGCGCGACTTCGCCGGCATCCTCTCTGGGCTGCATTGATCGAGGGTGCTGTTGACGCGGTCGAAAGCCCGTCCAACTGATAGGCGTCCGTTGCCCGCGCCGCACTTTTGGAGACGCGGCGATGTTTTCAAAGGATTATACCAAGAGTCACGGGGTCTGACCGATATGGGCCCATTCGCGCATGCCGATTGAGGTGATTGTTTCTGGCTGGGCGATGAGTTTTCGCCAGGCGTCGCAGGCGGCGTCGATGATGTCGTCGTAGGTTTCGAAGACGAGGTTTGAAAGCCAATTGCCTCGTAAGAACTGCCAGATGTTCTCGACCGGGTTCAGTTCCGGCGCGCGGGAGGGAGGGAAGATCGGTGTGATGTTGCTGGGCATGTCGAGCTTGGCGGTGGTGTGCCATCCGGCGCGGTCGAGCAGCAGCACGGCGTGGGCGCCCTCGGCGACATGGGCGGAGATTTCCTCGAGATGGAGTTGCATGGCCTCGGTGTCGGCGAAGGGCAGCGCAAGCGCGGCCCCGACGCCTCGGGCGGGACAAATGGCGCCGAAGAGATAGGCGCTTTCGTAACGCTGATCGGCAGGTTGGCGCGGCCGCGTTCCGCGCCTGGCCCATTGACGCACGAGGCCGTTCTTCTGGCCGATGCGGGCTTCATCCTGGAACCAGATTTCGATCGGCGTCGTCGGCGGCAGGCCATCGAGATGCGCGCTCAGCGCGTGCGGCAAGTTTTATGGAATGGCCCGCCCCTCCTTCCGGCGTCGTAGGCTCGCCGGCGAATCAGGAGGAGGAAGGGATGGATATCTCTGTGCTTGGCGTCGACCTCGGCAAGAACGTCTGCAGCGTGGTTGGGCTGGATGCGTCCGGCGCGGTTGTGATGCGTCGCAAGGTAAGGCGGGAGACGCTGGTTGCTCTGGCGGAGAAGCTTCCTCCGTGCGTTGTCGGGATGGAGGCCTGCTGCGGGGCTCATCATCTCGGCCGCGTGTTCGCCGCCCACGGCCACGATGTCCGGCTGATGTCGCCCGAATATGTCCGGCCCTACATCAAGGCGCAGAAGAATGACGATCGCGACGCCGAGGGGATCGCGGAGGCGGTGACCCGGCCGACGATGCGCTTTGTCGAACTGAAGAGCCAGGACCAGCTTGACATGCAGACGCTTCATCGATCGCGAGACCGGTTGGTCGGGGAGCGGACGGCCCTGATCAATCAGTTGCGCGCCATTCTGCTGGAGCGAGGAATGGTCGCGCCGCAGGGCAAGCGGAAGCTCGAGCAGTTCCTGAGCGTACTGATGGACGAGCAGGGCGGAGCAGGATTGAGCCCGCGGATGATCGTGCTCGTCGCCGACGCGCGCGCGCAATGGGCGGAGCTCGACCGGCGGATCTCTGCCTTCGATGCCGAGTTCGTCCGCTGGGTGAAGGAGAACGAAGAGGCTCGGCGGCTGACGACAATCCCAGGTGTCGGCGCGATCGTCGCATCCGCCCTTGTCGCCGCCGTCGGCCAGGCCGAGAGCTTCGAGCGCGGCCGCGATCTCGCCGCGTGGCTCGGCCTGGTTCCCCGTCAATTCACGACCGGCGGCAAGCCGAAGCTGCTTGGGATCAGCAAGCGCGGCAACAAATACCTGCGTAAGCAGCTGATCCACGGAGCGCGCGCCGCCTTGCCCTACGTGGCCGAGCGCGACACCCCGCTCGGCCGTTGGGCAAAGGCGCTGATGAGTAGGGCTCATCACAATGTCGCGGTCGTCGCCTTCGCCAACAAGCTGGCGAGGATTGCCTGGGCGGTGCTCCGGCGCGGAGAACGGTTCGCCGCCACAGGAATGCCGGGGGCGGCCTAGAGTTCGGGCTATCGGACGCAAGGCGTCCAACGGCCAACAGGTGTTTGCGAGAGGGTAACGACGAGATGGCCTGACAGTCGAACGGCGCTCTGGAAGCCTGGTTTAAAAAACGGCGCGATCTGACGCCGGGAGTTTTATGAGGACCGGAGCGTGCGTATCTCCATCATGGCCGGAGTAAGCTCCTCGAGGCCGGATACGTTGACGCAGACTGAACAGCAGCCGATCTCGAAGAACCCCCTTGCAGACGGGGCGGGCCATACGTTTTAAAAGTCTCGACGATCCGCTCGTCCTGGGCAGGGTGGCGCGGCCGCGCGCTCATGTGGGAAAAGCCGAGCTTCTTGAGAAGCTTGCCGACGTAGCGTTGATGATAGTCGACGTTGAAGCGCTCGGCGATGACGCGCTTAAGGTCAATCCGGCGCCATCGCACGACGCCGTCGGTTTTCCGGTCAGGACCCGTCTCGACGATCTTCGCCAACTCATCCAGTTGTTCCGGCGACAGGCGCGGCGTCGGACCATCCGTCCAGTTGTCGAAGAGCCCATCCGGCCCGGCGGCATTGAACCGATGCACCCAGTCACGCAAGGTCTGGCGATCCATGCCGCCGATCTTGGCCGCCTCGCCGCGATCCATTCCGTCGCGAACCGCCGCAAGCGACAGAAGCCGCCGGCTCTGGTTGACATCCTTGGAGCGCTTGGCCAGAGCGCGCAGCTCCGCGGCCGAATAGTCCTCTCGCAATTTCACCGCTGCAGGCATGGCGCGAATCCTCCAACTCCAAAGAGTCAGAAATTTCGCGCCGAGGGAATCCCGGCCGAGGAATCCCCATGAGTTAGCGGGCGAGGCCTTTGGTATTAGGCGCGTTGTAGGCGGCGATTTGCTCGGAAAGATCTCGGATGTTCGCGCCGAGCCAAGGCAGGGCCGAGCAGATCCTTGGCCGGCAGGCCTCGCCTTGATCCTGCGGACTGGTCGATCCCGATACGCTGCCTCAGTCAGGGCAGCTGCGTCCCCTTCCACGCGGCAGAGGACGGCCGCGCAGATCGGGCCAAGCGCCAATGCCGATAATCACAGGCACATCAACGGGTTGATGGCGAACAACAAGGGATTGCAGTAGGGGTAATATCCTGGATATCCGCCCCAGCCGCCGTATCCCGCGTATCCGTAGGGAGCGTATGCTCCATACCCGTAGCCGCCGTAGCGCGCGTATCCCCTAAAGCGGCCGCCGTAGCCGCCAACGAAGCCGTGGCCGAAACCACCGCCAAAGCCGTGACCGAAGCCGCCACGGTATCCTCCAAAGCCGCCCCGAAATCCGCCGAACCCGCCGTGAAACCCCCCGCCGTGAAACCCGCCGCCGCCTCCGTGGAAGACGGCCGCGGACGCCGGAGGGGCGCCGCCGACGGTTGCTGCAGCGAGCGCCGCCACTGCGAGCATCCCTGTGAGCTTGTGCTTGATGAGCCTATGCATGACCATCTCCTCGTCAAGAGGGACGCCGAAAGGCGTTTCATCCCGAGAGCCGATAAGAGAGACAGTATCAGTCAAGTCGTCCGGAAGTGGGGCGATAGATTATAAATACCGCTTTAGTTCACGCAATTCTTTTTTAATCTTAGCCCAAACATCGCCAGTCGACGTTGCCCCACGGCCTGACTGGAGGCGGAATCGCGGCCGGATGCTTAGTGTCCTGAAGCTGGGCGCGCTTGAGGCCAGCGCCGGTTCGGAGCGCGGAGCGGTGGGGCGCGGGCGCACGCTGGCGGAGTTCCAGCGAGAGATTTCCTGACGAGGCGCGTTGCGATGCGTTTCTGTCTGCGCGACGCTGGCGGGACGGGTTTGTTTGTCCCGCCTGCGGCGGGGGCCGCGCTGTGGCGCTTGAAGAGCCGTCCGTCGCCTGTTGGAATGCCTCGATTGCGGACGGCAGACCTCGCTCACCGCCGGCACGGCGATGCATCGATCGAAATTGCCGCTGACGACGTGGTTCTGGGCGGCGCATCTAATGGCGACGCATTCCAACGGCATGTCGGCGCGACAATTGGAGGACCAACTCGGCGTCACCTACAAGACGGCCTGGCTGCTGGCGCAGAAGCTTCGGCGCTCGATGGTCGATCCGCGACCGCGATCTTCTCGATCCAGGCGTCGTCGAGGTGGATCAGACGGAGATTCCCTTCCGCACCGGCGACGCGTCCTTCGAGCCCGGCTCCGCCGGCAAAATCCTGGTCGTCGGCGCCGTCGAGGTGATCGACCGCGGTGCCGGCAGGCCGAAGCCGAGGCGCAAGGGCGCAAAGTATCTCGACACCCGTTCGGGTCGGTTGCGCCTGGCCGTGATCGCCGACAACTCGGCCAAATCGATCGAGGCGTTCGTGCGCGCCAACGTGAAGCCTGGCACGACGCTGATCACCGACGGCCACGCCGCTTATCCGGGGCTGTCGGGCGACTACCGGCACGATCCGCGCGTTGTCGGTAACATGGCGGCCAACGTCGTCCTGCCCTGGAGCCACCGCGCCTTCTCGTTGCTGAAGCGCTGGGCGCTGGGCACATATCACGGCCTGCGGCGCAAGCATGTCGACGCCTATCTCGATGAGTTCGTCTTTCGCTACAACCGCCGCTTTCATCGGCACGTCTCGTTCGAAACGGTACTCGGGCTCGCCGCGCACCGCACGCCAGAAGAACCTATCGCGACATCATCAGCCGCCGCGCGCCCCACAAAGCAGTCTTTCGTCAGCACCCACTACCTATAGACCGCCCCTGAACCGGCGCGGATCAAGCCTCCGCCAGTCGACATTGCCTCCAGCGAGCCTGACTGGAGGCGATAAGCCTCCGCGGCCGGCCCGTGCGGCCTCGTTCTTCAGTGGCTTGAACGGCGGCCCGAGCTGGGCGAAGCTCTTCTCTATTGTGTCGTGGCGTCACGCCAACCCAGTTTTACTTTAACGTACTGAGCGAATCGCGCTCGCGCGATCCCCCTCATCCGTCGTTGCTTCGCAACGACACCTTCCCCCGCGAGGGGGGAAGGATTTGGCCGACCCCGCTCACTCTTTGCTGAATAAAAACGGCGCGACGTCCGACACGCCGGGGGGCTTCGTGACCGCGAAGGGCGCGGGGCGGCAGACGGCGAGAGCGGACAAGCCCACACGGGCCGTGAGCAGGCCGTTGAGCACGCCTTCGCCCATGCGCGCCGAGATGCGCGAGGCGATGCCGTGGCCGACGATCTGCTGCAGCAGGCTGTCGCCGACCGCCATGCCCCCGGTGATGGCGATATGGGCGCCGATCGAGCGGGCGAGCTTGATGAGGCCGAGGAGCCCGGGCCGGCCGCCGTAGATCTCGGCGATCCGTCTGACGAGGCGCACGATCTGGGCGACGACGAAGATCACGTCGAGGATGGCGCGGGGGCTGATGGCGGTGACGAGCGAAACGCGCTTGGCGGCGGCGGCGATTTCGGCCTGAGCCTTCTCGTCGAGCGGTCTCAGGAGCGCCCGTTCGGCGACGTCGATCAGGTCGCGCCCGTCGATGATGGCGCGTGCAGCGTCTTCGGTTTGAGTGCGCGCGCGGGCGGTTTCCGGTCGATTGCGGTAGAGCGCGACGAGCTGGCCGACGAGCTTCCGCGCTTTGTCGCGATCGTCGGCCGCGCGGGCTTCGGCGAAGGCCACATGCATCTCGGCGATCCGGGTCTGGCGCGAGACGGCGATGATCTCGCGCGCGATGAGCCCGACGAGGCCGACGAGGAAGAGGACCCCGAAAGCGAGGCCAATGATTCCGAGCGATTCGGCCTTGGCGAACAGGCCCTCGATCAGGTTCGTCGTCCAAAGGCCGAAGGCGAGCGAGGCCAGGCCCGCAACGCCCGCCCAGAGGACGCTCCCGAGGCTGAAGCGCGAGCGCGAGAGGAGCCCCGACTTCTGCGCCGCTTCGACCTTGAGCTCCGCTTCGTCGATCGGCGCCGGCGCGGTCGAGGCCGGGATCGGGTCGTGCTGCGACTGGACGACTGCGGCCGGCGTCGAAGGGGCAGGGAAATCGTCGACCGCGATGCGCCGGTCGTCGAGCCGGAAGGCGCGGGGCCGCGGAGGGCGGGAGCTCATGCGAGGCGATCCCCGAACAGGAACTGAAGGGCGCGGTCAAGCCGGATCTGCGGCGCGGGCTGGCCCGGCGCTGTCAGCGGAGGGCGGAAACGCACGAACCGCCAGTCGTTGTCAGATTCGGCAAGCGCGATCCCGTCGCCTTTGAAGATCGCCATCGGATCGGCCGGTAATTCGCCGGGAAAGACGGCTGCTTCCGCGACCCCGTCGAACAGCTGGCCGCCGATCTTTTCGCCCTTCTCCGGCACGCCGATGATCGCCGGCAGCGTCTCGCCGCCGTGTCTGATCTCGGCTTCGCGCGTCGCGCGGATGGCCGCGAGCGCAATCACGTCGATCGTGGCGCCGACCCCTTCGGCGCGGGCGATTGCCTTGGCGGTCAGCGCGCGCAGGATCGCCTCCAGCCGGTCGTGGCTCGTGTGATGCAGATGGTCGGCCTTGGCCGCGGCAAACAGGATGCGGTCGATGCGCGGCCGAAAAATCGAGGCGAAGCGCGACGACCGCCCGGCGCGAAAGGCGCGCAGCACCTCGGAGAGCGCATTCTCGAGATCGGCGAGCGCGGCGGGGCCGGAGTTCAGCGCGGTCAGCGCGTCAACCAGCACGATCTGCCGGTCGAGCCGGGCGAAATGATCGCGGAAGAACGGCTTCACGACATGCGATTTATACGCCTCATAGCGCCGCTCCATCATCGCGGCGAGGGTACCGGATGCGATCGCATCGCCTTCCCCGAGCGGAATCGGCGCGAAGGTCAGCGCCGGCGAGCCCTCGAGGTCCCCTGGCATAAGGAAGCGGCCGGGCGGCAGGGTCGAGAGCGCGTAGACGTCGTCGCGCGCTTTCCTCAGATAGGCGGTGAACCGCTCGGCGATGTCGCGCGCCGTGTCTTCGTCGGCCTTGGCGTGCGCGTCGAGACCGCCGAGGGCCGCGCGCCAATCAGCCGAAAGCGGCGCGCGGGCGGGCGTCTCGCTGGCGTTCAGCGTCTCGCGCGCCCATGTCGCGTAGCTCTTGTCGAGGAGCGGCAGGTCGAGCAGCCATTCGCCCGGGTAGTCGACGAGGTCGATGGCGAGGCTCGACGGCTTCGAACCCCATCCTGACGCGCTCTCGAATTCGATCGTCAGACGCAACTGCGAAATCCGCCGGGTCGATTGCGGCCAGCGGCGGTCCGGACCGCCGAGGCTCGCCAGATGCTCCTCGTAGGCGAAGCGCGGCACCGCGTCGTCCGGCTGCGGCTCAAGCCTCGCCCGGGTGATGCGTCCCTCGGCGGAAGCAGCGAGCACGGGCAGCCGCGCGCCCGCGATCAGGTTGTTGACGAGCGCGGTCAGGAACACAGTCTTGCCGGAGCGCGACAAGCCGGTGACCCCGAGGCGCAGGCGGCCGCCGGAAAAGTAATCGCCGAGCGAGCGGGCGACGAGCCCGGCCTCGAACACGAGATCGGTGAAAACAGACAAATCAGGCCCGCGGGGGAGATCAACGCGCCTATTTAGGAGGCGCGGGCCGGTTTGGACAGAGGGTCAATCCGTGCCCGCCTCGAGTTCGGCAGGGGTGAGAAAGAGCGTCAGCAGACCCGACTCGCGCTCGATGTCGTCCCAGCTCGGGATGCGGAAATCGAGCGCCGCCACCGCGCAGGTCGGAAATTTCGCCGCCATGCGGCGCAGTTCCGAATGGGCGCCAGACCCAACCAGCGACGCCGCGAGATCGCCGAGGCCCGGGTTATGCCCGACGAATCCGACCCGGACGTATGAATCGGGCAGGGCGCGGGTTCGCTGAAACAGCATGTCGCGGGTTGCGTCATAAAGTCCGGGCTCTTCCTGAAGCTCGACCTTGCGCCATCGGGCGGCGAAGATCTCGGCCGTTTCCCTGGAGCGCGCCGCACCGGAATGCATGAGCACTTCCGGAAGCAAGTTCTTTTCCGCCAGAACGCTCGCGACCCGGCGCGCGTCGTCTCGGCCTCTGCTGGTCAGCGCGCGATCGTAATCGTCCCGCCCGACGGCTGGCTCGGCCTTGGCGTGACGGACGAGAAACAAGCGGCGCATGAGTCAAGATTGCTTGAGGCTTATGGGAATCGCAAGCGGGCCGCGATGGGGAAGGGAACGCTGTTCCGATTGAGGGCGCACCGTAGACGCTACGCGTCGGGCGCGCTCGTCGAGCGAGGTTACCGAATCCGTTCGAGAGCAGGCCAGACGTAATCCGGAAGACGGAGCGTGTCGGTGATGTCGCGGCTGAAAGCGAATCTCGCGACCGCAGGGATAGCGCAGGCTTTGACTACTTGGTTCCGCAGGAGGAGGCCCCACCCCGTCCTCGGCGCGAAGGCGGCGGAAAATCGCTCGGCGCCCTTCTGCTTTTTGGCGATGAACGGACGCAGCAGCCGTTCATAGGCCCGGAACGCTGCATGATAATCTCCGTCGGCTTTCGCGAGCTCGCCGCCAAGCGCATAGGCCGCGGTCATCGCCAGCGCCGACCCCTGGCCGGCCAAGAGGGAGACGCAGAAGGCCGCGTCTCCGACAAGCGCGACGCGGCCGTGCGACCACTTGTCCATTTTGATCTGGCTGACGCGATCGAAGTACAGCTCCGTCACATCGTCGAGACGGTCGAGAATCTGAGCGCATTCCCACCTTGCTGATCCGAAAGTCGCCTGCAAAATCCGGCGTTGCGTGGCGAAGTCGTGCGGTGACGGCCTGGGATCGTCATCGGCGAAGACGAACAGGAAGAGCGTCCGGTCGTTCCTCAGCGCGACGCGGCCGACCATCCTCCCCGGTTCGTTGTGGATGACGTAAACGTCTTTGTCGCGGGGGCGATAGCCTTGAACCTCGAACGCGGCGACGCTGTAGCCCAGCCGCTTCTCGAACTGAGCCTGCGGACCGAAGGCCAGCGTGCGGACGTTCGAAGAAAGACCGTCGGCGCCGACGACGAGGTCGAAGTCGCGCTCGCCCGCGACGCGGAATTGAACTCGCACAGAATCGGTTTGTTCCCGGAGGGAGACGATCTCATCGTCGAAGAGAACCTCGGACGAGGAATCGGCCGCTTCGAGCAACAGCTTCGAAAGGTCGCTCCGTCGAAGCGTGATGAAACGGCCTCCGGTCAGCGCGTCGAAGGCCTTTGTACCGAATCCCGCCAGACGTTGGCCCTGGCCGCCGACGACCCGGAATTCGCGAATGTGGTAGCCGACCGACCCGAGGCCTGCGGCCAACCCCATGCGCTCGGCGATGTCGTAGCCGAGGCCCCAAAAGTCGATCACATAACCGCCTGTCCTGAGCCTCGGAGCACGTTCGACAATCGTCGTCTCGAAGCCCGCCGCATTGAGCCAGTATGCGAGGGTCGGCCCGGCGACCCCGGCGCCTGAGATGAGAACCGTCTTCGAGCGCATCGGAACTCGGTATCACCGCCGCCCGGCTAAACGGAGATCGGTTTCCGGCCAAGCGCCGGCGCGAAACGCGCCTTTTGATGGCTTCGAAGACGAAAATCGACGACTACCGTTCGCGCCTGCTCAAGAAGGCCAGTTTCTCGAACAAGTGCACGTCCTGCTCGTTCTTGAGCAGCGCGCCGTGGAGCGGAGGGATCAGTTTCTTGGTGTCCCGCTCGCGCAAAGTCTCCGGCGAGACGTCCTCGTTGAGGAGGAGCTTCAGCCAGTCGAGCAGCTCCGAGGTGGTCGGCTTTTTCTTCAGGCCCGGCGTTTCGCGCAAGGTGAAGAACGAGCGCATCGCTTCCTCCACCAGCCTCGGCTTGACCGAGGGATAATGCGATTCGACGATCGCGCGCATCGTCTCCGTGTCGGGAAAGCGAATGTAGTGAAAAAAGCACCGGCGCAGAAATGCGTCCGGCAATTCCTTCTCGTTGTTGGACGTGATGATGACGATGGGGCGGAGCTGCGCCCGCACGGTCTCTCCGGTTTCATAGACATGGAACTCCATCTGATCGAGTTCGAGCAGGAGGTCGTTGGGGAATTCGATATCCGCCTTGTCGATCTCGTCGATCAGCAGCACCGGCCGGACAGGGGAGGTGAACGCCTCCCACAGCTTGCCGCGCCGGATGTAGTTGGCGATGTCGGAGACGCGCGGGTCGCCGAGCTGGGAATCTCTCAGCCGCGAGACCGCGTCGTATTCATAGAGGCCCTGTTGCGCGCGGGTGGTCGACTTGATGTGCCAGGCGATGAACGGCGCGCCGATGGCGGCGGCGATCTCCTGCGCCAACAGGGTCTTGCCGGTGCCGGGCTCCCCCTTGACCAGCAACGGGCGTTCGAGCGCAATCGCGGCATTGACCGCAGTCGTGAGTTCGTCGCCCGCGACGTAAGTCTTCGTGCCCTCGAAGCGCATCCTGAACCGAACCCTTGCGATGGCCGGACAAAACGGCCGGTCAAGCCATCGCTCCCTTCACGGTCTCGATGAGCTGCTTGAGCGTAAAGGGTTTCGGCAGAAAGACAAACTGCTCATCTTCCGGCAGGGAGCGCGCGAAGGCGTCGTCGGCATAACCCGAGACGAACACGATCTTCGAGGTGAAGCCGCGGCGGCGCAGCTCCGTCAGCATGGTCGGGCCGTCCATTTCCGGCATGATCACGTCGGAAACGATGAGATCGATCGCTCCGCCGGCCTCTTCGGCGACGCGCAGCGCGTCGACCCCGGATTCGGCCTCGAGCACGGTGTAGCCGCGCGAGGAGAGGGCGCGCGCGGCGAAGGCTCTCACCGCCTCTTCGTCCTCGACCAGGAGGATGGCGCCGCGGCCGGTGAGATCGGCCGCCGGTTTCGGGGCCTCCTTCTTGACCGGCTCCTCGGACTCGTCGCCGATGAAGCGCGGCAGGAGAATGCGAAACGTCGCGCCGGCGCCCGGCTCGCTCTCGCAGAAGATATAGCCGCCCGTCTGCTTGACGATGCCGTAAACCATCGACAGGCCGAGGCCGGTGCCCTTGCCGACCTCCTTGGTGGTGAAGAAAGGCTCGAAAATCTTCGCGCGCACGTCGGCCGGGATGCCGTGTCCATTATCCTCGACTTCAATCAGCACATAATCGGCCGCAGCGATCGCCATCTCCTTCAGGCCGCCGCATTCGGAGGCGGGAAAGTTGCGGGTGCGCAGCGTGATCCGGCCCCCCTCGCTCATCGCGTCGCGCGCGTTGACGACGAGGTTGACGATCACCTGCTCGAACTGGTTGAGGTCGGCCTTCACCAGCCAGAGATCGCGGCCGTGCACGACATCGAGCTGGATCGTCTCGCCAACGAGCCGGCGAAGCAGCATCTGCAGCTCCGACAGGACGTCGTTGAGCTGCAGCGTCTGCGGGCGAAGCGTCTGGCGGCGCGAAAACGCCAGAAGCTGCCGCACCAGCCCCGCCGCCCGGTTGGCGTTCTGCTTGATCTGCATGATGTCCTGAAAGGACGGATCGGTCGGGCGGTGGTTGGCGAGCAAGAGGTCCGAATAGCCGATGATCGCGGTCAGCACATTGTTAAAGTCATGCGCGACGCCGCCGGCGAGCTGGCCGATCGCCTGCATCTTCTGGCCTTGCGCGAGGTTCTCCTGCAGGGTGCGCTGTTCGGTGGTGTCGAGCGCGAAAATGATCGCGTTGGCGCCTTCGTCGCTGGCCGGATCGGCGGCCGAGACGAAGAGGCGCGCCGAACGCGCCGCGCCTGCGCCCTCCAGCGACACGTCGAGCGGCGCGATGTCGCTCCGGCCCTGAGCGGCCGCGTCGATCACCGCGCGCAGCGCCGCATGATCGCGCTCGGCGACGATGGCGAAGATCGAAGGCCGCCCGGCCGCTAAATTTGTCTTCAGCGCGTCGGGCGCGAGCCGCACGAAGGCGGCGTTCGGACGGAGGAGTCCGCCCGAGGCGTCGACCGACGCGATCGCCACCGGAGTCGAATTGAAGATGCGCGCGAAGCGCACTTCCGCCGCGCGCAGGTCCTCTTCGCCCTTGATCTCGCCGGGCGCCCGGTTGATGACCAGCGATCGCGAGGGGCCCGGCGCGCCGTCGCTGGAAAAGGCGACCTTGTGAAAGATGCGCGCGGGCACGACGCGACCCCGGCGCGGCTTCAGATCGACGTCGAACTGCTGCGTCGTCACTTCGCCCGGCCCGCCAGTGACCAACGACAGCATTGCGCCGCCCTGCCCGGCGATGATGTCGTCAACCTTGAGCTGGCCCGGCGCGAACTGGGCGAGATCGCAATCGAGCCAGGCGGCGAGCGTTGCGTTCATATGGACGATGGCCCCGTCCGGCTCGGCCGAAAAAAAGCCGGCAGGCGCATGATCCAGATAGTCGATGGCGTGCTGGAGGTCCTGGAAGAAGGTCTCGTGGCGGCTGTGTTCGCGGGTTTCGTCCGAAACGGTCCAGACCGTCAGCCCCGACCTGGCGACACCTTCGAGCGGACGCACGCGAATGCGGTACCAGGCCACGTCGCCTTCGCCGTTCGGGGGCGGCGCGAGCCGGAGTTCCTCGCTCGCACGGCCGCCTGATTTGGCCGCCTGCGACAGCCGATAGACGGATTCCGACACGTCTGGCGAGCCGGTGAAGAGGCGTTCCACCGATCGCAGGTCGCCGTTTCCGGGAGCGCCGGAGAGCGCGCGGTAGGCCCCGTTGGCGTAGACAATGCGCGACTCCTGATCGGTCACCAGGAGACCATCAGGGCTTGAATCGGCGATCGCCTTGGTGGTGTCGAAGCGCGCCGCCCGGGTCGGGAGCTGCAGCAGCCCAAGCGAGAAGAGCAGCAGTCCCAGAACGCCGCAGGCCGCCAGTGCGACCAGCATCCACGACAGGATCATCATGCTCGTCGCGCCAGGCGCAACCCAGAGCGCGCCGGCAGCGACGGCGAGGAAGAGGGCCAGAACCGCCAGGGCGAGCGGGTTCACGATCCGCTCGATTCGGTCCACCGGAGGCGCCGGCGTCGATTTCATCAGAGGATCAGACCTCAAGGACAGGCTTTCCAAGCGCGCCGACTCGCTCATGCTTCTTGCTAGCATGCAGGCCGTTCGAAGTCTCGACGCCGCAAGGCGCGACCACGGCCAAAACGAGGCAAGAACCACAGTTTTCAACGGGATCGCGTTTTGATATGAGTGTCGGCCCGGCTCGTCCCGAGCGGCGGGCACAAGCGCCGGTCTTGCGAGGCTCGAAAGTCTTGCAGGGCCAGCTTTTCATCGCACGCGCTCTGGTCGTTGGGCACGGGACGGGGGCCGTCGCCGCGCTGGAGCGCACAGATTGAGTTTTGCGCGGTCGGCGCGGCGCGAACGTTGGATGTGGCATGCAGTGGTTAAGTGATCTTCCTTTCGCCGACAACCGGATGGTTCAGATCGGATTCCTGGCGGCCTGCGGCCTCGCCGGTCTGGTGGTTTTGGCGATCCTCTACCGATTCGTGTTCGCCCATCGCTTGCGCGTCCCGGGGGGACGGACGAGACAGGCGAGACTGGGCCTCGTCGATGCGTTTAGCCTCGACGGGCAGAGGCAGCTGGTGTTGGTGCGGCGCGACAACGTCGAGCATCTGATCATGATCGGCGGCCCGAACGACGTTCTGGTCGAAGCGCAGATCAATCGCGCGCTCGCCGCGGCTCGCGAGAATAATATGACCGGCGCGGCTCAGTCCAAGCCCGCGCCGCCCCGCCGGACGGAGCCGCTCCCGGCGGCGCCCCCAGCGCCCGCCCCTCTTGTCCCCGCCGCCGTACCCGCGCCGGCAAAGCCGGCTCCTTCCCAGCCTCAGCCGGCCGCTCCTGCCGCAGCAATGGTACGGGGCGAAGTCCGGCCGATTCGGCCACAAAGCGTTTCGCCATCGGAAGCGTCGCGGCCTCCGGCCCCGGCCGTGCCCGAGCCCGTTGCGCAACCCGCCCCCCCAGTGGCCCCTTCGAAAGTTCACCAGCCGGCCGCTCAACCGGTCCAGAGCCAGCCTCAGCCGCGTCCGCTGCCGGCCCGACCGGCCATGCCGTCTCCGATCACCCCGGTGGCCGCAACTGGCGGCAGGGCTGCCGCGAGCCAACTTCCGGGCAAACACGTTCACGCGATGGCGCCCGTCCCGCCTCCTGCGGCGGCGCCGGCGCCCGTTCCCAAAGCCGCCTCCGGGCCCCATCCGAGCCCAGACGAACGCCCGAGCGCGTTTCCGAAGGAGTTGGGACACACCGCGTCCACAGCCACCCCGCTTGCAGGGAGCGTCAGAATCGCAGGCACGCCGGTCGCGCCCGCCGCAGCGATGACTGTAAAGGCCGAACCCAGAATTCGGCCAACTCAAGGCCAACATCGTCGATGCGCCGCCGTCGATGGACCGTCGGCCGCCCTCGCCCGGCGCGGATCCCTCGATGATCGAAAAGCCGGCTCCCGCCAAGGCGGAGGACCCGTTTGGCGGTCTCGAGTTGCTGGAAGCTGAAATGGCGCGCCTGCTCGGACGCGAAAAATAGAAGCTGGTCGCCGTTTCTCGGGATTTGCTGCCGCGCAGCGCGCCAGCCCGGGGCGGGGACTATTCGTCGCGGTAGATCTTCTCGCGTCGCTCGTGGCGTTCCTGGGCCTCGACCGAAAGCGTAGCGATGGGGCGCGCGTCGAGCCGTCGCAGCGAGATCGGATCGCCCGTCTCCACGCAATAGCCGTAGGTGCCGTCCTCGATCCGCGCGAGCGCGGCCTCGATCTTCGAGATCAGCTTCCGTTGCCGGTCTCTTGCCCGAAGCTCGATGGCGCGGTCGGTCTCCGAGGACGCGCGGTCGGCGATGTCGGGGTGGTTCTCGCTTTCCAGCTGGAGCACAGCGAGCGTGTCGCGGCTTTCGGCCAGGATGGCTTCCCTCCAGGCGATCAGCTTGCGGCGGAAATACTCGCGCTGGCGCTCGCTCATGAACGGTTCGGCGTCCGACGGCTTGTAGCTTTCAGAGGCGACATCGTTCATGAGTGATTCCTGTCCCTTGAAGGAATTTTGCGGCCTTATAGCGATCCCTCGACAAAGGAACAACGACTATTGTCGGGGCGCCGAGGCGGCGCGGGAGCAGGCTTTTACACGGGGCGCCCCGGCTGCCGCATTTTGACGCAGACGGCTTGCCAGACAAAACTCTCCGCTCCACTTTGTGCTTGGGGCTTTGGTCTCGCAGGACTTTATCAAGGGAGGGTTCTTTCCATGTACAAGCGCATCATTCTGGCGGTCGACCTCACCGAGACCTCGGCCGCGCCCAAAGGGCTGGAGCAGGCGCTTGAGCTGGCGAAATTCGGCGGCGGCGCGTTGAGGTTGGTCAACGTCCAGCCGGTCGTTCCGGCGACTTTCATGGAATACGTGCCTGCCGATTTCGACATGGAGCAGGCCCAGCGCGCACAGGAGGCGCTGGACGCGATCATCGCCAGCATCGACCTGCCGGCGGAGCGCAAGAGCGCGACTGCGCGCGCGGGCGGCATTTACCACGAGCTCCTGCAGGAAGCGGCGGACTGGGACGCCGACCTCGTCGTCGTCGGGTCCCATCGGCCGGTGATGAGCGACTATCTGCTCGGCTCGAACGCCAAGACGATCGTGCGCCACGCGCAATGTTCCGTGCTGGTCGTCAGGGAGTGATTCGCTTTCAGGCGGCGAGCGCCCGCATTGCGGCCTCGACGCCGTCGGGCGTCAGCGGAAACATCCGGCGCTGAAAGATGTCGGCGATCATCATCGTCGACTGCGAATAGGCCCAGTCATTCTCGGGCGTCGGATTGATCCAGACCGTGCGCGGCCACGCGAGCAGCGACCGCTCGAGCCAGATCCTGCCCGGTTCGGGATTGAGATGTTCCACCGAACCACCCGGAGAGACAATTTCGTAAGGGCTCATCGCGGCGTCGCCGACGAAGACGACACGATAGTCGCGGCCGTAGGAATTGATGAGGTCGCGCGTCGAAACGCGTTCCTCGGCGCGGCGCCGGTTGTTCTTCCAGACGGTCTCGTAGAGGCAATTGTGGAAGTAGAAATGCTCGAGCCGCTTGAACTGGCTCTGGGCGGCTGAAAAAAGCTGTTCGGCCGCCTCGACGTGCCAGTCCATCGAGCCGCCGACGTCGAGAAACAGCAGCACTTTGACCGCGTTGCGCCGCTCGGGCCGAAGCTTGACGTCGATATAGCCCTTGTCGGCTGTCGAGCGGATGGTGCCGTCGAGGTCGAGTTCGTCTGCCGCGCCCTCGCGCGCGAACCGCCTGAGCCGCCTCAACGCAAGCTTGATGTTGCGCGGCCCGAGTTCCGCGTCACCATCGAAATCCTTGAACTCCCGCCTGTCCCAGACCTTGACGGCGCTGCCCCGCCGCCCCCTGTCCTGGCCGATGCGCACGCCCTCGGGGTGGTCGCCGTAGGCTCCGAATGGCGACGTACCGCCGGTCCCGATCCATTTCGAGCCGCCCTGATGGCGCCCTTTCTGCTCCGCCAGACGCTGGCGCAGCGTCTCCATCAGCTTGTCGAAGCCGAGCTTTTCGATCTCTGCCCGCTCCTCGGGGCTCAGGAACTTTTCAGCCAGCCGACGCAGCCATTCTTCCGGCAACTCCTTTGCCTCGACCGCGGCCGAGACGGAGAGCACGCCCTTGAACGTGTGGGCGAAGACGACGTCGAACCGGTCGAGATTGCGCTCATCCTTGACCAGAAGCGCGCGCGACAGCCGATAGAACTCGTCGACCGACTTCTCCGCCAGGTCGCCGTCCAGCGCGCGCATCAGGTCTAGATACTCGCGGGGGGTCACCGGCACGTGCGCCTGGCGCAAATTGGCGAAGAAGGTCAGAAACATCGAGGGTAATTCTAGCGCGGCCGCTTGCGGCTGTGCAATGCTTGCGCCGACGGAACAGGGAGATTCAGTGGCCGCGGTCGTTGATCGTCAGACGTTCATCCTGCCGCGGGCAGTTGCGCCGGATGTCGAGGTTTTCGCCATCGGCGACATTCACGGCCGCACTGATCTCCTGCGCGCGCTTCTCGACGAAGCCGCGCGCGAGCCACGGCGACGCGAAAGGCGCATCCTCATCTTTCTCGGCGATTTGATCGACCGTGGCCCGGACAGCCTCGGCGCGATCGATCTTGCGATCGGCGCCGGGCAGCTGATCGGCGCTCAAGAGTTCGATCGGGCTCATGGGAAATCACGAATCCATGATGCGGCTGGCGCTCGACGTCGACGCGCCATGGGACGTGGCGCTCGACGCGCTCGCGAACTGGCTCCGCAACGGCGGCGCCGCGGTCGTGCGCCAGTTTCGGGACTTCGAAGTCGCGCCCGTTGACGCCGAGGAGCTTCTCACGGTGATCCGGGTCGGCGCGCCCGAGCGGGTGCGCGGCTGGCTCGCCAGCTTGCGTTCGCACTGGCGGTCGCAAGGGGTGCTTTTCGTCCATGCGGGCGTCAATCCGCATATCGAGCTCGAAACGTTCCTGGCGGCGCCGTGGAGCACGCCGCTCTCCGAACTCGACGAGGAGGCGCACTGGGCCTGGGTACGGTGGCCCTTCCTCGAGTTCTCCCCGGGGCCCGGGGGGTTCAGCGGATTTTTTGTCGTGCACGGCCACACACCCAACGACGCCAGGGCCAACCCCTCGCACGCGGATCAGATCGCACGCTTTCGGCTCAATCTCGATGCGGGCTCGGGCGCGACGGGCCTCGCCAAGATGGCCGTCATCCGCGGCGACGAGGCGAGGGTCCTGACCGCGCTCGGGCCCACCAACCGGATGCTGGACCGGGAGTGACCGGGTGCTGATCCGCATTCGCGGTTGACACCTTCCGCCTGCGCTTCCCATGAAGGAGGCTCGATGATCGGGGCAGGGCGCGCATGCGGACGTGGATCAGGGACCCTCTGGCGATTCTCGGCGAGGGGGCCGAGCGGGGGCTCATCGTCGAAGGAACCCGCATCGCCGCTCGCGTCGGGCGCAGCGAGACGCCGGAGCGTGTCGACGCCGTGTTCGACGCCTCGCGCCATGTCGTGCTGCCGGGTCTTATCAATACGCACCACCATTTTTACCAGACGCTGACCCGCGCCCATCCGTCAGCCATCAACAAGGCGCTCTTTCCCTGGCTCGTCGCGCTCTATCCGATCTGGTCGCGGCTGAAGCCGAACCACATCCATCTCGCGACCCGTCTTGCGCTGACCGAACTCTTGCTGTCGGGCTGCACGACAGCGGCGGACCATCATTATCTCTATCCGGCCGGGCTCGAGAATGCGGTCGACATCGAAGTCGAGGAAGCGCTCAGCCTCGGGATGCGCATGACGGTCTCGCGCGGGTCGATGAACCTTTCGGTCAAGGACGGCGGCCTGCCGCCCGACAGCGTGGTGCAGGACGAGGACACGATTCTCGCCGACAGCGAACGCGTGCTGAAGCTCTTCCACGACCCGAAGCCAGGCGCCCGAATTCGGATGGCGCTGGCGCCGTGTTCACCCTTCTCGATCTCGAAGGCGCTCATGAGCGAAAGCGCGCGCCTCGCCGGTCTCTACGACTGCCAGCTTCACACCCATCTCTGCGAGACCGAAGACGAAGAGCGGTTCTGCCTCGACATGTATGGCCTGAGGCCGGTCGACCTGCTCGAGGAGACAGGCTGGATGTCGAGCCGCGCCTGGCTTGCCCACGGCATCCACTTCAACGCGGAGGAGATCGCGCGGCTCGGCAAAGCGGGCGTCGGCGTATGCCACTGCGCCGCTTCGAACATGGTGCTGGCGTCGGGCATCTGCCGGACCTGCGAACTCGAGGCGGCGGGATCACCGGTGGGGCTCGGAGTCGATGGCTCCGCGTCGAACGATTCCTCGAATATGATGGAGGCCGTGCGCCACGCCCTGATGATTGGGCGCCTGCGCTATGGCGCAGACAAGGTCACGCATTTCGACGCGTTGCGCTGGGCGACCGAGGGGTCCGCGCGCTGCCTCGGACGCTCCGACATCGGCAAGATCGAGGAGGGGCGCGAGGCGGATCTGGCCCTCTTCACCCTGGACGAGGCGCGTTTCTCGGGCGCGCACGATCCGCTCGCTGCGCTTGTGCTCTGCGGCGCGCACCGGGCCGACCGGGTGATGATCGCCGGGGAGTGGCGAGTCGTCGACGGGGATCCGGTAGGGCTGGACCTCGGCGCGCTGATCGCCGAGCATCGGGCGGCGGCGCGGGACTTTGCGTGATGGCGCCGGCTGAAAAGATCGCAGATCTCACGCTGCGTTTGGGCGAGGTCGTTTTCGACGAACTCGCAAAAGGAAAGCCGCGAATATGACGGGGAGCCCTCGATCATGATGGCGCTGGCGATCCTGTTCGTCGCTTCGCTTTGGGCCGGCGCGCAGAACGCGCTGGCAGGCGGCGGCTCATTCATTACCTTGCCGTCACTGATGCTGACCGGCATGGACGCGCGCGCGGCGAACATCACGTCAACCGTTGCGCTGTTTCCGGCGCAGCTGGTCATGGGGTTCACCGGTCGGTCGGACGCGATGAGCCCGCCCGGCCTGCCGATGAGGACGCTCTTTGTCATCAGCCTGATTGGTGGGGCGATCGGGGCGCTGATCCTGCTCTGGACGCCGCCGACGGTCTTCGCGCGCCTCGTCCCCTGGCTCGTTCTGTTCGCGACCGCGCTCTTCGCCTGGGGCAGCTTCTTTCGCAAACCCCCGCAGCCGGGCGAAGCCCATCTACCGCCATGGGGCGCTGCGATCGTGCAGTTCTTCATCGCCGTCTACGGCGGCTATTTTGGCGGCGGCATCGGCCTTCTGATGATGGCGTCGCTGACGATGGCGGGCCTCGCCGTCCGCACCGCCGGCGCGAGCAAGAACATTCTCACCGGCGTCATGAACGCCTCCGCGGTCGCGATCTTCGCGCTCTCCAGCGACATCCACTGGATGCAGGCCGCCGTCACCGCCGTCGGCGCCTCGTTCGGCGGCTGGGCCGGCGCGGTGATGCTGAGGACCGTCAACGAGAGGCTCTTGAAGCTGGGCGTGATCGCGATCGGCGTGCTGCTGACAATCGGGCTTTTCTGGACGGCGCCATAGCCATAAGTTGGGAACCGGGAGCGATCAGACATGAATCCTGAGCTATTCACGGCCTTTGTCCTGATCACGATCGTCCTGATCATCACGCCCGGCCCGATCGTCACGCTCATCATTGCGACCGGCGCCACACAAGGCCCCCGGGCCGCGCTGACTACGGTTGCCGGAACGACGCTCGGCAACGCTCTCTTGCTGTCGGCGATCGCTTTCGGGCTCGACTGGGTGCATGGGCATGCGGACCTTTTGTTCAACGCGCTGCGCTGGACCGGCGCGGCCTACCTCGTCTGGCTTGGCGTGCAGGCGTGGCGGCATGCGGGAAAGGGCGACGGCGGGATTCCGAACTCCGGGCGAACCCGGTTTATGCGGGGCCTTTTCGTCGCGCTCTCTAATCCCAAGACGATCGTTTTCTTCACGGCCTTTTTGCCGCAGTTCATCGACCCGCGCCTGGCGGCGGGGCCGCAGTTGGCCGCGATGTGCGTTGTCTCGGTGGTTCTCGCCGGGGCGTCGGATTCCGCCTGGGCGGTCGCTTCGGGCTTGGGGCGCGCGTGGTTCTTGAAGCCCGAGCGCGCGAAAATACTCGGCCGGCTGTCCGGAACCGTTCTGATCGGCGGCGGTTTGTGGCTTTCTTTGGCCCGACGCCAGAGCTGACGGGGCGCTCTCGCGCGGTCGCGCTCATCGAAGTGTGATCGCCGAAGCCGCGATCGGCCTTGAGATTGTCGCCTTCGCCCGCAAGAGCGGGCGGCATCAACATTCGTCAGGCCCCCCAATGAAAGTCTTTCCCCCGCCGCGCGTGGTCGCCGTCTACAATCCGGTCCTTCGCGCGGTCCACTGGCTGATGGCGATCTTGATCTTCGCCGCGCTCGCGCTTGGCGTATGGGCGATCCAACTGCCGCGCAGCGACTTTCGCTCCGAAGTGCTGTTTGTCCATAAGTCCATTGGGGTCACGGTGTTTGCGCTGGTCATCCTGCGAGTTGTCGTCCGGCTGATCGTCGGTGCGCCCGCGTACGCCCGGCCGCTGGGAAGACTCGTGCATGCCGCCGCAAGCTCGGGGCATCTCGCGCTCTACGCCCTAATGATCGCAATGCCGGTCAGCGGCTACGCGAAGTCGGCAGCCGGTGGAAACAGCGTTTCCTTTTTCGGACTCTTTGCGGTCCCCAGTATTCTTCCAAAGGTGAGAGCCATCGCTCAGGCGGCAGGCCAAGCCCACTACGTGTTCGCGTGGCTCCTTGGCGTCACCCTCGTCCTTCATCTGGCGGCGGTCGTGTGGCACGCGCGGGTCAGGCGCGACGAAGTGCTGACGCGGATGTGGCCGCGCTTCCGACCCGCGCCGGCTCCGCGCTGAGCCGCGGCGCCTGCGCTCGCAAAGCCGCGTCGCGCGTGCTATATTGGGTCGAGGGAAGAGGGAGTTCACTATGGCGCAAGGTCTGACCGCCCGAATTGTCGGGCTCGCGGGCAGCGACCCGCTGTTTGCGCGAATCCGCCAGGAGGCGGAGGAGTCGATGCGGCGCGAGCCCGAACTCGCCACATTCCTGATGACGACGATCCTCAACCACGACACGCTCGAGAGCGCCGTCGCCCACCGGGTTTCCGCGCGACTCGACAGCGGCGACATTTCGGCGTCGTTGATCCGGCAGACCTTCGCCGAGGCGATCGCCCGCGACCCGTCGATCGGAGACGCCTTTCGCGCCGACATCATGGCCGTCGCCGACCGCGATCCCGCCTGCCTGCGGATGATGGAGCCTTTGCTCTATTTCAAGGGCTTCCAGGCTCTCCAGGCTTATCGCCTGTCGCATTGGCTGTTGAAGGCCGGACGGCGTGATTTTGCGCTGAGCCTGCAAAGCCTTGTTTCGGCGGCGTTCGGCGTCGACATCAACCCCGCGGCGCGGATCGGTAAGGGCATTTTTCTGGATCACGCGACCGCGCTGGTCGTCGGCGAGACGACTGTAATCGAAGACAATGTCTCTATCCTGCAGGGCGTGACGCTGGGCGGGACCGGCAAGGAGACTGGCGACCGCCATCCCAAGATTCGGCACGGCGTCCTGATCGGCGCCGGCGCGAAGATTCTCGGCAATATCGAGATCGGCTATTGTGCGCGCGTCGCGGCGGGCTCGGTGGTGCTTGCGCCCGTGCCGCACAACAAGACCGTGGCCGGAGTGCCGGCGCGCATCGTCGGCGAGGCCGGCTGCGCGGAGCCGGCGCGCGATATGAACCAGATTCTGGCCGAGAAGGCGTCCGAGGCTTAAGCGCCACGCATCGACGCGCCAGAACGCCTTGCGGGGCGCGGGCGCTTCGTGCCAAAGCCTGCTCGCGTGGGACACTAGAGCGAGGACCAGGCCCCTTGGACAAAGCCGAGATCGTCAAGCTGCGTGAATTCCTGCGCCGGTCCTTCGGCGCGCCGGCGCTTCAGGTCGCGCCCGATTCGAAGTCGGCCGACGCCGCAGACGTCTCGCTCGGCGAGCGCAAGATCGGCGCGATCACCGTGGACGACGAAGACGGCGACCGTTCGTTTTCCTTCGCGATGAGCGTTCCGGTCGGACGGTCTGTGCTGCAGGATTATCTTCGCCGCCTGTTCGAGAACGACAAGCTCACCGTCATGTCGCGCCTCAACAAGGCGGATTCGGTCGAGCTGAACAACGGCCCCGAGTTCCTGGGCGTCGTTTCCGCCGATGATCCCAAGGGCTCGAGCTTCACGCTGCAAATGGCGATCCTCGATATCGATCTCGACGACGAGTGAGGCTTCGGGCCAAGAGCCGGCTTGACCTGACATCCTGGAGGCTCTTGCGATGCCGCTCTATTCGCTCGCCGATCGCCGCCCGAGCCTGCCGCCGGACGGCCGCTATTGGGTCGCGCCTAACGCGTCGCTGATCGGCGACGTGAGGCTATCCCAGGACGTCAGCGTGTGGTTCGGGGCGGTCCTGCGCGGCGACAACGAGCCGATTGTCGTTGGCGCGCGCTCGAACATCCAGGAACAGTGCGTGCTGCATACGGATATGGGATATCCGCTCGAGATCGGCGAGGATTGCACCGTCGGCCACAGCGCCGTGCTTCATGGTTGCACTATTGGAGCGGGCTCATTGATCGGGATGGGCGCCGTGGTGCTCAATGGCGCAAGACTTGGCCGCGGCTGTCTGGTCGGAGCACGGGCGCTGGTGACGGAGGGCAAGAGTTTTCCCGACCACACGCTGATCGTCGGTTCTCCCGCCAGGGCGAGCCGGACGCTCGACGCAGGCGCGATTGCAGCCCTGCTCGACTCCGCCAGGCACTATGTCGAGAAATCGCGCAAATATCTCGGCGGGCTGACGCAGATCGACGCTGAGTTGTGACGCCGTCAGGTCCTCGAACCGTCGCGCCAGCCAAAAAGCAGATGTCCGCGCCGCGTCTGCGCCTGCGGGCCGGTCAGTCCACGCCCTGCCGCCGGCGGGGTCCCGTCGGCCTCGGGCGGTTTGCCTGAATCAAGCGGGCTCGAGGATACGAGTTCGAGCGAGGCCCGCGCCGACGAGCCCGAGCCAGTGCGGCTGCGCTTTGACTCCGATGCATCCCAGGACGCGGGAATGGGTCGAGCCCTGATGCCGAAGCGGGAGCAGCATCGTCTCGATTTGAAGCGTCTCCAGTCCTGGCGGCTTTGCGTCCGCGGAGAGGAGGAAGGGTTGTGTTTCATTCGCGACGCGCTGAATAACGGATTTGACTTTGGTGCGATCGGCGTCGCGCCAAAGCAGGAGAAACGGAAGCCCCCGAAGCTCTTTCAAGAACAGAGCATTGGCCCTCGAACCGGCGATACGGAACGGAAACCCGCTTTCCTTGTCGAAGTCGAGCACGAACGTGTCGGCGAGGATGCCGCGGATGGCGCCTGGCTCGACGTCATTACGCTCCGGCGCGCTCCGACCCGCTCGGAGCGCATTCCAGTAAGCATAGAGTTCGATGGAGATTGCGAGTTGCATGTCTCTCTAACCCCCTGCAGCCCGGCGGCGCCTGTGTCACAAAGGAACGTGGCAAGGCCGCGGCTCCGGACCGCGCGCAAGCGGTGCAGGGACCATGCCGTCCCGGCGCGGGACAAGAGACTTTGTTGGGCTTTCCTCAGGGATGTCGAGTTAACAATAACGAGTTGCGTCGATCGCAGACGATCAGCGCCGGGCTGTCGCCGGCGTTGGTTCCCGCTTGCGGTCGGTCGCAATTTCCTCCAAGCGCAGAGCCGATCGAAAGGCATGCGCACGCATGGACGAAATTGAACCGCCGAACTCTTCGCCGCGCCGGGAACCGATGTTCGACGCTCCCGGCGTCGTCGTGGTTCTTGGCCTCCTCTTCATTGCCATCTTCGCGGCGTACTCCTGGGCGGGTGCGGCGATCCAGGATCTCGTGATCCGCGACTTCGCCTTCGTGCCGGGCCGGCTGACAGTCTCCTACTGGCCGGCGCGCGCCATCGACCTGCTCATCCGGGCCAACACTGACCCGGCGGCCCTCCAGCAGGCGCGCGCCATGCGAGATCTTCACGCGTTGGGCGGCGGACCCAAACCCTGGACGCTGCTGACTTACGCCTTCCTGCATGGCTCGTGGACCCACGTCATGCTCAACACCATCTGGCTGGTCGCGTTCGGTCCGCCGGTCGCCCGCCGCTTCGGACCGGCGCGGTTTCTCATCTTCATGGCCGTGACGGCGATCTTCAGCGGGCTCGCGTATTGGGCGAGCGCGCCCATGGATTTCGCGCCGCTCATCGGGGCCTCTGGCGGGGTGTCGGGGCTGATGGGTGCGGTGACCCGGTTCATGTTTCAACCTGGGGCGCCGCTCGGGCCACAGAGGTTCGGGAGGCGCGCTGAGGTCGCCGCCGTCCCGGCTGCATCGCTCATGGGAATATTCCTCGATCCTCGCGCGCGCATCTTCCTCGGGATTTGGCTCGCGACGAATTTCATATTCGGCGCCTTCGCCCAGACGCTCGGCCTGTCGGACATGCCGGTGGCGTGGGTGGCGCATCTCGGCGGTTTCGCCTCGGGCCTGATCCTGTTCACCCTATTCGACCGCCCGCAACGATCGATCGTCTGATCGCGCGATCAGCCGCTTGGCTGCTGCGCGATCCTCTCGGCGCTGGGCAAGCGGGCGAGCATCGCGATCAGCGCCCGGTCGGCGAGGACGGAGACCCGCTCGCGCGGTTTGAGCCAGGCGCAGGCGTCCTCGATCGTTTCGGCGTCGTTGAGTTTGGCCGCGGCGACGGCGGCGTCGACGTCGACGTCGCCGAGCCGGTGGCGGGGTTTTTCCGGCAGGAAAGCCTCGTGCATAGCGCGCAGAGCCGGATCGGCGTGGATCGCGATGATCGCGTCCTCGTGATCGTGGCCGGTCTGCGCAAGTTCCGCGGCGAGCGCGTTTGAGCGCTGGACGACTTCGGGCGGCGACGTCTCCTCTGGCGTGCGCAACAAGCCAATCCTGCGCATGCCAAGGCCGAGCCACAATTGTCCGCTCGCCCAGGAGAGCGGAATGGACAGGATGAGACCCGCGATCGTCGGCGACATCCAGATGACCAGCGAGGGCGAGATCAGCAAAGCGGCGAACAGCGTGATGAGGCCCAGAAGCGCATGCGACCGATGACGTTTGGCGATGCTGCCGAACGGAATCGACCCGTCGTCGCGCCGTTGCGGATTCCAGCCGGTGTCCCGTCCTGAGAGGATCTGCGCGACCGAACCCGACTGGATCAGCATCATGATCGGCGCGATCGCGGCCGAGATGACGATCTCGACGCAGGTCGAGACTATGAGGCCCAGCGCGCCGCCCGAGCCCCGGCGGGTGGGCCCGTCGAATAGGGCCACGAGGAGGCCGAGGAACTTCGGCGCGAGCAGGATGGCGATCGTCAGCTCGAACAATTGCAGCGCGCGTTCGTAGTCGAACCGCGGCCAGGCGGGAAACAGCGAAAAGTCGGCGGTAAAATATTCCGGCCGAATGTAGTGCGATTGCAGCACGAGCACGATGCCGACCAGAAGCTGCGCCATCCATACGGGAGAAGCGAGATAGCCCATGATGCCGGTCGCGAAATGTTGTCGCGTCGCCCAGACGAACCCTTTGGCGCCGATGATGCGCGAGTGCTGGAGATTGCCCTGGCACCATCGCCGGTCGCGCGTCGCAAGATCGATCAGCGAAGGCGGGCTTTCTTCGTACGACCCGCCGAGAGTCGGCAGCATGTAGACGGCATATCCGGCGCGGCGCATGAGCGCCGCTTCGACGAAATCGTGGCTCAGGATATGCCCCCCGAGCGGGGGCTTGCCCGGAAGATCCGGCATCCCGCAATGATCAGCGAACGCGCGAGTGCGGATGATCGCGTTATGGCCCCAATAATTGCCGTCGCGTCCCATCCAGGCCGTCAGGCCGCCGGCAATGACGGGGCCGGCGATGCGGGCGGCAAATTGCTGCAGGCGCGCGAACATGGTGTTGCGGTTGACGATGAGCGGCAGGCTCTGAATGATCCCGGCGTCCGGGTCCGCCTCCATCGCCGCCGCCAGCCGAACGATCGCGTCGCCCGACATGACGCTGTCGGCGTCGAGCACCAGCATATGCGGATAATGTCCGCCCCAATGGGTGACGAAGTCGGCGATGTTGCCGGCTTTGCGGCTCGAGTTCTTGCGACGGCGGCGATAGTAGATGCGCGCCTCAGGCAGGCGCTCTCGCATTGCGACGAACGCCCGTTCCTCGGCGATCCAGACGTTGGCGTCGGTCGTGTCGGAGAGGAAGAAGAAATCGAACGTTGCGCCGAGCCCGGTGCGTTCGACGTCCTCGAGGATTGCCTGCATCGCGCCAAAGACGCGCGACGGCGCCTCGTTGTAGATCGGCATGACGACGGCGGTCCTTTCGGCCAGCGAGGCCGGCAAAGGTCCCGGCCTTCCCGAATGGGTCAAAAGCCAGATGAAACCGACGACGCTTGAAGTGAACGAAAGCGCGAGCCAGGAAAAGGTGACGACGAAAAGGACGACCAGCACCCATTCGAGGGCGGTCGTCGTGCCGACGCCGACCACCTTGTACATTTGGTAGGCGCCGTAGGCGGTCAGCGCCACCGCGCCGCCGAACACCGCCAGGCGAGCGAGAATGGGGGTGGCGGCGAGGTGCGGATTGACCCAGGCGCGCCGGTCGCGCCGGGAAAACTTGCGGAAGGACTGCGCCGGCATCGCGAGCGGCGCGAAGCCGGGCATCGACGATCCCAGCGACGAGCCGACATCGCTCGGCGGCGCTTCTGCCGGGGCGAGCGTTAAGCTGTCCATCGATAGAGCCATGTCTCGCTGGCCGGCTGATTGTCCACGCTGAGCGTCAACCTAAGCTCGGAATAGGGCTCCGATCCAGGTTCGAGATCGAAAACGACGCGGACCGAACGCCTGTCCTTATATGGGTACAGCCGAACCGAGGCGACCTTGCCGGGATTGGCCTGAATGTCTGCCGTCGCGGCCGCTGCCTTTTGCGGGTCGGCGAATACGTCGCCGGTCATTTCGACCGTGAAGCGCTGCCGGGTCCCGATCGTCCCCGCGCGGCTCGACGTGCAGACCGCCAGGGGCGGCCGGGAAGGCGGCGTCCAGCACCAGAACTGACGATAGGCGAGCGACTGGCTCGTGCCCGCCGCCATGCCGTTCTTCGGGCGCCACTGGGCGACGATGTTGGCGTTGTTCTCGGACGCCGCCGGGATCTCGAGCAGCCGCAGGTCGCCGTCGCCCCAATCGCCGATCGGTTCGATCCAGAGCGTCGGGCGCAGTTCCCAGCGGCCTTCGTCGTCATAAAATGCGTCGAAGGTCCGCGAGCGCTGAATGAGACCGAAGCCGCGCGGATTGAGGTCCGCGAAAGCTGAAATTTGGAGGGTCTCCCGATTGCTCACCGGGCGCCAGAGCCACTCGCCCTTGCCGGAAAGGATTTGCAGGCCGGTCGCTTCGTAGACCGCCGCGCGCCAGTCGTTGGGACGCCGATGATCGAGCCCGCTGAAGAGATAGGCCGCAGTCATCGCGCCGACGCCGAGCTTGTCCGTCGCTACGCGTGCGATCAGAGTCATTTCGGTGTCGATAATCGTCGTCTCGAGCGGCCGGATGGTGAAGCGGAACGCGCCCGTCATGCTTGCCGAATTCGAGCAGCGCATACATGGTCAGAGTGTTCGACGCCGGCGTCGGCTTCTCGACCCAGAATTCGCGGAAGAGCGGAAATTCCTCGCCAGGCTCATCGCCGGTCCTGATGGAAAGGCCGCGGGCGGTGACGCCAAAATTCTGACCGTTCGCCCGCGAGCGGTAGAAGCTTGCGCCCTGGAAAATCGCCACGTCCTGGAAACCCTGGTCCGATGATCTGAGGATGCGCAATCCCGAGAAGCCGAGGTCGCCCATCGCCGCGGGTGGCTGCAGCTTGCCGAAATCGAAATCGGCCGCCTCGTAGATCACCCTTTGCGAGAGCCCGTTCTCGATAATGTTGATGGCGGTCGGCGTCGTATAGACAAAGCCGCGATGCAAAGGCTCGAGCGAGAAGCCGACCTTGTCATCAGCCCAGATCGCGCTTCCAGGAACGCGGCGGATCGAAGCGTACTGATCGAAAGTGAGCCCGGAAAAGAGGCCGGGCAACGGCGCGTCGGGCGCCTTGAACGGGGCGGCGGCGAGCTGTGCGGCCGCCTTCAGAACCGTGTCGGCCGCAAACGGAACAGGCTGCCCCAGAGGCTCGGCCGCGGCCGAGCCCAAGCCGGTGCGCGCGCCTGCCGCCACAAGCGCCCCGCCCAGGGCAAAACCCAAGAATTCGCGACGCTGCCGACCCGCCATCGTTCTCTTCGTTCACTCGTCGCCGCGTCCGGCCGCTCTCGGCGGCGAACCGGCGTCTCCATTTTGAACACAACCTAAATCATCATGATGAATCAGCGCCATAGGGGACGAGAAATCGCGGCGCCGCTCCGCGCACCGCCCCTCGATGGCGATGTTGTATAGGCTTTTTTGCGGCGCAGCGAGACGCATTTTGCTCATGTCGAAAAGGAATTTCGCCTCCGGTCGCGCCCGCAGGTAGAACCGGCGGGCGTCTTCAGCAATAACGCGCATGACCGCGATTCGGGCGCCGCGGCGGACCGCTTTCGCGCCCCGACCCGCTGCTTCGAACGGGAGCACGAGCCCATGAGCACTGACGCCCGACGCTGCTTCATCGTCGTTCTCGCCGCCGGCGAGGGTTTTCGCATGCGCTCGAACCGGCCGAAGGTGCTGCATGACATCGCCGGCCGTTCGATGCTCGCCCATATCCTCGCGGCCGTTGGCGAGTTTGGGGCCACCGACGTCGCGGTTGTCGTCGGTCCGGATCGGGACGACGTGGCGGCTGAAGCATTGCGAGCCGCGCCAGGAGCCGCGATTTTCGTTCAGCGCGAGCGGCGGGGGACGGCGCACGCCGTCCTTGCCGCGAGGGAGGCGATCGGGCGCGGCTATGACGACATCATCGTCACCTACGCCGATATCCCTCTGCTTCAGGGCGCGACGCTGGCTGCGATGCGCTCGGCCCTCGCCGAGGGCGCAGGACTCATCGCGCTCGGCTTCGCTCCGCAAGATCCCGCCGGCTATGGCCGCCTGATCGAGCGCGACGGGCGGCTCGTCGCGATCCGCGAACACAAGGACGCAAACGCCGAGGAGAAAGCGGCGCGGCTTTGCAACGCTGGGCCGGTCGGCTTCCGAGGCGCCGAAGCGCTCGCCATGCTCGATGCGGTAACGCCAAACAACGCGCAGAGCGAATATTACCTCACCGATCTTGTCGAGATCGCAAACGCGCGAGGATTGCCTGCGCGAACGCTCGAGGCGGATGAAGCCGAAGTCATGGGCGTCAACGATCGCGTTCAGCTTGCAGCCGCGGAGGCAGGGATGCAGGCGCGTCTGCGCCGCCGCGCCATGATCGATGGCGCGACGCTGGTCGCGCCGGAGACGACATTCCTGTCGTTCGACACCAAGATCGGCCGCGACGTCCTCATCGAGCCGCATGTCGTGATCGGCCCCGGCGTCGAGATCGGGGACGGCGCGGTCATCCACGCCTTTTCCCATCTCGAAGGCGCCCGGGTCGCGGGCGGCGCTTCCGTCGGCCCCTATGCGCGCCTGAGGCCGGGCGCGGACATCGCGCCTAGGGCGAAGATCGGCAATTTCGTCGAGATCAAGCAGGCGACGATCGAAGCGGGCGCCAAGGTCAATCACCTGAGCTACATCGGCGACGCCCGCGTCGGCGCGAACGCCAACATCGGCGCCGGGACGATCACCTGCAATTACGACGGCTTCTCCAAGTCGAGGACCGACATCGGCGCCGGCGCCTTCATCGGCTCCAACTCCGCCCTTGTCGCCCCGGTGACCATCGGCGACGGCGCCTATGTCGGGTCTGGCTCGGTCATCACCAAGAATGTGGAGCCGGACGCCCTCGCGGTGGCGCGCGGCCGGCAGGAGACGCGAGCCGGCTGGGCGAAGGCATTCCGGGCGAGGCACAGGAAGAGGTAAGCGTTGGCGAGCATTTGCGAGCGAAGTTGTTTAGCGACGCTATTCAATACCGCCCACGAGGCGGGCGGGCGCTCGCTTGAGGCTATGGACGCGCTCGGTTGCACATGATAAGTTACATGTAACTGCATGAGGATTTCCCGATGTGTCCGGCATTAGCAAAGAGACAGTCAAAGGATAAGGTGAAGGCGCACCGGTCCCGCCTCCGCGCCCGGGGTCTTCGCCCGATCCAAATTTGGGTTCCTGACGTGCGGGCGGCGACCTTCCGGCGGGAAGCCCATCGCCAGTCGCTGGCCGTGGCCGCAGGCGCTGCGGCGGCTGACGATCAGGCGTTTATCGATGCCGTCTCAGACGAGACAGATGCGTGAAGCGCGGCGAGATCTGGACGGTCGCCGGCGGACAGGATTACGCGGGAAAGCCCCGGCCTGCGCTGATCGTGCAGGACGACAGCTTTGACTCCACGAAGTCGATGACGATTTGCGCCTTCACGACCGACGAAACCGAAGCGCCATTGTTCCGCTTGCCGGTCGCTCCGAGCGCGCGCAATGGTCTTAACTCTGCCTGCCGCCTGATGGTCGACAAGATAACTACGGTCCCGAAGTCAAAGTTGGGCGCACGGATTGGCCGGCTCGGCGACGAGGATCTCGTACGTTTCAACCGGGCCGCTATCATCTTCCTTGGACTTGCAGCGCCCGTGCGGTCACGGCGCAAACCGTCGCCGGGCGGGGTCGCTGCAGAGCCTTGACGCTCCCCGTCGGAAACGCACGGGCGCGACCGGCTTACGCCGCCCGCTGCAGCTTGAGCGCCGCCCGCACCGGGCGAAGAAGCTTGTCGGCCGGGCCGAGCGGCTTTTCGATTGTGGGAGCGAGCCTCGCCAGCCCATAGACCAGGCCTCGCAGCTGATCGGCGAGCGCCTGACGATCCTTGACGTGGGCAATCACGTCGAACGGGACCGGCGCGCCGATGACGACCGGGAGAGATCGGCCGATGCGCGACTTGACCTCATGAAAAATGAGCGAGATGCGCAAGGTGTAACTCAGATGGCTCGCGATCTGGAAGAGCCGGCTGTTCTGCCCGCTGAACCAGATCGGAACGACGGTCGCCTTCGACCGCTGGATGAGCTGGGAAACGAAGGGTTGCCATCGCCAGTCGACGGCGGGCTTGAGGCCGAGCTTGTCGGGCGCGGTCGAAACGGCGCCGGCGGGGAACACCACCACCACGCCTCCCTTCTCGAGCATCGCCCGCGCCGCGGCCCGCGAGGCGAGGTTCGTCCGTTGCGCCTCTTCGGTCTCGCTGAAGTCGACCGGAAGTACGAAGGCGTGCACTTCCGGCGCGCGCATCAGAACGGCGTTGGTCAGCACGACGAAGTCCGGCCGCACCTTGCTGACGAGCCAGGAAATGACGATGCCGTCGAGGACGCCGTAAGGGTGGTTGGCCACGACCACGACCGGACCGGTCTTCGGGATCGCCCGGAGCGCGTCGCGGTCGTAGCGGACGTCGAGCGCGAGCGAGCGGACGGCCGCCTGCCAAAAGGTCTCATCCGCGCGAGGAAACCGCTGGTTCTGGACATACATTCGCTTCAGCTTCGGCTGGCCGGTCGCCTTCTCGACAAGACGAATGATGCCGCGCTTCAGCGGCGGGTCGCTCGCGGTTGCGTAGCTGAAGAGATATTTGTCCATGATGGAGATTTCGGCGTGCCCTCATATCCGAAATATCTCCCGCTCGCGACCGCCGTATGACAGGCGCATTTCAGGCCGGCAAGGCGGAACGTTTGGCCAGTCGGTCGAAGTCCTGCAGTTCGGCGATCAGCGCTTCGAAGTCTTTGAGCGGCACCATATTCGGGCCGTCGGACGGCGCGTGGTCGGGGTCCGGGTGGGTCTCGATGAAGACGCCGGCGACGCCGACCGCGACCGCCGCGCGCGCCAGCACCGCGACAAACTCGCGCTCGCCGCCGGACGAGGTTCCCTGTCCGCCCGGCTGCTGCACCGAATGGGTCGCGTCGAAAATGACCGGCGCGCCGGTCTCGCGCGCGAGAATCGGCAGCGCGCGCATGTCGGAAACGAGCGTATTATATCCGAAGCTCGCTCCACGCTCGGTCACCAGAACGTCGGCTGCTCCCGCCTCGTCGAGTTTCGCGACCACGTTTTTCATGTCCCAGGGGGCGAGGAACTGCCCCTTCTTGACGTTGACCGGCCGTCCGGTGCGCGCCGCGGCGACGAGGAGATCGGTCTGGCGACAAAGGAACGCCGGGATCTGCAGTGCGTCGACGACCTCGGCGATGAGGGCGCACTGGCTGCTTTCATGGACATCGGTAATGACCGGCAGGCCGAGCGTCTCGCGGATCTCGGCGAAGATCGGCAGCGACGCCTTAAGCCCCAGTCCGCGCGCGCCCGAGGCCGAGGTCCGGTTGGCTTTGTCGAATGAGGACTTGTAGACGAGGCCGATCCCCCGCCGCGCGGCAATCTCCTTCAAGGCTGATGCGGTCTCGAGCGCGAGCGTGCGGCCTTCGATCTGGCATGGGCCGGCGATCAACGCCAGCGGCTGCTTCGCGCCGAATATCGCGGCAAGCGGCCCCCTGCCGACCTCAACGATGGGGTTGTTACGCAAAGCCAGGTCCTGTTTTCGCGGGCGCGGTCGGGTCTTTGCGGCAAAAGAGCTTTGATAGCAAGGATCGACCTGGGCGAATCCCTTCGCGCGGGTTGTGGCGATGAAGCGCCGGCGCGACCTTCGCCTGTCGAGGCCGCCTCTAGGCTCGTCGCCGCAGTCAAGCGCCGGGATATTAATCGGCGGCGGTAAATTCGATTGGTTACCGTTTAATTATAGCTGGCTCTTTCATTTGAATTTTCTTTCACTCATCTGTAACCGTGACGAATGAAATCCGTGTACAGGGGCCGCTTTGCGATGACCAAAGGTAATTTCTCAACTATAGCCGCAGCGTTGACGGTCGTTATACTGGTTGCCAGCTCTGCCGCAAACGCCAAGGTTTATGACTACACGTTTACCTCCTCCTCGGAGTCGGTCGTTGGCCAGTTCATCGTCGATCCGTCCGATGATAAAGTGACCGACTTCACCGGGACGCTTTCCGGCGCCGTCGACGACATCATCACTGGGCTCGTCGCCGATGCGTCCTTCCCGGTCGCCGCCTATAGCCCGGAAGGGCCTTCATTTTCAACGATCTCTTTCATCCGGGCCAGAACCCGGACTTTGATATCAACGGCGTCCTCTTCACCGCCGCGGGGAACCCCGGCGGTTACTGGAACCTCTGGGGTAACAGCCCCGGCGCCTATTCGCTCTACGAGTCCAGCCCCTGCCGCGGCTATCCAATCGCGATAAGCGGAGGGAGCCTGGATCCGGTCGCAGTTCCGGAAACCTCAACCTGGGCGATGATGCTGATCGGCCTTGTGGGCGTAGGCTCGGTCGCCTGCCGCCGGCGCAGGAAGAACCGTCTCGCGCCGACTTTCGCGTAACGCGACCGGCGGAGTTATTTCTTGCGTGCGGTGTTCACCGGTGAGAGTGTGGATTTCGACGTCCGCCGCGAGAGGCGAGCCGATCGTTAAAAAGGGAGGAAAAATATGGCCTACGCGCTCGTTCACCATTTTCCCGGAGGGACGAAGGAGCAATATGAGGCGTCAATTGCCGCGGTGCATCCGAGCAGGCAGAGCCTGCCAAAGGGCCAGACCTTCCATGCCGCAGGACCGACGGCGGACGGCTGGACGATATTGGCAGTCTTCGATTCCAAACAAAGTTGGGAGCATTTTCGCGACGGAATTTTGATGCCCAAAATGAAAGCCGGCATCAAAGGCGGCTTCGCGGCAATGCCTCAGGAGACGACATTTGAGGTTCACAACCTGCAAAAATGAATCCAGTTCTGAGGCCGTCCGCGTTGGCCTGAACACTAGGCTCTTGGCCGCGACGATCTGACGATACCAGCCGCTCGCCGTTATCCGGGGGGCGGCGAACGCTATCTCTGCGGCTGCACATGGAGCTGCACGCGGAAGCGGTCTGTGACCGATGCGTCTCCCTCCCACGGCCGCCAGTGCTTCAGCACGATCTCTCCGCTTCCGATTTTCTTTGCCCTGAAGCTGAACGCGACCTCGCCGCCCGCACCGACGGCTTTTGCCGGATAGTGAGGTTCGGTTGAGACCGCCTCGATGCTGTCCTGGTCGTAGTGATCAACCGCCCAGCGGAAGCCGGTCGTGGCGTTCTCGGGCAGGGTTACCTGAACGGTCTCGCCCGGGCGGACATCGATCGTTCGGCCGTTGTCCGTTTCAACCAGCGACACCATTGTCTTCGGAGCCTTTTCGACTTCGGCGGGGGAAACCGCGGCCGGAGCAACCAGGAGCCAGGCGCCCACCAACGCAGCGATACGCGCGAGAAAGAAACTGTGCATCCGCACCTCGCACATATCGTGTCACACGAAGCTCGGAGCGTCACGCCGCAGCTTTCGTTAAGAATGTCGCATTGAGGTGCGCCTCGCTGGCTTGCGCCAAGAATTTTCGAACATTTGCTTTGGGAAAATCGAAGTCAGCGTTATAATCGGGTGCGGGCCTTTAGCTGATTGGAAATGTTCTTTCCCCGAGAAGCGACGTGGCGAGAATGTTTCCGCGTTTTCGCCGGAATCTGGGCTAACCCGTTGAAAAGTATGGAGTTGTAATTTTCGTTTCCTTGTGCCCGACTTTCGTTTCCTTGTGTCTGATTTTCATTTCCTTGCGCCGGGCTTGCGTTTCCTTGCGCCTGGCTTTCGTATCGTTGCCCGCGGCAGGAGGTTGGCTGCACTCAGCCTTTCGCTTGAGAAAAGTGCAGTTTTTGGCGCCTAACCCTCTGAAAAGGCTTGCCCGCTTACAAAAGTGGACGAGACGAAAGAACTCGACGTGCGGCTACCGGCGTCCCACGCGGCGAAGGCACTCTTGTCCCTTCCGCCAAACCTGACCTACCCTCTCTCAAGTTCTGCCCATGCCCCAAGCGAGCGATCGAATGGACGAGCCTGAACGAGCCGACGATCTTGGCGTCCTTGCGCGCCGAAAAATCGAGGCTGCGGTGATCTCGCCGATCTACGATGAGATGCGCGAGGCGTTCGGCGAGGCGCGTGCGCGCGAGGTGCTCGGCAGGGCCATCCGCCGGGCGGCGGTCGCGTCCGGCGCAGAGATGGCGAAACGCGCGCCCGGCGGCGCCAGCCTCGAAAGCTTCAAGGCCATCCAGCATTTATGGACGAAGGACGACGCGCTGACGATCGAGGTCGTCGCCGACGCGCCCGGCGTTTTCGATTTCAACGTCACGCGATGCCGCTACGCCGAGACCTATCGCGCGATGGGCCTGGGCGCGATCGGCGACCTTCTGTCCTGCAACCGCGACGGCGCGTTCTGCGAAGGGTATAGCCCGAGCGTCACGCTGACCCGGACGCAGACCATCATGGGCGGCGCAAGCTGCTGTGACTTTCGCTATCGCGAGGACATAGAGAAGCAGCCGGGAGGCTGAGCTTGCGCTTCGCCGCTGGACCTGAAACAGGTTCCCGTCGCTGAAGGGAGGAGCCGTGACATTTCGCAGTCTCGGGATCATGGGCTCGCTCATCGCGCTTGGCGCCGTCTCTTCGGCCTTCGCGCAAACGCGGCTCCTCGAAGTCAACAACGAGCGCCTGGTCGAGGTCGCCGGCGAAGCCAGCATCTCGGCCAAGCCCGATTTCGCTCGGGTTACGCTCGGCGTGACGACCACGGGGAAAGACGCCAGCGCGGCGATGGCGGCCAACGCCAAGTCCGTCAACGCGCTGATTGCGCTCATCAAGGAGGAGGGCGTAGCGGCGGCGGACATCCAGACGTCGAGCCTCTCCATTTCGCCTCAGTTTCCGAACGCTGCGCAAGGCTCGTCGGCGCCGCAGACGATCATCGGCTACGTTGTCAGCGATATGGTCACTGTGACCGCGCGCGACATTTCTCGGCTCGGCGCGCTCCTCGACAAGGCGGTCAACGCGGGCGCCAATGCGATGTATGGGGTTTCGTATGGAGAAAACGATCCCGGCGCGCTGCTCGACAAGGCCCGCCCGCTTGCGGTGGCGGACGCCAGACGGAAGGCTGAGATCTACGCCAACGCCGGCGGCTCGAAGATCGGCCGCCTCATGTCGTTGACCGAACAGCCCGGAGCGCCGCCGGTCCGGTTCGCCGGACGCGCCTCGATCCAGAGCGCCTCGGCTCCGACGCCGATCGAAGCCGGGGAGGACAAGCTTACCGTCAGCGTCACCGCGCAGTTCGAACTGACGCAGTGAGTCCGCCGAAGGAGATTGTCATGTGCCGCAATATACGTCAGCTATTCAACTTCGAGCCGCCCGCCAGCGAGGACGAGATTCGCGCCTCCGCCCTTCAGTTCGTGCGCAAGGTGAGCGGCTTTTCCAAGCCCTCGCAGGCCAACGCCGGGGCGTTCCAGCTTGCGGTCGATGAGGTCGCCGAGGCGGCGCAGAAGCTGCTTCATTCCCTGCACAGCGCTGCTCCTCCGCGGGACCGCGAGACGGAGGCGATGAAGGCGCGCGAGCGATCCCGGAGGCGCTTCGCATAATTTCGTCAACTGTGGCGCGCATCATCCGCAGCGGCGCGCTGCGTCGTACGCATACGCGTGGAGATCCGCGGCTTGCGCATGACGCCCGCGCCTCCTAAAGCGATCCGGCGCGAGCTGGCGGCTAGGCCCGACGCCCGCACGGCCGAAAAGGGAGGCTTTCATGTCGCACAAGATCCTTGTCGCTCAGGGAGGCGGGCCGACCGCGGTCATCAATCAGTCGATGGTCGGCGTTGCGCTGGAGGCGCGGCGGTTTCCGAACATTTCGCGCGTGTACGGCGCGCTGCATGGGGTGCGCGGCATCGTCGACGACAATCTCGTCGATCTCGGACAGGAGACTGTCGTCAATCTCGAAGCCGTCGCAGCCACGCCTGCCGCAGCGCTTGGCTCGACCCGCGACAAGCCCGATCTCAAATACTGCCAGGAGATCTTCAAGGTCCTCAAGGCGCATGCGATCGACACGTTCTTCTACATCGGCGGCAACGATTCGTCGGACACGGTCCGCATCGTCGCCGATGAGGCGAAGAAGGCCGGCAATCCACTCCGCGCGGTCCATATCCCGAAGACGATCGATAACGATCTTGTCGGCTTCGACCATACGCCCGGCTATCCCTCGGCCGCGCGCTTCGTCGCGCAGGCGTTCGCCGGCGCCAATCTCGACAATCTGGCCCTCAAAGGCGTCTATTGCGCGGTGGTGATGGGCCGCCACGCGGGCTTCCTCACCGCCGCCTCTGCGCTTGCTCGCAAATTCCCCGACGATGGCCCGCATCTGATCTATCTGCCGGAACGCACCTTCGTGATCGACAAGTTCCTCACCGACGTCAAAGAGACGTTCGAGCGGTTCGGACGTTGCATCATCGCCGTCTCCGAAGGCATTCACGACGAGAAGGGCGAGGCGATCGTCACCAGGCTTATGGGGCACGCGGAGAAGGATGCGCACGGCAACGTGCAGCTTTCCGGCACCGGCGCGCTCGCCGACCTTCTCTGCGAGGAGGTCAAGACGAAGATCGGCATCAAGCGCGTGCGCGGCGACACCTTCGGTTATCTGCAGCGCTCGTTCGTCGGCTGCGTCAGCCGGGTCGACCAGCGCGAGGCGCGCGAGGTCGGCGAGAAGGCGGTGCAATATGCGATGGGCGGTCATGGAAACGGTTCGGTCGCCATCCGCCGCATCGGCGACTATGCGGTCGACTATCCCCTGATTCCGCTTGAGGCGGTCGCCGGCAAGACGCGGGTGATGGAGGACGAGTTCATCGTTCCGGCGGGCAACGACGTGACACCGGCCTTCTACAATTATCTGCGCCCGCTGGTTGGCGCGGACATGCCGGAGGTCGCGCGGCTTCGCGCGGCGAAGGTCGAGAAGGCTAACGTCCTCGTGGGCGATTCGACTTGAGGCAAACCGCCGTAGATCAGCACCGACAAATCATGAGACAGGCCTTTACCGCAGCTTTGCAGCTGCCGTCTTCGTCGGCCTCAGACCGAGCCACTGCAGGGCTAGCGGCGCGGTCAGTCCCTGAACGATGACGGAGAACGCGACGACCGCGAACGCGACGATGAGGATGTCTTCGCGGTAGGGCAGGTCGGCCGGCAGCGCGAGCGCGAGCGCGAGCGCCAGGGCGCCGCGCAAGCCGCCCCACCACAGGAGATGCTGCTGGTTCAGCGTCACGGCCCAGCGCGAGCGCGAAAACGCAAGGCAGATCGGATAGACTGCAACCGCCCGCCCGACGAGCGCCAGCAGAACCGCAAGCGCCAGCGCCCGCCAGCCCTCGCGCGCGAAGTCGATGGTGGCCATCGCCGATCCGATCAGAAGGAACACCAGCGAGTTGGCGAGGAAGGCTGCAAATTCCCAGAATTCCAGCACGAAGGTGCGCCCGCGGGCAGTGAGCCCAAGGCCGGAACCAACCTTGGGCCCGAGGACGCCGAGATTGCCCATCACAATGCCCGCAGCGACGGTCGCAAGCACGCCCGAGGCATGAAAGTGCTCGGCGATCAGGAACGAGCCGAAGGCGGCGATCACCGTCAGAGCCGTCTCGACCAGGTGATCGTCCGAGGTACCCGCCACGGCGACCGCGACGAGACCTACGAGAAATCCGACCAGCAGTCCGCCGCCCGCGATGACGACAATCGCGCTTGCGGCCGCCATCGGACCGCCCGCGGCCGATGGATCATGCGCCGCCCAGGCGAGAATGAGCGTGAAGAGGACGGCTGCGGCGCCGTCGTTGACCAGGCTCTCGGCCTCGATCAGGAGCCGCAACCTGCCGGTGATTCCGGATTCGCGCAGGAGCGCGATTACCGCGATGGGATCGGTCGCGGCGATCAGCGCGCCGAAGACGAGCGCGGATTCGATCGGCCATCTGAGCCAGGCGTGCATCCCCAACGCAACCACGCACGCGCCGAGCCCGACGCCGACCGTCGAGAGCGCCACGACTGGCGCAAGGTCGCGCCTGAGTTCGCTCCAGTGCAGGTTCAGCGCTGCCTCGAACAGGAGCGGCGGCAGGACGACATCGAAGATGAGGTCATGCGTCAGCGCGAGACCGGCGTTGACGCGAAACGCCGCGAGCGCCGCGCCCGCGAGCGCAAGCCCCACCGTATAGGGCAACCGCAGCCTGCGCGCCGCCAGCGCGACCAGGATGGCGAGGCCGAGCAGGGCGAAAGCGCGAATGAGCAGGACGTCCATGGCGTCTGTCTAGCGGCCTGACGCGCGAAGACAAACGTGCCGCGCTGCGCGGCCTTGCTCGCGGACCAAGGGTTCCGCGGCCACGTGACGTCCGGCCAGAATGACGTTGCGTTCAGCCAACAGAAATCGATCCGTCGAGGAATTGTTTGCACGCGTCCGCTTGGCCTTCGCCCTGGATTCGCGCGCGTTCATGCCTGTCGCGCGCATAACAGATTTTTTTGCGGCGGGTTTGCTCTGCACGTTGCCAGAAGCACGGTTCCTATGTTAACATGACGTTGCGGCCATTAACGCAGAGGCACATTGGCGCAGAAGTGAGGGACACAATGCGTATCTGGAATTCTGCCCTAGGGGGCATCATACTGGCTGGCGGTACGGCGATTGCGGGTTCGGCATCGGCTGGTGATGTAACGGTCGATTTCGGCAACATCGGCGCCGACGGAGGCGCGATCTGTTCGTCTGGCTGCGTCATCCCCGGCGCTTTTGAACATAAGTTCACCATCGGCGCCGTCACCGTCGGCGCAATTGGCTATATGGCGGGCGGCGCCGTGGGGTACGTCACCCAAAAGCCCGGCTCGTTTGAGGGCCCCGGCGAGACCGGCATCGGCGAGAGCGATGTGTATAACGGTCCTCCGTTGGGTAATCCTCCCTCAGACAGCGACTGGGAGATCACGCCCGAAACGGCGCTCGTGCTTGACAACAAGACCTACAACAATATCGGCTACAAGAGCGTCAGCCTGACGATCGAGTCGATGCAGGACGGCGAAGGCGCCTATATCTACGGCAGCGCCAGCGGCGTTTACGGTAGCTTCACTTTGCTCGGTTCGCTCAACGGCGTCGATGGCGTCACGCAGACCTTCGACACCGGGGCCTGGAACTATCTCGGCGTCACGGGCTGGAACGTCGATGGCAACCATCCTCTCGCCGACGTCGCAATAGCTACGGAAGTGGTGAGCGTTCCCGAGACTTCGACCTGGGCGATGATGATGCTCGGGTTCGCCGGCCTCGGCTTCGCCGGCTACCGCAAGGCCAGAGCAAAGGCGGTTTTCGCCTAGACATCGGCGCAAGCCGATACAACCTAAAGGCCGCCTCGGGCGGCCTTTTTTTGGGGGTTCTCAGCCGATCGTCCCGCGCAGATGGGACGGCGTCATCTCGTCGACCTCTTCCGGGAAAAGGCGAGCGAGATAGTCGTGAACGTAAAACGCTTTCAGCTTCCGTCTTTCCCTTCGTATCCAATCCGCGATCAACTCGTCGGGGGGCGCGACTAACTCGTGATCGCTCGGATAGAGGACCGAGTCTGCGAACTTGCATCTTCGATAATGCTCGGGATCGAAATGCTCGCCGGTTTCACCGATGTAGCGTGCATGGCAGGCTGTCGTCGTCACTCGGGCGAGATTGTTTTCGGAGCAGGCGATCCAGCGTGAGCCGTCTTGGCTGGAAACAGTCATGTCGTAGCCAAGCGTTTGGTAGTAGCGCTGAATCAACGTGTGATCACGTTGGCTGTAATCGCAGTTTCTGACCAGCTCCCAGTACTCGTCCCGTACTTTTCTTTGTTTTAGCCAGGATTGCCTCGTCAAGGCGCTCCCCCAATTCTCGTGCATAGGCTGAAGCTGTCCGGGAGCGCGCCCCTGCCTCTCCAGCGACGCCCACAGGTCGCCGTAAGCGGACACGTAGCCAATCGACGGGAACGCCTCGGCTATCTTGAGCAGCCTGTCGATGATCCGCAAGTAATTGACCGAAAGGACCAGATCGTCTTCGAGAAAAAGAGCGCGAGGCGCTTCATTTTCAATAAAAATGAGATCGTCTGCCCTCCGATAATTTCCGGCAATTCCCAAATTTGTCCCGGACAGAAGGATTTTGCCCTGAGGTACGATCCTCGAAAAATGCATGCAGCATTCTTCGATAAGCTTGTGATCGGTCTTGGTGATTCCGCTATGCGGATTCCAGACCCCGTCCTGAAACAGATACACCTGATCGATCGGAATCTGGAGGGTTATGTGAGGTCGCCGACGCGGGAGTTGGGCGTCACGGAGGGCGACCTCACATAAGCCGGATTGAACGAAGGCGCGGGCCGGTCAGGCGCTATGGGGAAAGCGCGGGGGCGGTTCCGAGTCGGGCGGGCGGTTCGGCGATCGGGAGGCGGCAACTGGCGCTATTTGAAGGTTACGCGCGGTCGGCTGCGGGCATTCGAGCGCCTTGAGCAGCGATGACGACGAGGCGCGGAAGTCCGAAGCGAGGCAAATTGGACCGGACGGTGCGCGGATCCTCAAGGCCGGCGGCGGAGCGGCTCGGCGGCGAAAGACCAAGGCGATCGCGTTCGGGCTGGCATTTCGGTCATGATGTGTCGCAGCGAAAGGCGCTGGAGTTATGCGGCGCGACGAGTCCGATGCGGCGCATGAGACCGCCGCAAACCGGGCAGACGTCGAAAGCTTTGCACGCGTCTGTGTTCGCCTCTGGCTCGGACGTCGTCGATGGCTGGGCTTGATTCGCGGGCTCGTGGGTCCGTTGGACTTTGAGCAACTCGCGAACGCGGGCGAGGCTCTCGCCTCGATCGCCTTTAGCGAGAAGCCATAGTGCCGGATGCGGTGGAAGCCGTCGGGCAAGACGTGCAGCAGGAAACGCCGGATGAACTCGTGCGGGGCGAGGCGCATGACGCCGGAGCGCCCGCCGCGACGATAGTCCTTGTAGGAGAACGCGACTTCATCCTCGCCGACGACCACGAGCCGCGAATTGGCGATGGCGGTTCGATGCGTGTAGCGGGCGAGATAGGCGAGCACGCGCTCGGGTCCGCCGAACGGCGGCTTGGCGTAGACGACGAAGGGGCTCTTGCGCAACGCGCACCCGCGCTCGGCGAAGGCGCCGGGTCGGCGAGCGGGGCCAGTTCGCCGAAGAAGCCGAGCTCGCCGCGGCGAAAGACTGCCGCCAGCCCGTCCAGGAAGAGCCGTCGGAATGTCTTCGACAGAGCGCGGACGGAGAGCAGAAAGTTGGGTTTGCAACCGACCCATCGCTGGCCGTCGAGGGCCACGCCGCCGCCGGGGACGAGACAATGGACATGCGGGTGATGGGTCAGCGTCTGCCCCCAGCTGTGCAGGACCGCGATCAGGCCGACCCTGGCGCCGAGTCGCTCGGCGGCGAGCGTCATGAGCGCCTCGGCCGCGGCGCGCATCAGGAGGCCGTAGACCGTCTGCTTGTTCTGAAAGGCGATCTCGGCCGCGGCCTGCGGCAGGGTGAAGACGACGTGGAAGTAGGGAACTGGCAGCAGCTCGGCTGCCGCGCCGCGAGCCACTCGGCGCGCGCCGCCGCCTGACACTTCCCGCAATGGCGGTTTCTACACGAGTTGTAGGCGACGCGGATGAGCCCGCAGTCGTCGCACTGCTCGACGTGACCGCCGAGCGCCGCCGTGCGGCAGGCGGTGATCGCTCCGATCACGCGCCGCTCCACGCGCCCCAGATGTCCGGCGTTCGCCCGTTCGTAACTCTCGCCGTGACGGCGGAAGACGTCGGCCAGTTCGAACGCCGGCCGAACCTGCACCGGCTATCTCGGCGGCGTCACGCTCAGCGAGAGTTTATCGAGCGGACTGGCCGTGCCGGCGATCACCTCGGTCGAGACGTGGGCATAGCGTGTCGTCGTTTCGAGCCGCGAATGTCCGAGCAGGACCTGGATGATCCGAATGTCGACCCCGCTCTCCAGAAGATGCGTCGCGAAGCTATGCCGCAGCACATGCACGCTCACATGCTTGTCGAGTTCCGCCGCAGCTGTCGCCGATCGACAGGCGGCATGGAGCACGCTCGGCTCGATCGGCGTATCGGCCGGCCGACCGGGAAACAGGAACGGCCGCGGCCGCGCCAGCCGCCAATACTCGCGCAGGATGCCGAGCAGCGTCTCGGAGAGCATGGCGTAGCGCTCCTTGCCGCCCTTGCCGCGTTCGATGCGCAGCACCATGCGGCAGGTGTCGATGTCGCTGATCTTGAGCGCGGCGACTTCGGAGACCCGCAGACCCGCGGCATAGGCCGTCGTCAGCGCCACGCGCGCCTTCAGGCTGGAAACGGCTTCCAGAAACCTCACCACTTCCTCCGCGCCTAGAACGGTGGGAAGCTTGCGCGACTCGCGGGCGAAGGGAATCCGGTCGACGATCGTCGACTGGCCCTGGGTCACGCCGTAGAAAAACCGCAGCGCGCACACCGTCTGGTTCAGCGACGACCATGCGAAGCCTCTCGACGTCAGGTGCACGAGATAGGCGCGCACGTCTTCGACGCCGAGCCGATCGGGCGAGTGACCAAAATGTCGGCTGAACTTCGAGACCGCATAGAGGTAGGATTGCTGCGTCGCCGGCGACAGATTGCGGATCGTCATGTCCTCGATCATCCGCCGACGCAGAGGGCTCATCTCGGCCATCTGAAACTCCTGTCTGAGAGGGGGCTTTGAACACCCCATCCTCTCAGGCAGGAGGACCTTCACTCCATCCCACTCCTCACCCCGCCATCTCCCCTTCCGCCGCGACAGCGGCTTCGTTCAATCAGTTGTGGCGCAAGCAAGTCAAGAACCTGGGTTAGATAACGAGGTCGATCGTAACTCAGAATGGCGATGGTGATCGGGCGCCGGACATAGTCTTCGGCGGATCGAACTGAGAAGTCTCGACTGGGTCTCACCCGCCATTGCGCGCCCCGGAGGTGGCCCTCTGTCAGCCTGCCAAAAACACAGGCCGCCCGAAGACGGCCTATGTGATTGCCTCCGGAAGTTGTCTTACGCGTTGGCGAACGCCGCCTTCGCCTTGGCGCGGCGGTAGCCGGCAAAGCCGAGGCCCGCAAAGCCGATAACCATCATCGCCCAAGTGGATGGTTCGGGCGTCCCTGTCAGGACCGTGACGGTCGGCTCGGGGGCCCATATGAGGACCTGGTTGCCTACCTCCGAAAACGCTGCAAAGTTATAGTCTAGACCCCAAAGATTGCCGAAGCCGACATTGGCCAGGTATTCCCCGACCAGGCCGCTTGTGCCTGGCGGCGCCGTGTCGACAGGCGAACCGAGAGCGACGTATGTGAACGCGGACCCGTATTCGATGTCCCACATGGCGAGTTGGATCGCTGCGGCGACCTCGTCGGAGGTGTAAGAGCCGGGACTGGCGACGAGCAAATCCCCATGGACCGCCAGCGCGCCCAACTCGCCAATTTGGCTGAGTGACAGGGCCGGAATGCCGTTAGGCCGCGTGAGTAAGTAGCTAGACGGATGGACGCCATAGGTCCCCCCGCCCGTAAGAAAATCGGTGGGTAGGTCGACGCACCAGACGTCGACTGTCTGCCCACTTCCATCCACGTTACTCAGGTGGATTTGCCCTGCATATCCGGTGCCGGTGATGGGCGTATCAAAGGTCAGCTGCAGCCCGGTGATTGTGCCGTCCGCGTATGTAAAAGTGGCTGCGGAAGCCGCGCACGTCGTCGCGAGCAGCGCTGCGGCGACCGGAGCGGCGAACCGGCGAGCGCACGTCTTTGTTACGAAGCCAAGAATTGACATGATTCCACTCCCCTGATTGTTGTGAACATTAACGTCAGAGCCACTCGCTCTGCTTCATCCGGGGGTCCGGATCGCAGTTAACACTACCATTAGCATTTATCCATGTCGAGCGCTCACGCTGTGAGCGAGATCACATCGTGTGTGAATCACGCGACGAATTTCCGTTTGGAATAGGCGCGTTTCGGCTTAACTCGACATCTCACGTCGCCGTCGAAGCAGCTAAAATCATTGCAGAATTTGGCGTAACGGGCCTGCGGCGGCGGTCACTTTTTGGTCCACCCCGGGAAGTTAGTGATCGGAGAAGATTCGTCTATTCATGCCGCGACGTCGACGTCGCGGACAGGCCGAGAAAAGAAATTTTTCCCGTTACAGCGCCACGTTGACGTAAGGTTCTCCAATTCTTGACAAGGTTCCAAGCTGCGCGAACGGCGCCCAGATCCTCGGCCCGATGGCAAATGGCCAGCTCCGGACCCGGCTCAGCGAGCGCGCGTGCCCACCCGTCGCGTTAAGTGGATCGGCAACTTCCGGCCGCGGCGTCCTGATCGGTCACACGACCTCGGGGAGTTTTGACACCGCCGGGCGGTTAGAGCGCCTTGGCGGCGGCGAGAACCTCTTCGGCGTGTCCGGGCACTTTCACCTTGCGCCAGATTTTCGCGATGCGCCCCTCGCGGTCGATGAGGAAGGTCGAGCGTTCGACGCCGAAATATTTCCGCCCGTACATGCTCTTTTCCTTCCAGACCCCGTAGGCTTCGATCGCCGAGCGCTCCGGGTCGGCCGCCAGCGCGAGGCTGAGATCGTGTTTGGTTTTGAACTTGTCGTGGCTCGCAGCGCTGTCGGGCGAGACGCCGATGACAGCGGCGCCGGCCGCGCCGAATTTCCCCTTCAGGCCGCTGAAGGCGATCGCTTCAGCGGTGCAGCCCGATGTGTCGTCCTTCGGATAGAAGTAGAGAACGACGGCCTTGCCCCTGAAGTCGGCGAGGCTCGCGCGGCCCTTGCCGTCGGTCGCCAGATCGAAGTCCGGCGCCGCATCTCCTACATTCAGTTCCTTGGCCATGTCGCCCTCGTTTCGTCTCATTATCGTTTCAATGCGTCGCCGGGAGCGGCTGCGCCGCGCCCAAGACTGACGCGCCGCGCGGCGCGTTTCAAGCGACGAAGATCCGGGAGACCGTCCCGCGCCGGGATGGTGCTATTGTCGCGGCAGTCGAGTCGCCGAAGGCGTCTGTCGCCGCGCTGAGCCCACGGAGGACGATCCTCACTTGGTTGGACGGTTCGGGACTGGAACGCGCGCTCGCGCCCAGGCCACCATGCGGCGCATGGCGGGCAACGCCGAAGGCCCGCGCCTTTCGTCGCGTCGGCGGCTCGTCAGCACAGGGCGAATCGCGCACGCCTTTGTGCGCCTCGCTGAACTCGCGTTGATCTTTGCGCTCCTCGGCGCGCTGGCGCTCGCTATCCGTCTTTCCAACGGGCCGATCTATCTCGAAATGGTGCATGACAAGATCGCCACAAGCCTGCAGGAACGGGCTGGCGAGCGTTACGCCATCGAACTCGGTCCGACTTATATCATGCACGATTCCTGGGGCGTCGGCCTCGGGTTCCGACATCTCACAATTCGCGACGCCGATGGGCGCACTGTGCTGTCGGCGCCGACAGGAAAGATCGGCCTCGATCCGTTCGCTTTGTTCCTGGTGCAAGTCAGAGTGCATCGGCTGGAGCTGGATGGGCTCACCATGCGGCTCAGGGTCGCTCCGGACGGCGCGCTGTCGATAGCCGCCTCGGGCGATGAGGGCGCTGCGCCGCTCGCCTTGCCGAGCTCGACGAAATCGGGCGTGGAGAGCCCCAATCTCGCGGCGCTCATCCGCGCCGGCGCCGAAGCGATGACCGGCGCCGGCCAGGCGATCGAGCGGCTGATCCTCGCCAACGGCAAGTTCGAAATCGACAACGAGGCGACCCGCCGCTCGGTGAGTTTCAAGGATTTCGATGTCATCTTCGATCGCACCGGCGACGAAGCGCACGCGAAGATCTCGGCGACAGGCCCCGCTGGCCCGTGGACCATCGAGGCGCGGGCGGTCGTCGGAGACGCGCCGACTCTGGCCGTCGAGGCGAGCGACGTCAGCCTCGCCGACATCGAGGCGTTCGACAAGAGGCCGCCCCCGCTATTCGCCGAAGGACCGATCACTTTCAAGTTTGACGCGCGTCTCGCGCCAGACGAGACCATCCAGAGCCTGACCGGGCGCTTTGTCGTGGGCGCGGGAGAGGTTCGGCTCAACAATCCCGACGCCCTGCCGTTTCTGGTCGATGAAGCCTCGGGCAGGATCGACTGGGAGGACGACAAGAAGCGGCTTCGCATCGATGATCTCACGATCCTCGCCGGCGAGACGCACGTGAACGCCAACGGCTGGGTGTCGCCGCCGGCCGATGCGGCGCCCGTCTGGGCCATTCGCCTCGAATCCAAGGATACGCGGTTTGGACCGGAGCGGCATGGCGCAGCGCCAGTCGCGCTCGAACTCCCTGCTGGCCGACGCCCGGTTCCTTCCGCTGGAGTCTCGCTTTGTCCTCGACGGGCTGACGGTGCATGGACCGACCGTCGCCGCCGCCCTCAAGGCCGACGTGGCCCCCGACGGTCCGGGTGTCTCGCTGAAGCTTGACATCGATATCAAACCGAGTGCGACGCAAGACGTGATGCGTCTGTGGCCGCAGTTCATCAATCCCGACGTCCGCGACTGGTGCGCCAACAACCTCCACGGCGGACAAATCCGGGGGACGATGCTGGCGAACTGGAGCGCAGCCGACCTTGATGCGATGGACCACAAGCGCGCCGTTTCGCGCGACAGCGTCCATGGTTCGTTTAGCTCCCGCGACGTCGGGGTCGACCTGATGCCGGGCCTGCCGGCGATGATTTCGGGCGAGAGTTCCGGGACATTTACGGGCCGCGATTTCAACGTCTCCGGCGACCACGGGACGATGGTGCTGTCACCGACGCGCCGGCTCCAGGCGAGCAATCTGGTCTTCACCGTTCCCGACACCACGCCGCGGGCGATAGTCGATGCGCAAGCTCGCGCCCATCTGACCGGAACCGCGGACGCGCTCGCCGATTTGCTCAGCCGCGAACCTTTGCGCAAGCAGGCGGGCCTCCAGATCGATCCCGCAACCGTCAAGGGGCAGGCGGAGGGAGAGCTCGTTCTCGACCTCAAGCTCGGGAAGACGGCCAAGCCTGACGACACGCAGTTCCACGCCACGGGCGCGCTGACCAACCTGACGCTCGACAAGGTCATCGGCGAGGAGAAGTTCGAGCAGGCCTCGATCACGCTCGAAGCCGACCGCAATACCCTCAAGATGACGGGCGAGGGCCAGCTCTTCGGCGCGGCGACCCATATCGACGTCGGCCGGACGGCGGGAGAGGAAGGCTCGGCCACATTGACGTTCACGCTCGACGCCGCGGCGCGGGCGAAGCGGGGCCTCAACTTCGGATGGCTGACCGGGCCTCTCCCGATCAAGTTCAAGGCGCCGCTGTCGCGCGCAAGCGCCGACGTTGATATCGATCTGACGACGGCAGGCGTCGACAATCCCGTTCCCGGGGTCGCGAAGGCGGCCGGAAAGCCGGGCAAGGCGACATTTCAGGTCAAGCCCGCTTCGGAGGGCGGCGCGTCGCTGACCAACATCGCGGTCGATTTTGGAACCGCTCTGTTCAGGGGCTCGGCCGACGCCGCCGTCGATGGCTCCATCGTCGCGGCCAGATTGACCCAGGCGCGCATTTCGGCCGGCGACGACTTCAAGGTCGACATCGTCAACGGTGCGAATGTCGTCAAGGCGACGGTGCGCGGCTCGACCCTCGACGCGAGGCCGTTCCTCAAGTCGCTGACTGAAGGGGGATCGCCCGCTCAGTCCGGCGGCAAGGACTTTGACCTCGACCTGAAAATCGCGACCGTCAACGGCGCGAACAAGCAGTCGATCAGCGGCCTCGAGCTCAACCTTTCGCGGCGCGGCGGCGAGGATCGCCTCGCCTCATTGAGGGGGCGGATCGGGCAGGGAAGCGTGGCCGCAACCCGCGAGGCCGGCGGAGACCTCCGCCTCGTGTCCAGCGACGCAGGCGCATTGGTCCGGTTCGCCGACCTCTATGCGCGCATGGACGGGGGCAACCTCGATCTCATGCTCAGCACCAGCGGCGACTCGAGCGCGGGCAGAGCCACCGTTACAAATTTCGTTCTGCGGGACGAGCCGGCGTTCCGGCAACTCGTCGCGGCGGGCCAGTCGGGCGCGTCCGCCGCCGCGGTCGATCCGTCCGCGGTCCGGTTCCAGAAGATGACGATGGCCTTCGAGCGTTCGGCCGGCGTCCTCGATATCAGGGACGCGGTCATCTACAACCCCAATATGGGCCTGACCACCGAGGGGCGCGTCAATTTCGCCCGCAACGAGATCGACGTCTCCGGGACGTTCGTCCCCGCCTATTCGGTCAACAGCGTCCTGAACAAGATTCCGCTCGTTGGCCTTATCCTCGGCGGCGGCCAGAATGAAGGCGTGTTCGGGATCAGCTATCGGGTCCACGGGCCGCTCAGCGGACCCCAGCTGACGATCAACCCGCTATCGGCGATCGCGCCGGGCATCCTGCGCAAGATCATGGGCGCCGTCGACGGGACCACCGCGCGCCGCTCCTTCACGCCGGAAGACGGAGGGGTCACGGCGCCCGTCCAGCGTTAGTTGCGCCGGCGCCTGCACTTTTGAAGCTGGCGAGGCTCTTTCAAGGGCTCAGGCGCCAAAATCTGCAACTTTGTAAGCTTGAGCTTTGCGTCTTCCCTGGTCGCTCGTCGGAGACGTGTCGCGAAAACTGGGGGCGCCATTTCCGGGCGCTGATCCCGACTTTTCAAGAGGTTGTGGCGCCATTTCCGCGCCGGCCTCCGCCCCGAGCAACTCCCCTGAATGCCCGCTTTTCGAGGGCAGGACAGCGATCGAACGGCCTGTTCTATATAAATACATTTTTGATCAGTTTAGCTCTTAGCGCGATACCAGCAGATCCGAGCTGTAAGAAGAAATCATTGCGGCCTGCGTGAACATCATACCATAGGTCAGCCCGCTCGGCAAGAAATTGTCGGCTTTTCAGAACTCCCAGATTGGTAGCGCCAAGGCAATTAATACCTAAGCCACGGCTTGACAATTCGATATTTCGGTGTTTATAGAAACATGGAACTGAGGCCGAGAATGCGTGTGTCTGATTCCGTCGCCGCTGATTCTGACACCGCACTTCTGCGCTTCGCCGATATGCTCGCGGCTCTTGGCACTGAAACCCGCTTGCGCATCATACGCTTGCTGCTGTCCGCGCACCCCGAGGGAATGGTGGTAGGCGAGATCGGCGCGGAACTCGGAATTCCCGCTTCCACGCTGTCGCATCATCTCGAAAAGCTGAAGAACGAAGGCCTTGTGTTAGTGCGCCGCGAAAGCACCTTCCTTCGCTGCACTGCCAACACCCAGGCGCTTCAGGAAGTCGTCGGCTTCCTGTTTGCCGAGTGCTGCACCCGCAACAACGCGATCCGCCCCGAGGAAATCACCTGCGCCTGACCATGAGGAGAAGCGCCATGTCGGAGATCGATATCAAAGAGGTCGTACGCGAACGCTACGCCGAGATTGCACGCGCCGTTCAGGCTCCGGGTCCGGCGTGCTGTTACGACGGTGAGGCGGGATCCCGCGGGATCTCCGCCGATCTCTACGCAGACGACGAAACTAGGTCGTTGCCGGAAGAAGCCGTGTTGGCTTCGCTCGGTTGCGGCAACCCAACAGCTCTGGCCGAACTGAAAGAAGGCGAGACCGTTCTCGATCTTGGCTCGGGCGGCGGCATCGACGTGCTGCTGTCTGGCCGCCGTGTCGGTCCGTCTGGCAAGGCCTATGGCCTGGACATGACCGACGACATGCTGTCGCTCGCGCGTGAAAATCAGCGAAAGGCGGGCGCAGAGAACGTCGAATTCCTCAAGGGCGAAATCGAGCATATCCCGCTGCCGGACAATTCTGTCGACGTCGTCATTTCGAACTGCGTTATCAATCTCTCCGCCAACAAGGATCTCGTCTTGCGCGAAGCGTTTCGGGTCTTGAAGCCGGGCGGGCGCTTCGCCGTGTCCGACGTCGTCACGCGCGGAGCCGTTCCTGAGCAACTGCGCCGCGACATCTTGCTTTGGGCCGGCTGCATCGCCGGTGCGCTTGAGGAGAACGAGTACCGCCTGAAGCTGGCCGCCGCCGGGTTCGAGGCCGTCAGCATCGAACCGACGCGCATCTACAAGATCGACGACGCGCGTGAATTCCTGTCCGGCAATGGCGTCGACGTGGACGCCATTGCGCCCGCCGTCGCGGGCAGGTTCATGAGCGCGTTCGTTCGAGCGAAAAAGCCAGGGAAGGCCGCCACGGAAGAGGCTGGGGCGTGCTGCGCGCCGACCTGCTGCGAATCCTGAGGCGGGATCGGCGGCTGATCGGCAGTTCGCCGGTTCAAAAGCCTTCACTTCGACGAAGGAGGCGGGTGTCTGGGAGGCCGAGACACTCGCAACATTCGTCGTGACGCCCAACCGAATTTGCTCACGCGAAAAAACGCACGTTCGTCTCGCATCAAATTCTGGGACTCTGCGTTAGCCGCCAGTCACGCTCATGTGGCGCGCCACGGCCGGGCGCGCATTGGTCCGGTCGATGATGAAATCATGTCCCTTTGGTTTGCGGCCGATTGCCTCGCGGATCGCGGCATTGAGGACATGGTTCCCTTCCGAGGCGCGCAAGGGCGTACGCAAATCAGCCGCATCCTCGTGGCCCAAGCACATGTAAAGAGTGCCGGTGCAAGTCACCCGCACACGGTTGCAGGTTTCGCAGAAATTGTGAGTCAGAGGGGTGATGAACCCGATCAAGCGCCCGGTTTCGCTCGCCCGCACATAGCGCGCGGGTCCGCCTGTGCGATAGTCGGTCTCTTGCAGGCTGAAGTGCTGCGCCAGCTGAGCGCGCACTTTGGTCAGCGGCAGGTGCTGGTCGAAGCGCGAGGTTTCGATGTCGCCAAGCGGCATCACCTCGATGAAGGTAATCCCCATGTTCCGCGCGTGTGCCCAACGCACCATCGGTTCAAATTCATCTTCGTTGACGCCTTTGAGCGCAACCACATTGATTTTCACCGCGAGCCCGGCCCGCTGCGCCGCGTCGATACCGGCAAGCACGCGGTCGAGATCGCCGCGCCGAGTGATCGCCTTGAATTGGGCGGGATCGAGCGTGTCGAGTGAAACATTGATCCGTTGGACGCCGCAACTTGCGAGTTCGGCGGCGAATCGCGCCAGTTGCGAGCCGTTGGTGGTCAGCGTGATCTCCTGAAGGGTTCCCGCTTCCAGATGCCGGGAGAGCGAACTGAAGAGTCCGATGATGTCGCGGCGGACGAGGGGCTCTCCGCCGGTAATTCGAATTTTGCGCGTTCCCATCTCGACGAACGCCGAACACAGCCGATCGAGCTCCTCAAGCGTCAGGAGCTCGCGCCTCGGCAGGAAGGTCATGTCTTCCGCCATGCAGTAGGCGCAGCGAAAATCGCAACGATCTGTCACTGACACGCGAACGTAAGTGATGGCCCGTCCGAAGGGGTCCCGCAGCGACGCGTCACCGCTCGTCTCGCCCGTCAATTGCTTTGCCGCGCTCGCTCTCATTGAGATCTCTTCGCCGTCATTGTGGGAGCGTTGGCGATCTTGGATGGCGGCTCGGGCGATGGTTCGCACGAGCCAATTCTGATCCAAGCTTCGCGGCCTTCAGATCTTGTATTCCCAGGACTTGAAGCTTGTTCCCCGTGCCGCGCCTGGCACTGAGGCAATCTTGCGAATGTCCGCCCAGGTCTGTTTGTAGTTTGGAATGATGAGTTCATTGACGCCGGGCGAGACGACGTTGCCCTGCACGCCCATCGGGTTGGCGAACAACATGAAGGCCTGCTTGCGCCTCGCGGTCGGCGTCGGATAAACCATAGCCTGGGTGGCGCCGTTGTCGTTGTGGACTTCTACCAAGTCTCCCTCCGAGAGACCGAGCTCCTTCATGTCATCGGGGTTCATCTGGATGAACGGATAGGGCCAACGATTCATGACGAACTCTGATTTCTGGTCGAGATAGGCGCTCTGCCAGACGTGGTTGCCGCGGCCATTGTTGATGAGGAACGCGAATTTCTTCGATTCCTCCTCTTTGCCCGGCGCCTCGAGCCCCCGCCACTGCGTCGCCATGAACGTCGCTTTCCCATCCTTCGTTCCGAACTTGCCGTCGGCGAAGAGACGCTTCGTTCCGACGAGCTTGCCGTTCTCGTAGCCGGTCGCCGGTTCCTGCACGCCGTTGGTGCCCATGGCGCGGAGCCGTTCATAGGTGACGAATTCGCCGCCCTTGGCGTTGGCGTGATAGCCGTCCATGAAGGCGTCTTCCTCGGTCTTCCAGTCGAAGCCCTTGAACTTGTCGGCGATGGCCGGCTTGCCCATTTCCCGGAACACGCGCTCGAGGTTGTTGGCCAGTCGCGCCGCGATCAGGCAGTCGGGCATGCTTTGGCCGGGCGGGTCCATGTAGCGCTCCGTCAGGCGCAGCCGCCGCTCGCCGTTCATCGAGGTGAGGTTCATCTCGCCCGACGTCGCGCCCGGCAGCCAGACGTGGCAGTCCTGGCCGATCTTGGTCGGCACAATGTCGACGTCGACCGCGAACAGGCCGCCCTTTCCAATCGCCGCGAGGATGGCCGCGACCATGGCCTTTTGGTCGCCGTAGGGGACCGCGGACATTGCATCCTTCACCAGGTCGGTCCGCTTCTTGTAGGTCTGCTTGAATTTATCGGCGTTGAGAGTGGTCTTGTAGTGGTCGCAGGCCCAGATGTGGTGTACGCCGCCCTTGCCGTCGAGGAGTAGCTTGTCGACATAGGGGGCTGGTTTGCCTCCTGGGTAGTCCGGGCGCACGTAACCTTCCTGGTGTCCGCCCATGCGCACGCACCCGCCGCCGGGACGCCCGACGTTGCCTGTGGCAAGCGCAACGTTCACCAAAGCGCCGTTCGTACGATAGTTGTCGTTGCCCCAAATCAGGCCCTTTTCGTAGGCGAACATCGTCCTTGCGCGCGCGCCGCCGTCCTTGGGTTGCGCGATCCACTCTGCGGCTTTCCGAATGTCATCGACGCTGAGGCCGGTGATCTTCGCGGCGTCCTCGAGGCTGGTCTTGTTGGCCGCCACCGTCTTGTCGAAATCGTTGGTCGAGGCGGCGATGAAGCCTTTGTCGACCCAGCCCTTCTCGGCGATGTAAGTGAGCCAGGCGTTGAAAAGCGCAAGGTCCGTCCCCGAATTGATGGGCAGGTGCAGCACCTTGTCCTTGCCGGCTTCGACCTCGCAGGCGTTCACCGTCACAGTTCGCCGGGGGTCCACGAAAATGATCCGCGCCGGGGGATGCGCTTCGCCTGGAAGCTGGGCGTTCTTCTTGTCCATCGAAGTGCCGCGCAAATTCGGCACCCAGTGGTTGAGGAAGTAGTTGGTCTGGGTCTCCAGGGCGTTCGTCCCGACCGCGACGATCGTATCTGCGAGCTCGGCGTCCTCGTAGCAGTTGTTGAGTTCGCCAACCCCCATGTCGCGAGTTGCATGCACTTCGGAGTTGTAAGCGGGGCGATTGTGAATGCGGATGTTCTTGATCTTCATCGCGCCGAAATAGAGCTTCCCGGTGCCCCAGGTATTTTCGTACCCGCCGCCGGCCCCGCCGTGGTCGAAAGCCGAAACGAACAAGCCGTCCTCGCCCTGGGCGTCGATCACTGCCGCCGTCACCCGGGCGACGAGGTCGAGCGCGTCGTCCCAGCTTGTCGGCTGCATCTGCCCGTAGCGCCATACCATCGGTTCGGTGAGGCGCTGCTGTTGGGTCGAACGCGCCTCGGAAAAGGATTCCTCCGCCATGCGCGCGCCGCGAATCGAACCAAGTCCAGAGTTTACGACGCAGCCGGGATCAGGCTTGATCACGATGTGGACGTCTTTCCCGTCCTGCTTGACGATGTTGTACATCGACGGCGAGTACCAGTTCGGCGTCATCGCTGCTTGCTGTTTCGAAAGGTCGACGCCGAACGTGTTATCGCTTGGGCTTGTGCCGCCCTGCTCGTTGATGGCCCAGCTGTAAGCCGTGTAACCGCAGCCGACGATACAGAACTGGCAGGTGACGTTGTGTTTCCTGGCGTCCGCCGGGATGATGGGCAGTCGATCGACATGGCGTTTGAATGTCATGGTTCAGCCCTCCAGCACGTTCGACAGGCGGCCATAAATGAGCTCGTCAACGCCTTCGGCGTAGATGTCGCCTTTGGCGTCGACCCGCAGCTGATATTGAGGAAGGTTTTGGGTTGCGTGACCCCAGATTTCCTGGCCGCCGTTTTCGCAATCAAAGCGCGAGTAGTGGCCGGAGCAGTTCAGCGTCTTGTCCGAGGAATTGTAGGCGAGCGGAAAACCCTTGTGCGGGCAGATCGTCGTGAAGCCGACGACGTCCCCTTCAGGCCCGACTCCGCCCGGGACGGCCTTGCCGAGCTTCAGGAGAACGCCGGGCGCATCGGCGTCCGGGTAGGCAACTTGCAGGGGCTCGTTGGGCTTGAGGTCATTGATACTGGCGAGGCGGCTCGCCGGATAGCTCAGCCGGGCGAGCTGGGGACTCGCATGAGCCCGCTGTGGCACAACGGTCCCTGCGGCGGCGCCGGCTGCGGCGATCCCCGCCCCGGTCAGGAATTTTCGGCGGCCAACATCAACCATTCTTGGGCACGTCTTCATCAGCTTCTCCTCCCTATTCGGCAGCGCCGTTTCGATCCCGAATCGTGGGTACGCGGACCGGGAGCGGGCGTTTGCGGCCTGTCACTGTTTTGTCATTCTGGGCCGCTATATCGACTGCTATATGTCGAGACTTATCGACATATAGAGTTGTAATGGAACTTTTCCCCGGCGCCAACTAGAAATCGCCGTGAACCCTGACGGACGCGAGAGGCAATCGGATGGTGAAGAATTCGCTGGCTGTTGTCGGCCACGCGGGGCCGGTCTCACACGGGGACACAATGTCGCCTTCGCATGCGCTGGCGGCGCTGGCGGCGCTCGGTCAGCCGACGCGGCTCGAAATCTTCCGGCTTCTTATTCGTCGTGAGCCCGAAGGCTTTGCCGCCGGCGCGATCGCGGCCGCTGTTGGCGCGCCGCACAACACGCTCTCGACTCACCTCGCCATCCTGGCGCGCGCGGGCCTGGTAAGAGGCGCCAGGGAAGGGCGTTCGATCATCTATCACGCCGACATCGCGGGTATGCGCGATCTGCTCTCCTTCCTTGTCACCGATTGTTGCGACGGCCATCCCGAACTCTGTGATCTCCAGCGATTCTCGAGCGCGCCGACGTGTGACTGCGAGCCGGAGCGCGACAATGGCAAATGCAGGAAGTAGTCCACCCACGGAGGCCGCTCATGGCTGAGCGCATGTTCAATGTCCTGTTTCTGTGCACCGGCAACAGTGCGCGCTCGATCATCGCCGAAAGCATCCTCAAGAAAGACGGAGCGGGGCGTTTCTGCGCCTTCTCGGCCGGGAGCCACCCCAAGGGCGCGGTCAATCCGTTCGCGCTCAAGGTGCTCGAATCCTATCGCTATCCGACCGACGGGTTCCGCTCGAAAAGCTGGGACGAGTTTGCGGTCCCTGGCGCTCCTGTCATGGATTTCGTTTTCACGGTCTGCGATACCGCCGCGGCCGAGACGTGCCCGGTCTGGCCCGGCCAGCCGATGACGGCCCATTGGGGCATCGAAGACCCCGCCGCGGTCGAAGGAACCGATATTCAGAAGGAGGCGGCGTTCGTCCTGGCGACGCGGTATCTCAAGACTTCGAATCTCGATCTTCATGAGCTTGCCGATCAGAAGCCTCGACAAGATGTCGCTGAACGCGAAGCTGCGTGAGATCGGGCAGCTTGAGGGCGCGACGAAGCCGAGGCCGGAGGTCGCGTGATGGATGTCGTCATCTACCACAATCCTCAATGCGGAACATCGCGCAACGTGCTCGCGATGATCCGCAATTCCGGGGTCGAGCCGCACATCATCGAATATCTCAAGTGCCCGCCGACGCGATTGCTGCTGACGCAATTGCTCGATCGCGCAGGCCTTACGGTGCGCCAGATCCTGCGCGAAAAAGGGACGCCCTTTCACGATCTCGGTCTTGGCGATCCGTCGCTCTCCGACGACGCTCTGCTCGACGCGATCGAGGCGCACCCGATCCTGATGAACCGTCCGCTCGTCGTCACTCCCAAGGGCGTGCGCCTCTGTCGCCCGTCCGAAGCGGTTCTGGACCTGCTGCCGCCGCAACGCGGCCAATTCATCAAGGAAGACGGTGAGCGCGTGATCGACGATCTGGGACGGCGCGTCGCTACAACCTAGGATTTCTTCAATGTCTCTGTTCGAACGCTATCTGACTCTGTGGGTCGCCCTTTGCATCGTCGCCGGCGTTGTCCTCGGCCATCTCGCGCCCGACGCATTTCATGCGATCGGCGCGGCGGAAATCGCCAGGGTCAATCTGCCCGTGGCGGCCCTGATCTGGCTGATGATCATTCCCATGCTGATCAAGATCGACTTCGCCGCGCTCGGTGAGGTCCGACAGCATTGGCGCGGCATTGGCGTGACCCTGTTCATCAATTGGGCGGTCAAGCCGTTCTCTATGGCTGCGCTCGGAGCGTTCTTCATCGGCTATCTGTTCCGGCCCTATTTGCCCGCCGATCAGATCAATTCCTATATCGCCGGTCTGATCATCCTCGCCGCCGCGCCCTGCACAGCGATGGTGTTCGTATGGTCGAATCTGACCCGGGGCGAACCGCATTTCACGCTCACTCAGGTCGCGCTGAACGACACGATCATGGTGTTCGCTTTCGCGCCGATCGTCGGTCTGCTGCTCGGCCTTTCTGCGATTTCCGTTCCGTGGAACACGCTGGTTCTTTCGGTGGTCCTCTACATCGTCGTGCCGGTGATCGTCGCGCAGCTTATTCGCCGCGGTCTGGTTTCGAGCGGCGGCCCTGAGGCGCTCTCACGCACGCTCGCGACGCTGCAGCCCATCTCTTTGGTCGCCCTGCTGGCGACGCTGGTGCTCCTGTTCGGTTTCCAGGGCGAGCAGATTATCGCCCAGCCGTTGATCATTCTGATGCTGGCGATTCCGATACTGATCCAGGTCTATTTCAATGCGGGGCTCGCTTATCTCATGAACCGCTTCATGGGTGAACAGCACTGCGTCGCCGGCCCGTCCGCGCTGATCGGGGCCAGCAACTTTTTCGAATTGGCGGTGGCCGCGGCGATCAGCCTATTCGGCTTCAACTCGGGCGCGGCCCTTGCGACCGTGGTCGGCGTCCTGATCGAAGTGCCCGTGATGCTGTCTGTCGTCTGGATCGTCAACCGGTCGAAGGGCTGGTACGAAAGGGGCGCGAAGTTGGCCGCAACTCCGATGACGTCGCCAGCCCGAGGTTCATGAGTATATTCAGCGGATCTCGCCACTGAGCCGTCGAAGCTTTTCGGATCTCGAGAGCAAATGGCCGTTCACCGCGCACCTCGCCGACGCGCTGGCGGAAATTAGCGCTATGCCGTTGGTTTTCACCGCGTCGGATGTTCGTGAGCAAATGGCGGCGCCTGAGTGGACTTGATGCGCGGCGCGATGTGGCCAACCGCAACGTTGGTTCTGATGCTGTTGTCTTTTGGCGCTGGCAGGATGTCTGGCTTCCGCAGTCTGCCGGAAATTGTCGCGACCTTGCCAGGTGACGAATTGGAATTCAGCCGCGAACTCGATGGCCGCATTCGCGAGCGCTTTCCGGTCGGGACGAGCGAGGACAAGCTCCTCTATTCTCTCCAAAGCGAACAATTTGCGCCGGAATGGCGTCGACGAGATGACGCAAATTCGAGTTCCTTCATCGCGAACGGACTCATATGCCGGAAGATCGTTCACGTGCGTTGGCGAGCCGACACGGCCGGAGTGCTGACGGAGATTGGCGGCGCCTATGAGAGCCACTGCCTGTAGAATTGCGGAAACCCAATCTTGATCCTTTGATTCGCCATCGGACATCCTTCGTCGAGCACGCAAACTGGCGCCGGACTGGCAGGTCGCGGTCCGATTGTTGACAAGGGCGCCCAACTTCCAAAAATGTCGAAATAGACATTGACGCTCGCGTTGTCGCGCGCTACACATATTTCTATGAAAGTCGAAAAAGCCTCGAAGCAACTTGAAGCGCTCGGCAACCCTACGCGTCTCCGGCTCTATCGAGCGCTCGTTCGGGCGGGCAATAACGGCTTGCCGGTTGGCCATCTCCAGGAGAAGTTGCGGATCGCCGCCTCGACGCTCTCTCACCACCTGCATCGGCTGATTTTGACCGGTTTGGTCACGCAAGAGCGTCAGGCAACGACGCTCATCTGCCGCGCCAACTATCCCGCGATGAACGGTCTTGTTGGGTTTCTGGTCGACGAATGTTGCCAGGATGCCGGATGCGCCGTGAGGCAGGATGAGGCCGCTGCCTGACGCCCCGTGTTTTGAACGTTATTTCTGTGATGCTGGAAGGATGGAATATGGACGGGCTGCCTTTGCAACATCTTCCAATCGCCGTGATCGGCGGCGGACCTGTCGGCCTGGCCGCTGCTGCGCACCTGATCGCACGCGGCTTGCCGGTCAAAGTGTACGAGGCCGGCCCCGCGGTCGGCTCAAACCTGCGGGATTGGGGCCACGTCCGCGTCTTCACGCCTTGGCGCTATTGCATCGATGAGGCTGCGGTTGCTCTCCTCAATCGTCATGGTTGGCGATTGCCTACGATCGACCTTTGCCCGACTGGGGCCGAACTGGTCAGCGCCTATCTCGAACCGCTTGCGGCGACGCCGGAGCTGGCGGCCGTGATTGAAACCAACGCCCGCATCACCGCGATCTCGCGGCAAGGCGTCGACAAAGTGGTTAGCCACGGGCGCGAGACGCGGCCCTTCGTCCTGGCCGTGGCCTCGAAGGACGGCGTTCGCCGCGATCTGGCGCGCGCGGTCATCGACGCCTCGGGCACCTGGACCACGCCGAATCCGCTTGGGGCGAGCGGATTGCCGGCTGCGGGCGAAGCCGAGCTCGCCGATCGGATCGCCTACGCCATTCCGGACATCCTCGGCCGCGATCGTTATCTCTACGCGGGCCGGAAGACCCTCGTCATCGGGTCAGGTCACTCGGCCGCCAATGCGCTGCTCGAACTTGCCCAGCTTGCGGAGGCTGATCCGCGCACGTCGTTCTTGTGGGCCACACGAGGCGTCGATCTCGCGCGAATCTACAGCGGTGGGGACGCCGACCAATTGCCGGCGCGCGGCGAACTAGGCGCGGACGTTCGGGCGCTTGTCGACAGCGGGCGGGTGAAGCTCGTGACGGGATTCGCCGCCGTTGCGATCTCTGAAAAGGACGGGGGCATCATCGCCGAAGGCGCGACAACCGACGGCGTCCATCGGATCGGGCCAGTCGATCGGATCATCGCCGCCACCGGACAGCGTCCTGACCTGTCGATGACGCGCGAGCTGCGTCTCGATCTCGACCCTTGGCTTGAAAGCGTCAAGGCGCTCGGCCCTTTGATCGATCCGAATTTGCATTCCTGCGGCTCGGTCCCGCCGCACGGGCATCGCGAACTGACGCATCCGGAACCTGGCTTCTACACCGTGGGCATCAAGAGCTACGGCCGCGCGCCGACATTCCTGATGCTCACTGGATATGAACAGGTCCGCTCCGTGGCCGCGGCGATCGCCGGGGACATGGCGGCGGCCGACGACGTGCGGCTCGTGCTTCCGGAAACCGGCGTCTGCTCCACGCGTCCCGCTATCGTCGCGAATGCATCGGCCGGATGTTGCGGCGGCCCCGCGCCGGCAAACGTTGACGCCTGCTGCCTCGCCGACGCTGCGGCCAAGGACGAGGGCAAGGCCGGTTGCGGCTGTGGGGCTGCTGCGTGAGCAGCGCTGCCGGCGAGACCATTCGGGTCGCGTCGAAGGCCCCCAACCGCGCTCTCGTCATCTCTGTGCTGGGGGTGACGCAGATATTCGCCTGGGGATCGTCCTACTATCTCCCGGCGGTTCTGGCGAAGCCGACCGCTTCCGACACCGGCTGGTCGCTGTCCTGGGTGGTGGGCGGACTGTCGCTGGGGCTATTGATCGCCGGTATCGTTTCCCCTTGGGTCGGCCGCGCCATTGCGCAGCGTGGCGGTCGTCCCGTCCTCGCCGGGAGCGCCGGGCTTTTGGCGGCGGGTCTATCCGCTCTGGCGCTTGCGCACTCTCTGCCGGCTTTCCTGATCGCCTGGGCGCTGATTGGACTCGGCATGGGCGCGGGTCTCTACGATCCCGCCTTTGCGACTCTCGGCCGCCTCTATGGGCACGGCGGACGCTCGGCGATCACGACGCTCACGCTGTTTGGCGGTTTCGCCAGCACCGTCTGCTGGCCTCTTTCCGCCTTCCTCGATGCGCACCTGGGGTGGCGCGGCGCATGCCTGGTGTATGCCGGCTTCCAGATCGCCGTTGCGCTGCCAGCCTATCTATTCATGCTGCCCCGCGAATCTGCGCAGCCTCACGCCTCTGCCGGTGTCGCCGAGCTCGCGAGCGACCGCACCGGCGTCCCACGACGTCCGAGGAAGCATTTTTCTCATGCTGGCGACGACGATCACGCTGAGTTCGGTGATCTCGACGACGCTCTCGGTTCATTTGCTGACGGTGCTGCAAGCCAAGGGCCTTACCCTCGCTGCGGCCGTGGGTTTCGGCGCGCTCGTTGGGCCGTCTCAGGTTGCCGCCCGCACGGTCGAAATGGCAGTCGCGCGTTACCATCATCCGATCTGGACAAAGGTCGCCTCCACCTCGCTCGTCGCCACGGGATTGGCGGCGCTGTGGCTCGACGCTCCCATTATCCCGCTCGCCTTGGCGCTCTACGGCGCAGGGATCGGTCTTGAAAGCATCGCCAGAGGCACGCTGCCGCTCGCGATCTTCGGCCCCGAGCGCTATCCTGTCATCATGGGCCGGATCGCCATGCCGAGCCTTATCGCTCAAGCGGCGGCCCCGTCGATCGGCGCGGCTCTCATTGAAGCGGGCGGAGTGGGCGGGGCGATGGCGGTTTTCGTCGCCTCGGCCGCCGTCAATGTCATACTGGCTTCGAGCCTGTTCCTGATGCTGCGGTCTTCGTTGCGGACGAAGGCGCCGTAGGTCGTGAAGGACAGTGGAATTTGATGACCCGGGCGCGCCCCGCCACGATTGTCGGATGAGCTACATGCGGCGCCGAACTCCTCACCCGCCGCCGTCAGGCTGCTTGCGCCGGCGGCCCCGCCGATTTAAGCTCGGCAACTTCCTCGTCAGTGAAGACGCGACTACGGGTGAGGAAACGAACGCCCTCCGGGGCTTCGAGCGTGAAGCCGGCGCCGCGTCCGGGCACGACGTCGATGATGAGTTGAGTATGCTGCCAGTATTCGAATTGTGCCGCCGATGTAGAATTTGCAGCCGGCGATTTCGCCGAGCAGGACATCCTGCGCGCCGACGCGGAACTCACCCGCGGCGAAGCACATCGGGGTCGAACCGTCGCAGCATCCGCCGGGCTGGTGAAACATCAGCGGCCCGTGGCCGCCGGCGACCTCGCGCAGCATGGCAAGGGAGGCTGCCGGTTGTCGGGCTCCTGGGCGCTTGACTAAAACCTCAAATCAGCGAAGCTTCGCCGAAGTATCGCTGGAAACATATCGCTTCGGCGAATGGCGCGGGCTTCGATGTTGGGACGGCTTTGGAGGCCTTTGGTCCTCGCGCTTGCGCTGATTTCCTCAGCAAGCGCGGCCGACCTTCCCACCACGAAATCGCCGCAGCCGCAGACGTCCACGCCCTCCTGCTTCAGCAGCCTGTGGGACTATATGAAGTCTTCCGTTCGGGATTGTCCCCTGCGTTACGGGCCGTTCACTCTCTACGGCACGCTCGACGGCGGCTACGGCTATGAGGAATGGGGCACGCGGGTCGGCACGTATGCGGACAAGCCGAACTACGCGATCCAGAGAAACAGCGGGGACACCCATTGGCTATGGTCCGCGAACGCACTGAGCACTTCGACCGTTGGCATACGTTTGTCGCAGAAGATCGGCGAGGACTGGGAGATCGTCGGCGCGGTTGAAGCCGGCTTCAATCCCTACACCCTTCGCCTCGTCAATGGGCCGCAATCGCAGGCCGACAACAATCCCTACACCGCGTCCAAACAGAGGACCGCGTTTGATTCCGCGCGCGCGGGCACGTGGGACAACGGGCAGGGGTTCGTCGGCCTGAGCAACCCGACCTACGGGACGCTGACCTTCGGCCGAACTACTCTATTGTCCATGTCGGGGCTCAGCGCCTACGATCCTGTGGCCTCGGTTGCCTTTTCCCAATTGGGCTTCACCGCGCTTTACGCCACGTTCGGCGCCAGTCCGACCTCGCGCATCAACACGGCGTTCACCTATCGCCTCACTTACCAAGGATTTCGCGTAGCAGCCCAGGCGCAAGTCGGCGGCTACGATCAGGACAATGCGGCGAGTGAAGAATATCAGGCGCAGATCGGAACCGATTTCAAAGGCTTCTCGTTCGACGCGATCGTCGGATACGCGAAGAACGCGCTGACGTTCCAGAGCTTCGGCGGCGCGACGACTCCGGTCGGCTACAATCCGTACTCGATTGTTCGGGCGACGGCCATGAATACGGGCGGGGTTGAACTGCTCGGCCGCTACGAGTGGGAGAAATTCAAGTTCTACGTTGGCTATATCCACTCGATCTCGGTCAACCCGAGCAATCCCTATTACCCCAACGGATTGTCGACCATCGCTGAAGGCATCAGTGTTCCGCCGGGTTTCGTCACCGTCAATGCCTACACGGTTCCGCGCGTTCTCGACACTGTCTGGACGGGCCTGCGGTATGCGGTGTGGTCCAATCTTGATCTTGCCGCGGGCGTTTACTCGGAATCCCAGAGCAACTTTCTGGCGGCCCCCGCGGTCTGCACCGGCTCGGGATCCGCAACCAGCAGCACGCGATGCGCCGGCGGCCGCTGGTCCTATTCCTTTTTGGCCGACTACCGGCCGATTCCGCGCGTGAGCCTCTTCGCCGGTCTTCTCGTTTCGACCGTCTACGGCGGCGTGGCCAGCGCCTTCGAGCACACGCAAAATATCGCCCCGACCGCCGGCCTTCGGATTCGGTTTTGACGCTCAGCCGGGGTTCCCGCCGATGCAGCCCTTCATGCAATCGTCGGGGTCGCGGCTAATCCCGTCGTCGTCGCCGTCTCCGGGATGAGCATAGGGCTTGAACATCGATCCGGCGGACTCCGGCGTCGACGCCGGAACGGGTTGTTGGACGGTGGCGTCCCGGTGCGCGGGATGGTGGTGGTGGGTATGAACGGGCTTGACCGGCTCCTGGGCCAAGGTGGCGGAAGGCGCTGCCAAGGCGACCGCGAGGACGAATGCAAGGGAAATTGATCTGGTCATTTGAGTGGGAGGCTCCCCGGCGCGCGACCGCGATTTCGCGCGTCAGTCGATCCCGATCATCACATCCGACGCCTTGATGACTGCGTAGGCTTTCTGCCCTTTTTTGAGCTTCAGTTCGTCGACGGCTTCGTTGGTGATCGACGCAGTGAGCTTGGCGCCGCCGACTTCGATTTCGACATGCGCTGTGGTCGTGCCTTTGTGAACCTCGGAGATCGTTCCGTGAAGCTGGTTGCGTGCGCTGATCTTCATTTGATGCCCCAATTTTGGAGATTGCGAATGGACGCGTAGCGATTAGTATCGCAAGATATAACGCTGCAGTGGGCCGGTGATCAAGGGCGGAATGAATGCACTGGGTAGTGACCATGCTGGGGCTGAGAGTGGCTGTCGCCGCTTCCGGCGCGCTTCTCGCGCCCTTGGCAGCGACGGCCGAGGCCGCCCAGACCAATGTGGCGGTCGCCGCCAACTTCAACGAACCGGCGAAGCAAATCGCGGCGCTCTTCAAGCAGAAGACCGGGCATGACGCCATTCTGAGCTTCGGCGCCTCCGGCGCTTTCCTGGCGCAAATCACCCACGAGGCCCCGTTCCAAGTGTTTCTCTCTGCCGACCAGGACCGGCCCAAAGCCGCCATAGACGCCGGGCTTGCGGTTCCTGAAAGTCTTTTCACCTATGCGATCGGCAAGCTCGTGCTCTGGAGCAAGGTCATCGACGTGACCAAGGGCGACGAGGCGCTCAAGGCCGGCGCGTTCGCGAAAATCTCGATCGCCAATCCGAACGCCGCCCCTTACGGGACCGCGGCCATCGAGACGATGAAAGCGCTCGGCGTTTACGACGCCTTGCGGGGCAAAATCGTGCAGGGAAGCAACATCGCGCAGGCGTTCCAGTTCGTCGACACCAGGAATGCGGAAGTGGGCTTCGTCGCCCTTTCGCAGCTTTTCAGCGCCACCGAGGGAACGCGCTGGGAGGTTCCGCAAAATCTCTATACGCCGATCCGGCAGGACGCGGTGCTACTAAAGAAGGGCGCAGCTGACGAGGCCTCGAAGGCCTTCCTCGAGTTCCTGAAGGGACCGGAAGCGCGCGCCGTCATCGAGAAATTCGGCTACGGGCTCGACTGATCGAAAGTGTCGGACTTCTCTGCCTCACATCTGGCCGCCGGTTCTCCTGACCATCGAACTTGCGACGATCACGACGCTGCTGACGCTGGTGATCGCGACGCCGCTCGCCTGGTGGCTCGCGCGATCGCAGTCCTGGTGGAAAGAGATCGTAGCGGCGGTCGTCTCGCTGCCGATCGTGCTCCCGCCGACCGTGCTCGGTTTCTATCTTCTGATCGTTCTCGGGCCAGACGGGCCGGGCGGCATGGTCGCCGGCCTTTGGGGCGCGCGCACGCTCGCCTTCACTTTCACCGGCCTCGTCATCGCCTCGATCCTCGCCTCGATGCCGTTTGTCGTGCAGCCGATCCGCAACGCCTTTGCCGCCATCGGCGACCGCCCGCTCGAAGTCGCCGCGACCTTGCGCGCTTCGCCCACGCGCGCCTTCTGGACGGTTGCGCTGCCGCTCGCGAGCCCGGGCCTGCTCAGCGGCTCGGTGCTCGGCTTTGCCCACACGGTCGGCGAGTTCGGCGTGGTCCTCATGATCGGCGGCAACATACCCGGCCGCACCCGCGTGATGTCGACCGCCATCTTCGACTTTGTCGAGACGATGCAATGGCGCGAGGCCAATATCCTGGCCGGCGGCATGGTGGTCTTCGCCTTCGCCGTCATCCTGTCGATGATCCTGATCGAGAAGCGCGTCTCGCGGGCGCGCGCATGAGCGCGGACAGCAGCGATCCGCGCCGAATTCAAGGGAACGATCGGCAAGTTCTCGCTCGACGCCGGCTTCACCGCGCCGGCCAAAGGCGTGACCGCGATCTTCGGTCCTTCGGGCTGCGGCAAGACGACGGTGCTGCGCTGCATCGCCGGCCTCTTGCGGGTGAGCGACGGCTTTTGCGAGATCGTGGGCGACGTCTGGCAGGACCGCGACGGGTCTTTTCTCCCGACCCACCGTCGGCCGCTCGGCTACGTGTTCCAGGAAGCGAGCCTCTTTCCGCATCTCACCGTGCGCCGCAACCTCATGTTCGGCGCGCCGCGGGATGATCGGGCCGCAACCGGAGAGCGAGTGGCGTTCGACGAGGTCGCCGATCTCCTCGGCGTGGCAGCGCTGCTCGATCGCTCGCCGCGCAATCTTTCCGGCGGCGAACGCCAGCGGGTGGCGATCGGACGGGCCCTCCTGTCCCAGCCGAAGCTCCTCTTGATGGACGAGCCGCTATCGGCGCTCGACCGGACGACAAAGAATGAGATTCTTCCGTTCCTCGAGCGGTTGCGCGACCGTCTCTCCCTGCCGATCGTTTACATCACCCATGACATGTCCGAGGTCGAACGCCTGGCCGACCAGATCGTGCTGATGGAGAAGGGCAGGGTGCTCGCGGCCGGGCCGCTCGCAGACCTGCAGAGCGATCCGACGCTGCCTCTGGCGATGGCGCGCGACGCGGCGGTCAGTCTGGATGGCGTGGTCGAAGCCTACGACGCGCATTACGGCCTAGTGACGCTCGCCGCTCGCGGCGGCCGCTTCGTCGTGCCCGCTCCGCGCGCGACGATCGGGGAGCGCCGCCGCATGCGCGTGATCGCCGGCGACGTGTCGCTGGCGCGCGAGCCTCCCGGACCGAGCTCAATCCTCAACGTCCTGCCGGCGCGGATCGTCTCGGTAAAGCCGGTGGATTCCAATGAGAGCGTCGCAGTGGTCGCGCTCGGCGCCGACGGCGATGGCGCGCGCGTCCTGTCGCGCGTCACGCGAAAGTCCTGGGATCTGCTCGGCCTCTCCGAAGGCGCTGCCGTCTACGCACAGGTGAAGGCCGTGGCGCTCGCGCCGGGACGCGGAGAATAGGACCGGGTCGCTGACCCGGCCTGGCGCGCTCAGCGAGCGCGCCTACACCGCCTTCAGCAGCACGTGCTTCTTTCGCCCGAGCGACAGCTTGACGACCCCGCCCGCCTGCAACGCCTCGCGGGTGATGAGCGCCTTCTCGTCCGTGACCGCCGCATCATTGACTCTCAAGCCTCCGCCGCGAATCTGGCGGCGCGCCTCGCCGGTCGAGGCGACGAGGCCGGCGCGCACGAAGGCGGTCAGCACGCCCAGGCCCTGATCGAATTCGGCGCCCGGCGCCTCGACCGTCGGCAGGTTTTCGGCGAGCGCGCCTTCCTCGAAGGTCTTGCGCGCTGTCGCGGCGGCGGACTGTGCCGCCTCGTACCCATGCAGAAGGGCAGTCGTCTCGTTGGCGAGCGCTTTCTTCGCCTCGTTGATCTCGACCCCCTGAAGGGATTCGAGGCGCCGGATTTCGTCGATCGGAAGCAGGGTGAAGAGCCTAAGGAACCGGCCGACATCGTCGTCCTCGACGTTGCGCCAGAACTGCCAGTACTCGTAAGCGCTGAGCAACGTCTCATCGAGCCAGACCGCGCCGGCTGCGGTCTTGCCCATTTTCGCGCCGCCCGCCGTGGTGATGAGCGGCGAGGTCAGGGCGTAGAACTGCTCGAGTCCCATGCGCCGGCCGAGATCGATGCCGGTGATGATGTTGCCCCACTGGTCGGAGCCGCCCATCTGCAGCGTCACGCCATAGCGCTTGTAGAGCTCGGTGAAGTCGTAGGCTTGCAGGCACATGTAGTTGAATTCGAGGAAGGAGAGCTCGTGCTCGCGCCCGAGCCTCAGCTTGACCGAGTCCATCGCCAGCATGCGGTTGACCGAAAAATGCCGCCCCACGTCGCGCAGGAACTCGATGTAGTTCAGCCTTGCGAGCCACTCGGCGTTGTCAGGCATGATCGCGTCATGCTTGCCCTCGCCGAAGCGGATGAAATGCGAAAAGGCCTTGCGGACGCCCGCCTTGTTGGCCTCGATCGCCTCGACCGTGAGCAGCTTCCGGCTCTCGTCCTTGCCTGAAGGGTCGCCGACCATGGTCGTGCCGCCGCCCATCAGCACGACCGGCTTGCCGCCAGTCTCCTGCAGCCAGTGCAGCATCATGATCTGCACCAGCGAGCCGACGTGCAGCGAAGGCGCGGTGCAGTCGAAGCCGATATAGCCGGCGAGCGAACCCGAACGCGCCTTCTCGTCGAGCCCCGGAAGATCGGAGCATTGATGGATATAGCCGCGCTCCTGCATCACGTGCAGGAAGTCGGATCGGGGCTGGAACGCGTCGCTCACGGCCTATCCTCGGAAAAACCGGGGGAGCTTTAGGGAAGCAGGGCGCGAAGCGCAACCGCGAGGCCCGCCTCCTTTGGCGAACTGACCGACTGGCGCAACGGCGCGCGCACGCGGGCGAAGCTCAAGGCGCTCGCCTGCGACCTCGGCGACCGTTGCGCAAGCTTGGAATCCGGACCGCCGCTTCTCTGCGCTACCCAAATGTTCGGAAGGCTGGGCGTCCCGGAATACGTTTGATCTCTCGCGCCTCGCGAAGCATAGAGGCGCTTTTAACTGCCTCGGGACGAAATTCCGCTTGTAGAGCAAAGCAAGAGAGCTATACTATTTTCTAAGCGGCTGTTCGCGCCGGGAAAATACAGCAAAAAAAGGGGAGCGAGATGGCGCTTTGCCCTCCGACCGTGGTCGGTCCGATCTCCCCTTGCGTGAACAGCGTTCGTGTCCAGAATCAGCTCAAAGGGTCGACTGTCGCCATTCTTGCCAATGGCGCGCCGGTCGGGGGCGGTGTAGCGACATGGACGGACCAGACGTTCGATCTCAACCCGGGCGTCACGCTCCATCCCAACCAAAAGATCACCGCAACGCAAAGCCTGGGCGGCCCGCCCAGCGGGCCGACACCGATTCCGGTGATCGTTCAAAACGCGCCAACGGCGCCTCTGGGTCCGGTGACGTTCGCAAGCGCCGTCGTCAACTGTTCGAACGCGCTGCTGATTTCCGGCGCCGTCCCCGGCGCGACCATTACATTGACCGACCAGCACGGCGCGGTTCGCGGAACGGGAGTGGCGTCGCAGGACGGGTCGGTCGGAATTGGCATTGCGCCGCAACTGGGCAACGGCGAGATCCTCAAAGCCTCGCAATCGGCTTGCGGGCTCGCGCAGGCGGCGCCAACTTTGTCTCCGCCGCCGACCGAGCCCCCTACGGTTCTGCCGCCACCGATCGTCGAGAGTCCGCTGTACGCCTGCGCCGGCTCTGTGACGGTGTCGGGGGTCATTCCCGGCGCGGAAGTGACGCTGACGCGAACGTCGGGGCCGACGGAAACCGGGGCGTTCGTCGTGTCTTCCGAGTATTTCAGCGTGCCCCCGCTGAAGCCGCACGAAGTCTTGACGGCGTCGCAGGCCTTTCCACGTTGCCGCCCGGAAGTGAAGGGGCAGACATCCGCGCCGGTGAAGGTCGGCCGGGCGCAACCGCCGCCTGCGCCGGTTGTCATCGGGCCCTTATGTCCGGGCGCGCTTTCGGTTCGGCTAACGGGGCTCACGGTTGGCGACAGCGTCGAGGTTTTCCAGAACGGCGCATCGATCGGGGAAGCGGGGGTCTCCAAGACAACCACGGATTTCTTTGTCAGCACGAAGTTGCTGCCGAACGCCAAGATCACCGCAAGGCAGCGGAATCAGTGCGCCCATGCGCTGTCGAGCGTCGTTTCGAACACTGTGACCGTCAATGCGGTCGCCGCTCCCTCGGCGCCGCCGGTGATCACAAAGCCACTGTTCCAATGCGCCTCGGTCATTCGGGTGACCGGCATTCATCCGGGGTCATTGGTCGAGGTCCGGTCCGCGATGAACGGCTTGATCGGCTTCAAGACGGTCTATGCGCCAGCGGCAGACATTCCGGTCGCCCCGCAGCTCGTGGCCGGCGACAGCATAACCGCGATTCAGATCGGCTGCGGACACACGTCACACGCCTCGGCGGCAGTCGTCGTGCAGACGCTCGCCGATCTTCTGCCGCCCGTAGTGCTGCCGATCACGAACTGCGCGCGGTCCGTGCGCGTTTCGCAGGTGACGCCGGGCGCGATCGTCGACGTCTTTCAGCAGGTCGGGACAAAGGAGATCTGGCTCGCCACGGCGACGGCGACTCTGCCGACAATGAATGTGCCGCTTGGCGCAGGGGTCGAACTGACGGTTGGCGAGGCGCTGACCGCAAGGCAACGACTTTGCGCGCAGGTCTCGGGCTTGAGCAAGCCGCAAACAGTCACGCAGGGCGTCTGCAGCTACACCACGCAGCACTTCGACTCGCACCGGACGGGCTGGAATTCCTACGAGACGACACTCACCCAGGACAGCCTTCCCACGGGCTTCGGCGTGCTCGCGACGCTGACGGTCGGCGGACAGGTGTTTGCGCAACCGCTCTATCTGCGCGGCGTCACGATAGGGGGCGTCAAACGCAATCTGCTGCTCGTCGCGACCGCGGCCGACTGGCTGTACGCCTTCGACGCCGACAGCTATGCCGAGGTCTGGCCCGCCAGACAATTGGTCCAGCCTGGCGGCCGGGCGATCCCGTCGTCCGACGCCTACCAAGTCGGACCGGGCGAACCCGGGTATGCGCCGGACATCGAGCCGACTGTTGGCATTATCGGAACGCCGGTGATCGACCAGGCGAATCTGATCCTGTACGTGGTGGCGACGTCGCAAGGCCCAGTGGTGGGTTCGTCGCGGGCCACGGTGACCAATCTGCATGCGATCGACCTGACCACCGGCAATGATCGGGCAGGCTCGCCCATCGCCATCTCCGCGCAATTTCCGGCCAATCCCGACGGAACGACGCCGTTTGGCGACGGCCCGGTGAAGAACAATCAACTGCAGTTCGATCCCGCACGGCAAATGCAAAGACCGGGCCTGCTGATGGCGGAGCGCAAGCTCTTTCTCGGATTTGGCTCCTACGGCGATTTCAACCCCTGGCACGGATGGTTGTTGGCCTACGAGGCCGCGAGCCTCACGCAAGTTGGCTATTTCTGCACGACCCCGGATCAGGTGACGCCCACGCCGCCCGACGCCGGCAATAATGGCGGTGCGATCTGGCAGGGCGGGATGGGCATCGCCGCCGACAACGCATCCCTCTATTTCTCGACCGGCAACGGGCCGTTCAACGCCAGCGATACGAACGGGCGCGACTATGGCGACTCTGTCTTGCGCTTCGCCCTCGACATCGGCGCCGGCGGTGATTTGCAGTTGCATCCGGCGGACTGGTTCTCGCCCTGGAACCAGTATGATCTCTGCGACAACGATGGGGATGTCGGGTCCGGAGGGGTGTTGCTTGTCCCGCAAACCGTCGGCGGCAAGAGTTTGCTCGTGCAGTGCGGAAAATCGTCTCAGGTTTTCGTGCTCGACCGGACCAACCTTGGAAAATATAACGGGACGGCGCCGAACAATCCTCCGGTGGGAACCGGCACGAACAATGTCGTGGACGACAAATATACGCTCGATGGCCAGGGGGTGTGGGGCGGACCGGGATATTATGTCGATTCGAACGGCAATCCGGTCGCGTTCTATGCCGGAACCGACGGGCATCTCAATCGCCTGACTTTCGGCGCCCAGCAACAGATCGTGCAGTCGGCGCAGACGGCCGGAACGTTCTCTTCCGGCAACAGCAATGGATTTACCGTCAATGTCTCGTCCGACGCCGCGGCCCCCGGCACGGCGATCGTCTGGCTGGTTGACCGCAACAACCTCCCGGCAGATCCGAACGTCCGCCTCTTCGCCTACGACGCCGATACGCTGACGCAACAACTGGTTGAGGTTCCAGCCGGCTCCTGGACGACGAAGGGCACCTTCACCGATCCGACCGTCATCGACGGGCGGGTGTTTGTCGGCTCCGACGGACAGGTCACGGTCCTTGGCCTCAACCCGGCCCTTGGCCCGGCCTGAATGCACGACGAGAAGGGGAGGGTATCCTCATGCTTTCGGCGATCTGGGTTTCCACGCTCCTCGGCATGGACAGCTTTGTGGTCTCGCTCGGGTTGGGCCCTCTGGTTCGAGGCCGCAAGCGGTATGCAATAGCATCTGCTTTCGGCCTTTGCGACGGCGCCGCCGTTCTGTTGGCGCCCCTCTTCTCAACGTCCTTCGCGGGCGCAATTTCGTCTCTGGAGGAGCGCGCGCTACCGGTTCTCGTCATTGCTTACGCAATTTATGTGGTGGCGCTGACGCGAAATGCGCGAGCGCTCGCTCAAGGGTGGGCGGGGTGGCTCGTGCTTCCGGTCGCGACCAGCATCGACAATTTGGCGGCCGGCCCGCTTGCCAGCAGCACGGTTTCAATTGGGGTGGTCGCATTTCTCTGTGCATTCATAAGCGCAGCGATGTCATTGGCGGCTCTTGCAATAGGCGAGACAGTGCAAAAGAGAATCCCAATCAACCCACGCAACGTCGCGGCGGCGGGCTTCCTGCTTGCCGCGGGATACCTGATCGCGTAGCGGCGGAACGCCTCGCGCGCCGCAAGCCCGCGAGGCGGCTGATGAGCGCATCCGCGGGCCACGCGACATCGTTCGCCTGATGCGGTAACAGACCCGCGGCCGGAGGCCCGGCCCAGGAATTCAGGGTCTTCACGCTCCATGTCCTCCCGCCTCACCGAAGACGAACTGATCGCGCGCATCTTCGCGCCGTTCGCCGGTCCGGCGGGTCTCGGCCTGCGCGACGACGCTGCGCTTTTGAAAGTCCCGCCCGGCGACGACCTCGTGCTCACCACCGACGCGCTGGTCGCGGGCGTGCATTTCTTCGCCGACGATCCGCCCGACGCGATCGCCCGCAAGGCGCTCCGGGTCAATCTCTCCGATCTCGCCGCCAAGGGCGCAAGGCCGCTCGGCTTTCTGCTGTCGCTGGTGCTGCCGCGCGACTGGCGCGAGGACTGGCTCAGAGCCTTCGCCGCGGGCCTCGCGTCGGACGCCTCGACCTATGGTTGTCCGCTCGCCGGCGGCGACACGGTGGCGACCCCGGGTCCGCTGACGCTATCGATCACCGCCTTCGGCGCGGTGCCGGCAGGCCGGATGGCGCTGCGCTCGGGCGTGAGAGCGGGCGACCGGCTCTACGTGACCGGCACGATCGGCGACGCGGCGATCGGCCTCAGGATTCGCAGAGGAAGGGACCCTGGCATCGCCCAAGCCGCGCGGGAATTTCTGCTTGGCCGCTACCTGACGCCTGAGCCTCGCCTCGGGCTGGCTAAAGCGATGACCCTCTACGCTCACGGCGGCATGGACGTCTCAGACGGCTTTGTCGGCGATCTCACCAAGATGCTCGCGGTCTCCGGGGTCAGCGCCCGCGTGCCGATCTACCGCCTGCCGCTGTCCAAGCCGGCGCGCGCGGCGATCGCCGCCAACCCCGACCTTTTCACGGTTGCCGCGACCGGCGGCGACGATTATGAACTCCTGGCTTCGGTTGCGCCGGAAACCGCCCCGGCGTTCGAGGCCGAAGCCGTCGCCGCAGGTGTTCCGGTCTCGATGGTCGGCGAGGCCGTCGAGGGCTACGATCCTCCGCGCTTCATCGGTCCGGACGGTGGGCCGGTGGTTTTCGCGCGTGGCTCCTACAGCCACTTTTGAAGGACGTGTCATGCCCGACGCCGACCCAAAGCGGATGCGCCTGCTCGCGGCGGAAGCGGTCGCGCGCGAGGCAGGCGCGCTGGCGCGCCGGCGCTTTCTCGATTTCTCATTCAAGGTCGCCCTCAAGGGACCGCAGGACTATCTGACCGAAGTCGACGGCGAGACGGAGGATCTGATCTCGGCTCGCCTGCACGAGGCCTTCCCGCACGACGGCTTCATCGGCGAGGAGACCGCCGGGCGCCCGGGTTCAGAAGGCGCTGCGGTGTGGGTCGTCGATCCGATCGACGGCACCGTGAACTTTGCCCGCGGCGTTCCCCATTTCTGCGTTTCGATCGCCTGCGTCGAAGCGGGCAAGATCGAGGTCGGCGTTGTCTATGACCCGATGCGCGACGAGTTATTTGCGGCGTCGCGCGAAGGCGGGACGCGTCTCAACGGCGCCGAGGTCCGCGCCTCGGATGCTGCCGCGCTTGCCAATTCCCTGGTCGAGGTCGGCTGGAACGTGCGCGCGGGCGTCGCAAAATATCTCGAGCTTCTGCGCCGGGTGACGCTGTGGGGCGCGGCGCCCTTCCGCAGCGGATCGGGCGCGCTCGGCCTCGCCTATGTCGCCGCGGGACGGCGGGACGGCTATGTCGAGCACCACATCAACGCCTGGGACTGTCTGGCGGGAATTCTGCTCGTCAGCGAGGCCGGCGGCTACGTCAGCGATTTTCTCGCGGGCGAGGGCCTGACCAAAGGAAATCCGTTGATCGCCTGCGCTCCCGAACTCAAGGACGCGCTCATCTCCGCCGTAGCCATTGAAGGAATCTCGCTGTGAACGAGGTGACGCTGACGCATGGGCAAGCTCGCGCGACCATCGCGCTCCTGGGAGCGGAGCTGCGTACCTGGCGCGTCTCAGGCCGCGATCTGCTCTGGCGCGGCGACCCGGCGATCTGGCCCGACATCAGCCCGATCCTCTATCCCGTCGTCGGCTGGACTCGCGACGGCGAGCGGGTCGGCGGTCGCCATTATCCGCTCGGTCTGCATGGGTTCGCGCGGTTCGAGACCTTCCGGGTCGCGGCCTCGGAGCCGGACTTCGTGCGCCTGACGCTGAGCGACACCGAACGCACGCGCACCCAATATCCCTTCGCTTTCAGGCTCGCGGTCGAATACCGCCTGGGCAACGACGGGCTCGCGATCACGCTCGAAGTCGCCAATCCCGGGGAAGTCCCGGCGCCTTACGCCTGCGGCCTGCATCCGGGCTTTCGCTGGCCGATCGGCGGGGCAGGGCGCGAGGGCGCCGTGGTGCGCTTCGAGCGCGAAGAACGGAGCGAGGTTCCCGTGATTGCGCCGGGCGGGCTCGTCAGCAAGACGATGAAGTCCGTTCCGCTCAAGGGCCTCGAGCTGCCGCTGAGCGACGCGCTCTTCGCCAACGACGCGATCTGCTTCCTCAATTGCGTGAGCCGCTCGCTCGCCTTCGTCGACGCCTCCGGCGGCTCGATCACCATGCAGTTTCCCGACTTCCAGCATGTCGCTCTGTGGACGCGGCCGGGCGCGCCGTTCATTTGCCTCGAGGCCTGGACGGGCTACAGCGACCCGGAGGGTTTCGACGGCGATCTCTTCCAGAAGCCGGGGATGCGCGTGCTCGAACCTGGCGCCCGCGCCCGGCATCAGGCGCGCTTCATCTACCGGGCGAAGTGACGATCGACTGATGAGCGAAGCTTATGTGCTCGACGGCAAGGCGATCGCGGACGGCGTGATCGAAGAGGTCGCGAGCGGGACACGGGCGCTCGTCGCGCGCGGGGTGAAGCCGGGCCTTGCGACAGTGCTGGTCGGCGCCGATCCGGCGAGCCAGGTCTATGTTGGCGCCAAAGGCAAGGCGGCCGAATCTTGCGGCTTTTATTCGGTCCAGCACACGCTGCCCGCCAATACCGGCGAAGCCGAGCTGCTCGCGCTCGTCGCCTCGCTCAACGCGGACCCCGCCGTGCACGGCATTCTCGTCCAGCTGCCGCTGCCCGGCCACGTCAACGCGCCGCGGGTGCTCGAGTCTATCGACCCCCGCAAGGACGTCGACGGCTTCCATCCGGTCAATGTCGGACTGCTCTCGATCGGCGAGATGGGCAGGGCTCTCATCCCCTGCACCCCGGCGGGCGCGATGATCATGATCGATAAGGCTTGCGAAGCGCTCGGCGCGACGCTCCCCGGCAAGGAGGCCGTCATCATCGGGCGCTCCAACATCGTCGGCAAGCCGATGGCGCAGCTCATGCTCTCGCGCAATTGCACGGTGACCATCGCCCATTCGCGCACCCGCGATCTGCCCGAGGTCGCGCAGCGCGCAGACATACTTGTGGCCGCCGTCGGACAGCCGGAAATGGTGCGGGGAGTCATGGGTGAAGCCGGGCGCGATCGTGATCGACGTCGGCATCAACCGTGTCCCCGGTGAGGGCCTCGACGCCGCAGGCAAGCCGAAGACGCGCCTCGTCGGCGACGTCGCCTATGCCGAGGCGGCCAGGGTCGCGGGCGCCGATCACGCCGGTGCCGGGCGGCGTCGGCAGGATGACCATCGCCATGCTGATGGCGAACACGCTCGAGGCGGCGAAGCGGGCCGCAGGGGCTTAGCCGAAGAGGGGCCGGCCGGTCAGTTCGGGCTCCGTGCACGTTTGGCGCCGCAGCAAGGTTTTCAAAGGGTTAGGCGCCAAAAACTGTCGTGTTTGTCGCCCGGGCCGGCTGTCCGGCCCCGGAGGCAAGGAATGGAAAGCTGTGCGCAAGGGATTGAAAGCCACGCACAAGGAAATGAAAGTCCGGCGCAAGGAAATGAAAATATAGAATCTATATATTTCAACAGACTACTCAGATTGCGGCGCTTGGCGCGCCATTAACCTTAACTTTTTGCGGCTCGCGGTGATTGAATGGCGCCTCCGTCCGGTCATGAGGGCACAATACCATAGAATTCTGATTTACGGAAGCGATTTGTCGACTCGATTGTCCTCGGTCCGGTTTCACTTAGGCCGCGCGCCCCAGACGAGCGAGTTCGCCGAGAAGCGCTATCTCTGGCTGAATTGTTTCCGCCCTTTTTGCTTCAGCCTTCCGATTGTGACCGTTCAGATCAAGAAACCGCCAAAAAAAAGCCGCAAGAAAGTGTCTCAATCGTGTCCGTGAGGAAAGGGGCGTTTCAAGTGAACAACGGACGCGTCGACCGTGGCTGAAGCCGCGCCGTCGGCGGATCGTCCGGAGTGAGGTTTTTCCAATCCAAGGAGGCAACGCGTCCCTCGACTCTCAGGAACCATCTTTCAAGGGGAGACGGACATGAGCGGCAATCCAGGCAGCTTACTTCGGAGATCGGTCCTCAGCAGTCTTTGCGGTTCGCAGACCCTGCTCGCCCTCTGTAGGTCGGCTGGGATTTACGCGGCGTTTTCGGCCTGGCCGCAGGAGGCGAAGGCCGTCAACGACTACGGCGTCCCCTATCCGAGTTTTGTGTTCCGGACGGATTGCGCCTTGCGCGGCAACGTTGCCGACAGCCCCAAGTGCTCCACATATCCCGGATATCCCAGGGCTATGCCACCCTACTGGGTGCCCTATGCCTATACGACCTGGGAATGGGATCCACCCACCTCCGGCGACATCAGCTCGATATCGTTCCAGTTCTACTTTAATCCGAATTTGTTCACCCCTGTGGCAGGAAGCGCGGGCTTTCTGTGCGGCTTCTCTTCTGGCGGCAGTTGTCCGACAGATCCGCCCGGGAGCGGGATAGTGCCGATCTCCGACACCCTGCAACCGTACAGCGACATTCCCACCACGGGCCCTGCGACCGGCACGCAGTCCATCGTGATCGGCGCCGACACGGTCAGCGTCAAGGCCACCTTCTCGCCGGCGGTGGACGACGGAACCGACACTTATTTCTTCGCGATGGAGTTCGATCCCAAGATCGACCTTTCGCATTATTCGATCGAGTACTCAGAAAGTATGCTTCCCAATGCAGCTTACTATGTCACGTCCTTTATCTGCAACGGAGGAGCGATCTCCTGCGGCTCCGAGACCTACACCGAGAGCTTCGCGTTAGTGCCTGAGCCCTCGACCTGGGCGATGATGGCGCTCGGCTTCGGGGGCCTCGGCTACGCTGGCTATCGGAAGTCGCGCAAGGCCATCTCGGTCGCCGCCTGACCGCATCGCCATTCACCTTCTGAGAGGCCGCCGCGGGCGCGGCCTTTCTTTTTTGCCGGCCGCTCTGGTGTGATCACTCGCGCGGTGATTGGAGTTATCGTAGTTGTGCGTGGCCTTTGCCGTGTCCGGAGCAAGCCGATGGGGCGTTGGTCGCCGAACGAATGGATGCCGCTGCCCGCGCCACTTTGGTTCTTGGCCGCCCTCGCTCCGATGGCGGCGTCCCAGGTCATACGCTTGCATCAGAACGATCCCGGCGCATGGATCTTTTGGGACTACGCCGGACGTTTGGGCGGGCTCGCGGTCCTGGCTGCAACGGCTTGGCCTGTCGCATTCCGCCGGGAGCAATTGCGAATGCCGTGGTGGCAAGTCCCCTTGTGGGTCATCGGCATGGTGCTGACCGATCATTACGTCGGGGGGTGGATCAGGAGAACCGGTAACAATCTCTTCCCCTCGACAGTTCTTGGATCCTATCCGCAGCCAAGCGGCTGGCTGTATTGGCTCGACACCCTGCTCGGCATCGCCCTCGTCGCCTACAGCGAGGAAGTCGTCTTTCGACGATGTGCTCGGCAGGTGTTCCAGCCTCGGCTTGGCGATGGATGGCTTTTGGTCCTGGTGACGTCGCTGCTGTTCGGCGCCTATCATTGGTGGACGGGGATCGGAAACATGCTGGAAGCGTCGCTCATGGGTGTTCTGTTCATGGTGTTCTTGCAGCGATCCGGAGCGTTGTGGCCGGTCGTGCTCGGCCACTATTTAACTGACATCGCCGACTTTGCCTGAAGACGAAACAATTGGCCTCCCTAGCTGGTACCCCGGCGCCGCGCGGACCTTCAATGCGAAGCCGCGCGCCGTCCGCAATACGGCGAAACCGTCCAAGCTGATTGGTTTTTGAACGGGAGTCAGTGAACTCGGATGCCGCCTCAGCGCACCCGCCCCCTCTTGTGGGGGCGGGCCGGGGTGGGGGGTCGCACGAAGCTGAGAAGGCGCGGCCTCCTACACGCGCGAGATCTGTCCCGTTAGAGGTTGGCCGCGGCGGTCATCAACGGTTTAGTGCAGCGCGACCCCCTTCCCTAACCCTTCCCCACAAGGGGGAAGGGAAGGCGCTTCCGCGGGCAACCCTGATCGCTCGCCATGCGCCGAAACATAAGCTCGAGCTCATTCCGCCGAGCCGCCGACCAGCTTCGGCGTCCCAACCGACGGCCGGTCCTCTGCGGTTGCGCTCTTTCGGATACCCTCGCGCGACGGGCGATTGCCGGTCGCCTCTTCGATGATCGAGGCGGCGGCTTCGTGGAAAGTGGCGAACGCGTAGTCGGCGTTTACGGCCTGCATGAGGCCGGCAAGGACCGCCTCGTCTGTGGCCGTCCAAAGCCCGAGCATGAGCTTCGCGTCCGGGGCCTTTGTCCTCACCCGCCGCGCCGCATATTGGATGCGGGCTGGCGTCCTCAGATCGAGACAGGACACGACAGATCAGCGCCGCGCCGGAAAGGTCGAGCTTGTCGAGCTCAGCGGCGGTCAGAGATTGAGGTTTCTCGACCCGCGCCGGAAGCCCATGCGTCTGGGCGAGCGTTGCAATGACCGTGGCCGCCGCCTCGTCGAGGCAGTCGTGGCAGCCGATCGAGACGAAAGGCGCGGCCGAGGTCCAGCGCCCGGTCAGCTGGTCGGCATGGACCATCGGCAGGCTCCCCGGCCGCCCGTCCTTGTCCGCCCGCTTTTCCCTTCGCAGGATCCAGTGCTCGTGCGCGATGTCGGCGAACAGGCTTTCGAAAGTCTTGTGGAAGCGCTCCAGGACCTCTCCCTCGAGCGCGCCGCGATCGGCGTCTTTGCGGGCGAGCTGAAGCGCGGGCTTCACCACCCGGTCGCAATATTGAGACAGCGAATGGGCCGTCATGAAGGCCTTCGCGTGTTCGACGGCTTCGATCGGATCATGCGCCAAAATGCGCTGATAGAGGGCCTCGGACTCCGAGAGCGCCGGCTGGTCGCCGAGCAGGATATCGAAAAACTTGAGGCCTTCGACGTGACGGCCGAGCACGACGAGAATGACGGTCAAGGGCGTCGCCAGCACGAGCCCGATCGGTCCCCAGATCCATGCCCAGAAGGTCGCGGCGAGAATGATGGCGACCGGCGTCAGGCCCGTCGTGCGTCCTTCGAACACCGGCTCGATGACTTGTCCGGTGAGGCCTTCGAGCGCGGCGAAGAGAGCGACCGTCCACAGCGCCATCGACCAGCCTGGGCTCGCCGATATCGCCAATATGAGCGGGAAGACCAATCCCAGGACGGCCCCGATGAAGGGGACGAACCGCAAGATTCCAGCGAGCACGCCCCAGACGAAGGCGGAGGGAACTCCGATCTGCCAAAGGCCGAGGCCGATCGCGGCGCCGAAACACGAATTGATCGCGAGTTGCGTCAGGAAAAGACGGCTGAGACGCCGGCCGGCGTCGTCGAGCGCAGCCGTCATGTGCGGAATATCGGTCGTGCCGACGAGGCGGATCAGCCGGTCGCGCAGGTCCTCGCGCTGGATCAGGATGAAAATGATGAAGACGATGATCAGCATCGTCGTCGCCAGCGGTCCCAACAGCGGATTGATGAGCGAAATCAGGGTTTGCAGCGGGCCGCCGGATGGCTCATGCACCTCGACCGGGATCAGCCGGATCCCGGGAACGGGCGCCACGGGCGCTACAGTTTCTTTCTGACCGGTCCCATGTGCGCCCACGATCTCCTTGTCGAGTTGTCCGAGCACCACCTGCGCGCGTTCGAGCGCCGCGTCGCCCTCGCCGGCGCCGCGCAGGCTGTCGATCTTTTTGCTGATCGTGTCCTGATACTTCGGCAGATCCCCGGCGAGAGTGGCGACCTGCCTCGCGAGAACCCGTCCCAACCCAAAGATCGCCGCGAAGGCGATGAGGACGACGACGACGACCGCAAGCGGCCGGGGCAGTCGCAATCGCTGCAGGCCCCGGACCAGGGGCGCCAGCATGAAGCTGAGGATCCCGGCCAGCGCAAGCGGGAGCAACACTTCCCGCGCGAAAAACATGATCGCCACGACGATCACGCCGATCAGCAGCGCATTGAGCGTCGACGACGTCGAATTCACGTTTATCCCAATGGGGTCGCGAAGGAATTGGCCGTCGATATCTAGAACTGTCAGAGGCGTTCTGTCGAATCGGCTCGCCCCCGACGGAGTCGCTCAGATCGAAACCGTGTCGCCGGTCCGGCTGGATTGGACTGCGGCGAGGCAAAGCCGGAGCGAAGCAAGATTGCCGCGCGCGGAATTCATCGGCTCGCGATCTTCCTCGATCGCGCTGAGGAGCTCGCCCATCGTGCCGGCGAAGCCGTCGTTGAACCAGGTCCCCTTGAGCGCCGGCCGGGCGACGCCCGCTTCCGTGTGCAGTTCGACGGATTGAACGCCGAGATCCGGTCCCTTGCTTGAAATTGTTCCGCGCGTTCCAACGATCGCCGTCGTATCGCTCGGCCCAAACAGCGCCGCCCCGTTCAGGATAAGCGACGCCTGCCCGCCCTCGTATGCGATGAGAGCCTCGGCGAGCATCGGCGGGCGCACAATCTGCGCAGTAGCCGGGGCCGCCACGGCGCGAACCGTCAGCGGACGGTCGCCGATTACGCTCGACAGGAAATCGAACCAGTGGATGCCGAAGTCCCATAGCAGAAGATCGTCGACCGCCTCGAAGGCGGTCCCGGCGATCCATTGGTGATTCCAGCGGATCGCCACATGCGCGCCAATCACTTCGCCGATGAGTTCCGCGGCGACGGCCTCGCGCATATAGGCCAAATGCGGCGCCCAGCGCCCGTTCTGGTTGACTGCGAGCTTGACGCCGCGCCGCTCGGCCTCCTCGACGAGCGCCTCTCCGGTCGCGACGTCCTCGACGAACGGTTTCTGCGACAGGACATGCTTGCCGGCCGCAAAGGCCCGCCGCATCAGGTCGACGCGAACGTCGGGATGTGTGGTGATGTCGAGAACCGCGATGCGGGGATCGCCGAGAACCCTTTCAAAGTCGTCCGTCGCTTCGGCCGCGGGGAAAAATGCGTCGCGCCGCGCGCGGGCCCGCGCCAGATCGCGCGAGCAGACCGAGAGGATGTTCAATCCGTAGGCGCGGTAGGCGTCGAGGTGCGCCGCGCTGATCCCGCCGGCGCCGACGAGCGCGATGCCGATCGAACGGTCTCTCGGCATCGGCGGCAGATAGGGCAGGTCGGGCGCCGCCGTCTCGACCGCCGCCTCGGTGGTCAGCGCGTAATCGCTCGGCGAAGGCTCGCCCTTTGCTTTCGCTGAGGTCATGGCAGCAACGGCAATGTGCGGCCCTCCCTGGCTGAAAGAGCTGCGGTGTCGACGATCCTTTGCGCCGTGCGGCAGAGGGCTGGATCGAGCGGTCCTTCGAACGCGACGCCCTTTTCCCGGCAATGCAACACATATTCGACCGGCTTCCGGAACGGCGCTTCGAGCGTGTCGACAGGCAGGTTTTGGATCTCGGGATGAGCGCGCGTCTGGATGGCGACATGAGGTTCGAAGTCATAGCTCGAAATCGTCCCCTCGGTTCCCACCAAAACGAATCCGCATTTGGGCTGCGGCTGGGTGATCCAGGGATCGGTAAAAGCGCCCCAGCGCGTCTCGAGTTTCGACAGGCCCCTGCGATAGCGGCAGATCGTGATCGAATGCTCGTCCACCTCGAGGCCTTCGGGCCGATCGGCGACCGCGGTGACCTCGAGCGGCGCCTCGCCCTTCATGAACCAGGTGCCGAGCGTCGCGCCATAGCCGAGATAGTCGAGCAGGCTGCCGCCGCCGGCGGATTTCTTGTACCACCATGAGGTTGGCTTCTCGCGGCGGACTTCCTCCTCCGACACCACGATCTTGTCGGCGCGATGGTAGAGCGGCCCGCGATTGCCGTCATAGAAATGCACCTCGATGACGTCGCCGATCGCGCCCTCGTCGATCAGGCGCTTGGCGGTGACATGCGCGGGGTACCAGCGCAGCGGCCAGTTGACCGCGAGCCTCACGCCCGATTTGGCGACGGCCGCGAGAATTCGATCGGCGTCGGCGAGGGATGCGGCGAAGGGTTTTTCCAAGAGAATGTCGACGCCGAGCGCAGCGACCGCCTCGACGCAATCGGCGTGACGGGCGGTGGCGGGGCAGAGAATGGCGAGGTCCGGCCGCGCCTCCCGCACGCAAGTGCCGATATCGTGAAACACCCGGTCCGCGGGAATGGCGAAATTTCGGATCGCGTCGGCCATCCGGGCGGTCTCCGGATCGCAGACGCCGACGATCTCCGCATTGGGGTGCTCGTGCGCCTCACGCAGCAGGTCGCCCATGTGGGCGTGCTCGAAACTGATGCCGGCGATCCGCTGTTTTCGCATGTCTCCCTCCCTTGCGACGCCGCCGCGGCTCGGGCGGTCTGACTATTTATCGCCCGCCAGTCCCGCCAGATAGGCCGCAGCGTCGCCGTCGAGAAGACCGCGCAGATGGGCGCCAACTGCGGCGACAAAGGGCGCGGTCGCGAGGTCGGACCCGAAGATCGTCCGGACGCCGAGCACCGCCCTGGCTAAAGCCGAAAAGTCTTCCCGGCACTCCTCGCCCATCGCGATGACCGTCTCCGCCCAGGGGTCGGACGGGTCCCAGCGGTGTCCGAACCTTTGCGCGCCGCTCAAAACATAGGCCATCCAGCCTGCAACCGCGAGCGTCAGCAGCGGCGCGCTTTGCCCCGCGACAAGGCGCTCCCGCAAGGGGTTGACGATTCGCTGGACAATCTTCTGCGACCCGTCCGTCCCGATCTGGTGGCATCGATGGCGGATCGCGCTGTTGGCGATGCGCTCAAGCGAAGATTTGATGTAAGCCTCGACGCCCATCCCTTCGACCGTAGGCAGCGTCGAGACCGTCTCCGTCTGCAGCATGCGGCGCGTCAGCCCGAGCAGCACCGGGTCGTGCGCCGCCTCGAAGCTGAACTCGTGGCCCACGATCGCGCCCAGATGCGAGAGCGTCGATTGCGCGGCGTTGAGCACCCGCATCTTGATTGTCTCGTAGGGCTTGGCGTCGCGCGCCAGCTGCGCGCCCGCAAGTTCCCAAAGCGGCCGGTCGCCGGCGAAGCGGTCCTCGATCACCCACTGGCGAAAGGGTTCGCCGACGACGGCCGCCTCGTCGATCACGCCGATGTCGACCGCGATGCGATCGATATCTTCGCGCGTCGCGGCCGGCACGATCCGGTCGACCATCGAGCACGGAAACGCGACGCTCTCTTCGATCCACCGGGCGAGCGGCGCAGACCGGGCCGCTGCGAAAGCAATGAGCGCAGAGCGCAGCAAGGTCCCGTTGGACGGAACGTTGTCGCAGCTGACCATCGTGAGCGGCGGCACATTCGCCGTGCGGCGGCGCTCCATCGCCAGGGCAAGGAGCCCGAGCAGGGTGCGCGGCGGCGAAGGGCCCCGGAGGTCCGCGCGCAATTGGGGATTGTCCATGTCGAGCGCGCCGGAAGCGGGAACGAGCCCGTAACCTTTTTCGGTGACGGTCATCGTCACCACGTGCAACGAAGGCGACGCGAGCACACGGGTCGCCTCATCCGTCGTGGCCGCGTCGAGAACGTCGACGGTGTGCAGGATGGAGCCGACGATCCGGGTCTCGGCCCGCTCGCCCTGCCTCAAGGTGCGGGAGTAGAGATGGTCCTGCGGCGCGAGCAGCTCGGCGAGGACCGGCGGATAAAGGTTGATGCCGACCACGCCCCAGGGCCCGAATCGAGCTTCCAGCATGTCGTCGGTGAATTCGGCCTGATGACAGCGATGAAAGGCGCCGACGCCGATATGGGCCATGCCGACGCGAAGCTCTGCCCGGTCGTAGCACGGCCGTCGCACGGATCGGGCGAGCTCCAAAAGTGACGCCTGAGCCAACCGCCGCATCAGCGTTTCGCTCTCACCCGAAGGCGCCGATCACGAATTGCTCCTGATCGACGATCGAGCCGGTCATCGGCCCCGAGGCGTCCCCGAGCAGGAAAATCGCGAGGCGAGCGACGTCGTCAGGGTCCAGCAAGCGACCGGACGGCTGCCTGGCCGACGCTTCGGCGAGCCACTTCTCTCCGAGACCCAGCGTCACCGCCTGCATCTGGCGCTCGGCCGGCGTGTCGACCCAGCCGACATTGATCCCGTTGACGCGGATGCGATCGAAGCGATGCGCGTGCGCGGTGTTCCGGGTCAGGCCGGCGAGCGCGGCCTTGGTGGAGGCGTAGACGGCGAGCGGCGGCGACCCGCCATGCGCGTGGACCGAGAGAATATTGACGATCGAACCCGGCGCGCCCCGACTCCGCAAGTGATTGACGAGGCGCTGCATGAGAAAAAAAGGCGCGCGCGCGTTGACCGCATAGAGCCGTTCCCACAGCGCAAGGTCCGCGTCGACGAGGGCGCCGCGATCCGTGGCCCCGGCAGAATTGACCAGCGCATCGACTCGCCCGAACCGCTTCAGCGCGAAGTCGAAGATTGCGCCGGGCGCCTGCGCGTCTTCGAGATCCGCCGCGATGAACGCGCAAGCGGCGCCGGCGCTTTCGACCGCCTCAACAGCTTTCGGGGCTTTCGCCGGGTCCCGTCCGGCGATGACAATCGCCTCCGCGCCCTCGCGGGCGGCCCGAAGCGCGATCGCCAGGCCAATGCCCTGGGTTGCGCCGGTAACGAGGACGTTTCGCCCCTTCAATCGCGTTCTCTCCCGCTGAGCGCTCGAGGGCTCTTAGGTTCCAGAATTGGAGCAAAGCTTGCAAAAGTCAAAGTTCCGAACATCTGCTCCGCGGCGGCAACTTCGGCGCACGCGAAGTCTTGGGGGATGCAATTGACAAACGGCGTTTTGTTGCGATCATCGACAAGAGCGGCACAAACATTCCCTGGGCGCTCGCCTGTGGAAGACAAGAGAATCTATCGGGAGAGAGCGTCATGCGCACCATCAAAGGGCCGGGGCTGTTTCTGGCACAGTTTGCCCGCGACACGCCGCCGCACAACACCCTCGAAGGCATCGCGCGCTGGGCCAAGAATTACGGCTACAAGGCCATCCAGATTCCTTCGTGGGACGCGCGCTTCTTCGATCTCGATCGCGCCTATGACAGCGCGACCTATTGCGATGAGGTGAAGGGCAAGCTCGCCGATATCGGCATCGCCGTCAGCGAACTTTCCACCCATATTCAGGGCCAGATGGTTTCGGTCCATCCTGCCTATGACGCGATGTTCGACGGGCAGTGCCCGCCGCATCTGCGCGGCAATCCGGAGAAGCGGCGCCATTGGGCGGCGGATCAGGTGCGCAAAGCCGCGCTGGTCAGCCGGCGCTTCGGGCTGACCGAGCACGTGAGCTTCACCGGCTCGCTGGCGTGGCCCTATTTCTATCCCTATCCGCAGCGTCCTGCCGGCCTGATCGAGGAATGTTTCGCCGAACAGGCGCGGCGATGGAAGCCGATCCTCGACGTCTATGACGAGAACGGCGTCGATCTCTGCTTCGAGATCCATCCGACCGAGGATGTGTTCGACGGCGACACGTTCGAGATGTTCCTCGACGCGGTCGGCGGCCACAAGCGCTGCAACATCAACTACGACGCCAGCCACTTCATCAAGCAGTGCATGGACTATATCGGCTTCATCGACGTCTATCACGAACGCATCAAGATGTTTCATGTCAAGGACGCCGAGTTCAATCCGACCGCAAGGCAAGGCGTCTACGGCGGCTACAAGGGATGGCTCGAGCGCGCCGGCCGCGACCGTTCGCTTGGCCACGGCCAGGTCGATTTCGGGGCGGTCTTCTCCAAGCTTACGGGCTACGGTTTCGCCGGCTGGGCCGTCTACGAATGGGAGTGCTGTCTCGAGCATCCGGAAGTCGCGGCGCGCGAGGGGGCGAAGTTCATCGCCGATCACATCATCGAGGTCACCGACTACGCTTTCGACGATTTCGCCGCCACCGGCGCGGACCGCGCGGCCAATCTGAAGCTCCTCGGCGTCGGGGCTTGACGCAATGGTTCACGCGACCGCGGGCCAAAGCGTCGAGGGCCGCCGTCTGCGCGTCGGCATGGTCGGCGGCGGCCGCAACGCCTTCATTGGCGCGGTGCACCGGATGGCGATGCGGCTCGACGACCTGATCGAGCTCAAGGCCGGGGCGCTGTCGGCAGAGCCCAAGAACGCCCGCGCGTCCGGGGCCGACCTTGGCCTCGCGCCCGACCGGGTCTATGCGGACTTTCGCGAGATGGCCGCGCGCGAGGCGAAGCGCCCGGACGGCGTCGAAGCCGTGGTGATCGTCACCCCCAACCATCTCCATTATCCCGTCGCCAAGGCCTTCCTGGAGGCGGGCGTCGACATCATCTGCGACAAGCCGCTCGCGACGTCGATCGGGGAGGCGAAGGAGCTGGTTGCGCTCACGCGCGTGACGGGCCTCGTCTTCGCGGTCACGCTCAACAATACCGGCTATCCGATGGTTCGCCAGGCGCGCGAAATGATCGCCGCGGGCGAGATCGGCGATATCAGGGTCGTTCACGCGAGCTACATCCAGGACTGGCTAACCCAGCCGATCGACGCCGACGGCCAGAAGCAGGCCGAGTGGCGCACCGACCCCGCGCGCGCCGGCGCATCCGCCTCCCTCGCCGACATCGGCGTCCACGCTCACAATCTTGCGCTCTTCGTCACCGGCCTCGAGCTCGACGCCGTCTCGGCGGATCTGACGACCTTCGTGCCCGGACGGCGGCTCGACGACAACGCCCATGTGCTGATGCGCTTTGTCGGCGGCGCGCGCGGCGTTCTTGCCGCGAGCCAGGTTGCGGTCGGCAACCTCAACAATCTGAGCCTCAAGGTCTACGGGACGCGGGCCGGCCTCGAATGGTCCGGCGAAAATCCCGAGGCGCTGCGCTTCACGCCCTATGGCGAGCCCTCGCGGATGCTCCAGCGCGGCGGGCCGGGAAACACCGACGCAGCCAGGGACGGATCGCGCATGCCCGGCGGCCATCCCGAGGGCTATATCGAAGGTTTCGCCAATCTCTATCGCGACGCGGCGGAACTGATCGCGGCCCGCCGTGCCGGCCGAAAGCCGAGGCCTGCGGCCGCGGCGCTGACCCCGAACGTGCTCGACGGCGCCCGCGGCGTCGCCTTCATCGAAGCCTCCGTCGCGTCCAGCCGCAACGACGGGGCGTGGACTTCCCCGCGGTTCGTGTAATGTGCTTTACAGGCGTCCGGCCCAGCTACGGCCGGCGACATCCAACGGAGGAAACAAATGAGGAAATATCAGATTCTGGCAGGCGTCTCGCTTGCGGCGGTGGTGACAGCGTCCGGCGCCGCGCTCGCCGCCGACGGCAAATATGTGGTCGGCGTCTCCAACACGCTGACGGGCAACGGCTGGCGCGAGGAGATGATCTGTTCGATCAAGGCCGAAGCCGAAGCTTCGGGCAAGGTCTCCAAGGTGATCGTCGCCAACCGCAACGGCGGCCCGTCCGAGCAGATCGCGGACATTCGGAATTTGATTTCGGCCGGCGCGAACATCATTATTATCAACCCCTCTGATCGTGAGGCGCTCAATCCGGTCATCAAGCAGGCCGCGGACAAGGGCATCGTGGTGGTATCCGTCGACCAGGCAGTCACGGCGCCCGAAGCCTATGTGCTGACTAACGACCAGGTCGAATACGCGAAGGTCGGCGCGAAATGGCTGTTCGACAAGCTGGGCGGCAAAGGCTCGGTCGTCGAAATGCGAGGGATCGACGGCGTGCCCGCCGATACCGACCGTCACCAGGGCTTCACCGAGGTCCTGAAAGACTATCCGGACATCAAGGTCACCAGCAGCGTTTTCATGGGCTGGGCGCAGAACAAGAGCGCGGAGGAGATGAAGGAACTGCTCGCCTCGGGCAAGCAGATTGACGGCGTCTGGACCTCGGGCATCGATTCGACCGTCGTTGACGCTTACAAGACCGCGGGCAAGTCGTACGTCCCGGTGGTTGGGGCCGACAACAACGGGTTTATCGGCCAGCTCATCGACATGAAGGCACAAGGCGTTTCGGGCGTGGCGGTCAGCAATCCGCCGGCTGTGGGCGCAGCCGGCCTGGGCCTCGCGCTCGCCGTCCTCGATAAGAAAGACGTTCCGCACGTGGTCAAGATCACCCCGACGGTCTGGGATAACGACAAGAACACGGACACGCTTAAAACGGCTTACAATCCGAAGCTCGATCCGTACTACAGCGACAAGATCGACATCCCACCATACACCCACTTCACGATGGATCAGCTGGTCGCTTGCAAGGGCCCCTGACCCGGGTTCGACGTGACGCGAGATGAACCTCAGTGCCGGCGGCGACCCCGCCGGCCCTTTTTTGGACCGGAAGGATGAATGACACCCCGCCGCTTCTTCGCCTCAGCGGCGTAGCGAAGAGCTTCGGGGCGGTAAAGGCGCTGCGTTCGGCAGACATCGAGGTGCGTCCGGGCGAGGTCCATGCACTGATGGGCGCCAACGGGGCCGGCAAGAGCACGCTTGTCAAAGTCATCACCGGGGTTTTTCCGGCAGACCAAGGCGAGATCGTTCTAGCCGGGCGGCCGGTCGTTTTTCGGTCGCCCGCTGAGGCGCGCAAGGCGGGGATCGTTTCGGTCTACCAGGACCCGGCGATCGTGCCCGATTTGACTGTCGCGCAAAACATGCGGCTCGCGCGCGTGCGTATCGAGGCTGTGAAAGCGGCGATGCGAGAGCTCGGCATCGAACACGTTTCCCTATCCTCGATCGCGCGCCATCTCGACTTCGCCATCCTCCGTCTGATCGACCTTGCGCGCGCGCTGGCGTCGAGCCCCAGCATTCTGATCCTGGACGAGATCACGGCCGCGCTGCCGGCCGATCTGTCCGAGCGCGTTTTCTCGGCGGTGCGCAACTGGCGACAGCGCGGCTCGAGCGTGATCTTCATTTCTCACCGCCTGGCCGAAGTGTCCGCCCTCTGCGACCGCGCTACGGTGTTGCGCGATGGCGTCACGGTCGGAGTCACCGCGACCAAGGGCGCCGAGGAAACCATCGTCAGTCTGATGCTCGGTCCGGATGTCGCCAAGGCGGCTGCCGCGCCGGTGGTCCGGGAAGCGGCGCTGGACGCCACGACGCGGACGCCAGCGCTCGAAGTCAAAGACCTTGCCCACGGCTTCGCGCTGCGCGGCGTCTCCTTCCGCGTGGATCGCGGCGAAGTGCTTGGCGTGGCGGCGCTCGAAGGACAGGGTCAGGAAGAGCTGTTCGATTGCCTCGCCGGCGTACGTCGGCCGGACGCCGGCGAAATGCGCGCCGAGGGACGGCTCCTCAAACTCAGGCATCCTGCCGATGCGATCAGCGCCGGCCTCGTCCTGGTCCCGGCCAATCGATTGGTGACGCTGTTGCCGCAGCGCTCGATTCTGGAAAACGTCGGGCTCGCTGCGTTCCGGCCCTTTCCGGCCTGGGGACCGATTCCAATCGCGAAGGAGCGACGACGGGTCGAAGCCGCCGTCAGCAAGCTGCAGATCGACACACGCGCGGCCGCCGAAGTGCGACGATTGAGCGGCGGCAACATGCAGAAGGTCGTGATCGCCCGTTGGATCGCGGCAGGCTTCAAGACGCTGCTTTGCTTCGACCCCACGCGCGGCATCGACATCGGCACCAAGCGGCAGATCTACGGGCTGCTGCGAGAAGTCGCCGCCGGGGGCGCCTCGGTTCTCCTCTTCACCTCCGAACTGCCGGAGATTCGGCTGGCTTGCGACCGCGCGATTGTCCTTTTCGGCGGAAAAATTTCAGGCGAGATGGCCGCCGCGGATGCGGACGAGGCGAGCCTCATGCGGGCAGCGCACGGACTGGCGTCCATCGATGGCCGGGGGGCATAAAGCGTGACCGCCGCCGTGGACATCATAGGCCCGTCGCAGAGGCTCCGATGGCTGGGGCGGGCGGCCCGCGCGCTCGGCATGCCGGCTTTGCTGGCGGCGGCGGTCGCGTTGACTCGCCTCGTGCATCCCGATTTCGGCCCCTTCGAGATCCAGACGCTTGCGCTCGGGGCGCTTCCTTTGGCGCTCGCCGCCGCAGCGCAGGCGATCGTGGTCATAAGCGGCGGGATCGATCTGTCCATTGGATCACAGATCGCCGTGGCGAACGTACTCTCCGCCAGTCTGATGCAGCACGCGACGTTCAAGGAATCGCTCGTGTGGTCGCTATTTGTGGTGATCTGCGGGGCGGCAGTCGGATTATCGAACGGCCTCATCGTCGCGCTCTCGCGAATTCCCGATGTCGTCGCGACGCTGACAACCGGCTTCATCTGGGGCGGCGTCGCGCTCCTGATCCTCGAGAGCCCGGGCGGGGGCGCCCCGCCGGGCTACACAAACATCGCCGCCGGTTCGGATTTCGGAGCTTGGCTGCCGAACGCGCTCCTGGTGATGATCGTCTCTGTTGCCGCAATCTGGCTGCCGATCAGGCAGAGCCGGATCGGTCTGCTCATCTACGCAGCAGGGAGCGATCCCGTTGCGGCCTTTCGCAGCGGCGTTAATGTGCGCGGCGCGCGCACGATAGCCTATGTGTTCAGCGGCATCGCCTGTGCGGTCGGCGGAATGGCCCTGACGATGACCACGGGCATCGGCGCGCCGCTGGCGGGATCCTACTACACTCTAAGCAGCGTCGCGGCGGTCGTCATCGGCGGCGTCAGTCTCGCGGGAGGCCGGGGCGGCATGGTCGGCCCAATCATCGCCGCCGTGCTCTTGACGCTGGTTCCGATGGACCTCGTGTTTCTCGGCATCGATCCAAACTACGGTCAGGTCATCCAGGGGACGCTGATCGTGCTTGTCGTGATGGTCGCGGGGTTCTCTGCGCGCCTGCAGGGGCGCAAGTGACTCGGGTTCTCGAATTCCTGCGCGCCCACACGATATTCGCGTTGATTCTGCTCCTCGCGGTTTTCATGCTCGGCGTCGAGGGAGTCCGCCCCGGAACGGTCACGCCGCTCTGGGCCTCGAACGTCCTCTTGTTCGCGGCACCGCTCGCCATCATGGCCGCGGGCCAGACAATGGTGATGCTGACCGGCGGCATCGACCTCTCGGTCGCGAGCGTGGCGACCGGCTCGGCCTACCTTCTTGCGACGAACGCATCCTCCGGCAACCTCATTGCAATCAGCCTCGCTCTCCTGCTTGGCGTCATTGTTGGAATCGTCAACGGCGTCGGCGTGGCGCTGCTCGGCGTGCAGCCGCTCGTGATGACGCTCGGCACCGGCCTCATGACCAGCGGCGTCATGATCGTCTACGGCCAGCGCATGATGGCGAGCACGCCGCACGTTCCCGCGATCATCCAAACGCTCGGCGCCGGCAAGGTTTTCGGACTCGTCCCGATCGATCTTTTCCTGTGGATCGCGATCAGCGCTCTGATTCTGTTCGGGCTGCATCGAACCGGCTTCGGCCGGCTGCTCTACGCGGTCGGCGACAACCGTGAAGCCTGCCACCTCGCCGGCGTCCGCGTCTGGCGCGTGCTGTTCGCCGACTATTTCCTATGCGCGATTCTGGCGGCGATCACCGGCCTCGTGCTCGTCGGTGGCACCAATGCCGCGGATCTCAGCCTGGCGGACGGATTTCTCCTGCCCTCGGTCGCCGCTGTTGTGATCGGCGGCACCTCGATCTTTGGCGGCCGCGGCGGCTACGCCGGCACGATCGTCGGGGCCCTGATCCTGACAGTGCTCACGAGCCTGATGACGCTCCTCGACGTCTCCGAGCCGATCAGGCAAATCCTTTATGGCGCGATCATTCTGGGCCTTGCCACGGCGTACGCGCGGCTGACCGAGAGTTGAAACAGCGAAGGGCGGCCATTTGCGGGGCAAGCTCAACGAGGGGGAGAGCAGAAATTCATGCCCTAAGGTGTGTTTTCGAAAAACCGGATTTTTCTTGCGCTTAACGCGCGCAACCCATTGAAAAGTCTCGATTCGGAAGAGTAGAGTCAAGCGAATGAAAGCGAATGAAAGGAAATTCAAGCCGCAACGAAAGGAAACGAAAGGGACGGAAAGAGAAGTCAAGCAGAAGCAAGATTGATCGTTCCGGCTATATAATATCCATAGACTTTGCGTAATACAACAGGGCGATCGTCTTCGCGTCCGCGATCTCGCCTGTCGCTATCATGGCCAGAGCCTTGGCGAACGGGACTTCGATGACCTCGATATCCTCGTCCTCGTCGACGCCGCCGCCGTCCCCCGCGCGGTCAGCTTCGCCATAGGCCGCGACGAAGCAGGCGATCTTTTCCGTCATGCCTCCAGGGCTCATATAGGCGTCGAAGACGCGCCGGGGCTCGGCGATCTTGATGCCCGTTTCCTCGAGCGCCTCGCGCACGGCGCAGACCTCCGCGGTGTTGCCGTCCAGCATCCCGGCGCAGACCTCGATTGTCGCCAGCGCGCCGTCGCTGAGATAAGCGCCGGCCCGGAACTGCTTGACCAGGGTCACGACCGACCGTTGAGGATCATAAAGCAGCACCGCCGCAGCTTTGCCGTGGCGGTAGACCTCGTGCGACAGCTTGCGGGTCACGCCGTCGTCCTCGACGACCTCGATATCCGTCCGGGTCAGATCGAACCGCCCGCTCGCGAGGACGCTCTCCGCGGTGATGCGCGCCGACTTGGCCATGGTTCCCCTCTAGTAGCCGAACTGCTCGCGCAGGATTCGCTCGTCGAGGGAATGCCCCGGATCGTGCAGCAGGATCAGCGAGGTCGCCCGGTCCATCGCCACCTCGACCCTTGTCACGCGGCGGATTTCGAAATGATCGGCGGCGGCCGCAACCGGCCGCTTGTCGGCCTCGAGAATCTCGATCACCACCCGCGCCGTGTCGGGCAAGAGCGCGCCGCGCCAGCGCCGCGGCCGAAACGGCGAGAGCGGCGTCAGCGCCATCAGCGGCGCATCGAGCGGCAGGATCGGCCCGTTGGCGGAAAGATTATACGCGGTCGAGCCGGCGGGTGTCGCTACGAGCACCCCATCGGCGATGAGCTCGCTGAGCCGCGTCGCCGCGTCGACCTCGATGCGCAGCTTGGCGGCCTGATAGGTCTGGCGCAGCAGCGACACTTCGTTGATCGCGCGCGCCGTTGTCTCGACGCCGTGCACGTCGCGCGCGCGCATGAACAGGGGATGGATGATCGAGGGCTTGGCGGCCGCGAGGCGCTCGCGGAGGCCCCGCTCGGAATATTCGTTCATCAGAAAGCCGACCGATCCGCGGTTCATCCCGTAGATCGGCTTCGGCGCGTGCATGGTCCGGTGCAGGGTCTGCAGCATCAACCCGTCGCCACCCAGCGCCACGATCACGTCCGCCTTCTCGGGAGGGACGCCGCCGTAAAGTCCGGTCAACCGTTCGAGCGCCTCGTCGGCTTCTCTTGCGCCCGAGGACAAGAAAGCGACGGTCTGGGTTCGGACGGCGTCTCTCGCGACTGACATGGGTCGTTCTTTCCGCTCGCGAGGGCGGCCGCCGCAGCCTCTTCACGCGCGAGGCTTCTTATCCGAGCGCTGCGTCATGCGAAAGCGGGCGCGCGCCGAATGGTTCTAGGCCTGGGGCAGGGCGGCGGGCGAACTCCGGCGCGAGACGCGCTCGGGCGTCGGCAGCTTGATGAGGAAACGCGCGCCGCAATAAAAATCGTCCGCCTTGGCCGGAGCGAGGGCGATCGCCCCGCCGTTTCGCGACACGAGATCGGCCGCGATCGCCAATCCGAGGCCGGCGCCGATCTCGCTGGTCGATTTGTGAAAAGGCTCGAAGATGCGCTCGCTCTGATCGGCCGGAAACCCTGGGCCGGTGTCGCTGATTTCGATCAGCGCCACGCCTTCGGTCCGGATCGAAGCGAAGCGTATCGCTTTCGGCCGGTCGTCCAGCGCCCCATTGGCCAGCAGAGCCTGCGAGGCGTTTCGGCTCAGGTTCTCGAACACGCGCAGGATATGATCCGGATCGGCGTAGACTTCGAAACGGGGAGGTATGTCGATGTGATACTCGATCGCATCGTCGTTCTCCGCACGCGCGGCCTCGGTGACCTGCCGCACGAGTTCGCTGAGATCGAACCGCCGCCGGTTCGGGGGCTGCTCGCGCGCGGCGCCATAGGTGAGCGTCGCCTGGCAGAACTGGATCGCCCGATCGAGAGTTGCGACCAGACGCGGCGCGAGGCGCTGCGCGAGCGGATCGGGAATTGTCGCCAGGCGGTCGGAAATGAGCTGCGCCGCGGTAAGCATGTTGCGCAGGTCGTGATTGATGCGCGCGACCGCCATGCCGAGTTCGGCGAGACGCTTGCGCTGTGCGAGTTCGTGAGCCAGCGAACCCTGCATCGCGGCAAGCGCGGTTTCGGCTCGCCCAATCTCGTCGTGACGTCCGCTCGGGGCGATCATGCGGGAGACGTCCTGTGGATGTTCGCCGAAGGCGATGATGTTGGAGGTGAGCCTGCGCACCGGCCTCAACACCATCTGCCACAAGGCCGTCCAGAGCACGCAGGTGACGACCGCCGCAATCATGAGTGCGATGTTGAGCAGCGTGTGCGAGACCCGCCACAGCGCCGCAATAAGCGGCGTTTGGTCGAGCGTGAGCGTGATGCCGGCCTCATCGGGCGATGATCCGTCCGACAACTGAATGATCGTTCCCGGTTCGGCGAAGAGCGCGCCGAAGGCGCGGCCGATGCTGTCGAAGAATGTCTCGCTGTCGAGGTTGACGATCTGGGCCGGCGCGATCGGCTCGCCGGGGACGGTGAGCACGCGCCTGCCGAAAGGAGTAGAGATCGCGATTGACTTGACCCCGACACTCGCGAGTAGTTTGCGCGCCAGTTCCGGCGGCATTTCAGTCGCGCCGTCGGCGTCGAAGGCTTTGACGACGGTTTCGGCGGATGCGAGCTTGTTGTGAAGCCAGGTTTCGCGAAAGGTCGCAAGACGGGCGACATAGAAGAGCCCCATCGCCAGCAGCACGAAGCTGATGGTGATGACGAGCACGCGTCCCGCCAGGCCGAGTCCGCGCGGTCGGCGTTCTATGGGGGGCGCCGCGTGGCCCTCGGCAAACGTCGCCGCCGACGGCACGACTTCGGCCCTGCTCTCCGTTCGAACCGGCCAGTCCAACATCGCCCAACCTCAGCTGTTGAAATCGTCTTCGAGGTAAGCCCTAATTATGGCCGAAAAATCAGCGTCCGCCTGAAAACCGAGAGCTTTCGCCCGCGCGGGGTCGAAGATGCTCGGCCAGCCGGCGACGATCTTAGCAATGGTCGGGTCGGGCTCCCTGCGAATCAGCTTGACCGCCTTTTCGCCGGCGGCCTGCCGCAACGCCTCGATTTGCTCGCCGACCGTGGCCGACACCCCGGGCAGATTGAGCGTGCGGCGAGTCCCCAGGAGCGCCGTATCGATTTCGGCCGCCCGGAGCAGAAATCCAACCGCCGACCGGGGAGAGGCGTGCCAGTGGCGGACCTCGTCGCCTACCGGCAGGATCGCCTCCTTGCCCGAAAGCGGTTCCCGGATAATTCCCGAGAAGAACCCCGAGGCCGCCTTGTTCGGCGCGCCGGGCCGGACGCAAATCGTAGGCAGCCTGAGGCCGATCCCGTCGAAAAACCCGCGTCTCGAATAGTCGGCCAGCAGCAACTCGCAGATCGCTTTTTGTGTTCCGTAACTCGTCAGCGGAGCGGCAAGGAATTCGTCGCCGATTGCGTCGGGAAACGGCGCGCCGAAGACCGCGATCGACGAGGTGAAGACGAGGCGCGGGCGATAGGCGCCGCGGGAGAGGACCTGCTCTCGCCTGATCGCCTCAAACAAGGCATGCGTCCCGCCGAGATTGATGGCGTAGCCCTTGTCGAAGTCGGCTTCCGCTTCGCCCGAAACGACCGAGGCCAGCAGGAAGATCACATCGGCGCGAAGCGCGGCCAATTTCGGCGCGACATAGGAGGCGGCAATGTCGCAGGCCTCGCGGACGATGGGGAAGGGGGCCTCGAAGGGCGCGGGCGCGACAACATCGGCAAGATGCGCCTCCTCGATCGTCTGCCCCGCCAGGCGCCCGTCGCGCGCGAGCTTTTGGCAGAGCTTGCGCCCGATCATGCCGGCCGCGCCGATGACGAGAACTTTCATGGTGAGGCTCCTCCCTCGATCAACTCGCGGCCGATGACCGTCGCCGAAACACGGACAATCTAGCGCAATCGGTGCGCGCCTCATAAAGCTGACCGGGAGGTCAGATTATGACAAGTTTGACGCAGCGGAGTTTACGTCGCCTTTTTTTTGCCCTAACGTGCCGGCAGACGAGCCGAGTATCGCGGTCAACAAAAAGGTCTACTGAATGCGGAAATTCATTCTTGCTGGTACGATGATCATTGGGTTTACGAGCACGGCTCTAGCCGGCGAACAGGGTATAGCTTCGTATTATCAAAATCCTCATTTTGGTGGCTTAATCGCAGCGCACCGGACGTTGCCGTTTGGAACGCAAGTCAAGGTTCTCAATCTCGACAATGGCCGTAGCGCGATCGTCAAAATCGTCGACCGCGGCCCCTTCATCCGCGGGCGCATCATCGACGTCTCGACCGCCGCAGCCGGCGTGCTCGGCTTCCGGCAGGCGGGCGTCGCCCATGTGCGGATCGAGAAAATCTGAGAACCGCAAGCGCGGGCGCGGCTAGTTCCCTCCTTCGAGCAGCCGTCGTGCGATAACTTGCGCCTGAATCTCTGCGGCGCCCTCGAAGATATTGAGGATGCGGGCGTCGCAGAGCACGCGCGAGATCGGATATTCGAGGGCAAAGCCGTTCCCGCCATGGATCTGCAGGGCATTGTCGGCCGCCGCCCAGGCGACGCGCGCAGCGAGGAGCTTCGCCATGCCGGCCTCGAGGTCGCAGCGGCGCCCCTCATCCTTGGCGCGGCCCGCGAAATAGGTGATCTGGCGCGCGATGTGGATTTCGACCGCCATCATCACGAGCTTGTCGGCGACGCGAGGAAAATGGATCAGCGTCTTGCCGAACTGCACCCGCTCCCTGGCGTAGCGCAGGCCGAGTTCGAATGCGCACTGCGCGACCCCGACGGCGCGGGCCGCGGTCTGGATGCGCGCCAACTCGAAGGTCTCCATCAACTGCTTGAAGCCCTGCCCCTCGACGCCGCCGAGCAGAGCGTCGGCAGGGACGCGGAATCCATCGAAGGCGATTTCGTACTCCTTCATCCCGCGATAGCCGAGCACTTCGATCTCGCCGCCGGACATTCCCTTGGCGGGGAAGGGATCAGCGTCGGTTCCTCGCGGCTTTTCGGCAAGGAACATCGAGAGCCCCTTGTATCCGCGCTCATTCGGATTGGTGCGCACCAGGAGCGTCATCAGATCGGCCCGCACCGGATGGGTGATCCAGGTCTTGGCGCCGTTCACCACATAGTCGTCGCCCTCGCGCGCCGCGCGGGTGCGCAAGGACGCGAGGTCGGAGCCGGTGTTCGGCTCGGTGAAGACGGCGGTCGGCAGGATCTCGCCGCTCGCGATCTTCGGCAGATATTTCTTTTTCTGCGCCTTGTCGCCGCCGACGAGGATGAGTTCCGCTGCGATTTCCGAGCGGGTGCCGAGCGAGCCGACGCCGATGTAACCGCGCGAGAGTTCCTCCGACACGACGCACATTGCGACCTTGCCGAGACCCATGCCGCCGTAGGCCTCGGGTATGGTGAGGCCGAAGACACCCAATTCGGAAAGCCCGGCGATAACTTCGAGCGGGATATAGGCGTTGGCGCGATGCCAATTTTGCGCGTTGGGGACGACCTCGGCGTCGGCGAAGCGTCGCATCTCGCCGCGGATCGCTTCGAATGTCTCATCGAGACCAGGATCGCCGATCGCGCCCTCGTGCGCGTCTTTGATCTTGCCCGCGAGGGCCGCGCGGTTGTCTGGAGTGTTGCCGGCACGGATCAGCGCCTCGATCACCGGCTGGTCCCGGAACGGTTCGATGCCGGATTCTTCGAGGCCGAAGTCGGAAAGACGGACGATCTCGCCCTGGTTCATCGGAATGCCGCCGAATATCTGGGAGAGATATTCGCCAAGCCCGATTCGCGTGAGCAACTGCTCGGTTTCGCCAAAGCGACTCTCCTCGCGCATGCGCCGGGCATAAGTCGCCATTTCCTTGACCGCTTCCACGTATGTGGCGAGCCAGGCAAGGCCATGGGCGGCGTGCTGTTCCGACTCGATCTTGGCGACGTCGAGCTTGCTGTCGACGCTCACTCTTTCGCGGACGGCGGTTACAGCGCATTCCAGCAACCCTTCGGCGGCATGCTGGGCTTGTCGGGCGAGGTCGTCGAGCGTCACCGCGAGGTCTCCATGTTCGGCGCTGTTGCGTTGCACAATGCTTTGCCGCTCAGGCTGTTGCAATGCGTCTTTTTGGCGTCATCGACTGCAAATAGGCCGCGGTTGGGCTAGCCTTCTCTTCGGGCGAAGAACCGCGAAATGAGAACTCAGGGCTCTCGACATTGCGCAGACTGGCATCGATTCTTTGGAGCGCCGCGGAGAAGTTCAGCGCCGACGACGGTTGGGCCATCGCGAGCTACATCGGCCTGACGCTGCTGACTTCGTTGTTTCCGTTTCTCATCTTTGTCGCCGCGCTCGCCGGTTTCCTCGGTTCGGCCGAGCTGGCGAGTGAGGCGGCGCAGCTGGTATTCGCGGAATGGCCGAAGGAGGTGGCCGGCCCGATCGCCGGGGAGGTGGCCAACGTCCTGACTGCGCCCCGCGGAGGGCTCCTGACCCTTGGCGCGGTGCTATCGTTCTACTTTGCCTCCAGCGCGATCGAAGCCCTTCGCGTCGGCCTCAATCGCGCCTATGGGCTCGTCGAGCCGAGGCCCTGGTGGCTGCTTCGGCTTCAGTCGCTCGGCCTCGTGCTCATTGGTTCGGTTGCGCTCCTCGCGCTTGCTTTCCTCGTGGTGCTCGGACCGCTGATTCTGGGGACGGTCGAGAGCTTCGTGCCGGGGCTCATGAAGGCGCACGATCTTCTTACCGCCGCCCGCATCGGGATCGCGGCGGTCATGCTCGCGGTTTCGCTGTTCGCCGCGCATCTGATCCTTCCCGCGCACCGGCCGAGGCTTCAGGATCTCTTTCCCGGAGTTGCTTTGACCTTCGTCGCCAGTATCGTTTTCGGCGAAGCGTTTGGCGCCTATCTGAGCCAGTTCGTGCGAAACTACATTTCGACCTATGCGGGCCTCGCGTCGGCGATGATCGCGCTCGTCTATCTCTATTGGGTTGCGCTGCTGTTCGTATTCGGCGGCGAGCTCAACGCGGCGATCATGCGCAGTCGGGGTCGACCCGCGGACAGGTGAGGACCTCGAGGCGCCTGCGCGCCGACAGTCGCGCGACAGCCATGTCAGTGCGCCTCAAGCGCCGCGACCAGCCCCGGGACGTCGCGGGCCGCCTCCCGGCGGATTGACGCGGCGCGCATCAAAAGCGGACGAAATCCGGCCTCCCGTGCCGTCGCCTCGAGATAGGCTGGGGCGTGAGCAAAACGCCGCGTTTCCCGCAGACGGAAACCTTCCCCTTCGAAACTCTCGAACGAAAGAGCAAATATGCCGTCCGCGGCGAGGGCTAGCTTGCAGGCTTGGAAGAGGGGCCGAAGGTCGCCGAAATAGCAGAGCGCGTCCGCCGCCAGAATGCAGTCGTAGGCGCCGGGCGCAGAGCGCTCAAGGAAATCAGTCGCCTCGGCGACTTCGAGCGCGTCATAAATTCCGCGCTCGCGCGCTCGGGCGATCATGCCGTGCGAGAGGTCGACGCCAACAAGACGATTGACGCGCTCACGGACGGCTTCGCCCATCAGGCCCGTGCCGCACCCGACGTCGAGCGCCGTGGCGAAGCGGCGCGCAGGAGCGACAAGACCGAGCGCCTCGACGATCACGGCAGGACCGCGATAGTTCAGCTCACCGCACAGGTGTGCGTTGAAACGCGACGCATAGTCGTCGAACAGCCGCGCTACGTAAGCCTTGGGGAGCGCGCCCGTGTCCTCTTCGCGGCCGATCAGCGTGAGTCGGGCCGCCGCGCCCAGCGCATCCGAAGGGTCAGCTGCGAGCGTCGACCGAAACGCTTCCGCCGCGCCGTCAAGGTCGCCGAGATTCTCCCGCGCTTCTCCAAGCGCGAACCATGCCGGAGCCCATCGCGGCGCCTGCTCTGCGGCCTGCTCAAAGATCTCGGCCGCAGCAGCCCAGTCTCGATCGTCGGCGGCCGCCTTGCCGTACACGTAGCGGCGATCGGCGATGAGATCGCCGCAGGCGAGAGGGTCAGCCAATCGCGCGCTCAGCGCTTCCTGCGCCGCAGCGTGTCGAAATAGACCACGATGATGATCAGCGCCCCGGTCACGATGCGCTGCCAGAACGGATTGAGGTTGAGCAGGTTCGCGCCGTTGTTGAACGTCGTCAGGATGAAGGAGCCGATCAGGGGTCCGGGCACTGTGCCGACCCCGCCGAAGAGGCTGGTGCCGCCGATGACCGACGAGGCGATCGCCTGCAATTCCCACCCGTCGGCTTGGCCCGGATTGCCGATGCCGATCCGCATGGCGAGCAGAATGCCGACGATGGCGGCGCAGAAGGCTGATATGATGTAGGCAAGATAGATCATCGCCGTGACGTTGACGCCGGAGAGAAGCGCGGCCTCCTTGTTCGAACCAATCACGAGGAGATAGCGGCCCCAAGGGTACTTAGTGAGGAGGATATAAAGAGGGGCTGCAACGAGGAGGACCATCCAGAACAGCGCCGGCATCGCGAACCACGTCCCGTCCGTCCAGGGAAAGCCCAGGAAGCTCGCGCGCGAGAAGCCGGTGAAGGCGTCGTTGTCGACCGAAATCGTCGCGCCGTTGGTGATGAGAAAGCCGATGCCGCGCAGCGCGTACATTGTCGCCAGCGTCATGATGAACGGGGGCAGACCCATCTGCGTGACGCCGAAGGCGTGGAAGACGCCGATCAAGACGCCGATCGCGAGCGAGATCGCGACGGCGCCTGCGACGGACGAGGCGAAGCCGAGATGGTTGGCGAGCAACAGGGCGACCGTCATCGAGATGAAGCCGGCGATCGCGCCGACCGAAAGATCGATGCCGCCGGTGATGATCGTGAAGGTCTCGCCGATCGCTAGGATCGCGATCATCGCGCCCTGGCGCAGGAGATTGGACATGTTGTTCGAGGTCCAGAACGTCGTGGTTGCGAACGACAGCGCGAGCCATAAGACGAGCAGGAGAACGAGCAGAGTCAGGCCGAGCAGCACGTTCAGCCGATGGCTGCGCCGTTCACTCTGAGAGATCGTTTGGATGCTCTGATCCGTCATTTCCGCTGGACTCCGCGCGGCGCCCTAAACGCCGATCGCCTCGGTAAGTATTATTTCCCGGGTAGCGTCCTTGTGTCCCTGGCTTGCGACGAGTCCGCCCGCCCGAAGGACGTGCAGGGTGTCGGCGAGATCGTAGACCCCCGGCAGGCAGGACGAGACCATGATAGCGCCCGCGCCCTTCGCGCATAGGGAGGCCAGCAGCCGATGGATTTCCGCTTTGGCGCCGACGTCCAAGGCGACCGTCGGCTCGTCGAAGATGAAGAGCTCGACGCCGTAATCAAGTCCCTTGCCGATCACGACCTTGAGGGCGCGAGTCGCGCCGAAATGCTTGTCCAGCTTATGTAATGCTAGCATTGGCGCGCCATCCATCGGGGCGGCGGTGACAACTGAGGCCATGGTCGCGCTCTTGGGCGAATCTTCTTGATTCAGGCGAACATCATCCGCCGCGCTCCGACGTTGCGCAAGACATTCTGGCCCGCGCCTGCTCGTGAATATGGTTTTTTGGAGGTACGAGGGCGCGCCGACGGCTCGGCGCGCCCGACGCCAAATCACTTCGGCGGATAGAGCAGCGCATGCTCCTTCGGCTGGTCCATGTTGGCCTTGGTGACAAGATTCGCGCCGGTATCGACGTTTGCCGGCACCTTCTCGCCCTTCGACGCGGCGAGCGCAGTCTTCACGCCGTCATAGCCCATCCGGTAGGGATCCTGCAGAAGCAGGGCAGTGATTGTGCCGTCCTTGAGATACCCGATGAGCTTGTCGTCGGCGTCGAAGCACACGAGCTTGATCGTGTCGCCCTTCTTGTTTTCCGCGATTGCCTGGCTCGCGCCCTGACACTGGATGAGATTGTCGGCAAACACGCCGCGCAGTTTCGGCATGGCGGTGATGAGGTCGGTCATGATGTTGAGGCCGGTCGTGGCGTTGCCGTCCGAGACCTTGTCTGCGACCAGCTTCAGGTCTGGATATTTCTCGGCCAGCTCTTCTTTGAACCCTTTGTTGCGGGCCTCAAGCGAGCCGACACCGGGCAGATGCGTGATGAGCGCGACTTCGCCCTCGGCCTTGCCGTATTTTGCCTTGATCGCCTCCGCCATGCCGTCGGCCGCCTTGCGTCCGCCGACCTCGTTGTCCGTGGTCAGGAACGACGTGAAGGCCTTCGAAGTCCGCGGCGGAATCGATTCCGATGATCGGCACCTTCTTCGCCGCCTCGTCGATCGGCTTGCCCAGCGCCTTGAACTGGGTCGGGGCGATAACGACCGCTGCGGGCTTTTCGGCCACCGCGTTCTCGAGGATCGTAATCTCGCCGTTGATGTCGGCTTCGGACTGCGCGCCGAGTTCGGGGACATTGACGTCGAGATCCTTAGCGGCCTGGCGGGCGCCGGCGAACACGATCTGCCAATAGCCCGAGGTCGTATCCTTGACGATGACAGGGATCGTCGGCTTGTCGGCGGCGTAGCTCGGCGCGCCGACGACGGCGGCGAGCGACACCAGGGCTGTTGCCATCAGGAACTTTTTCATGCTTTTCCTCCTTTGGTGAGAGCCATGTCGGCTCTCGTCTGCTTTCGATTCCGGCGAACCGGATCGTGCTTCGTGGGATGGTTTCATCCGGCAGGGGTTGTAACGGCTCCTTCGTTCGAAGCAAGCGCCGCTCTAAGGCGCGGCTGGCTTACGTGACAATTGCTGGCCTCGGCAAGCTCGATCAGTCCGCCAAAGCGCCGCTGCTTCTTGGCTTCGTGGTTGACGAAGATTTCGGCGAGGCGGTGATCGAGAAACGGATTGCGGAACCGGTCGATGACGGTGTCGCGATAGGTCCGCGCCTCTTGCTCCATTCCGATCCCGGCGAAAACAGGCAGCACTTCCTTTTCGTAGAGGTCGTCAAGTTCAGCGACCATGCTCTCATTGGCCATCGCCTCGCGCACCGTCATCGCCGGGGGTTTTTTCGACCGGCGCCAGATTTCGGCGAGCCAGGTGTGGCCAAGATTAAGAATGAATAGCTTGAGCCGCTCATAGCGCTTGAGATCGTTGGTCACGACAACGTCGCGGTGGCGGCAGGGGACCTCGAGCCCTGGCTGGTCTTCGATCGCCCATAAGGCGTAGGGCTCCGCCACCGCGCCGAGCGGCTCAAGCGGTTGCGAGACGATACGGTCGACGAGGGAATTGATCCAGACGCATTCCTGGCCGACCCAGCGACGCGCCGGCGCCGGAACGCTCCAACCGTCGAGGACCTTAAGCACCACGGCGCGCAATGTCTCTCCGTTCGCGGGCGTCAGCTCGCAGGGAAAGAGCGTTATCGGCGGAGCGCCGGCGCGATGGCGGGCCAGGAGCAGCTTTGCGAGCTTCGCCGGAAAAGATCGCGGCATCGCGTCCGGCCTGTCCGAGGGGTCGAGTTCGTAACCGCGGTCCGCAGTGTTGGAGACCATGCAGCGCGCCTCGTTGAACAGGCGCTCGACCGCCTCCCAGGACTCGTTTGCATCGACGCCGCCGCCGACGCTGGAGACCTTGGCTTCGATGTCCACGATGGCGCCGCCGGCGATCCCCTTGATCTGGACGACATAGGGCCTGCCCTCGGCGAAGGCCGCGATGCGTTTCCGGCTCTCTGCGCTCTGCGTCGTTTGCACCGCGACGATGCGTCCCATTGCGGCGCCTTTGGTCAAAGCCTCGCTCACAAACAGGTCCACGTGGGCTTGCAGGAAGCGGCTGGTGCCGAATTGGATGATCGGGAACGCCATGCTGGTTAGATCTCGATAAGGGCTTTGATCACGCCCGTTTCGGGCTTGATCCATTCGGGAAAACGGGCTGGCGAGTCTTCAAGCGGCGCACGATGCGTGGCGAGCGCTTCGGTCGGCACGCGCCCATCGCGCATCGCGCCGAAGACCTCGACGAAGTCTTCCCGCGTCGCGTTCCGGCTGCCGAGAAGCGAAATCTCGCGCGCATGGAACTTCGGGTCGGCGAACGAGATCGTGTCGAGCACGACGCTCACCAGCACGTAGGTTCCGCCGTGGGCGACATAGTCGAATCCGGTCATCATCGCGCTTGCTTTGCCGGTGGCGTCGATCACAGTCTCGAAGAGGTCGCCGCCAGTGAGCTTCGACAGCATTTCGAGCGTGTCGGGTCCGGCGGCGACGGTGTGATCGACGCCGAGCACGTCGCGGCAGAAGTCGAGGCGGTCCTGCCTCATGTCGAGTGCGGTGACCGATCCGCCATGCAGCTTCGCAAAGATCATGCAGCCGATGCCAATCGGACCCGCTCCGACGACCAGAACGCGGTCGCCTTTTCGCGGACTGGCGCGGCGCACCGCGTGGGCGCCGATCGCGAGGAACTCGACCATTGCCGCCTGATCAAGCGTGACGCCGTCGGCTGCGGCCACATTGCGCTCCGGAACACAGACGTAGTCCGCCATCCCGCCGTCAATGTGAACGCCAAGGACCGCGATGCGCTGACAGCAATTGGTCTTGCCGCGCCGGCAGGCGACGCAGGCGCCGCAGGACAGATAAGGGATGACGAAGACTTTTTGACCTACGGCTATTTCGCAGCCCGTGACCGGTCTGCTCCACTTCGCCTGACAGTTCGTGTCCGATCACTCGCGGATACTCGAGAAACGGATGCGTCCCTTCGTAAATATGCAGGTCCGTGCCGCATACCCCGGCGCGGCGGATGCGCACGAGCACTTCGCCGGGCCCCGGAGAGGGTCGTGACCGCTCAACCAAGGCCAGTTTTCCCGGCTCGACGCACAGCAAGGCGCGCAATCTCCTTCCTCCCAATTGCATTTTTGTTCGTTATGGATAAAAAACGTCCTGCCGGTCGCGGGTCAAGTTGTTTTTTGAGGAGCCGCGACTCGCACAAAAAGACAGGCGGCGAATCGGGAGGGCGGGGATGAAGCCCAACACGGTCTTCAAACGCGCCTACAATCGGGGGCTCACCCGGCTGCGTCACTACGCGATCGCGTCCGACATCGGATCGGAGCCGTCGTGGTCTCAGGCGCTTGCGGTCAGCCGCACGACCGTTCGGGCAATATTCTCCGCATTCGCGGCCGGGGCACTGATCGCATACGACGGTCGACGCAAGGTCCTGTTGCGTCCCCCTGTCCCTGCCGACTTCTATCCGGAGGTGGAGACGGAGCAAGTCGGCGCGATCGTCGAGAAGCAGTTCATGCAGTGGATCCTGCATGGCGACTGCAAGCCCGGACAGCAAATCAACGCGCTCGAGCTTTCGCGCCAGTTCGGCGTCTCGCCGTCCGCCGTGCGGGACTATCTCAACCGCTTTCCCCGATACGGTCTTCTTGAACGCGGACCCAGCGGCAGCTGGGTGTTCAAAGGGTTCACCGAGGACTTTGCCGAGGAACTCTGCGAGGTGAGGGCGATGTTCGAGCTGCGCTCGGCTCTTCGCTTCATTTCGCTCGCCGACGACGAGACCGCCTGGGCCGAGCTATCGCGCATCAGGGACGACCATCTCGCCCTGATCGATGAAGCGGATATACAATTCACCGATTTTTCGGCGCTCGACGAGCGCCTTCATCGCTGCATCAACGACGCGTCGCGCAACCGCTTCATCGTCGGCTTCTATGACGTGATTTCGATGATTTTCCATTATCACTACCAATGGAACAAGCGCGACGAACGCCAGCGAAATATCGTGGCCATGCACGAGCACCTGGCCTACATCGACGCCCTGCAGCGCCGCGACGCCTCGGCCGTGGCGCAAAGCTGCAACGCCCATATGGCCACTGCGCGGCTCACTCTCCTGTCTTCAATCCCGCGGGTTGGCGACGCGCCGGAGACGGGTCGCGCTTGGCCCATCCCCGCCCTGTCGCGCGGCGGCGATCCGTCGCGTGGGCGGACCCGGCACGGGCCCGGCGCGCGAAACGGTTGCAGACCGTGCGAAAACTCGGCCTGAGGGATTCACGAATCACTGGCGCCATATTAGAATCGGGTATGGCGCACATTTCCGGCTTCGAACGCGACCAACTTCTGCTTCTGCCCGAAGCGGTGGACGATTACGTCGGCCCTGACAATCCCGTCCGCTTCATCGACGCCTTCGTCGATGGGCTCGATCTCGTCGAGGCAGGCTTCGGGCGGGTTCAGCCGAAGGCGACGGGACGGCCGGGCTACGCACCGGGCGATCTATTGAAGCTCTACGTCTACGGCTATCTCAATCGCGTGCGTTCGAGCCGGCGGTTGGAGGCCGAATGCCATCGCAACATCGAGGTCATCTGGCTGTTGCGAACGCTGAAGCCTGACTTCAAGACCATCGCCGATTTCCGCGCCGACAATCGCGCCGCCTTCAAATCGGTGTTTCGTCAATTCACGCTGCTGTGCAAGCGGCTCGACCTGTTCGGACGCGAACTGCTGGCGGTGGACGGGACCCGCATCAAGGCGGTCAACAACAAGGATCGAAATTTCACCCGCAATTCGCTGGCGAAATTCATCAAGGCGGCCGACGAGCGGCTGGCCGATTACCTCCAGCGGCTCGACGAGGGCGACGCCGCGGAAAAGGCGACGAGCGGCGCGCGGGTGAAAAATCTCGCCGAGAAGATCGAGGGACTGCGCAAGAAGCGCGGCCAATACGACGCCATGCTGAAGCAGCTCGAACGCACGGGCGAAGACCAGATATCCCTGACCGATCCCGACAGCCGCGCCATGGCGGCGCACACGCGCGTCGCTGTCGGCTACAACATTCAGGTCGCGGTCGACGCCAAGCACAAGCTGATCGTCGAACAGGAAGTGACCAACCAGGTCGTCGACATGGGGCTGTTGCAGGCGACTGCCGAGCCGGCGCGCGAGATCCTCGAAGTCGAGAAGATCGACGTCGTCGCCGACAAGGGTTATTTCAAGACGGAAGACATCGCCGCCTGCGAAAAGGCGGGGCTGACGCCTTATGTGCCCAGACCCCAACGCGGCTCTTCGGTCAGCAATGGCTTCTTCCGCAAGGACGAGTTCTCTTACGATCCGGAGCGGGACGCATACGCTTGCCCGGGCGGTCACGAACTGAGGCCGCTCCGCCATGGCAAGTTGCGCGAGATGACGAAGGTCGATTACGGCAACCCGGCGGCGTGCCGCGATTGCCCGCTACGCCCGCGCTGCACGGACGCCGGCTATCGCGTCGTCTCGCGTCTCGAGCACGAGGACGCGCTCGACCGCATGGCGGCCCGCCTGAAGGCGAGGCCGGAAGTTCTCGACCGCCGTCGCGAGACGGTCGAACATCCGTTCGGCAGCATCAAGCAATGGATGAATCAGGGCGCGTTCCTGATGCGCGGCCTGGAAAAAGTGCGCGCCGAATTCAACCTGACCGCGCTCGTCTACAATTTGCGGCGAGCACTCAATATTCTCGGCATGGACAAGATGATGGCGGCCGTCGCCGCATGACAGAGGCCAAAATCGCGTTGTTTCGTGGCAAAACCGCCCATGGCGGTCCTCCCATGCCTTCCAAGAGGCCATCGGCGCGATTTCAGCCCGAAACGCGAGAAAAGCGCCGATCCGCACGCTCAGTCGTCGCATCCCATCAACCTCGACGAGTTTTCGCACGGTCTGGTTGATTTTTGCACCTGTTTCTGGTTCAAGGGGTCCCATGCGAATGCAGTTGACGACCCTGCAACTTAGTCGCCCGGCGCTCTGAAGCGCCGGGACGCATAGTTTCGCTTCCGATTTCCGAAACACAGGCTAGGCCGGCTCTTGCTTCGCGGGGCCGCCGCAACGTTTCCAGGGTTCGTCATGACCGCCATGCCCATTTCCAAATACCGCGCCTTCCAGCCGATCGCGCTGCCCGATCGTCAGTGGCCTTCGCGCATCATCGACAAGCCGCCGATATGGTGCTCGGTCGATCTGCGCGACGGCAACCAGGCGCTGATCGAGCCGATGGGGGTCGATCGCAAGAACCGGATGTTCCGCCTGCTCACCGAGCTCGGCTTCAAGGAGATCGAGGTCGCCTTTCCCTCGGCTTCGCAGACCGATTTCGACTTCGTCCGCTCGATCATCGAGAACGGCCAGATCCCCGACGGCGTCGCCATCCAGGTGCTGACCCAATGCCGCCCCGAACTGATCGAGCGCACGTTCGAGGCGGTGAAGGGCGCGAAGAAAGTCGTCCTCCACTTCTACAATTCGACCTCGACCCTGCAGCGCGATGTGGTCTTTCGCACCGACCGCAAGGGCGTGACCGACATCGCGGTGGCCGCGGCGAAGCAGGTGAGGGAGCTGGCGGAGGCTTCGCCCGGCACGGATTTCCAGTTCGAATACTCGCCGGAAAGCTTCACCGGCACCGAGCTCGATTTTGCTCTGGAAATCTGCGAGGCGGTGAAAGACGTGATCCAGCCGACGCCGGAAAGGCGCCTGATCCTCAATCTGCCCGCGACGGTCGAAATGGCGACGCCGAACACCTACGCCGACCAGTTCGAATGGTTCGGCCGCCATATCTCGGATCGGTCGAGCGTCATTCTCTCCGTCCATCCGCATAACGACCGCGGCACGGCCGTGGCGGCGGCGGAGCTCGCGCTGATGGCGGGCGCCGAAAGGGTGGAGGGCACGCTCTTCGGCAACGGCGAGCGCACCGGCAACGTCGACATCGTCACCATGGCTCTCAATCTCTTCACCCAGGGGGTCGATCCGGGGCTCGACCTGCACGACGTCAATGCGATCAAGGAGGTCGTCGAGCACTGCAACCAGCTGCCGGTGCACCAGCGCCACCCGTATGCCGGGGAGCTCGTCTACACCGCCTTCTCGGGCTCGCATCAGGATGCGATCAAGAAGGGCTTCGAGGCCCAGGAACGGCGCAACGACCCCCTGTTCCAGGTGCCCTATCTCCCGATCGACCCCAAGGACGTGGGGCGCGACTACGAGGCGGTGATCCGCATCAACAGCCAGTCGGGCAAGGGCGGCATGGCCTATATCCTGCGCGCCGACTACGGGCTCGACCTGCCGCGCACGCTGCAGGTCGAATTCTCGAAAATCGCGCAGGAGCGCATGGACGCGGACGGCAAGGAATTGACCTCGCCGGAGCTCTGGGCGCTCTTTCGCCAGGCCTATCTGCTCGACGATGCGCCGCTGACGCTCATCAGGCAGCAGACGGTTCCGACGAGCCCCGATAGCCGCGAACTGGTCGCGACGCTGCGCAAGGCCGACGGCGCGACCTTCACCATTGCCGGCGAGGGCAACGGTCCGGTCGACGCTTTCGTCGATGCGCTCAAAAAAGCGTTCGGGGTCGACTTCGCCTTCATCGACTATCACGAGCATGCGGTCGGACGCGGCGCGAACGCCACCGCCGCCAGCTACGTGGAGATCCACGACGCCGCGGACCGGCCGCTGCACGGGGTCGGGATGGACCCGAACATCGTGATGGCCTCGCTCAAGGCGACGCTGAGCTCGTGTCATGCGCCTCATGCGCCGGGAGGGCAGGGCGTAGCGCTCTGGGCTGTTGGCGCTATGCGGCTGTGGCATGGACTTCGGGCGTGGGGGCGCCAACACTTCGCCTGCCAGCAGGGAGAAAACAGGAGGTCACGTGATTTTCGGCGCAAGCAGCGCGGCAGAAAAGTGCTTTAACTTCATAAGTTTCCGATGAAATCCTCATACGCCGCGGAAGCAAAATTAACAGGACAGTAACAGAGCGCTATTTCGAACTTATCAGGGGCATAACAGGCGGCGGGAGCGGAAAACCGCGACCCCGAAAATCACCCACGCGGCGCTGCCGCTATGCGGCCTGCGCATGGGCAAAGGGCGACGCTGTGGTCGACGTCATCGCCGTCCCCGGACTTGATCCGGGGATTGACCCGGCGACCCATAAACATGGACCCGCGGGTCAAGCCCGCGGGCGACGGTCGTGCCAAGTGAGCGAAGAGACATAGCCGCCAGACTGTTCTAGGGAGAGCGCGCGCTCTTCCTGCGCGCCGGACCGGGAGGATTGGTGTTGAGAGTCGACGGGCGATGCCATTGCGGCGCCATTGTTTACGCGGCTGAGGTTGACCCGGAAATGGCTGACATCTGCCATTGCCTTGATTGCCAGTGCTTCTCCGGGGCGCCTTACCGGGCCAGCGTGCCAGCCGAGGCCGCCGATTTCCGCCTGTTGAGCGGGAGCCCCAGCATCTACGTGAAAACAGCCGACAGCGGCGCGAAACGGGCGCAGGCCTTCTGCGGAGCGTGCGGTACGGCCCTCTACGGCTCCGCGGCAGAAAACCCGGCTGTCTTCCACCTGCGTCTCGGCGCGATCCGCCAGCGGGCGGAAATCGCGCCGCGCCGGCAAATCTGGCATGCCTCAGCGCTTCCCTGGGCGTTCGACATCGACGGACTGCCCTCGTCGCCGGGAGATTGATGGCGACGGTTTATATCCGGCTCGGTCAGCAACCGTTGCAGATGCTGTTGTCGATGCGGTCATTCTCCTGCCGGATCTGCGCGGTCGAGCGGCGTCGTGCCCGCCGACTGCGGAACGCCGGGCCGTGGGACGGTCTCGCCGGTCGGCGCGAGATAGGCCTGATTGAGAAGATGCGCCAGCGTCGGTTTGCCAAGCTCTGGGCCGACGTACCTGCCGTCGATCTGGGTCATGCTCGGCGACAAGGTCCTGCCGCTCGCCGATTTCTTTCTCGCGACGGGCATGATCGCAAGATATACCGCTCCGGGCCTGGCAAAGTGGCTATTGGCCTGCCTCATCGCCCCGGATATTGGCGATGTCGCTGTTGCGAGACCGACCGGCGCGACCTGAAGACGGTCTGAGCAGATTCTTTCAAACAAAAAGAGCTTGGAAAGCGGAAGCATAGGACGAGATTTCCGCTTTCGCCCGCAGAACATCTGTATTAACGTCGCCGCATAGCGAGGACGGCGACATGACCTCCCGGTTCGACCAGCCGCAGCCGACGCGCCGGCTCGAAATGACCTTGGCGTTCGCGTTCGGCTGCGTCGCCATCTGGCCGCCGTGCTCTGGCTGGCGTTCAGAGCCGAAACCCTCAGCGAACAGCAGTTCGAGATTCTGCGCATCGTGTTGGCGCTCGCCGGCGGCGGCGTCTGCGCGGTGATCCCTGGCTTCCTGGACCGTCAGCGTGAAGCCCGGTGCCAAACTGGCGCTGCGCGCTGGCGGCGCGCTGGCGGTGTTCGTAGTCCTGTATTTCTGGTCGCCGGCTCATTGGGCGCCGCCGTCGACCGGGGCAGTCGAGCAGCACACCAGCGGAACCAACTCTCCAGCGCAGAACGGCAACGGAAACAAGGTCATCATCAACGGCAAGCCATGAACACCGAGAGAGTTGGTCTTCTCGTCGTTGGCCTGCTCGTGTTTGCAGCGGGGACGCCATTCCCTCGCAGCGGAGATAACGCAGACGACCGGCAGTGGGAGCTGGTGCAGCCCCGCGCAGAACGGCAACGGAAACACAGTCATCTGCAACGGCGTCGACCCGCGCGCGGTGGACCGGCTCAACGAGCTGCTCGACCGCAAGGATCTCGACCTGAAGCAGAAGACCGCCGAGGCCAACGATTGGGCGCGCAGGTACAACGAACTCAACGCGCAGCTCGAAGAGACCAAGAAGCATCTCACGGCCAAGGGCGAAGATGCGACGTTGGTTGAGACGGCGCAGGACCTCTTGCACCAGGGCAAGCTCGAGGAGGCGCGCGCCATCTTCGACCGCCTGCTCCAGTCCGATGAAGCCAACGTCGATCGCGCCGCGCAGGATCACTTCGGCCGCGCCAGCATCTTTGCCCTGCAGTTCCGCCTGGACGAGGCGCTGCCTGACTACGCCAAGGCCTATCAGTATCGGCCGGACGACCAGCGTTTCGCTGAGGCATATGCATACGCGCTGCTGCAGCAGAGCGATTACCCCAAGGCGGAATCGGTGCTTCAGGAGCTGCTAAGACACCGGCGCGAGCTGGCGGCGCAGAACCCCACCGCCTACCGGCCCGACCTGGCAGCGACGCTCAACAACCTGGGCGCTCTGTGCCAGCGACATGCACCGCTTCGCCGACGCCGAGGCCGCCTATAAGGAGGCCGCCGGCATCGAGCGCGAGCTGGCGGCGCAGAACCCCACTGCCTACCGGCCCGACCTGGCAACGACGCTCGACAACCTGGGCGTTCTCTTCCGCGTCACACACCGCTTCGCCGATGCCGAGGTCGCCTACAAGGAGGCCACCGACATCGATCGCGAGCTTGCGGCGCAGAACCCCGCCGCCTACCGGCCCAACTTGGCACTGACCCTCAACAACCTGGGCGTTCTGTATGGCGACATGCGTCGTTTCGCCGACGCCGAGGCCGCCTACCAGGAGTCCGCCGGCATCCGGCGCGAGCTGGCGGCGCAGAACCCGCGCCGCCTACCGGCCCGACCTGGCGCTGACGCTCAACAACCTGGGCGCTCTGTACCGGCGACACGCACCGCTTCGCCGACGCCGAGGCCGCCTTGAAGGAGGCCGTCGCCATCTAGCGCGAGCTGGCAGCGCAGAACCCGGCCGCCTACCGGCCCGACCTGGCACGGACGCTCAACAACCTGGGCGCTCTGTACCGGCGACACGAACCGCTTCGCCGACGCCGAGGCCGCTTTCAAGGAGGCCGCCGGCATCGAGCGCGAGCTGGCGGCGCAGAACCCGGCCGCCTACCGGCCAAACCTGGCCACGACGCTCGACAACCTGGGCGTTCTCTACGACGACACGCACCGCTTCGCCGACGCCGAGGCCGCCTACAAGGAGGCAGCCGGCATCCAGCGCGAGCTGGCGGCGCAGAACCCCGCCGCCTACCGGGCCGACCTGGCACGGACGCTCAACAACCTGGGCGCTCTGTACCGGCGACGTGCACCGCTTCGCTGACGCCGAGGCCGCCTACAAGGAGGCAGCCGGCATCCAGCGCGAGCTGGCGGCGCAGAACCCCGCTGCCTACCGGCTCGACCTGGCACGGACGCTCGACAACCTGGGCGTTCTCTACGACGACACGCACCGCTTCGCCGACGCCGAGGCCGCCTTCAAGGAGGCCGCCGGCATCGAGCGCGAGCTGGCGGCGCAGAACCCCGCCGCCTACCTGCCAGACCTGGCGCAGACGCTCAACAACCTGGGCGTTCTCTACGGCGACATGCACCGCTTCGCCGACGCCGAGGCCACCTTCAAGGAGGCCGCCGGCATCCGGCGCGAGCTGGCGGCGCACAACCCCGCCGCCTACCGGCCCGACCTGGCGCTGACGCTCAACAACCTGGGCGCTCTGTACCGGCGACACGCACCGCTTCGCCGACGCCGAGGCCGCCTTCAAGGAGGCCGCCGGCATCTGAGCGCGAGCTGGCGGCGCAGAACCCTACCGCCTACCGGCCCGACCTGGCGCAGACGCTCAACAACCTCGCTTCTCTGTACCGGGATATGCACCGCGATAGCGATGCGAAAGCCGTAGAAGCCGAGGCGCTGGCCGCCTCGAACGGCCCGGCGAAGCAATGAGGTCCGGCATCCTCTGCCTGCTGGTGATTTTCGCGGAAGCAGCGCCGGCCGTCACCGCACAGGTCGAGCAGTCAACCACCGGGTGGTGCAGCCCGGCGCAGAACGGCAGCGGAAACACGGTCATCTGCAACGGCGTCGATCCACGCGCTGTGAACCGGCTCAACGAGCTGCTCGACCGGATGAGTCTCGACCTAGAGCAGAAGACCGCCGAGGCCAACGATTGGGCGCGGAGGTACAACGAACTCAACGCGCAGCTCGAAGAGACCAAGAAGCAACTCGAGGCCAAGGGCGAAGATTCGACGCTGGTCGAGACGGCCCAGGACCTCTTGCACGAGGGCAAGCTCGAGGAGGCGCGCGCCATCTTCGACCGCCTGCTCCAGTCCGATGAAGCGAACGTCGACCGCGCCGCGCAGGATCATTTCGGTCGCGCCAGCGTGTTTGCCCTGCAGTTCCGCCTGGACGAGGCGCTTCCGGACTACGCCAAGGCCTATCAGTATCGGCCGGACGACCTGCGTTTCGCCGAGGCCTATTCATACGCACTGCAGCAGCAGAGGGACTACCCCAAGGCGGAATCGGTGCTGCAGAAGCTGCTAGGACAGCGGCGCGAGCTTGCGGCGCAGAACCCCGCCGCCTACCGGCCCGACCTGGCGACGACACTCAACAACCTCGGCGGTCTCTACCTCAACACCCAGCGCTTCGCCGACGCCGAGGCCGCCTTAAAGGAGGCCGCCGACATCGACCGCGAGCTTGCGGCGCGGAACCCGGCCGCCTACCAGTTCGACTTGGGACGGACACTCAACAGCCTGGGCGTTCTCTACCTCAACACCCAGCGCTTCGCCGACGCCGAGGCCGCCTTCAAGGAGGCGGCCGACATCGACCGCGAGCTTGCGGCGCAGAACCCCGCCGCCTACCGGCCCTACCTGGCACTGACCCTCAACAACCTGGGCATTCTCTACCGCGTGACACACCGCTTCGCCGATGCCGAGGTCGCCGACAAGGAGGCCACCGACATCGATCGCGAGCTTGCGGCGCAGAACCCCGCCGCCTACCGGCCCAACTTGGCACTGACCCTCAACAACCTGGGCGTTCTGTATGGCGACATGCGTCGTTTGGCCGACGCCGAGGCCGCCTACCAGGAGTCCGCCGGCATCCGGCGCGAACTGGCCGCGCAGAACCCTGCTGTCTACCGGGGCAACCTGGCAACGACGCTCAACAGCCTGGGCGTTCTCTACGTCGACACGCACCGCTTCACTGACGCCGAGGCCGCCCTTAAGCAGGCCGCCGGCATCCGGCGCGAGCTGGCCGCGCAGAACGCGGCAGCCTACCGGTCAGACCTGGCAGAGACGCTCAATAGCCTGGCAAATCTCTACCTTAGCACGAACCGCTTCGCTGACGCTGAGGCCGCCTACAAGGAGGCCGCTGGCATCCGGCACGAGCTGGCGGCGCAGAACCCAGCCGCCTACCGGTCAGACCTGCAGAGACGCTCAACAACTTGGGCGTTGTCTACCGTCAGACGCATCGTTTGGCCGACGCCGAGGCCGCATTCGAAGAGGCCGTAGGCATCCGGCGCGAGCTGGCGGCACAGAACCCGGCGGCCGATCGGCCCGACCTGGCAACGACGCTCAACAACCTAGCTTCTCTGTACCGGGACATGCACCGCGATAGCGACGCAGAAGCTGCGGAAGCCGAGGCGCTGGCAGCGGCGAAGTAAACCGCGGAGTAGCCCCCGCTCGGGTACAGTGGATCCTTACTCGGCGGCGTCGCTGTCTTGGGCCGTCTTTCTTGCGCTTCAGTGGTCGCAAGAAGCGGCTGGTGATGTCTTCAAGCCGGACGATGAACGCGGCCGGTCTGGGCGCGCCGACGCTCTTGCGTTCTGTGGGCGGGGCGTGCCCTCGTCGTCCGCCGGTCCTTCCCAACAAATCGGCTCGGTCAGCAACCGTTGCAGATGCTGTTGTCGATGCAGTCATTCTCCTGGCGGATCGCGCGGTCGAGCGGCGTTGTGCCCGACGACTGCGGAACGCCGGGCCGTGGGACGGTCTCGCCGATCGACGTCAAATAGTCCTGAATGAGGAGATATCCGGGCGTCGGCCTGCCGAGTTCCGGGGCGAGGTACCCGCCATCGCTTTGGGCATTGGCCGCAACGCCTGCCGTCAGCGCGGTGAAGATGATGACCATAAGCGCCAATCTTGGCATTCTATCCTCCTGCTCAACGACCATCGCTGGGATCGGGCTACGCTTAAAGAGCGCCCGCGGACCTTCCCTTCCAAGGTTCTATGGCGCCGGGTTCAGCCGCCGCTGCATCACGCTTCCTGGAGCCCCGCGTCATCGAAAGCGCGCAGCACCGCGATCGACAATTCCGGGGCGACGAGCGGCTTGACGTCCTGGTCGAGGGTTTTGAAGTGCGGCGTGGTAAAGTGCTCCTTGAGAGCTTCGCGGCTCACCCAAGTCTCGTAAAGGAAGAACCTGGCTGAATTCTCCAGATCCTGATGAAGGACATAGCCGCGGTTCCCGGGTTCAGCGCGCGTCGGCGCAACGCAGGCATGCAGCGTTCGATAGAGCGCCTTTTCCTGCCCCGGCTTCGCAATCGCCTCGGCAATCACATGGATCGTGCGCTTGTCTTCCGGCATCACCCTCGCGCCTCCGGATGGAACAGGTAGAGATCGGTCGCCGTATCGAGTTCTTTCAGGAGCGGCGTCGGATAGTCCGTGAGAAAAACCTCGAGCGTCGGCCAGACATTCGCCTGCAGCAGATGACCGCCCCGCGCCGTTCCGTCCTGAAGGATGACGACAGCATGGACATGGACCGATGGAGTTCCGTTCACCAGTCCGATATCGCCGACCAGAGACGCGACCTCCGCCTGCTCATTCACGGGTAGGTTGCGAAAGGCTTTAACCTTGTCGTCAAACCAGCCGAACAAGCCGTGCTCGATCGCGCCGATAGCGGTGAAATGGGCCGCCTGCAGCCGCTCACTTCGGGCGAAGGCGGTCATGCCGGACATGATCTCGTCGCCCTTGCCAAGGGTGACGGCATAACTCCGCATCTGGCCTTCGCCGCCCTCCAGCAGCTTGCTGCGCAATCCAGGGGCCTTCGACAGGTCCGTGACGCCCTCAGGCGGCGTATATCCAAGCGGGACGGGCGCGGCGGCGCCCTCGGCAAAGCCTGTGCGTGTAGCGAGCGCGCAGCCGCACCCTAGAGCCGAAGCGCCAAGCCACTGACGGCGGGAGAAAGGAAGTGCTGCCATCGATGCCTCCTTTTTCAGTTCTGACGTATTCAGTTCTGACGGAACAACACTCGTGCATCGCTGCACCGGACTCCATCCTACATCGGTAGCCCAAGGCGATTTGTTCGTTTCGTGAACCCAAACCTTAGTTTGGCCGCTGCGCCGTCGATGCCTCCATCGTAGCCTGGCGGAACTGTCGCATCGCAAAAGAGATGGATTGCGATCGCAACATGCTCGGAAGCATCGGGGGCCGGGGTCCCACGATGGATACCGAAGTGAGCCGGCTTCAATAGCCGTTGGGGCCGCAGAGCCCGAGGACCGCCTGCCAGGGCTCGCAGACGCTGCCATAGTAGCCATAGTAGCCGCTGGGGTAGCTACCTCCTGGATAGGCGCCGTGGCGATACACGCCGCCGCCGCGGTAAGCGCCGGCGACGCGGCCCCCGAAGCCGCCGACATGACTGCCCTCAAACCCACCCCCCATCCCGCCGACGAGATCGCCGCCGAAGTCGCCCCCCATGTGACCGCCTCCCCCGCCTCCCCCGCCGTGGCCTCCTCCGCCTCGCGCCATCGCCACGTCCGCCGCCGCTCCGGCCAAGGCAGCCGCAACGGTAAAGACTATGATTTTGTGCAGCATCGTACTCTCCATGCATCGTCGCATCATCGGGCGCTCAGTTGGCGTCGGACGCTTGAATGGGACCTGCGCCAACCGCCGCAGCAAGGAGATGGATCTTGAGCAGAATAAAAAAAATGAAACTTAGGTATGCGTCGATGAAACAAACGTAGCACGTCGTAACATTTTCTTATGAGACCCTAGTCTATTGGTTTCAAATATCCACTTACAATGATCAAACGCAAGCCTATTGCTTCGATGCTCAATTACCGAACGAGATCAGGCCCCTCGGTCTGGCTGACCCTCGGTTTTGGAAATGGGACGAGATCAATCTCTTCCCGCTGGAGGAGAAGGGCAGACAATCCCTGGGCGTCGCAATCGGTGGTTGGCCATTCCTTCAGGCCTGGCGATAAACGCCGCCGATCCGAGCCGGCGGTTGATGCTCTTGGCCCTCCGGAGCCGAGCGGCGGCCGCCACGTTAGCAAATCGGCGGTCAGCAACCGTTGCAGATGCTGTTTTCGATGCGGTCATTCTGCTCCCGGATGGCGCGGTCGAGCGGCGTCTCGCCCGACGACTGAGGAACGCCGGGGCCCGATTGGGAGAGCGAACCGACCTCCGGCCACAACTCACGGGCGTGAGTTGCGTCCAGAGTCCGAGATCATTTTCAGGAGATTTGTTCTAACCGTGTCCATCGGATCGGGGACTGGTTTTGAATTCGGGTTCGCGCGGGGCGGGTCGATAAATTCCTTGAGAGCCCCATCCCTAATGGCCAAAAGTTCTTTCGGAGTCAGAGCGCGTCGTTCGAGGAAATTGCGTTCATAAGGGCGAACGGCTTTCCTAAAATACCTCTTTGTATTGTACAGATTGAGCCTGACAAGAGTGCCGGGATCGTCGCTATTTACTTCCAAGCTTGTATCCTCATCGCCATCCGATTCACGCACCACCTCAAAACCAAACAATTCTCCGCGAGCTTTGGCTTGTCTGTACAGGCTTTCCGCCCGGAGTTGACAGTCTTCGAACCGATCCATGAGACATTCGAAATCGCCTCGTTCAATCCATCGTTCACCTGCTTCATCGACGAACGAGGCAGCGCGCAGCGAACGCCGGATCTTCTTGAATTCATTCTGAAGGTCGTTTGTCGATCGGTAGAATTCAACAAGCGCGGCGCGATTTAGTCCGCGAATCTCTCTCTCTTTATCCTGAACCTGCTTTTCGAGAGCGCGCCGATTTTCCCAGTTTCGATAGCTTAGCGCTACGTATCCTCCGACAATCGTAGCAAGAAAGAACTGCGCGTTGATATGCGCGATATCCGGATCCAAGAAAAAATTTTTCTTGAGAGAGCCGTTGACCTCCAGAAAGTAATAAACCAGGGCAAGAAACACAGCGAGCCAAATTTGACGCCTCCATACGAGCCCGAACCGGATGTATTCGTCGAGCCTTCGACGAGCGGTGACGATTTTCTGCACTAAGATACTGCTAATCATGGCTAGGGTTACCTCGATGCAATATGACTTGAAGGTAACGGCGGTGTGGCGGCTGAGACCGCTCCCATTGATTTTGAAAAATGAAACGGCGCAACGCCTTGACCGAGATGACACTTAAGCAAAGCGGCTTCGCCGCGCGTACGATAATGAAGAAATTATGACAGAAATCCAATGCCATCAAGAGCGGCTCCCGTTGCGGTTCGGTTGCCTTCGGATGTCGGCTGTGGCGCCGCGCGTCCCGGCGAGCCACGTGGAGGTCCAGAACGCGGAAGGCAGCGCCCTGCACAGGGTGGGGATGGACCCAACATCGTGATTGGCTCGTTCAAGGCCACGCGCGTGGCCGTGTTGCGGCTGATGCTGTGGGAGGGGGAGGGCCTTTTAGTTTGCCCGGACTCAAGCCGCCGCCACCGCCGCCACCCGCGCCCGCGGCCGCGCAATTGTCAGCACCAGCCCCGCGGCGATCACGCAGGCGACGCCTGCGACATAGAGCGAGGGCAGGTAGGTCAGGAACTCGGTGCGCGAGATCCCGCCGCCCAACGCCGCGGCCGCGGCTCCGAGCATATGGGCCGCATAGATCCAGCCGAAGGTCACGTTAGCTCTCTCGCCGCCGAACCGTTCGGCCGTGAGGCGCACGGTCGGGGGGACGGTCGCGACCCAGTCGAGGCCGTAGAAGACCGCGAACGCCGAGAGGCCGACCACGGAGAATCCGGTGAACGGCAGCGCGAGCAGGGAGAGCCCGCGCAGGCCATAATACATGAACAGGAGCCAGCGGTTGTCGTAGCGGTCCGAGAGCCAGCCCGACAGGATCGTGCCGACGAAATCGAAGGCGCCGATTGCGGCCAGCGCACTCGCCGCGGCGACCGGTGCGACGCCATAGTCGCCGCAGAGCGAGACCCAGTGCGTCTGGATGAGCCCGTTGGTCGACAGGCCGCAGATGAAGAACGTCGCGAACAGAATCCAGAAAGTGTAACTCGCCCGGACGTCGTAGAGAACTCGCAGCGGGTTGGCCATCATCGCGCCGAGGCTTAGAACCTGCGCCGGCGGCGGATCGATCGCCCTGGCGCCGTAGGGCGGGAGGCCGACGTCCCTCGGACGGTCGCGCAGCACCAGCAGCGCGATGAGCCCGGCGACGAGTAGCATGGCCGCGACGAAGGCGAGCGCGGTGCGCCAGCCGTAGTCCTGCGTCAGCTTCGCCAGCAGCGGCAGGAAGACGAGCTGGCCGGTGGCGGTGCTCGCGGTCAGCATGCCGACGACAAGGCCGCGGCGCTCGACGAACCAGCGCGTCGCGACGGTCGCGCCGAGCACCAGCGCAACCAGCCCGGTGCCGACGCCGACGACGATCCCCCACAACGCGACCAGCTGCCAGAGCTCGGTCATCGCCAGCGAGGCCAGAATGCCGAGCGAGATCAGCGCCACCGCCGCGGTGACCACCGGCCGGACGCCGAAACGGTTGATGAAGGCGGCCGAAAACGGCGCCATCAGGCCGAAAAGAAGGATGCGAAGGGCAAGCGCCGAGGAGATGTCGGCCGCGCTCCAGCCGAATTCCTTCTCGAGCGGCACCATGATGACGCCCGGCGCGCCCATCGCGCCAGCGGTCGCCAGCATGACGAGGAAGGTCGCACCCGCGACCGCCCAGCCATAGTAGAGGTTCCGCGCCGCCATCGCCGCGGCGAGCGGGTTGGAGAGGGAGAGCGCCGCGGATTGCCGCTGTGCCGCAGGAGCGGAAGGATGGCGCCCGGCCGAGGTCGATGTGGTCATCTCAGCTCCGTTGCGGGTATCTACCCGCGTTTTGGCAAAAAATCACAGGCTCAGCGCAAGCGTCCGCAGTTGCTCAGCGCTGCCGGCGCCCAGCGCGGTCTCGACCCGCCGCTGCGCGTCCTCCCAGAGGGGAGCGGCCAATCGCAGCGCCTCTACGCCAGCGGGCGCAAGCCGCACGGCCGCCTCCCGCCGGTCCTTCGCTAAGACCGGGCGCACGAGGCGAAGCTGCTCCAGCGCCTTCACGTTGCGCCCGACTGTCGACCGGTCGAGGTCCGCCATGCGACCGAGCTCGGTCAGCGAGACCGCTCCGCCGCGTTCGATTTTTCTGAGCAGGCTGTATTGCGCAAGAGTCACGCCCGCCGGCTCCAACGCCGAATCGTACAGCGCGGTCGTCTTGCGAGCGGCGGTCCGAACCGCGGCGCAGTAGCAGGGGGTGTCCATATGCGGGCATATACCCGCGTTCTCCGCAACGCGCAACGGGCTATTTCTCCGCGAGGCTCTTATAGCGTTAGCTGTTGGTCGCTAAAAAGAGCGTCATGGCCGGGCTTGTCCCGGCCATCTACGCGGTTCCGCTTACTTTATGAGGCCGACTTTCCCGTGTGCTGTATGCGAGAGTTGATGGGACGATATTTTTTTGTTCGCAGGGAGCCGACCGGCCTCGCAGAAGCACAGCCGCGTGGATGGCCGGGACAAGCCCGGCCATGACGCCGTGAAATCGAAAGCGCGCCAGCCCCATGACAAATCAACGGCTAACGCTATAAGCGCCCTCCGCGACTTCCGGAGATTCAGGTCTCCGCGCCGCCTGCGAGCTGCGCAGCCAGAGACTCGATCCTCGAACTGAGTTGGTCGAGACCCGCGGCGACGGTCATGGCTTGCGCCTCGACGGTTTTCATTCGGTCTCGCTCGGCCTCGGCCGCGTCGCGCGCCTCGGCGAGATTGTCCGCGATCGTGAGCGCAGCCATGACGACGAGCCGCTGGTCGCCGATCTCGCCGAAAGCAGCGCGCAATTCGCCGATCTTGCTGTCGATCACGCCGGCGAGCGACTCGAGCCGCCCTTCTTCACCTTCATTGCAGGCGAGCCGGTACTTGCGGTTGTCGATGGTCACGGAAACCTGCGCCATGCGCGAAAACTCCGTTTCAGCCCGACCCGCTTCAGTCCGCAGCCGGGTCCATCCGTTCGATGATCCGCTCAATTGCCCTGGCCGCCTGCGCCAGCCGCTCGCCCGCATGGGCATTGGCGGCTTCGAGCGTGCGTGAACGATCGAGCGCGGAGTCGAGTTCGACCGCGAGGCGGGACCGGTCGTCCTGCATCAGAGCGAATTCCTCCTCGGCGTTGGCGCGCGCTTCGTCCTGGCGCATGCGCCGTTCAGCGGCGCGCTCAAGCAAATCGACAGCGGTCGCGAGCCGCGTGAGCGACACCTCCAGCGTGTCCGAGAAGGTTTCGATTCTGCTCATTGCAACGCTTTGTTTACGCGATGGTTGAAGCGAGCGTCAACGCGGGGCCGGGCGCCGTCCCCATGATTTGACAGGTTGTCACAGGCGCCCGTTACTGAAGGGGAGATCGCCCGAGCGGGCGCAGACCGAATAAGTGCGAGCACAAGGAGACCCCCGATGGCGACGACCCAGGCGCACGATTTGATGGCCAACGCGATCCGCTTTCTGGCGGTCGATGCGGTGGAAAAGGCGAAGAGCGGCCACCCCGGGCTGCCGATGGGCATGGCGGACGTCGCGACAGTGCTGTTCCGCGATGTCCTGAAGTTCGACGCCGCAGATCCCCATTGGCCGGACCGCGACCGGTTCGTGCTTTCAGCCGGCCACGGCTCGATGATGCTCTATGCGCTCATCTATCTGACGGGAATCGGCGGCGACAAAGGCCTGAAGATCGACGATCTCGAGGCCTTCCGGCAGGTCGGCTCCAAAACGCCGGGCCACCCGGAATACGGGCACACAGTGGGCGTCGAGACGACCACCGGGCCGCTCGGTCAGGGGATCGCGACCGCGGTCGGCATGGCGATCGCCGAGCGCATGATGGCGGCGCAGTTCACGACAAACATCGTCGATCATCGCACTTACGTCCTCGCTTCGGACGGCGACTTGATGGAGGGGGTGAGCCAGGAAGCGATCGGCATCGCCGGCCGCCTGAGGCTCTCCAAGCTCATCGTCTTCTATGATGACAACGGCATTTCGATCGACGGCCATACGTCGCTTTCCGACGCCGTCGATCAAGTTACGCGTTTCCGGTCGGCCGGTTGGAACTCGAGCCACATCGACGGACACGACGTCGAGGCTATCCGGAAGGCGATTCAGGTCGCGCAGGCGTCCGACCGCCCGACGATGATCGCCTGCAAGACGACGATCGGCTTCGGCTCGCCCCACCGGCAGGGTACTCAGAAAGCCCACAGCGACGCCTTCGGCGCCGATGAGGTCGCCGCCACCCGGGCGAATCTCAATTGGCCCTATCCGCCGTTCGAGATTCCGGACGACATTCTGTCGGCGTGGCGGGACGCGGGCGGGCGTAGCGCCGCCGAACGAGAGGCTTGGCTGAGGCGGCTTGCCGGAGCTTGATCCTGCCCGGCGGAACGAGTTCGAGCGGCGGATCAGCGGCAAGCTGCCCACGGACCTCGACAGCGTCATCGACGCCTACAAGAAGCAACTCGCCGAACAGGCGCCCGAAACCGCCACGCGGAAGGCCGGCGAAGCGGCGCTGAACGTCATCGCGCCCGCCGTGCCGGAGCTCGTGACCGGGTCGGCCGATCTTACGCCGTCCAACAACACGAAGGTCGCGGCGACGAAAGAAATCACGCCTGAAGACTTCTCCGGCCGCTACATCCACTGGGGCATCCGCGAGCACGGCATGGCGGCCGCATGCAACGGCATGGCGGTGCATGGCGGCCTTATACCCTCGGGCGCGTCGTTCCTGGCTTCACCGACTACGCCCGCCCGGCGCTGCGGATCGCGGCGCTCATGAAGATCCGGGTCGTGCATGTTTTCACCCACGACTCGATCGGTCTTGGCGAGGACGGGCCGACGCACCAGCCGGTCGAGCAGATCGCCTCGTTGCGCGCCATGCCGAACATGTATCTCTGGCGTCCCGCCGACAGCGTCGAGACGGTCGAATGCTGGCAGGCAGCACTGCATCACGAGCACTCGCCCTCGATCCTCGCGCTGAGCCGGCAGAGCCTGCCCGCGCTGCGCAAAACGCATGTAGCTGAAAACCTGAGCGCGCGGGGCGGTTATGAGATCGCGCCGGCCGAGGGAACCGCAGACGTATCCATCTTCGCTTCCGGGTCCGAGGTCTCGCTCGCCGTGTCGGCGCAGCAGATTCTGAAAGGGCAGGGGATCGCAGCGCGCGTGGTTTCGATTCCGTGCATGGACGCGTTCTTCGACCAGCCCGAGGACTATCGCCGCTCCGTGATCGGCTCTGCGAAGGTCAAGGTCGGTGTCGAGGCTGCGGTGCGTTTCGGATGGGACGCGATCATCGGGGACGGACCCTTCATCGGGATGACGGGATTTGGCGAGAGCGGTCCCTATAAGGCGGTCTACCAGTTTTTCGGGATCACGCCGGAAGCCGTCGCGAAAGCCGCCGCGGACCGGCTGGGAAAGTAGGCGGCCAAGCCGAAGGCGAATTGTCGCATCGCTGTTTGACCGCTAGACTTTAGGCTGACGATGGAGCATGTAGCGGGCGGCTTGGAAAGCGGCTGTTTCCGTCGAAAAAGCCTGTCTGCGGCCGCGATTTGCAGGACCGGCGAAGGGAGAGTTCACGATGGTCACAAAGGTAGCGATCAACGGCTTTGGACGCATCGGGCGGCTCGTCTTGCGCGCGATCATCGAATCCGGCCGCAAGGACATCGAGGTCGTTTCGATCAACGATCTGGGACCGGTCGAAACCAACGCGCATTTGCTGCGGTTCGACAGCGTGCACGGGCGTTTTCCGCATGAGGTTCTGGTCGTAGGCGACGAGATCCGGGTCGAAGGCCATAAGATCAAATGCACCGCGATCAAGGATCCGGCGGAGCTCCCGCATAAGGAGCTCGGGGTGGACATCGCGATGGAATGCACCGGCCATTTCACCGCGCGCGACAAGGCCGCGGCGCATCTGAAAGCAGGCGCCAAGCGCGTTATCGTCTCCGCGCCGTCGGAAGGCGCCGACCTTACCGTCGTCTATGGCGTCAATCACGACAAGCTGACCAAGGATCACCTCGTCATCTCGAACGCCTCATGCACGACGAACTGCCTTGCGCCGGTCGCCAAGGTGCTCAATGACGCGATCGGCATCGAGCATGGCTTCATGACGACGATCCATTCCTACACCGGCGACCAGCCGACGCTCGACACCCTTCACAAAGACCTCTACCGCTCGAGGGCGGCCGCTCTGTCGATGATTCCGACCACGACCGGCGCGGCCAAGGCGGTCGGCCTCGTCCTGCCCGAACTCAAGGGCAAGCTTGACGGCTCGGCGATCCGCGTGCCGACCCCGAACGTCTCGGTGGTCGACCTCAAGTTCGTCGCCAAGCGCGCGACCAACAAGGACGAGATCACCGACGCGATCAAGAAAGCCGCTAACGGCCCGCTCAAGGGCGTCCTCGGCTTCACCGACAAGCCGAACGTGTCGATGGACTTCAACCATGACCCCCATTCGTCGGTCTTCCATCTCGACCAGACCAAGGTTGTAGACGGGACCTTCGTCCGCGTTCTGTCCTGGTATGACAACGAATGGGGCTTCGCCAGCCGCATGGCCGACACGGCTGTCGCGATGGCGAAGCTCATCTGAGCTCAGCCGCCGGGGTTGAACTCCGGCGGCCACGGAGCGCAGCAAAAACACGATACTCTGATCTTGCAGGGGAAGCCGCCATGAGCAAACCCTTCCGCACGCTTGACGACGCCGATCTGTCCGGCAACCGCGTCCTTCTGCGCGTCGACCTCAATGTCCCCACGGAGAATGGCCGTGTGACCGATGCGACGCGCATCGAACGCGTCGCCTCCACGATCGAGGAGATCGCGAACAAGGGCGGCAAGGTCATCCTGCTCGCCCATTTTGGCCGGCCGAAGGGCGGGCCGGACGAGGCCAACTCGCTGAGGCCCGTCGCCGCCGCGGTCGCCGACATCGTCAAGCGTCCAGTCGCCTTCGCCTCCGACTGCATCGGGCAGGTCGCGGTAGACGCGATCGCCAGGATGAAGAACGGCGACATTCTGCTGCTCGAGAACACGCGCTTCCACAAGGGTGAAGAGAAGAACGATCCTGCCCTTGTGGCCGAACTGGCGAAGCTCGCCGACGTCTATGTCAACGACGCCTTCTCGGCGGCGCACCGCGCGCACGCTTCAACCGAGGGTGTCGCGCACAAGCTGCCGGCCTATTGCGGGCGGGCGATGCAGGCCGAGCTCGAGGCCCTCACCATCGCGCTCGGGACGCCTCAGCGCCCGGTCGCGGCGATCGTCGGGGGAGCCAAGGTTTCGACCAAGCTCGAGCTGCTCGGCAATCTCATCAAGAAGGTCGATATTCTCATCATCGGCGGCGGCATGGCCAACACCTTCCTGTTCGCGCAAGGGAAGGCCGTCGGCAAGTCGCTCTGCGAGAGGGACATGGCCGACAAGGCGCGCGAGATCCTCGCTGAAGCCAAGACGGCCAAGTGCCGCATTGTGCTGCCGGTCGACGCGATGGTCGCCAAGGAGCTCAAGCCCCACGTGCATGCGCGCGTCGTCGACGTCGACCATGTCGCGGACGACGAGATGATCCTCGACATCGGCCCGAAGTCGGTGGTCGCGATCGAAGAGGTCCTGGGCCAGATCAAGACGCTCGTCTGGAACGGTCCGTTCGGCGCCTTCGAGACGCCGCCCTTCGAGGCGGCGACATTCGCGATCGCCAAGACGGCCGGGTTTCTCACCAGGGACGGCAAGCTGAAGGCGATCGCTGGCGGCGGCGATACCGTCGCCGCGCTCAACGAGGCGGGAGTGGCGGGGCAGTTCACTTATGTGTCCGCCGCGGGCGGGGCTTTTCTGGAATGGATGGAAGGCAAGGCGCTGCCGGGCGTCGAAGCGTTGCGGGCGAAGTAGGTTAAGCTCGCGTGTTAGGCGCGATCGGCGATTGCGCCTGCGAAACCTGTCAGCGCATCCGCACGGCGAGGCTCTGCGTGGCGCGGCCGATCAGGCCGTCTTCGTCGTAGAGCGCCGACTCCGCCAGCCCGCAGCCATTGCCGCCGAGCAGGCTGCGCGACTGCAGGCAGATCCACTCTCCCACCGGACGGCGAAAGAGGTTGATCGTCAGGTCGCAGTTGACGAAGACATATTTGCTGAAATCGAGCGCTGCGCTGATGCCGTTGCCGGAATCCGCCGCCACCGCCACCCGCTGATAGGGGCTTGGCGTCTCGCCTTTCACCAACGGATGGTTCATGCGAAACCACGCCGCTGACGGTCCGTTGAAAAACCGCCCCTCGGCGAGCCTGTTCTCGATCAAGTCCGTGTAGCCGGTGGCTTGACCCGGGAAGGGCATCCTCACAACCTTGCATTCAAGCGGCGGCTTCGGCGCTTGCGGCGGGGGATGGCCCGGGGTTTCTTCCGGTATCGGCAGGTCGTCCTCCCGCTGCATCAGCGCGGTGAAGCGGGCGATCTCCTTGCCTTGCGCCGTGAGGCTGCCGGAATAATGGCCGGCGGTGCGGCCGAGGTAGTCCGACGTCGCTTCGATCCGGCACTCGCCGATAGGGGCCGGCCGAAACAGATTGACCGTGAGCCGCCCGAGATGGGTGAGGCCTTCTTCCGCGGCGGCGCGCTCGATCGCCCGGCAGATCAGCGCGGAGGGCGGGCCGGCGTGCTGATGATCGGGGTTCCAGGGCCCGCGGGTGAGGGGACTCGCCTGAAAGATGCCCTCGCTGAGTTCGACGTATGCTGCGTCCAACCTCGAGCCTCCTGCGTTCCTGCGCCGACAGTGTGGGCGTCCCGTTCGGGTTTGCAACTCGGCAAGGCCGGGCGCAAGACGGTCGAGACGACATAGCCGCGAGTTTCGTGTTCCAATGGACAGACCGACTTCGCAAGCGTCTGAGGCGATCCCACAAAGCGCATGCGCAATGACGTTTGAGACTGTCGTTTCCGCGATCGACAGCGCCGGCCTCGCCGCCCGCGGCGGGTTCCGCCTCGCCCAGTCGGAGCGCCACGGCGCGCTTGCGGACGTTGGCGCTCTTGTGCTGATCGGCGTCGCCGGGCGGCGCGGCTGGGACGCGTACGCGGCGAGTCCCGAGGCAGGCGACGGCTTGGAGCATCCGCTCGATCGCTTCAGCCAGCGCGTCATCGACGCGCTCGGCGCGGAACTCGGCGCTGTCCCGCTCTATCCGTTCGGCGGCCCGCCGCACTGGCCCTTCCAGCAATGGGCGCGACGCGCGGAGCCGGTTCACCCCTCGCCGATCGGCATCCTCATCCACCCGACTTATGGGCTCTGGCATTCGTATCGCGGCGCGCTGGGCTTCGCAGATAGGCTCGATATTCCAGCCCTCGTGGCGTCGGCCAGCCCCTGCGAACTCGTGCCGCGAGCGCCCATGTCTTAGCGCCTGTCCGGTTGGGGCGTTTTCGCTCGGCGGCTATCACGTCGGCGCCTGCGCGGCGCATCTGACGAGCGCCGCGGGCGGGGACTGCATGACCGGCGGCTGCCTCGCCCGGCGGGCCTGCCCGGTCGGCGCGGAGCAGGCCCATGGGCCGGAACAGGCGGCCTTCACGATGCGCGCCTTCCTGCGCGCGAGGGAGGCGCAGGCTACGGCGACGGATTGACTGCCGTGACGATCCAGATCGCGGCCCCGAGCGGGACGCTGTCGCCGACCATCCGGGCCGCGAGCGCGGCGCGAATATCGGCGGCCGCGGCGGCGCGGACCGCTGCGCTCTGGCCGTCCAGTATCCGGCTCGTCGGGCCGATCGCCAGCGCGCCCTCCACGGCCGAATCGAGCCCCCGGCCGATCGCGATGTCGAGATCGAGGTCGTGCGGCGCGACGACGATGTCGGCATAGCCCGCTTCGCTCAAGATGCGCCGAACACGCGCGTCGTCGGCGAAAGCGAAGGGTCCGGGTTCCTCGGGACCCATTTCCGGCAAGGGAGGCGCGTGTTTGGCGGCTTCGCGCAATGGCGTGATCATCCAGGAGTTTTGCCTGGCCTCGCGCCAGCAGACGAAGGCGAGCCTTCCGCCCGGTCGAAGGCCGCGCCTGATATTGGCGAGGGAGAGCGCCGGATCGGCGAAGAACATGACGCCGAAGCGCGAGACGACGAGGTCCGCCCAGTTGGGCGCCATTTGGTGCACCGTGGCGTCGGCGAGCGCGAAACGCGCCGGCAGACCGGGCTCGGCGCGCTCGAGGGCGCGCGCCAGCATGGGCTCGGAGATGTCGAGGCCCAAAACCTCGCCGCCGGGCGCGACGCGCTGCGCGAATTCGATCGTCGTCGCGCCGCAGCCGCAGCCGACGTCGATCACCCTCTCGCCCGGCTTCGGGTCCGCCGTTGCTATAAGCTGGTCGGAAACCGGCTTGAGCACCTCGTCCTGGTGGTCCTGACGGTCCCGCCAGCGCCGCCCGGCTACGCCGTTCCAGTAGTCCGCCTGGGCTGTGTTGCCGGCATGGATCGGCGCCTCGGACATTTTGAAGCCTTTCACGCGGGCGAAGCGAGAGGCTTGCCCTTTTCCACCACATAGGTCGCGACGATGACGGTTTTCGCCGGGCCGTTCTTGCCGCTGTGCGGGACGCCGGTCGGCGCCTGATAGCCGTCGCCCGGCTTTAGCGAGAGCGTGCCGACGCCGTCAATCGAAAGCTCTGTCCCGCCTTCGATCACATAGCCTGATTCGACGCCGGGATGGGTATGGCGCGCAATCGCGGCGTCCGGCTCGATCTCGACCTTCATCTCGACGGTGACGTAATTGTCCGTCGGTCCGTCTGTCTGTTTGAGGAGCGTGCGTTTGAGGCCCGCGGTCGCAGCGGATTGCGCATCGACTCCTGTCGCCATGAAGCCACCGGCTGCGCAGAGAGCGCAGGCGGCGAAGACGCGTCGTGTCAGCATGAGTTCTCCTCCTGTTCATTCGGCCGCTTCTGGCGCGCGTTCGAGATGGGGGTCGTGGCCGAGCGCGAGCGTGATGATCGAGCGCGACCACCGCGCAGGCTGCGATCGTCGCCAGACCCCAGGCGAAGCTGCCGGTCGCGTCCTTGATCCAGCCAATGACGAAGGGACCGAAATAGCCCGAGAGATTGCCGATCGAGTTGATCGCCGCGATCCCCGGGGCAACTGCTGCGCCTGCGAGGAACGCTGTCGGCAGGGTCCAGAAGATCGGCAGCGAAGCGTACACGCCGAAGGCGCCGACGCTCAGCGCGATCATCTTCAGGGTCGGATCGGTCAGGACGGCCGAGGCCCCGACGCCGATCGCCGCCAGCGCCAGCGAGAGCGCGAGATGCAGGGTGCGCTCGCCCGTCCGGTCCGAGCGCATGCCCCACCAGATCATGCCGAGAAAACCGATCACATAGGGAATGGCACTGACCCAACCGGTCATCGCAATCGACAGGCCAAAGCCCTTGACGATCGTCGGCAGCCAGAAGCCGACGCCGTAGAGACAGGCGACATTGCCGAAATAGACGAGGGAAAGGGCCAGCACGCGCGGATCGAAGAGGCTCGCGAGAATGCCGTTGGGCGAAACGTGCTCGCGCCGCGCGTCCTCGGCGTCGAGCCGCTGCTTGAGCCAGTTGCGCTGGTCCTCGGCCAGCCAGCGGGCGTCCGCCGGGCGGTCGGTAAGGTAGAAGAAGGTGACGACGGCGAGAATAATCGACGGGACCGCCTCGATGACAAAGAGCCATTGCCAGCCGCGGAGACCCCCGGCGCCGTCGAGGCCGAGCAGTCCCGCCGAGACCGGGGAGCCTATTGCTGAGGAGGCCGGAATGGCGGCCATGAAATAGCCGACGATGCGCGCCCGATAGGAGGCCGGGAACCAAAGGGTGAGGAAAAAGATTATTCCCGGGAAGAACCCGGCCTCGGCGAAGCCGAGCAGGATCCGCAGGAGATAGAACGTATATTCGGGGCTGATCCCTGTTGCCCGCGCGATGTTCGGAATGAAGGCCATGGCGCCGGAGATCACGCCCCAGGACAGCATGATGCGAGCGATCCAGACGCGGGCCCCGACCCTGTCCATGATGATGTTGGACGGCACCTCGAACACGAAATAGGCGAGGAAGAACACGCCGGCGCCGAAACCGAATGCAGTTTCCGAGAGCCCGAGGTCGGCGTCCATCGTCAGCTTGGCGAAGCCGACATTGACCCGGTCGAGGTAGGCGACGAAGTAGCAGAGGATCAGGAACGGAATGAAGCGCCACGCAACCTTCGCAATCGTCCGCGCCTCGATGTCGTCCGCCATGTCTCGCTCCCGGTCTAGCGCCGGGTCTGGCGCCGGCGTCGGCGCCAATTGAGCGGAGAATTCGCCATTGCGCAATGGGCCTTGGGACGGTTGTCGCAGGCCCGTCAGGCAGTCCGCCCGATCGTTGTTCAATTGTCATCAAGTCGAAATCGTGAATATTGAGTGCTCGCCGCAAATTGTAGACGAGCGCGGTCAGGTTGAATTCGGCGCGCACTTTTTCCAGGCCGCGCATCAGGAACGCGCCCTGATTCATCCATTGCTTGATGCTGCCGAACGGATGTTCGACCGTCTCGCGACGGCGGTCGAGAACTTCCGGCCTCGCCTTCAGGCGGGCCGCCATGCGGTCGAGCGCGTCCTCGTGCTCGAGACGCGAGACGACGCGATAGCCGGCGTCCGTGCAGCGCGGGCGTAGCGGGCAATCGCGGCACGCCGCCGGGTTGCCGTAATCGACCTTCGTCATCTCGCGCAACTTGCCATGGCGGAGCGGCCTCAGTTCGTGACCGCCCGGGCAAGCGTATGCGTCCCGCTCCGGATCGTAAGAGAACTCGTCCTTGCGGAAGAAGCCATTGCTGACCGAAGAGCCGCGTTGGGGTCTGGGCACATAAGGCGTCAGCCCCGCCTTTTCGCAGGCGGCGATGTCTTCCGTCTTGAAATAACCCTTGTCGGCGACGACGTCGATCTTCTCGACTTCGAGGATCTCGCGCGCCGGCTCGGCAGTCGCCTGCAACAGCCCCATGTCGACGACCTGGTTGGTCACTTCCTGTTCGACGATCAGCTTGTGCTTGGCGTCGACCGCGACCTGAATGTTGTAGCCGACAGCGACGCGCGTGTGCGCCGCCATGGCGCGGCTGTCGGGATCGGTCAGGGATATCTGGTCTTCGCCCGTGCGTTCGAGCTGCTTCAGCATGGCGTCGTATTGGCCGCGCTTCTTGCGCAGTCCCTCGATCTTCTCGGCGAGATTTTTCACCCGCGCGCCGCTCGTCGCCTTTTCCGCGGCGTCGCCCTCGTCGAGCCGCTGGAGGTAATCGGCCAGCCGCTCGTCGGCCGCCTTGATGAATTTCGCCAGCGAATTGCGGGTGAAATTTCGATCCTTGTTGTTGACCGCCTTGATGCGGGTCCCGTCCACCGCCAGCAGTTCGCGTCCGAACAGGTCGAGCCGTATCTACAAATGCGCACAGTTTGGCGGTGACGAGAGACGGGACGCGGGGAGCAGAGGAGCAACTCAATGAGTCAGGAACCAGACCCCCACGTACCGAGCCGTCACGACCATCATTCCGCCGAGGGACACAAGCCGGAACCCGACGAACATGCGATCCGCGAGCGCGCGCACGAGATCTGGCTCCAGGAGGGCATGCCGGAGGGTCGCGAAATTGAGCATTGGATGCGCGCCCGGCGTGACCTCGGGCTTGATCTCGACATGGACGCCGGGTCCGACTGACGGACGAGCGACGCGGTAGAGGATCTGTCCCCCGATCCGCCGTTCATTGGCCCGGCGGCCTTCCCTCGCGCGCTTCGGGATCGCTTGGCTGTCCGAAGGCCTCGGCGAGCGCGCTCAGCCGGGCGACGACCGCCGCAAAGCTCGACAGCGACTGGAACTGGGTCACGATCAGGGAGAAGGCGGCGACGAGAGTCGAGAACGCCATCGCCGACTGGGTGATGACGCCGAACTCGATTTTCCCTTCAATGAAGGCGGGGGCGATGATGAGCGCCGGAATGATCTGGATCATCCAATTGTAGCCGGTGGTGAAGAACCCCACATTGCGGTTGATCGAGGTGATCTTCCGAAAATTGGCGACGAGATCGTCGAGCCGGATAAGCAACTGCGCCGTTTGCGCGTCCTCTTCTCGCGCCAGCATGATGGCTTCGGAGCTGTCGCGCACACGGATGAGCCCGGAGCGGAAGCTCGCTTCCTTGTCGAGCTGGTCGTAGTTCAGCCTGATCAGCGGGCGCCCGAGCACGATCGTGAAGAACGAACCGCCCGCCGCGTAGAGAACCGCAACGCCGAAGAGCAGGGGGCTGATCGTCCAGAGAACCTCGGTGAAAGCGAAGATCGTGAAGGCGCTGTTGAGCCCCATGAGCACGAAAGAGAGCGTGGTCACCGTAAAGGCGCGAACGTCCTCGGAGATGCGCTGGTCGGGATTGGCGACCGCTCCCGAAATACCGAGGCGATGGAAGGTTCCGTCGGCAAGGTAGTTGCGGACGCTCCGGCGGGTCAAATTGTCGCGCCACAAGAGCCCGAGCCGCTCCTCGCCAAAGCGGGCGATGACCGCGACAAGTGTCGAAGCGGCGAAGATCCCGACATAAAAAAAGGCCTGCCTGATGAAGCCGGACATGTCCCGATCCGCGATCGCGGTCATGAAATTCCGGCCGACATAGCTGTTGACGACGTTCAGCGCATTGGCCGCGCAGAGAAGCAGGACCAGCGCGGCGAAGATGAGCTTGGCCTTCCAGCCGACTTCGGACTGCCCAAAGGCTCTGACCGCGCGCACGAATTGCGTTCCGGTCGTCTTCAGCGGGATGGCCTGCGCAACCATGAATTATCTTTTGGCCGATCCGTTGTTCCCGCACGCGACCGATTGAAGCTGGACTCTACTCCGCTGTCCGGACCGCCGCTAGCGTGGGCGCCAAGATCGGACGGATGATCCGCGGAGTAAGACGAAGAGGCTGGCGCTGTTGTCTAAATGTCATGGCAGGCGCACAATCTGGCCCCGATGCATTCGCGATCGGGCGGGTCGGTCGAGATCGGGCGACGGTCGGCGGCGTGTTCCGCCGGGCTAAGGGAGGCGGCGGGAGGTCAATCATGGCCAAGGCATTGTCTGACAAAGAGTCCGCGCTTATCGACGCGTACTGGCGGGCGGCAAATTATCTGTCCGTCGGTCAGATCTATCTCTTCGACAATCCGCTACTGAAAGCCCCGCTGTCGGAGAACCACGTCAAGCCGCGCCTGCTCGGACATTGGGGCACGACGCCAGGCCTCAACTTCATCTACGTCCATCTCAACCGGCTGATCAAAAAGCTCGACCTCGACATGATCTACATTACCGGCCCCGGCCACGGCGGCCCGGGGCTGGTCGCCAACGCCTATCTCGAGGGAACCTACAGCGAGGTCTATCCGAACATCTCGCAGGACGAGGAGGGGATGAAGAAGCTCTTCACCCAGTTCTCGTTCCCCGGCGGCATCCCAAGCCATGTCGCGCCCGAGACCCCGGGCTCGATCCACGAGGGCGGCGAGCTCGGCTATGCAATCTCGCACGCTTATGGCGCGGCGTTCGACAACCCCGACCTCATCGTCGCCTGTGTCGATCGGGGACGGCGAGGCGGAGACGGGGCCGCTCGCCACGAGCTGGCACTCGAACAAGTTCCTCAATCCCGTGCGCGACGGCGCCGTGCTGCCGATTCTGCACCTCAACGGCTACAAGATCGCCAATCCGACGGTTCTCGCGCGCATCCCGCATGAGGAGCTCGAAGCCCTGATGCGCGGCTACGGCTACGCGCCGCATTTCGTCGAGGGCGACGATCCGAAGACCGTGCACGAGCTGATGGCGGCGACGCTGGAAAAGGTCATTGACGACATTCGGCGCATCCAGCACGTTGCCCGCGCCGACGGCTTCTCGAAGCGGCCCGTCTGGCCGATGATCGTCATGCGCACCCCGAAGGGCTGGACCTGCCCGAAGGAGATCGACGGCAAGCGCGAGGAAGGCTACTGGCGCTCTCATCAGGTGCCGATGAGCGAGATTCGGGGCCACCCCGAGCACGTGCGCATCCTCGAAGGCTGGATGAAGAGCTACCGGCCCGAGGAGCTGTTCGACGCGACCGGCCGCCTTAAAGCCGAACTGGCCGCGCTGGCGCCGTCGGGGACGCGCCGGATGAGCGCCAATCCGCATACGAACGGCGGCGCCCTGCTGCACGACCTGAGGCTGCCGGACTTCCGCGACTACGCCGTCGAGGTTTCCTCCCCCGGCGCCGTGACCGCTGAGGCAACGCGGGTTATGGGCGACTACCTGCGCGACGTGATGAAACTGAACTTGGAGGCGCGCAACTTCCGCCTGTTCAGTCCGGACGAGAACAACTCCAACCGTTGGCAGGACGTGCTCGAGGTGACGAACCGCGCCTGGGTCGCCGAGACCGTTTCCTACGACGATCACCTCGCGCCGGATGGCCGGGTGATGGAGATGCTAAGCGAGCATCAATGTCAGGGCTGGCTCGAGGGCTATCTCCTGACCGGCCGGCACGGTTTCCTCTCCTGCTACGAGGCTTTTATCCACATCATCGATTCGATGTTCAACCAGCATGCCAAGTGGCTGAAGGTCTGCAACGAGATCGAGTGGCGCAGGCCGATCGCCTCGCTCAACTATCTCCTATCCAGCCTCGTCTGGCGGCAGGATCACAACGGCTTTTCCCATCAGGACCCCGGCTTCATCGACCACGTGATCAACAAGAAGGCCGAGGTCGTGCGCGTCTATCTGCCGCCGGACGCCAACACCCTCCTGTCGGTCACGGACCATTGCCTGCGCAGCCGCAACTACGTCAACGTGGTCGTCGCCGGCAAGCAACCGGCGCCGCAGTGGCTCAGCATGGATCAGGCGATCAAGCATTGCACGGCGGGCCTCGGCATCTGGGAATGGGCGAGCAACGACCGCGGCGGCGAGCCCGACGTGGTGATGGCCTGCTGCGGCGACGTGCCGACGCTGGAGACCCTCGCCGCCGTCGAACTCCTCCGCCAGCACGCGCCCGAACTCAAAGTGCGCATGATCAATGTCGTCGATCTGATGCGGCTCCAGCAGCCGAGCGAGCATCCGCACGGCCTCAACGACCACGACTTCGACGCGCTTTTCACGAAAGACAAGCCGATCATCTTCGCCTTCCACGGCTATCCGTGGCTCATCCACCGGCTGACCTACCGTCGTAACGGCCACGACAACATTCACGTACGCGGCTACAAGGAAGAGGGAACGACGACCACGCCCTTTGACATGTGCGTGCTCAACGACATCGACCGGTTCCATCTCGTCAACGACGTCATTGACCGCGTGCCGGGGCTCAGCACCCGCGCGGCGTACGCCAAGCAGGCGCTTCGCGACAAGCTCATCGACCACAAGGAATATATTTGCCGCTACGGCGACGACATGCCCGAGATCAAGGACTGGACCTGGGGCGGCGTGACCGCGGCCGCTCGGGGCGCGACGTCGACGGCGGGGGATAACGTGTGAAGGCGTAGACCGCCGGCGGGCGACTCCGGCTCCGCGCTCTTGATGACGAGGCGCAATGACGCTCAACGACAGCGTGAAAGTGTTCGCTATCCGGCATGGGGAGACCGCGTGGAGTCTCAACGGCCGGCACACCGGGACGACCGACCTGCCTCTGACCGACAACGGTCGAAGGCTCGCAGAGGGAATGCGGCCGGCGTTGATGAAGACGAGCTTTGCGCTCGTCCTCGTCAGTCCCATGCGGCGGGCGAGGGAAACCTGCGACCTCGCGGGCTTAGGGAGAGAGGCCGTCGTCGACGACGATCTGATGGAATGGAACTACGGAGCCTACGAGGGACTGACCTCCGACGAGATCAGGGAGAGGTCGCCTGGCTGGATGATCTTCCGCGACGGATGCCCGAATGGCGAGACGCCCGAGGAGGTAGGCGCCCGGGCGGATCGAGTGATCGCCCGGGCGCGCGCGGCTGAAGGAAATGTCGCGCTATTCGCCCATGGGCATGTTCTTCGCGTGCTAGCGGCGCGCTGGATCGGCTTGTCCGCCGCGGCGGGACAGCACTTCCTTTTGGATACCGGCACGTTGAGCGTGCTCGGCGACTATCAGGACTCGCCAGCGGTCGAGAGCTGGAACGGAGCCTTCGTCGGTTAGATTGGGCTCAGGCCGGCGCTGCTTCGCGCGCAGTATATTCGCTCGTCGCGACCGGATAACGTTCTCGACGGTGGGAGGAAGAGCGTGAAGATCGGGATCGTAGGCGTCGGACAGGTTGGCGCTACCGCCGCTTACGCCATGATGATGCGTGGCGTCGGTTCCGAGATCGTGCTCGTCGACCGCAATGCAGATCTGGCGGTGGCCCAGGCGCGTGACGTTTTGGACGCCGCGGCGCTTGCGGATCCCCTCCGGGTTCGGGCCGGGGAGCTGGCCAATCTCGACGGCGCGCGTGTCGTCGTGCTCGCCGCAGGCGCCAGCCAGAGGCCTGGCGAGAGCCGATTGGACCTCTTGTCGCGCAATGCCGAAATCTTCGCGGAGATCGTGCCGGCGGTGGTGGCGGCGGTAGCCGATCCCATCTTTCTTGTGGCGACCAATCCGCTCGACGTCATGACCCAGATTGTGACTGTCCTCGCCGGCCGGAACGGGGTGGCGCCGCATCGCGTAATCGGGTCCGGTACGATCCTCGACTCCGCGCGGTTCCGCACGCTGCTCGCGGCGCATATCGGAATCAACCCGGCGTACATCGATGCCCGTGTGCTCGGCGAACATGGCGACAGTCAGGTTTTGCACTGGTCGGGCGCCGTGGCCGGCAATCTAACGGTGGCGGAGGCGGCGCGCCAGATGGGGCGGGAACTGACGGAGTCCGACCGCAGCCGCATCGATACTGCGGTGCGCCGTGCCGCCTATGCTATTATCCAGGGCAAAGGAGCGACCTGGTTCGGCATCGGCGCTGCCCTTGCGCAGATGGCTCAGGCTATCGAGGGCGATGAGCGGGCGTTGATCACTTGCTCGATGTTGACGGAGGAATGCCAGGGTGTGCGAGACGTGGCCCTGTCCCTGCCGCGCGTGCTCGGCGCGGGCGGCATCGTGAGGACTCTGACGCCAAAACTCGATGCTCGGGAGAGTGACGCGCTGAAGCGAAGCGCGGAGACATTGAAGGAGGCGGCCGAAGGGGTGCGCTTCTAGACGGGTTAGGCAGGACGGGGCGATAGCGGTCGCAGCCTTTCAAACAAACGCACGCGAATTGGGTCATACGGCTGGCGGCGGCCGAAGAAATGCGTCGCGAAGGCGTCACGAGGAGACCCTACCTAGGTCTGTTGGCGATCTTGGCTAAGAGGGGCGTTAGCCAAGGGAAACTGGCTCCGCTACGCGGGCGCGGCGCCAAAAGGCAGAACAAGCTGAACGAGGGCGGAGCGATGGAGAGCACCCGAAAGTCTTTCGACGAGGCGGAGAAGAGTTCGCCCAGCCCCGACAAACTCCTGCAACAGTACGGCGTTGGCTCGTCGCCTTTCGCCGGATCGCCGGAGGCGCTCTATGAGCGGCGCATGAAGTTCGACAATGTCGTCGAGCTCGAGTCCGCCAATTCGCGAGAACGTTACAAGGCCGCCGCCCGCGCGGTAAGAGACATTCTATCGGAGCGTTGGCTGCAGACGGACAAGACCTACGCGCACGAGAATCCAAAGCGGGTCTACTACGTTTCGATCGAGTTTCTCATCGGCCGCTCGCTCGGCAACAACGTTTTGAACCTCATGCTCGATCCTGTGGTCGGGCGGAGTTTTGACGGCCGCGAGTGGTGGGAGATCCTTCACGAGGAGCCGGACGCGGGTCTGGGCAATGGCGGTCTTGGCCGTCTGGCGGCCTGCTTCCTCGACTCGATGGCGACGATGCAGTTGCCGGCCATGGGCTACGGACTGCGCTACGAGCATGGCATCTTCCGGCAAAAAGTTCGCAATGGCTGGCAGGAGGAGCGTCCGGACAACTGGCTGCGTCACCCCGATCCGTGGGAAGTGGTGCGCCCCGCCGAGAGCATCGAAGTGACGTTCGGCTGCTCGTTTGAATTGCGTGCGGGCACGCTGCACATGATCCCGAACAACCCCTCGACGCTGATCGGCGTCCCCTATGACAGACCGGTGGTCGGCTATGGCGGCAAGACGATCAATACGCTTCGGTTGTGGAGCGCCACGGCCCCACATGGGTTCGACTTTGAGCGGTTCAGCGGCGGCGATTTCGTCGCCTCGATCGCCGAAGCGCTCAATGCCGAATCGCTGACCCGCGTTCTTTATCCCGACGATCACACGCACCAGGGGCGCGCGCTGCGGCTCATGCAGGAATATTTCCTGGTCGCCTGCTCGCTGGGGGATATCGTTCGCAGATTCCGCGAGTTGAATTCGGATTGGCGAACGCTGCCCGGCAAGGCCGCCATTCAGATGAACGATACGCATCCGACCCTCGCCGTGCCCGAGCTCATGAGGATTTTGCTGGACGAGGCGCATCTGGGTTGGGATGAGGCGTGGGACATCACGCGGGCGACGCTCGCCTACACCAATCACACTCTGCTTCCCGAGGCGCTCGAGCGCTGGCCGGTCGAATGGATTGGGTTCCTCATTCCGCGCCAGCTCGAGATCATCTTCGAGATCAATCGCCGGCTGCTAGACGATATTCACGCCCGCTTCCCCGGCGACGCAGGGCGCGCGGCCCGAACGAGCTTGGTCGAGGAAGGGCAGACGAAGCATATCCGCATGGCGAATCTTGCGATCGTCGGCTCGCACAGCACCAACGGCGTCGCCGCGATCCATTCCGGCCTCTTGCGCACGACGACTGTGCGCGACCTCGCCGAGGTGTTTCCCGAGCGCTTCAACAACAAGACTAATGGGGTTACGCCGCGGCGCTGGCTCCGACTGGCGAATCCCTCGCTCGCCGAGACGATTTCGGCCGCGATAGGCGACGCCTGGATCGCCGACCTCTCGCAATTGAAAAAGCTTCGGCCGCTCGCGGAGGATGCCGCGTTCCGGGCGGAGGTTTTGAAGGCTCAACGCGCGTGCAAGGCTCGGTTCGCCGACTGGGTCAAGCGGCATACGGACATTGTCGTCGATCCGGACACCATCTTCGATTGCCAGATCAAGCGCATTCACGAGTACAAGCGCCAGCTGCTCAACGCTCTGAGGATCGTCATTCTCTATCAGCGTCTGCGCGAGAACCCGGATCTCGATATCCCCCGGCGCACCTTCTTCTTTGCCGGCAAGGCTGCGCCCGCCTATTATCTGGCCAAGGTGATCATCAAGTTCATCAACAATCTGGGTCAGACGATCGATAGCGATCCTGCGGTCCGCGGCAGGCTGAAAGTCGTGTTCCTGCCGGAATACAATGTCACGCTCGCGGAGCGCTGCATTCCTGCAGCCGACGTCTCGAATCAGATCTCCACCGCCGGCTATGAAGCGAGCGGCACCAGCAACATGAAGTTCATGATGAACGGCGCGCTGACGCTTGGCACTCGCGACGGCGCCACCATCGAGATGGCGGAGGAGGCGGGGGAGGAGAATTTCTTCCTGTTCGGCCTTACCGCGGCCGAGGTCGCCGAGAGCCGCCCCTGGTACAGCCCCTATTGGCATTACCAGAACGAGCAGGAAACGCGCAAAGCGCTCGACTTGATCTTTTCCGACCATTTCAGCCGCGACGAGCCGGGGATCTTCGAGCCGCTGCGCGGGGCGCTGCTGACATACGGCGACCAGTTCATGCACCTCGCCGACCTGACATCCTACATGCGGGCCGACGGGGAGCTCTGCGAGCTCTATCGCAAGCCGGACGAATGGACGCGCAAGGTTATTCTCAATATCGCGTCTTCCGGAAAATTCTCGAGCGACCGGACGATCCACGAATACGCGAAGGAAATCTGGCGCGCCGAGCCGTGTCCGGTGGTATAGACGTTGCTCGCAACGCTCGCGATCTGCGGCGCTGGCGGTGACACGCCCGAGAGGAAAGATCGGGACTTGGGGCTAGGGCGCGGCGTCGGCGTCGGACGGACAATCGCGTTGAGTCGCCCTGCCTAATCTGAAAAATTTTGTCGACATTCTCTGTCGACATTCTCTTTGGAAAAAGCGGAATCTGTGGTACCATATTCCGGCGTTCCGAATGCACCTAATATCACGGGCTGTGGGCGATAAAATGCAAGTGACGACCTTTTCTCACCGAGACCGGATGTGGAAGCCATGCGTGAAACTGGGCAGACGAGAGGGAGGTGGCGCGGAAATGGCGCCGCAAGCCTTTGAAATAATGGAATTCATGCCCGAGAATGGCGCCGTCTGGCGCGCGCAGAGTCGCTTCTTTCGGGGAGGGTTCGCGGGTGAGCGGAAAAGGTGCAGTTTTTAGCACTTAAGCCATTGAAAGGATTGCCGCGATTACAAAACTGCTCGGCACGGCATTCGCTCATTTCTCCCGGTGAACCGGGCGGCCGTCCAATGAGCCTCAGAGCCGCCGAACACGCGTTGCGCACGGCCCTAACGGAAGTTTAACCTTAACAACCCCTAATGGCGCCCGGGGCGGCTTCCAGGGGCGGGAATCCTCTCGGCTTCGTTGACGCCCATGGGGTCCCATGCTATCCCACGCTATCCCGTCCATGGACAGCGCCCGCGCGCCGTCGCCGCCGAGCCTTACCAGCCCGGGCGAGGCGGGTTGGCGCGTCGTGGGGCCCCGTGGATCGCTTCCTCTCCCATTTCACCCATCGCCTCGACGCCAAGGGCCGCGTCTCGATCCCCGCGCCGTTCCGGCAGGTTCTGGCGAAGGACGGCTTCGAGGGCGTCTACGCCTATCGGTCGCTCGATCAGCCGGCGCTCGACTGCGGGGGCCTGAAGCTGTTGTCCGAGATCGACGCGCTGCTTGTGACGCTGCCGCCCTGGTCGCCGACCCGCGACGCCTTCGCGACCGCGCTGCTCGGCACGAGCGAGATCCTGCGCATGGACGCAGAGGGCCGGGTGTCGCTCGACGAGCGCCTCAAGACGGCGCTCGGACTGGCCGACGAGGCGGTGTTCGTTGGGCAGGGGCACAAGTTTCAGATCTGGGAGCCGTCGCGCTTCGAGGCGCATCTCGAAGAGTCGCGCCTGCGCCTGAGGACGCTCAGAGCCGAGCGGGTCGGCGAGGCGACCACCCTATGAGCAAAGCCAGGCGGCGGCATATTCCCGTCCTGCTGGCCGAGGTCCTCGATGCGCTTCAGCCCCGCGAGGGCGGCCTCATCGTCGACGGCACTTTCGGCGCCGGCGGCTACACGCAAGCGCTGCTCGACCGCGGCGCTCAGGTCGTCGCCCTCGACCGCGATCCCGCGGCGGTCCGCGCCGCGGGTAGTCTCGTTGCGGAATCGCACGGACGTCTCCGGCTCGTTGAGGCGCGCTTCGGCGACCTCGAGGCGGTGGCGAAGGACCTCGGCCTTGGCGCGCTCGACGGCGTGGTGCTTGATATCGGCGTTTCGTCGATGCAGCTCGACGAAGCGGCGCGCGGCTTCTCGCTGCGCTTCGACGCGCCGCTCGACATGCGAATGGGCGGCACGGGCCGCACCGCCGCTGACATCCTGCGCGACGAGAACGAGGAGACCATCGCCGACATTCTGTTCCATTTCGGCGAGGAGCGCGCCGCCCGCCGCATCGCGCGCGCCATCGTTGCCGACCGCGAGACGACGCCCTTCGTCTCGACGCTCGAGCTTGCGCGCATGATCTCGCGCGTCGCGCCCGCCCGCCGGGGAGAGCTCACCCACCCGGGGACGCGCACGTTCCAGGCCTTGCGGATCGCGGTCAATGACGAGCTCGGCGAACTCCTGCGCGGGCTCGCCGCGGCCGAGCGGCTTCTTGCGCCCGCCGGTCGCCTCGCGGTGGTTACGTTCCACTCGCTCGAGGATCGCATCGTCAAACAGTTTCTCGCGAGCCGTTCGGGGCGCGGCCGCGCGCCCTCACGCCTCCTGCCCGGCGAGCCGGCCGAGGCCGGGCCGACCTTTGAGGTTCCGCGCGGCCAGCCGATCGAGCCCAGCGAAGCAGAGGTTGCGGCCAATCCGCGGGCGCGCTCGGCCAAGCTTCGCTTCGCAATTCGCCTGGACGCCTCGCCGCAGGCATTAGACAGCGCACTCGAAGCGTTGACGCGGTTGCCGGCGCGACGCGGGAGACAACGCTGATGTGGCGGCTCATGCATGCGGCGGCGATCGCCGCCCTCATTGGATCGGCGGCCTATGTTTATGGGGTCAAGTACCGCACGATCTATGCCTCCGAGCAGCTCGTCAAAACACGCCATCTCATCGCCAAGGAAAAGGATGCGATCAATCTGCTGCGCGCGGAATACGCCCATCTTGCCCGCCCCGATCGTCTTCAGGCGCTCGCCGATTCGAAGCTCGGCATGGAGGCGTTGGCGCTGAGCCAGATCGCGACCGTCGGCGAATTGCCCGAAGCCCAGCCCAAGGTCGACTCGATTGGCCGCACGCTGGAATCGCTTGGATTCCTGAAAGACAGCGCCACGCCCGCCGCCGACGCCGGCGGCGAAACGCCTCCGGTAAGGTGAGAAGATGGAGCAGATGCAGCCGGCCCCGGCCCAAAAGCGGTGAGAAAGACGAGGCGCCATGGCGCCGCCACCGCGGCGGCGATCGCCCTCTTCCATCGCGCTGTGCCGAAGAACTTCGGCGTCGATCTGGAGCCGGCGCCCGGGGGCGCAGCGCGCGCATCCATTCGCAACTGGGCCGGGGCGAAGAACCTGAAGACTTTCGCCCGGGCGCTCCTCACGACGCGGCTCGATCGCTCGGGCGCGCGCATCCGCACTGCGGCGCTCGGCATATTCGTCGCGTACGCCGCGATCGGCGCAAAACTCGTCGTGCTCGGCGTGTCGCACGATCCGCCGCAAACCTTGAAGGGCGCCGCCGATGAGGCCGTCTCCGGCGCGCGCCCGGATCTTCTCGACCGCAACGGCGACATCCTCGCCACCGACGTCAAGACGATGTCGGTCTTCGCCGAGCCCAACCGCATCATCGACAAGGACGAGGCGGTCGAGCTCATCACCGCCGTGCTGCCGGACGTCGATGCGAGGGAGCTGCGCGAGCGTCTTGGGCTCCAAAAAGGGCTTCGTCTGGATCAAGCGCCAGATCACGCCGAAGGAGCGGGCGGAAATCTTCCATCTTGGCTTGCCGGGGGTCGGATTCCTGCCCGAAAACAAGCGCGTCTATCCGAACGGGCCGATCGGCGCGCATGTGATCGGCTTCGTCGACAAGGACAATGTCGGTATCGCCGGCATGGAGCAGTACCTCGACCAGCAGAGCCTGACCGACCCTCACGTCCCCGGTTTCGCAGTCGATCCGGAGAGCCTGAAGCCTGTGCGGCTCTCGCTTGATCTTAAGGTGACGCATGCGCTACGCGACGAACTCATCGGCGGCCTCGAGCGCTTCCACGCGAAGGCCGCGGCCGGCATGGTGGTGGACGTCAACACCGGCGAGGTCCTCGCTCTCGAATCCTTGCCCGACTTCGACCCCAACGATCCGGGCGACATGAAGGATCCGATGAAGATCAATCGGATCAACAAAGGCGTCTACGAGATGGGCTCGACCTTCAAGGCGCTCTCGATCTCGATGGCGCTCGACTCAGGCAAGGTCAACCTCGGCACGCGGGTCGACGCGCGCGATTCCTTGCGTTACGGGCGCTTCACGATTCACGATTTCCATGCGACCCACCGCATTCTGACGGTGCCGGAAGTTTTCACGCATTCGTCCAATATCGGGACAGCGCGGTTGGCGCTGATGGTTGGCGTCGAGGGCCATAAAGCGTTCCTGAGAAAGATGGGCCAGCTTGACCGGTTGCGCACCGAATTACCGGAAAGCGCCGAACCGCTCGTGCCCAAGCGTTGGGGCGAGCTCAACACGATGACCATCGCCTTCGGCCAGGGACTGAACGTCGCGCCGATCCAGGCCGTCATGGCCGTTTGCGCGCTGGTCAACGGCGGCAATATGATGGTCCCGACCTTCCTGCCCCGCACCCCCGAGGACGCGGCGAAGGTAAGTCATCGGGTCGTCAGCGAGCAGACGTCCGAATCGATGCGCTACCTCATGCGCTCAAACGCGACCCACGGCTCCGCGAGCTTCGCCAACGTTCCGGGCTACTATGTCGGCGGCAAGACCGGGACAGCCGACAAGATCATCCATGGGCACTATTCGGAAAACAAGGTGTTTACGACCTTCATGGCGATCACGCCGGCCGACAAGCCAAAATACCTGTTTATGACCATTTATGACGATCCCATGCCGGCGCCTGAAGATCACGGTTTCCACACCGCCGCCTATAACGCCGGGAGGGTCGCGGGCGCGCTCATCCGCAGGGTCGAGCCGCTGGAGGGAGTGCCGCCCGAGAAGAATCCGCCAAATCAGCCGTTCCCCATCATCGCCCGTCTGGGGTATGGAGCCGATGCCGACAAGACCGGCAAGGAATGAGTTGCGCGGAATGACACGGCTTGGCGACATCCTCGATCTCGATAAAGCGGACGAAGCGCTTGCTTTCCGCGAGGTCAGAGGAATTGCGTGCGACAGCCGCAAGGTGGCGCCGGGCGACGTCTTCTTCGCGCTCACCGGGGTGAGGGACGACGGCCTCAAGCATGCCGATGAAGCGGCGGCGAAGGGAGCGGCGGTGATCGTGGCGTCGCGGGAGGGCCAAATCGCAGGCGCGCCGCTCGTCAGGGTGCCGGACGCCCGCTCGGCGCTCGCGCGCGCTGCGCAGCGGCTCTATCCGCGCCAGCCCGAAACGATCGTGGCGGTGACCGGAACCAGCGGGAAGACTTCCGTTGCGGCCTTCGTGCGTCAGATTTGGGAGGCTCTCGGCCGCGAGGCCGCGTCGATTGGCACCATTGGCGTCGTGTCGCGTCCGCTGACGGCGTATGGGGCGCTCACCACGCCGGATCCGATTGCGCTGCATCAGACCCTCGACCGGCTTGCCGCGGCGGGGGTAACCCATCTCGCATTGGAGGCGTCATCGCACGGCCTCGATCAAAAACGCCTCGACGGTGTGCGCTTCGCAGCGGCCGCCTTCACCAATCTCTCGCGCGACCACATGGACTATCATGCGACGGTCGAGGACTATTTTGCCGCAAAACTGAGGCTCTTCCGCGAACTCCTCCCGATCGACGCCCCGGCGATCGTCGATGCTGACAGCGACATTGCGCCGCGTGTGATCGAGGCCGCGCATGCTCGCGGCCTCACGGTCGTTTCCGTCGGCGCGAAAGGCGAAACAATCCGTCTTGCCGCCATCGAGCGAGACCGCCTGTCCTCGACGCTGGAGCTCGAATTCGGGGGCCGCTCCCGGCGCGTCAGATTGCCGCTGCCCGGAGATTTTCAGGTCAGCAACGCTCTCGTCGCCGCCGGGCTTTGCATCGGAACCGGCAGCGAAGCGGACGCCGTATTCAAGGCGCTGCGGCTCCTTCATGGCGCGCCCGGGCGGCTCGAACGCATCGGGGAAATCCGCGGCGGCGCGGTTTTCGTCGACTATGCACACAAGCCCGACGCGCTCGAAAAGGCGCTTGCGGCTCTCCGTCCGTATGTGCGAGGGCGAATCATTCTTGTCTTCGGCTGTGGCGGCGATCGCGACGCGGGGAAACGACCGATCATGGGCGAGATCGCGACGCGTTGCGCCGACGTCGTCATCGTGACCGACGACAATCCGCGCTCGGAGAATCCCGCTGTGATCCGTGCTCAGATTCTTGCCGCAGCGCCCGGCGCAGTCGAGATCGCCGATCGCGCCGAAGCCATTCGGTCGGCCGTCGCACTGCTGACCGAAGGCGACGTACTGTTGATTGCCGGCAAAGGTCATGAAATTGGGCAGATCGTAGGCGACAGGACGCTGCCGTTCAGCGACGCGGACGAAGCGCGCGCGGCTTTGCGGGAGGCGGCGTGATGCCGCTCTGGAGCCAATCGGAGCTTCGGGACGCGCTCGGCGCCGACCCCAGCACTCCGCTGAGGGGGATCATTACCGGCGTGTCGATCGACACCCGAACGCTCCAGGCAGGAGATCTTTTCTTTGCGATCAAGGGCGACACCCACGATGGCCATGACTTCGTCGCTCGCGCCTTCGACGCGGGCGCAGTAGCAGCGGTCGTCAATCGCGGTCGGGCGGCCTCGCTTGCAGCTCTCGGTCCGTTCTACGCGACCGACGACACGATGAACGCCATGGAACGGCTCGGAGTTGCTTCGCGCTCCCGGTCAAAAGCGCGCATCGCCGCAGTCACCGGCTCTGTCGGCAAGACAACCGCCAAGGAAATGCTACGCGCGCTGCTATCGGCTTGCGGGTCGACCCACGCGTCGAGAGCTTCCTACAACAATCACTGGGGCGTGCCGCTGACGCTGGCGAGCATGCCGGCGAACGCCAAGTTCGGGGTTTTCGAGATCGGCATGAATCACGCGGGAGAGATTGCGCCGCTCGTTCGGATGGTGCGTCCCCATGTGGCGCTCATTACAACCATTGCGCCTGTTCATATCGAACACTTGGGCTCGATCGAAGCAATCGCCGATGCGAAGGCGGAGATCTTTCTCGGGCTTGAGCCCGGTGGGATCGCTGTTCTGAATCGCGATGCAGCGCAATTTTCTCGACTTGCGAACGCCGCCCATGCCTGCCACGCGCGCACGCTGACCTTTGGCGCGAGCGAGAACTGCGACGCCAGAATAACGGAAGTGATCGACACGGAACGAGGGTCGCGTGTCCACGCGCGATTTTTTGGTCGGGATATGCGTTTCGATCTTGGCGCGCCGGGCCTGCACATGGCCCAGAATGCACTCGGCGCGCTGTCGGCGGCCCACGCCCTTGGCGCGGACGTTCACCGCTGCGCCGACGCGCTCGCGGGATTTTCGGCGCAGAAGGGCAGGGGAGAACGCATCTCGATCCCCACGCCCGACGGTTCGGCCACGATCATCGACGAGAGTTACAACGCCAATCCAGCCTCGATGCGAGCGGCGCTGGCGCTACTCGGCGCGTCAAGGCCTGGGCCGAACGGGCGGCGGATCGCCGTCATCGGCGACATGTTGGAGCTTGGAGGGGAAGGTGCTGCGATGCACGCGCAACTTGTTGACGACCTCAGATCCAACAGGGTCGACCTCCTCTTCGGCGCAGGACCACTGACACGCGCGCTTTTCGAGGCCGCCCCGGCATCGATGAGGGCGGTCTGGGCCGAACGGTCAAGCGAACTGACGCTCGAAATCGTACGGGTATTGCGGAACGGCGACGTGGTGATGATCAAGGGGTCCAACGGGAGCCGTATGGGTCCGCTCGTCGCGGCGTTGCGCGAGCAGCTAGCTCACGCTCAGGACGAGGACGCGCAATGCTGACCTGGCTGGCCGATCTGCCTCACCTGCCTGGCGTTTTTCATCTGTTTCGTTATCTCACCTTCCGCACGCTTGGCGCCGCCGGAACGGGACTGTTCCTGGTTCTCTTCTTCGGCCCCGCGATCATTTCCGCGCTTCGGCTGAAGCAGGGCAAGGGACAGCCGATTCGCGTCGACGGACCGGCCTCGCACCTCGTGACGAAGCGAGGCACGCCCACCATGGGCGGACTCATGATCCTGTTCGGTCTCTTCTTCTCGGCGCTGCTGTGGGCCAATCTCGAAAGCCCCTATGTCTGGATCGTGCTGTTCGTCACCGCGGGCTTTGCCGCGATAGGTTTTTATGACGATTATCTGAAAGTGACGAAGCAGTCGCATCTCGGTTTTTCCGGCCGCGCGCGTCTGGCTGGAGAATACGTCATCGCCGCGCTGGCCTGCTATGCGATGATGCGCGTGGGCGCGAACGGCGCGACCGAGCTCGCCGTTCCCTTCGTCACCGGCTACGTGTTCGATTTCGGCTGGGCGTTCCTGCTCTTCGGCCCCTTCGTCATCGTTGCGTTCGGCAACGCGGTCAATCTGACTGACGGCCTCGATGGACTTGCGATCGTGCCCGTCATGATCGCCGGCGCAACGCTCGGACTTATCGCCTATCTCGCGGGGAGCGCGATCTACTCACACTACCTGCTGATCAATCACGTGCCGCTCGCCGGCGACCTGATGGTGGTCTGCGGCGCGATGATTGGGGCAGGGGTTGGGTTCCTGTGGTTCAACGCGCCTCCGGCCCAGATCTTCATGGGCGATACGGGATCGCTGGCGCTTGGGGGTCTGCTCGGGGCCATGGCGGTGGCGGTCAAACACGAGATTGTGCTGGCTGTGATCGGAGGCCTGTTCGTCATGGAGGCGCTATCGGTCGTCGTGCAGGTTGTATCGTTCAAGCTTACCGGCAAGCGCGTCTTTCGCATGGCGCCGATCCATCATCATTTCGAGCAGCTTGGATGGTCAGAGCCGCAGATCGTCATGCGATTCTGGATCATCGCCTTCGTACTGGCGATGATCGGACTTGCGTCACTGAAGCTGAGGTGACGATTGACGCCGGTCAAAACCCTTCGCGGACAGAGCATCGCGGTCTTCGGTCTCGGCGGGTCGGGCCTTTCGACTGTGCGCGCGCTGGTCGAAGGCGGCGCTGAAGTCGCGGTCTGGGACGACAATCTGAGCGCGCGCGAACGCGCTGCTCAGGCCGGTTTCGCGCTGGTGGATCTTGCTCGAGCAGACTGGAAGGGGTTTCGACTTTTCGTGCTGTCGCCCGGGGTGCCACTCACCCATCCGGCGCCGCATTGGACCGTCAATCTTGCCAAAGCGGCCGGCGTTCCGATTGTTGGCGACATAGAGTTGTTCTCGCGGGAACGCGCCGCTCGCGCGCCTGAGGCGCCGTTCGTCGCCATTACCGGGACCAACGGCAAATCGACGACGACCGCGCTCATAGCCCATGTGCTTCGGGAGGCCGGGCGCGATGTCGCGCTTGGGGGCAATATCGGCACGCCCGTTCTCGATCTGCCGCCCCCTGCGAATACGCGGACTCACGTGATCGAATGTTCCTCCTATCAGATCGATCTCGCGCCGTCGCTGGAGCCGAGCGTCGGACTGCTCATCAACGTCACGCCGGATCATCTTGATCGACACGGCGATCTCGCGCGATACGCGGCCGTTAAGGAGCGGCTTGCGGCGCAGTCCGAAATCGCGCTGGTCGGCGTCGACGACGACATTTGCAGGGATATCTATACACGGCTGAACGGGCGCACCGGCGCGCGGCGCGTCGCGGCTATCTCAGGCGCCGACTCGCCGACTGCGGACATCTATGTTCGGAACCGATGCGTTATGGCGCGCGGCGAGTCTGAACCGATAGCCGACCTGGAAGAAGCGGGCGCGCTGCGCGGCGCGCACAATGCGCAGAACGCCGCGTTCGCGTGCGGCGCCGCGCGGGCGCTGGGCGTGGAGCGCGAGCAGATCGCGCGCGGGTTCAGGTCCTTTCCCGGCCTCGCTCACCGAATGGAAGAGGTTGGTCGTCTCGGCCGCGTGCTCTTCATCAACGATTCGAAGGCGACCAACGCCGACGCGGCCGAGAAGGCGTTGCTATCGTTCCGGGACATTCACTGGATTTGCGGCGGCAGGCCGAAGGCGGGCGGCGTCGAGCCGCTTCGCCCGCTCTTTGCCCGCGTCGCCAAGGCCTATCTTATCGGCGAAGCGACAGACGAGTTCGCGCGCACTCTGAACGACACGGTTCCATTCGAACGCTGCGGGACGCTGAAGGTCGCGATCGCGGCCGCGGCCCGCGACGCGATGCAGTCGACGGCGCAAGAGCCTGTGGTGCTGTTGTCGCCCGCTTGCGCCTCGTTCGACCAGTTCGCGAATTTCGAGGCGCGCGGCGACGCGTTCCGTGCGGCCGTTACGGAGTTGCTCAAACGGCAAGAGGCCGTGGCCGAGCCGACTTTTGAAGGGGGAGCTTAGTCATGGTCTCGAGAGCGCAGCGCGGCCCCGTCGCGGACTGGATGCGGACAGTCGATCGGTGGCTCTTGGGTTCGTTCGGAGCGCTGATGGTGATCGGCCTCGTCATGGCGCTCGCCGCAAGTCCTGCGGTCGCCGAGCGGCTCAATCTATCGACGTTTCACTTCGTCGACCGACAAGCGCTGATGCTCATTCCGACGGCGATCCTGATGATCGCAACCTCGTTTCTCTCCCCGCGTCACGTTCGGCGAGCGGCGCTGCTGCTCTTCGTTCTGTCGCTGGCGCTCATCATTCTTGCGCTGATGTTCGGGACGGAGGTCAAGGGCGCGCGGCGCTGGATCTTCGGGCTGCAGCCCTCGGAGTTTATCAAGCCCGCCTTTGTCGTTCTTGCGGCGTGGGCCTTCACCGAAGCGGGGCGGAAGACGCCGACCGCCCTGCTTGCCCGTTTCCTGTCGTTCGTCCTGCTGCCTCTGACCATCGTGCCTCTGATTCTCGAGCCCGACTTCGGACAGACCATGCTCGTTTCCATAGTCTGGGCGTCGCTTTTCTTCATTGCGGGACTTCATTGGTTCTGGGTGGTGGGGGTCGGCGGGCTAGGCGTGGTCGGCGGTTTCGCCGCCTACAAACTTTCGCCGCACGTTCATGAGCGCGTGCTGCGTTTTATCGACCCGGATGCGACGGGCGGCGTGGTCGACACCTTCCAGGTGGACACTGCCCTGCAGAGCATCCTGTCAGGTGGCTGGCTCGGGCGCGGGCCCGGGGAGGGCGTCTATAAGCGCATCCTGCCGGACGCTCATACCGACTTCATCTTTGCCGTCACGGGGGAGGAGTTCGGCATGGTCGCCTGCATGGCGCTGATCGCTTTCTTCGGCTTCATCGTGCTGCGCGGACTGTGGCTCGCCACGCGAAATCAGGACCCGTTCTGTCGTTTCGTCGCGGCCGGCATGACGATCATGTTCGGCGTCCAGAGCTGGATCAACATGGCGGTCAACCTGCGCGCCATGCCGGCCAAGGGCATGACTTTGCCGTTCATATCCTATGGCGGCTCGTCTTTGCTCGCGCTTGGCCTCGGCATGGGCTTTCTGCTCGCGGTTACGCGCAGGCGCCCGATCGCCGATTTGCACCATCACCTCGTCGCGGCGGAATGAGCGGAGCGCGCTCGATTCTGCTGGCCGCTGGCGGCACCGGGGGCCATCTCTTCCCGGCTGCTGCGCTCGCCGCGGCGCTCGCGCAGCGCGGGCTTGAGGTCGAACTGGCGACCGACGACCGGGCGCTGAAATACGGACAGGACTTTCCGGCTCGCGCGGTCCATTCGTTTCCCTCCGCGACGACGACGGGCGCCGGCGCGCTGAACAAGGCCAAGGCCGCGGTCACGCTCGCCGCGGGCGTCGTCGCCGCGCTGGTCAAGCTCCAGCGCATCCAGCCGCGCGCGGTAGTAGGGTTTGGCGGCTATCCGACCGTTCCACCGCTGCTTGCCGCCTCGCTCCTGCGGATTCCAAGCGTACTGCATGAGCAGAACGCAGTGATGGGCCGGGCCAACCGATTTTTGAGTTCTCGCGTTTCGACCGTCGCCTGCGGCTTCCCGGAGCTGAAGGGCGCGGACGCAGCGACGAAAGCAAAGACACGTTACACCGGCAATCCGGTCCGCCCTGCCGTCGTCGCGGCGGCGGAGATCCCCTATCCCGATCTCGCCGGACAGCGCCTCCGGGTGCTGGTGACGGGCGGTTCCCAGGGGGCGCGCGTGATGGCCGATGTCGTCCCGGAAGCCCTGGCTCTCCTCAACCCGGACGAGCGCCAATGGATCCGCCTGACGCAGCAGGCCCGCGGCGAAGACAAGGCGCGCGTCGCAGCCGCATGCGCCCGTATGAGCTTTCCGGTCGAGGTGGCGGAGTTTTTTCCCGATCTGCCGGCCAGGATCGCGGCCGCGCATCTCGTCATCGGCCGCGCCGGGGCTTCGACCGTGTCCGAGCTTGCCGTCATCGGCCGCCCGTCGGTGCTGGTGCCGTTCCCGCATGCGCTGGACCAGGACCAGGCGGCGAACGCCGCGGCGCTTGCCTCGTCCGGCGGCGCGATCGTGGTGCCGCAGACCGAGTTCACGCCAGCGCGATTGGCCGCAATCCTCCGGGACGCGCTGGCGTCGCCGGCGAAGCTCGCGGCCTCCGCCAAAGCGGCGAAGGCGGCGGGAGTTTCGGACGCAGCGGACCGCCTCGCCGATCTGGTGTTGAAGGTGGCGCAACCGGCATAGGCCGGGCGCGCTCTGGCACTAATCTCACTCCCGAACCGGCCCCGGATCGAGGGCAGCCAAGGCGCGGCTGACGCTCAACGCCGCAAGAAGCGTTTCCGCTCGGCGCAAGGAAATCAAAATCGGGCGCAAGGAAATGAAAGCCCGTCACAAGGAAATGAAAGCCCGGCACAAGGAAATGAAAGTCCGGCGCAAGGAAATGAAAGCGTGCTGTTCCTCCATAAATTCAGTATGTTTCAATGACTTATATCAAAATCCTAAAGCAGCTTCGGCGCTAACTCCGCTTTACGCCGGCCTGTCGAGCCGCATGCAGCCCTGAACTCTGCCCTATCTATGGCTCAGCCAAAGAGCTAATCACGGATCGGTCCCGTTGTCAAGAAATTGTCGGTTTTTTAGAAAAGCCTTGAATTGACCAAGCGGAGTTGGACACGCAAGGAACGAAGCACTCAGCCAATGCGTTCGGTGAAATCATGCGCCAGGTAAAATTCCGTTCCCATACGCCGGGTTTCAAGCCGCGGCGCACCAAGCTCGACGTTCCCGGTTGGGGAGGTCAGCGCGAGGCGCGCAAGAACGGATCGATGGAGCAGGCGTGGCATTGCCTGCCCTTCTCCGAAGGGGCGCGCTACGGCATCGAGCTCTTCTACCCCTACGAGAACGAGCTGCGCGTCACCGTCGCCGGCGGGAAGCTCTCGCTCGACGGCGACTTCGGCCCGCGGCCAGAGGGTCACGGCGGGGAATGGCCGCCGTTCCGAACGTTCGGCCACCTCTACTACACCTACCAGCTAGCGCTGGACCTCAAAGTTGAAGAGGGGTTTGCGATCCGGACAGAGCCGCATCCGCGTTTCTACACCGATCCCACTAATACGACACCAATCGCCGTGCCGGCGCTGATCCGGCGGTGGTGGCCGATGGTCTACTTCCTGGTGTTCAAGTCGCCGCCCGAGGGCGGCGTCCACGTATTCAGGCCGGGCGAGCCGTTTGTGCAAATCCTCATCCTGCCGGAGGAAGCCGAGTTCGACCTCGTTCCGATGTCGGATAACGAGGCAGCGGAGCGCGAGATGCAGTCGCGACGAATCTACGAGAGCCGCGCCACGCTTTCGGCTGAAACCGAATGGACATCGGCGACCAACACGGTTTTCGATGGAACCTATCGCCACATTCTCGGCGCGGCGACCGGGAAGGCGAAACGGCGGCCCTGATCACCTTTAAACGACACGCGGGGAGCTCCCGTAAAGACCCGGAGCTCCCGCCGTCACCAGCGCCGGGCCGGCCGTCAATAGTAATGATGATGATGTGGTGGTAGTGATGGTGATGATGATAGTGATGATGGTGATAATGGTGATGATGATGGTGGTGATAATACTGCGCCAGTTGGACCGGACGCTCATCGGCCGCAGGGTCTGACGCCGCACGCTGGTCGTCGGCGTTGAGCAGTTCAACCGCGTTTGGGATGGGGTCCAGGAGTTCAGCGAAAGAAGTTGCGGGCCCCACAGGAGCCGGCGCGGCTTGGGCGCCGCCGCCCATTAAAGCCAGCGCGGAGGCGCCGCCCAACAATCCGATTATGGTTTTGTCCATAGCATGTCCTTTCTTTGGCCATGACAAAGCAAACTCTACAACGAAACGGGAGCGAAAATTGTTCCCATGCCCGGGGCCAGGCTCTCGCTTTCAAGAGCGGTAGAGCGGCCGCTTGAGGCGGCCATTGGATACCGTAGCCGGAAAAACCGACATGGTCTTGCCGAACGCACGAACCGGAGGTTTGCCGAGTGCCGCGCCCTGCGGCAATCTGACTCACGCCTCGGCAGCGCGGCCGCTCTTCCCCTTGACGTAGTCGGAGAGGCCTTCAGCCAGCCAGTCGAACAGCAGCCGCACGCGCGGCGTCGATCTCAGATCGCGGTGCATCACGAGCCAGACCTCGAGCGTCATCTGAAATGCGCCGGGCAGAATCGGGACGAGATCCTTCGAACGGCGAGCGATTCCCTCCTGGCAGCCGCCGATGCCGACGCCGGCGCGAAGCGCGGCGAGCTGCGCCAGGTCGCTGTCGCAGCGAAAGCCGAAGTCCGCCCGGGTGAGTTTCTTCGCCAGTGCGCCTGCCGAGCGAAAGGTTCGGCTGTCGCGATCGAAACCGATGACGCAATGATGCGGCAGATCCGCAATCGAGCGCGGCGCGCCGAAGCGGTCGCAATAGTCGCGCCGCGCGTAAAGGCCGATGCGCGTTGCGCCGATGCGGCGCGCGACAAATCCGCTCTGGGTCGGACGAACCATCCGCACCGCGATGTCGGCTTCGCCGCGAGCGAGGTCCTCGTTGCGATTGGTGACAGCGAGTTCGATCGCGACGCCGGGATGCCTCGCATGAAAGCCAGCGAATATCGACGGGAGCACCTCGCATCCGACGATCTCGCTCGCGGTCACGCGAACCACGCCTCTGTCGAGGGCCGCTTCCGATGATGCCGAGCGCGAGAGAGAGGCAGCTGCGGCCACCATCGTCTCGCCGTGCGGCGCGAGCGCCAGGGCGGCCGGCGTCGGCGTGAGGCCCCGCGGCGAGCGGGTGAAGAGCGCAAGGCCCAGCGCATCTTCGAGCGCGTCGATATGACGTCCGACGGTCGGCTGAGTGACGCCCAGCCGCCGGGCTGCGCCCGACAGGCTGCCGTCGCGCACCACCTCGAAAAACGTGCGCAGTTCGTCCCAGGATGGTTCGCGCTTGGTCATACGATAATGTATAACAGATCAACGACTATATGCAATTCCGTAGAGCTGTTCTCCGGCTTAAGTTGCGACCCATGGACAGCGCTTGCGGCGCTGTCGAGTGAGGAGGCTTCCATGACAGCGACAGTTTTTGGTCTCGACGCTGGCGCTTCGACGCCGGCCGGCTTCGCGTCGGGATCGGTGCGCGCGACCTTGCGAGTCGAAGGTGCGGTCGCCTTCGCGGCCGCCGCCGCGCTCTACGCGCAGGCGGGCCTTTCGTGGCCTCTGTTCGCGCTCCTGTTTCTGGCGCCGGATCTCGCGATGCTCGGCTATTGGATTGGCGCGCGCGCTGGGGCCGTCGCCTACAATGTCGCGCATACTTATGCGTTGGCGCTGCCGCTCGCCCTCGCGGGTCTCCTCACCGGAGAGCCCGCGGTCCTCGCGGTCGCGCTGATCTGGGTCGCCCATATCGGCTTCGATCGTGCGCTCGGCTACGGCCTCAAATACCCGAGCGCCTTTGGCGACACTCATCTTGGCCGCGTCGGCCGACGGTGACGGGGGTCGCCCATGCGCATTCACGCGATTGAGACCGGCCGGGTGCAGATCAAGGCGAGCCAGATCGCCGGGCGCGGGCATGGGCTGGCGCGGCGCCTTGCGCCGCTGACGGACAGCCAGTGGTCGGCCTGGCTGCCGACGATCGCCTACGCGATCGAGCATCGCGACGGCGTGATCCTCGTCGACAGCGGCGCCTCGGCGGGCCTCATGCGGCTTCCGCGCTGGCATCCGTACTTCCGCTTTGCCGTGCGCTTCGACATCGAGCCGGACGACGAGGCCGGGCCTCAGCTGCGGGCGCTCGGAATCGGCCCCTCGGACGTCAGGCGGGTGGTCCTGACTCACATGCACATCGATCACGACGGCGGGCTCGGCGCATTTCCACAAAGTGAGATTCTGGTCAGTCCGGGCGAACTCGAGGTGGCGTCGGGAATCGCCGGGCAGATACGCGGATATCTGCCGCAACGCTGGCCGAAGAGCTTCGATCCGAAACCGCTTGCGCTCGATAGCGTCGCCTACGGACCTTTCGCCTGCTCGCGCCGGTTGACCGCGGACGGGGCGATCGTCGCGGTCGCGACGCCGGGCCACACGCGCGATCACCTTTCGGTCATCGTCGAGGACGGAGAAGAGGCCTTCTTCATCGCCGGCGACGCTTCGTACAATGAGGGCGCGATGCTTGCGGGCCAAGTCGACGGCGTCAGCGCCGACGAAGGCGTCGCATCGGCGACGCTCGGCGCAATCCGGGCCTTTGCCGCCTCGCGTCCGACGATTTACCTGCCCGCGCACGATCCGGACGCCGCGCGGAGGCTCGCGAAGCGGCGTACGACCGGCGACTCGCACAGCGTTATGTCTGAACAAGAGGCGGGCGCGAAGTGAACGCCGCACTGAAAAGTCGGGTCGCTCCACGAGGACGATTGGGCTAAGGGACCGTCCAATCGGCGCTTGGCCGAATTGGAAGCGAGGCGATGACCTTTATGACGGCCAATCGGCGGCGCCGCGCGGGAACCCGTCCTCAGTCCGAACAAAGCGCCGACTTAACGCGATGACGGCCGCAGCGACAGCCGCCGAGGCGGACTCGCGAACCCTGACCCGGGCGCGGATCGGCGTGACGGCGATCTTCTTCGCCAATGGATTTGCCGTTGGCGCCTGGGCGGTGGCAATCCCTCTGGTCAAGGCGCTGTTCGACCTCAGCGACGCGATGCTCTCGCTTGTGCTGTTCGCCGCGGGCGCGGGCGCAATCGCCGCGATGCCGATCGCCGGAGTGCTGCCGCCGCGACTTGGAGGCACGGGTCCGACCCTGCGGGTGACAGGACCTATCTTCGCGGCGCTACTTGCCGCCTTGCCGCTCACTCACCTCGTTTCGCCGTCGATCGGGCTGCTGGCGCTCGCGGCGTTTCTGTTCGGGGTGTTCAATATCCTCGTCGACGTACCGATGAACGCGCACGCGAGCGTCGTCGAGGCGCGCTGGGGCAGGGCGATCATGTCCTCGTTTCATGCCGCCTGGAGCGGCGGCGGCCTGGTCGGGGCGGCGCTCGGCGGCCTCCTCATAAGCCGCGGCGCGACGGCGGCGGCGCAGCTCGGCCTCGAGGCTGCGATCACATTCGCAATTGCGCTGACGGCCAGTTTTCAGATTGGCGCGGGCGACACGCGGCCGGCGGCCGCGGTGTTCGCACTGCCGGAAAAGAGGCTCGTTGCGCTCGGCGCAATCGCCTTCCTCGCGGTCTTTGCCGAGGCCTCGGTCAACGACTGGAGCACGCTTTACCTCAGCGCCGACATTGGCCTCGCTCCCGGCGTCGCGGCGGCCGGCTTTTCCGCCTATGCGCTGATGATGTTTCTTGGCCGCGCCTTCGGCGACGGGGTGGTGCGCCGTCTCGGCCGCACGCGCGTCGTGGTCGCCGGCGCGCTCGCCGTCTTTGCCGGTGCTGGGCTCGCGGTCGGCATTCCTGCCCCGTCCACCGTCATCGCGGGATTTTGCATCGTGGGTCTCGGCCTCGCCAATATGGTGCCGACCGTGTTCAGCGCGAGCGCCGCAGCCGCAACCTCGCCGTCGCTCGGGATAGCCATGGCCGCGACGCTGGCCTACGCGGCCAATCTGATCGGTCCGCCGATCTTCGGAGCAGTCGCGTCCGCCTCGAGCTTGCGCGTCGCTTTCGCCATGCTCGCGCCAGCCTCGATCGCGATCGCCGCCCTCGGCTACCGTCAGCGGCGGAAGCGGCCGAACGACGCCTGACGCGGGTCGCTCAGTCCATCACCGCATGGGCTGCTGCTTCGCGGGACGGCGGCGGGGCGGCCTTGGTCGAGCGGATCAGCGCGAGCAGCGGGAACGCGCAGAGCGAGACGAACGTCATCAAGAGGAAGTCGTTCGAATAGGCCATAGCCGCGGCCTGCTGGGTGACGAGCTGCTCGAGCATTTCGAGATTGGGCAGTCCCATTCCCGACAGCATGCCGGCGTTCGGCATGTGCATGGCGTCGCTGAACGGCGTGATGTGCTCGACCAGCTGGCTATGGTACTCAGTCACCATGCTGGTCAGCTGGGCGATGACGATCGAGATGCCGACCGCCGAGCCAATGTTGCGGATCAGCGTCCAGAGCGCCGCGCCTTCGGTGCGCAGTTCGCCCGGCAGGCTGGCGAAGGCGATCGTGTTTAGCGGCACGAAAACGAAGCCAAGTCCGAAGCCTTGCGCGATCGAATTGATCGCGATGGTTCTGGCCGACACGTCGAGCGACCATCCGACCGCCAGCCATAGCGACGTGGTCGCGAGGACGAGCCCGATGAAGATCAGAATCCGCGGGTCGACCTTGCCGCTGAGCCGGCCGACCAGGAACATCGCAACGAAGGTGCCCAGTCCGCGCGTGCCGAGCAGATAGCCGCTGGAGAGAACCGGGTAGCCCAGCATGTTCTGGATGAACGGGGTCACCAGCGCCATCGTCGCCAACAGGATGATGCCGATCAGGAACATGAAAACGAGCGCGACCGAGAAATTCCAGTCGCGGAAGATGCGCACCGATATGAACGGCCGCTTCGAGGTGAAGCAGTCGGCGAGAAAGAAATAGAAGCCGACGACGGCCAGCATCGCCTCGACGACGATCTCGGTCGATTTCGAACCAGCCGAGCTGCTCGCCCCGGTCCAGCATCATTTGCAGGGAGCCGATGCCGAGCGAGAGGCTCAGGAAGCCGAACCACGAGAACGGCACGTCGCGCTTGATCGGCGTCTCGCTCATGAACACCCAGAGGCCGAAAGTCGTCAGGATGCCGAAGGGCAGATTGACGAAGAACACCCAGCGCCACGAATAGGAATCGGTCAGCCAGCCGCCGAGCGTCGGACCCATGATCGGCCCGAGCATCACGCCCATCCCCCAGATCGCCATCGCCGAGCCGCGCCTGGCGGGCGGAAAGATGTCGAGCATGACGGCCTGGCTTAGCGGCACCAGCGCCGCGCCGAACACGCCCTGAAGCAGCCGGTAGGCGACCATCTGCTCGATCGTGAGCGCCACCCCGCACAGCATGGAGGCGACGGTGAACCCGGCGGTGCAAACGATGAACAGCTTCTTCCGCCCGAACCGGGTCGCCATCCAGCCGAGCGGCGAGGTCATGATCGCGGCGGCGACGATATAGGAGGTCAGCACCCAGTTGATCTGATCCTGGGTCGTCGACAGCGAGCCCTGCATATAGGGCAGGGCGACATTGGCGATGGTGGTGTCGAGCGCCTGCATGACCGTCGCCATCATGATGCAGACGGTCAGCATCCACCGCACGCTCGGCGCGATGGTGTCGTAGATCGGCCGGTCCATTATGCCGGGACGTTCTTGGCGGAGGCGAAGCCTGGCACGAAGCCGGCTGCCCAACCTTTGAGATCCGAGAGAACGCCGGCGAGCGTCCGGACGCGGCCGGTGTCGATCGAGAGGTTGGCGCTCATGCCTGAGCGCACGTTTGCGGTGTCCTCGTTCGGGCCGAAGCAGAAGCGCAGCGGCACGCGCTGGACGACCTTGACCCAGTTGCCGCTGGCGTTCTGCGGCGGAAGGATCGCGAACTGCGCCCCTGTCCCGGGCGCGATCGAACAAATCGTGCCGCTCCAGACTTTGTCGGGGAAAGCGTCGACCGTGACCGTCGCCGGCATGCCCTCGCGGACAAAGGTCATGTCGGATTCCTTCGGATTGGCGTCGACCCAAAGGCCGGTGTCGGCGACCACCGCGAAGACGGGCTGGCCGGCGGGCGCGACGCGGCCGAGCTCGATCTGCGCGACCTGGGTCGCCACGCCGTCGATCGGGGCCTGGATCTTGGTGTTGCGCAGATTGCGCTGCGCGTCCTCGAGCCCGGCCCTGGCCTGGATGTAGTCGGGGAAGTTCTCGATCGGCGCGTCGAGGCTGCCGCCGAGCTTGACCATCGTGGTGGCCTGTTGCTGGTTGACGAACTCGAGGATTTGCCTGGCCTGGATGAGGGCGGCCATCGAGGTATCGCGATCGGCGGTCGTCCCTGAGCCGTGGCTGGCGAGCGCGTTCTTGCGGTCGAAATCAGCCTGCCGGACGTTGACGGCGTCCTGCCCCATTTTGATCTGGTCCTGGTTGCTCACATAGGAAGAGCGCAGGTTGGCGAACTCGACCTTCGCGGCGTCGAGGCGCCCTTGGGCAAGCCTGAGGGCAATCTCATAGGGCTGAGGGTCGATGTCGAACAGCGGATCGCCGACTTTGACCTTCTGCCCTTCGATGACGTGAACGGCCACGATCGCCCCGGTGACCTGCGGGGTGATGAGCACCTTATCGGAGCCGACGTAGGCGTTATCGGTCGTGACGTAGCGTCCGCTGTGGAGCCACCAGGCGAAGCCGAGCGCCAGGGCGAGCAGCGGGACGACGAAGAGCACGATGGTGCGCGTCGGCCCTGACCGCTTGCCTTTGACGGTGATGGGCGGGGCGGCGGGCGCCGGCGCGGGTGGAGGCGCAGCCGGCGGAAGCGGGACCGGCTGGGGTCCGGGGCCCGGCGCAGGCCGCGCCGGGGTGAATTGGACCGGTTGCCCCGACCCTTGAGGCGGGTCGGACGCCGGGTGCGCGGCTTCGCGGGCAACGGCCGATTTGGATGGCGTCACTTCTCGCAAACTCCCATATGCAATTCGTTCTTGAGATTGGCCTTGATCTTGGCGAGGCCGCCCTGAAGCGAGCCGATGGCGTCCTCGTCGAGGTCCGAAAGCGCCTTGCCCATGACGTCCTCCGCCAGAGCGCCGAGGACCTTCAGCTTCGGCGCGGCCTTTTCCGTCAGATAGAGGCGGTGGGCGCGCCGGTCGGCCGCGTCGTCGCGACGCTCGACCAGGCCGGCCGAAGTGAGCTTGTCGATAAGGCGGCCGAGCGTGATCGGCGCGAGGTCGAGCGCGTCGGCGAGTTCGCTCTGGTTCACGCCCTCGCATCGCTGCAGCCGCGACAGAACCGCCCATTGGGCTCGGGTCGTGCCGAGCTCGCGGGCGCGCTGGTCGGAATAGGTGCGCAGTAGGCGCGCAACGTCGTTAAGTGCGAACCCGAGTTCGCGGGCGCGTGTCAACATTGGATCGTAAGCCGTGAGATGATATGCTAGCTTATAATAAGCTTGGATCGCGATTGCAAGACCGAAAGTGCGGCTTTCGCTCGTTTGAATGAAATTTCTCCGAGCGTGGGCGTCCCCGCTCAGCTCCCGCGGTAGGTGGAATAGCTCCAGGGCGAGACGAGCAGGGGGACGTGGTAGTGGACGGCCGGGTCCGCGACCGCGAAGCGGATGGGCACAATGTCCAGAAAAGGCGGATCGGCCAGTTTCGCGCCGACTTTGCGGAAATAATCGCCCGCATGGAAGACGAGTTCGAAGTGGCCGATGCGCGCGTCCGTGGCGCCAATCATCGGCTTGTCCGTGCGTCCGTCCGCGTTGGTTGTTACGTCAACAATGAGCCTGCGCGCTCCGCCCGGATTGAGTTCATAGAGCTCGACCCGCATTGATTGGGCGGGGCCGCCCCGTGTGATGTCGAGAACGTGGGTGGTCAGTCCGGCCAAGGCGCGCTCCGTCATGCATCAGGCTTCGACGCCCTCGCGGCGCGAGCTTATAGCGACCGGGCGGCTGCGGCCATATCGCCGCGAAACCATGCTCAACTCACATGGCTGCGGCGCCCGTGACGTCGATTGCCAATTCCGCGACCGCGTGAGATGAACTGCGATAAATTCGCGCAGCGACTTTCGTATGAGTGACAGGGAGGCCCGGCCCGATGGACGACAGAGTCAAGTCACAGGACGACGAGACCGCCGAATGGCTCGACGCGCTCGATTCCGTAGAGGCCTTCGAAGGCGTCCACCGGATCGACGAAATTCTGGAATCCGTGGTCACGTCGGCGCGCAGGAAGGGCGCGAGCCTGCCGTTCGCCGCCAATACCGCCTATATCAACACAATTCCGCCGGAAGCCCAGCCTCCCCACCCCGGAAATCGTAAGATCGAGCAGCAGATCCGGCGGTACGTTCGCTGGAACGCGGCCGCGATCGTCGTCAGAGCCAACAAGGAATCCTCGGAGCTTGGCGGCCATATCGCGAGCTTCCAGTCCGCAGCGACGCTGTACGACACAGGCTTCATGCATTTCTGGCACGGCGCCAACGGAACGCACGGCGGCGACCTCATCTACTTCCAGGGCCATAGCTCGCCCGGGATCTATGCGCGGGCTTTCCTTGAGGGACGGCTGACCGAGGAACAGCTTCTGCACTTCCGCCAGGAAGTCGGCGGCAAGGGCCTCTCGTCCTATCCCCATCCCTGGCTGATGCCGTCCTTCTGGCAGTTCCCGACCGTGTCGATGGGACTGGGTCCGCTGATGGCGATCTATCAGGCGCGGTTCCTGCGCTATCTGCACGGGCGCGGGCTCGCCGACACGGCGCCGCGCAAGGTTTGGGCGTTCTGCGGCGACGGCGAGATGGACGAGCCGGAGTTGCTCGGCGCGATCTCGCTCGCCGGCCGCGAGAAGCTGGACAATCTCATTTTCGTCATCAACTGCAACCTGCAGCGGCTCGACGGTCCGGTGCGCGGCAACGGCAAGATCGTTCAGGAGCTCGAAGCCGATTTCCGCGGCGCCGGCTGGAATGTGATCAAGTGTCTGTGGGGCTCAGGCTGGGACGAACTGCTCGCCAAAGATACGGAAGGCAAGCTCCGCCAGCTGATGGAGGAATGCGTCGACGGAGAATACCAGGACTTCAAGTCGAAGGACGGCGCCTATATCCGCAAGCATTTCTTCGGCCGCTACCCCGAAACGGCGGCGATGGTGGAGGACTGGACCGACGCCGAAATCTGGTCGCTGACCCGGGGCGGCCACGACCCCGTCAAGGTCTATGCGGCCTATAGCGCTGCAGTCGAGCACAAGGGGCAGCCGACCGTGATCCTCGCGAAAACCGTCAAGGGTTACGGCATGGGGACGGCGGGCGAAGGCCAGATGATCGCCCACCAGGCGAAAAAGCTCAGTCATGAGGCGCTCGGCACATTCCGCGACCGGTTCCAGGTTCCGGTCTCGGACGAAGAGCTCGACAAGGTGCCGTTCCTGCGCTTCGCCGAAGACAGCGAGGAGATGAAGTACCTGCGCGCCAGCAGAGAGGCGCTCGGCGGCCCGCTGCCGGCGCGCCGCCGAAAGAGCGATCCACTGCCGCTCCCGCCGCTGTCGGCTTTCGACTCGCTGCTGAAGGCGACGGCTGAGGGGCGCGAAATCTCGACCACCATGGCGTTTGTGCGCATTCTGACGACGCTCCTGCGCGACAAGGACCTCGGGCCCCGAGTGGTGCCGATCGTGCCGGACGAAAGCCGGACCTTCGGCATGGAGGGACTTTTCCGGCAGTTCGGCATTTTCAGCCAGGTCGGCCAGCTCTATCGGCCGCAGGACGCCGATCAGCTGATGTATTACCGCGAAGATCCGAAAGGGCAGATCCTCCAGGAGGGCATCAACGAGCCGGGCGCCATGGCGTCGTTCATCGCCGCCGGCACGTCGTACTCGACCTCCAACGTGCCGATGATCCCGTTCTATATCTATTACTCGATGTTCGGCTTTCAGCGCGTCGGCGACCTCGCCTGGGCGGCCGGCGACATGCGCACGCGCGGCTTTCTCATCGGCGGCACCTCCGGCCGAACGACCCTCAACGGCGAAGGCCTGCAGCACGAGGACGGGCACAGCCACGTTCTGGCTTCGACCGTCCCCAATTGCGTCACCTACGACCCCACCTACGCATACGAGCTTGCGGTGATCGTGCACGCAGGCCTGAAGCGCATGCTGGTCGATAACGAGGACGTCTTCTATTACATCACAACACTGAACGAGAACTATGCCCACCCCGCGATGCCGGAAGGGGCGGAGGAAGGCATCCTGCGCGGCGCCTACAAGCTGCGCGATGTCGCCGGCGACAAATCCGCCCTGCGCGTGCGGCTGCTCGGCGCCGGCGCCATCCTGCGCGAGGTCGAGGCGGCGGCCGAGATGCTGGCCGCGGAGCATGGCGTCAGCAGCGAGGTGTGGAGCGTCACCAGCTTCACCGAACTCAGGCGCGAAGGCCTCGACGCCGAGCGGTGGTCGATGCTGCATCCGGAAGCCGAGCCGCGGGTCCCCTTCATCACCCAGGCGCTGGCCGGCGGCAAAGGTCCGGTCATCGCTTCGACCGACTATATGAAGGCGATCGCCGACGGCGTCCGCCCCTATATCCCCGGCCGGTACAAAGTCCTCGGCACCGACGGTTTCGGCCGCTCGGACTATCGCCGGCGGCTGCGGTCGTTTTTCGAAGTCGACCGCTATCATGTCGTCGTCGCGAGCCTCAAGGCGCTCGCCGACGAGCAGTTGCTGCCGACCCGCAAGGTCGCAGAGGCGATCGCGAAATACGGCATCGACCCCGACGGGCCCAATCCGGCCCGCACCTGAACCCGCCACTCTCATCATTCGCGCAGGAGATCGCCGGTGGCGAAAATCGATGTGAACGTCCCCGACATCGGCGACTTCAAGGATGTGCCGGTCATCGAGGTGCTGGTGAAGCCGGGCGACCAGGTCAAGGTCGATCAGCCGCTGGTGACGCTCGAATCGGACAAGGCGTCGATGGACGTGCCTTCGCCGATCGCCGGCACGGTCGCAGACGTGGTGGCCAAGGTCGGCGACAAAGTATCGATGGGCGTGCTGATCGCCCGGATCGATGCGGGCGCCGATGCAGCCGCCGCGCCAACTCCGCCGGCGGCCGCGAAAGCGGAGGCGCCCAAGCCGACCGCCCCGCCAGCGGCGCCGTCTTCCGCTCCTGCGCCGGCGGCTCCATCGCCCGCTCCGGCATTGGCGGAGGGGCCCGCAAAACCGGACTTCTCGGGCGTCTTCGCCGGGCCGGGCGTACGGCGGCTCGCGCGCGAGCTCGACGTCGATCTCATTTCGATCAAGGGCACAGGCGAGAAGGGACGCATCACCAAAGAGGACATCAAGGCGGCGCTCGCGAAATCCGGCGCGCCGGCCGCAGGCGGCGGCGCCCTGCCGGCTGTCCCGACCGTCGACTTCGCCAAGTTCGGCCCGATCGAGACCGTGCCGCTCTCGCGCATCAAGCGCATCTCCGGGCCGCGGCTGCATGCCTCATGGGTGAACGTGCCGCACGTCACCCACACGGACGAAGCCGACATCACCGGCCTCGAGGCCTTCCGCAAGGCGCTGGACGAGGACGCGAAGAAGGATAAATCGAAGCCTTACCGCGTTTCGTTGCTGCCGCTCCTGATGCGCGCGACGGTTGCGACCCTGAAAGCCTTCCCGACCTTCAACTCCGCTTTGAGTCCGGCTGGCGACGCCTTGATCATGCGACGCTACTGGCACATTGGCGTCGCGGTCGACACGCCGGACGGCCTTGTGGTCGCAGTCGTGAAGGATGTCGACCAGAAGGGGATCGTCCAACTCGCCCGCGAACTCGGCGAGCTCTCCGAAAAAGCTCGCGCCGGCAAGCTCTCCCCGACCGAGATGCAGGGTGCGACTTTTACCATTTCGTCGCTCGGCGGCATAGGCGGCACGGCCTTCACTCCGATCGTCAACGCGCCGGAAGTGGCGATCCTCGGCGTGGTCCGCTCGCGCATGGCGCCGGTCTGGGACGGCGCCGCGTTTCAGCCGCGGCTGATGCTCCCGCTCTGCCTCTCCTACGATCACCGCGTCATCGACGGCGCCGCCGCGGCGCGCTTCATGCGCCATCTGGCCGGGGTCGTCGAGGACATGCGGCGCGTCATCCTCTGAGGGCGGGAGCGAAGAGTCATGGCGCAGGAAATCAGGCTTCCCGACATCGGCGACTTCAAGGACGTGCCGATCATCGAGATCCTCATCGCTCCGGGACAGAGCGTACGCAAGGAAGCGACGATCCTCACGCTGGAAAGCGACAAGGCGACGCTCGACGTGCCCGCGCCCGAAGACGGGGTGATCGGCGAGATCCATGTCAAGGTCGGCGACAAAGTGAGCCAGGGGACCCTGCTCGCAACCTATGCAAGCGCAGGCGCCGGCCAGCCGGCCGCTGCCCCGGCTCCGTCTGCTGCCGCTTCGCCAGCGGCTGCCGCGTCCCCGGCTCCCGCTCCGGCTGCTGCCCCCACCGCTGCGCCGGCGCCCGCCACGCCCGCGGATTTCGAGGCGGAAGTCCTCGTCTTCGGCGCGGGGCCGGGCGGCTACACCGCCGCCTTCCGCGCCGCCGACCTTGGACAGAAGGTCGTGCTTGTCGATAAGCGCGAGACGCTCGGCGGCGTCTGCCTCAACGTCGGCTGCATCCCCTCGAAGGCGCTCCTGCATGTCGCCAAGACCATAGACGAGGCGGCGGCGATGGGCGCGCATGGCGTAAGTTTCGGGCCGCCCGCGATCGATCTCGCCGCCATCCGCGACTGGCAGAACGGGGTCGTCAAGCGGTTGACGGGGGGCCTCACCGGCCTCGCCCGTCAGCGTAAGGTGACCGTCGTCAAGGGCGAGGGCCAGTTCACGTCCGCCAATACCGTGCGCGTCGAGACGCCGGAGGGGACGCGCGTCGTGCGGTTCGCCACCGCGATCGTCGCCGCGGGCTCGGAGCCGGTCGCGCCCGGCTTCATCCCCGCCGATCCGCGCATCTGGGACTCGACTTCGGCGCTCGAGCTCCGGTTCATTCCCAAGCGGATGCTGATCCTGGGCGGCGGCATCATCGGCCTCGAAATGGCGACCGTCTATCATTCGCTCGGCGCCGGGATCACGGTCATCGAAATGCTGGACCAGCTGATGCCGGGCGCCGACCCCGACATCGTCGCGCCCTTCGCCAAGCGGGTCGGCAAGCTCTACGACAAGATCCTGCTCAAGACGAAGGTGACGGCGGTCGTGGCCGAGCCTGAGGGTCTGCGCGTCAGTTACGAGGGCGAGGGGGGCGAGAAGACTGAAATGTTCGATGCGATGCTGGTCTCGGTCGGGCGGCGGCCCAACGGCGCCAGCATCGGCGCGGACGCGGCGGGCCTGGCGGCCGACGCGCGCGGCTTCATCGCCGTCGACCGCGAGATGCGCACCAACGTGCCGCACATCTTCGCCATCGGCGACATTATCGGCCAGCCGATGCTGGCGCATAAAGCCTCGCACGAGGGCAAGGTCGCGGCCGAGGTCGCGAGCGGGCACAAATCCGCGTTCGACGCCAGGGCGATCCCCTCCGTCGCCTATACCGATCCGGAGGTCGCCTGGGTCGGCGTCACCGAGACGGAGCTCAAAGCCAGCGGAAAGAAATTCGGCAAGGCGGTCTTCCCCTGGGCGGCGAGCGGACGGTCGCTGTCGCTCGGCCGCGACGAGGGCCTGACCAAGACGCTGTGGGACGAGGAGACGGGGCGCCTGATCGGCTGCGGCATCGTGGGACCGAACGCCGGCGACCTCATTTCCGAGGCGGCGCTGGCGATCGAGATGGGCGCGGACGCCGAGGACATTGGGCTTACCATCCATCCGCACCCGACTTTGTCGGAAACCTTCGCCATGTCGGCCGAGGCCTTCGCGGGCACGCTGACCGACCTCTATATGCCGAAGAAGAAGACCTAGCCGCTCGCCGGAAGAGTGGGGCATAAGGAGCCGCGCCACTCAAAGTCTGGAGAGCCTCCCATGATGGTCGTCGTCTTTCGCGCCCGCCGGACGGAAGCGGGCGACGGCGATGAGTATAAACATCAGTTTCAGCGCATGGCCGAACTTGCCCGCAAGATGCCGGGCTACATTTCGCATAAGCCATTCGTCGCCGAGGATGGCGAGCGGCTGACCCTGTTCGAGTGGGAGTTGCCCGAAACGTTGCGGGCCTGGGCTCAGCATCGCGAGCATGTGCCGGTCAAGGAGCTGGGTCGGCAGAGGTTCTATGCCGAGTACCATCTTCAGGTTTGCGAGGTCATGAGGGAGTTGAAATTCACGCGCGTTGCCGAGCCTGCGGCTGAGACAGGTTGAAAAACGCGTGTTTGCCGCGGAGAATGGCGGGGTCCTGTTAAGCCCTGCTTACAGGCAGAAACAAGAGTTTACGCCCAACTGTGATGCTTAAAAATGCTCTTGATTGCAATCGCTTCCATCTAAATCCTCGCGCGGGCCGCGAGCAAAATAACAGGAATATAACAGGGCGATAATTCGCGCTTATCAGGGCAGCAACAGGCGACGGAGGCGCGCGAAAAACCGCCCCCGCCGCAAAATTCTCGTGCGCTTGAGGAGAGGGGTGCATCTGTTTGATCATCCTCGATAAATGGCGAGTTTCGTCTCGGGCAGCCCTTCTCCGTGTCCTCTGAAGTTCGCCGCAAGGGCCACGAAGGTCAGGGCGGCGCGTCTTGTCGCCAGGAGCGTTTTGCGCGGGGCCGAGCGACGCCAGCGGGCGCGGGCGATGGCCCGGCCCCTGGAACAAAACTCAGTCGGGAACGACCAGCGGCAGTTTGGGAAAATAGGTGCGATAGCGCCTAACATCCCGCGTCATCAATTGATATCCCGCGACGGCGGCGTGCGCGCCGACGAAAAAATCCGGAAGCGGAGAACGTTTTGTTCCGCCTCGCCGTCGATAGGCAAGATACGACTTGCCCGCCATGTAGGCTGCTTCGTAGGGAATTGCCTCACGGTCGAACATGGTTTTCGGAAGCGCGGCGTCGAGATCCTCGATCCGCGAGAACCGCATCGAGACCTCGGCGAAAATGACCGGATTGATCACGAGGCGATAGCGGTCGGCCGCCCGCTCGATGGCTTCCGCCGACCCCTGAAGCCAACGCGCGTCTTCGGTCATGACGTCGAGAAGGACGTTGGCGTCAATCAATACCGAGCTCATTCAGTCGTCGCGGGTCAGCGCCATGATCTCGTCGGTGCTCATCGCGACATCGCCGCGGCCCCTCAGATGAGCGACGAGGCGAGCGCCGCGTCCGGCCCTTTTGCCAGCCTTGGCGCGAACGATGCGCACCGCTGCGCCGTCGAACTCGAATTCCACTTCGGTCTGCGGCAGAAAGCCCGCCTGCTCGCGGATTTCAGCCGGAATGGTCACCTGACCCTTGGATGTGATGCGCATGGGTGTTTCCTACTCTTACGTGTAAGAGTAAGGATCTCTGCCGCGACTTGCAAGCCGGGAGAACGCAGTCACGAAATGATGCGCAGCCAGCGAACGCGGCCGAAGTCGCGGTCGTGTGTCACCAGCGCGTCCGCATTGATCGCGAGCGCGCTGGCGGCCTGGACGGCGTCCGGCAGCTTCAGCCGGCACGAGGCGCGCAGCCTTGCGGCGCTCTCCGCAATGTCCGCGTCGATCGAGATTGTTCGCCAGCTCCCCAGAGTGGCGCGATAGCGCGACGCAAGCTCATCGTCGCCCACTTGAAACGGACCCGTCAGCACTTCCGCGATCGTGATCGCCGTCACCGCGAAACGCAGCTTTCCGGCGGCGTGAGCCTCGAAGACCGGCCTGAAACGCGGCCCGAACGTCGGATGCGCCTCGAGCGTATAGATGATGGGCGCGGTGTCGATCAGCAGAAGCGGATCGTCCGGCAATCCGTCGAGGTTCAGCGGCTCCATTCGTCGCGCAGATCGCGCAGAGTTTGCGCGCTGTCCGGTCCCCACAGCCCGCGCCCGGACCCGGCAAGAGGCGTCAGCGGGTGCTGACGATTGGCGGCGCTGTAGGCCATGATCGGCGCCAGCACGGCTACTGGGCGGCCGCGCTTCGTGATGACGGTCGGACGGCCTTTCTCGGCCGCGTCGAGGAGTTCGGGGAGATGGTTTCGCGCCTCTTCTGCGCCTTTGCTGACGGCCATGGTCACCTCTCTGCGGAGATATCCGTACAGCGCCGTACAGTTTCTGTCAACAAAATTGCCTTGTGTGACACAAAGACGCAGTTTTAGCGTCCGGCCGGGCTTGTCCCGGCCATCCACGCGGTTCAACTGCAACAAATGAGACGGCTTCGCAATATTGCCTCCACAAAACCCAGCAAGATCGCATTTGACCGTCTTCCCCCTGGCGCATCGCGTGGATGGCCGGGACAAGCCCGGCCATGACGGATCGGCTGTGTGAAATGTAATAGCGCGCCGTTCGGGCGCGCTTGCGACAAGGATTTGCGTTCAGGCCTTGCGATAAGGATTTGCCTTCGGGCCTTCGGCGAATCACAATGCGGACGTGAGAGTCTTCTTCTTCGGGATCGGATATTGCGCCGAGGCGCTCATCCGGCGGACGCCTGGAATAGAGGCGAGCGGCACGGCGCGGTCGGACGAGCGCGTCGCTGCGCTTCGAGCCGCCGGGGTCGAGGCTTATGTCTTCGACGGCGCCAGATGGGAGCCGGCGCTCGAACAGGCGATTCAGCGGGCGGAGGCGATCGTCGTCTCGATCCCGCCCCGGGCAGGGGGCGGCGCGCCGACCCAGCTCTTCGCCTCGGCGATCGCGGCTGCGCCGGCGCTCCGCCGCATCCTCTATTATTCGACCATCGGGGTTTATGGGGACCACGGCGGCCAATGGATCGACGAGACGAGCGCGACGCTGACGCGTTCGGACCGGGGTCTCGCGCGGCTCGCGGACGAGGCGCGCTGGATCGAGGCGGGCAGGGCGCGCGGGGCGGCGGTCGACATCCTCCGCCTTCCCGGCATCTACGGCCCCGGCCGCAACGCGCTCGTGAGGCTGCGGGAGGGCGACGCGCGCCGGATCGTCAAGCCCGGCCATGTCTCGAACCGCGCCCATGTCGACGACATCGCCGAGGTCACGCACCTCGCGCTCACGCGCGGTCTCGACGGCCAGATCTGGAACGTCGCCGATGACGAGCCCGCGCCGCCCCAGGACGTGATCGCCTATGCAGCGAGGCTGCTCGGGGTCGATCCGCCGCCGGAGGAACCCTTCGACGAGGCGAGGCTCTCGCCGATGGCGGCGAGCTTCTTCATGGACGAGAAGCGGGTCTCGGCCGCCAAGGCCAAGGCGCTGCTCGGCTTCAAGCCGGCCTATCCGACCTACCGCGAGGGGCTAGACGCACTGGCGGCGGCCGGGGAAGGGCGCGAGTTGGTTCAACCGGATTGAGTAATTCTCACACAGAAATATCATGCTAAATCTTTGAGGGAACGATCGAATCGCCCTCAAGCGCGGCAGCTCTTCCACGCGATTTCGCGGACTTCCTGACGGCGGCCAAGGGAAGCAAAACGGTCGGAATCCCTGCGGAATCGTGCAGGCGAAGGAAGAAATAGCCTATCCCCGCCAGGCCCAGCATAAGGTTGGGCGATTCCCCTGCGCTCGGCACGCCGCAGGGCCATGGCGAGCGCGTGTCTTCGAAGCGATCGAGCGCGCGGATCGCAGCAGATTCGGCTTCCTTCCTGAGTTCTGGCCTCCGGAGGAGGTCGGCTCCCAGGAGCAGCAGGTCGGCGTTTCCGCCATCGCCATGGCAGAGCGAGAAATTGCCGGTTCCCGGCGAGACCTGACCTAGGGTCGCGGCTGTCGTGCGCAAAGCCGTCTCTGCCTCGAACAGGATGGACGGGTCATCGGGCATGAGCTGATGGAGGATCAGGCGCGCGAACCCGACCCCGGGAGCGCCGTGGCACCAGGCGATCATGCACGGCGCTTCGCCGGTCGGTCCCGCTTGCACGAAGCTGCGCAAGTCCGGCCAATTGCCCTCGGTCTCGCGAAAATAGGCGCGTTCGTAACGGATCCCCTCGCGCGCAGCGTCGACAAAGTCGCTCCGGCCCGTCGAAGCGCCCAGCAGCGCCAGCGCGTAGGCAATCCCCGACGCTCCGTGGGCGAAGCCCAGGAGATGCGGCTGATCCGGCATGGCGAGCGTGTCCCACGACCAGCCCTTGTCGCTGCGCGTCGCCGACGCGACGAGATGAGCCCCGTGGCGGACGGCGGCGTCAGCGAACTCGGCCTCGCCGAAGCGTTCGGCGGCTTCGAGAAGCGTGGGAATTGCCCCTGCGCTGCCGTTGACGATGTCGAGCCGTTGCGGTTTGGGCGGGAGCCTGGCGCAAGCCATCATCGCCTTGCGGCCACGCGCGACAATATCCTCGCGGCCCAGCGCCCAACCGGCCACGATGCAGCACTGCGCGACGCCCGAGAGCCCGGAATAATATCCATATTCGCCGGTCTGCGTGAGGTCCTCGACGGCGGTGAGCGACTGCGCCAAAGCGCCTTCCGCGGTCGCAGCGATGATGGGATCGCCGGTCAGGCGGGCGGCACGCGCCAGAAAGAGGCCAATCCCGGCCGTGCCGTCATAGACGAGCCCGCCCATGGCGCGATAGACGCTGACCCATTGCCCGCCATGCGGCTCCATGGCCCAGCCAAGCCAGCCGCAACGGCCCTCGTGCCACACCGCATCGCGGCAAAGCCGGCGGCCGATCGCAGCCGCCGCATTGAGAAAGCGCTCGCGTCCAGCGGTCACGGGAGCCTCGCGGATTGGGGGCGTTCAAACGGATCGAACCCTGTCGGGCCGAGCCATGGGCGCGTAAGGTCGAGCCCCGCGCCGAGAAAGCGCTTCGCGATCGCCACAAGGCGGGCCTGGGTCTTTTGTTCGCCTTCGCGCCAGGCGTCCACAATCCCCTCGGCGGTCAGGCGGCACCGATGCGAGCCGAAGCTTTCGCCGGAGCCAGGTTCGACTGCCGCGCCGATCCCTGGCCAGAGGGTCTTGGTGAAGAGCGGCGTGGCGGATTCGAGCGTAATTTTGTTGCGAACTTGCTCGACGATCCGCGCCACGATGGGGAAGTAGCGTTGACCGACATAGAGAACTGCGGCGTCTGTTCGCCCATAGAGCGCCGGCGCAGCCGGCGTCTTCATCTGGAATGGCGTCTGAAAGCGATTGAACGCGGAGGTCAGTTCGCCAACAAGCGAAGCGGCGTTCTCGGCGGCGCAGTGGAAATAGAGGCGCGTTAGGCTCAGCTGGTCGGCGAGCTCGTCGAGCGTCTCGCCAAAGGCGAAGTAATAGCCCGGCTGCGCCTCGAGCGTCTCGCAGGAAGCACGAAGGCTGATTTGCGATCCGATCTGCGGCGCCATGCCGGGCGGGCCGTCGAAAATGAAAGCTCCCGGCATGGCCGCGCGTTCGCGGTCGCCCTTGCGGACGAACGCCTGGCCGTTGGGCCCAAACTGATGAATGATCCAGCCACGGTCCCAGCGTTCGCGCCCGGTGTTGGCGGCTCTGAGCCGCGCTGCGAACGCGGGATCCGTCGCCGCGCCGTCAGCGCCGTGTCGCTCGGCATAGCAACGGTCATAGAGGGTCGCCTGGATGCCCCTCGCCAGCATGTCTTCGCCCGACGCGGGCGGTCCGCCCCAGGAGGACGGCCGCTGCTGAGCCCTCACGTCGACCGGCTTCTCACCGGCGAAGACGAATTCGACCGGCGATCGGATCTCGATCTTGTCGAGCGCCGCGACGAGCCGATTCTGCGCGTCGACTACGCTCGCGCCCGGCCGTTTGGATACTGGCGCGCGAGGGCGCTTCGACACTGACGCGCGGGGACGTTTAGACGTGGAAGCGCGGGGCCGCTTAGACATCGACAAAATCCCGCACCGCGCGCGGCGGATCTTTGAGGATGTTGAGGCTGACCTGCAGAAGCGCGGTCGCCGCCGGGTCGAGCTGGGAAACGTACAAGCGCTGCTCGATCGCCGACCAGGTCAACCGAGCCGCGCCGAAGCGCATGCAGCGCGCAAGTTCGCGCCGCCCCTGCTCGTCGTTGAAGCCACGCGTTTTCGCATATGCCTCCCAGAAGGCCTTGAGCACCGGCCGCATCGCCTCGAGCGGCTGAGCCGCCATCCCGATATAGGCTTCCGGAGCCAGGCCGCTCGCGATCGGCATGGACATGATCCACGTCGAGAGAAAGCTCTGCAGGACCGCGCCCACATCCCAGGCGGCGTCGCCGAAGTCCGCCATTTCCCAATCAGCAATGCGAAAGTCGAGCCCGTTCTCGCCCGGAAAAACGAGCACGTTGTCCCATTTCATGTCGCCGTGGATCAGGCTGTCGAATCGCCACTCCGCGCCGAGCGCGTCGAGCAGGCCTTCAAAGTCCTTGTGCTGCTGGAGCACCGCCGAAACCGTCGGCCCGATACGGCCGAAGCGGCTGAGGATGTCGTGGCCGCCGCGGCCCAGCGTGAGGATCACCGGCGTCTGCCGCAGCAGCAGCGGTTTCAGTTTCTCGTTCTCAACGAGCGCGCCGGCCTTGGCGTGATAGAGGCCGATCCCTTCGCCCAACATTCGTCCGATCTCGACCGGAAAGCCTTTGTGGCGGCCATGGTAAGCGAGGAGGCTCTCGGCGTCGGGCAGGAGCTCGAGCACAATCGTGTGTCGATTTTCATCGTAGCGAATGAGGCGCGGCATGATGCGGGCGACTTCAGGAGTGTCGCGCGCGATCTCATAGCAGGCAGCCTCCCGCTTCAGGGTGAGCATGGCGTCGGTCTGCATGTCGCGCATCTGCTTGACGAAGAGACCGGGCGCGCCCTGGCGCATTACCTTGAAATTGCGGTTGCGCCGGCTGGCGTCGAGGACGGAGACGCGGCCCGAAGCCAGCTCGTCGGCGCCGAGCAGGGTTCGATCCATGAGAAAGTACGGCAGATTGGCGGCGGTGAGGTGCATGGCGTCTTTCACTCCCGCCGCTTGGCGCCCGCTTCAGGGACTGTAGCCATTTATGGTCATCGGGGAGGCCCAGGCAAGGCCGTGCGATGAGAGCAGCGCACCGCGCGTGTTCGGGATGCCCAGAGCCATCGTCCAACGTTATCGCGGCGCTCCGGCGGAGCGCCGCGATTGGGCGGGTCGTTCGTCTACTGCAAACACTCCACCGTCATAGGACGGCAAACTCCGGGACATGAGTGGTTCCCGAAAAACGAACCCGCTCCCGCGAACGGAGCAGGGCCCTGTCCACCGCAACCGAGACTCTGCTGCGGGCATCCGAGGCTCTGCGGCGGGCACCCTATCGCCGACGCGATGGGGCAGACGGCCGGATTGCGCGTTATGTAACAGTCGTAATTGCAGGTCAGGTGCGTCGGGCAGAGCTCGGAGCAAGCGATCGCCAGACGCGTTTGCCAGCACACGACGACATTGCAGGTGTGGACCGACGGACAGGCGACCGAGCATGCAATAACCTGAGCGCTTCCGTGTATCGTGCCATATCCGCAGCCGTATTGCGCGTCCGCCCCCATCCCGGCCTGCGCCCCTTGAGGCAGCGGGCAGTGCCCCAAATGCGTGCACTGCGGCAAGACCTCGGTGCAGAGTTCCGTCCTCACGCAGGGCACGCAGGTCGCATGGCAGGTCGCGTGGCAGGTCGCGACGCAAGTTGCGCCACATGTCGCGTGCTGCGGGCATGTTGCGGCGCATGTCGCCTGGCACGTTGCGAAGCAGGTCGCGGCGCATGTTGCGTGGCATGTTGGAACGCAGCTCACGCCACAGGTCGCATGCGTGCACAGGGGCGCGCAGGTCGCGACGTGCGTCGGGCATGGCGCCGCCACCGTCTGAGGACATTGCGGTGTCGTACAGAGCTCAATCGAGCGCGGCGGAGGGCAGGCGGCCGGAAGAATAGTTTGGGGCCCGCCAGGCATCGCCTGCGCTGCGCCGGCGCCGCCCTGAAGCGCTCCGGCGAAATAGTGGGCGAGCGCTTGCTGGGCCGCCTGCTGCGCCGGCGCCATCTTGTTGATGAGCGCCGCGTCCTTCTTCACCCACAATGTGACCCCGCCGTGCGGGTCCTGTTCCTTGCTCGCGTGTTCGCGATGCAGGATCGCGGTCCTGGGCACCTCCACGTATCGGCTGAGGTCAGCAGCCAGGTAAAGGCGTTCATGGCCTTCCTCGGACGAAGCGCCGGGATAGCCGTAGAGCATCATTACGTCGGGAACGTTTTTCGGATCGGCGACGATGTGGTGAACGAAATTTTCGCCGCCGTTTTCTGCTGCGTTTGGCGCACGAGCCATGGCCTACCTCCCCTGAAATTCCGTCGCGAAGACGGGCGTTTGCGCAGCGCATTCAATCAAAGCTGCGCTGACATTGCTCTTTGGATCGGGAGCCGTTCTCAGTAGGAATAAAATTGCTGACCCGGACGCCGCCCGATCAGAAGCAAAAACCAAAAATAATCGCTACGTGTCCTGCCGTGACAGAATATCCATATTGAGGCGATACTCCATAACTCTCGGTAAGTCAATAGTGTTTTTTGAACCTGGAGTTACGTGGTAACAGGTCTTACATTATATACTCTAGGCTGACGACAGTTGCTTGCCCGCAGCCTTGTCTTACTTCTGGTTACTCAGGCGGCCGCAGTATCCTTTTCCGCCGCGCCGCTCGACGAGGTCGCGGCGCCTTGAGGGCGCCGCGATCCGCCGAGAGTTCTAATACGGGCACGCGGGGCTCTGCCCCGGGCAGACAACTACCGACACGATGCACGGGCCGCCGGCATGCGTGATGCACTCGTAATTGCAGGTGTTGAAGCAACTCGGGCAAACCTCCGAGCAAGCGATCGGCAGACGCGTCTGCCCGCAATCATAGCAGGTGTAGTAACGCGTCGGGCAGGCGGCCGAACAAGCGATCTGAACGCTTGCGGCCCTGGTGAAATTCGCGCAACCGACTTGCCCCGCCGCGCCCATGCCCGCGGGAGCTGCCTCCGGAAGCCGGCAGTTCGGCAACTGCGTGCACGGCGCGACGTGAGTGCAGATTTCCGACGGGAATGGACAATCCGGCTGGTTCAACGTCGGCCGCACGCAGGGCGTTGCGTGCGTGCACACAGGGATGCATGTGGCGTGGCACGTCGCGTGACATGTCGCCACGCAAGTTGCCGCGCACGTCGCGTGACACGTTGCGACGCAGGTCGCCGCGCAGGTCACATGGCAGGTTGCGATGCAGGTCACACCGCAAGTCGCCAGCGTGCACGCGTGCGGGACGCAAGTGGCATGGCAGGTCACGTGGCACGTTGCCGCGCAGGTCGCGGCGCACGTCGCGTGGCAGGTTGCGGCGCAAGTCACGATATGGGTGAGGCATGGCCCCACATGCGTACACTCCGCGGTACATGCTATTGAGGCGGGACAGGCGGCCTCGACGATGGTTTGCGGGGGTCCGCCAGGGCCCATTGCCTGCGCGCCGGCCGCGCCACCCTGAAGGGCTCCGGCGAAATAATAGGCGAGCGCTTGCTGGGCTGCCTGCTGCGCCGGCGCCATCTTGTTGATGAGCGCCGCGTCCTTCTTCACCCAGAGGGTGACGCCGCCGTGCGGGTCCTGTTCCTTGCTCGCGTGTTCGCGATGCAGGATGGCGGTCCTCGGCACCTCCACATATCGGCTCAGATCAGCAGATAAATAGAGGCGTTCATGACCTTCCTCGGACGAAGCGCCGGGATAGCCATAAAGCATCATCACGTCGGGAACGTTTTTTGGATCGGCGACGATGTGGTGAACGAAATTTTCGCCGTTATCCGGCGTGTTTGGCGCACGTGCCATGGCCTACCTCCCCTAAAATTCCGCCGTGATGACGGCGTTCAGGCAGCGCATTCAATCAAAGCTGCGCTGACGTTGCTTTAAGCTGGGGGCGTTTTCAGTAGGAATTACTTTGTTCACCAGGACGCTGCCGCACCGGCCGCGCCCGAAAAAAATCAAAAACAAATGATACGCGTCCCGCTGCCGAACGCCGCTCCAGCCTCTTATCGATTACTCCAAAACTCTCGGTAAGTCAAGAGTCTTTTTTTAATCCAAAGCTTACACAGTCAAGGCCATGTCAGCATTTACTTTGCGGCAGTCGTAATTACTTGGTATCAGTTGGCTTTACCCTTGTTAACGGCTGCTAGGCCAGTATCTCGTAGCTGGACGACAGAGCAAGTGTGATATCCGTGTCGAGATTTCCATCAGGATTTCAACGAGCCAGTCGCGATCGGCGGACATCGCGAAGTAAAACGTGATGATTCGCTCTATTCCGATGGCGCCCCCGAACCCGCCTGCGCGCGCTGAGCCGGCTAGCGCCTCTGCGCCGGCGATCAGCACCATGCGGGTGGGTTTTAATTGCACGGCCGGTTTCTCTCGGTTGCCCTCCGGAATTTTAGCCGGCCATTCCGATATGCGCTTCAGATATGCCAATGAATTAGGCAGAGCGGGTCGTAATTTGCTCATGCCCCAGCACGGAGTCCTGAAAAGACTGCCCTCGCACCCCCGACGATCCGAGCGCCCGCGCCCGGTTCCGAACTGGCGCGCTCATTGCTTCGGTTCGAAGAGCCGCGATCAGGCGATGAAAAGAGGCAGGTTTCCTCGTCTGGGAACGCCCGCGGGCGACGCCGCGGTTCGGCTTCCATTCGGATGAAGTCCGCGGCCGCCCCGCGGCCTCACGGAAAGTCGAGCTTGCGAGATGAATGCACATCCAGCGGCCGCGCGCCGCATTGAGCGGCTTCTCGTCGCCAACCGCAGCGAGATCGCGATCCGCGTGTTTCGCGCAGCGGCCGAACTCGGAATCCAGACGGTGGCGATCTATGCCGAAGAGGACAAGCTCTCGCTCCACCGCTTCAAGTCGGACGAGGCCTATCTTGTCGGGCGGGGCGCTTCGGGCGAACTGCATCTTGGACCGCTCGAGGCCTATCTCTCGATCGAAGAGGTGATCCGGGTCGCGATTGCCGCAAAGGTCGACGCGATCCATCCTGGTTACGGCTTTTTGTCTGAGAGCCCGGAATTCTCGGAAGCCTGCGCCGACCATGGCATCCTCTTCATCGGGCCCAGACCCGAGACCATGCGCACGCTCGGCAACAAGGTCGCCGCGCGCAATCTCGCGGTCTCCGTCGGCGTGCCAGTCATGCCCGCGACCGAACCGCTTCCCGACGACCCGGATGAAGTGAAGCGGCTCGCGGCGGAAGTCGGCTATCCGGTGATGCTCAAGGCGTCCTGGGGCGGCGGCGGCCGGGGCATGCGGCCGATCGAAAGCGAGGACAAGCTGCTCGACGCGGTTCAGGCGGGCAAACGCGAAGCCAAGGCCGCCTTCGGCAAGGACGAAGTCTATCTGGAAAAGCTCGTCCGGCGCGCCCGGCACATCGAAGTGCAGCTTCTGGGCGACACCCACGGCAGCCTCGTCCACCTGTTCGAACGCGACTGCACGATTCAGCGGCGCAACCAGAAAGTGATCGAGCGCGCGCCGGCGCCCTATCTCGACCCGGCGGTCCGCCAGGCCCTCTGCAACGCCGCTCTGGCGATCGGCAAGGCGACCCAATATCGGGGCGCGGGCACGGTCGAGTTCCTCATGGACGCCGACACCGGCGCTTTCTACTTCATCGAGGTCAATCCGCGCATCCAGGTCGAGCATACCGTGACCGAACAGGTCACGGGCCTCGACATCGTCAAGGCGCAGATCAAGATCCTCGAAGGCGGGCGCCTCGGCCATATCGACGAGACCGGAATTCCGCCGCAGGACGAGATCGAGCTCAACGGCCACGCGCTGCAGTGCCGCATCACCACCGAAAATCCCGACAACAATTTCATTCCCGACTACGGCCGCATCACCGCCTATCGCGGCGCCTTCGGCTTCGGCATCCGGGTCGACGGCGGCACGGCCTATTCCGGCGCGGTCGTCACGCGCTACTATGACGCGCTACTGGAGAAAGTCACCGCCTGGGCGCCGTCGCCCGAGGAGGTCGTCGCACGGATGGATCGCGCGCTCCGCGAGTACCGCATCCGCGGCGTCGCCACCAACCTCGCCTTCCTCGAAGCCGTGCTCAATCACCCGAAGTTTCGCAAGAACGAGTACACCACCCGCTTCATCGACGAGACGCCGGAACTGTTCGCAGTCAAGAAGCGCCGCGACCGCGCGACCAAACTTCTGACCTACATCGCCGACGTCACCGTCAACGGCCACCCCGAAGTCAAAGGCCGCGCGAAACCCATGGCCGACGCGCGCAAGCCCGAGGCGCCGGTCTTTGCGCTTTCGCCGCAGGCGCATGAAGGCACGAAGCAACGTCTCGATCGATTGGGCGCGACGAAATTCGCCGCCTGGATGCGCAACGAGAAGCGCGTCCTCGTCACCGACACGACGATGCGCGACGCGCATCAATCCCTGCTCGCGACGCGCATGCGCACCCATGATCTCGTCGCGATCGCCGGCGCCTATGCCTCAGGCCTGCCGCAGCTATTGTCGCTCGAATGCTGGGGCGGCGCGACATTCGACGTGGCGATGCGGTTTCTCACCGAAGACCCGTGGGAGCGGCTCGCGCTGCTCGAGGAGAAGGTGCCCAACATCCTGACCCAGATGCTGCTGCGCGGCGCCAACGGCGTCGGCTACACCAACTATCCCGACAATGTCGTGCGTTATTTCGTTCGTGAGGCGGCGGGCGCCGGCATGGACGTCTTCCGCATTTTCGATTGCCTGAACTGGGTCGAGAACATGCGCGTCGCGATCGACGCGGTCTTGCGAAACCGGCAAACTCGCCGAAGGCGCGATCTGCTACACCGGCGATATTCTCGATCCCGACCGCACCAAATATTCGCTCCGCTACTATGTCGACCTGGCCAAAGAGCTGGAACGGGCGGGCTGCCACATCCTCGGCCTCAAGGACATGGCGGGCCTCCTGAAACCTGCCGCGGCGAGGGTTCTGGTCAAGGCGCTGAGAGACGAGGTCGGGCTGCCGATCCATCTCCATACGCACGACACGTCGGGGATCTCGGGCGCGACGGTGCTCGCCGCGGTCGAAGCGGGCGTGGATGCGATCGACGCCGCGATGGACGCGATGTCCGGCGCCACCTCGCAGCCTTGCCTCGGCTCGCTGGTTGAGGCCTTGCGCCACACCGACCGCGATACCGGACTCGATCCCGAAGCGATCCGCCACATCAGCTTTTATTGGGAGGCGGCGCGCGGCCAATACGCCGCCTTCGAAAACGACATGAAGTCCGGCGCCTCGGAGGTCTACCTGCACGAGATGCCGGGCGGCCAGTTCACCAATCTCAAGGAGCAGGCGCGATCTTTCGGACTCGAAGCGCGCTGGCATGAAGTCGCCAAGGCCTACCGCGAGGTCAACGACATGTTCGGCGACATCGTCAAGGTCACCCCCTCGTCCAAGGTCGTCGGCGACATGGCGCTGATGATGGTGTCGCAAGGGTTGGGACCGGCTGACGTTCTCGATCCGAAACGCGATATCGCTTTCCCGACGTCCGTCGTCGAAATGCTGCGCGGCGACCTTGGCCAGCCGCCGGGAGGCTGGCCGGTCGAATTGCAGGCGAAGGCTCTCAAGGGCGAAGCGGCGTCGATGGCCCGCCCAGGGTCGCTGCTGGCGGCCGCCGATCTCGCGTCGCAACGATCCGAGATCGAGAAGCGGCTCGAGAGGCGCGTCAGCGATCAGGAGCTCGCCTCCTACCAGATGTATCCGAAAGTCTTCGCCGACTTCGCTCACGCCGCGCGCAAATACGGGCCCGTTTCGGTGCTGCCGACGCCCGTCTATTTCTACGGGATGCAGGTCGGCGACGAGGTGAACCTGGGGATCGAAAAGGGCAAGGCCCTCGACGTCCGGCTGCAGGCGATCGGCGAAACCGACGAGGAGGGGCAGGTCCGGATCTTCTTCGAGCTCAACGGCCAGCCCCGGATCGTCAAGGTGCCCAATCGTTCAGCGACGGCGTCGTTGCCGGCGCGTCGCAAGGCGGAGGAGGGAAACGAGCAGCATATCGCCGCGCCGATGCCGGGAGCCGTGGCGACGATCGCGGTCAAGCCAGGGCTGCAGGTGAAGGCAGGCGATCTCCTGCTGACGCTCGAGGCGATGAAGATGGAGACGTCGCTCTCCGCTCCCCGCGATGGCAAGATCAGTGAGGTTCTGGTTTCGCCCGGCCAGCCGGTCGACGCAAAGGACCTGCTTGTTGTCATGGAGCCCGTGGCGTGATGCTACGATAGGCGCGGGTCCCTTCCCCAGCTCTGCTGGGGAAGGTGGCGCGCAGCGCCGGATGGGGTGTGGCCCGCTGCTTCGTCGGTCGGATTGCACGAGCGTCGCGGCAAACTCGCATCGATCCAAACCTGCTTTCCGCACCCCATCCGCCGCTACGCGGCACCTTCCCCGCTACGCGGAGAAGGGGGGTCGCGGGACCCGGGTTCACCCTTGAAACCAAATTGCTCGTCCAGATAGCGTGCGATGACGCCGTCGTCGCCGGCGCAGGCGACGTAACCGTCGGGCCGGACCAGCCATAGCCCGTCCTCCCGGATTGGCGAACGAAGCACGGGATCAAGCACGGCGGAGAACCGCTCGATCAACCCGGCGGTCGCGGCGGTGGGCGCGGCGAAGAGGGCGAAGCGAGGCCGCGCGCCAGACCCGGCCGGCGCCTCGCCGGCGACGGGGACAACCCGGGCGCCCGGTTGCGGTCCGCCGCTCAGCGCCGGCCCGTTCAGTGGGCTCCCGGGATATCCGATGGCGACCTCGGTCATCTTGTCGGCCATGGCGTGCTGAACCGGCGCGAGCCCCAGCATCAGATGGGCGACGGTGTTCCGGATCGCCTGCCCAATCGGGTTTCGCATCGTCGCCACTTGGGTCAGCCGCTGCGCGTCCGCGAGCACATGGTCTCCCACCTCACTGCGTTCGGGGCTGTAGCTGTCGAGGACAATCTCGCCGCAGAGCCCGTTCGCCGCGCTCGCAAGCTTCCACGCCAGGTTGAAGGCGTCCTGCATGCCGGTGTTCATGCCCTGGCCGCCCGCGGGACTGTGGACATGAGCTGCGTCGCCGCAGAGGAAGGCCCGTCCCCAGCGATAGTGCGAACACTTGCGCCCGCTGATGCGAAAGCCGGCGAGCCAGATCGGATCGAACGCCTTCGTACCCGGCGGTCCGCGCCGGTCGATCATCGCCTGGACCTCGTCCAGCGTCGGCGCGGGCGGGTGAGCCTCGCCCGACGGCGGAAGGTCGGCAATCACCCGGTAGCGTCCCGGCGAAATCGGGAAAACCACAAAAACGCCGTCCTTGTGCCAATAGACCGCTACCTCGGTATCGGGATTGGGATAGCCGCGCATATGCACGTCGGCGAGCATAAAGTCGCTTTTCATCGTCTCGCCGGCGAAGGTCGCCCCGACCGTATGCCGCACCAGGCTGTGGGCGCCATCGCAGCCCGCAAGCCAGTCGGCCGAGGCCCGTTCTTCGCGACTATCGGCGTGTCGCAGGGTGGCGTCGGCGCCGTCCGCGCGCATGGCGAGGCTCGTCACTTCGACCTCGCGCTCGACTTTGACGCCTAGCGCGTTGAGACGTTCCTCCAGCAGCCGTTCGGTCTCCGACTGCGGAAGCATCAGCGCATAGGGATAGGGACTATCGACGGACGCCATGCTGATGCGCCCGATCCGCTCTCCGCCGGCAAGGATGCTCGCTGCGTCGACCTTGAAGCCTGCTTCGATGAACGGCGAAGAGCCGCCCGGCTGGCGGTCCAGGAGCTCCAGGGTGCGGCTCCAGATCACAAGGGCCTTGGACTTGTCGGTGCGCTGGGCCGCTTTCTCGACGATGCGGATGGGCACGCCGTAGCGCTGAAGCTCGATCGCGAGCGTCAGTCCGACCGGGCCCGCGCCGATGATGAGAACCCTCTGGGTCATCCGTCCGTCCCTTCTTGAGAGCCGCTTTGCCGCGCGCAGGGCTGGCGGTGCGCCAGATCACCTCCGAGGGCCGTCGGAGTGGAAGATGATGCCGCGGTCGAGTTTGGCGATGCTGTCCCAGCTTCCGAGCGCGAGCGCGCGGTCGATCTCGCGGCGATAGAGCTCGAGCACCCAAAAGACCCCCTCTTCGCCGGCGCAGGCCACGCCCCAGAGATGGGGCCGGCCGATCAGCACGGCGCGCGCGCCGAGCGCCAGCGCCTTCACCACGTCGACGCCGCGGCGGAAGCCGCCGTCGATCATGACCGGCGCTGCGCTGCCGACCGCATCGACGATGCCCGGCAGCGCCGTGATCGAGGCGACCGCGCCGTCGAGCTGCCGGCCGCCGTGATTGGAAACGACGATCGCATCGGCGCCGCGCCTCAGCGCTTCGCGCGCGTCATCGGGACGAAGCAGGCCCTTGATCACGAGCGGGCCGCGCCATTGCCGGCGCAGCCATTCGACGTCGCTCCAGTTGACCGCCGGATCGAGCTGCTCGGCCATCAGCGGACCGAAGGCGCCGATCGAGGTCCGGGCGCCGTAATTGACGAAGGTCGGCGACGGGGTCTGTGACATGCGCAAGAGCCAGCCGGGATGGCTCACAAAGTCAAACAGGCTGCTCGGACCCCACCGCAAGGGAAAGGTGAGAGCATTACGCGCGTCGCGGTCGCGGCCCGCCGTCACCTGGTTGTCGACGGTGAGGATCAGCGCCTTATATCCGGCGCTCGCGGCTCGCGCCGCGAATTCGGCGGTCAAGCCTCGATCCTTGTAGAGGAACACCTGCATCCATTTCGGCCCCGGCGTCGCCGCGCCGATCTCCTCGATGGTCGTGGTCGAGGCGTGGCTGGTCGAATAGATCGTTCCGAACCGCGCCGCCGCTCGCGCCGCTGCCAGTTCGGCGTGCGGCCACAGGAGGCCCGCGAGGCCGGTCGGCCCGATGATGACCGGCGACGGAAGCCTCAAGCCAAACAGCTCGACCGATTGGTCGCGCTTCGGCGCGCCTTCGAGCAGCCTGGGCGCGAGTTCGATCGCAGCGAGCGCCGCTTCGTTGCGCCGCATGGTGATCTCGTCGCCGGCGGCGCCGTCGACCATGTCGAACACCATGCGCGGCAGCCGCTTCATCGCGAGCGCGCGCAAGGCGGCGACGCTGTAGCCTTGGCGCTGCAGGGCGGCGGCGTCCATCAGACGCTCAGGCGATAGGCCTTGACGGCGTTGTCGCGGAAGAGCTTGCGCTTGTCGGCGCTGGAAAAGCCTGCGGTCGCCCAGTCGAGCGTCATGAGCCACTGGAGATAGCTGCCGGCAAGTTCGGAGACCGGCCAGTCGCCGCCGTAGAGAATGCGGTCCGGGCCGAAGCATTCGACGACGTGGTCGATGCAGGGCCGCAATTGCTCACGCGTCCAGGACTTGGGATCGGCCTCGGTCGTGAGGCCCGAGAGCTTGCACACGACATTCGGCAGCGCCGCCATCTCGCGGATGTGGGCCCGCCAGGGATCGGCGAGACCCGCCTTGATCCCGGGCTTGCCGATGTGATCGAGGACGAAGGCGACCTCGGGACAAAGGCGCATCATCTTCAGCGTGTTCGGCAATTGCGGATGGAAGACGCAAATGTCGAACGAGAGATTGTATTTCGGCAGGAGCCGCATCGCTTCGAGGAACGCCGGCTTCAGCACATACTCGGGATCGGGCTGGTTCTGGATGAGGCGGCGGACGCCGCGGACTGATTTGAGCCCGGCGATGCGGGCCATCTCCGGCTCGATCGCGGCGCCCTTTTCCAGAGGCAGGCAGGCGACGGCGCCGAGCACCCGACGGTCGCGTTTGGCGAGCTCGTCGACCCAGGCCGCCTCGTCCAGATATTGCGGCGTGTCGACATCGACTTCGACGAAGACCAAGCCTTCGATCTCGAAGGGTTTAGCTGCGCCGGCGAGGTCGTCCGGCGTCCAGTCGCGCTTGAGGGCCGGCGCGCCGCTCGCCCAGGCGTAGCCGAAGCGCTTCTGGTCGAGCAGATGGATGTGGGAGTCGATGATGGGGAAATCGATCATGCGCCCAGCCTCCGCAGCCTTGCCTGCACGGCGACGCAGGCTTCCGCCGTCATGTCCGGCTCTCGGGACGCCGCGCAAGGGGCGTGACGGGAAGTTCTCGTAAGCCCGCGCGCACGCGCTCCAGCATTGCGGCTTCGGCGGCTTTGACCTGGGTCAGATTGGCAAGCGTTTCGGCGAGCCGCGCGCGCGGCACGACGACGACGCCGTCGCGATCGCCGACGACCACGTCGCCGGTGGCGACCGTTGAGCCGCCGCAGACGATCGGCAGACCGACCGTGCCCGGGCCGCGCCTGCCGGGAGAATTCGGCGTCAGGCCCATGGCGCAGACCGGCAGGTTCAGCGCCTCGAGATCGGCGACGTCGCGCACGAGGCCGTCGGTGACGAAGCCGACGACGCCGCGATTGCGCGCGACGCCGAGCAGAAGATCTCCGGTTACTGCGGTGCCGGCAAAGCCGCCTGTCGCCGCGACCAGCACGTCGCCGGGCTCGCTCTCCGCGCAGGCGGCAATCAGAGCCAGGTTGTCGCCCGCGCCGCAGTCGCAGGTCAGCGCGACGCCGAGGAAGGAGCGGCCGACGATCGGCCTGATGCGCCAGTCGAGCGCGCCCGAGCCGCCCATCGCATCGACGATGAAGCCTGTCGGCGCGCCCCGGAATCCCTCGACCAGCTCGGCTGGCGGTCGTTCGACGGCCGGCGCGAACACCAGCGGGGGCGGTTCCTCGATCATTCTGGACCCGGTTGCCTATGTCCGAGCACGCCCACAGACGCTTCTCGCCGGTCGTCCGTTTTGCGCGAGAGCGCGCAGAATGCACATTCGAGGCGGACGGGGCAACCGTTGCAGGGAGCCGCTCAGGGCGTCCGTGCGCTATGACCGATCGTCTTCCTCTGACGGCACGTAGAAACCGGAGTTGGGCTCGATCCAGGACATGCGGTCGTGGACGGCGGTCACTCCGGGCGTGTTCTCGGCGATCACCTTGAGGCCCGAGCGCATGCGCTCGTCAGTGATTGCGCCCTCGAAGGTGACCACGCCTTTGGCGACTTCGACGCGGACGCTCGCGCGGGGCGCCCAAGCGAGTTTGTCGAGGTCGGCCTGAATGGAGGCCTTGATCTCCGCGTCCGGATGCGGGGCGCCCGCCTTCGGCAACGACGCCAGCAGGCCCTTCAGCAAGTCGGAGCGCGAGATGACGCCGACGACCGAGTCGCCTCGCAGCACCGGCAACCGCTTGACGTTGCGCTTGAGCATCAGGTCGACTGCCTCGCTGAGGTCTGCGTCCTCGGGGATGGTCACCACCTTGGCGGTCATGACTTCGCTGGCCCTGCGCCCATGGCTGTGCGCGTAAGTCTCGGCGAGACGGCCGCCGCTGAGCAGGAACTCCAGCCAGTGCGCGCGCTTTGTTTCCGTGCCGAGCTCGGCCCGGCGCAAAAGGTCCCCTTCGCTCAAGATGCCGGCCAAAGCGTGCTCGGCGTCGAAAACAAGAAGGGCGCTGACGTGCGAGCGGAGCAGGGTCTCGATCGTCTCGGCCAGCGTCGCCGTCTCGGGCACGCCGATCGCGCCATAGGTCATCACCTCCCGAACGCGCATGCCTCACGCCTCCAAAAAACCCCTCCTATCGCCGGTCCCCCGGCTGCGCTAGCAATTTAGTCTTCCGGCGCGGGCTTGCCCATGCGCCGATTGGCCGCGCTTTCGAGGAGCCGGAGATGGGCAATCCCGTGATCGCCGAGGTTTTGCGCGGCGATCGGGTCGAATCGGCCCATCGCGGCGCTGGAGCGGTGGTCGACGCTACCGGCGCGATCGTGATGGCGTTCGGCGACATCGAGCGGCCGGTCTACCCGCGCTCCGCCATCAAGGCGCTGCAGGCCCTGCCGCTGCTCGAGAGCGGCGCCGCAGACCGCCTCGGCTTGAGCCCAAAGGAGATCGCGCTCGCCTGCGCTTCGCATTCCGGCGAGGAGGACCATGTCGCAACCGCGCGGGCGATGCTTGCGAAGGCCGGGCGCGACGAGAGCGTGCTCGAGTGCGGCGTTCATTGGCCGCTTGGCGAGGCCGCGGCGAGGGCGCTTGCGCGTTCCGGTGGGACCCCGAATGCGCTGCACAACAATTGCTCCGGCAAGCACGCGGGTTTCATCTGCCTTGCCTGCGCCGAAGGGGTCGACCCCAGGGGCTATCTCGCTCCGGATCACCCGGTCCAGCGCGAGGTTGCGGCTGCGGTCGCGGACATGACAAAGGCGCGGCTCGACGAGGAAACGCGGGGGATCGACGGCTGCTCGATCCCGACCTATGCGATTCCTCTGCGCTCGCTGGCTTATGGTTTTGCGCGGTTCGTGACCGGCGACGGGCTCGCGCGGTCGCGCGCCAACGCGGCGGCGCGGATCCGGGCGGCGGTGGCGGCCCATCCGGCGGCGGTCGCCGGGGCAGGGCGGTTCGATACCGAGATCATGACTGTGCTGGGCGCACGCGCCTTCACCAAGACGGGGGCCGAAGGCGTATTCTGCGCCGCGCTGCCGGAGGCAGGGCTGGGGCTTGCGGTCAAGGCCGACGACGGGGGAGCGCGCGCGGCGCAGGTCGCGATCGCGTCGCTCCTCGAGCGCTTCGGCGGATTCGAGCCGGATGTCCGCGCCAGGCTCGCGCCCTTCGTCGCGCCGCGGCTTGTGAACTGGAACGGCCTCGAGACCGGCGTCTTGCGGCCAGCGGGGCCGCTGGCGTAGCGGGCTAGACGAGTTTGGGCAGACTGGGGCTCTATCTGCGCTGTTGCCCCCGGCCGACGAAGTGAACGAGCGAGAAGCACCGGACGCGTCGGGCCGGGGGCGTTCGGTACCTAGGCCGCGATCGGGGCGGGGCTGCGCGTGCTGCGGATCAGATCGGCGGCTGTCTCCGCGATCATGATCGTCGGCGCGTTGGTGTTGCCGCGCACGACGCTCGGCATGACCGAAGCGTCCACGACCCGGAGCCTTTCGACGCCATGCACCTTGAGCTCGCTGTCGACTACGGGCCCGATCGCGCAAGTGCTTGTGGGGTGGTAGGTCGTGTAGGCGTAGCGCCGGACGTAATCCCAGACATCCGTATCCGCCGGCGAGTGCGGGACAAAATTCGGCCCCTTGATATGGGCGCGAAGCGCCGGTTGCGCGGCGATGTCGAGGCCGATCCGAACGCCTTCGATCATGCTCCGCCGGTCTTCCTCGGCGGCGAAGAAATTGTGGAAGATGCGCGGCTTCGAGCCGGGGTCCGCGGTGCGCAACGATAGCTTGCCGCGGCTCGTCGGCTTTAGCACGCACGGTCCGAACGCGACGCCGTGACTTGTCGGCCTCGTCAGCGCCTCCTCGCCGATAAGGGCGTTGGCGGGCGCCGCGTGAAACTGGATGTCTGGCGCTTCGAGATCGCTCCGAGTGCGGAAAAACCCGCCGGCCTCGGAGGCGTTCGAGGTGAGCGGCCCGCGACCTTCGCGCTGAAGGCGCTCTACGTTCGCGGGCGAGCGCGCGCTGAGCAAGCCCTCGGTCTCCGAATGCCAGCTCATCACGACAATGGGGTGATCCTGCAGGCCCTCGCCGACCGGCAGATCGACACGGACCGGGATCATCAGCTGGGCCAGGTCGCTCGCCGGGCCGATCCCCGAAAGGAGCAGCAATTGAGGCGAATTGTATGCACCGGCGGACAAGATAACCTCCGTCTCTGCGTGGATCTCCTGAAGCTCGCCGTGGCGGATGATTTCGACGCCGCTCGCCCGAGGCCCATCGAACAGAATCCGGGTCGCGAGCGCGTCCGTGACGACCTTCAGGTTTGGACGGCCGAGAGCGGGATGGAGAAAGGCGACGGCGGCGCTGCAGCGCATGCCGTTGCGCTGGGTGAGCTGATAGAGGCCGACGCCGTCCTGCTTCTCGCCGTTGAAGTCGGGATTGCGGGGATGGCCCGCCTCCACCCCCGCCTCCACGAAGGCGTCCATCAGCGAATATCGCGATCGCCCATCGCTGACCGTCAACGGGCCGAGTTTGCCGTGGTACTGGTCCTCGCCGCGCTCATTGGCTTCCGACCGGCGAAAGTAGGGCAGGAGATCATCGTAGGCCCACCCCTTCGCGCCCTCGCTCGCTAGCCGTCGTAGTCGGCGCGGGCTCCCCGGATGTAAATCATCGCGTTCATCGAGCTCGAACCGCCGAGCATCTTGCCGCGCGGCAGGTAGACGCGACGGCGGTCAAGCCCGGGCTCCGTCTCGCTTGCGTAGTCCCAGTCGTGCCGCGACTTGAAGAGTTGCCTCCAGGCGACCGGGATGTGAATCTCCTGCGCCCGGTCGGGCGGGCCCGCCTCGATGAGCACGACCTCTGCCGCCGGATCCTCTGAGAGCCGCGCCGCCAGTACGCAGCCGGCCGAGCCGGCCCCGACAATCACATAGTTGGCCATGATCTTCCTCCCATAGATCTCGGATGCTTGGAAATTCGCCGAACCGGCGATTTTTCATATTGAAACGGATCGACTATGGAATAAGGGGGCTTGGACCGTCAATCCGGAGTCCCGCGCGTTCCGTCGGGACTGGAGGGGAACGCGCGGTTTGGGTCAGGACTTCGCCCGTTCGCCAAGCCGTCAGGGAAAGCCCGCTCTTTGCGCCAGGCGATCGGGTCGCCGGCGTAAGCAGAGCGATGGGGTTTTGCCCCTACACCGACTGGCCCGTCAGCCGACGCGCGCTCGCCTCGTCGGTCACGAACGCCGTCGGCCTCAGGAGCTTGAGCGCTCCCTGAATAGCGGCGAGCTTGTGGGCGCCGCCGGCGGCGAGCACCCGGACCGGCGCGGTGCAAACCGCCTCCATCGGCACGGACATGACCCGCTGATTGAGCGGATGGTCGATGAAGCGGCCTTCCTTGTCGTAGACGTTGCAAAGCAATTCGCCGACGCCGCCGTATTCGCTCATCACGCGCCGGTCGGCCTTGCCGATGAGTTCGAAGCGCGAGATCGTCGCCAGGTCGCCGAGCGAGCCGACACTGACGACGATGGCGTCCAGCGCGTTGGCGAACGCATAGACCGCGCCGAGGCCGCAGCGCTCGATCAGCGCCGCCTTGGTCGCCGGACTGTCGACCAGCGCCGGCGCCGGAATGAGATAGCAGTCCGCGTTGAAGGCGCGAGCGAAGGCGGAAGGAAATTCCGCCGGATTGTCGTGCGCGAAATGGGTGACTCCGCCGACGAGCGATACGACGCTGAGATTTTTGAGCGAGCGCTCGCGCAGATATTCGAGCGAGCGGTTCAGCGTCCGCCCCCAGCCGAGGCCGATCTTCATCTCGTTGCGCAGCAGCGCGGAAACATATTCGCCAAGCGCCGCGCTGATCGGGGCGGTCGCATCGGCGGACGGCGAGGATAAGGGCGCGACGATCGCCTCCTCGAATCCATAAGCCTTGCAAAGGGCGGCCTCGAGGCCGCCGAGCTCGGCGTTTCCACGCGCGAGGGCAATTCGGACCTCGCCGAGCGCCTTCGCCTCCGCCAGCATCCTGACGACCGTCACCCGCCCGACCCCGAGCGCGTCGGCGATGGCGCTCTGGGTCATTTCCTCGACGAAATACATCCATGCCGCCCGCTGGCGCAGGCGTTCACTGCGCCGGGGCGTTCGATGGAGTTCGTGGGAAGGACGGTCTCCCGTAATTTGGTCCATAGGCGCTCTCGGTGGTCAGGGTGTCGAAGGATGTGGCGATGAAGATGATGAGTCCCGCCAAAAACGCAAGCGGCGGATGGCCCGCGACCAAGACACGCTAAATGGTCCAGCATTGAGGCGCGAGCGGGGTCGCGCCGGGCGCGCGTCATTCTTGTCCAACGGCCAGACTCTCCTCGAGCATCATCCGCGCCCGCGCCCGCAATTTCTCGCTTTCGCTCTTCAGTTGCCCGCAGGCGGCGAGGATGTCGCGGCCGCGCGGCGTGCGCACCGGGCTCGCATAGCCGGCGTTGAAGACGACTTCCGAGAAGCGCTCGATCGTCTCCCAATCAGAGCACTCGAAGGGGCTGCCGGGCCATGGATTGAAGGGGATGAGGTTGATTTTTGCCGGCAAGCCTTTGAGCAGGCGCACGAGCGCTTTCGCCTCGACGGCCGTGTCGTTCACGCCCTTCAGCATCACATATTCGAAGGTGATGCGCCGCGCGTTGGATGCGCCCGGATAGTCGCGGCAAGCCTGGATAAGCTGCTCGATCGGATATTTGCGGTTGAGCGGCACCAGCCCGTCGCGCAGCGGATTGTTGGTCGCGTGCAGCGAGACCGCGAGCATCGTCCCGCATTCGGAGCCAAGCCGCGACATTTCGGGCGCGACGCCAGATGTCGAGACGGTGATGCGGCGCCTGGAGAGCGACAGTCCGTCTCCGTCGGTCATGACCGCGATCGCATCGCGCACCGCCTCGAAATTGTAGAGCGGTTCGCCCATCCCCATAAAGACGATATTCGACACCGCGCGAACGCCCTCGCCCGACGGCACGAGGCCATCGGTCGGCGCGACGCCGCCCGGGAAATCGCCGAGCCGGTCGCGCGCCACCAGAACCTGGCCGACGATCTCCGCTGCGGTGAGATTGCGGACGAGCGGCATGGTGCCGGTGTGGCAGAACGAGCAATTGAGGGTGCAGCCGACCTGGCTCGAGACGCAGAGGGTGCCCCGGTCGGACTCTGGGATATAGACGCATTCGATCTCGGCGCCTTTGTCGCGCGCATGGACAGGAGGAAGGCGCAGCAGCCATTTGCGGGTGCCGTCGGCCGATACCTGCTCGGCCACGATTTCCGGACGCCCAAGATTGTGGCGTTCGCCGAGCCTGTCGAGCAACGGCCGGGCGATGTTGCGGATCGACGAGAAATCGCGCGCGCCGCGATGGTAGATCCAGTGCCAGAGTTGCGAGACGCGCATCTTGCGCTCGCGGTCGGCGACGCCAAGATCGGTGAGAGCGCTGGCGAGTTCGGCCCGCGTCGCCCCGGCGAGCCGCACGGGCCCGCGGTCTTCTGCGGCTGAGACGGCGAGGGTCATGGCGCGGGCTTCTAGCATGGGGGGCGAAGGCGGCCAACGCTGTTCTACCAGGGCCAGGCGGCGCGCGGAGCTTGATAGTTACGAAGCGAATATGGCATCACCCCTCACGCTCTCGAATTCCGGACGGTCCAAGAGGTGGCGGGCTACGGTATTCACACGTCTAAAATCGCGGCGCGGGTTCCTTCCCCAGCTCTGCTGGGGAAGGTGGCGCGAAGCGCCGGGTGGGGTGTGGCCCGCTGCTTCGAAGCCGCAGGCTGGCACGACTACCAGAACGATCCTTGGACGACGCGTTCCTGCTTTCCGCACCCCATCCGTCGGGCTTCGCCCGACACCTTCCCCACTTCGTGGAGAAGGGGCGCGCAACCGCTTGATCCAGCGCACTCGTGGGCTACGCAGATGTGTGAAATCCTGTAGGGCGGCGTGTGAGGTGGAATTGATAAGGGTGTTCAGCCAAGGTTCAGCCCTGTTTCCCTTCTATCGTTTCCCCGAATCATCCTCGATAAATCTGGAGCCGACGTTATGCAGACTGGAGCCGTCGTGAGAGCCTTGTCGGTTGCCGCCCTGGCGGCTTTGGCCTTCGGCATCGGGTCCGCTCGCGCAGCGCAATGCGGCGACAGTCCGGAAGGCTTCAAGGCGTGGCTCGAAGACTTCAAGCAGGTGGCGATCAACGACGGCGTTTCGCCCGATGTGGTCGACAGCGCGCTGACCAACGCCAATTTCGACCCATCGGTGCTGGCGCACGATCACGGCCAGGCGGCGCTTCAGGGCAACTATGCCGCCTTTGCCGCGCGCCACATCACGCCCGCCCGGATCAAGCGGGGAAAGACGATGCTCGTCGCCTATGCCGAGCCGCTCGACAGGATCGAACAGCGCTACGGCGTGCCCGGCCCGGTGCTGGTGGCGATCTGGGGGCTCGAGACCGACTTCGGTTCCGGTCTCGGCTCCTATCCGACCTTCAGCGCGCTGGCGACGCTGGCCTACGACTGCCGTCGCGGAAATCTCTATCGGGCCGAGCTCATCGACGCGCTGATGATCGTCCAGCGCGGCCTGCTCACTCCCAGCCAGATGCGCGGCGCCTGGGCGGGCGAACTTGGCCAGACCCAGTTCATGCCCTCGGCATATCTCAAATACGGCGTCTCCTCGAACGGCGGCCGGGGCGGCAATCTGATCGGCAATTCCGCCGACGCCCTCGCCTCCACCGCCAATTTCCTGCAGGCCCACGGCTGGCAGCGCGGCGCGAAATGGGACGAGGGCCAGCCCAATTTCGCCGCCATCCTCGAATGGAACAACGCGCCGATTTACGCCAAGACGATCGCCGAATTCGCCGACCGGCTGGCGGAGCCGTAGGCCTTCGGCTTCCGCCTCGGCGGGCTGGTCGGGGTTCCTCGCCTTGACGGCGGCGCCTGTTCCCGCCGAACAATCGGTCCTTGATCGATTGGGGGCCTTCATTGGCAAAGACGACATTTGCGGGCGTCATCTCGGCCTTCGGCGCCGAAGCCCGCGCCAAGCTGGACAATCCCGCCATTTCCGGGGCGCCCGAAGATCAGCTCCGCGCGCCGCTTGAAAAGCTGTTCCACGGCCTCGCGGCGCTTGACGACCTCGCGCCGGGCAGCTTGTCGCTCGTCGGCGAAACGACGCTTTCGTATTTGCAGACGCGCCCGGACTATGCGGTCAGCGTCAACAATGCGCTCGTCGGCTTCATCGAGGTCAAGGCGCCGGGCAAGGGCTGCGACCCGCGCAAATTCACCGACCCGCACGACAAGGCGCAATGGGGCAAGCTCAAGTCCCTGCCCAACCTCGTCTATACCGACGGCAACGGCTTCAGCCTTTGGCGCGACGGCGAACTCGCCGCGAAAATCGTCCTGCTCGAAGGCGACATCGAAACCTCCGGCGCGAAGCTGAAAGCGCCGGAGACATTGCGCGCGCTCGTCGCGGACTTTCTGAGCTGGGCGCCGCAACCGCCGACCAGCGCCAGGGCGCTTGCGCAGACCAGCGCGCGTCTCTGCCGCCTGTTGCGCGACGAGGTTCTGGAAGAGATGGCCGCTGGCCACGGCAGCCTCCAGCACCTGAAGGACGACTGGCGCAAGCTCCTGTTTCCCGACGCCACCAACGAGCAATTCGCCGATGGCTACGCCCAGGCTGTGACGTTCGGTCTCCTGATGGCGCGCGCCTTTGAGATATCGCTGAAAGACGGCGTCGAACTGGCGGCGATCAAGCTCAAGAGAACGAACACCCTGATCGGCACGGCGCTCAACGTTCTGACCGAGGACGAAGCCAATCAGCAATCGCTGAAAACCTCGCTCGGCACGCTGACGCGCGTCCTCAACGAAGTGAACTGGTCAACGCTCAGCAAGGACAAGCCGGAAGCCTGGCTCTATTTCTATGAGCATTTTCTCGAAGTCTACGACAACCGGCTGCGCAAGCTCACCGGCTCTTACTACACGCCGCCGGAAGTCGTCGAAGCCGATGGTCAACCTCGTCGATCAGGCTTTGCGCGGACCTTTGTTCGAGCGGTCGGCGGGGCTCGCCTCCTCGGACGTCACGCTTGCCGATCCGGCGGTCGGAACAGGCACGTTCCTGCTCGGCGCGCTTGCGAAAAATCGCCGCCAATGTCGAAAGGGATCAGGGCGCGGGCACGGTTCCCGCAGCGATCGCCGCCGCCGCGAAACGGCTGTTCGGCTTCGAATTGCAGTTCGGTCCGTTCGCGGTCGCGCAATTGCGCCTGCTGGCCGAAATGCGATCCCTGACCAAAATGGCCGCGAAACAGGCCCCGCCCGAACTCAACCTTTACATCACCGACACGCTCGGCAATCCCTTCGTCGAGGAGGAGCAATTGCCGCAGATCGTCGAGGCCATCGCGAAATCGCGGCGCGACGCCAACAAGGTCAAGCGCGATACGCCGATCACCGTCGTCATCGGCAATCCGCCGTACAAGGAGAAAGCGGAAGGGCGTGGCGGCTGGATCGAAAAGGGCGCGGGCGGCAAGCTCCACGCGCCGCTCGATCGCTGGAAAGCGCCGCTCGATTGGGGCGTCGGCGCGCACGGTAAGCATCTTAAGAACCTCTACGTCTATTTCTGGCGCTGGGCGACCCTGAAGGTCTTCGGCTCCGGCCGCTTCGCCGCGACCGGCCTACCGGATGGGGACGAAGAAGGAATCGTCTGTTTCATCACGGTCGCCGGCTTTCTCAACGGGCCGGGCTTCGAGAGAATGCGTGACGACCTGCGCCGCACATGCTCGGACATATGGGTTATCGACTGTTCGCCGGAAGGCCACCAGCCGGACGTGCCGACACGCATTTTCCAGGGGGTGCAGCAGCCGGTCTGCGTCGTGCTCGCCGCGCGCAACTAGGAAAGGACGAGAAGAAGCCGGCGCATGTGCGGTTTCGCGCGCTGCCAAAGGGCAAGCGGGAGGACAAGTTCGTTGCGCTCGCCGCGCTGTCCCTCGACTCGAAGGACTAGACCGAGTGTCCGGCGGACTGGCGTGCGCCCTTCCTCCCGGAGTTCGATGGGAAGTGGGCGGATTTCGCCCCTCTGCATTCTTTGTTCAATTTCGCCGGACCTGGCGTCATGCCCGGTCGGACTTGGGTGGTCGCCGCTGATCGCGAAACACTGCGACGACGTTGGGATGCCTTGGTCGCCGAGAAAGACCCGAAGCGAAAGGAGGAGTTGTTCCATCCGCAACTTCGCAAAGGGAAAGTCGCGAGCAGGCACATCAATAAAACGGTCGAACAGCATCTGGGCGACTGTGCTTACTCGCGGCGTGTCCATCAAGAATGACTCCGGGCCATGTCCCACCCCGATCCGATATGGATTCCGAACGTTTCGATCGCCAGTGGATGATCGGCGACGCGCGGATGCTGAATGATCCACGGCCGAGGCTTTGGAATTCTCTGCTCTAGACAAACAGATTTTCTTGACCGGCGCTCGACGCGCATTCGCCGACTGCCGGTCCTGCTGTATCCGTCTCTTGCCTCGTGCCAGACCAACATCACTACAAAGGCTCTTTCGGCGGCCGGGTCTATCCGCTCTGGGCCGATGCGCAGGCGACGCAATCGAACGTGCGCGCGGACGTGTTGCAGGCGCTGGCCAAGGCCCAAGGCGCGGCGGTCGGCGCCGAGGATCTCTTCGCCTATATCGCCGCGGTCATGGCGCATCCGGCCTTCACCGCTCGCTTTCGCGCCGATCTCGTCCGACCGGGCCTGCGCGTTCCGCTGACGGCGGACAAGTCGCTGTTCGACGAGGCGGTCGCGCTCGGAAGCGAGGTGGTGTGGCTGCATTGCTACGGCGAGCGCTTCGTCGACGCGGCCGCCGGCCGGCCGAAGGGCCCGCCGCGCCTGCCGAAGGGCGAGAGCGCCGTTCATTCCCGCCGACGGCGCCATTCCCGGCCCGCCCGAGCCGCTGCCGCGAGACCATGGATTACGACGCGGCCAAGCGGCGCCTCATCATCGGCAAGGGCTTCGTCGAGAATGTCACGCCCGCAATGCGGACTTACGAGATTTCCGGCAAGAATGTGCTCGACCAATGGTTCAGCTACCGTCGGCGCGACCGCACCAAGCCGCTGATCGGCGACAAGCGCCCGCCCTCGCCGCTCGAAAAGATCCAGCCTGACGGCTGGCTCGCCGAATATACCGAAGACCTGCTGAATCTCCTCAACGTGCTCGGCGCGGCTCGTCGCGCTCGAGCCGCGGCAGGCCGACTTGCTGGAACGGATCGTGGCAGGGCCGGTCGTCGCCGTCGCCGACGATAACGATAGTGACCAGAAGTCGGGGACAACGGACGACGAGCCGTCGCAATAGGCAGCGCCCTCTGGCAAACTGATCGACCGATTCGCTGCCAGACGAGGACGAGCCGCCCGCCATGACGCGCCAAGGACAACTGGACCTGTTCGGCGAAAGCCAGCCGGAGTTTCCGGGCGTCAAGCAGACGACGGCGGTGTATCGCGCCGATCCGGACGAGGTGCGCGCCGAATTCCTGCGCGTACTCGCTCAGGCCCGCGCCGCGCAGAGCTTTCCGTGGGACGCGCGCCGCACGCTCTACTGGCGCACTGTCTTTCCGCAGATGACGAACTGGCTGCCGGACGAGGAGGCCGCGCAATTGCGCTTCGCGTTCGAGACGGAAATCCAGCGGCTCGAGGCGGCATAGCGGGCTTCGGGCGTCCCGCATCACGTCGATTCTGCCCTTCGACCTCCGGGCGCAAGCGTACGATCGGCGCCATGAGGTTGTGGGGCGCGGGACGGCGCCAGTCTGGCGCACGGGTCCGATCCCTCGCAAACCGCTTCACGTGCGCCGGGCCGGGCGGGCGGCCGGCCGCCTCGCGACTACGGGTCGCCTCAAGAAACCATCACAGAAAATGCAAAAATTTCTTGCCAATTGGGCGATTATGTTCTACTTTTGTTCTCATGCCCGATCGAGGAGAACACGCCCTTATGTCCGATTGTCCCGACGCCGCCTTGCCGGCCGCCCCCTTAGCCCCGTCGACGGATGCGCTCGCCGCGCGCCTCAAGAAATTCGAGCGGGAAAGGCTGATCGTCGACTATCTCAACCGCGGCCTTTCGGTCGCCGAGATCGCAGCGCGCGCTGGCGTTAGCGAGAAGCGCATGCGCGCAGTGATCCGCGAGATTCTCGCCCGCCGCATGCCGGCGCCGCCCGAGGAATTCGTGGCGGTCCAGGTGAGCCGTCTCAACGAGGCTCTGCTGGTCGCCTATAGCGCCATGGGGCCGACGAACCTCGAGGCGGTCGGCCATGTGGTCAGAATCGTGCGCGAACTCGACCGCTACCATGGGCTTTTCGCCGGCCGGCGCCTGCCCGATGCGGCGCCGCGGACCCCAGTCCGGGCGCTCGAAGCGCCCGTTGAAAGAACCATGGCGTTCGGCGCGGCGCTCAACTGCCGCCCGACAATTGCGTTGCAAGACTTTGAAATGGTTGAATTAGTACACGGGGTTGATTTACCGTCCGAGGTCGGTAACCTCGTGGAGCCGCCGCGCGAGGACGGCTCTGATTGTAGGGCGCGGTCGCTAGCCCGTCGAGAGACGGGCGTCCTTCCGGACGCCCTATGGACCGCGCCGCGGCCGGGTCAGCGACCCGGCCCTACAGCGCCGCGACAGGCTCGAGCGCTGAATGATCGCCCGGAAAACCCGGCGCAAGACCCTGAAAAAACTGAATCCGCGCCCGGATTTGCGACGACCTCCGGAGCCACGGGCCGCGAGGATGCGGCGCGGGAGCAGGTCAACGCATTCGCGCCCCCCGAGCCCGCGCGGGATATTGGCACGCTCGACGCGCCGCGGAACGATCGCCCGGAAAACCCGCCGCAAGACCTTGAAAATGTTGAATCCGCGCCCGGGAACACTTGGCCCGCCGACGCGTCGGCGCCTGCGTCCGCCGGAGCATCCGTCGTCAGCTCCACCGTGCCCGGCCGGATCCAGACTAGACGCCCGAATGTCCGGATGATGCTCAATGGCGTCGCCGCCTGCTGAAAGCATGAGGGACGGACGGCGCCAGGGGCGCCCCCGCGTTCGGACGTCACTGGCCCCCGAAAACGTCGTTAGTCTGCGCGGTGACGCGAACGAATGTCGTCCTTTTGGACACCTCCTTCAGGTGCGCCGCGCCGATATAGGTCATCATCGAGCGCACGCCGCCCATGATCTCGCCGACCGTGCCCTCGACCGGGCCCCGGTACGGGGTCTCGACCGATTTGCCCTCGGCGGCGCGGTAATGGGCGACGCCGCCGGAATGCTTCTTCATCGCCGTCTCGGACGACATGCCGTAGAACGTCATGCCGACCGGCACCTTCTCTCCGTCCCGCTCCTCATAGCGGACGTCGCCGTCGCATTCGTCGTGGCCGGCGAGCATGCCGCCCAGCATGACGAAATCGGCCCCTGCGCCATAGGCCTTGGCGACATCGCCGGGAACCGTGCAGCCGCCGTCGGCGCAGACCTGACCTTTAAGCCCGTGCGCCGCGTCGGCGCACTCGATGATGGCGGAGAGCTGCGGATATCCAACCCCGGTTACGCGCCGCGTGGTGCAGACGGAGCCCGGGCCGATGCCGATCTTGACGATGTCCGCGCCGGCCAGAATCAGCGCCTCGGTCATGTCGCCGGTGACGACGTTGCCGGCCATGATGACGGATTCCGGATGGTCGTCGCGCACCCGCTTGACCACTTCCAGGAACTTCTCGGCGTAGCCGTTGGCGACGTCGAGGCAGATGAGCCGAATCCGGGTCGCCTTGGCGACCGCAGCGAGCTTCTTGAGGTCGGTGGCGGTGGTCCCGAGCGAGTAGAAAGCATGCGCGCCGTCCGGTCCGGCGAAGAATTTGACAAGCTCGGCCTCGGGATAGTGCTTGTGCAGCGCGGTCAAAGCCCCATGTTTGCCGAGCGCGCGCGCCATCGCCATGGTGCCGGTCACGTCCATGTTGGCGGCGATGATCGGAAACCCCTTCCATTCCGAGCCCGTGTGCAGAAAGCGGAAGGTCCGGCTGACGTCGACGGCGCTGCGGGTATTGAGGGTCGAGCGCTTGGGGCGGATGAGAACGTCCTTGAAATCGAGCTTGACGTCGGTTTCGATGCGCATAACGGTTCCAAAGTCGGTGGGGAAAAGCAGGCGCCGCCTGCCGTCATCGATTTATCATAAGTGGCGGCCGAAGCGAATGAGGGAGCCGGGGGAGATGACGGAGCTTGTTTTCTACACCCACCCGATGTCGCGCGCCCGCATCGTGCGCTGGATGCTGGAAGAAGTGGGCCAGCCTTACCAGACCAGGATTTTCGAATTCGGCCATTCGATGAAGGGGCCGGATTATCTGGCGATCAATCCGATGGGGAAGGTGCCGGCGATCCGTCACGGCGACACAGTCGTCACCGAGGCGGCGGCGATCTGCGCCTATCTGGCCGACGCCTTTCCCGCCGCGGGCCTCGCGCCGCCGCCGGGTTCGCCCGAACGCGGCCCCTATTACCGCTGGCTCTTTTTTGGCGCTGGCCCAGTCGAAGCTGCGGTGATGGACAAGGCGCTCGGATTCGAAATTCCTGTCGAGCGCGAGGCGATGGTCGGCTACGGCAATATCGAGCGCGCGCTGGCCGCGGTCGAAGGCGCGCTTTACCGGACCGAATATATAGCGGGCGACAAGTTCACCGCCGCCGACGTCTATGTCGGCTCGCAGGTCGGGTGGGGGATGATGTACCGCGGGATCGACAAGCGGCCGGCCTTCGAGCGCTACTGGGCGCTCTTGAGCGCGCGCCCCGCCTATATCCGCGCCAAGGCGATCGACGATCAGATCATCGAAGAGCGCAAGAAGGCGAGCTGAGCCTTCGCGAGGGGTTGGGGCCATGCGGCTGAAGGGCAAGACGGCGCTGGTGACCGGCGCGGGGCAGGGGTTCGGCTTCGGCATCGCCGAGATTTTCGCCCGCGAGGGCGCGCGCGTCGCCTGCCTCGACGTCAAAGCCGACGTCGCCGAGGCGGCCGCCAAGCGTTTCGGCGACGCCGGGGCGCTCGCGGTTTGCGCCGACGTGTCGAAGCGCGACGAGGTCGAGCGCGCGGCCAAAACCGTCATCGAGGCTTTCGGCCGGGTCGACATCGTCGTCAACAACGCCGGCACGACCCATCGCAACAAGCCGCTGATGGAGGTCGAGGAAGCGGAGTTCGACCGCATCTTCGCCGTCAATGTGAAATCGATCTTTCTCACCGCCCAGGCCTTCGTGCCGCACATGCGTGAAAAGGGCGGGGGCGTATTCATCAACGTCGGCTCGACCGCGGCATTGCGTCCGCGCCCCGGACTCACGGTCTACAACGCGTCGAAAGGCGCCGTGCATGTGATGACGAAATCAATGGCGGTCGAGCTCGCGCCGGACAAGATCCGCGTCTGCGCCCTGGCGCCGGTGGCGGGGGAGACGCCGCTGCTCGCCATGTTCATGGGCGAGGACACGCCGGAAAAGCGCGCCGCCTTCCGTGCGACCGTGCCGCTCGGCCGGTTCTCGACCCCGCACGACATCGGCGCCGCGGCGCTCTATCTCGCCAGCGACGAGGCGGCGTTCCTGACCGGCGTGGTGCTGGAGGTCGACGGCGGCCGCTGCATCTGACGGCCGCCCTGGTCCGTCTCACAATCCCCTCGCCTTGAAGTACTTCAACAGGGTCCAGACGGCGGCCTGCTGTTCATCGTCCATCTCATTCGGGTCGAGGCGCCCGAGAAGGATTTCGGACGGTTTCTTGTCCTCGAGGCGAGGCGTGTCCGCTTGAGGGCGTGACGGTCCTGCTTCGGGTTCCTTTGCCGGCGCGGGGGCAGGGCGCATGTTTCCTGCGCGGCGTCAAAGACCGGGGCTTCCGGCCCTTGAGGACCCGGCCGCTGATCTTCACGCCCGCGTCATTCGCGGCATAAAGAAAGAAGGTCACGCACTTCTGGACAACCGCTTCCGCTGCCGGGAACGCCTTCCGGAACGCCTCGTTGAAATGGGAAGGCGTCGCGGTTTCAAGATCGATCGCGAACATCGGGGCGTATTCCCGCCGAAGCAGCTCCAGCAGCGTCTCGGGCCAATGCCCCGCGCCATGCGCGTCCACCAGCTCCCTGAGACGCTGCGTCGGAATTCCATGGTCTTCGATCAGGCCGAGGAATTTTAGCGCGTGCATGAGCTGCGTGCCGACCACGCCTGAAAAGCGCGTCAGCACGCTGCGGTCGATGCGCGAGGGAACGCCGTGGTCGCGAAGATCCTCGATGAAGGTCTTGAACGTCCGATAGGACGTGTACGGCGGCGTTCTCCTGGACTTTGCCTGTTCGGAACCGCCGCCGGGCATGACGGTCTCCCATTCGTTCGGAATGGTCAGTACCCGTATTCGGGCCGCGCCGCAAGCATACCGTATAGGCGATACGCGCCGGACAGTTCCAGATAGGCCATTGCGCCAGCGTTCCACCTGCGCAACGCATTGAAATTAAGAGACATTAACCTTTGAACTGACGGGTCGCAGCCGTTGTGGCGTCCGAGCGCCGGCCTGCGACGAGAATAGCCGGATCATTCCTTGTTGCGGCTCAAGAACGCCGCAGCTTCAGCCATGGGGCGGCAAATGCGGTGGACAGCCGAGGCGATCGAGAATCTCATCAGGCTGGCTCTCGAAGGAAGAAGCGCGAGCTTCATCGCGGCGGCGCTCGGCGCCGCGTCACGCAACGCCGTGATCGGCAAAGCGAGCCGGATTGGGGTCAAACTCAACGGCGATGGGCGCGCCTCCGTGCGCGGCGGGACGCCCGCTTGCGCGTATCGGGCGCCGTTGGCGGCTGTTCCGCACAAGCCCGTTCCCGGCAGGCAGAGCTTCGCCCCCGCGCTCTCCCGTGTCATCCCCGGGTCGCGCCCCGGGTCACAGCGCGGGGACTCAGGTATGCGAGGAAGGCCGCATGGAGCTTTGCCGGGGCGGAGGTTGGCGAGATGCGACGGGTGAGGTTCGAGGACATTCGCGGATTGGCCTGCCGATGGCCCCTCGGCGATCCGGGGAGCGGGGATTTCGCCTATTGCGGGCTCGAGTTCGGCCAAAGGGCACTCCTATTGCGCCGGCCACTGCCGGATGGCCTATCGCCGGCCGGAGGCGAGGCAATCGTCGACGGCCTTGGGAAGGCCATCGGAGCAATCCTCCAAGCTACCAATCCAACTGAATGCGCAAAGTACTTCGGCGCCGCCGGATACGATGCACGTGAGGGGATTCTGCTCGAGCACGGCAGATCAGGCCTGGACCGCTTCGGAGCGGATCGATCGCCGCCTGCGCGAAGCGCAATAGCCCACGCAGCCGAAGCCCGCGAGCGTCATGAGCCATGTCGACGGCTCGGGAACCGGGACAGCGATGAAGCTGTGCGCGACGCCGCCGGCGTCCGTGTAGAAACCGGCGATTTCGCCGGAGTTCGAGATCCCGGTGATCTGCGTGACCTCGTCGCCGTTGGAGAAGTTTTCCGCAGGATCGTCCAGGAACGTGTAGACGCCCGTGGTCGTGTTGTAGAGAAATCCGTGCTGGCTAAGTGTGCTGTCGCCCTAATAGCCGACCGCAATCCCCTCGTCGTTCACGCCAAGAACTTGCGAGAAGACGAAGGTCGCGCCAGGCTCGCCCGGAACGCTCGGAATTGTGGGGTCGGCGATCGCCGTCCCGACCAGGGTCCCGCCGCTGGCGTTGGCGATATTGGCGTCGAAACCGTGAGCTTGTCCGTCGTTTCCAAGATAGAACCCGACGATCAGGCCTTTGTTGTTGACCCCCTGAGCGTTGACGACGGTCGAGGCGGCTCCGGGCGGCTGATCGATGGTGGTGAAGCTCGTGCTCGAGACGCTTGGCAGGTAGAAGCCGGGCGTGTCGGCGCCCGCCGTATACTGTCCGACGATATTGCCAAGATCGTTGATCCCGAACGCATTGTCTGCGCCGGCGGGGGTCGTCAATGTCTGCAACGTTCCTCCGTTTGGCAGGTAGAACGCCGACGACCCGCTACCGCCGACCACGTCGCCGGCGCTATTGATCCCGAACGCGGTCTGGCCAGCGGCCGCAGCGAGCGGACTGGTATTGGTCGCCGTGCCCGTGTAATTGGCGCCGGTGGGGACATTGTTGACGTCGACCTGCGTCCCGACCACCTGCCCGTTGTTGCTGATGCCGTTCGCGTTCGACCCCACTCCGAAGGTCAGGGTTGGATCGCATCGCAGAGCTTTGAGCGGCCCTCGGAATTGCCTGAACCGGGTCTCTACATTTCTGTGATCGACGCCTCGCCGATGCGACGGAGACGAATTCTTCTGCGGTCGTCGAACGGGCCCGGCCGCTCACTCCGCCGCGGGCGCGACCTCCCGCTTCGGGGCGCCGTAGGTGTCCGGGATCTTGTCGGCGAAAGCGGTCACGAAATCGGCGTTCTGGTCCGCTTCGGTCGGCGGAATCAGCGATTCGTCGACATAAGCCGCGCCCTCCTTGTCGGCCAGGACGCGACGCAGGATCGCCCGGTAGCGCAGCGCGAGCGCGGCCCATTTTGCCGCGACCCTGAAGAAATCGAACGCGCGCCAGGGATAGAAGATCAGCGGATGGACGATCGCCATTCCGTGCCGGCGCTGCGTGCGGATCTTGCGCCTCACATAGCCGAACTGCAGGGGGTGCACCCCCTCGATCCGGGACGAGCCGGAAAAGACCGTCATCGCATCGACGATCTTGCGCGGGTTGATGCCGCTTGCGAGCGCCCGGCGAAGCACGGTCTCGACATGCGCGTCGGAATAATAGCGCGCCCAGGCGTCGCGATAGACCCCGCGCCAGG
>CAWBBW010000032.1:0-160083 GCA_963787135.1 uncultured Alphaproteobacteria bacterium | reverse complement strand
GCGGCGCGACAATCAGGATGAGAATCCGTATTGCCGCACGTGGCAATGCTCCCCGGTAGCGTGACGGTTGCCTCATCTGTTTTGCTCCCCGCTTAGGGCGGAGGAGGCCGGGCGCGAAGATGGTCGGGGTTTCGCAGCGCCCGGCCTCCTCCGCGAGCGCCGCGCCCGATCAATTTGGCATCGCGACATCGGCGACCTCCTGCGCCTTTTCCAGGGAACCGAACAGCAACACGCTCGCCTTTTCGCTTCGCCACGACTTGAGTTGGCGCTGAAGCGTTCGAAGAAGCTTGTCCGGATAAGCGCCGGGGTATTCCGTCTGCAGCCGCGCCAGGAGTTCGCTGCCGTTCCGCCATGGCTCGGCCTCGAACCATTTTCGTAGATGTGGCGCTGCCTGGATGAGCGGGTCTGGACGACGACGCCCCCTCTTTGCTTTCACGATTGGTCGGTCCGTTGGCCGAATGGGCTGGTCCTTCCACGCCGTGCGCAGACTCGCCAGGAAGAGCTCGATGGGTTGCTCTCCGGCGGCCTGCGCGACAGGCTGCACATCTGCGAGTGCGGCAAGGCGTTCTTGCGTCGCGCGGATGTCGCGCAACAAGACGACGGGATCGAGAACCGCGTAGCTTTGCTGAAGTCGGTTGCGAACTTCGTCAGGCGTCCGCATGTCAGCGGTCAGCCGCTGATGCGGCGTCATCGGCGCGCTGTAGGTCTTGCGCACGCGCGCGCCGTCGCGACGTTTTGCGATGAGCTTGAATGACGGCTGGAAAAAGTTCACGAACAAACGCGCCGAGCGGTAGAGTTCGGCCAACAGCATAGCCGCTTCCAATCCCTCGAAGCGGCGATAGCCAACCATTCTGCGCACGACGGCGCCGTTTTTCTGCTCGACGAACGCCTGGTCGTTCTTGTGGTAGGGCCGGCAGCGCGTGAAGGCGATGTTGGCTGCGCCGCAGTAAGCCTTCAGCGTCTCGTTCATGAAGACGGTGTCGTTATCCGTGTCGAAGCCGAGCAGCGCGAACGGCGCTTGTTTGCGCAGTTCTGTCAGCACTGCGCTCAGCAGCGTTTGCTCGCGAACGATCAGCGGGGCGCATTCCGTCCAGCCCGTCGCGATATCGGTGAGCACCAAGGTCTGGATGAAGCTGCCGCGCGTCGAAGGGCCGCTGTGGGCGACGAGGTCCGCCTCGACGAACCCTGGCGGCGGATCGCCCCAATCCGCCGACGTCCGTATCGGAATACTGCTTCGCAAGGCGTGCGCCGTGGGTCGCCGACGCTGGCGCCCTAAGGCTTCTCGGATCCGAGCCAGCGCCCGGTCGATCGTCGCCGCACTCATCGCGAGCAATTTGGCGCGGATCTCGGCGGCGAGTTCGAGATGGCCATGCCGTTCCATCGCCTCGATCAGCACCGGCATCAATGCCTTCAGCCGCTTGCCGCAAACCCGGTCCGACGCTTCCCAAAGCAACACGAGCGCGTTCCGTTCTGCCTCGTCATAGATCCGACGACGCTTCCGCCGGCCAGTCTGCGCTCCAATGCACCCCCGCAGCATTCGCATCGCGTGCTTGCGATGAAATCCGGTGAAGTCGACGAACTCGTCCAATATCCGAGTTCTTTCCGCGCGATCCGAAATTCGATAGCGCTCGGCCGCAACGGCCGTGAGTTCTTTCCGTGTCGCCATGCTCAACCGCCTCATCGTCGCCCCCGTCCGTACTGCTCGCACGGGAGCAATTTACGTGAGGCAACGCCTCAGCATTCAGGAGCTTTTCCGGCGAGGCAATGCGCTTTCCCATCCAGATTGTCGCGCTACAGGCCGCTGAACTATATGAAGTTCGCATTCCGCAATGGAGCCACTTCCACGGCATCCTTAGGCACCGAAGGAGCATTGAGCCTCTTGGAGGCGTTAGCCGCCCTTTTTCCTGATCACCCGGCTGGGCTGGAGGCTGATGCGATGAAGCGAATGACCGTATCGGGGCGCTTAGAAATTCAATCGGGCCACATGTCGGGGTTAGAGGATTAGTTTGGCTGAGGAGCGCCCGCACACCGAGGCACAGTCATTTTTCATGGAATAGGGACCCCGCTACGGGGCTGATTTTCATCCAATCGGGACCCCAGAGCTGAGGGTCCACAGTGGCCTCCTGATTCTGGGAGGCCGAGATTGGAATGTTGGTTGTGGAGACGATCGCCAAGATACGCCGGGCGTATTTTTCTCTTGGGAAGTCGATCAAGGAGATTTGCCGGGACCTGCGGGTTTCTCGGAAGGTCGTCCGGAAGGTGATCCGTTCGAACGCGACCGAGTTTCATTACGAACGCTCGACGCAGCCGCTTCCTAAAATTGGACCCTGGCGGGAGCGGCTAGATTCGCTGCTTCTGGAGAACCAGGGGAAGCCGGCGCGTGAGCGGCTGACGCTTGTTCGATTGTTCGAGGAGCTGAGCGCCTTCGGTTATAGCGGGAGCTACGCCGCCGTTCGGCGCTACGCGCTCGTCTGGCGCAAAGAGCACGGCGCCGCGCTGACGCAAGCGTATGTGCCGCTGACCTTCGCGCCGGGGGAGGCCTACCAGTTCGACTGGAGCCATGAAATCGTCGTGCTGAACGGCGTGACGACGACCGTGAAGGCCGCGCACGTCCGTCTTTGCCACAGCCGCATGATGTTCGTGCGCGCCTATCCGCGCGAGACGCAGGAGATGGTGTTCGACGCGCACGAGCGGGCGTTCGCATTCTTCAGGGGCGCCTGCGGGCGCGGCGTCTACGACAACATGAAGACGGCGGTGGAGACGATCTTCGTCGGCAAGGACCGGCAATACAATCGCCGTTTCCTCCAGATGTGCTCGCACCATCTCGTCGAGCCTGTCGCCTGCACGCCGGCGTCGGGCTGGGAGAAGGGCCAGGTCGAGAACCAGGTCGGCCTCGTTCGCGAACGCTTCTTCACGCCGCGCCTGCGGTTCAAGAGCTATGACGAGTTGAACGCCTGGCTCCTCGACAAATGTCTGGCCTGGGCGAAAGCGCACGCCCATCCGGAGCGGCCGGAGCGGACGATTTGGGAGGTCTTCGAAGAGGAACGGCCGAAGCTCATTCCCTATCGCGGGCGCTTCGACGGGTTCCACGCGCTGCCGGCCTCGGTGTCGAAGACGTGCCTCGTCCGCTTCGACAACAACAGATACTCGGTGAGCGCCAGCGCGGTCGGCCGACCGGTCGACATTCATGCCTACGCCGATCGGATCGTGATCCGCCAGGACGGGCGGATCGTGGCCGAGCATCAGCGCAGCTTCGGCCGTGGCGAGACGGTTTACGACCCCTGGCATTACGTGCCGGTGCTGGCGCGCAAGCCCGGCGCTTTGCGGAACGGGGCGCCGTTCAAGGATTGGGTTCTGCCGGCGGGGCTCGACCGGGTCCGGCGCAAGCTCGCCGGTTCGAACGACGGCGATCGGCAGATGGTCAAAATCCTCGCCGCGGTGCTGAGCGACGGGCTGCCGGCGGTCGAGGCCGCCTGCGAACAGGCGCTCGCCGAGGGCGTCCATTCGTCCGACATCGTCCTTAACATTCTCTCCCGACAACGCGATCCAGGTCTGAGCGAGACCATCGCCACGCCCGAGACGCTGCGGCTGCGCCATGCGCCGGTTGCCGACTGCGCCCGCTACGACCAACTCAGGAGCGCCTGACAATGGAGCGAACCGAAGTCCTCGACATGATGGGCGAACTGAAGCTCTATGGCATGAGGGCCGCCTATGACGAGACGCTGGCCACGGCGCTCAAGCGCAAGCACGAACCGCAGCGCTTCGTCGGCGATCTCCTGCGCGCTGAGATCTCGGAGAAGCAGGCGCGCTCGATCAAGTACCAGCTCACGGTCGCCAAGCTGCCGCTGGCCAAGGACGTCGACGACTTCGCCTTCAACAACACGCCGATCAACGAGGCCCTCGTGCGCGACCTCGCCGGCGGCGGCTTCCTTGCCCAGCAGCGGAACCTCGTCCTGGTCGGAGGAACCGGCACGGGCAAGACGCACCTGGCCATCGCGATCGCGCGAAGCTGCATCCGATCGGGATCGCGCGGGCGCTTCTTCACAACCGTCGATCTCGTCAACCGGCTCGAGGCCGAAACGCGCGCCGGACGTCAGGGGCGCATCGCCGATTATCTTACGCGCATGGACTTCGTCGTCCTCGACGAACTCGGCTATCTGCCCTTCGCTCAGGCCGGCGGGCAGTTGCTGTTCCATCTCGTCAGCCGGCTCTACGAGCGAACGTCGATCATCGTCACCACCAATCTCGCCTTCGGCGAATGGCCGAGCGTGTTCGGCAACTCGACGCTTTCATGATGCCTCTCTCTTTGACCGGTTGGTGCGTCGGACTCTTGCTCTGAGCACGACGGCTTGGTCTGGGGATAGTGAGATCTGCCAAGGCATACCCTTGGCGAGTTGCGTGCCCGTCAGCCACCCTTTTCGGAGCCAATCGAATATGACCTGCGGCGTGATGCCGATGGCCGCGGCGGCGCCCTGGACCGAGTAGCTTCCGTCGGGCCACTGCGGTGGGTTCGGGGCTGTGCCGTTGATCTTGACGCTCTGAATCCGCCACCTCTTCCGCAAAACGTGAACCATGCCGCTGGAGAATGGCGCTCCATGCGCTGTGCGGAGCGCCTCCTTGTTGAGAATCGCGGCGATCTCGCCATCCATCTTCTGCTGCCCGTTAAGCTCGGCAATGCATTGCCGGAGACGGTCCTGATCGGCGTGTTGCTCGTAGCCTTGCACGCACCGTTGCAGCCAATGTTCGCTTGCGGCGCCAGTTTGCCAATTGACCCTGATCCAGACGTAACCACGTCGCCGCTTCTGATCCAGCGCAACGCCCTTGATCACCAGCCGCACGATCTGCTTGCGGTCCGCCGATCTGGTGGTCGCGGCGCGCCAAAGGTGCGGCAGCTCTTCGCCGAGCGCCAATATCTCCGCTCGATCGTTGTCGGAGATCGAGACCGATTGCTCGCGACGCCATGCGTCGTATTCCTGCTCGACCCGGTCCGCGCGCCGCAGTCGCTCCTCCCAGACCCGCTCCAGCGAGCGAGCCACCAGGCGGTTCTCAGGCTCGACGGCGTCATATTGGCGACGCGCGCGTTCGGCGTCGTAGCGAGCTCGCTCGCGTTTGAGCGACCACTGCCGCTCCACCGCCCGCGTCTCCTCTTCGATCTCGCCCAACGCGGCAATCGCCAGCACGATCCGGTCTGGCGTCAACGCCGTGAGGATCAACCGCTCGACTTCGGCGTCAACCGCGAGAGCCCGTACTTCTTGGCATCGCGGCCGACCCTCCGCGCTGTTATCGGCGACGCAGACATAGACCGGATAGTCCCCGTGCGGTCCCGAGTATCGCAGGCCCATCCGACGGGCGCACCGACCACAGCTGACAATCCCCTGCAGCAATGCGTTGCCTTTACGCGGGGCGCCGGGCCGGCCCGCATCGTAGCGACCGACGTTGTCCGCAAGCTGCCTTCGGTTCGCCATGAACTCGTCCCAGTCGAGATATGCCGGGTGGGCGTCCTTGAGACAGATCGACCAATCCTCCGGCGCGACGGCCGTCGTCCTGATCCGGTCGCTGCCGGGTTGCCGCCGCAGCGGGTCCGGGCGTCGCCGGCCATAGACGTAGGCGCCAGCATAGGCCGGGTTCTTCAGGATGTTGATAACGCGGGCGCTGTCCGCCGGTCGCCAGACAACATCATGGGGCGCCGGACCGTGAAGGGGTCGCACCGGAAGCAGCAGGTTTCCCCGGCGCAGATATCGCATGACGGCCTTGGCGCTACGCAGCTCCCGGAATTTTGCGAAGACCAGGCGCAACCGCTCCTGCACTTCCTCGTCCGGATTGAAGGTAACGCCGCCATCGCGGGTGTGGATCAGCCCGGCGGGAAGCGGCAGTCGCAGCTCACCCCGCGCCGCCTTCTGGCGTTCCCCTTGATGCAGTCGGATCTTGATCTGGTGCAATTCCGCTTCGCTCATGATCCCTGACAGGCCGAGGAGCAGCCGGTCATGGTATGCGGCCGGATCGTATAGCCGTTCGCCATCGGCAATCAGAACGCCGAACAGCGAGCACAGCTCGAGGAGCTGATGCCAATCCCGGTTGTTGCGGGCGAGCCGCGACGCGTCCAGACTCATCACAAGGCCGGCCTTGCCAAGGCCGACCTCGGCGATCAACGTCTGAAAGCCGTACCGATCTTTGCTGGACGTCCCGGACTTGCCAAGATCGTCATCGATGACGTGAACGCGCTCGCGCGGCCAGCCGAACACGGTGGCTCGCTCGACCAGCCGATACTGCAGCTCCGTGCTTTCCTGATGATGACGGACCTGCCCTGGCGATGACTGCCGGACATACACATACGCCAGCTTGGCGCGATGAGCGGTCGTGATGCGTTCATCGGTCGACAATGTCGTGCTCAGCAAGATGGTTCTCCTCTGACCGGGCGGACCGCCGCCGCAGACGTTGCACGAGCTGTCCCACGTGCTGCGCCAGCTGACGTCGCGTCTCGACCGGAAGCTGGGGCCACAGGCGTGGCGGCCGTCCAGGCGAAGCCGTCCTGCTCGACAGGCATCCGATCGAGGTTGCGTCCGCCGCTGCCTTCGAGATCCGCATTTCTGGAGGCGAGCACGGCGCGGACGTGATTCGCCAAGGGCAAAAGCGTGCGCACCGAAATGTGTCCCAGACAACTCGCAGCCGCCGTTAGATCTTCGGACGCTGAAGAAACGGAAATGGCGGCGCGGGAGATTGCCCGCTCCCGTCCGTCCGGCAGCCGGATGACGATCAGCGCCGGCCCTCGTCCAGAGCGTCGTTCGCTGACTGGAAAGCAGCCGCCATACAGCGGATGATGCGGGTCAACGACCCTGACCTCAGAGACTTGCCCGTCAAGCGTTGTGGCATCTACAAATGTCCGGTGATCCGAAGATGACGACCGCGCTGCTGGACCGCCTCACCCATCACTGCGACATCGTCGAGACCGGCAACGAAAGCTGGCGCTTCAGGAACCGCGCCTGATCCTTCAAACAACCGCTCCTCGCTAACCCGCGCTCGCCCCGGCTGCGCAACCCCGACCAGCTCCGCCGAGGCGAGCGCTACCTCATACGCATCTCAATCCGAGGGGTCCCTATTCAACGCAAATCAGGGGTTCCGTTTCCATGCTCATTGACACAGCGGATGGCGCGGGAGTGGAAGCCGACGAAGTAGCCATCACCGCCGCCTACGACGCCATCGGCTCTACGCTGCCCGAGGACGCGCCTCTCGTCGGAACGGCAGATGCGTCATCCACATCGAAGCGGCGGTCCTCGACCATCTGAGGGCCGTGGGTAGGCGCGGCGCGTTCCTATTGAGCCTCTCGTCGCTTCATTGGTTCTCTGGAGGAACCGCTGAGCCTCAGCGGCGACGACGCGCATAGGTTCGCCGCCACACGCCCTTCGACCTCGGCGGAAACTCCGCCGCCATTCCGGGATGCCCGCCGAGGCGTTCCCCGATCTTGGATCGGCCCGATGCGCCTCGCTCTGGCCTGAGACGCAGAGCATGTCGCGGGAGTGGTCCCCAAAGTGAGCGGCGCCTCTAGCGTCGATCGTGTATGATACTTCCACCTGACATGTTGTTTCGATATCGCCGATATCTCGCCCTCGCGTCGTTCCTTCTTCTGGCGACTCCCCTCGCCGTCGGGATCGTCCGGCCGGACAGTCCGACTTCGATCTTCAGGGAAGGGCGCAGGCTCGCGCTCGCACCAAAAACGCCATCGACTGGGCAGGATTGGCTCACGCTTTCGAAGAAGATTGACGCCTACTTGCAGGATCATTTTGGACTCAGGCAGGTCCTGATCCGCACCAACAGGGATTTGACTAAGCCGTTGCTTGGCATAGGCAACAATTCCGTCCTCATCGGCCGCGATGGGCGGATGTTCTACCTCGGCGAGGAAACGATGCGCCAAAGCGCGGGACTCTTGCTGCGGGACCTGAGAGTGTCAGACACTGTCGATTTGCTCGCGGAAATGAAAGATGCGCTCGGGGCGCACGGCATCCGATTTCTTGTCGCCGTGCCTCCGAATGCGGCGACCATCTATCAGGACGACCTGCCGCGCTGGGCCCAGAACCTTGGCAGGAAAACAGAATATGACGCGCTGCTGGAGAAGCTGGCGGCGCGGCACGTGCAGGCGGTCGATCTGCGCCCTGCCATGACAGCAGCGGCGCGATCCGATGGATCAGTCTATTACATGCATGACACGCATTGGTCGGCAGGTGGCGCTCTGACCGCGTTTAACGTGATCGTCGAAGCCGACACCCATCGCGACTGGCGGCTTGACCCAAAGTCATCGCTCGGCCCGGCGATCGTGCGCAAGGGCGGCGATCTGGCGCGGTTGTTCGGCGTCGAAGATAAAGCGGTCGAGGACATCCGGGAGCTAGAACTCCCTTCCGTACAGAAAGACCTCTTGTCTTCGGACATCTTCGGCGATTACGTCGAGACGTCCAGTAGGACCGGCCCGACGGTCATGATCCTCGGAGACTCTTTTACCAGCACGTATTTCGCGCCCATGCTCCTGCAGCATGCCGCAAAGGTGGTCTGGGTAAATCATCGCATCTGCGGCTTCGACTGGAAGACGATCGCCGAGCTTCGTCCCGACGAAGTGTGGTGGATGCCGAACGAGCGCTTCTTGATCTGTCGCCCGGGCGTCCGTCCACTCGACTTCGCGCCCAATATGGAGGCGAACTTTGTCAGCGGTCGCCCACCATAGCGGCGGCGATCTGGCGAATCGATTTCGCCCCTGCGCCCTGACCTCGCTGCTCACCAACCGCGCCGCAAAGTTCGCGAACCGCGCGCCACACGGCCGAGAGAAGTCCGCCCGCCGCGTGCATGAGGCCAGCGCCATGAGGACGTCCGGCCGGGCCGCCTCCGGGCCCAAACGCTCAACCAGTCTCGCGGACAGGGCTCGAGGAATTGTTCGGCTGCGCTGGCCCGGATAGCATACTGATCTCGACCGAATCGGATTGGCTGTCTTTGCCGTTAGCTGAAACTGGCTCCGGAAGAGCCGTCTGCCGCGTCAGCAGCGGGCGACCTTCTCCACCTGAGGGACACTCGCCTTGATCGTCGTTTTTGACATCGGCAATGTTCTCGTGCGCTGGGATCGGCGCAATCTTTTCCGAAAGGTGTTCAGCGACGAGGCGCAGACGGAGTGCTTTCTGGCCACCGCCTGCAGCATGGACTTTGTCGCCCACACTGACGTCGCGACGAATTTCTCGCAGGCCATCGCCGAGCGCGCGAAAACCTTTCCCAAGTTCGCCGAGGCGCTGAGACTTTTCGACGCGCGCTGGATCGAAACGCTCGGCGGTCCCATCGACGAGAATGTCGCGCTGCTGAGGCGTCTGTGCGCGGCCAACCGCCCAGTTCATGCGCTCAGCAACTTCGCCGCCGAGAAATTCGTCCTTGCGCGGGCGTAACACCCTTCCTTGACCAGTTCGACACCTGCGTCGTCTCGGGCCACGTGGGCGTCGCCAAGCCCGATCCGCGCATCTACGAAATCCTGTTCGCGCGCGTAGGGCGTCCGGCGAGCGAATTGCTGTTCATCGACGACGCGATCGCCAACGTGCGCGCCTCCGAGGCAGCGGGTATGGCGGCGATCCACTACCGCCCCGGCGTCGACCTCGAGAGCGAATTGCACGCGCGGGGCGCCTTCGGCTGATTTCGCATGGTAGGCCCAGCGGATCATAGCGCGATCTGCCGCGCAGCCCTCATTGGTCCACTGTCTCAGGCACGTCATGCTCGGAGACAACGACGTAGCCCGATGCGACCTCGTATGCCGCCAGTCCGGGTTCAAGCGTCACCTGCCGGGCCGGTTGCCAGATGACGCTGACGACTTTGCCTCCATCAGCAGCAATGTGGTCCAGCTGGTCCCGAAGTCTCACTGGCTCATCGCGGACCGTATGGACGGCGTATTGCTTGCGAGTCATGGCGACGCTCCTTCAGGCTCGCGTATCCAATGCGGCAGGGTGTTGAGACACCCGGCCGCGCTTGCTCAGGGCGTCAAGGGGTAAGGCGGCTGCAAGCGTCGGGTCAATCGGAGGCGGCGGCATCCATCTCTACGTAGCCTCGCAAGTCGAGGCGCAAGACGGTCTGGCGACGCCCTACTCGATCCCCGCCATCGTCTCGCGGGCCATCCGGGCGAGGGCCTGAACGGGCCAAGTCCTGTCAGAAGAATGCTCGTTCTCGCATGCGCCATGGGTCCGGCTGCCCAGCCCGCTTCAGCGCCTCATCGCTGATCTTCATCGGCTTTCGGCCTGTCGCCGCCTCGACCAACGCCCCCGCCGCCGCGTTGCAAAGATCGTCGTGACCGTTCACGCCATGATCGATGCGATCCCGCCCACCGGGCGACGTCCGCCTCTCAAGCGACGCGAACTGAAGCGTCAACTTCTTGTTGTCGATCAGGCGCGCACGTCCACTTCGTCAGCAACGGCAACGCCTCGACATAAATTTGCGACCTGTCGCGCTCGCTATAGGCGTACCGCACCCGATGACGCTCGAAGCCCTCCTTCACGAAGCCAGCGCTGTAGCGGTCGCCCACCACCGACTTGACGTTGTAGCCGACCAGCAGCCCGCAAACCTCAGCGATGGCCTGCGATGGCGAGAAGGGCGGTTTCACTTCATGCACAAGGTCGAGGATGATCTCATCCTTGTCCTGATGCGCGATCCCGACCGCAAAAGCATCCTGCCCGGTGCCGCTCGCCGCATCGACAAAGGCCACATAGTGAACGCCCCACTTCGGCGGCCTGACCAGCACGCCCCTATCAATGCAAGACTCGATCAATTCGATGTCGATGAAGCTCGCGAGATCGTTGCGCCATTCCCCCAGCCACTCCGACCGCGCCGCAGCGGGATCGTCCTCGAGCGCTTGCTCAACCAGCGAAGCGTCCAGCATCGGATTAAGCTGGCGAGACGTCGCCTGAATCACCAGCACATCGTCGCTGTCCTTGCCGAAATGCGCCCGCCATTTGTCGTACAATAAACCGCTCTTCTGTAACGGGCCTCGAACTGTCAATCCTCTTTTGCGTCATCTCTTCGCCGGGTCACTCTTCTGTCCGTGGTCGGCGCAAGACCGCCACCTGATGGGATTAGATGAGGAGGAGCCCGACCAATCTGATTGCGCGTGATCGTCGCCGTCACGGAGCATGATGCGGTCTGAACTCTTCCATCGTCCCGGCGAGGGGACTTCGCTTCGGGAAGGCTGGTGTCGCGACCCGCCCGAAAGCCTTTTGTTCCGTTTCTCCGTTATGCGGTTACAGGTTTGGGAGAAATGCCTTTGTCGGCAAACTTCGTTCCATCGACCCACATGCGATGCAGGATGACGCCCAGCTTGCGCGCGAGCGCCACCTTGGCCTTGGCCATGCCCGCGCGCCTGGCCAGTTTCATTCCCCAGCTTTTCAACCCGGTCGCGCCCTTAAGCGGTTTGGTCAGGATCACGTTGGCGGCCTCATAGAGCGCCGTGCGCACCGAGGCATCGCCGATCTTGCTGACCCGTCCACTGTAATCCGTCTCCCCGGATTGATATCTCTTCGGCGTCAAGCCGAAATGCGGTCCCACCTGCTTGGACGACTTGAACCTGGCCGGATCGTCGATCGCCGCGACATAGGTCAATCCCACGATGGGCCCGACCCCCGGCGCCGACATGACCAGGCGCACCCGCTTGTCCTGGCGCGCCTGTTGTCGCACTCGCTTCTCAAAGCCGTTAAACTCGCGCAGCAAGACTTCATGCGCCGCCAGCAAGGCCTTGCCGATGATCTCCAGCGTCGAATGGCCCGCAACCAGCTCCTCGACCCGCAGGCCGAAGCGGTTCGGAGTCGTTCTCCCAATCTTCAGGCCAAAGCCGCGCAATATGCCGCGCAAGCTCATTTCAATGTCAAACAGCTTCGACTGAACCAGTTTGCGCGCCGTCAGCAGCGCGCGCACTTCCTGCGACGGCATCGACTTGCAGTGAACCGAGCGGAACCAGCCCAGCCGCATCAATTGCGCAATCCCGCGCGCGTCGTTGCGGTCGCTCTTGACCGGCATCGCCTTGAAGGCGTCATGCACGTGCCTCGTCTCCAGCAACTCCACCGCCAAGCCTTCTTCCTTCATTGCCGCATAAAGCCATTGCGACAAAGACCCCGCCTCCAGCCCAATGCGCGTCATTTCAAGTCCAAGATCCCGGAACCAGCCAATCAGGTTTTCCGGCTCGCTGAGGACTTTCGCCTCCCGAATGATCTTGCCGCTCGCATCGACGACGCAAACACTGCAAGCTTCCAATGAAACGTCAATTCCGGCATAGTAGTTCATGGTCGTCCCTCATGATGCTTGGAGCAGGCTAAAACCTGACTCCGTGGGTCGATACACCATCATTCTGAGGATGACCGCCCTTCCACGCCAGACCTGCTCCGGCCGGCCCGTTACGCCATCTAGTTCCGCTGCGCCCCACTGATAACCCCAACGCACCACGGCGCGCCGCAACCTGGAACAGCACCATCAATCGCGATCAGGTGCGCGACGGCGCCGCGGTTCTGTGCTGGCTCCGGCCGGTCACCTCTGGGAGAGCGCGAACGCTGGAGGATCGACGATATCCATTCTGTGATCGAACCGAGCGCTTGGTCGTTCCGCGCGCTCCTGACGCAATACCTTGCTCATTGAGGAGGGCGGCATTCACGACCCGGCTACGTATGGGCGGGACCAACGTTGAGCTGCGTTGCAGATCGCGCCGCGAAGGGCGCAAAGTGGTGGGCAAGCGGTCGTAGACCTGCGCAACCTTGAGGGCAAAGTTCCGCCCGAAGGCGACATTGAAGGCAGCGATCGGATGGTAGGGCAGATGGCGCTCGGTGCGCCAATCAGTCAGCGACGTTCAGCGCAGCGAGCAGTGGCCTCAGCTCGGCCGCGTGTTTGCGCCAGCGCCCGGACGAGGAACGATAGATCGGCTGGCGCACCTGGTTCGAGCTTGCGGTGCGCACCGGTCGATCGGTCTCGTGGAACTTGAGGACGCAAGCGTCCCAGGGCAGGCCAAGAAAGTCGAGCATTCGTCGCGCCTGCCCCTCGATGTCTTCGACCACGGCCTCGTAGTCCACTTCGAGAAAGTGCGATGCGAGCAGCGCGCTTCGCCAGTGCGCCATCAGCCGCTGAAAGGCGCGATGAAAGCGGCCAAGCTCGGTCTGGTCGTAGGTAAAGGCCTGCTCGCCAGCGAAAAGCTTAGTGTAGCACGAGAGGCAGGTGTCCGCGGGATCCCGGCGGCAGTGAATGATGCGAGCGTCCGGCAGGATGAGTTGAATCATGCCGACAAGCGCGAAATTGGACGGCATCTTGTCGACCACGTTCTTTCGTCCTCGGGCCATTGGCCCGACATGCGCGAGATAGGCCTCGCCCATTGCGTTTAGCCGCTCGGGCGGCAGGGCGCCGACGCCGGCCGGAAAACCCGCTTCGTCGCCGAGCGCCTGCAATCGCCTTAGCTCGCCCGCGCCATGAACCATCGGGTGCGAAGCCAAAATCTGCTCGGCGAGCGTCGTGCCCGATCGCGGCATGCCGACGATGAAGACTGGGAGGTCGGAGCGGGCGCCCATGCCGGCCTTCGCCAAAAGGAGATCGGGCGAGAAAATCTCGGCGATCTCGGCCATCCAGCGATCGGTCCAGTCGGCGTCATAGGTGAAGGTCGCCCGTTTGAGCCGGTTGCCCTCGTCGTAGTGGCGGAAGGCCCGAGCCGAGTGGCCGAGATCGAGATAGGCCTTGCCGAGGCCGAAATTGAGCGTCGTGCGTTCGGCCGCCGAGATGCCCTCGCGCGCCAGGAGCGCCTCCATCTTTCCAATCAGCGGGTCGTCCGGCGCGACGGTTTTGAGGTCAGCCTGGTTGAACAGGATCGCGGATGACTGCGGAAAGATCAACTCCGCCGCCTCAAAGGCGGCGCGCGCCTCGGCCTGCCTGCCGAACTCGACGAACAGCAACGCTCGGTTCGTGATCGCGTCCTGCTGCGCCGGGCCGGGCAGCTGGGCGGCGCGGTCGTAAGAGGCAAGCGCCAGCTCGAACCGGCCCATCGCCTGGTAGACCTGCCCCTCGGCGTTATATGCTTCGGGGCGGCCAGGGCCGGCCGAAATCGCGCGCCTGGCCAACTCCATCGCCTCGTCGAGCCGGTCGAGCTCCTTCAGTGTCAGCGCGCGGACCGCAAGCGCCCTGGGGTGGATCGGCGCGAAGACGAGCAGCGCGTCGATCGTGCTGAGCGCCTCGGCGTGCCGGTGGCGCGCCGCGGCGACGCCGGCGAGGTTGATATAGGCGTCCGCGAGGCCCGGATTGAGTTCGATCGCGCGGCGCGCCATGCGCTCGGCTTCGTCGTATTCGCCCTGATCGTTCAGAAGGTTCGACAGGTTGCTGTAGGCCTCGGCGTAATCGGGATTGACCTTGAGCGCCGCCGTCCAGCGCTTCTCCGCCTCGGCCGCGTGGCCAAGCCGCTTCAGGGTGTTGCCGAGATTATTGAGCGTCCGGGCGTTGTCGGGTTCGAGCGTAAGCGCCCGTTCGAGGCAAAGACGGCTTTCGTCGAGCTTCAGCATCTCCTGCAGGATGATGCCGAGATTGTTCCACCCCACGGCGAAATTCGGCGCCAGCGCGACCGCGCGCCGCGCCGCCTGTTCGCCCTCCGCCAAGAGGCCGCCCTGACGGCACATCTCGGCGAAGTCGCTATGATAATAAGCTGGCGTGCGCGGGGACTGGCAGGCCTGGCGCAGGTGCGCGATCGCGACATCGAGGTTGCCGTATGCGTGGGCCATCAACCCAATGAGGTACAAGGCGTCCGCCTGCCCGGGCCAGACCGCGAGGACTTGCCGGCACGCCATTTCGGCCTCATCCGCCTGGCCTGCGGCCCATGCGGCGCGGCCCCGCTTGAGGGTATCGCCCACGTCTACTGCAGAGTTGGTCGGAAGTCATCGGACCTCACTCGCAGGCGCCCGGATGGCGGCGTCGGTTGAGGCGCCGTTGAAACGAAGTCGACATCATTGACGAGACCGAGTCAATGTGACAGGCTTTCGTTGTTGAATGAAACGCTTGCGGCGCGAAAATCGATGCGGAGTTGGCGTCATGCGAGGAATCAACGACCGCGAGCGTAGCGAAGATCCGCGCGCCGCCAGTTCCACGACGGCCGAAGGCGCCCACTCGCGCGCCGCGCTGCTCACCGGCGCGTCTCTCCTTGTTCTCGCGGCGCTCGTCGCGCCGTGTGTAGCGCAAGCGGCCTGCAGCGGCGCTAACCAGACCGTTTCATCGAGCCCGAGCGGCACAGTCTTTAGCACCGGCGGCGCCATCACGGTGCCCGCCGGGAAAGCCGTCATCGCCGGCACAAGCGCGCCGGGGGTAAACGCCTACGCCTGCTCGGTCACGACGCTGACCAACCAGGGGAGCATCAACGGCGGCAGCGCTCCAGCCGGCGCCGACAATACGGCCCCCCCTGGCGTGGGCACCAGTCGGGCGATCACGACGCTGACCAACGACGGAACCATCGTCGGCGGGGCCGGTCCGGGCACTTTGGAAAGAGGCGGTGCTGGCGTTGCCAACATCTTCTCGCCCTCCTCCGGCACAGCGTCGATCACGACGCTGACCAACAATGGGACGATCATCGGCGGTCAAGGCGAAGGCTCGTCCTCGGTTGGCGGTACGGGGCTCGCCAACGCCAATGGTTCGTCAATCGGTTCGCTCGACAATTCCAAAGGCGCAACAATCGGCGGCGGCGCCGGCTTGGGCGGCCCCGGCTTGGGCGGGGGCGGCGCGGGGATTGGCAACGAAGGCGAGATCAGCAAGCTTTCGAATGAAGGGACGATCTCCGGGGGGATGGGCCCGGCCGGAGGCTTTGTTTCGAACGTGGGCCTTTACAACGACCTCGGCACGATCACGACGCTGACGAACAGCGGCGCCATCGTCGGCGGAACGGCTACGGCGGCCATTTTCAACTACAACGGCAGGATTACGACGGCGACCAACAGCGGCGCCGTCACGGGCGGAAGCGGCGCGCCTGGCGAGGCGGGCGGCGCGGGCCTGTCGAACAGCTTCATCAGCCGTATCTTATCGCTGACCAACGCGAAGGGCGGCGTGATCTCCGGCGGAAACGGGGGAACCGGCGCGGCGGGCGGCGCAGGCGTCGCAAATAGCGCCACGATCGGAACGTTGACCAACCAGGGAACGATCGTCGGCGGCGCGGGCGGCCGAAGCGTGACCGGCGGCGCGGGCGGCACGGGGGTTTCCAACTCCCGCACGATCACGACGCTCACCAACACCGGCGCCATCACCGGCGGCGCCGGCGCGGAGGACGGCGGCGAGGGCGGTGTGGGCGTCGCCAATGCGAGCGGCGCGACCATCACGACGTTCGACAATGCGAAGGGCGGGGTGATCAGCGGCGGAGCGGGAGGAAACGGCGGCGGCTTGGCGGGAAACGCCTTCGACAACGCCGGCGCCATCACTTCGTTCACCAACGACGGCACGATTATCGAGAACGGCCTGCGCCTGCGCTACGCGCTCGACAGCACCGGTTCGATCGGAACACTGGTAAACACCGGCCAGATCGTCGGCGACGTCCTGATCGACCAGTCGAAAGTCAGCATTACAGGAGGGTCTGGTCCGACCTTCGGCAGCTTCAGCGGCGGAACGATCACGATCCGAGGCGACCTCAAATTCGTCGGCGGCAATACCGAACTTGCCGACAATGTCATGGTCGGCGACGGAATCGGAACCGTGACCAATATCGGGATTCTCCGATTGGAGGCGCCAGAAACGATCTCCAGCGCGTTCGGCCAGAGCGAGGGCGGCATGCTCGACTTCCTGCTCGCCGGCGACGCCCTTGGACAGTACGGGGCGCTGACGGTGACCCGGCTCGCCACTCTCGCTGGCGGGCTCGACATCAGCTTCGCTGGCGGATTTAGACCGAAGCCGGGAGACAGCTTCGACCTTCTGGAAGCTTCAGGTGGAACCTCCGGAGTGTTTTCCGACCTTCTCTATGACGGGACGTCATGCTCCGCGACGAGCAGCGATGTTTGGCTCTGCCGCGGGATCGGCATTTTCGATCTCACGCAGGGCGGCGGTTCGGTCGACCTGACCGTCCTCTCGACAGTCCCGGAACCCTCGACCTGGGCGCTTGGCGTCCTCGGCTTCCTGAGCCTCGCAGGGCTGGCGCTGCGTCGGCGTATCCGATCCGCGGTCGCGTAAAGGAGGCCGAAGCAATTCCAAAAAAGAACGCAGCGGTCCGGGTTAAGAGATCGCAGTTCCTGTCAAAAAGTGCTGTGCGCTGAACGTCTGGTTCTGGCGCAACTGTCTCCTTGCGCCATCGACCGCAATCCGATGCATCGGTCTCGTTGCCACTATCGGCGCGCGGCGCTGTAGGACGCTGCGCTTCGATATGGCGAGCTCCGATACACCGGCTCCATATCGGAAGGCGTCCAATAGACCTCGCCCCAACGGACGCGTCCGGGCACAGCCTCGATGTCCGTCCAAAAGGTCGGTATTGACATTTGGACGTTGTCGACTTATAAGCCTAGTGATTATGGACACGGCCTAGGAGCGTTCCGGTGTCAAACTCGCTACGCAAAGGCCTTCTCGTCGGATATGCCCGCACCTCCACCAGCGAGCAGGAAGCCGGGCTCCAAGCGCAGGTCCGCGACCTTCAAGCGGCAGGCTGCAGCAAGATATTCCAGGAGCGAGTCTCATCGATCGCCGAACGCGCAGGGCTTGGGCGCGCTTTGGACTATGTGCGTGGCAGGGACACGCTTGTCGTCACCAAGGTCGACCGCTTGGCCCGCTCGACTGTAGGCCTGTGGGAGATCGTGAAGCGGCTCGAGGCTGTCGAGGATGAGGGGGCGGGGCTTCGCGTGCTCAACCTCGGCGGCGAGACGGTCGACACCAAGAGCGCGACTGGGAAGCTGATCCTCACCATCTTCGCCGGTTTCGCGCAGTTCGAACGCGAGATGATGCTTGAGCGTCAACGTGAGGGGATCGCGAAGGCCAAAGCCGAGAACCGGTATCTCGGCAGGAGGCCTAGCGCGCGGCTGAAGGCCGATGAGGCGGTAAAGCTCTTCAAAGCCGGACGCTCGGTGACCGACATCGCGGCGGCACTAAGCATCGGTCGCGGCAGTGTTTATAGGGCTCTTGAAGCGGCCGGAATGAAGTCGCCGGCGGTTGGACCTGATACTCAGGCATGCTGAGCACCTATAGCGATGGATCGCGGAGAGCTTGGTGTCGCCGAGTCGAGAAATTCCTTTGTCAGATCTGACCGGAGTCGACGTATTCCTGCCGTTGCGGATCGCGACTACGAACGGCGCAAGTGGGAGGGAAAGCGGCCGTTCGCGAGGGCGGCATCAACAGTTCGCAGAGGACTCGCCATGTCGGGACATTCGCGCACTCCCCGCGCCGTCCCGCTTCATCTTCGCCCATCAGGCGTGAGTAGCCGACGACGTCGACGGCGAGGATCGCGGCGAGTTTTCGGGTTTCGCTCATCGGGGCGCCTCGAATTTCAAGCAGATAGCATGAAGGCCAGGGGAATCGTCGGGCTCGTTCGGACGAGGGTTTGGCCGGGCGGCGGCCGCCTGCTACGGGCCGTGGTCACTGCGGGGATTTCGAGACTTCGTCCCAGAGCGGAGCGAGTAGGGTCGCGCGACGCCCCACCAAAAGCTGAATCTCCTCGAGCGAGAGCCGCGGGCGCAGGCGCTTCGCCTCGCGCAGCGCCGCGATCGCGTCGCCCTTCCTGTCGAGGCCGGCCGCGGTCAGGGCAAGGACGATGCGCGCGACGTAGAACTGCGGATCGCGACGGCAGGCCACTCGCGCTTCCTCGTAAGCCTCTTCCAGCCGACGATGCCTCGCCAGAGCAAGGGCGTAATAAGTTCCCCAGAATCCCAAGCGATGATCGCGGGGACTGAGCCGCATCCCCTGCCGCAGCTTTTCAAGTCCGACGTCTCCCATCTTTTCGAGAAAACATTGCGCGGTTCCCAACGCGACCCATGCCTGGGCATTGCTCGGATCGTTCTCGATCGCACGCTCCAATATCTCGGAGCCTCTTTGCACTTCGCCCAGCTCCGCCAGCGCACAGCCGGCATAGCCCAAGACCTCGGAAGCATCCGGGTCGATCTCCACCGCGCGTTCGGCTTCCGCGCGCGCTTCCGTCACGGCCGCCGCGCCCTCCGCCATGAGGCCGTGCCGGGCGCCCAACGACAACAAAAGCGCCAGCTGCGCCCGCGCGAGCGCGAAATCCGGATCCAGAGACGCGGCTTGCCGCAACAGCGCCGTCGCCCGGGTCAGCGTCTCCTCGCTCCAGCCTTTGAGACTGATCATGCCGGCTCCCTCCCGGTAGCACGACCAGGCGCTCGGGCTGGCGTCGCGCCGCCGCCGAATCAAGGCGATTTCGGCTCGAACGAGTTCCGGTTCGATCCGGCCGGCAATCGCGCGTGCGATTTGATCCTGCAGTTCGAGGACATTTTCGGGTTGACGGTCAAATCTGTCGGCCCAGAGCTGCGCCCCTGTCGCGGCGTCGATGAGTTGCGCGCCGACGCGAAGCTGCGGGCCGACGGGCCTCAGGCTGCCATCGACGATATACCGGACGCCGAGTTCGCGACCGATCCGGCGGCTATCGATGGCGCCGCCCGATAAACGAATGAAGATTGCCGGGCGATCACGATGAAGCCGGGAATCCGCGCCAGGATCGTGATCAAATCCTCGGTCATCGCCTCCGTCAGATATTTGAGTTCGCGTTCCTCGGAAAAGCAGGCGAATGGGAGTACGGCAAGAGATGGTTGATCGATTGGCGGCTTCGGGGGTTCGGGCATCGGAGCGGGTGCGCTCGAGGCCAGCGAATAGATCCGCACCGGCCGCGCGATGTTTTTGAGGTATTTGTCGCCGAGATCGACGAAATCCGCGTCGATCCTGCCGCGCACATGGTCATACGCGGCACCCGAGATCAGCACGCCGCCCGGCTCGCAAAGGCCTTCCAGCCGCGCCGCGATGTTGACGCCTTCGCCCAGAATGTCGTCGCCCTCGATCAGCACATCACCGAGATTGACGCCGATGCGATAGACGATGCGCTTCGCCTCCGGCGTGTCGGCGTTGCGCTCGGCCATCAGCTTTTGGATCGCAATCGCGCATTCCACGGCGTCGACCACGGAGGGGAACTCAAGCAGCAGCCCGTCGCCCGTCGTTTTGACGATACGACCGCCCAAGCCCGCCACGATCGGCCGCGCCGCGTCTCGGTGCTCCCGAACGCCAAGCGCCGTCCCCGCCTCGTCCTCGCCCATCAGCCGCGAGTAGCCGACGACGTCGACGGCGAGGATCGCGGCGAGGCGGCGGGCGGCGGTCATTGCTCGGGGACTCCGGCCTTGCGCATGCCTTCCAGAACGGGCTCAAGCTGGGCGAGGTACGCTGGGTCGTTGGCAATGGCCGTCCGGAGCGCGCGGGCGCCGGCGAGCCGGCCGCAGACGACCACGTCCGCGACCAGGATCGCCGCGATTTTCCGGGTTCCCGCCATAGTGGGCCCTCAGGCGCTATGCAGAGTAGCACGGAAAATTGGTCAGAGCCGCCGCCTTTTTGAGAGCCGGGCCGCGCTCGAATGACCGATTCTTGCGCGCAGCAGACGGCAGGAGTTGACGTAAGGGGGACGTTTTCCCGCGAGGGATTGAACCTCAGGATCGACCTTAAGCGAGAGAATCGATGGCGGGCCCCGGGTCGGCTTTCCGTCCGAGTACGTGCCACGTCTCCATATCGTCGGCGCCCTTAACCTTGATGGTCCCGCGGGATTCGCAGTCGAATTGGTTCCTGATCAGATCGTAGGTGCTCCGGGTGATCTGGATGGTCCCGCTCTCGCCGTGGGATTCCATCCGGCTCGCCAGATTCACGGCCGCGCCCCAGAGATCATAGATAAACTTCTTGCGGCCGATGACGCCGGCCACCACCGGGCCGGAGTTGATGCCAATGCGGAAGGCCAGCTTCTGGTCCCCGAATGTCCTGCTCGCCACCGACTCGCGCATGTCGAGCGCGAGCTGGACGAGGGCGACCGCGTGGTCGGGTCTCTCCCTTGGCACCCCGGCGGCGACCATGTAGCAGTCGCCGATCGTCTTGATCTTCTCGAGGTCATATTTCTCCACGAGATCGTCGAAGCAGTGGAAAACGTCGTTGAGGAGTTTGACCACACTCAACGGGGTCATCGATGCCGCCATCGGCGTGAAGCCGACGACATCGGCGAAGAGGACGCTGGCGGACTCGTAATGCGCAGCGATGGCGCTCCGGTCGGTCTTAAGCGCTTCGGAGATTTCCTTCGGCAGGATATTGAGCAACAGGGTCTCCGAGCGCTCCTGGAAGAAGTTCCGCTGCCCAACGAAATAGTAGAGCAGCGCGAAGACGATGGCGATCACGCTGCCGAGGTTCAGGACGAAGAACCAGGTGACGAACGCCTCAGGCAGTGCGGCAGGCGTGAGATGGACCTGCAGAATGGCGCTCACGATCAGGAGCAGGACGAAGCCCACGATCCAAAGCACGGTCTGGCGCAGCTCCTCGACCAGCAGCGAGCAGAGCGGACAGAGCGCCGCCCAGACGATCACCACGCTCGACTGCCTGAAGCCGCCCAGGCTCATCAAGACGACCCAAGGCAGCACCAGGATCATCAGAAGCTGGGTAAAGCGGTAGAAGCGAAAGTTGCGGGTCCAGCCAAGGAGAACCGTGTTGATCGGGGTGACCACCGAATAGACCGCAGGCGCCGAGGCGGCGAGGGGCGCCCCAACGGCGAAGTAGGTCACCGACCAGAGGATGGTCAACGGAAGGGTTCCAACGGTCAAAAGGACGAGGAGGCGCCTTTGCAACGCCGCGTCGCCGCTCTCAAGAGGGTCGGCGCCGACCCGCCCGGCCAGCGCGATGAGCCTCGCCGCAGCGCCCATCGCCCAGCCGAACCGATGGATATCCGGTGCCCCGTGCCTCTGCATCTGCGCCACTCAGGCAGGTCAGCGTCGACAGCGAACTGGCGCTGGCTTCAACTTACGCTCAAGTCCGTGTCGTCAAACTCGCAGCCGCGCCATGATCAGGTTTTCCCGTACGAGGGGCCATCGAGTGGCGGAGCGCCCGCGATTGGTCTGGATGATGCGGCGGAAGGCCCCCAATTCATATCAAAAGTCCCACCCGTTCGCCACGCGCGCAGTGACCGCTATTTGCGCGAAGCGGACGGCCGGAACGACGTCGGGCGATCACTAAAGAATCACGAACCTCCACGTTGCAGTTGCTATCGCCGCATACGTGCGTGGGGACGACAGGAAATCTGCCGTAATATTTGGGATCGTCAATTTTGACGACCTCGAGCTTACCAAACTTCCTACTATTTACTGCGGAAGCCCCTCAACAGCAAACGAACGGAATTTCGCATACTTATCGCCGACCTTACGGTTTTCTTTGTACTGTGCTGAGTTTCGCCAATTCTGAGCTGCTTCCATGCTATCAAACTGGTTGATCGCTACGCGTGTTTTCGGCGGCGCTCCTTCGAACACGACTATATTTTGCCCTGCGGCGAGGAGATGACCACCAGCAGCCTTGATTGAAGCCTGCGCAAGAGGGACGTACTCTTTTTGGTAAGCGTCCAAATTCGTGATTTCGGTCTCGGTGACAACGTAGGTCGGCGGCTTGGTCTGTGCACGAAGACCCTGAACCGTCAACGCACCGATTGTAGCGCCCGTCAACATAGCAAATGCGGCCGTGTAAAGAGTTTTCATGGCGTTCCTCTCCTTTGCCGGTAAATACACGCTTATGCAGAGGGCGGCTCGATGACCTCCCAACAGCATCTAATACCGATTGAGAGAGCGTGGAAATAACGACTGCCTATCGTTCTTCTCGTTGTCTTCAATGGTGACGCTCTCACGGCCCTGACGCACCGCGAGGAGACGTTCGCCTACGCCCGGGCCTGCGCCGCTGATGCCCTAAATTTCGCGGTGCGCTTCGGGATTGCGCGACAAGCCTAAGTGGCGCAGTCTGAGCTTCAAACCGGCAGCCATCTGGGAAATGTCGGCTCAAAGAACAATAGGGAAGGAACGCAGATGAAGATGATTTGGCGGGCGTGTGGCCTCCTAGGCGGCCTGATCTTGTTCGGTTCCGCTGCGACGGCCATCGAAACCAAGCCGACCATCACGCTCGACCTCGCGAAGAAGATGGCTGCAGGCTGCGAGGCTAAGGCGACCCAGGAGAAGTGGAAGATGAACATTGCCGTGGTGAACGATGGCACCCATCTGGTCTACTTCGAGCATATGGATGGCGCGTTCCTAGGCAGCATCTACATCTCTCAGCAAAAGGCGATCACTGCAGCCAACTTCCCGTTCCCCACCCGGGGCATCGGCGAAATGGCCTTCGGTGCTAACGGCAAACCCGGTACGTCGCCCGGCGTCGCGTATGTTCCCGGCGTTATTGCATTCCCCGGCGGCCTGCCGATCATGACTGGGAGCAAGGCTCAGATCGGCGCTATTGGCGTCAGCGGCGGTACTCCGGATCAGGATGAGGAATGCGCTAAGGCGGGCCTCGAGGCAGTGGCGGAGGACCTGAAGTAGCGCTGGCTGTTGCCGGCCGGTTGCAAAACTTAGCCGCGACTATTGCTACGCTGCGGGCCGGTGCGGGCGGAGGATTTTCCGCGGCCAATGGCCAGCATACCGAAGGGCGGCCGTGCTCTCGGAGTAGAACCCCATAGCACAATGTCGTTCTGGCCTTGCTCAGAGCGGCTGAGAGCCGGTGATGCGCTTGCTTCCTGCGGGCGCCGGCGCACGCGAAGCGCCGCATTGGGTCGATTTGACGTGTTCGCCACGCCGCTGGGGAACGACCGCTCTTTGCGCACTCGGGACGGCAAAAGTTGGCGTAAAGCTGCTGTTGCGGATCGCCGTCTCGGACGCCTCAATTGGGCGGAAAGCTCGCGTCCAGAAGTCGCCTCGAGAAGGACCGGAGTCCGCGTAATAGCCGACATTCCATTGGGAGCTTCACCGCCGCAAGTGGGCATCAACCGGGTTGCCGGCGAGCGGCAGACTGCAGAGGTTGCGGCCTGCGAACTACATAACGTGAGCAAAAAGCAGGCGTATTCAATCAAAGCTGAAATGCCAATTACAGCGTGGCACGATTCCTAATTCGGTGACAGGTCACGGATAAGATAGGAGGACAGAGGGGACGGACGGATCGAACAGACGTAGGTAGAAGAGTCCGATCCCCGACCGCCCCAGCATGAGGCCTGGCGCGGCGTCTGACGGAGGCGCTCGTTCCGCCACGGAGGTTCGTCGCCAACGCGTTGCGACACGCCAAGCGAGAGCGGCCCCCGATCCATTGGTGCACAAGTTGAGCACTTCCGCGTTGCCGGCCAGCCCGTGGCAGAGGCAGAAGCTGGTTCCTGGCGCGTCAAGCATCGCAGCGGTTGCTTGACTTGTTGTCCGTAGCGCGGCCTGCAGCTCAGACGCGATTTCGGGGGTAGGCGCAAGCCGCATGGCCCTTAGCCGGGACAAAGCAATGCCCGGCGCGCCATGGCACCAAGCAGCCGAGAACCGCTGCGAAATACGGCTCTTTCCGCCGTCAGTTCGGCGAAAATCCGGCCAATTCGCTTGGGCGGCATTGTACCACCGCCGTTCATACGCGAACGCTGCAAGGCCGGCCTCTTCGAACGCTTCGTCGCCAACAGCCACTCCGAGTTCCAACAGCGCGATGCCCGCGCCAGCGGCGCCATGCGAATAGCCAGTCAGGGCCAGCGAGCGACGCACATGGCGGGTTTGCCAACTGAGACTCCCAGTCCTGTCTCGTTTGCCAGCGGCAATCAAAGCAACCCCAATCCGGATTGCCCACTCCAGCAGCGAGTTGTCGCCGAAGGTGACGCCGAAGCCAGAGCAAGCCAAGGATCGCGCCGGCTTGGCCGGCCAACAAGTCCCACTCCCCTTCTGCGTTTCCTCTTTGATGATCCCGGCAAAGCCGCAACTGGATCGCCGCTTCGTCGACCAACTCGGACTCCTCCAGCGAGATTGCTGCGCGCACCGCCGCCCAGCAGACACCAAGAGCCCCCGTATAGAGCCCGAGTAGATTTGTTTCTCGCAGATCGTGAACTCCAGCCAGCGCCTGACGGATCGCGCCGATTGCGGTCAGGCGGATCTCCTCGATTTGCCCCACCCGCCACAGAGCGGCGAGGAACAAGCCAACGCCTGCGGTCCCGGAATAGACGTCGGCGGGCAAAGTCCCGTAGGATGTGACGCCCGGTCCGAGCATCTCGTGCCCGAGCCAGACGCAGCGGCCGCTGTCCCAGATCGTTTCCCGCGCCAGCCGCACACCGATTTCAGCGGCGACCTCGAGGCAAGCGGCCGGTTCGATTGTTGGCTCGAGTTCTGCTAAAGAGGCGATCGTTGCTTTGGATTCGATTGGCGAACGAAGAGCCTCGTAGACATCTTGGGACCCAGGATTGAGGTAGGGGCGCTCAATATCCAGTCCTTCGTCGGCGCAGCAGGCGAGGACGCAGTCAAGGCGGCCTGCGGTATCCGTTCGTCCTTCAGTTCGAGAGCGCACTAGACCGTCGGCAATCAAGCGGCACCGGTGCAAGCCGAAGCTCTCATTGGCGGGTGATTCCGCGAGCCCGAGCCCTAGCGCCAAAGATTTAGTAAAGGCCGGTACTTCGGAACGCAGCTGCGCCTCGACGTGCGCGTAAATGTCCCTCATCGCAGGCTGCGCTGCTCCGAGCGCGGATTTCGGCAAATAGAGCACGCCTGCGTCGCATCGCGTGTACAGTTGCGGCGAATGCAGCACTTTCAGGTGGAACGGCAGATCGCAGGCATTGAGAGCCGCGGTCGCAGATTGCAGCCATCTTGCGGCGCCTTCCGGCTTCAGATGCCAGTAGAGCCGCACCAAGCCGTCGCCTTGCGATACTGGCGTGTCGCCGATCACTAAAAAATAGCCAGGCGACAGGTTAGGCCTCGCGCTTGGGACAAGCAGTGAGATTTGGACAGGGGATGCCAGCGGCTTAGAAACCGGCGGAACGCAGGCCTCAGGAACAACCTCCAGCGTTAGACCCTGCCGCTCAACCACGACACGCCCGGCGCGAACCCCGCGCGCCGTCCAGCCTGTCTCTACCGAACCTTTGCCTTGGTTGGCTGCCGCCAATTCCGCAACAAAACCGGAATCTTCGCGCGCCCATTCAGCCCTATCCGAATACGGAAGCGGCGCCCCTTCGTGTAAAATTGGCTATAAAGCGTTTGCTGAAGTTGGTAATGAAGGAAGCCCCGGATCGTCTCGGGAGTAAGGGCCCGACGGACCGCTGGGCTTGGCGCTTCCGAAGCGGTCCCGAACCAGGTGAATTGAGTGTCGTTCAAAAAGCCAACGGCCTGGACCGCCGCTTTCAATTGAGAGAGATAAAGGTTCAATTATGCTTCCGGAGGGATCAGTTCGAGACCGAGCAGATGAACGCACGTCAGCTCCGGCTCTTGGAGGATGTTCCAACTCAGTTGAAGCTGACAAATCGTGGTGGAGAGCAATTCGGCGGCTTCGCGGGTTTGCTCATGGACCCTTTGCATCAGGCTGACCGCGCAGTAGCGCGTCGCCGCCAGCAGAAACGCACTTGCCGCTCTGCCGGTCAGGCCTCGAACCAGCCGATACGATTTCCAAAAGGCGCGAAGCGCGGGCTGAAATCTGGTTAATGGGAGGCGTGCGAGCAAGAGGTAATGGGCCGGCTGGTGTTCTCCAGTGATCGGGATCGACCACAGCCACACACCAAGATAGTCGGCGAACATGGAGCCGACGTCCCATGCCGGATCACCAAGCGCAGCCAGTTCCCAGTCGATGAGCCAGCCCGAGCGCGCACCCCTTTTGGCGGAGAGGAGGATATTGTCGCCTTTCACGTCGAAATGAACGAGACAGCTCGGTCGCCATTCTTTCGTCAGCGCGTCGATCAGCGCCCCGAAGGCCGGGAATGACTGCAGGACACGGACCGCCTGCAGATTGCCGTAGCTGGCGTTGCAGTAGACGGAGTGGTCCGGCCGATTAAGGAATAGCGCATGCGGGAGGCGGCGCGGCAGCCCTTCCGACAAGGCGCTAACCGGCGATGAACCAAGCTCAAGGCTGTGTAGCGCCCCCAGCACATGTCCGATCTGCGCCGCCGGCCTGATGGGAATCCGGCCTTGATTCTGTTGCGCCGCCAATGTGCGCGCGTCCGCGATAGAGCGAAGGACCAGCACGCCTTCGTCATCGTCATATTCGAGAAAAGGTACTGTGTAGCGGCGTAGCGGATGCGAAACAGGCAAAGCTTGAAAGGCTTTGTAAATCACTGCCTCCCACCCGACTGTCTGCAAAGCGTTCGGCTCCCGAGCTTGCTTGAGCAGCAATGCATCCCCAGGCTGCCGCTCCACCCGGAAATTTCCGTTTCGTCGAGATGCGTCGTAGACTTTGACGCCGCCCGCAATCAATTCCGCGCATGTCAAGTGACCCCGGCGCAACAGATAGGGAATCACCGTCTCTTGCGTCAGCACGTGCGCCGCCAGGCGGGAGGATTTACCTCGACCTCAGACCGTTGGCCGATATCCGCCGCACTCAACAGTCACCGAAGCTCGTGTCACCGCCGCCGCAGCCAACAACGGTACGACCGAAGCAAACGTCTTCGCAACTTGAGCGCGCGTCAGAGAGGTGACAAAGGACAGTCACCGGCGTTCTGAACAAGAATGCATTATTCGCGCCAGGTAGAGAAGACGTGCCGGCGGCCCCCGCGCCGGCATTCGACATCGGGCCCTGCAGAAACCGGGCTTCGATTTCCGCTGAAACCTGCACCCGCCGCAGAGGAGCGCCGCCCTTAACGTAAACGACCGATCCTCCCAAGGGAGATTGCGTCGTCGGCAGTTGTTGATTGTAGAGAACATCCGAGATCGAGATTTCGTAATAGTTTCGAAAACTCGCGTCTACGTACAGCCGAATATTTCCCTCTTCTGCGCTGCGGCCGACGAACCCCGTGAGCGCGACGCTGTCATCAGGTATCGTCGCAGGATCGGGGACCAACTTATTTGTCAGGTCATCGAACTCGATCTCGGGCGCGCTCGCTTGCTTTGGTTCCTTCGCCATCGCTACACCCTCCCAAATTTCGCTATCAAAATTACAATGATCAGACTTGGATAATGGACTCATTTTCGCCATGCGACAAATCACATTTTTGTAGTCCCCCTCGGTCCCGGTTTTGCCGAGGGTGATGACAAGCTTGCGCAACTGACGCCTTCAACCGAAAGACCGCTTTCTAGCGCTTCCCGCCCGTTCACGGGATCGATCTTTTAGGGCAGCTAAGGGTCGATTTGGCGGGTTCGCCGCGCCATCAGCGAACACCGCTTCTTGCGCCTTTGTCGCGTTCCGTGATCGACCGGGAAAAGGGCAGCACCCGCTCGACGAACATCAGCAGCGCCGGCGTAAAAAGAGAGGCCACCTCGCGGCGGCCTCTCCTTCATCATCATAGTGGTGAGATCAGGCGGCGATCGGGACTGCTTTCCGCGACCGATACCCCGCCACGCCAAGGCCGGCGAAGCCGATCAGCATCATGGCCCAGGTTGACGGTTCGGGGACGGCGGTGAAGGTTAAGTTTGCGTCCGCGGCAGGGCCGTCCCAGGCCGGGTTGCCTGGATAAGGATCCTGATAGTCGAGGATCGTGGTCGAACTGGCCACGGCGGCGCCGTAGATCATGTTCCCGGCGCCGCCGTCGCTCCAGATGTCGAGCACGTCTCCGTTGTCGAGGGTCACCAGCATGCCGTAGTTGTCGAGGTACCCGCCAGCGCCTACCCCTGCACACGTCACCGGAGCCGCCGACCCAGCGTAGAAAAGGTTGTCATAGGACAGGAGCGTGGAGGAAGGGCCAGTCGGGAATCCACCAGCCCAGGTGGTCCCGTCGTACCAGCTGAAGCTGAAAGGGAGATTCATATCGTTTTCGAAATGCGGCAAATAGTTGTCGGCGACAACTCCAGTAATTTTGACATTGCTGAGACCCAAGTTTGTGTCCGAGAACGTCCCACCAGCGCGGGTAATCATCTGGGCGTTGAGCGGGTCGGCGAAACCGACATACCCCGGCGGTTGGGGATTCGTCCCGGTCCCGAAGTTCGCGCCGATATGGGGATCGGGACCAACAGCAAACCATCCGCTGGCTGTCATGCCCTCGCCGCTGAGGGTAAAAGTGTAAGCTTGCGCTTGTGATACAACCGTCAACGCGCCGATCAAAATTCCGTACTTTAGCATCGTAGTCTCTTGCCCTTCTTTAATTGCAAAAGCCCGCCGTCCGCGAACGGCGTGAACCTTAGGCAATGTGGGGCGAGTGCGCAACCGGATGGTGGTCGCTACCAGTCCGTGGCTTGCCCGCCGCTCAGAGGTGGATGCCGCGTCGCTCGAAGGCTGCACAGTGGCTGAAGTCCCGTTCGCTGAGGCCAAGGCGCTCCTCGGCCTCGAAGCCCATGCTGCCGAGTGGAACCGTCTGGGCTACGCCCACTCTCGGCCAGTCCGTGCCGACCCCCGCTCAATGCAGGGTTGCTCGCCTTCGCCCGGCTGCGGGCCGCGCTGGGTATGTCGCAAGCACGCCGCTCTACCGGGGTTAGGCATTGAGTTTAGAGCCTAGCGTAAGCGGGAGACCCCCCGGCTATGCCGGGGTGGCAGTAGCAGTTTGACGTTTCCTGCAGTCCATCAGCGAAGTTCCAACGTGAGCAGCCACTCACACGAAAGGAACTCCGCCGATGGACGAGTACGAGAGCCTAAGCCACACGACTTGGGACTGCAAATATCATGTTGTCTTCATCCCGAAATGTCGCCGCAAGACGTTGTATCAAGAGCTGCGTCGGCATCTGGGCGAAGTGTTCCGCAGGCTTGCGCTTCAGAAGGAATTGAAGGTCGAGGAAGGGCATCTGATGCCCGATCACGTGCACATGCTGCTATCGATCCCGCCGAAATACGCGGTGTCGCAGGTGGTGGGTTTCATCAAGGGCAAGAGCGCGATCCACATGGCCCGGGTTTATGGAGAGCGCAAACGCAATTTCGTGGGGCAGCATTTCTGGGCCCGGGGATTCTTCGTCAACACGGTCGGGCGCGACGAAGAAGCCATCCGCGCGTACATCCGCAATCAAGAGAAGGAAGATCAGAGGCTGGAGCAGATGAACCTCTGGCGCTAATAAGCCGCCCCTTGGGCGGCTCCAAATTCGAGGGGCCGCGTCAGCGACCCCTTCTGCCGCTTCGAGCGGCTACAATCCTAAAGCCCCCGGCTTTGCCGGGGGATACTTACCACTACTTTGGCACTTTTTATTCGAGCGATCTGCGGATTTGCCGGCGGCAGTGCGGGCATCGGCAGGGTGGAGCGCGCGCCAGGGCTGCGACGATGGCTTTTCGTATGGCCGGCAGCGTTGGCTGAGGCGGCCCGCGGGCGATTTTTTTTTCCCCGCTCGCGGCGGCGAGGCGACGATGCTGGAGGAAGGCGTATGCGATCATGGCCATGAGCGCGTGGCGATGAAGACCTTGCCATGAGCGGCCTTCGAAGTGGTCGAGGCCGAGCTCTTCCTTGAGCTGCTGGTGAGCCTGCTCGCAGACCCAGCGCGCTTTGATCGTCGCGGCCAGTGTCCTGAGATCGGTGTCGGCAGGGAGGTTGGCCAGATAGTATTTCTGCTCGCCAGAGGCGCGCCGCTCGCCGACGAGCCAAACTTCGTCGCCGGGCATATGTTGCATGCCCTTGTCGCCGATCCGTTGCGGCGGCCCGTCGGCGACGCGCACGCGGACGGCTGCGAAGCGGGCCTTTAGAGGTCCCTTGGTTCCTTTGCGCCAGGCGAGCGTGCGCCATTTCGCTTGGGTGAGCATGTCTTCAGCGCGAACGGAGAGGACATTGGGCACATGGCGTTTGCGCGGGCGGCCGCGCGCGGCCACGGGAAAGACGAGTTCGACGTCGCGCGGGTAGACCTTCTGATGACGGGGAATCCCGACCGCCCAGGCTAACCCGCCTGCGCTCAAGGCCTGACGGAACTCGGCGCTCATGCCGTACCCCGCGTCGGCGAGGACCGCCCCGAAGCGAACGCCCGCGGCGATCAGGCGATCGAGTTCGGCGAGCGCGATCTCCGACTTGGTCCGGGCCGAGCGATATCCGGCGGGCACGCCGGCGCGATCGAGCCGAGCTTCGTCGCCGGTCCAGGTCTCCGGCAGGAACAGCCGCAGGCCGACCATCACCGGGACCTCGCCGCGCGCCAGCGTCAACGACACCAGGGTTTGGCAATTGGCCGTCTTGCCCAGGGCCGATGCATATTGCGGCGCGACCCCGACCGAATGCGTCCCCTTCTTCGGCAACGTCGTGTCGTCGATGACGAGGAAGGCGCCCGCGCCGCCGACTAGCTTGTCCGCCTGGATCGCAAGCTCACGCTCCAGCGGAGCCTCGTCCCAGATCCCGTCCGACACGAAATGGTGCAGCTGATCGTAATCGCCCGGCGCGACCCGCTCGGCCATCGGGCCGACGCTCTTGCGATCACCCGGCCCGATCAACCCCGCCACATAGAGCGGGCACATCCGCCGCCTCGCCTTGTGGCCAAACCGGTCCATGAACGGCGCCAGCCACCGCCCAAGCTCGTCTCGCCAATCCGACATGCCCGCGCTCCCAAATCAGAGCGCGAATCATCGCCTGCGTGTGGTTAACAAAATCCTATTCTGTCAAAGTAGTGCTAGCTAGTGCCCGTCCATAAACGCTAAGACGCTGAAATTATTTAAGGAATTGCTGTTTTATCGAGTGCAAGGCCCGGCGGTTTCGGGTAAACTTTGGGATCAAGCCACTGATTCCAAAAGCAAAACCGCCACCGCCGGAGCCGACAATGCGTCAGGAACGCACCGTCCAGGCCAGCCTATTCGATCTCTTCGCCGGGCACGAGATCGGCCGCGAACTGAAGGCGATGTCGCAATGGCTGGACGAGCATCGCGAGCTGGTCGGGCTGGTGGCGGAGGATCTGCGCCGGCATAGCGTCAAGGAGACCGGGCGACGGGGTCTGTCGGCCAAGTCGGTCTTGCGCTGCGGGCTTCTCAAGCAGCATCGCCAGCTGAGCTACGAGGAGATGGCGTTTCATCTGGAAGACTCCGCCTCGTTCCGCGCCTTCGCTCGGCTGCCGCTGTCGTGGACGCCGAAGAAGTCGGTGCTGCACATGACAATCAGCGCCATCCGGGCCGAAACATGGGAGGCGATCAATCGCATCCTGCTTGCCAGCGCGCGTCAGGAGAAAGTCGAGACCGGCAAGGTCGTACGGCTCGACAGCACGGTCGCCGCCGCGCTCATGCATGATCCGAGCGACAGCAGTCTTCTCTGGGATGCGGTTCGCGTGATGGTGCGGCTGTTGAAGGGAGCCGACGCCTTGATCGGCGGCCGTCTCGTGTGGCGCGATCATCGGCGCGCGGCGAAGAAGCGGGCGCGCGCGATCGAGTTCACCCGCGGTCGACCGAACCGGGTCCCCCATTACCGTGAGCTGATCAAGCTGACCCAGGCGACCTTGGCCTATGCCGATCAGGCCGCGATGCAGTTATGGCGGGCGCCGGACCCGATGACGGTGGCGCTGTGGCAAGCCGAGTTCCGCCACTATCGCCCGCTGATCGAGCGGATCATCGCCCAAACCGAGCGTCGCGTTCTTCATGGCGAGGCGGTCGCCGCCAACGAAAAGATCGTCAGCCTGTTCGAGCCGCACGCCGACATCATCGTCAAGGGCGGCCGCGAGGTTGAATATGGCCACAAGCTCAACCTGACCGCTGGCCGCAGCGGCTTGATCCTCGACCTGGTGATCGAGGCCGGCAATCCGGCGGACAGCGAACGCTTCTTGCCCATGCTCAACCGCCACATCGGCTTCTATGGCGAGGCGCCTCGACAGACGGCCGCCGACGGCGGTTTCGCCAGCCGTCATAATCTCGGCGAGGCGAAGGCCCTTGGCGTCCGCGACGTTCTCAATATCGGCGAACCCCTGTTCCGAGCGTCCGGCAAGCGCCTTCCAGGCCCCCAGAGAGCCGTACGCCGCCGCGAAATTCGAATTGCTCTTGATAGCGGCTTCCCCTTCGAGGATCGCCGCCTCGTTTTGTTTCTTGGCGGCGAGAACCCAGGCTTTGGCGAAAAGTAAAAGTGCGTCATCTGGCCGCGTGGACAAAGCCTGATCGGCCAGCTTCTCCGCCCGGTGGAGATAGCCGTCGTGGTCAGTCGCTCCCGGAAAATTCGCGAGGTTAGCGAGCGCGAACGCCAAACCAGCCTGCGCCTGCGTCAAATTCGGATCGAGCTTCAACGCCTGTTCAAATTCGTCCATCGCTTCCTTGTTGTCCATTCGGAGCAACGCCAGCTTTGCCCGCAAGGCGAGGTCAATGGCGTCGGGGTTGCCGGGATGCTCGCGAAGGGCGCGCAAGCTCTCGGCTCTTGTCAGTTCGGCGCCAAGGGCATTCGCGATCCGCGCGACAACGTCCACCTGCAATTCGCCGAGCTTGGCGCGGTCGCAATCGAAGCGGTTGGCCCAAACATGTGCGCCGGTGTCGGTCGAGACAAGCTGGGCGTTGACAGTTACGTCTTCGCCGGCGCGCCGCACGCTTCCTTCGAGCGCGTAACGCACGCCGAGTTCGCGCCCAATCTCCTTCACGTCGACCGCCTTGCCCTTGTAGGTGAAGGCGGTGTTGCGAGCAATGACGAAACTATCCTGCAGATGGGAGAGATCCGTCGTCAGATCGTCCGTGATCGCATCGGCGAAATAGTCCTGGTCGGGGTCGTCGCTCAAGTTCGCGAACGGCAAGACAACGATCGAGAGATGCGGCGAGCCGGTAGAGGAGCCCGTCATTCGCGAAGCCAGACCTGAACGCCATGCGTAGAGGCCCGCTGTTAACGCGATGATGGCGAGCGCGAAGACGGAAGCATGACACGTCCGAATTCACGGCGAACATCGTGGGCGAAGGCTCGTAAGAGATCTTGAATCCGGAACTGCTTCAAGCGGCCGGCCCTGATTTTACAAGTGTCATCAGGCGGCCCGACTGCGGCTTGCGATCCCCATCGCTCTCGACACTCAGACCCTCCGCGATCGCCCGCTCTGCAGCCGCTGAGATTCTCTCTCGATCGGCATTTGTTGGGGTATCCGCGAGCGGCGCGTCATCGACGTTCGGCAGACCACCGTTTGCTGGAAGACCGTGAAACTGATTGAGCCTCGCCGCCGCCGACGCTTCAAGCTCCATGCCACGGGCCGAAACTTTCTCCCTGAACGATGCCAGTGCCGCCTCACTGCGATGGGCGTAAGCTGCCCATCGCCTTTGACAGCTCTTCCGCTGCGGCCGTGAGCTCGTTATGGAACGCGTCTTTAAGCTTGTTCAGATCCCTTACGTAGTTTTGGAATAAATCCTGCATCGGATTTTCCTCATCACCTTTGCCGCCTGGCCCCCATAGGACGGCGTATCACTGCCTACCCTCAACTGTTGCTTCCCAAAGGTCAGGCTATGAAAGCCCTAAGAGATTGTCAAAACTCTCCGGCTCACGACATTGGGGTGCGCGCTCCGGATGGGGTCATTCACCCCCAATGAATTGGACACCCGTCGAGAACGCGGCTGACGTCCTGCCTCGATGTGCTGGTTTCGTCCTGGAGTGGGCAAAGGAAGATACCAGCTGTACCTTTCCTAACGTCAGCCTGCCACAAGGTTCGGAGTTCACCTAGCTGCGGGGAGCTTGGGGAAGGAAATAGGAGTAGCGAATGGACTACAAGTTCATACTTATCACCCCTCGCGACCGCCCAATCGATCCGGCATTTATCTATTCCTTCGAGGTTGATGAGCTGGAGGATTTCGCAAACGGTTTGCGAGAATCCGTTACCGAATGGAAGCGGCACAACCCAAACCAAGACCTTCTGGGTGACGGCGTCACCTTTCTTATCGAGCAATATCCAGAAAATACCTGGAACGATGTGAGCTGACCGGACTTGGCTGGAAAACGGTGCCGCGCTCGAGCAATGTGAAGCGGACGCGAAGGGCGATGAGCGCGTTGAGCCGTAAATCTTGAGCCGTAAATCACATGAGCCGAAAAGCCACGGTCGCGTTGAGACCCCAGGACGCCCTTCGGCATCGCGGCTGTGGGTCATCCCGATCAACACGAATTGCCGTTCGACATCCGCCACACCCGCTGGCCAATCCTTTTCGACTGCCCGGAGGATGCACCTACGGAAGTTCGTCGGCGGGCGCGGGACGCCCTCACAAAGCAGCTGACGGCGGCCCTGAAGGCGATCTTCGGGGGCGAGGTTGCTCGTGCGGCTATCGATCTCAGCGCAAATCGCCACGTGATCGCTCTTTCTCGCGGGCCTTCTCTCTCCGCGAAAAAATTGGCGGCAAAGGAGCAATAGGCAGCTACATCGCAAAGCCGAAAGGTATGCACGGGCGGACTTTCGAACGCGCCATGCAGAGAGTTCATAGGGCGGAACAGATCGTGGCAGCGCACGCCGCTCTCTCACTCGCCCGGCTGACCAAGCGCCTGCCGTCGCTGCCGTGATCGAGGTCAAACGTCGGACACTTGAGACGATCGACATCGAACACCGTCTTGCTGCTCTCGAGCGGCGCGACCGACACGCCAAAAGGCGATGAGCCCGCTTGAGCCATAAATCTTGAGCCGCAAATTACATGAGCCGAAAAGCCACAGTCGCGTCGAGACCCAGAAAGCAGACAGAACTCGAAGCCATAAACGGCCGGAGTCGACGTAAGGCGCTTTGGATGCGTCCGTCGTCGATGCTGAGACCGAATCAGTTTTACGATGCCACCGATGTCTATTTTCGGGTTTGCGCGCACTGTCGCTCTCTTCTCAGGTGTCCTTGTTGTCGCTGCAATAGTCGGGGCGCAGGCTACTCCGTCGGATCCTGCCGGCGTCGTCGCATCGATCTACGCCAACGGGCGGGAATCCGCGGTTTGGGACCAATGGCTAAACGGAGCGCGGCGTGGAGAGTGGTTTTCGCGCGCCCTGACCGCGCTATGGGCGCAGTGCGACAGGCGCGCTCGCAGGGAGAGGGACGAACTCGGTCCGTTGGATTTCGACGTCGCGACCAACTCGCAAGGGGCGGAGGTCAAGAGCTTTACCGTCAGGACGCTCTCGCAAGACGCCTTGCACGCGAGCGTCGTGGCGAGGCTCACGCCCAACAATTGGCTGCGCAAATCGGTTCGCGAGAACGAGATTCGCTACGACCTCGTTTGGGAGCGCGGGCGCTGGGCGATCGACGACGTCCATTCCGTGATCGAACCTAACGCATGGTCGTTGCGCGCAATCCTGACGCACTACCTCGCCGAGTGAGGGGGCTGAAAAACTGCTGAAGCGTCTTCTCATCGTCATCGCGCTATCTTGCGGATCGGCCGCGACTGCCTTGGCTGCCGATCTGCTCGACGAATTGCGCCGGTCCTTCACGATTGGCGGCAAACCTATCCCGCCGGAAATTTTCGCCGACTTCGGCGATGCGTGGATGTCCGACAGTCGGCCGATCGTCGTGACAATCGACGCCAATGCGGCGATCGACAGCAACCGCTGCGCCGACCCCATCAAGACGAACGGCCGCTGGGTCGAACAGGTGAAACCGGGCCCGGGCGGGCTCAACGGCCCCGAGACGATGGCGTACGAATATCGCGGCGCAACCGTCAACGGCCTACTGGTGTTCCTGGGCGCCTGGAGCGGCGGCGGCAGCGGGACGTTTTATTATTTGCATATTCTTGACGCAGTCTCTAACCGAGCGTTCGACGAGGACGGCTCGACCTCTTTGCGCCTCGAGCTGACCCTGATGCGCACGGTGATCCTCGGCGACCGCTGGGAGGGCGACGTGAGCATCTCCGGGAATCCCGTTCGCATTGTCACCGACGCGAGCCACGCCGAGCGCCGCGTGGGCTCCGTCACCATCGATGCGCGAAGGCCTTGAGCCGGTCGGGTCGCGACCGGCCGAGTCGACGTAAAGCACCCGTTGCGGTTCGTGGCCTTGAACGCCTCAATTGGGCGGATAGCGCCGGTTGGCCGAACGGCAGGAAGGCGAGTGGAAGCGGGCGTACGAGGGCCGCGGTGCCGCGAGAAGCGGCTGTCGTCCGGCGCTTCCAGCGTAGAGCCCCTTTTCTCAGCCGGTGAAAACCCGACCCAGTCGCTCCAGCTCCCGCACGTAGCAGAACAGGGCGAACAGACCCAAGAGAAGGACGAGGCATTCGAAGACGGGGATGTCGAATTCAGGCCTCTGGGCGATAAACACAAAGCCGAAAATAGCAGTCGGGAGCACGTAGACCATGCGCGCCAGAAACAAAATAGCGTGACCGAGCAGCGCGTTTTGGAACTGCGGCAGCGGCGGACGAACGCGATAACAGACCCAATAGGAGATCTGCATCAAGGCGATTGATGACAGAGACCCGGCAATCGCCCAGGGTTGCCGCTCTGAGACGAGGGGTCCGCCAGAACCTGGCGGTAGACAAGGAGGCCCGTCCAGATAAGAACAACGGCGCCGATCGTTTGCAGACCAAACAGCGCGAAATAGCTCCACGGCCCACGGCCGCTTTGCGCCCGCGCCGTGTCGGACGCAAATGAGTCGCTTGGCTCCGTCGTGCGCGCGGAGTTATTGCGGAGCGTACGAATTCTGTCCGAGGGCAATTTCCTATGTCGCTGTCAAATACTTCACGTGAACCTGCTCGATCTTGCCGTTGAACTTGAACGGCGCCTTGTCGTAATAGTCGAGCGACACTGGCGAACCGAGCGCTATGCCGATGTCGAGGCAGTCATTGGCCGTAAAAAGCAGCGGGGCGCTGATCGGGACTTCGCCTTCGGCGACGACCTTGCCGGCCGCCTTCATCGTGATTTTCAGCGGACCGCCGGGACGAGGCGCGACATAGCGGGTCTCGATCTCGATCTTCACCTTGCCGGTCGGCAGCTTTTCCTTGGCGCGGATCTTGGTGCGCTGAATGATGAAGAGGTTGTATTCGTAGCACAAAACGCCGTCTTCGACGAAGCAGGTCAATCCGCCGGAATTCGCACCCAGCTTGTACAAGACCCCGTTGGCGTTGTCGGGAATCACGGCGTCGATGGTGACGACGTTGGGCTTATTGCCGAGCGCCGGAGCGCAGAACTCCGGAATGCGCACCATATCGCTGGCGAAGGTCCACTCCGTGTAAGGCGGAGCGACGCGCAATTCCGGATGGAGCACAGGGATCCAGAGGCCGCCCCCGATCGGCAGCGCCTTGTTCTTCGCAGCTTCGATCAGGAAGATGTCCTTCATCTGCGCCAGTTTTTCCGGCATCCCGGCGGCGAGGTCGTCGGCTTGGCTCCAGTCCTTGTCGAGATTGTAGAGCTCCCAAACGTCCTTGTCCGGCGTCCACTCCCGAATGCCGGGCGGCAACCCCGGAACCCATGGGATGCGTGGTCCCATGACGCAAGCCATCCAACCGTCGTGATAGATGGCGCGGCTGCCCATGATTTCGAAATATTGGGTGAGGAGCTGACCCTTCGCCGCCGGATCGCCGAAAGAATAGGCGAAACTGACGCCGTCGATCGGGTCCTGCTCGACGCCGTTCACCGCGCGGGGCGGCGTGATGCCGATGATCTCGTAGATCGTCGGGACAACGTCGTTGCAGTGATGAAACTGCGGCCGTGGGGTCGCATCGGGCTTGATCTTCGCCGGCCAGCGGACGGCCATGGGGTTGCGCGTGCCGCCGAAATGCGAGGCCAGGAGCTTCGTCCCCTTGTAGGGCGTGCTGCCGGCCCAGGCCCATCCTGAATGGTACATCGGGTCGGTCTTGGGCGAGCCGAGCATGTCAAGCCCGCCCAGCTGCTCGAGCGCCGCCATGTGCTGACCGATGGCGCTGGGAATGCCGTTTTGCGCCAAGAGTTCGCTGATCGTGCCGCCTTGGCCTTCCGCCGAGGAGCCGTTGTCGCCCCAGATGTAGAGGATCAGCGTATTGTCGCCATAGCCGAGCCTGTCGATCTCATCGACGACCCGGCCGGCCTGGACATCGACGTGTTCGGCGAAGCCCGCCGCCACTTCCATCAAGCGGCGCTGGAAGGGCCTCTCGTTCTCGGGGATGCTGTCCCACGACGGCATCGTCTCGTGCCGCGGGGTGAGCTCAGCGTCGGCGGGAATCCAGCCCTTCTCCTTGGCGCGCTCGAAAACGCGCTTGCGGTAAGCGTCCCAGCCGTCGTCAAACTTGCCCTTGTACTTGTCGGCCCACTCCTTCGTGACGTGATGGGGACCGTGGATCGCGCCGCTCGCCCAATACATGAAAAATGGCTTATCCGGCTGCAGAGCCTTGTGCTTGTGCAGCCAGCCAATCGCGTCGTCAGCCAAGTCCTCGCTAAGGTGGTAGCCCTCTTCCACCGTCTTCGGCGGATGGACGTAGGTGGTGTTGCGGACGAGATTGGGCTCATATTGCGAGGCTTCGCCGGCGAGGAAGCCGTAAAAATACTCGAAGCCGAGGTTCGTGGGCCATTCCTCGAACGGCCCGGTCGCGGTGGTCTCCTCGGCAGGCGTGTTGTGCCACTTGCCCCAGGCGCCGGTGGCGTAACCGTAATCCTTGAGCACCTCGGCCACCAAGGCGCTGCTCCTGGGAATCCTTCCGGAATAGCCGTCCCAGTCATTGGCAAGCTCCGCGATCTGCCCGTTTCCGACCCGGTGGTGATTGCGTCCGGTTAGCAGCGACGCTCGGGTCGGCGAGCACATGGCCGTCGTGTGGAACCTGTTGTAGGCAATTCCTTCCTTGACGATGCGATCCATCGTCGGGGTTTGAACTTCGCCGCCGAACGTCGCCGGAAGGGCGGGGCCCGCATCGTCGATGAGAACGATCAGAATGTTCGGCGCGTCGGCCGGAAGCCGGCGCGGCGTCACCCGTTGTTTATAGACCAACTCCTGCATCGTGCGCCCGGCAATGCTGGCCGAGGGCGTCGGCGGAAACGGAAGGGACTCTTGCTTTTCGGGTTTGTCCTTCGGGTCAGCCATTTATCCTCCCCCAGTTTTTACGAACGGACGGCGCTGCGCTCAATTACCGCGGATGATCCGGCCGCGATCCGCGCCGCGCGGCCCGAGCTACGTTTTGAACCAACCGAGACGTAGCAGCTGGTCGTTGGTGTCTTAAGACTGGGACGCCAATTCCGACATCAAAATGGCGGCGCTGACGAACATGATGAAGGTGCAACCGTGCAACCGGCGCCGCCATTCCGCGATCTGTTATGTCCGCTTTTACGTCCATCCTTGGCGTTCGATTGCCGGCGACAAACGTCTCCTCCGGGTCGAATTTACCCGTTCGCCGCGCCGTCGCGGAATGTCCGCTGTTTGCAGCACAGCGGACGGCCGGAGTGATGTGAGGCGGTCGTACTGGACCGCACCCGTGGACGGGACGGTTGGCGGAAAGCGGACCTTAAGCGCCTGATTTCTGCACAGCGTAACCAGCTGATTTTGTCGTCAATTCGCGGTGCGGATTTCTTGAAAAAGAAAGGAGTTTTGAGAGCCGAGTTGTGAGATGCCTCGGAAACCTTGTTGCCGTCCCCGTGCTCTGTGATGAATCTCACAGCGGTTATCGAATACGCGCGATAGGTTTGACCTGTGTAGAGGAGATAAACAACAGTGCGATACACCATGCGATCCCGCGTGGGCCTTTTCCTGCTCGCCGTCTTCGCCGCATGGCCGGCCAACGCCCAAGGCAACGCCAACGCCGCAGTCTGCGCAGCAGACGACGACAGCGCCCTCTCTCCAGAGCAGCGCATAGCGGCCTGCACCGCCGTGATCAAAGCCGCGCGGAACACGCCCAAGGAGGTCGCGGATGCGCTCGTCTATCGGGGCCGGGCCGCTTGGTACGCCGATAAGATGAAGCAGGCCTTCGCCGATCTCGATCGCGCCATTGCGCTCGATCCGAACAACGCCCGAGCCTTTCGCGAGCGCTCCAACGCCTACCGCTCGATCGGCAAGCTCGACCGCGCGCTCGCCGACGCAAGCGAGGCCGTGCGACTCGATCCCAGGGACGCGGAGGCCTTCGACAACCGCGGCGACGTGTTCGTCGACAAGGGCCAGTACGATCGCGCGATCCAGGACTACGACGAAGCGCTGCGGCTCGATCCGAAACTGAGCCTGGCGTTCCGGGATCGCGGGGCCGCCTATTATTTCAATAAGGATTACGAACGCGCGATCAAGGACTATGACGAGGCGATCAAGCTCGATCCGCGCAGCGACCGCGCCTATTCCAATCGCGGCGCGGCCTACAAGAAGCTCGGCCGCAATGCGCAGGCGATCGCCGACGAGAGCGAAGCGATCAAGCTCGACCCGTCAGAGCCTGCCTATTTCGATAATCGCGGCCTGTCCTACGCGGAGGAGGGCGACTACGACCGCGCTGTCATCGACTATAACGAGGCGATTCGGATCGCCCCGCGGGCGAATTTTCTGACCAATCGCGGCAACGCGTACCAGGCCAAGGGCGATCTGGGCCGCGCTATCGCCGACTACGACCGCGCGATCCAGCTTAACCCAGCCTTCGCCGACGCCTACAACAACCGCGGCGCGGCCTTCCGCGGCAAGGGCGATCTCGACCGAGCGATCGCCGACTACCGGGCGGCGCTGCGTATCAATCCGCGGTATGAGACAGCCGCTGAGAACCTTGCGGCCGTCCAAGCTCTGCGCAAGCGGGCAATGAGATGAGAGTTGAAGGCCGATGGGTTCGCCATGGCGCGCGCCGCGCATTGTGCGAGACCCACCCGATCTCTCATAAGTCGCAGACTTCCAGCCAAACAGCAGCAACGAGTGCTCAGGGTCGACTAACCCCGTTGCCGAGCCGTCGGCGAGCGACCGGTATTTGCGCACAGCCGCCCTTCTGATTGAGAGCTGGTCTCGGATTTTCGTAGGCGGCCTGAGCAACGATAGGGCGACCTACGGTGTAGCCGTCAGCGTTCCGCTGCCTCAGGCAAGTCATGCTCGGAAACAACGACGTAGCCCGATGCGACCTCGTAGGCCGCCAGTCCGGGTTCAAGCGTCACCTGCCGGGCCGGTTGCCAGATGACGCTGACGACAGTGCCTCCATCAGCAGCAATGTGGTCCAGCTGTTCCCGAAGTCTCGCTGGCTCATCGCGGACCGTATGGACGGCGTATTGCTTGCGAAGTCATGGCGACGCTCCTTCAGGTTCGTGTATCAGCGCGGCAGGGTATTGAGACACCCAGCCGCGCTTGCTCAGGGCGTCAAGGGGGAGGCGTTCGGCCAAGATGCCTATCTCGCTGCGGCCTCAAGCAGGGCATTGCCCAACGCGCTCGGGTCGGTTTCTTATACCCGCCTCGATAAAGGCCGCACTGGCGAATAACCAATTCAGCCCAGGCCGTGGTGGCGTCGATTAGCGGGTTAGGCGCCGAGCGGTGCGCGGCCCGCTCTTGCCCGCCGATACCCCGCGAAGCCGAGGCCCGCAAAGCCGATGAGCATCCCAAAGCTTCCGGGGTTACGATAAGCAGCGACCTTCACTTGGGTAGGAGATCGGCCCGAAGCCGCGTGGGAGAGGCGAGAACTACGACGGTTCATCTGGAAAAAATGGAAGCGGGGGAAGGTCAAGTCTTACTTTCTGACGCTCCAGAGAACGTGCGGTTTGAATTGGTACGTCGTACTCTCGCCGTTTCGCAATTGCGTCTTCCGCAGTACCTGGATAAACGCGCGTTGCGTCCTCTATTTTCGATAGACGAAAAAGCAAATCGACCTCAGGTAATTCGTCTAGCAAGACCCTCATGCGGGAGTACAGACCTGTTAGCGCCTCATGTGTTACGAGGCTCTGGTTTAGATTGGACCGTTTATCCATACTCTGCGCGATGCCGAGGTCGGGGTCAAAGGGTACAGAGTGAACTATTCCGTTCCGGTATTTTTGGTACTCCTTGATCGCTGAAAGGGTATCGTTGATACATGCTCTTGCGGCGTCATCGAGAATGGAGCTTCGCGAAGCAGCGAGCTTTAACAGCCCGTTGACGAAGTCTGGAAGTGCTGATTCCCTGTGCTTGTGGCGCTTCGGCAGGGTGATCGGCGATGGCGATGGGGCGGTCGGAGGGGGTTCAAGGCGACCTGATGGCGGCGTGGGCGGAGATGCCGCGCTCGCCGGGACACGCGTTCCACGAACGGCTGCAAGAACTGCTTCGGGGGGCGGGGTTCGACGCCTTCGTGGAAGGGGTGTGCAGGCCCTACTACGCGCCGAGGATGGGCGCGCCGTCGCTGCCGCCGGGGCGGTACTTCCGCATGCACATGATCAGCTATTTCGAGGGGATCGATAGCGAGCGCGGCATTGCGTGGCGTTTTGGGTGAGATGGACGGCAAGCTGCATAGCCTCCATCGTGTTCTTCGCGATCGGTGCAGAGCGTCGCTGCCGCATAGGTCTTGTCGTCAGGAACGGCACCTCAGCGTCCGTGTTCACTATTTCGAGCAACCGCAGGGAAGGCGAGCTTGCGACTGTGCCTTGTCCAAAGCCTGTTCCTCGTTTCCTCAGGAAGATCACCAAAATGAACCCAGACATCGCTTCCGGGAGAGCGCGCAAAATACTCACGCCCGACACAATGGAACTCTTCTGGAAGTTCCCATTCGTCGCAGAAGCCATACGGGTCCAAGGTCTGTCCGTAACGCCAGTCCACTTCAGCAGTCGCTGGGTCGATCTTCAGCCCGGCTTCCTTGCGGACCGCGAGCCATTCCTCATCTTCAGCCTTCTCGCTAGCCGTCTTTTTAGCGACCGGAATGTCAGGGAACAGGGCTTCAATGACAGTCGTCGATCCGGGGCATCCGCTCCGGCCGGCGCGCTTCTGAAGCTCAACCAACGCAGCCTTTTCCTGGCGCAGTTGCTCGATGTTGGAGTCATTGTAATTCGAGGCCGGGGTGCCCTGAACCAACCGTCCGATGTCTTCGTCAATGGCCCCGATCGCGTTCGCCAATTCACCGAGCTCAGCGACGCGCGTCGCGCGGATTTGTCTCCCTCGATCGATCTGAAAATGGATATAATGCTGAATTGGTAGTCCGGCGAGGGTCATGCTTTCTTGCGTGAGCTCCCAGCACTTCGCCAGGGTCATCGGTTTCTGTTCGCTGCTCATGGAACTGTCCTTTCCTTTGGCCTGATCAACCGGCAGCGGTCGGCCACTCGCCGCTTGCGCACAACTCGATCGACGAGTGACGACCCTTCATTGCGGTCAACGTCCGCCATGGCCACCAGCCGTGAAGTCAGGGCTTGATCTCATCGAGGACGATCCCCCGTCGGTGCACCGCCCGGGAGCCGTCGACGTAGACAGCATCAGCACGCTCGCCTGACATGTCCCGAGATATAGATATAGCTGCGGCAGACGCCCACTCCGCCAGCGCGGCGTCGCGATAGTCGCGCAACCGGTGGCCAAACGAGTCGAGTCCCTTCGACGTCGCAACGCCCAGAATTGGCACCGCAGTTGACAACAGACGATATTCAATGGTGACCAGAATCGTCGTCCGCCCGTGATGTTGGTCACCTGCTGCCTCGCCGAAATGGTCTGATGCCCCGCCGTCACAGCCGGCCAGCCCACACGTACGGGCTAGGCTGCGCCGCGCGCTTCAGCGCCTCTTCGCTGATCTTCATCGGCTTCCGGCCCGTCGCCGCCTCGACCAGCGCCCCCGCCGCCGCGTTGCAAAGGTCGTCATGACCGCTCAACCCATGATCGATGCGGTCCCGTCCGCCCGGCGAAGTCCGCCTCTCAAGCGACGCGAACTGAAGCGTCAACTTCTTGTTGTCGATCAGGCGCGCACGCCCGCTCGTCAGCAACGGCAACGCTTCGACATAAATTTGCGACCTATCGCGCTCGCTATAGGCATAACGCACCTGATGCCGCTGGAAGCTTTCCGAGACGAACCCCGGCGCGTACTTGTCGCCCATGACCGACTTAACGCCATAGCCGACCAGCAGCCCGCAAACCTCAGCGATGGCCTGCGACGGCGAGAAGGGCGGTTTCACATCATGCACAAGATCGAGGATGATCTCATCCTTGTCCTGATGCGCGATCCCGACCGCAAACGCATCCTGCCCGGTGCCGCTCGCGGCATCGACAAATGCGACATAGCGAACGCCCCACTTCGGCGGCCTGACCAGCACGCCCCTATCAATGCAAGACTCGATCAATTCGATGTCGATGAAGCTCGCAAGATCGTTGCGCCACTCCCCCAGCCACTCCGACCGCGCCGCAGCGGGATCGTCCTGAAGCGCTTGCTCAACCAGCGAAGCGTCTAGCGTCGGATTAAGCATGCGGCTCGACGCCTGAATCACCAAAACGTCGTCGCTGTCCTTGCCGAAATGCGCCCGCCATTTGTCGTACAATAGACCGCTCTTGCGATAGGGACTGCTAATCGCAACCAACATGCTGCCCGGCAATGTCGCCAGCGAAGGCTTGACCGCGCGATAGGTCTCAACGTCAGGCTTTACGCTCGTCTCGTCCTTCCAGAATGCGCATTCGTCGAAGATCGAAAGCACCACCGTCTGCCCCCGAACCTGCCGGAAACTGTTGGTCGTGATGCTGATCGAGACGTCGTTGTTAAGGTCAAACCCGTTGCGCGTCTCGCGAACGATCATCGCCCGAAGATCAGGAATTTCATCGAAATACGAGCGGATGTAGCCAAGCACAATTTTCGATTGATCGCGGTCAACTGCGAGAAGTTGAACGAGAGCCTTCTCCCCCGGACGCAACCGCCCGCGATGCCCCTCCTCAAGCGTCGCCGCGTACACCGCAAGCAAGCTCGCAATCGAATCTTTTCCGCCCCTTCGGCCGCCGACCACAAAAAGCTCTCGGACGCGCCTCGATGGCGGCGAACGTCCGCCGCCAAGCTCGCCGAACGCAATAAGCTCCTGCGGCGTCATCGGCAGCGCGTAGGCCGCCTTCAGGATGACGCGCCACGCATCCCACGATGGCCCCTCAAACCACGACGCGAACGCTTCCGCATCGTTCATGACGTCAATGACGTTCACGGCGAAGCCTCCGCACTGTTGGCGGCTTCGGCGGCTCTGTAGACCTGATCGAGCGCGGCGATCCGATAGACGTAGCCCGTGCGCTGGGTTGTGGTCATGGCGACCCTCGTCGCCAGAACCGCCACGGCGGCCTCTGGGAGCCGCAGGGACGGCCTTCGCGCGACGGGGCGCTGCCAGAACGCGCCCTCGACCGTCCTGAGGCTCATGGCGCACCGTCCTTGGCGTAGCGCAGCGATAACTTGCCCCGCAGGCCTTCGGGAGGCTGCGACCCCTGTTCAAGCCGCTTGACCTTCAGGATGGCCCGGAGCCGCAACTCCTTGCGCTCGATCGTGTTGTGCAGTCGGACCACGTCCTCGAAATTGCCGACCGCAAGCGCCTTCTCCGCGGCGAACCGCAGGACAGCAATATCCCGGATGCGATCCGGACTTGCGTCGGCGAACTCCAACGTCAGCGCGTCAAAGATAGCAGAGAACCTCAACCCGTCAGCCGAGCGCATATCGATGTCGGGAGCCAACCGACGAGGGTCGCGCTGCGGAACGTAGCGTCTCGGCCGTGCGGGCATTTCCACAACACCACTTTGCGTCAAACCAACCTCTTCACTTCGGCGACCCTCCGCCTTTCTCGCTACATCCTCGCTTCAAACCTGCCTCGACCTGCACGCGACAGCGCGCAGCCGATTCCGCCGCCCCCGGTGCCTACCCCCATTGTGCGCCCGAACGCCCGCTGCCCGCAAGGTCTTTCTGTGCGTAGATATGTACGCAGTCGGATGCCGTCGGACTAACGATGAGAGATAGTTGTGCATTCGGCGGAGATAGCTTCCGCTAACACCGAGCTCGAGACGGCGGCGCTGGCGAGAAAAAGAGGGGCCGAGGGCATTTGTGTTCGGGAACGGCGGCGCCATGTCGGCTTGGGGTCATTCGCGACCGGGTCCAGCCAGCCGCCGGGCGGGAGGTAAAGCTGGACCTGACCGGCGGAGAATCGAGGGCCCTTGCCGCGCGGTTTGCTCGTTCACGCACCCCGATCCTCCCGCCAAGCAAGGAATTCCTTTATTTCAACCAAATGAGCATCGACCCAGCGCAGCGTCGTGATGGCGTCCGACAGGTACCTTTGTTCCAGAAGGACTATCCCTTCGGTCGTCCATCGCTTGACCCTTGGAACATCGTCGTACGCACGCTCGACGGCGGCGATCTGAGCGGTGAGCGAAGTGGGTGGACGGGCGCTGCTCGTGCGGCCAGCGAGGAAAGGGGGGTAGGTGTTCATGTTTTGACTCATGATTTGGTCCTCTTACCAGCGAAGAAAGGAAAGCAGCGAAGGATGGACTTTGTCCCCCGTGTATTCGCGAGCGAAAGAGGAGGGGCTTCCTTCGAAGGGTTGCGTCGTGCGGCGTGATTGCGCTGTGACGGAAAACCCCATGCGCAGCTCAATGCGCAATGGGTTTTACCTCAGCGCAAATCTTATGATCGCGCATTTGTAACTGCGCGATGGATGCGCGGTGAGAAACGGCCCACTTCGCAGTTGGAGGGGGCGGTCATTGTGGGCCTAGTCGGAGGGCTGGGAGGCGCAGCCTTAGCGAGCTTCCCTCGTTTTCGATGCGCCCGGCATGTCGTTGTCATGAACTTCCCGGATTTCTCGCGCGCGTCGTTTGTCTCGACCTGAAATGGCTCGCCGCAGGTGACGCATGGTGTCTGCCAGACGACGGGACGACGTGGCGGCCGTCTCGGGTGACGTGGTCACGTTTCGCCGATGCGGCGCCATGTGCGTTCGCCGTGACGTCGGGAGCGGGTCGTGAGGGTATCTGTCCGGGCGTCCGATCATTGCTCATTGGTTGGCCTCGGCTCAGCGGATTTCTTCCCTTCTTCCTCGGCGGCTGAATAGCCCGCACCCATGTCGGTTCTCCTTCCTCTCCATCAACCAATTTCGACCCCCACCACCTTGGCTGCAGTGATGCCCTCAACCTCTTTTCGCTCCTTCTCATCGTGGTATGAGCCGATGGTGAGCACGTCTTTTTTCACCCATGTGGCGATGATGTTACGGCAGCGTTGTTCGGTTTGGGTGGGGCAAATTTCTTTCAGCACGCGCCATGCCGCCCGGACTTTGGCCGACGGCGCGACCGAGTAGAGTCTGCCGTCGCCCATCCCCGAGCGCAGCTTATCCAGCGCCTTGTTGAGGTCTGCTGTCGAAAACCCTTCAAACATCGCGGGGGGCGTCCAACACTCGACGGTCTGCACGGAGTCGCCGCTGGGGTAGGTGTCGTTGCCGTTGTCGAGGTTAACGCCAACGAGCTTGAACCATCGCGCGGTGGCTGACGGCGGGGCCAAGTTGACCTTGGCGCTGTCGACGCGAAACAGGAGCCTCCGCTCGTCCTCAGAGACGCCGAAGGTTTTCGCCTCGACCTCGGTCATCGACGTGTTCGTGTACATAAGGCGACCTCCGTCCTTCATCGACCCAGCGCCGCGCGCCCGGTTGGCGTCCCCCGCCTCGGGCTGGCCGGCCTTCCTCTCGTGCGACGAGACGTCAACGGCTATGCACTTCTCGATGGCGAGCGCCGCACAAATGGTGATTACGGCGTCCATGTCGTCGTTGCTGTTTTCTTCGACGGCGTGCGCTTTCTTGATCGGGTCGATCATCACCAGATCGATTTTCTTCTCGTCGACGAAATTGCGGATCGCCCGGTCCAGATCGCCAGCAACGACTGAATTCTTGGGGCCGTACTGCGCCAGCTTTATGCGCGTTGGCGTCGTCAAGAACAGGCGCCCCTTCACATCCGCGCGGCTGACATTGTGATGGATCATCCCCGCCTTGACGCGCCGGCGCAGCTCCTTCATCCCGTCTTCGAGGCAAATGAACAGCACGTTGCAGCGAACAAAAACATGCTCGCCTGTCAGGGAACGTCCAGACGTAAGAGACAGCGCCTGCGCAAGGCGCAGCGTCGTCTTAGAGCCTGCGCCTGGAGCGATCACGCCGGACACGAACTCGCGGCAAAAGGCGTTGCCAAGCAACCACTCGCGCGGCGGGATCGGTTGATCGTCGTCGCCGACGTCAAGGACATCGAGAACAGCCGGGCCTTGGTCGGCTTTGCCGCCGCCGTTGTCCTTGTGATCTTTCTTGGCCTCGCGTTCGCCGCGGCGTTCCGCCGTCACTCCCACTTCCTCGACGATGTCGAGCCGATCACTTGGAGTCAGGGAGTAACGATCGTTCATGGCCTCACCAGATCGTTGAAGTCGACGCCGCCTTTCCCCGGCGTCAATCGAATGACTTCCTTTCCGACGTCCGCCCAGCGACGGGCGCATTGTTCGGCTGCGAGCTGACCGGCGCCGTTCTCGTCATTGTCGACGAGCAGCGTCAGGCTCTCGATGCCGGTGAGCGCGGGAAACGTGGCCATGTTGGCGGCTGATCCAGCCGCCCATGCCGGGCGCAGATATGTCCCGCGGTGTGTTATCCGGGTTGCGGCGGCTAGCGTTGTCTCGACGCCTTCACCGAGCACGAGGACGAGATCGACCTGTTCATCGGGCCAAAGCCGGATGACGCATCCCGCCGTGGGCCCGAGCGCCTTCGGCTTCTCGCCGTTGATCGGTCGGCGCCAGAGCCCGCGCGGCTCGTTCATCACGGCGCCGGTGTACCTGGCGACGATGCAGGGCGCCGTCCCGGCTTCCCATGGGCACCGCGGCGCCCATCGAAGGCCGCCGTGTTCGGGAACGTCGTCCAGGAAAATTCCGCGCCGCTCGAGATAGGCTTCGCCATCGGTCCGGGCGATGGGCGACGCCGCGTTCCAGATGGTGGCTGCGCGCTTGAGCCGCCCGGCCTCGTCAGAAGCCTCGGGAGCCGCTTTGACAGTGTTGGTGGCTGTCACAGCCTTGGCTGCCGATGAGGGCTTCCAGCGCCCGCCGGTGAGCTTCTCGACGGCGTCCAGGAAGTTGACGCCCTCGGCATGCTGCACCAACGCGATGGTGTCTCCGCCGACGCCGCAGTAGCGGCAGTTCCAGATCTGCTTTTTCGTGTTGACGCTGAAGCGGTCTTGCCCTCCGCACACCGGGCATGGGCCCGCATATTCATGAAGCCCGACGCGCTTCAGGGGCGCGCCATAGGCTTGCGCAGCCTCGAGGATATTTGCCTCTCGGGCCAGCTCGATGAGATCATCGGGAATGCCGGCCATTTTCGTTTGCGCATGTAGAAAGAGTTCGGCGCCGCCACCGTGACGGCGCCGTAGTAGCCCGGCCTCAAAATGGAATGTCGTCGTCGAGCGGATGCCCGGCGCCGGCGAGGGCGTCTTCGGTGATCGGCGCCGCTGGCCTCATGTCAGCGATGCCCTCAACAGGCCCATCCAGGAGAAGCGCTGGTGTCCCTTCGCCCAGGATTTCCGCGAAGGCGCTGCGGGGCCTCCAGCCCACGATGGTGAAGGTGGGCCGGTGGTTGCCGTTGGCGTCTTTGTCCGCCTTGAAGCCCAAGCTCACGACCGGGAACCCCCGCCCGTTCATCCTCTGAAACGGCTTCAGAAGCTGGGCTTCAAAAGCTGTCCGGACGGCCCAACTAGCGCCTATGTACGTCAGGAGCTGGTTTGTGCTCGTGTCGATGCCGAGCACAGATGTATTAAGCTTGCGGCCGGGCTCCCATTTGCCCCTGGGCGGCTTGACGTCGGCGTAGCGCAGGATCTCCTTGAACGTGAGATTCTGGTCGGCGTCGAACTCAAGCGAGCCGTGCCTGGCCTCTGAGATAAAAAGGCAGGCGTTGAAGCCAGGGCCAACAGGCGTTCCGTCGAGATAGACGACGCCATCTTTGCAGTTGTGCTTAACGACTAGGCCCTCGAAGCCACTGGCTTCGTCGGCCGCCTCTTGCATTGGGTCGTTGTACGTGGCGCTGCTCATGATGCTATTTCCTCTATTCTGAGGGTTGAATTCCCGGTGCAGCGACGCTGTGTCGGGTCTATACTGCGTCCGGCCTTGGTCCTTGCGTCCGAGGTCGACCGCAATTCTTCGGAAGGCGCGGATCCGCCGCGCCAAGATGGTTAAGTCTTGTGTTGTCGCGCCGCATGCCTCACAAAGCTTCATGAAGTTGATGATCTCTTCAGGAAGCGGCGGTTGGGCGGGCTTCATACTTCAGCTCCCCCTATGGCTCTCTCTGCTTCGAGGCCGGGTGAGGGTCCTGGTTTCGCCGCCCCTGGCGAGGAGATCGCTCATTTGGCTTGCGCTCCAGTTCGGAGCGGGCTAAATGCACGGGTGTGACGACGTACTTTTAGTCCGCTAAAGTTGATGGAGGCGAGGAGCCGGTGGCCTGCAAAACCGTGGCGCCGCACCTGCCGCCCCCCAAGAAACCAAGATGGCCGCTCCGACGATGGAGCGGCCATTTTCGTTCAGGCTTCGGCGCCGGGCTGGACGGCCTCCGAGCTGGCGCGCTCGACCGCCCGTCGCTGAACCTCGGCGACCTCATCTTCAAACCAAAAGACGACGCGGCCTTGCGGATCGAGCTTCGTAGGCTTCGGGAACTTGCCTTCGGCGATCTTTGTGTAGAGCGTCGAATTCGACCAGCCGGTCGCCTTCAGGACTGCCGGCTTGCGCAGAACATTGCGAGCCATTGGTGAAACCTCCAATGTCCGAGGGGATCGATTCGGACGTTGGACACAACTTTCGGGAATCCGGCGAGGCAAATATATCCTGAATTAGCTCCTGGATTATTTAAGGGTCGAGAGAACCTTTGACGCGATAGGCTAGGGCGCGGTAACCCGAGTCCCGAAGGCGGCGCGCCTCGGTTCGCGCGTTGTCAAAAGCCTTCGATCGTTTCCTTTCCGGGTAATGATTGTTGATATCGGGGAACAAAGCGTCCTCTACAACGGAGCGCTTCACCCCGGCGCTCCCGGCATCTAAAATGCGAAGATACAGAACGTACTGGTCCGACGTCCTCGCGGTCTTCGGGTCGATACGTCCGGCTTTCTTGAGTGCGAGCTGTTCCTCCTGAGCCAATTTCCGAATGTCTTTTAGTTGATCATCGAGCGGAAATCTCAGATCGATCGCAAAACCCATTTCGAACCAAGAGAGCGCGAGCTTAGAATCCTCCAAAATTGTTTTCTTGCTTGTATTCGCTGAAGTTGCCCGTACGAAAGGCTTGGCAAGGGGGGCGGCATCATTTTGCGCGCAGAGGAACTCGTACGTACTCGCGGGCGCGTAGACGTAAGCCGTTCCGAGGTCCTCAAAACTCGGGATATGGCTATTTTGTCGCGGGCTCCACGGATTCCCGATCCCAAACCTCTCGCGCATTTCTCGAGAATAACGCCATGACATTGTACGGTCAGCGGGAATGAGCGGCTCGGCTTTGGTCAGCCAAAAATCGCGATATTCTTCATTTCGGCGAAGGAACTCCCACGCCCACATCATCATGGCGCCGGGTCCTTCAGGCGCGGGATAGTCTTGGGGGCGCAGCCAGTCCGGGACTCCCCATTTGTTCACGTTACGGCCTCCCGGATCGCGACCACGTTATCGCGTTCATGTCCCGGCCGCGCGCAATAGGCCGTCCAGTCGGCCATGAGGCGGCGTCGCTTTTCCATCATATCGCCGCGCCGATATGCAGCCTCCGTTTTGTCGCTGACGGCGTGCGCAAGCGCGATCTCGCAAAGCTCGTTCGGATACGAGGTCTGCTCGGCCGCCCAGTCGCGAAAACTCGACCTGAAGCCGTGAACAGTCGCGCCCTTGCCGCGCATGCCGCGCACCAGCTCGAGCATCGCCATGTTTGACAGTGGCTTGCCGGAGCGCGCCCCACAGAACACAAACTCGCCCTCACGCGGCAGCGACGACAGGATCTCGAGCGCGCGATCGGAGAGCGGGGTCCGGTGCTCTTTGCCGGCCTTCATGCGTTCGGCTGGGACTGTCCACAGCTTCGTCTTCAAGTCGAACTCAGACCACTTGGCGCCGATGACTTCACTAGTTCTCGCGGCCACCAAGACCGTGAGCTCAAGCGCGCGAGCGGAGACGCCCGGCTTCGCGCGAAGCTCGGCCATGAACTCAGGCATATCAGCGTATGGGACGGCGTCATGGTGGCCGCGGGTGAGCCTCGAGCGCGCCGGCAGCGTCTCTTTGAGATGACCCTCCCAGCGGGCAGGGTTTTCTCCCTCGCGGTATCCACGGACCCGCGCCCAGTCCAGGACCCGCTCGATCCGCCCGCGGATGCGGCTCGCCGACTCCGGCGTCTTCGTCCAGATCGGCTCGAGAGCCTTCAGGATAAGGCCGGTGTCGATCGCGGAGACCGGCAGGTCATTGATCGCCTGGGTGGCCGCGGGAAAGACTTTGCTGCCGCGCCTCGTCTCATTGAAGGTCGCGAACCACTGGTCGGCGTGTTTGTCGTTTTTCCAGCTTGCCCGATTGGCCTCAATGTACTTGTCGGCGCATTGCTTGAACGAGATCGCTTTGGCCGCCTCGAGCTTCCTTTGACGACGCGTGGCCGCCTCGGCCTCGATCGGGTCGACCCCCTTGCGGGTGAGCTTGCGCGCCTCGAGGGCGGCCGCGCGGGCCTCCGCAAGGCTGGTCGTATGAATGGCGCCGAGGCCCATCTTTCGAGGCACGCCATCAATCATGTACCGAAAGACCCAGGCCTTCGTCCTGAACGCGCTGACCTGGAGGTAGAGGCCATGCCCATCGCCGTAGAGGCCAGGCTCCTTGGCGTTTCGGACAGCCGCAGCGCTCAATTTGTTGCCTTCGCGCATGGGGATCCGATCCGACAAGGGACAACCCTACGCACAAACATGGGCCGGACGCTGTCGGATGTCAATAAACGCTGTCGGAGTGTCCACGGTGCGAAGGCGACGGGAATTGCTGGGATTGCCGGACGCTACCGGACTTAAGCGGACGGCGCATCAAAGGACTTCGTCTCCGCCAGTTCGCCAACCTCCCAAGTGGATCTTGCGTCGCATGCTCCGGACGGCTCGATGCTCGCCTTCGGGAGGTCTTAGGGTTCCGGTTTCGGCTCAGGGAACGCCCACGCGCCGTTGAGAATTGCGGCGCGGGGCTGGTAGAGCCGCACAAGATAGCTCCATCCGGGCGGCGCCGGAAGGCAGTTGGCGGTCGTCCCGCCGCAGCCGCCAAACTGGACGGCGATGGATCCGTCCGGCGCGGTCTTCGCCGTGACGGAGTTGACCGTATAGGCGTGCTGAGGATTCGGCTCGAAAAAGCCTCTCTCGTTATAAACGCTGATCGACCAGAACCCGTCGACCGGAACGTCCTTGACGTCGACTCGGTAGACCGTTTTGCCGTCGTTGCGGTCCGGCGTCACGCTGAGAAAGAGGGCGTCCTTTCCCGGTATGCCGCCCCATGCGGTCGCCGAGCCGATCAGGCGACGAACCGGGTCGACCTCGCCTCTGCGGCCGAACATGCCTTTCGTGTCCGGGAGCGTCAAAGCAAGAACAGCGAGGCCGGTGCGAACCTCGGCCTGTTGCGCGGCGTCCCAGTTGGGCGTTCGAAAGGCGCCTGGCCCGGTCGGCTGATCGACCTTGACGGCATCCTGCAGCGCCTTGACCTGATCGACGTCTTTCGGATCGTCGGCGGCTACGAATATGCGGATGACCGCCATGACGTAACGCGTGCCGATCCCATCCTTCGCCAGCGTATGGCTCCCCGGACCGTAGACGACCTCGGGCGTGTACCCGTCTTCGTCGATCAGCTGCATCGACAGGAAACGCTTGCCGGCATCGGGCAATGTGATCGTCACCGGTCCGGCGTCGAGATCGAATACGGCGGTTGAAGAGAGGGTGTCACGGTCAATGTGCGCCGCTCTCTGCTTGTCGACCGCCGCCGGCATTCGTTGATGGGCGAACTTGCCTAGGCCCGCGTCCTTCACGACGCTGCTGAAATGGAGGTCCGTCTCGGCGCGGGGGAATGTGTCGGGCGTGACGGGGGCAGCGACGTCCGAAGCGAGAGCCGCAATCGCCGCTGCAACGAAGAGCGGCAGGAGGTTCATCGGGGGGCCCAAGCCGCACGTGAGACGAGCCGCGTGCAGTTCTGTCGCCGAAGCGGACATTTCAGAGGGTTAGGCGCCATTTTTTGTCACTTTGGTCATTTCGTCACTGTCGCGGTCCCGACCACTTTTCGAGCGCAGAATTCAGCTGATAATATCATCAAATCAATAACTTGCAGTGAAAGCTCCAACCGAATCTTCACCCTTGCCCACAGGCGGTTTGACGTTCGACGCCCCCGATGCACCGAAGGCGCACCGGATTGGTCCTCTTACTCGATCAAATCTTCTCTTTATCATCCAGTTATGCGTATCAGTGGATGTCATGCGTTAACAAGGCTGCGCCCGTGCGGGGTCCTTTCGCCCAAGCCTAATCAAAACACGGGTTGGGCAATTTGGCAAGAAATTCTTTGATTTTTCAGAAAATATTCCCAAGGCGCAGGAACGGGGGCCAGCAATGGCTTTCGGCGTCCGGACACCTTATCCACAGGCAGCCTTGACAAAGTTTCCGGCCGCAGGGTCCATTGTTCGTCCGGCATGAAACTTGCGATTCGCTTGGCTGCCGGACGGCGCCTTTAGCGCCCGTCGGTCCAGGGGAGGTTCGCCGATACCGGCTCCCCGTTGCCCACGCGGTCGCGGAAGACCCGGCGAGCGGCGCGAGCACATGAGCAAATCCCATGCGCTCGACACTTCACTGCCTGCGGGGCGAGACCCCGCGCCCCGGCCTTAGGCGCCCGGGAACATTCGGGAGGAGTCCAGGCGTTCTGGGGGCGATCGGCATGTGGCCTGATCGCGTCGACGAAAGGCTCGAGCGGTCGGCCGCCAACAGGAGCGGTTGACATGATGAATGCATTCTCGCGGGTTATTTTTGGCGGCGCACTCCTCGTCGCGTCGTTCTCAGCCGCCAGCGCACACGATATTTACACCGGCGTGCATGGGAAGAACGGCCAGCTCTGCTGCGGCGGCAACGACTGCGCCGCAACCGCATATCGCGAACAGGGCGGACATTACGAGTTCCTGACGCGCGAGCAGCGCTGGGTTTCGATCCCCCAGGAGCGCATCACCTTCCTGCCAATTCCCGGCGATCCACCCGACGGCGATTCCCACCACGCGCATCTCTGCTACAGGCAGGCGACCGAGGGCGACCGGATCGGGGCCCTCGCCTCGAACGTGTTCGAGGACATCTACCTCTATTGCGCGTTCATTCCGCCGGGTTCGATCTGAGGGCGCGCGGCGGATCCCGGATGGCCGTTTTCGGCGCGCTGCCCCTGGTTTAGCAAGCAACGGCTATGGAATTTCGGAGCTATAGCCGCGGGCGCGCGCGGCCTCAATGAGGCGAACGTCGAATGTCACAAGGCGGTGGCCGCCTTCAGCACTGAGCGCAAGGTGGAGCGCGTCGGCGGCGGAGAGCTTCAACCCCGGGTCGCGCGCGAGGAGCGCGGCAAGCGCCCCGGAGGCGGCGGAGTGCGACAGACGTTGCGCGCTATTCCCGGCGAAGGCGTCGAAATCACGGAGGGCCGCATTCGCAGCGTCCGCGCCGAGTACCCCAGCCCGCACGCGACGGTGAGCAAGCGCGAAGAATTCAGTCGCAGCCCAATCGCTGATGCAGATCGGCTCGGCGACGCGCTCAAGCCAGGCAAAAGCTCGAGTCGAATGCGCGTCGGCGAAGAAAATCGAAACCAGGACGTTGGTATCGAGGCAAAAGCTCACGGCTCCTCGTCGCGCATCTCTCTTACCAATGTCACAGAGTCAGCGCAGAGGCTCGGACGCGCCTCGGCGCGCCGCCGCATTTGCTCGATGTCGGCCTTGGTCAAGCGAACGGGCGTCGGCGCGCTCGGCGTGAGGCTCACGACCGGCTTACCGTGGCGCGTGATCGTCACAATCTTGCCGCTTAACGCCTCATCGACAAGGCGCGACAGTTGGTCCTTGGCTTGCGCGAGAGAATACGTCCCCATCGTCGCTCTTTCTGGCTATCGATGGCTATAATAGTGGGGGAGGTTACGCGTTTCAATCGGATTCGCGGGGCGCGGTGAGCTCACGGCAGGGCGCCGCGTGCGGCGAGTTCCTTTTCCAAATCGATGCCGGGGCGAAAGTGAATCGCCGACATGCCCAGCGCTTCCGACGCGCGCACGTTGGCGACCGAATTGTCGATAAACAACAGCTCGCTTGGCTGTCGCCCGACGCGCTCAAACAGGATTTCGTAGATGCGCGGGTCCGGCTTCACGACGCCGACATGGCCCGAGATCACGCGCGTGTCGAATTCGCTCAGGAAGTCGTATTGCGCTTCGGCAAGCGCGAATGTTTCGGTTGCGAAGTTGCTCAGCGCGTGCACCCGGCGGCCGGCGGCTTTGAGGCGGCGCAGGAGCGCGACATTCTCTTCGATCGGCCCGCCGATCGTCTCGATCCACCGCTTGTGGAAGAGCCTCAATTCGTCGGCGAATTCGGGAAAGGCTTTCGCACGCGCCTCGACGGCGCCCGCGAAATCGGGCGCGATGTCGGTATGCGAGACGAAGTCCATGTCCAACGCGGTCGAAAGAAATCGCTCCAGCCGGGCTTCATCGTCGAACCGTTTGCGGAAGAGATTGCGCCGATCCCAGCGCAGCAGAACGTTTCCAATGTCAAAGACGACGATCAATGGGAAGTCCTTATGTACGATATCGGTTGACGCCAAGCGTGCCCCGCACACGCGGCGATCGCAAGCATCGGCAGCCGGGTCTTGACGCTCGTAGCGTTGGGGAAAGGACCATCAATGCCTTTCCAATAAGTCTGCCGGAGGAGATCAAGATCGTCGCCCACAAACGCGGCGTACAATACCAGTCGCTGATCAAGATGGCTCAGCGAGAAGGTGGGGTAGGTCCCTTTCCTCGAACTGGAATGACTTGGAACTTTATATCCCAGACTAAGCAGTCGCGTTCGGAAACTCGATGATGAGGTCTTTTCCGAACTTTAATCCGCACACATCACAGGCGATTTTCGCCAATCGGTCTTTGTCGCGATTTGAAATGTTTGTTCCGAGCCACCAACCGGGAACAATCTCCGTCGTATACGTCTCCAACTCTGGCTTGCCTGGATAAACTTCCGAACGCGTCTTCGCGATATGATTTCGCGTGCGCCCAGGGGCTTGTTTCGCGAAACGATCCAAGAAGCCTGAGTCGCGCTTGGCCAGGTTTTGAAGCACGAAAATCAGCGCTGATATGGCGTCTTGCTCCTTGTACTTCTGACCAAGGAATTCAAAGGAGACTTTTCGGGACCCAAGGGGTTTCGTCGTCTCCGGTGAATGCTCAACCCTCCGGAACGGAACCGCCGGTTCAGCGGGGAATGAACGAGCGGTCGCCGCGCTCGGCGCCAATAAGAACGCTTCAATTTGCTCATCAGTCGGTCTAAATCCAATCAAACTAACCACTTTCTCGGCGATCAGATCGATGAGCAATTCGTCCGGCTGAGATATTAAATCTTGCCACGCCCTTGGGATGGTTTTTTCGGCTTCACGCTGGCGCGCGGCGCTCTGATAGTCCGCCCTCGCGTCCGAATGGGCTGACCCGTCACGAACGCGATCAAACTTAAGGTATCTTTCAAGGACCCGCGCCGAGTCTGTAGGATCCCGTTCAAGGAGGTCGAGCTTTTGAACTCGACGCTCCGAATAGTTTCCTTGCTCGGCAGGAAGGTAGAAACTCCACTCCCTACCGTTAACAAGGACGGCAAAGGGAGTCCCTTGATGGAAAGCGTACTCGAAGAGTTGTCTATCGCCGTCGTCGGCGGAGTTTGGCGCCTTCACCTCGATGAAGACAGCCGCAGCGCTAGTTGAAGTGAACAGCGCGTAGTCTACTCGACGCTTATCAACTGTGTACTCTCTCCGAACCGCCAAAGGGTCATAGATGTCCCCCCCGAGCTCGTGGAGAACGCGGTTGACAATGGCTTCGCGAACGTCGGTTTCGTTCCGATAACTGTTCTTATTGATGCGGTCGGCGATTGAACCGATCGTTGTGACGAGCGTCATGCCGCTTCCCCGTCTCCCTACCTCGAAAACTTCTTATACTTCAACCTATGCGGGATGACGCTGTCGATACCCAGCCGCCGCTTCTTGTCTTCCTCGTAGTCGGCGAAATTGCCTTCGAACCATTCGACGTGGCTCTCTCCCTCGAAGGCCAGCATGTGGGTGGCGATGCGGTCGAGGAAAAAGCGGTCGTGGCTGATGATGACGGCGCAGCCGGCGAAGTCGAGCAGGGCCTCTTCGAGCGCGCGCAGCGTGTCGACGTCGAGGTCGTTGGTCGGCTCGTCGAGCAGCAAGAGGTTCGCGCCGCTTTTGAGCATCTTGGCCAGATGCACCCGGTTGCGCTCGCCGCCCGACAGCATGCCGACTTTCTTCTGCTGGTCGGGGCCCTTGAAGTTGAAGGCGCCGACATAGGCTCTGCTGTTCATCTCGCGCTTGGCGAGTGTGATGATGTCGTTGCCGCCCGAGATTTCCTCCCAGACGGTCTTCTTGTCGTCGAGCGCATCGCGCGACTGGTCGACATAGCCGAGCTCAACCGACTCCCCGATTTTGATCGCGCCGGAATCCGGCTTCTCCTGGTTGGTAATCATGCGGAAGAGAGTTGTCTTGCCGGCGCCGTTGGGGCCGATGACGCCGACGATGCCGCCGGGCGGCAGCCTGAATGAGAGCTTGTCGATCAAAAGCCGGTCGCCGTAGCCCTTCGATAGGCTGTCGAAGTCGATGACGTTCTGGCCGAGCCGTTCGGCGACCGGAATGATGATCTGGGCGGTCGTCGGCGCCTTCTCGCTGCTCTTCCTGACTAGCTCGTCGTAAGCCGCGATGCGCGCCTTGGACTTCGCCTGGCGAGCCTTGGGCGAGGCCGCGATCCACTCGCTTTCCTCGGCCAGCGCACGCTGGCGCGCCGCGTCCTCGCGGCCCTCCTGTTCGAGCCGCTTCTGCTTCTGCTTCAGCCAGGACGAGTAGTTGCCCTCGTAGGGAATGCCCTTGCCGCGATCGAGCTCGAGAATCCACCCCGTGACGTTGTCGAGGAAGTAGCGGTCGTGAGTGACGATGAGAATCGCGCCCGGGTAGGCGCGCAAATGACCTTCGAGCCAGTTGACCGTCTCAGCATCGAGGTGGTTGGTCGGCTCGTCGAGCAGCAATAGCTCGGGCTTTTCCAGCAACAGCCGGCAAAGCGCGACGCGGCGACGCTCGCCGCCGGAGAGCGTGGTGACGTGGGCGTCATCAGGCGGGCAGCCGAGTGCATCCATCGCCTGCTCGACCTGGCTGTCGAGATCCCAGAGGCCCTTGGCCTCGATCTCGTCCTGGAGCCGCGTCATCTCGTCCGCCGTCTCGTCGGAATAGTTCATCGCAAGCTCGTTGTAGCGGTCGAGGACCGCCTGCTTGTCTCTTACGCCGAGCATGGCGTTGCCGCGCACATCGAGATCCGGATCGAGATGCGGCTCCTGCGGCAAAAAACCGACCCTCGCGCCCTCGGCGACGAAGCCCTCGCCGACGAATTCCGTGTCGAGGCCCGCCATGATGCGCAGAAGCGTCGATTTGCCCGAGCCGTTGACCCCGAGCACCCCGATCTTCGCGTCCGGATAGAAGGAGAGATTGATGTTCTCCAGAACCTTCTTGCCGCCCGGCCAAGTCTTGCTGAGGCCCTGCATATGATAGATGAACTGGCGCGCGGCCATGGGCAGTCCCTGGATTGTTCGGAAATTGCGGCGGGCATATCAGGGGAGGGCGGGGGAGGCAATCCCGGCGCGCGAATACGCCGGAGCCCGAGCCGCGCAGCCCTCTTTCACTGCGCCAGGGCGGCTGTCGCCTCGTCGATCCACACTGTCATGCCCGGCTCGAGCCTGGGCGTTGGGCCGATCGGATCCGCGCGAAGAAGAAAGTTGTTGATGTCGTGGTCGCCGACCGCGCGCGCCGCGCGCCACACCGCGAATTCTCCGAGCGGCCTCAGTTCGGTGACTTTGGCTTCCAAACGGTCTCCGGCGGCCGTCCGCAGGGCGATCTTCGAACCGATCGTCAGACCGCTGAGGCGATCCTCGCGGATCGTGAAGGTGAACCAGCGGTCGCCGGCGACGGCGAGCGTCAGGACCGGTTGGCCCGGAGAGATCGCTTCGCCGGGCTCGGCGACGAGAAGCCGTGCGACTCCGTCGACAGGCGAGGTGAGCGTGGTCTTGGCGAGCTGAGCCTCAAGGTCGGCGACCGTCGCTAATGCAAGAGCGACCTGGCTTTGGGCAATGCCGAGCTGTTCCTTTGTCGGCCCAACCTTGCTCTGGGCCAAGGCCGCCTCGGCGAGAGCAACACTCGCCTGAGCCTCGCCCAATGCGGCGGCGTCCTCGTCGAACTGTTGCTTGCTGGCGTAGTTCTTCGCCGCCAGCGCCGAAACTCGCGCGAACTGCTGCTTGGCCAGCGTGACGTTGGAGTCGGCGATCGCGACATTCTGCGCCGCGGTGTCGCGCTCTTCCTGCCGCACGCCCGCGACGACATTGGCGAGGTTGGCGCGCGCTGATTGCAGGTTGGCATTTGCTTGCTCAAGCGAGGCCGAGACCTCAGGGCTCGACAGCGCCGCGACCACCTCGCCCTTGCGCAGCGCCTGCAGCGGTTTCACTGGCAACGAGGCAAGCCGGGCCGAAATTTCTGGCGCGAGTCGGATCTCCGTCTCGTGGACGACGCCGATGAGCGGAGGCCGAGGCTTTCGCTGCGTCTCGAACCGAAATAAGGCGGCCCCGGCGCCAAGGATGACGACGGCGAGCGCAAGGATCGCGAATGTCCGGCCTCTAGCGTTCATGGGGCGCCTTGTTGCGGGAAACGACTTGGGTCGCGATGGCCGCGAGCAGCCCGTAGACGACGGTGAGAATCCAAAGGGAGGACCAGTCCCCCTTCACTTCAAGGATGCTCGCGCCCATCTGATTGATGCGAACAAATCCGTCGATGGCTGAGGTGCTGGGAAAGACGCGGCTCGCCGCCCGGACGAAATCTGGAAGCGCTTCGACCGGCCAGGAGACGCCGACCTGAAAGAAGAGCGGCAGGCTGATGGCGATTAGGAGAAGAATCGCAGTCTCGCGGCGGCGAAACCACGCGCTGACGAACTGCGCCAGGAAGCTGACCGAAAGCACGAAAGGAACCGCGAGGAGGATAAGATCCTCGAGCCGCCCAAGCGTCGAGAAGCCATAGACCCTCGGCAGCAGGATCAAATAGAGCACAAGTCCCGGCAGCGCGAAGCAGAGATGCGCGAGCCCCTGGCCGAAGACGGCGCTCGGGCCGGATCGGAGCCAACGGTTTCCCGGTCCGCCGATCGCGTAAGCCGCTCCGCCCAGTGACGCAACGCCGAGCAGAAGCGTCTGTTGGAGGATAAGGATGAAGGCGGCGGGAACAACGTAGCTCGCGTAGCCGCCCGTCGGGTTGAAGAGCGGTTGGGACAGGAACTCGATCGGCGAGGCGCTGCGGGTCATGGCTGCATAGACGAGGCTGCCCTCGCTGCGGGCGCCGCGCGTTGCTATGTTGGTGGAGACTGTCGAAGCGGCTTCCGATATGCCCTGCAGTGTGCGGCTGTAGAGAAGAAAATAGGCGGCTTCGACATAAGCCGCGATGCGCGCCTGCTCGCCGCGCAAGACCTGCCGCTCCGTGTCTTTGGGGATCGCGAGGATGGCGAAGACGTCATGGCGGTCGAGGGCGGCCTGGGCGTCGGCGAGCGTGTCCGCGCGCACGGCCACCGACGTCGCCTCGTCAGCGTTCAGCGTCTGCACCAGGTCGCGGCTCAGCTCTGTTTGATCCTGATCGACGACGGCGATTGGTATGCCGCGAAGAACTTGTCCAAGATAGGGCTGCGGGTAGAGCGCCCCATAAAGGATCGGCGCAAGCACGATCAGGCCGATAACTCCGCGGTCCCCTAGAATTCGCTGGACCTCGTTGCCCATTGCAATGGCGACGCCCCGCCCGTACCGGATACGCAGAGCGGGCTCCGCTTCACGTCGCGGCGGCGCGTTGGCGATCGCGCTGAGCCGGGCCCAGGCGAGCGCGAAATAAAGGCAGGCGAGGCCGGCCAAAATCGCGAACGGCCCAACCGAGTCCGAAGGAGGCAGGCCGCGCGCCGCCTGGTCGAACAGCACCTGCAGGTACCAGCGCAGCGGCAGTATGGAGCCCCAGACCTGGGCGAATGTTCCCATTGCAGCGATCGGGAAGCCGACGCCGGCGAAACCGAACGCCGGATTGCAGAATATCGCGATCAGGCTCAGTCCGGTCGGCAGCGCCTGGGTCAGTAGAACCAGCAAAGCCCCAAAGGAAAGATAGGCGATGAGCAGCAGACACGCCGCGGCGGCGACGAGCACCGGCTCGCCCCGGAAGGAGATCCCGTACAAGCCGTGGAGGATGGCCGCGTCGACCACCATCATGATTAGGAAGATAGCGAACAGGGGCAAGAACTTGCCTATCAGCGCGACCAGCGGACGGCCGCCGGCGGCGCGCATCCAGGCGCGTTTGCTGCGCTGAGCGAACTCCGAGCCGACGGCGTAGCCGCCCGCGATCGCCGTGACGACGTGCAGCACAGTCGGCAGGATCGCCCTGAGCAGGAACTGGGCGAAGTTCAGCGCCGGGTTCGACAGAACATATTGTTCCGCGACGAGCGCGCCCGGCTGGTAGCCGCTGGGGCCTGGCTCGTGCGGCAGCGCAGCGGTCGCGGCCGCCACCGCACTCTGTATCGCCGAGGCGGCGTTGTTGCCGGGCGTATAATATTGCCGGTTATACAGCGACACGACCTGTGGCCGCTTCTGGGCAAGGAGGTCTCGTTCGAAGTTCTCGGGGATGTAGACGGCGGCGATCGCGTCGCCAGAGCGGACCGCCTGCATGGCGCTCCTCATGTCGCTCGATCGCTCGGCGACGGTTACCCCCGGAGCGGAGGCGATCGATTGCACATAGATGAGCGAAGTCGCGGAGCGGTCGGCGTCGACGACGGCGACCCGGAGATTGCGAATGACCGCGTTGCTGAAAATGAGGGTCAGAACAGCGAAAGCGATGACCGGAACGAGGAGGGCCAAAACGAGCGCGACGCCGTCGCGCCGCATCCAGCGCAACTCGCGCGTCGCGACCAGAAGCAGCCCGGGCTTTGGGGGCGCCCTCATCGGCCCTCGCCGGTCGGCCACTCGGCGTAGACGCTCATGCCCGGCCGCAGGGCCGGGAGGGGGGAGACAGGATAGGCGCGCACCTCGAACGTCCGGAGGTCGAAGTCGCCAGTGGCCCGGGTCGCGCGCCATCCCGCATACTCGCCGCGCGTCTCGATGAGCTTGATCTCCGCCTCGATCTCCTGGTCGCCGAGGGCGGGGGCGCGCATTTTGAACCTGTCGCCAACCTTGAGCCCCTTGACCAGATCCTCGCGCAGATTGAACCGCAGCCAGACGTCGCTGAGGTCGATGAGCGAGAGAAGGGGCACGCCGGGAGAGACATATTCCCCGAGCTCCGCGCCGATCTGATAGACCTGCGTGGCGATCGGCGCCTTGACCGTGAGCTCGTCGACGTCGGCCTTGATCGTGTCGACGCTCGCTTGCGCCTGGAGCACTTTGGTTCGAGCGATCTCCCGCTCTTCCTTGGTCGCCCCATTGACGGCCTCGTCATAGGCGAGCTTGGCGCTGTCCTGACTCCTTCTCGCCACTTCGAGCGAGTTCGTGGCCTGGTCGAGCTGTTGCAGCGGCGCATTACCCGTGCCGGCAAGGTCCTTGATGCGGTCGTAAGTTTTCTGGGCGAGCGTGAAGTTGGACTGGGCGCTCTCGAGCGCGGCCTTCTTCTGATCGACCACTTCCACGCGTGTGCCCACGAGGATATTGGCGAGCTGGGCCTTTGCGACGTCAACGCCGGCCTGGGCCTGACGCCATTTGGTGATCAGCTCCGGGTTGTCGATCTCGAACAGCAATTGCCCGGCTGCGACGTTTTGGCCACGCTCCACGGGACGTTGGCCGACGCGTCCGTCGACCCGCGCCGCGATGTCGACGCGCGTGGCGTCCGCCTCGCCTTGGACGATGAGCGGCTGCGGCCGAGCCAGATACCAGACCGACAGACCCACGATTGCGCATAGGACTAGCGTCACGATCGACGCGGCCGCCGTCGCGCTCCCGGTCGGCCGCTCGCGCCGCGGCTCGGCTTTGGCGCGGTCGTCCGGCGCTGGGCTCTCTTTTACGTCCGTCATGCGATGCTCGTCCTCCGCCGCGAGGGTGCCCCGGCACTGATCGCTCAGCGCCGGGCCAGCATAAACGACGATCGGACTTGCCGCTATTTCGCGCTGCCCGCCGTCCCGCGAATGCTGAGGTCGAGCGCTTCGCTAAGCGGTCTCGTCGGCGAGAGGGCATTAGGCGACGGCTGCGCGCCGAGGAGCGAGCTTGAGCGGACCTTAGCGAGCGCCTAAACGGAACGAGACGGGCGCGGGCGCATCAGGAGACTTTCGCATGCGTTCAGGCCTCTTCGTCGCAACGGTCCTCGCGGCGTCCGGCTCGGCAGCCGCGGACCCGCCGCTGACGGTCGAGCGGCTGCTCGCCGACGGGTGGGAGATCGCCGGCTATGCGAGCGGTTACGACAATCGCACGTCGCTGATACTATTCCGCCACCCGGGCCAGAATGCGCTCGTTCAGTGCGGAATTCTTTTTGACGTAACGCGCAATCCGCACACGATCATCAACTGCTACGAGCTGCGCTGACTGCGTCCGCCGCACTCAGCGAGCGCGGCTGCAGAATTGCGCGGCCGTCGGGAATGAAAACTCAGCCCAATCGCGCAGCCGCGAAATCGGCCGCCGCCCGCGCCGCGACGCCAATGCCGCTGAGCAACAGCTGTATCAGCGTCTTCCGCGCCTCCGTCGAGACTTGGTAGAGCCGCGCGCTATCGCGGGCGCGAAAGAGGTATTCGCCGCCGGTCGAAAGCTCGTCGACGAGGCCGAGGCCTAGCGCTTCGCTCGCCAGCCAGTGGTCGCCGTTGGCGACCCGATCGATGTCCACGTTAGGGCGGCATTGCAGGACGAAGTGCCTGAAGGCGCCGTGGGTGTCCTCGAGCTTGCCGCGGAAATGCTCCCGGCCCGCCGGTGTGATCTCGCCCAGCAACGACACGGACCGCTTGAACTCGCCCGCGGTCATCTCCTCGAAATCGATCTCGTTCTTCTTCAGGAGACGATGGAGGTTCGGCACCGGCGCGACAACGCCGATGCTGCCGACAACCGCGAACGGCGCGGCAACGATGCGGTCGGCGGCGCAGGCCATCATGTAGCCGCCGCTCGCCGCCACCTGGTCGACTGACGCCGTCACTTTGACCCTGCGCTCGCGCAGCCGCAGGATTTCGGCCGCGGCGAGCCCGTAACCCGTGACCGTGCCGCCAGGACTTTCGAGCCGAAGCACAACCTCGTCTGTCCCGGGTCGGGCTACCGTCAGAACGGCGTCGATCTCGTGACCCAGCCGCTTGACGGCGCTCGCGCGCATGTCACCCTTGAAGCCGAGCACATAAATCCGTTTGCCAGCGTCGTCGCCCCGGCGCGCCTTGGTCTGCTTTTTGCGCGCCTTGACCAGCGCCTTCCGCGCCTTCTTGTCGAGGAGCTCGGCGTTCAGCGCCTCGCGCATGTCGTCATATCGCTCGTTGAGCGAACGGACCTTGATCTCCTCGTCCTTCGGCTCGCTCGAACGCGCGAGGCGCGCGATGAGAAGCGCGAGACCGCCGATCGCCGCGACGATTAGCAGCGCCTTCAAGGCGAAAGCGGCGATGTCCAACCAGAAGACCATAGAATGGATCCATTCGAATAGGTTGCGGGAGACTGATTTAAGGCGCCGGGCCTGTGATCGCGAGGAGTTCGTGGCAGCGCCGGACGCGCTAGCCGCGCGGCGATCCAAAGCCTCGGCTTTCGGGGCGCGGCCTCGCCGCGGCTAGCCGTCATCCTCAGTGAGCTTCGCGCCGATCTTGTCGGCCAAAGCCGCAATGATTGGCCGCTGTCCCTTCGTCACTTTCGCCAAAGCTTCACGCAACTCATACCAGCCGGCTTTGTCCACCTCAGGGAATTCAGCCGTCTTCCCCGAACGAGGCGGCCATTCCATTGAAAATCGATTGCTTTGGAGGAGCGCCGGATCGAAGTCGCCTTCGCAAGCCCACGCGACAATTGTCTTGCCGCCCGGCTGTTTGTAGGCTCCGAGGTCCAGAAATTCCCCAGTCACCTTCATCCCGGTTTCTTCAAGGAATTCCCGTTTCGCGGCGGCCCGCCAGTCTTCGTCCACCTCCGCCAGCCCTTTTGGAATGGACCATGCTCCCTCGTCCTTCCGCGCCCAGAAAGGGCCGCCCGGATGCACGAGCATAACCTGGACGCCCGTCGGCCGATTCCGATACAAGAGGATCCCCGCGCTTGTCTGCGGCATTCGCAGCTCCTTGGTCTGCACCACGTCGTGGCCCCTTCGTGCCTTTGTGGTGAATTGAACTACGACCAAGGGCACGGGCGGCCGACGCCTGCGGCGCGCACGGCCGCGCGTGGGAAGGGACTGACGTCCCTACCGCTCGGATGCGTTCGAACCCAGAACCCTCAGATCACATATGATTTCAGCGGCGCGAATCCATTGAAGCCGACCGACGAATAGGTCGTCGTATAGGCGCCGGTTCCTTCGATCAGAACCTTGGCGCCAATCTCGAGCGTGACCGGCAAGAAGTAAGGTTCCTTCTCGTACAGGACGTCGATCGAATCGCAGCTCGGGCCGGCGAGCACACAGGGGCCGAGCGCGTCGTCGTCGCGGTCTGTGCGGATCGGGTAGCGGATCATTTCGTCTGTTGTCTCGGCGAGGCCATTGAACTTGCCGATGTCGAGATAGACCCAGCGATGCCGGTCCCCGGCCGATTTGCGCGAGATCAGGACGACCTCGGCTTCGATGATCCCGGCGTTGCCGACCATGCCGCGCCCCGGTTCGATGATCGTCTCCGGGATGCGATTGCCGAAATGGCGCCTGAGCGCGCGAAAGATGGTCTGCCCATAGGCTCGGACCCCCGGCACGTCTTTCGTATATCGGGTCGGGAAGCCGCCGCCGAGATTGATCATCGCCAGCTGGACCCCCTGCTCGGCAAGATCGCGGAAGATCGCCGCTGACGTCTTCAGCGCGCGGTCCCACATGCGCGGATTGGGCTGTTGCGAGCCGACATGGAAGGAGAGGCCGTGGGCCACGAGCCCGAGCGAATGGGCGCGCTCGAGCACGCTTGCCGCCATCTCCGGCGCGCAGCCGAACTTGCGCGAGAGCGGCCATTCCGCGCCTGCCCCGTCGCAGAGAATCCGGCAGAATACCTTCGACCCGGGCGCGGCGCGCGCGATCTTTTCGACCTCGGCCTCGCAATCGACCGCGAAGAGCCGGACCCCAAGCGCAAAGGCGCGCGCGATGTCCTTTTCCTTCTTGATCGTGTTGCCGAAGCTGATGCGATCGGGCGTCGCGCCGGCGGCCAGCGCTTCTTCGATCTCGGCCATCGAGGCGGCGTCGAAGCACGAGCCGAGAGCGGCGAGCAGGCTTAAGATTTCCGGCGCCGGGTTCGCCTTGACTGCGTAGAACACGCGAGTGTCGGGCAGCGCCTTGGCGAAGCCGAGATAGTTCTCGCGCACGATGTCGAGATCGACGACGAGGCGAGGGCCATCGTCCTCTCGATTGCGGGCGAGGAAGTCCTTGATGCGATCCGTCATAGCGGCATCCCCCAACAGCGCGCACGGGCGCGCCTGGCAAATGAAGGATTCACCGGCGATGCGACTTGCCGCCCCGCGCGTTGGAGACGCGGAATGCGGAGTTGTTGACCCGCCGACGCGAACGCTCTTCAGCTTTCGCCGAAGACGGAGAGCCGCCGGCGAAAGCCTCAAGCGATCAGCTGCTGAGCCGTAGCCATGATGCGCCTGAGCCAATCGGCTTCGGCGTTCAAAGCCATCGTTTGGACGAGGAGAATCCCGTCCGCACGCCCGGCAAGATAGACAAGCCTCTTTGATCGCCGACCTTTGGAGGGCCAGCAGAGACCAAAAAAGCCCGGTCCGTCGTTGCTTCAAGTCGCGTCCCCCGTTGGGCGGGGTACGCCGGTTCGCCTCCGGCTGCCGGTCTTCCAAGGACGGTTAACTGGCCTCTTGTCCAGATCCCCGCCGACCGACACACGACCACAGGCACGTGCGTATTGGGCAAACTCTTATTTGTTCGAATCGCTCTGAAGCGCAAGAGGTTTTTTCACTCAGGCGGACAAATTTCGTTTGAGGGGTTACGGGATTGTTCATGGGAGCGGGTAGTACGCCCGCTCGACCCCAAGGTTTGAACGCATTCCAAACTGACGGACCTCATTCTTGTTCCGCTCGCTCGTCGTTGTTATTGAGCTGAAGCTGCGAAGCCCTAGGCCTCATCGACCCGATCGAGGCTACGACAGCGAGCGCGCGGAGTTCTGAAGTGACGTTAATGAGAGCGATTTCCGTCCGAGCCGTCTCCGCTTCGATCCTGGCCTCCGCCCTTGCGCTCGGCTTCGGCGCGCCTCGGTCCTTAGCCGAGGAGCCGGCCAAGGTGAGCATCACGCTCAAGGACCACAAGTTCTCGCCGGCAGAGCCGACCGCGCCCGCAGGCCAGCCGATCGTGCTCGAGGTCTCCAACGAGGACGGAACGCCCGCCGAATTCGAAAGCAAGGTCTTTCGGGTCGAGAAGGTGATCGTCGGAGGCGGGTCGGTCACCATCAACCTGCGTCCTCTAAGGCCCGGACGCTATCGCTTCTTCGACGACTACCACGAAGCGACGACCGAAGGCTTCCTGGTCGTGCAATGATACGCGGAACGACGCTCATGGATTTTCGATGCTCGGCGCGCTGATCATCGTCTTTCGCGAAGTCATCGAGGCCGGCCTCATCGTTGGCATCGTTATGGCGGTGACCAAGGGCGTGCGTGGCAGTCGAGCGACCATTGTCGCCGGCGTCGCGGCGGGCGTTGTGGGGGCGTCGCTTGTCGCCTTTTTCGCGGGCCTGATCGCCAACGCGCTGGCCGGCGTCGGCCAGGAAATCTTCAACGCCTCGATCCTGCTCGTCGCCGTCGTCATGCTGATCTGGCACAACATCTGGATGGCGAGCCACGGCCGCGAGCTCGCGGCCGACGTCAAGCGGGTTGGCGACGCGGTCCGGACCGGCTCGCGTTCGGTTATCGCGCTCGGCGTCGTCTGCGCTGTGGCAGTGATGCGCGAGGGCTCCGAAGTCGCGCTCTTCATGTACGGCCTCGTCGCCTCCGGGGGCTCGACGGCGTTGGAACTGATCGCCGGCGCCGTCCTTGGTCTCCTGGCCGGCGTCGCGGTCACGGCGGTGACCTATCTTGGCCTCGTCACCATACCGCCGCGGCGTCTGTTTACCGTCACGACCCTGCTGGTCAGCTTCCTCGCCGCCGGTCTGGCGGCGCAGGCAGCCCAGTTCCTTCAGCAGGCCGGGGTAGCCACCGCGCTTGACCAGACGGCGTGGGATACATCCGCCATTCTCTCGGACACGAGCCTCTTCGGGCGCGTACTCCACACGCTGATCGGCTACTCCGACCAGCCATCGGCGCTGCAGGTCGTCGTTTATCTCGCGACGCTCGCAATCATCGTCGTTTTGACCAAGATTTTTGCGTCCCGTAGCGCGCCGCCGCCGAAGGCATTGGGCCCGACGCCAGCGGAATGACGTGCGTTTCCTGAGGCGACCGCGCTCGCCTCAGTGCATCAGCGGTCCCCAGGACGGATCGCTCGCGTAGTTGGGCGAGGGCACCAGGAATTCGCCATGGCCGAAAATGTCGGTCATGTAGATTTTGGGGCCGCCTGTGCCGCCAGAATCGCGGAAGAACATGACATAAAGCCCGTTGGGAGCGAATGTTGGCCCCTCGTTGTGGAAGCCTTCGACCAGAATGCGCTCGCCTGAGCCGTCCGGCTTCATCACCCCGATGCCGAACGAGCCGCCCTTGATGCGGGTGAAGGCGATGAGGTCGCCGCGCGGCGACCAGACCGGGGTCGAATAGCGGCCCTCGCCGAAAGAGATGCGCTTGGCCGGCCCGCCGCTCGCGCTCATCACGTAGATCTGCTGCGTCCCCCCACGATCGGACTCGAAAGCGATTTGCGAGCCGTCGGGCGAGTAGGTGGGGGAGGTGTCGATCGCGGACGTGTCGGTGAGCCGCGTCGTCGCGCGCGAGCGCAGATCCATCGTATAGAGATTGGTGCTCGAACCCTCCGAAAGCGACATTATGATCTGCTGCCCGTCCGGGGAAAATCGTGGCGAGAAAGTCATGCCGGGGAAATGGCCGACTGCCTCCCGTTGTCCCGTCTCGAGATTGAGCAGCGTCACCTTGGGATCGTCCGCGCTGAACGACATATAGGCGACCTGCTGGGCGGACGGCGAAAACCTCGGCGTTACGACGAGATCGTCGCCGCCTCCGGCGAGGGTCTTCACGTTGGCCCCGTCCATGTCCATGATCGCAAGGCGTTTGTGGCGCTTCTCCTTCGGACCGCTCTCGTCGACAAAGACGATGCGGGAGTCGAAGAATCCCTTCTCTCCGGTCACGCGGGAGAAGACCGCATCGGCGATCATATGGGCGACGCGCCGCGCGTTGGAGGCCTCGGACGTAAATTGCTCGCCTGCGACCTGCTCGCCGGTCGAGACGTCCCACAGACGATACTGGGCCGTCACATGCCCGGCGTCCGGACGCAACACTCGCCCGGTCAAAACAAATTGCGCGTTGACTGTCTTCCACGCGTCGAGGTTGGGCCTGACGTCCGGATTGCTGATCGTCTCGGGAAAGCTTGTCGCATTGACGGGAAGAAGAAAAATCGACCGGGCGAAATCGTTGGTGACGATGCTTCCGATCTTGTCGGCGCCCTCTTCGCCGGCGAAAGGCGTGACGGCGATGGTCACCGGTTTGAAATTCGGCCCGGCATGAACATAGACGTCGCCTGTCTCGGCGGTCGCGGGGGCGAGGCCGAAGGCAATTGACGTCAGCGCCAGCGTCGCGAGGATGGTGACGCGAAAAACAAAAACAAGATTCATCGGGGCTCTCGCGCAAAAAACGATCCTTCACCGCTCGAAATCATCGAACGGCGACTTGCGGATTGAAGTGGATCGTCTTGGTTCTCCATTGCTCATAAAAGGGGCGATATTGGGCCGGCACCGGCAAAGGGTTGCAGGTCTGGACGGCCTGCATGACGCTCTTGGCCTGCGGTCTCATCGCTGGGTCTGAGGGCGGATTGACAAGTTTCGGCGGTTTCGCCAGTGAGCCGTCCGGCCGGAAGGCAAGCCGCACCTGCGCGACGTAGGGATCTGAGTCGGCGGGCTGAGCTGCCGGCTTCCAGCAAGCCAGATAGGTCTTGATCATCCAGGCGTCGAAGTCGGCGAGCTCGTTCGGCGTCATGCGCTTGGGCGGTTCAGGCGCCGGGGAGGCCGCGATTGAGGCGGTCGCAGCCGGGACCGGCGGGGAAGGCGCGGGCTTGCTCGTTTCCTTCGAGGCGGTCTCGCTCGATGAGGGCCAGATGCGGTCGCAGCCCGCGGCTTCGGCGCCGAGGGCCGCAGCAAGGGTCAGGATAAGGACAGGCGTCGAAGGCTTGGTCATCGAACAGACTTTCATGCGGCTGGAAGGCTGGGGCCTATCCTTGTGTTTCTCGCGGATCGAAGTGGATGGTCTCGATCTTCCATTGGTCGAAATAGGGTGCGTACTGGGGGGGAACGTGCAGCGGATCGCACTTCTTGACCGCCCGCATTGCGCTTTCGGCATGCGCGCGCCAGGCCGGGTCCGTCGGCGGATTGATGAGGACCGGCCGCGCCGACAGCGATCCGTCTACATTGAGCACCACCTTGATCTGGGCGACGTACACGTCGCCCTCGGGCATCATCGGCGGCGGCGTCCAGCAGTTGAGGTAGCTCTCGGTCAGCCACGCGTCGAGCGCCGAGGCCATCGAGATCGACATGCGCGGCGCGTCGTGATGCGGCAGGCCCTGAGCAGTCGCGCCTGTCGCGTTTGTCGTAGCGGTCGTTGAAGGCGTTGACGGCCTCTGTCCGATCAGTTTGGCGATCGCGTTCGGATCGTAGGCGTGCGTCGGCTTCGCCTCGGTCTTGTCGTGCTCGACGACCTTGGCGATCTGGTCTGGCTTCGGCTTCTCCGGCGGCTCCTTCGGGCGTTCGGGCGGGGTCTCGACGACCTTCGGCCTCGCGGGCGGCTCGGGCGCGTCTTCTGCTGCGGGTTTCGGCGGCGAGGGCGGCGCTGGTTTTGGCGGCGGAGGCGAGGGCTCGGGCCTGGGAGGCTCCGGCTTGGGAGGTTCGGGCTTCGGCGGTGGCGTCGGGGTTGGTTCTTCCGAAGCGCGCAGATCGGGCGGCGCCTCCGGCGGGGTCGGAGTGGGCTGCGGCGCTGGCGGCGGCTCGGGCGTGGGCCGGGCGTCCTTTTCGCCGTTCATGATCTGGTTGAGCTCGCTTTGGGACACAGTCTCGACCGGAATCGCTTCGGGGCTGTCCTCGAATTTCGGCGCCGAGGCGAAGCCGAACAGGAGGAAAGCCAGCAGTGCGCCGTGCAGAGCGCTCGAGGCCGCCCAAGACCAATATGACCGCCGCTCGTCCAAAGCCGCTCCGGGCTATTGATTGATCGGCTCGGTGACCAGCGCCACCTTCTTGAATCCGGCCGAGGTCACGGCCGCCATGATCTGCGCCACCCTTCCATAAGGAACGACTTTGGAGGCCCGCACATAGATGCGCTGGTCGACGTCGTTCTGGGAGACAGCCTGAAGCTTCGGCACAAGATCCGAGTCGCTGATCGGCTGATCCATCAAGTAGAGCTGCCCCTGCTCGTTGAGCGAGACGGCGATCGGCTTGCGGTCGACGTTGAGCGCCGAGGCGCTCGTCTGCGGCAGGTCGACCGAAACGCCGCTCGTCAGCAACGGCGCTGCGACCATGAAGATGATGAGGAGCACCAGCATGACGTCGATGAACGGCGTCATGTTGATGTCCGCCATTGCGCCATAGCGCGGCACGCCGCGCCGCCCCCGGCCGCTCTTGCGTCCGCCGCCGACTGTCACGCCCATCGGATCGGTCCTTCTTCAGGAAACCTTCTCGATCGACAGATGATGGTCGATCTGCCGCGAGAGGATCGACGAGAATTCGTCGGCGAAGCTTTCGAGCCGCGCCTGGGCCTTCGCCACGTCTCCCTGGAACTTGTTGTACGCGATGAGCGCGGGAATCGCGGCGAAGAGGCCAAGCGCGGTGGCCAGCAACGCCTCGGCTATGCCGGGCGCCACCACCGCGAGCGAGGTGTTCTTGGAGGTGGCGATCGACTGGAACGAGTTCATGATGCCGAACACAGTGCCGAAGAGACCAATGAACGGGCCGGCAGAAGCGACCGTCGCCAGGACCAGAAGATTTGATTCCAGCCGCTCGACCTCGCGCGCAATCGAGACGTCGAGCACCTTGTCGATGCGCGCGTGCAGTCCGCGAAAGGAGCCTGCCGCCTGCTGGAATGATCGCTTCCACTCCCGCATCGCGGCCACGAACAACGCGGCCGCGCCAGTGTTCTGCTGGTTCGACAGCGACGTATAGAGTTCCTCGAGCGACTGGCCCGACCAGAAAACCTGCTCGAAGTTCTCCATCTCGTTGCGGAACTTGCGGAACAGCCGCGTCTTGTCGAAGATGATCGTCCAGCACCAGAGCGAAGCGAGGAAAAGGCCGAGCATCACCGCCTTGACGACGATGTGGGCCGACCAGAACATCGACAGTATGCTCGCATCCGGAGTTGCGGCTGCGGCGGCTACGTCGGCAGGATTCATGGGCGTTCTGGAACCTCTTCTGGCGGGCATGGCCGCTCGGCGAGAGGCGGCTGACGGTGTAACCGGCGCGGGGTCTGCATTCCAAATCGGCCGAAACTTGGGCCGGGTCCGGCGAAGGCGTGACCCGGGTTTGGCGAAGGGAATTAAGCCCCTGATAGGGTTAAGGTCCGGTTACCCTAAGGTCGCGTCCTGCAAAAGGCGCGTAGCGGAGAGGGCCTGAGGTCTTTTCGCGGTCCGCAATTTGCTTGCCCGCTCCCTACCCAAACTGACCACGCGCCATTATCGTGGGCGAGACGCGCGAGGTTCGACGCCGTGGAGAGTTTTGATGGGGGCGCTTGAGGCCTACGCCTGGGAATGGGGTTCAGCGCTCATACGCTGGCTCCATGTGACTGCGGCGATCGCCTGGATCGGCGGGTCGTTCTTCTTCATGCATCTCGACGCCTCGCTGAGAAAGCGCGCCGGCGATCCCTCGGGCGTCGCCGGCGTCTCCTGGCAGGTGCATGGCGGCGGCTTCTACCAGATGAGCAAATACGTGCTCGCTCCGCCCGCGCTGCCCGAACACCTGATCTGGCACAAATGGCAGTCCTACTGGACCTGGATGAGCGGCTTTGCGCTGCTGTGCTGGGTCTATTATGGCCAGTCGACGTACTTTCTGATCGACCCCGCCGTGATGGCCCTCGCGCCGTGGCAGGCGGCGCTGATCGGCGTTGCGGCGCTCGCGCTCGGGTGGATCGTCTACGACCTGCTTTGCCGCTCGCCCCTCGGCTCTCACGAAGAATTGCTGGCGGTGGTCGGCTTCGGCTATGTCGTCGCGACGAGCTGGGTCTTCACCCAGTTCTTTTCCGGTCGCGGCGCGCTGATCCACACCGGCGCGCTGATGGCGACGATCATGACCGCCAACGTCTTCTTCGTCATCATGCCGAACCAGCGGAAGAGCGTCGCCGCGCTCCTCGCCGGCAAGCAGCCAGATCCGAAATGGGTCAAGACCTCGAAGACGCGCTCGACCCATAACAATTACATTACCTTGCCGGTCCTCTTCCTGATGCTCTCGAATCACTACCCGATGACCTACTCCAATCCGAGGGTCATCCCGGCGATCGTCACCTGCGTGATCGTTGCGGGCGCTCTGGTCCGCTACTTCTACAATGTCTGGCATCTCGATCATGACCGCGCGCCGTGGTGGGCGTGGGCCGTCGCGAGCTTGGCGATCCTCTGCGCCTTCGGCTTCGCCGCGACCGCTTCGCCCGGCATGCGCGGGCTGATGGGGCTTGCCGATCTGCCGACGGCGGTGGCGCGCGCCGACGAGCCGAAGGCGCCGTCCGAGGTCGTCGACATCGTGACGATGCGCTGCATGATGTGCCACTCAGCCGCGCCGATGGAGGAGATCGGCGAAGCGCCGAAGGGGGTGCTTCTCGACACCCCCGAACACATCGCGCGCTTCGCACCCGCCATTCGCATGCAGGCGGTGCTGACGCATGCGATGCCGCCGAATAACTTCACCCAGATGACGGACGAGGAGCGCGCCGTGCTCGCGCGGTGGCTGAAGCTCGAGACGGCGCAGAACTGATGGCGTCCTCTCTTTCTGAGGCGGATCTCGCCGCGGGCGCCCGGCTCATGGCGCGACTTGACGCTTTCGCGGCCTTCACCGACGAACCGGGCCGGCTGACGCGCCTCTTTCTGTCGGAGGCGCATCGGCGCGCGGCTGCGGCCTTCATCGGCTGGTGTGGCGAAGCTGGGCTCGCGGCGAGGATCGATCCAGCCGGCAATGTCGTCGCCCGCTACGAGGGCAAGCGCAACGGCGCGCCCGCGCTAATGCTGGGGTCGCATATCGACACCGTGCGCGACGCCGGGCGTTACGACGGAAATTACGGCGCGCTCGCGGCCCTCGCGGTTGTCCAGGCGCTGAGCGCGGCCGGCGAGCGGCTCGACCACGCCATCGAGATCGTCGCCTTCGGCGATGAGGAGGGCGTGCGTTTTCGCTCGACGCTCTCCGGTTCGCGCGCCCTCGCCGGCGCCTATTTCGAGGACGCGCTGGACCAGAAGGACAGCGCCGGCGTCGCGATGCGTGACGCTCTGAAGGCCTTCGGCGGCGATCCCGACAGGGCGAGTTCGATCCGCGCGAACCATGTCGCCTGCTTCGTCGAGACCCATATCGAACAAGGGCCGGTGCTGGAAGCCGAAGGTCTGCCGCTTGGCATTGTGACGGCCATCAACGGCGCGACCCGGCTCGAAGTCGGGGTAGACGGAATAGCCGGCCATGCCGGCGCGACGCCGATGAACCTCCGCCGCGACGCGCTAACGGCCGCGGCCGAAATGGCGCTGGCGATCGAGGCGCGCGCGCGCCGCGAAACCGACCTCGTCGCGACCATCGGCCGTCTGGAAGTCTGGCCTGGCGCGACCAATGTCATTCCGGGCCATGTGCAGTTCGCGATCGATGTTCGCGCGCCAGACGATGAGCGCCGCGCGGCCGCGCTCGCCGATATCAAGGCGCGCATCGACGCGATCGCTGAGGCTCGCGGCGTGGGAGCGACCGTGGCGAAGACTCACGAAGCCAATGCTTTCGTCTGCGATCCGCGGGTCGTGGCGGGCTTGACGCGCGCGGTCGATCAGCTCGGAGTCCAGCCGAGGCTGTTGCCGTCCGGAGCGGGACACGACACAATGGTCATGGGCGCCCTCTGTCCGGCCGGCATGCTGTTCGTCCGCTGCAAGGGCGGCATCAGCCACAATCCGCTCGAATCGATTACGGTCGGGGATTGCGCTTACGGTCTTGCGGCGCTGACCCGCTTCGTGCGGGATTTCAAGATAACTTAAGAAACTCTGGAGGAAACATGACCAAGCGGTTTTTCGGCGACATCGGTCCCGTGCGCTTTGAAGGGCCGAAGAGCGACAATCCCTTCGCCTTCCGCCACTACGATCCGGCCCGCGTCGTCATGGGCAAGACGATGGCCGACCACCTTCGCCCTGCGGTCTGCTACTGGCACAACTTCGCCTGGATGGGCTCGGACATGTTCGGCGCCCCGACCTTCGTGCGCCCCTGGGAAGGCGACGACATGAAGGCGGCGCGCCTCAAGGCCGACGTCGCGTTCGACATGGTCTCGACGCTCGGCTTTCCGTTCTTCACCTTCCACGACAAGGACGTCGTGCCGGAGGGCGGGAGCCTCGGCGAGTTCGGCCGTAACCTTGCCGAGATGACGGACGTCTTCGCCGAGAAGATGCAGGCGACGAAGATCAAGCTCCTGTGGGGCACCGCCAATCTCTTCAGCCATCCGCGCTACATGGCGGGAGCGGCGACCAACCCGGACCCGGACGTGTTCGCCTACGCCGTCGCGCAGGTGAAGAACGCGATCGACGCGACCCACAAGCTCGGCGGCGCCAACTACGTGCTGTGGGGCGGCCGCGAGGGTTATGAGACCCTGCTCAACACCGATCTTGTCCGCGAGCAGGAGCAGCTCGGCCGCTTTCTCTCGATGGTGGTCGACTACAAGCACAAGATCGGCTTCAAGGGCGTTCTCCTGGTCGAGCCCAAGCCGCAGGAGCCGACCAAGCACCAGTACGATTTCGACGTTGCGACGGTCGCCGGGTTCCTGGATCGCTTCGAGCTCGAACGCGAGGTCAAGCTCAACATCGAAGTCGGCCACGCCGTGCTCGCGCACCATTCGTTCGAACACGAGGTCGCGCTCGCGGTCGCGCTGGGGCTCCTCGGATCGGTCGACGCCAACCGCAACGACTACCAGTCCGGCTGGGACACCGACCAGTTCCCCAACAACGCAGCCGAGCTGGTGCCGGCGCTCTATTTCATCCTCAAGAACGGCGGGATCGCGCCCGGCGGCTTCAACTTCGATTCCAAGGTGCGCCGCCAGTCGATCGATCCGGGCGACCTCCTGCTTGGCCATATCGGCGGCATCGACGCCTGCGCGGAGGCGCTGGTTGCGGCCGCGCGCCTTATCGAGGACGGCAAGTTCGACAAGATGCGCGCGGATCGCTACGCGGGCTGGAACGAGCCCAAGGCGCAGGCGATGCTGAAGCCGGCCGCGACGCTGGAGGGCATAGCCAAGCGCGTCGCCGACGAGAAGATCGATCCGAAGCCGCGTTCGGGACGGCAGGAGTTGTTCGAGAACGTCGTCGGGCGATATCTCTGAGGTTCCCCGCGTACAAGTGAGTCTAGTGGAATATCGTCTGTGGCTGGTGATTTTCTTTTGCTGGAACGACCTTTCGCGGACGATCATTTAGGCTTTCAGGAGCTTTCATTTTCTTTCCCTAACTAGAATTCACTACGCCGAAATTAACGTTTTCAATGGCTTATCTGGCTTAAGCGCTGAAAAAATTTCTGCGCTGGATAGTGGACCCTCTCAAAGGACGATCGAGACGGTCGGTCGCGTGGTCGATGGAATTGGACATGACAAGGAGGGTACTACGACTTCTGATTTTCTGCAAGGCAATGTTATGTATTTTGGTAAACCATACCCCGTGAGATATAAACTAGCCCCCCGGCATCCATCCGTTCTGAAGGAGCCTCATCGATGAAAACCCGCGCCGCGATCGCCGTCGCCGCAGGACAGCCGCTCGAGATCGCGGAGGTTGACCTCGACGGCCCGCAAGCTCATGAAGTGCTGGTCGAGATCAAAGCGACCGGCATCTGCCATACCGACGAGTTCACCCTCTCGGGCGCCGATCCCGAGGGTCTCTTTCCCGCCATTCTCGGCCACGAGGGCGCGGGCGTGGTGGTCGACGTCGGCGCCGGGGTGACCAGCGTCGCCAGGGGCGATCACGTCATCCCGCTTTACACGCCCGAATGCCGCCAGTGCCCGTCCTGCCTGTCGCGCAAGACCAATCTCTGCACTGCGATCCGCGCCACCCAGGGGCAGGGGGTGATGCCCGACGGGACCTCGCGGTTCTCGCGCGGCGAGGACAAGATCTTTCATTATATGGGCTGCTCGACCTTCTCGAACTTCACCGTGCTGCCGGAGATCGCGGTCGCCAAAGTCGATCCTGCCGCGCCGTTCGACAAGATCTGCTACATCGGCTGCGGCGTGACGACGGGCGTCGGCGCCGTCATCAATACCGCCAAGGTCGAGGCGGGCGCGACCGCGATCGTGTTCGGCCTTGGCGGCATCGGGCTCAATGTCATCCAGGGGTTGAGGCTTGCCGGCGCCGACATGATCATCGGCGTCGACCTCAACAACGACAAGAAGGCTTGGGGCGAGCGCTTCGGCATGACGCATTTCGTCAACCCGAAGGAAGCCGGCAAGGACCTCGTCCCCCATCTCGTCAACATGACCAAGCGCGGCGCCGACCAGATCGGCGGCGCCGACTACACCTTCGATTGCACCGGCAATGTCGCCGTCATGCGCCAGGCGCTCGAAGCCAGCCATCGCGGCTGGGGCCAGTCGATCATCATCGGCGTCGCAGGGGCGGGACAGGAGATCTCGACGAGGCCCTTCCAGCTCGTCACCGGCCGCGTTTGGAAAGGCACCGCCTTCGGCGGCGCGCGCGGCCGCACCGACGTACCGAAGATCGTCGACTGGTACATGGCCGGCAAGATCGAGATCGATCCGATGATCACCCACACGCTGACCCTCGACGAGATCAACACGGGTTTCGACCTCATGCACGAGGGCAAGTCGATCAGGAGCGTGGTGGTGTATTAGGACCGAAAACTTCGAGGCTTGATTCCTTGCTGTAAATGTCCAATTTCGACGGATGTTGAAAAACTCGAATTTCCGCATCGATCACAATTTAGAACACCGCTGGCAGCTTCGATGAAGAATTCCTTAGGGGTTCGGCGGACGGGCCGGCTTTGCCGCGTGCGACGCTCCTGTGCCCTGCCCGAGAGGACTATCCGCTCAGATAAGGCGGCGTGCACAAAAGCGAGATTTTCACGGTGGCTCAATTTCCGAGTTTTTCAACATTGGGTAATGGACGGGAGCTCTTCTGGCGAAAGGCCGATACGATCGGCCAGAATGTGGAAGAGGAGACCATGACATGGACTATTTTGCTGGCCTCGATATCTCGATGGACGAGACCCACGTCTGCGTCGTCGATCGCGAAGGCGTGGTCGTTCATCAGACCAAGACGGCGTCGACGGCGGCGGCGATTGCGGTCGAGCTCGCGAAAGCGCCAAGTTGTCGTCGCATTGTATTCGAGACAGGGCGAATGGCGCCGATCCTGTTCCACGGGTTGAGCCAACTCGGCCTGCCCGTGGTCTGCGTCGAGAGCCGGCAGGCCTACCAGGCGCTCAAGTCGCTCGCCACCCACAAGACCGATCGCAACGACGCGCGAGGTCTGGCGCATCTGGCTCGCACCGGCTTCTTCAAGCCCGTGCATGTAAAGTCGCTATCAGCTCACGCTCTCCGTTCGCTGATCAGCGCGCGCAAGAAGCTGGTCGGGCAGAGGGTGACCTTGGAAAATCAGATCCGAGGCCTTGCAGTCGTGTTCGGGATCCGGCTGCCTCGCGCGCTCACGGCAGCCTTCATCGACCAGGCTCTCAAGGCAAGCGAGGGGATCGCTGGCCTTTCTGCCGCTATGCGGGGTCTGATTGCGGCGCGAACCGCCGTGATGACGGCGGTCGCGGCGATCGATGCGGACATGAGACGGATGGCGAGGGCCTCGGCGGCCTGCAGCCGGCTGATGACGATCCCAGGCGTAGGCCAACTGACCGCGCTCGCCTTTGTGGCTGCGATCGACGATCCCTCGCGCATCCGCCGATCCCGAGATGTCGGCGCCTATCTGGGCTTGGTCCCCAGGCGATATCAATCGGGGGAGGTCGACTACGTCGGCAGCATCTCGAAATGCGGGGACAGGCGCGTAAGAACCCTCCTGTACGAGGCCGCCAACGTCATGCTGACGCGTTACAAGGGCCAGCTCAAACTCAAGGACTGGGCCTTCGCGATCGCCAAGCGATCGACGATGCGCAAGGCCAGGGTCGCTCTGGCTCGCCGCCTCGCGATCATCATGCACGCGATGCTGCGAGACGGGACCGAATTCGTGCTGGCTTAGGCCCAGCAATCCACGAGACAGGAGGCCGAATCTAGCTCCCAAGCGGAGCGACGTCTAGGGAGGGAGCAGACGACGGCGCCAATTCTGTTGCAGGGGCCGACCACAGGCCGACTGCGATTTCAACCTAGCCGCCCTGCACCCAGCTCATCCCATCAAGTGCCGAACGAGCACGCAGAGAACGCAGGCACCCGAAAGCGTCGACACCTCGAAGAGGCACCCGCCCTTGACCCATTAGAGAACACAGTCGACGTTTAGCGGACATAGCCGATCGCGACGGCGAACGTCGCAGTTGGGGTCGACCCGGATCAGTTTTCGCTCGACCACCGGATCGGACCTTGAGTTGAGAAGGTCGGCGACATTGGTCTTGCTCGGCTACCGTCAGGCTGTCGGCGGCATGAGGTCGAGATGCGTCGCACAAAGATGTTGCTGCTGCGGATCGCGCTGGCACTCTCGCTCGCTCCCTCGATTTTTTGCGACGCGACGCATGGTGATGGCCGGGCGAGAGATTTTGGATAGGGGCTACGGCAAGGCCACACAGGGTCGTGACCATCTGGTTTGCTCATACGACTTCTCGCGGCTATCCGATGAGCAGTCGTACACCACCTACGAACTGTTGAAGCTGGCCGCGCCGACGTCGATGGGTGACACGGACTAAAATGTCGCTTGCCGCTCTACCGCTCAGTCAGATTGCTGACACGGGTTCGATCGCGCGGCCCCTACTTCGCTTCCGATACGCTACGAGCAAACTACACACACTGGCCGTCGCGGTGACTCGGCGGCCGTTTTCCTACGACGGGGCCATCTCAGATGCTCGCCGCGCCCGCGAGTTTCTGTCGCCGGCGATAGCCAGCGAAGCCAAGGCCCGCGAAGCCGAGCAGCATCATCGCCCAGGTCGAGGGTTCGGGGACCGGGCTATAAAGCAGCCAGCCAGGCTTGCCGTCGAGCACGTTCTGCAATCGCAGCAGCGCCTCGGTGAAATAATAGTCGCCGTAGATCAATGCGGTATTCGTCTTACCCGCGCCCGGGAAGCCGTCGAGCAGCACGGCCTCGCCAGTCGGCGCAAGATCGAGGTAGTCGCTGCTGAGCGCCCCAAGGATGTTCTCGGCGTCGAGGAGGTAGCCGGCGCCCAAGCTTCCCGAAACCGTACTCAGCATGATGAGCCCGTCCGCCGCGATGGCCGCAGCGGAAGTGTCCACAGGTGGCGTCCCGAGCGCGTTAAAATCCCAAGGAGGGATCCAGGTATTGTCGGCGAGCAACTGGCCGACGAAATAGTTCGCGATATCTTCCGCCGTCGTCAGGAAAGCCGGGTTATCCGACGTCTGATAGGCTTGCACGAATCCATATAAGGCCCAGGCCTGCCCGCGCGCCCAGGTCGAGCTATCGGAATAGCCCGCGAATGTCCCCCGGCTCTCGAGCGCTCCGGTCGTCTGGTTAAAGACGGCGACTTCGTACGTGCTGCCGAACGCGCTGACGGGCGTCGTCCGCACGAGGTTGGTCGTCACCGTCTGGGCGTGCGTCGTCGCGATTGTCGCCCAATTGGAGCTGCCGCCATTGGTGGCCCCCCACTGCAACGGCCCAAGGGTCATCATGCTGTCGATGATCACAGTAAAGTTGGGAGGTCCGAATGAGCCGAAGGTCCAGGAGCTAACCGCCTTGACCGTCGGATTGTAGAGCGACGCCAAAGTATTGCCTGCGTCGATGAGCGTCGATTTATAGGTCGGGTCTCCCGTCAGCCGGTACCCGTTGCCGAAACTCGTCCCGATGATGAAGCCGATGTCAGTGGGATCGTCCGGCCGGACCGTCGAGGCCTGCAATTCCAGCGGGAGCGTCCATGTGTTCGCCGCGTTGAGCCACTTCTTCGAACCTGTCGCCTGATACAGGAGCCACAGCTCGCCCGGGAAAAACCCGCTCGTCCATCCCATGGCGCCGTCCGAAGGACTGGTTGTCGTCCACGTCCCGCTGTCGCCTCCGTAGACAGGATATGGGCCGGACACAGTAGGGGTACCGAGCGAAGCCAGAGTTTTCTCCGCCTGCCCCTCTATGAAGGACAAATCCGACGCGATGCCCGGCAAATCGAGCGGCGAAGCGCGAACCTCGCTCGTCAAGCAGGCAATCGATGCGCAAGCAAACAAAGCCAAGCGTTGCATCGCATTCCCCTTCAGCGTCGAAAGACATTGTAAAACGCTGTCATTCTAAGCACATTATCAGCCAGCCCGCAATTCTCCACTGTAATAGCCGACGTGAAGCCAGTTTACACTAATAACAAATTGCACGCGCGCAGAGCAGTTTGTTATTGTTCAGGTTTGATATGTGCCAGATATTTTTATCAGAGACATGCCGGGCGCAACCCAACACCTTCAGCCAAAGTCCGCCTTCTCCCGCTTCTCGCTCGTTCATAGGGCCGATTGAAGAGGAGCAAAGGGTGGATTTGATGCGTTCACCATGCCGTCCGGGAACGGCCGCTCCTTTCAGCGAAGCGGTCATCGACCGCGACTCCATGACGGCGGCGCCTACCTCCTTCCGAAGCAGAAGGCGAAGAGCTTCTGGATTTCACTGTGCCTGGCGGGAATCGAAACAACGAGATCCCCCTGGTTCGTCTCGAACGATATGAGGGCGCCCCAGACCTGATCCCAATTCGCGAGCCTCACCCCCTTCGCTTCCTCGCTGAGCTTCAGACCGAGCAGTTTCAACGCGCCGACATCCGGTCCGGCCACCACGAGCGCTTTGTATCTGTTGGTGTAGTCCATGCTCGGCAGGAGTTGCTTGACCAGCGAATCGTTGAGCCGGTATCGGACTTTTGCGCTTCCGTCCTGACTCCGGATGATATCGGGAATTTGTCCCTTGTCGTTGGAAACGACGACCGAAAATGTGATGGTTCCATCGTCCTCGCACTTGCCGTGGACCATGCCGCTGACGCCGTTGTCGTTGGACTGGGTCGAGTTGACCTCGGCGACGGGCTTGTCGGTCAGTACGTCCGTCGTTTCCTTGTATTCCCAATCGGACGGATGCTTGCGGACGAATTCCAAACCTTTGGTTTCGACGTCGTTTTGCGCCGGGTTCGCGTTCGGGTTTTCGTCCGCGTCAGCGAAATTGGAGAATGGCGCGGCAACAAGGAGTGCGAAGAGGCCCAGTGTCCGAGCAAGCGGGATAACAAAGCGTGATTTCATTCCCCCAGCCAGCCCTCTATTCCGTAAAACCGGTGTGACAGGCGGCTCGAGCGTGTTCCCGCACGACAGCCGTCGCGAAAGTCTACGCCGATTTTGTTCAATGCCAAGTCTCGGCTTCGGGCGGTCGACATCGGGGCGGGACGGGAGACATCGACGAGGCGGCTCTAGCTCGTCGCCTGCGGACCTTATTCTATCCGGGCCAGGACCTGCTCCAGGGCTGCAAAGAACCTCTGCCACCCGCCCTTGGCGCCCTGGTAGGCCTGCTGCTGGTCCGGCCGGAAGCCCGACTGCTCCATGCGCAGGCGGGTCCCTGCGTTCGTAGGGACAGAGTCCAGGTGACGACGCTCTCGAGACCATAGGCCGCCCATGTGTAGGACAACGTCTTTTGCGGTTCGACCGCCATGACCTGACAGTCGACAGCGCCCCAGTCGGCGCGAAGATTGAACCGGTGGTCGACCACAGGCTTGAAGTCGTTCTTCATCAGCCACTCCTCGATCAGGCGCGGTTGGGTCAGCGCGCGCCAGATCTTTTCCGGCGGATAGGGGATCTCGCATTCGACAACGACGGAGAGCGCTTCAGTCCGAGCATCGGTCATTGGTCCATCCTTTTCAGCAAGTCTTCGAGGCGGTCGAATCGGCTCTGCCAGAACCCGGCCATCTGGCCGGTCCAGTCGATCAGGGGGGCAAGCGCGCGGAGCTGCGCGCTATAGTGAATCTGCCGTCCTTCATGGCGGTCGCGCACCAGCCCGGCCTGCTTCAGGATCCCGAGGTGCTTCGACACGGCCGGCTGCGAGACACCGGCCTGGGCCGTGAGCGCCCCCACTGTCTGTTCTCCTTCGCGGCACAGTCGTTCGAAGAGAGCCCGCCGAGTGGGATCGGCTAGCGTTCTGAAGAGCACATCGTGAGTAGCTGGCATTTCTCGATCTATAACCCAGGGGCTATTGATCGACGCATAACTGATGAGCTATATGTGCGTCAAGCGGGAGCTTGACCGCGCTAAAGAGAAAACATCGCCTTGACGGGGACGAGATCGGATGGGCGCTTCCAGCCGCGGGCCTCGCGCAGCGCCTCCATCGACCTCACATCCCTCAGTGCGCTAATACTTCCGCGCGCAGCTCCGAAAGCTTTTTGCGCCAGCTTTCCAGACTTGCAGGAGAGATGCATCTCGCTCGTTCGTAATTTTCAATTGCTTCATCCTCATCAAAAATTTCCTGTAGAAACTGCTCTCTTAGGACTTGCTCTCGAACCTTTATATCCTGCAAAATCGCATTATTACTGTCACCGCTTTTGCCCCTATCCAAAGCCAAGTGCATTTTAACCAATTTTATTGCTTGATCATAGTAAGAGACTGTTTTTAAGTCAAACGCTGCTTTCTCCGATTCTGGAATTTGTTCTGTACACGCTCCGAAAGCGTGAGAAAGACCAAGACACACGATAATCATGGAATACAATGGCGAGAGGCGCATAAATCTATGTTCCAACTTCAATCGAACTAACAATATTAGTTCTCGGTCTTATCGTAAGCAATCAGAAATTCGCGTAAGGCGCTTGTGGTGGGAAATGACACGTTACGTCCAAAGTGGATCTCCTTATCCTTATTGATTCGTTTTGGAAACGACGTCAGGTTTGAACTATGGAATAATCTTTTCTGTATTACACCGTGATTTGCAAGTGCGACTAAGGCTCTAGAGATTTCGGTTCGGCTTGGGTCTATGACCACAGTGATAGTCGCCACCCCCTTTTGTGTATATGCGACCAAGCCCATTGCGGCCGACGAACAAGTCGCCTTTTGCTCGAGGCTTTTTTGTAGGATTTTCCTTGGTTACTGCGTCTTCGAGGGTTTGTCGCATTCCCAAAATCATGTCTGTGCTCCGCAATGACGACCCGTGTTCGTCTACTAGACTATAGCGAAAACGTCGCCTTGACCGGGACGTGGTCGGAGGGGCGCTTCCAGCCGCGGGCCTCGCGCAGCACCTCCATCGACCGCACCGACGCTTCGAGCTCGGGGCTGACCCAGATGTGATCCAGGCGCCTGCCCTTGTTGGCGGCGGCCCAGTCGGGCGAGCGATAGCTCCACCACGTATAAAGCTTCTGGTCGTCGGGAACGAACTTGCGCAGCGCGTCGACCCACGGGCCCGCCGCCTGGGCCCGCTTCAGTTTCTCGACCTCGATCGGCGTGTGACTGACCACCTTGAGCAGCGCCTTGTGGCTCCAGACGTCCTGCTCGAGCGGGGCGATGTTGAGATCGCCGACCAGGATCGACCGGCGCGCGGCGGCTTTGTCGTCGGCGGCCCATGTCGCCATCTCGTCGACGAAGGCGAGCTTGTGGGCGAATTTGGGGTTGATGTCGGGATCGGGCTCGTCGCCGCCGGCCGGCACATAGAAATTATGGACCTCGATCCCTCTCCCGCCGTCTTCGACGACGACACGCAGATGGCGGGCGTCGCCCTTGGCGCAAAAGTCGCGCACCGAGCGCGCCGAAAACGGCCGCTGCGAGATGGTGGCGACGCCGTGGTAGCCCTTCTGCCCGCTGATCGCGATATGCGGATAGCCGGCGTCGCGGAACGCGCCGTGCGGGAAATTCGCGTCCGGGCATTTCGTTTCCTGCAGGCAGAGAACGTCGGGCTGGTGCTCGGCGAGATAGCGGACGACGAGATCGATCCTGAGGCGAACCGAATTGATGTTCCAGGTGGTGATGGAGAAATCCAAGGCGGCCTCGAAGGGTGAGGACGCCAGAGACGCCGCCGCAGGGCTCAAGGCAAGGGGGCGGGCGTCGTTTCCCACAAGGGCCGTCCTGCCGTAGTCGACTGCCGCCTCTGCAGACACGGCCGTCGGCCCGTTGGTGAGGCCCTTGGCGGCGCCTAGCTGCGCGAGAGGATTTGCACGGCCCGTTCGAGTTGCGGATCGGCCGCCTGCGGCGAAACGGGGATCGAACGGGACCTCGATGGTCGGGGCGACGCCGACCCCTTCGAGGCGCTGGCCGTCCACGAGCACATCTTCGACGGCGAGCAGGAGCAGGCCCTCGTCGCCGATCAGGAACGCGGTCGCCGCGAGCACGGCGCCCTCCGTGCGGACGCCGACGAGTTCGCCGAGCCGGTATTCCTTGAACCCGTAGGCGAGCACCTCCTTGCCGCTTCGGGTGCCTCCGTTGATCAGCGCCGCCACCGGCTTTCGCCACTTCACGTCGACCTTGCCGGTCTTGCCGTTCCTGTCGGTCACCTGCATGGTTGGCGCGCGCGGATTGAAGAGATCGAGATAATCGGGCTGCGCGCCGCCCCATCCGTCACGCAGATCCCAGATCAGCGCATCGGCCTCTTTGAGCGGACCGTCGGCGATCAGCTCCTCGAGCGCCGCCTGATACCTGCCGCCCGCGTAGGACCAGACATGCACGTAGCCGATCCGGGCGTTGCCCTCGGCGATGATGCGGGCGCTCGCCTCAAGGCCGCGCAGAAACATGTCGTTCGGATGGATCTCGGAAGGCGTTACGCCGATCGCCGTCGGCGCCTCGGCGGCCGTGCGGCGGATCAAAAGCGGCACGGCGCCGCCAACCTTGCCGCGGAAAGAGTCGACGGGGCGAAACGGGCCGCCATCGACAGAGACGATTTCGTCGCCAACGAGAAGTCCCGCCTGATGGCCGGGCGCGCCCTCCACCACGCCGGTGATGAAGGTCCGGCCCTGGTCGTCGGCCCCGGTGAAGACGCCGATTCCCGGATAGGTCACCTCGCTCCCTGGGAAAACGCGGTCGAGGCCGCGACGGCGGAGAGCGTAGGAGAAGATATCGGCCAGCTGATAATAGGCGGGATCGTCCGGCGTATAGTAGCGCGTGTGCGAAGCGCCGAGCTCCATCAGCATCGCATTGACGACGGCGGCCGTTTCGTCGCGCGAGCGCGCGGACGCGGCTTGCGGCCGGTAGCGGGCGCGCGCCGCCTGCCAGTCGACGCCGCGCAGGCGCGGATCGTAGAAACGGTCGCGCACCGTTTCCCAGACTTCGTCGAACGCCGCGAGATCGGCGTCCGACTGGCGCCCTGTCTCAGCGCTTGCCGGCCATGCGCCAAGCGCAGCGGCGGCGGCCGCTAGAGTCAGGAAATCCCTTCGCGTTCGCTTTGCGCGATTCATTGTCTTCGGCTGGTCAAAAGAACAGGCAACGATTCCTCTGCAAGAGCGCCAACGGCTCGTGAGCTGGAGGCGGCCGCTGAGCGCTTCAATGGGCGGCTTGGGCAGGCGCTAGCGTCGAATATTGGCCCATGTGTGACTGCTTTGGGGTCGAATCCAATCGACTGGAAACGGCGGTGGCCTCGATAGCCATTGCGCGCCCACCCCTTGCGTCGCTGCAGTGGCTTCGGCAAACTGCGATTTCCGGAGACCGGATGAACGCCCCACTCGCCATCTCGCGCCACCCCTCCGTCTGCCCGCACGACTGCCCGTCGGTCTGCGCGCTCGACGTCGAGGTGATCGGCGGCAACCGCATCGGGCGCGTCTACGGCGCCCCCGACCATCCCTACACGCAAGGGGTCGTCTGCGCGAAAGTGGCGCGCTATTCCGAGCGCATCCATCACCCCGACCGGCTGACATGGCCCTTGCGGCGTGTTGGCCCGAAAGGTTCGGCGCAGTTTGTCCCGATCTCCTGGAACGAGGCGCTCGACCGCGTCGCCGAGGCTTTCCTCAAAGCCGAGCGCGAATCGGGCGCGGAAAGCGTCTGGCCCTACTTCTACGCCGGCACGATGGGCCTCGTGATGCGCGACGGAATCGACCGCCTGACCCACGTCAAGCGCTATTCGCGCTTCTTCGGCAACATCTGCGTCGGCATCGCCTGGCCCGGCTATATCGCGGGAACGGGACGCATGTCTGGCGTGTCGCCGGCGGAAATGGCGAAGTCCGACGTCGTCGTCATCTGGGGCACCAACGCCGCCGCGACCCAGGTCAATCTGATGACCCACGCGATGCGCGCCCGCAAGGAGCATGGCGCCAGGATCGTCGCGATCGACATCTATCCGACCGAGACGATGCGGCAGGCGGATCTCGCGCTGCAACTGAGGCCCGGGACCGACGGCGCGCTCGCCTGCGCGGTGATGCATGCTCTGTTCCGCGACGGCCTCGCCGACCGCGACTACATGGCGCGCTATACGGACGAGCCCGCTGCGCTCGAAGCGCATCTTAGCGACCGCACGCCCGCCTGGGCGAGCGCGATCACCGGGCTCAAGGTCGAGGAGATCGAGGCTTTCGCCGCGCTCGTCGGGCGACACAAGCGAACGTTCTTCCGTCTCGGCTATGGCTTCTCGCGCCAGCGCAACGGCGCGGCCAACATGCACGCCGCGCTTTGCATCCCCGCGGTCACCGGCGCCTGGGCGCACGAGGGCGGCGGCGCGCTGCACGCGTCGAGCGCCGTCTACAAGCTCGACCGAACCCTGATCCAGGGTCTCGACGCCCTCGACGTCAGCGTCCGGCGGCTCGACCAGTCGCGCGTCGGCGAAATCCTGACCGGCGACCGCGACGCGCTCAAAGGCGGCGGCCCGGTCAAGGCGATGCTGATCCAGAACACCAATCCGATGGTGGTCGCGCCCGACCAGGAGATGGTGCGGCGCGGTTTCGCGCGCGAGGATCTGTTCGTCTGCGTGCACGAGCAGTTCATGACCGACACCGCCCGTTTCGCCGACGTCGTGCTGCCGGCGACGATGTTCCTCGAGCACGACGACATTTATACCGCCAGCGCGCATCAGCATCTGCAGTTCGCGCGGAAGACGATCGATCCGCCCGAAGGCTGCCGCTCGAATCACGAGGTCATTTCAGCCTTGGCCGGCAGGCTTGGCGCCGAGCACCGAGGGTTCGACATGAGCCCGCGCGAGATCATTGACGAGAGCCTGCGCGTTTCGGGGCGGGGAACGCTTGCCGAGCTCGAGGCCGCGCGCTGGCTCGACTGCCAGCCTCCGTTCGAGGAGGCGCATTTCCTCGACGGCTTTGCGCACGGCGACGGCAAGTTTCACTTCCGGGCCGACTGGGCGAACGTTCCTTACGACCACGACGGCCTCTGCGGTCCGTGGCGCGGCTTGCCTTCCCTGCCGGACCATTGGGCGGCGAACGAAGGGGCGGACGAGGCCCATCCCTTCAAGCTCGCGACCTCGCCGGCGCGCAACTTCCTCAATTCGAGCTTCAACCAGACGCCGACATCGCTCGCCCGCGAAGGGCGCCCGAGCGCGCTGATGCATCCCGGCGACATGGCGGAGCTTGGATTGCGCGAGGGCGACGTCATGCGGCTCGGCAATGCGCGCGGCGAGATCCGGCTGCACGTGAGGCCTTCGGCGGGCGCGACCCGCGGCGTGATCGTCAGCGAAGGCCTGTGGGACAATCGCGACTTCCTCGATGGACGCGGCGTCAACACGCTGACGGGGGCCGACAGCGTCGCGCCGTTCGGCGGGGCCGCGTTTCACGACGTGAGGGTATGGGTGAAGCCGGACGCTGCGCGAGCGACCGTCGGCGAGAAGGACGCCGCCGAGGCGGCGTCGTAACCTGGCGATAGTCGTCGCGCGGGGGTGTCCCGGTCACCGTCCCCGGTCGAGCCGGTTCGTCGGCAGATTCTCGTCGATATGGAAGAGCGCCGGATCGGGCTTCGTCTTGAGGTCGACGTTGAAGAGCGTCACGACCGTCTGAAACCCTTGCGCGTCGATCACTGTCCATTGCTTGAGCGCGAACGTCGCGGGATCGAAAATCAGTTCGAGATGGGCAGTGCCGCCGAGCGTCGCCTTGTCTTCGATCTCGATCGTGACCGAGCTCTCGTCCTGCGCGACGCTTAGAACTCTGGTGTCCTTCGCAAGGTCGATGTGATCGGAGAGCAGGAATTTGAGCGGCGTCTGGGCGATGAAATATTCGTCCTGAGTATTGAGCTTATGGTCGATGATGGCGACGCTGCGCCCATCCGCCACGACCTCGAAGCGCGCCGGCGCCGAGTACTTGAACAGCATTCGGCCCGGCCGCTCGACGAAAAGCTGCCCCTCGGACCGCTTGCCGCCCGGTCCGATCTGAACAAAATCTGCGGTCATGACGCGGGCCGCCTCAAGCCAGGCGTTGGCGCGCTCGACCGCTTCGGCGGCGGAGAGATTCGCCGCCGGACCACTCTTCGAAGACTTGGCCGCCATTGCGGCCGCCGGCGTCGGCTGGAGCTCGAGCGGCTGGTCTTGCGCGAACGCGTCGGGCCCGAGCGCCGCAATGAGGGCGAGCGTCAGCCATCGCAACGGTTTCGCCATTCGGTCATTCCTTTCGACCCTCGCCCCGGCGCCGAATCGGGCCCGACGGGAAAGGACTGTCGCACAGGTCGGAGGGGCTGCCTCTGGCCGCGCACTGTGCTCTTTCTGTGGCGCGTCAGCGGACACCGGGCGATCATTGGCGGACGAGCGCCGCATCGACCGCTTCGCCGAGGCGCTCGACGATCGTCTCGACTTGCTCCGGGTTGACGATGAAGGGCGGGGCCAGAAGCACATGGTCGCCCTGCACCCCGTCGATCGTGCCGCCCATCGGATAGACCACGAGACCGCGAGCCATCGCCTCGCGCTTCACGTGCGCGTGCATCTTGAGCGCCGGATCGAAAGGACGCTTGCTGGCGCGATCCTCGACCAGCTCGAGCGCCCGAAAAAGCCCGCGCCCGCGAATGTCGCCGACGAAGGGGTTGTTGGCGAAGCGTTCGGCGAGGCGGCGTTGCAGGAGGTCGCCCATCGCGACCACGTTGGCAATGAGATCGTCGCGCTCAATGACCTCCTGTACGGCGAGCGCGGCGGCTGCGGCCATCGGATGGCCCATGTAAGTGTGGCCATGCTGGAAGGCACCCGAGCCGTTGGCGAAGGCCTCAAAAATCCTCTTCGTCAGCATGACCGCCCCGATCGGCTGATAGCCGCCGCCCAGGCCCTTGGCGATGGTCATGAGGTCTGGCGTGACGCCCTCCTGCTCGCAGGCATGCAGCGTTCCGGTGCGCCCCATGCCGCACATGACCTCGTCGAGAATGAGCAGCACGCCGTGGCGGTCGCAGATCGCGCGGATACGCTTGAAATAGTCGCCGACCGGCGGCACGGCTCCCAAGGTCGCGCCGACGACGGTTTCGGCCACGAGGGCGATCACGCTTTCCGGCCCGATCTCGATCAGCTTGTCTTCGAGCGCCTGGGCGGCGCGCTGAGCGTAAGCCGCGTCGCTTTCTCCCTCGCATTGCAGGCGGTAGGCGTAGCAGGGATCGATGTGATGCGTCTCGATCAGGAGCGGTTCGAACTGGGCGCGCCGCCGGGCGTTTCCACCGGTCGCCAGAGCGCCTAGCGTGTTGCCGTGGTAGCTCTGGCGCCTCGCCACGATGGCGCGGCGCTGCGGTTCGCCGGTCTCGACGAAGTACTGGCGGGCCATCTTGAGCGCCGCCTCGACCGCCTCGGATCCGCCGCTGACCAGATAGACGTGATCGATCCCCGGCGGCGCGTTCTCGACGAGGCGATCAGCAAGACGCTCGGCCGGCTCGCTGGTGAAGAAGGCCGTGTGGGCGTAGGCGAGCGCGTCGAGCTGCCTGTGCAGGGCGGCGATCACCTCCGGATGGCCATGGCCAAGTGAGGACACCGCGGCTCCGCCCGAGGCGTCGAGGTAACGCCGGCCCTCGGCGTCGACGATCTCGAGACCCGAGCCCGAGAACGCGACCGGGTAAACAGCGTTTGCAGAACGATGCAAAATATGCGTCATATGGGTTCCAGTTAACGGCTGCGTACGGGCGCGCGGCCATCCTAACGGTCTCAGGGGACCGAAGAAATGACCAAGCACACGCCGGTGGCGCCTCAGCCGAGGCGGGTCGTCGTGGCGGTCGCCCCGAATGGCGGGCGCAAGACGAAGGCGGACCATCCCGGGCTGCCGACGAGCGCGGACGAACTGGCGCGAACGGCGGCCGAGTGCCTCGAACGGGGGGCCTCGATGATCCATTTGCATGTCCGCGATCCGGACGGCGGGCCCGTGCTCGACGCCGAGTCCTACCGCTTGGTCATGGCCCGCATCTGCCAGACGGTCGGAGACCGGCTCGTCGTCCAGATCACCAGCGAGGCAATGGGCCGCTACACGCCGGCGCAGCAGCGGTCGGTCATTTTGCAGACGAACCCGGAAGCGGTCTCGCTGGCTTTGCGCGAGCTTGCGCCGGATGAAGCGGACGAAAAGGATTTCGGCCTCTTCCTCGCCAAGCTGAAGCAGATGAGCATCTGGCCGCAGTTCATCCTCTATACGCCCGAGGAGGCCAAACGCTTCGCGTCCATGCAGCAGCGTGGCCTCATCCCTTTCGAGACGCCCGCCGTTCTCTTTGTCCTTGGACGGTTCTCGCTCCTGCGGACGGCGGCGCCCGTCGATCTTCTGCCGTTCATCGCGCCCGACATGCCGCGCTTCTCATTCTGGAGCGTCTGCGCCTTCGGGCGCCGGGAGGCCGCGTGCGTCACGGCTGCGGCGCTGTTCGGCGGCCACGCGCGCGTCGGCTTCGAGAACAACCTGATGCTGCCCTCTGGCGAACAGGCCGCCTCCAACGCCGATCTCGTCGTTGCGGCGGCGCGCGCTCTTAAGGGGCTCGGGATGGCCACAGAGAACGCCGACGGCCTGAGGGAGCAGATCGTCGCCACTGCGATGCGCTGAGGGCGCGCGCCAGCGGGCGGGCTGGAGCTCCTCCAGTCTGTCGCTGAAAGGCAGAAGGCCGGCGGCCGCGCTGGGCCGTTCGCGAAACTGGCGCCTCACTATCGAATGGAAGGCGCCACGCTTTCGCGGCATGATCGAGGCGACGACTGTTGCTCGCGACAGCCGGACGTGCACGCTGTGAGGAGTGCGCCGCTTTGATCATTGTCCATTCGATCGCAAAGCCGCCGGCGGCTGAGGACAGCGCCGGCGTTGCCTCGGTTGTGTGCCGGCGCCTCGGGCCGAACGAGCCGATCCCGCAAGGCGCGATCTGGATCGATCTCGTCGAACCGGCGATGGAGGAGGATCAGAGGGTTCAAGAGTTCGTCGGCGCGCCCGTGCCGACCAAGGCCGATCCCGACTATACCGAGCCGCCGGAAGCGCACTATTCGGAGAATGGCGTTCGCTACCTGCACGCCCTCTTCATCAGCGAACCGGACGACACGCCCGACGTCACCGGCGTCACGTTCGTCGTTTGCCCGACGACGCTGGTCACCGTGCGCTATCATCCGGTGGAATCGTTCGACCTCTTCTCGCAGAAGCTCTGCAGGTCGCCGGGACAGGCGCTCTTTCCGGATGCGGTTGCGGTCGGCCTCATCAACACCGCTCTCAACCGTTCCGCCCGCGCGCTGACCAAAGCCGGCGAGAGCCTCGACCGGATCGCCAGCGCCGTCTTCAGGGCCAAGGGCGACCAGAGCAGCCGAAACCAGATTTACTCCGACACGCTATGGGCGCTGGGACGCGAGGACGAGAAGATCTCGAACCTGCGCGAAAGCATGGTGTCGGTCGAGCGCCTGCTGCTCTTTCTGATCGGCGACGGGAGCGCCGAGCGCTCGCCAAAGCCCGTGCGGGAGGCGACGAAGACGGCGCTGCGCGACCTGCAATCGCTCGAGGAGGACGCAAGCTTCAAGGCGCAGAAGGTGCAGTTCCTGCTCGACGCCACGCTCGGCCTCATCAACCTCGCGCAGAACGACATCATCAAGCTCTTCTCGGTGCTCGCCGTCATCTTCATGCCGCCGACCGTCATCGCCTCGATCTACGGCATGAACTTCAAGTCGATGCCCGAGCTCGAATGGCGCTGGGGCTACCCGCTGGCGCTCGTCCTGATGGTGTGCGCGGCGGTGCTGCCGTATGTATTCTTCCGGTGGAAGAAGTGGCTCTGAGCGAGTTTCGAGCAGGTTGGCCCATCCTTTATCCCTCCTCGCGGCGCCCAGTCGTGATCCAGGGCTTGATCGAGGTTTGACGCGGGCGCCGCCTGTGGTCCGGAGCAGAAGTAGCCAAATCATTTTAGGACACGGTCGATATGGCCAAAATTCTGGCGTACTTAGAGAATAACGAAGCTCAATAACCTCATCTCTCACGCTTAGGCCGGCTGCAAACAACTCGTAAACTGCTTGGAAGAAGGGAGGAGACGATGAGAAAATGTGTTCTCGCCGCTGCTTTGATTTGGAGCGCGTTGCCGGTCGGCATCATAGCCGAGACTGCCCAGGCGGGATCGGTCGCAGACTTCTATGAATTGGCGAAGCCGACCGGCAAGGGCCCGTTTCCTGCAGTCGTTCTGGCTCCCGGATGCGGCGGCTTCCACGATGAATATTCGCCGCCTGTGTTCGATAAATACCGCAAGCTTTTGGTCGATGACGGCTTCGCGGTGATCAATGTAGACTTTACCAAGGCGCACGACATCCCCGCTTGCTTCGACGGCAAAGCGTTTGTCATTTCCTCGGAGGATTACGCCCGAGACATCCTGACCGCCGTTGCCGATCTCGCGAAGGACAGCTCGATCGATCCGACCCGCATTCATCTGATTGGTTGGTCCTTTGGCGGAGGCGCGGTGTTCTCCGCGCTCGCGTTGGCCGAGCGCGAGTCCGTGAAGATCAATTCCGTCGTCGCCTTTTTCCCATTCTGCAGAGGCGCCTTGGCCTGGAAGCAGCCCACGCCGGTGCTGACGTTGGTCGGTTTGGCCGATAAAATTGCGCCGTTCGCCCAGTGCAAGGACTTGGTTAAGGACGCGCTGGACAACAAGTCGATGAGGGTCGTCGAGTACCCCGACGCGTTCCATTCTTTCGACCAGTTTACCGTCACCACTCCGATCACAGGACCGTACGGCACATTTGGCTACAACGAGAAGGCGGCGACCCAATCCTGGTCGGAACTGGAGGCCTTCCTAAAGAAGGAATAACGACCGCCCCTTGCGCGCTCGGGACGGTCAACTCTCGCGGTCGCGTCCCGTGTCGCCCACTCGCTCGCAGGCCTCACCGTTCGATCGAGCCGGTCCGGCGGATCTTCTTCTGCAGCAACAGCACGCCGTACATCAGCGCTTCGGCCGTCGGCGGGCATCCCGGAACGTATATGTCGACAGGGATAATCCGGTCGCAGCCGCGCACGACCGAGTAGGAATAGTGATAGTAGCCGCCGCCATTGGCGCAGGACCCCATTGAGATGACGTAACGCGGCTCCGGCATCTGGTCGTAGACCTTGCGCAGGGCCGGCGCCATCTTGTTGCACAGAGTGCCCGCGACGATCATGAGGTCGGACTGGCGCGGCGAGCCGCGGAGCGCCATGCCGAGCCGGTCGAAGTCGTATCTCGGCGTCAGAAATTGCATCATTTCTACGGCGCAGCAGGCGAGACCGAAGCTCATAAGATGCAGCGAGCCGGTTCGCGCCCACCCGATCATGGACTCGGTGTTTGTCAGCAGAAACCCTTTGTCGGCCAGTGCGTCGGCGACCGCCGCAAATTCGAATCGCTCCCCCACGCTCTCGCGTTCCATCGTTGCTGACGATTGGCGCATCGTCGCACTCCCGTTTCAAGGACAAGAACAATATTCAACTCTTCATCACTCACTCTTCCGCCATCCCGGCCCTGCGCAGGCCGTCGTACATCCGCTCTTCGGCCTCGACGAAGCGTGGATCGCCGCCCGGGGACATCTGGTGCGCCTTCCATGCCGCGATCGTCTTGAGCGGCCCGGTGGAGGGCAGTGCGAGATAGCGCTTGAGCGCCTCGCGCGCTTCGGCGTCACGGTCGGTCGAGGCAAGCGCCGCCACAAGGATCAAATGCGAAAACTGGTTGTAGTCGGGCTTTATGGCGATCGCTCGGCGAGCCAGTTCGATCGCCTCGTCATAATTCTTCAGCCCGAAATAGGCTTGCGCCTTTTGGCCATACCAAAGATTGAGCGCCGGATCGTGCGGGCTCGTCCGAATCGCCTTGTCGAAAGGTTCAAGGCTTTTCTCGAATTGCCCGAGGAATATGTAGGCGGTGCCCAGGCCGCCGGCGGCCGCCGCATTGGACGGGTCCAGGGCGAGTGCGCGCTCGTGCTCCGCGACGGCTTCCTCGGTGCGCCCCTGGAACTGAAGGGTGACCCCCTCATTCACGTGAGCCCAAGCGTAATCTGGATCGAGGGCGAGTGCCTTCGTCTCCAATTCGTCGGCACGCTCGAGGTCGCCCTTAGGGTCGCTGGAAAGGCCAAGCGCCGCCGGCAGCCAGAACTTGGTCCCCAACACCATCAGGGCGCGGACATTGTTGGGATCGATGGCCAGCGCCTGGTCGCAGAGCGCGTACGCTGCGTCCGCCTCCTTGCCGATCCATCCAGCCTTTCGCGTGCCCGCGTCGCATTGGAGAGCCAAGTCCTCGGCGTCCCGATTGGCCGCGGGCGTCCGTTTGAGCGCGGGCGCCCTCGGCCTGGACGAGTTGAAGGTCCATTGCGCGCGCCAGATGCGCGACGATCGCATCCTGCGTCTGCAACAGATCGGCGCGGGGCGTGTCGAATTGTTCGGCCCAGAGGTGAGCGCCACTGCCGGCGTCGATGAGCTGGGCGTTGACCCTCACCCGATCGCCGCTCGGCTGCACCGAGCCTTCGAGAACATAGCGCACGCCCAGATCCTTGCCGATCGCCTTGACGTCGACCGGCTTGCCCTTGAAGGTCATGGCCGTGTTGCGCGCGATAACGAATGTGTCGCGCATGCGCGCGAGACTGGTGGTCAGTCCGTCGGTCAGGGCGTCGACGAGGTAGTCCTGCCCCGGATCGCCAGACAGATTGGCGAACGGCAGCACGACGATCGAAAGCCGCGCGGCCTCGGCGGGCGCCTTCGTGGCGACGCCTGCAGGCCGGTTCGCATCGAGGAACCACCACGCGCCGCCCGCGATCACAACCAGCAGCGCCGCGAGCGCGGCGGCGAGTGGCGCGAACCCGAACCGCCTCTTCTGCGGCGTGGGCGCCGCGGGCGTCACGGGTTCCGCCGGCTTCGCCTGCGCGGGAACGCCGACTTCAAGCGAATAGACCCTGATCGGCTCGGCGATGTTCTTGAGTTGCGTGGGGCCGAGATCGGTTACAGCGAGATCGAGCCGCCCCTTCACCTGACGATAAGCGTCCTCGGAAAGACAGATCGCGCCGGGCTTCGCGATCCCTTCCAATCGCGCAGCGATATTGACGCCGTCGCCCATCAGATCGCCGTCGGCTCTCCTCGACGACGTCGCCGAGGTGGATCCCGACGCGGAACTCGATGCGCCGGTCCTCCAGCACCCCGGCGTTGCGCTGGATGAGGCCGTTCTGCACTTCGATCGCGCAGCGCACGGCGTCGACAACGCTGCGGAACTCGATGATCGAGCCGTCGCCGGTGCGCTTGACTGTCCGACCGTGATGCGCAGCGACGGCGGGATCGATCAGATCGCTGCGGAGACCGCGAAGGCGCGCGAGGGTTCTGTCCTCGTCGGCGCCGGCAAGCCGGCTGTACCCGACGACGTCGGACACCAGGATCGCGGCTAGTTTGCGGGTTTCGCTCATCGCGCCCCTCTTGAGTAGCGACATTACCCCAAAATCCAGCCCCGGTCTGCCTGTTTGGACGGGAAGGACTCAAGGGCGCATTCCGAACCGCGCGCCAAGCGGGAAGGGCAGGTAGGGTCAAGTTGCCCCGTCCAGGGTGCTTTGACCCTAACGGCTGATTTTGCGCTGGACCTCGCGCCGCATGAGGATGAACAATCCTTCAGCGCTTAACGAAATGGGAGGAACGCGATGGACAATCGTATCGATCTGACCCTTCAGCAGCGGCAAGCGGTCGAGGCCGAGCTTGCGAAGCGGACGCTTGCCCACAAGCGCCGCGTCGGCCGGATCAGGCGCGGCGCCCAGCTTCGCGCGCAGCGCCGCGCGAAGGCGAAAAAGCCCAAGGTCTCTGCCCCGCAGCAGGCGACGCAGCTGGACTTCCTGGCGATCGGCGACTCGTGGTTCGACTATCCGCTCGACGGCAACGATCCATCGCTGACGAACACCGCGATCGCCGCCCAGCTCGCCCACATTGGGAACCCGCCGCCGCTCGTTCTCAATTACGCGCTCTACGGCCAGGCGACGACCGCGGTCCTTACTTACGAGAACCAGAGCCGCATCATCGATGTCGCGTCGGACCCAACGCAATGGCTCAACGGCGCGCCGGACGCGATCCTTGTTTCGATGGGCGGCGACGACCTCGTCGGGGACCAGTTCGCGATCTATCTGGACTACCAGGGTTCCGGACTGGACGCAGCGCGCTTGCAGGGAGCTTTGGACTCGGTCTCCGCTTCCTACATGGACCTCTTCGCCCTGCGCGACGCCATCGCTCCGGGCAAGCCGGTTATCGGACATTGCTATGACTACGCCATCCCGAACGGAGCGGCGCCGATCTGCGCCGGTCCCTGGCTTCTGCCCTCGCTCGAGTTCGCGGGCTATGATCCTGCCGAAGGCCTGAACATCGTCTCCGCGATCATCGACCGCTTCTATACGACGATGCAGGGGCTCGCCGCCGTTCCGAAGAACAATTTCGTCCTCATCGACACGCGCAATACGCTGGCGCGGGTCGCGGGCGCCCAGAACGGCTGGGCCAACGAGCTTCATCCGTATCCGGCGGGATTTATGCTCCTGGCGCAGAAATGGCTGACTGCATTGCGCACCCAGTTTCCAGCAGGCTCGATCTGATCGAAATCCTTCTTCCTCACAGGCGCCCAACTTCCACCTGATATCGCCCTGTTATGCGCGAATTACGCCCCTGTTACCGTCCTGTTCCGCGCGCACCGGAATTTTGGCGCAAGGACCTGGGAACACATGACTTTTTGCCGGGAATTAGCACTAAAAGGCGCGCTTGCTCCTGTTTTCTCCCTGCTAGCAGGGACTCACCCCACCTGGAACCAGCCGCCGACGCCCGCCGCGCGGTGCTCGGGGATCGCGGACTCGATCGGCCATTTCCCCGGATTGTCGGCGACGAAGGCGACGTGCGCGGTGCGGCCGGGCTGGATGAGGATGGTGTCGCGCCAGTAGGGCTCCCAGCCGTCGTCCATCGAATGCAGGAGCCTCGCGACATGGCCGCCGAGGCGCATGGCCTGGACGACCGCGGTCTTGTTGGCGATGGCAAAGACGGAGGGCGCGCCGCGCGGAATGACGAAGGCGGGCTTCGGCGACCAGTCGACGAAAGTCACGCCGTTGAGGGCGAAGGGCGCTGCGCCGCCGCCGCTCACGGTAAAATCGTAGCGGCGGGACGCCTCGAGCGCGATCTCGGCCGGCAGGAGCGGATTGGCGGCAAGGCCCGGGGCTGCGCCGCGCTCGGGGACCGGCTCGCCGTCTGTCACGATGGTCACGAATGCTTGGTCCGGCGCGCCCGCGTCTCCCTTGAGCGCGAGCCTGACGCTTGCGCCTGACGCGCGCGGCATGTCGACCATCAGTTCGAAGCGCGCGCCGGGGCCCATCGGAAACTGGTTGCGCAATGGCTCGAACGGCTCGCTTGGCTGCCCGTCGACCGCGACGATGAAGGTCCTCGCGCCGTCGATGCCGACATTGGTCAGGCGCGCGGTCGCGGCGTTGCCGAGCCTGAGGCGAATGCGTGCGCCGGGCCGCGCCGAGACCCTGAGGGGCGCGGCTTCGCCGTTTGCGAAGACGAGGCCGCCCTTGCGGCCAGGCCCGCGGGCAAGCGCTGGATCGCCGAAATCGTCCTTGATCTGCCCGCGCTCGTCGAGGCTCCAATCCGACAGCACGATCGCGACGTCCTGGTCGGCGTCTACTTTATTGGCCTCTTCGACGATAATCGGGCCGAAGAGTCCGCGCCCCTGCTGGCCGGCGTCGGTCGCGCCGGCGTGCGGCAGATAGAGATTGAAGCCCGAATCGGGCGGCGAAAAGCGGATGTCGGCGCTCGCGCCGGGCTGCAGCCGCGGCTGGGTCAGGCCGCCGTAGCCGGCGCTGGCGTTCGCCGCTCGAAGCCCGGGAAAGCTCAGAGCAGTCGGTTCGGCGAGCTTGTTGACAAGTCTTAACTTCAGCTCCTCGCCTTTTTTTAGGCGGAGGAGGGGGCCCGGCGTCGCGCCGGCATAAGACAATGTTGACGCCGGATCGGCCGGCGAGGGGGCAAGCCGAAGTCGGGAGGGGCTGACCTCGAAAGGGAGAAACCCGTCCACCGCGAGGGCAGGGACCTGCGCGCGGGCGCTCAATCCCCAGGCCGCGGCGGCCAGCCCCCCAGACAGCAGCGTCCGGCGGGTCGGGATCATGATTGTCCCGCGGCCGGGCGAATGGCCGCCCGGGCAAGCGGCGCAGGCGTCGGCATGGGTTTCACTGGGCGACTCACGTCATTCCTTGCGTACCCGCATTGCGTCAGGGCGTTGCGGCTCGGCCTTCTAGCCGAGCGGGCGGGTGGCGCAACCGCTCATTTCCTCCGCGCCGAGGTCGCCGCCGTTCCGATCGCCGCGGCCGGCGTCTAAGTGATGCTTTTTTCTGTGGCGCCCGGCAGACAAGCTGGTATAGAGCGCGCCCGAAGCATGAGGCGCCCCTGTCGAGGCGGCGTCAGCTGCGGGCGTGGCGGAATTGGTAGACGCGCCGGATTTAGGTTCCGGTGACGCAAGTTGTGGGGGTTCGAGTCCCTCCGCCCGCACCAGTTCCAGGGCCCGTGAGTGCGGTATTGCCGGAGCGGCGAAACGATACGCGGTCGTCGCGAGTTGAGTTTGACGTTTTGGCGACAAGGAATAAACCAGCTAAGGGTTGCCTTGGCTTAAGAGTATAGGCGGATTGGACAATGCAGGTGACGGAGACGCTGAGCCAAGGGCTCAAGCGCGAATATGACATTTCTCTGCCGGCGAGCGATCTTGCGGCGAAGCTGAACGGCCAGCTGGCCGAGCTCAAGTCGAAGGTCCGAATCAACGGCTTCCGTCCCGGCAAGGTGCCGGTCGAACACCTTCGCAAGGTCTACGGCAAGTCAGTGATGGCCGATGTCGTGCAGGAGGCGATCGCCAGCGCCAACAAGAAGATCGTGGACGACAACGGCCTGCGCCTCGCGCGCGAGCCGAAGATCGAGCTGCCGACCGATCAGGCGGCGATTGACGCGGCGCTCGAGGCGCGCGGCGATCTCAACTTCAAGGTGGCGCTCGAAGTGCTGCCCGTTTTCGAAGTGGGCGACTTCTCGCAGGTCGCTCTCGAACGTCTCGTCGCAGATGTCGAAGACGCCGACGTCGATGCGTCGATCGACCGGCTTGCCGAGGAGCGCCGCACCTACACAGCGAAGCCCGAGGGCGCGAAGGCTGAGTTACACGACCGCGTCACCGTCGATTTCAGCGGCACGATCAAGGGCGTGCCGTTCGAGGGCGGCGAGGGGAAGGACATCGAGGTCGTGCTCGGCTCCAATTCCTTTATTCCCGGCTTTGAGGAGCAGCTTCTCGGCGTCGCGGCCGGCGACAGACGCACCATTCAGGCGACATTTCCCGAAGCTTACGCGGTCCGCGCGCTCGCGGGCCAGACGGGCGACTTCGACGTGACGGTGAAGGCCGTCGCTGCGCGCGAGGCCTTCGCGATCGACGACGAATTCGCCAAGGGCCTCGGATTCGAGGGCCTCGACAATCTCAAGGCAATGATCCGCGATCGGATCGCGGCCGACTACGCGCGGGCTTCGCGCGACAAGGTCAAGCGCCAGTTGCTGGACAAGCTCGACACGCAATATGGCTTCGAACTGCCGGAAGGGCTGGTCAATCAGGAGTTTGATTCGATCTGGACGCAGGTCACGCGCGAACAGCAGGCTTCGGGCCGCAGCTTCGCCGACGAGAACACGACGGAAGACGCCGTCCGCGCCGACTATCGCAAGATCGCCGAGCGTCGCGTGCGCCTCGGCCTGCTTCTGGCAGAAGTCGGCAATCGGGCGGACGTCAAAGTCTCGGACGAGGAGATGACCCAGGCGCTTGTCGCCCGGGCGCGGTCTTACCCCGGCCAGGAAAAGCAGGTCTGGGATTTTTATCGCAACAACCAGCAGGCCCTGGCGGAATTGCGCGCCCCGATCTACGAGGAGAAGGTCGTCGATCATATCATCGGCCGCGCCCGGGTCGCCGAGCGCAAGACCACCAAGGAAGAGCTCCTGAAGCCGATCGACGACGAGATGCCGGGCCTGGCGCAGGAAATCGAACAGCCTGCCGGCTGACTATGGTGGTGAGGCGCGGGACGCTTGGCCCCTTTTCGGCGGGATAGCGGGCGCCTATCTAGATCGAGGCGTCCGCCGGACGATTCTCGGGAACAATGAGCACATGCGCGATCCGATCGACTACTACACCAACAACCTCGTGCCGATCGTCATCGAGCAGTCGGCGCGCGGCGAACGCTCTTTCGATATTTTCTCGCGTCTCCTGCGCGAGCGGATCATCTTCATGATCGGGGCGGTCGAAGATGTCTCGGCCTCCCTGGTGGTCGCACAACTCCTCTTCCTCGAGGCGGATAATCCGAAAAAAGAAATCGCGCTTTACATCAATTCGCCCGGCGGGGTGGTCACAGCCGGGCTTTCGATCTACGATACGATGCAGTTCATCCGGCCCAAGGTGACGACGATGTGCATCGGCCAGGCGGCCTCAATGGGCTCACTCCTTCTTGCCGCGGGCGAGAAAGGATCGCGTTTCGCCCTTCCCAATTCGCGGATCATGGTCCACCAGCCCTCCGGCGGTTTCCAGGGCCAGGCTTCCGATATCCAACGCCACGCCGAGGACATCCTCAAGGTGAAGCGACGCCTAAACGAAATTTACGTCCACCATACCGGGCAATCCTACGAAGCCATTGAAAGAACGTTGGATCGCGACCATTTTATGTCGGCGGAAGAGGCTAAGGCGTTCGGCATCGTCGACGAAGTGACGAATAAGCGCGCCGTGGAAGTGGAAGAGGCGAAAGCGCCGGCCTGAGGCGGCCCCGAAGAGCGCCCGGGCGAGTCCGGAAAAGCTTAACGGCAATCAATTTTCCGGGGCGGACTTGATTTCGCCCGGAGTTTGGTGGTTGCTTGTGCTGTATGGTGCGGCGCGGCGGACGACGAGATGGGTCGAAGGCTACGTTTCGTTAGGGTGATTTGTTTAGGCTGGAAGGTCGATTTGGCGACTCGCTTCGACCCAAGCGGCCTGATTGGAGAAACACGATGGCCAAGGCGGACGGCGACGCCAAAAATACGCTCTACTGCTCGTTTTGCGGGAAGAGCCAGCATGAGGTGCGCAAACTCATCGCCGGACCGACTGTTTTCATTTGCGATGAATGCGTCGAACTCTGCATGGATATCATTCGCGAGGAGAGCAAGACTGCCCTCGTCAAGAGCAAGGATGGCATCCCGACGCCGCGTGAGATCTGCAAGGTCCTCGACGACTATGTGATTGGCCAGCCTCAAGCCAAGCGGGTGCTGTCGGTCGCCGTTCACAATCATTACAAGCGCCTCAATCATGCGACCAAACACGGCGACGTCGAACTGGCGAAATCCAACATCCTCCTGATCGGCCCGACCGGCTCGGGAAAGACGCTGCTCGCGCAGACGCTCGCGCGCATCCTCGACGTTCCGTTCACCATGGCCGATGCGACGACGCTAACTGAAGCGGGCTATGTTGGCGAGGATGTCGAAAACATCATCCTTAAATTGCTCCAGGCCTCCGACTACAACGTCGAACGGGCGCAGCGCGGCATTGTCTATATCGACGAGATCGACAAGATCAGCCGCAAGTCGGACAATCCCTCGATCACCCGTGACGTTTCGGGCGAGGGCGTCCAGCAGGCGCTGCTCAAGATCATGGAAGGCACGATCGCGAGCGTCCCTCCGCAGGGCGGCCGCAAGCACCCGCAGCAGGAGTTCCTGCAGGTCGACACGACAAATATTCTCTTCATCTGCGGCGGCGCCTTCTCGGGCCTTGAGCGCATCATATCGGCGCGCGGCAAGGGAACCTCGATCGGCTTCGGGGCGAAGGTGGCGTCGCCGGACGACCGCCGGACCGGGGAGGTCTTCCGTGAGGTGGAGCCGGAGGATCTGCTGAAATTCGGGCTCATACCGGAATTCGTCGGCCGTCTGCCGGTGATCGCGACGCTCGAAGATCTCGACGAAGAGGCGCTCAAGAAGATTCTGACCGAGCCGAAGAATGCGCTGGTCAAGCAGTACCAGCGCCTGTTCGAGATGGAGAGCACCGACCTCACCTTCCAGGACGAGGCCTTGGTCGTCGTCGCCAAGAAGGCGATCGAGCGGCGAACCGGCGCGCGCGGCCTGCGCTCGATCATGGAAGGCATTCTGCTGGATACGATGTTCGAACTGCCCGGGCTCGACGGCGTGGAGCAGGTCGTGATTGGCCCCGAGGTCGTCGAAGGCAAGGCGCGCCCGCTCTATATTTACGCCGAGCGTGCGGAGCGCGCCGAACGCGCGAGCTGATCGGGCGTTCAGCGGGCGGCTTGAAACTGTCGCACGCGGAGCCCATCTTCAGCCAAAGACGTGTGATTCTCGTGCGCGGCACGAACCTTGCGGCGGGAATCGATGCGATCCTGTTCGGGCTATCCGACGGGCGGGGTGCATAGGCGACAAGCAAGAGCTGCTGAGTTTCAGGGCCGGGCTCGTCGGCGAGCGTCGTCAAAGCAAACGTGAGAGTCGGGCTTCTGTCCGGCTTTCGAGAAGGACAGCCATGACCAGTCAACGCAAATCCATCGCCGCCGGCACGCTCGACGTCTATCCAGTCCTGCCCTTGCGCGACATCGTGGTCTTCCCGCACATGATTGTCCCGCTGTTCGTGGGACGCGAGAAGTCGATCCGCGCCCTCGAAGAGGTGATGAAGTCTGATAAGCCGATCCTGCTGGCGACGCAGAAGAACGCGGCGGACGACGACCCTGCGCCCGACGCCATCTTTTCCGCGGGCACGCTGGCCACCGTCTTGCAGCTCTTGAAGCTGCCCGACGGAACCGTGAAGGTGCTGGTCGAAGGCGCCACGCGCGCGCAGGTGACGCGCTACATCCCCGGGGAGAGCTATTTCCAGGCCGAGGCCCGGGCGATCGCTGATGAGCCGATCGACAAGGTCGAGGCCGAAGCGCTGTCGCGTTCGGTCATCTCCGAATTCGAGAGCTATGTGAAGCTCAACAAGAAAATCTCGCCTGAGGTCGTGAGCGCGGTCAACCAGATCGACGACTACGGCAAGCTTGCCGATACGGTCGCGTCGCATCTTGCGATCAAGCTCGCCGACAAGCAGGCGATTTTGGAGATGCGCTCGATCGCCAAACGATTCGAGAAGTGTCTTGCGCTGATGGAGAGCGAGATCTCGGTCTTGCAGGTCGAGAAGCGCATCCGCACGCGTGTCAAGCGCCAGATGGAGAAGACGCAGCGCGAGTACTATCTCAACGAGCAGATGAAAGCGATCCAGAAGGAGCTCGGCGACGAAGAGGGCAAGGACGAAATGTCCGAGCTCGAAGAGCGGATCAAGTCGACCAAGCTCACCAAGGAAGCGCGCGAGAAGGCGCTGGGCGAGGTCAAGAAGTTGAGGCAGATGGCGCCGATGTCGGCCGAGGCGACGGTCGTGCGCAATTATCTCGACTGGCTGCTCTCGATCCCCTGGCAGCGACGCTCGAAGATCAAGAAGGATCTTCCGGCGGCGCAGGCGATTCTCGATGCGGACCATTTCGGACTCGACAAGGTCAAAGAACGCATCGTCGAATATCTCGCTGTGCAGCAGCGCGCCAACAAGCTGACGGGCCCGATCCTTTGCCTCGTCGGCCCGCCCGGCGTCGGCAAAACTTCGCTCGGCAAGTCGATCGCGAAGGCGACCGGCCGCGAGTTCGTGCGCATGTCGCTTGGCGGCGTGCGCGACGAGGCCGAGATCCGCGGTCATCGGCGGACGTATATCGGCTCAATGCCCGGCAAGGTCATCCAGTCGATGCGCAAGGCGAAGACGTCGAACCCGCTTTTCCTGCTCGACGAGATCGACAAGATGGGGATGGATTTCCGCGGCGATCCGTCGTCGGCCCTGCTTGAAGTGCTCGATCCGGAGCAGAATGCGACGTTCAACGACCACTACCTCGAGGTCGACTATGACCTCTCCGGGGTGATGTTCGTCACGACCGCCAACACGCTCAATATCCCGCCGCCCTTGATGGACCGAATGGAGATCATCCGCATCGCCGGCTACACTGAGGATGAGAAGCTGGAGATCGCGAAGCGGCATCTGCTGCCGAACTCGATGGGCAAGCACGGTCTCGACGCCAACGAGTTCGCCGTCGAGGACAGCGGGGTCATGGAACTCATTCGCCGCTATACGCGCGAGGCCGGCGTCCGCAACCTCGAACGCGAGCTCTCCAACCTCGCCCGCAAGGCGGTGAAGGAGATTCTGACGAGCAAGCAGAAGAAGAAGATCGTGGTCACCGGCGAGAACGTCGCGGAATTCCTCGGGCCGCCGAAGTTCCGCTACGGCGAGATCGAGGCCGACGATCAGGTCGGGCTGGTCACAGGCCTTGCCTGGACTGAGGTCGGCGGCGAGCTGCTGACGATCGAGGGCGTCATGATGCCCGGCAAGGGCCGCATGACGGTGACCGGCAATCTGAAGGATGTGATGAAGGAATTGATCTCTGCGGCGGCGTCGTACGTCCGCTCGCGTGCGGTCGACTTCGGCATCGAGCCGCCTCTCTTCGACAAGCGCGACATCCACGTCCATGTGCCCGAAGGCGCGACGCCGAAAGACGGGCCGTCGGCCGGCGTCGGGATGGCGACGGTTATCGTCTCGATGCTGACCGGCATCCCGGTGCGCCGCGACATCGCGATGACCGGCGAAGTCACTTTGCGCGGGCGCGTGCTGCCGATCGGAGGTCTGAAGGAGAAATTGCTTGCGGCTCTGCGTGGCGGAATCAAGAAGGTCCTGATCCCGGAAGAGAACGTCAAGGATTTGGCTGACATTCCGAACTCGGTCAGGAACGGCCTCGAGATCCTGCCTGTCTCGCGCATGGAGGAGGTGTTGTCGCACGCTCTCGTGCGTCAGCCTGTCCCGATCGTCTGGGAGGAGGCTGTCGCCGTCGCGCCCGCCAAGCCTCCTCACGATGACGACGGTCACGGCCTCGTCGCCCACTAGTGGGCGGGGAGGTGAAGACCTCCCGATCAGCCGCCAGTCGGATCGAAATGCTGCAAACCCCCGGGGTTTGCAGCATTTTTGTTACCCGGCGCGGGATTTTCCGCGGCAAGACGCATCTTTTTTTGTGGTCTCTCCCGGCAAACCCTTGCGTTTCCTAGGCCGAACGTGAGCAATGAGGCCAACTCTGCCGCCGATTCGCGCGGAAAGACGGCGTCTAGGCGCCGCCGCGGGGAGGGTCGGCTTGAGCGTGCGACGGCCAGCAATGCCGCGCGATAAAGCCGGCGCCGGACGAAGGGGCCAGGTTCCAACGGAGAGACAACCATGAACAAGCTTGAGCTCGTCGACCACATCTCGACGAAAGCGGATTTGACCAAGGTGAGCGCCGCCGCCGCTCTTGAGGCGGTGCTGGAGGGCATCGAGAAAACCCTGAAGAAGGGCGAAGAGGTTCGTCTGGTGGGATTCGGCACCTTTTCCGTGCGCGAACGCGCAGCCGGAAAAGGTCGCAATCCCGCGACGGGGAAGGAGATCAAGATCGCCGCGTCGAAGAACGCGCGATTCAAGCCCGGCGCGGCGCTGAAGGCGAGCCTCAACAAGAAGTCGGTCAAGAAATAGCTTTGCTGAGGGTTGGCAAGCGCAGGGCGGCCGGAAGGCCGCTCTGCTGCTTTGAAGCAGGCGCTTTGGAAGGGGCATAGGGCGCCATAGCGCCAGCTACGCTTGTTGGCGCACGAGCGAGGCTGTAATCTTGCCTGAGCACGATGTGTCCCGGGCAAGAAGGGCGGTTAGCTCAGTTGGCAGAGCATCTCGTTTACACCGAGAGGGTCGGCGGTTCGAGCCCGTCACCGCCCACCAGCCGGCGCCGTCGCTTTCGACGGATCGCGGCGCTTGGCTTGATCTTCGCCGTTGCGGGATCGCTCGCGCCTGCGGTTCACGCGGAGTCCAGCTCGATGACGTTTCGCGTTCAGCCGCTGCAGACGGGCGGCTGCGGGGCCCGCTGTCCTCACGTGATCGTCGCCGACGGCGTCATCGAGACCGATACGCCTCAAGCATTTGTCGACTTCCTTAAGTCGGGCAGTTCGGACACGAACCTGCGGCGCATCGTCTTCTTCAATTCGCGAGGCGGCAATGTGGTCGCGTCGATGGTCTTTGGACATCTTCTGCGCGAGCTGCGGGTCGCAGGCATCGTCGGCCGATTTGAAGATGGCAGAGAGGCGGGCCCCTATACTGGCGAATGTCTGTCGGCCTGCGTCTATGCCATGATGGGAGCAGTGCGCCGCATCGCCCCTCCGGGCAGCGAAGTCGCCTTGCACCGGATGTCGATCGTCGAAAGCGAAGGCGGCGGCTGGGGCGGCCCGGCGCATGTGACGCGGAGCTTCGCCGACGCCCCCATGGTCGCCGTCCTGCAGCGCTACGCGCGCCGAATGGGCGTCGACCCTGCCCTCGTTCGTACGGCGGAATCGCTGCCGCCCGATTCCGTGCATATTTTGACCCGCGGCGAAATGCGGCGCTGGCTGTTCGCGACGGGCCAGTTCTAGAATTCCGGCCAAGCCTGCGTTCGCCTCCGCACGGACGCAAGCGCGCCTTGACTTGGCCGCCTCGCTGGCTTATCCGCTCACGTCCTCGCGGGGGAGTAGCTCAGTTGGTTAGAGCGCCGGCCTGTCACGCCGGAGGTCGCGGGTTCAAGTCCCGTCTCTCTCGCCATTTTCTGCTTCAAAAAAGCGTCGCCTTTGGCTCGTTGACGGGGCTACAACCGGGAGATGCCGGATAGGGTCACGCATCGGGCTTTCTGCCGGGTTTGCTGCAATTCCCGCCCTTTCGCCTTGCATGCTTCGCTGCACTGCGATAGGCCTTCAAACATAGGGAGGGGCATGCGCGTCGCTACGACGCCGCGCTCCTTTACGCCTGTTCGACCACGTCCCGAGAGGAAGGCCGATGCCGAGCCTCATTTCCGATTATCTTCCGCTGGTCGTGTTCATCATCCTTGCCGCCCTGATCTCGGGGGCATTGCTCGTTGCGCCTTTCCTCGTCGCCTTCAAGGCGCCCGACTCCGTGAAGCTGTCACCCTATGAGTGCGGCTTCCCCCCGTTCGACGACGCGCGAATGCGCTTCGACGCCCGCTTCTACCTGGTCTCGCTTCTGTTCATCATCTTCGACCTCGAGGTCGCGTTCCTGTTCCCCTGGGCGATCGTTTTTCATCACCTGGGGGCGCTCGGCTTCTGGTCTATGATGCTCTTCCTGGCCGTCCTGACCGTCGGGTTCGTCTACGAATGGAACAAGGGAGCGCTGGAATGGGATTGAGCGCAAATCCGATCGTAGCGCCCGCGGCGAGAGGCCTTGTCGATCCGTCTACCGGCAGGCCGATCGGCGCCGACGACCCCACCTTTGGCGCCATCAGCGACGAGCTTGCCGACAGGGGATTTCTGGTTACGACGGCGGACGATCTCATCCAGTGGGCGCGCACCGGCTCGCTGATGTGGATGACCTTCGGGCTCGCCTGCTGCGCGGTCGAAATGATGCAGCTATCCATGCCGCGATATGACGTGGAGCGTTTCGGCTTCGCGCCGCGCGGAAGCCCGCGTCAGTCGGACGTGATGATTGTCGCCGGCACGCTCACCAACAAAATGGCGCCCGCTCTGCGCAAGGTCTACGACCAGATGCCGGAGCCCCGCTACGTCATATCAATGGGTTCCTGCGCCAACGGCGGCGGCTACTATCACTATTCTTATTCGGTGGTGCGCGGCTGCGATCGGATCGTGCCGGTCGACATCTACGTGCCCGGCTGTCCGCCGACCGCCGAGGCTTTGCTGTACGGCATTCTGATGCTCCAGAAGAAGATCCGTCGCACCGGGACGATCGAGCGATAGGGCGGCGGGAAGGACGACAGTCGGATGGACGAGCTCCTGCAAAGCATTGGCGCGAAGATCGAAGAGGCGATGCCCGGCGCGGTCCTGGAGTCGAGCTTTGTATTTGGGGAACTGACCCTTACCCTCGATCCGAGCCGCATCATCGATGCGCTCAAACTCCTGCGCAACGATCCGGACCGGCAGTTTGTCTCGATTATCGACATCTCGGGAGCGGATTATCCGGAACGCGAGAGACGATTTGACGTCGTCTATCACCTCTTGTCGCCGAAGTTGAACCGCCGCATTCGGCTTAAGGTCGCCGCCGACGAGGAGACGCCGATTGCGAGCGCGACGGAGGTCTACCCGGGCGCCGATTGGTACGAACGGGAGATCTACGATTTCTTCGGGGTTCTGTTTGTCGGTCACCCGGATCTCAGGCGAATCCTGACCGACTACGGGTTCGACGGCCATCCGTTGCGCAAGGACTTCCCGATGACCGGCTTTGTCGAGGTGCGCTACGACGACCAAGAGAAGCGCGTGCGCTACGAGCCGGTTCGGCTGACCCAGGAGTTCCGCGAGTTCGATTTCCTGAGCCCGTGGGAGGGACCCCCGCTGCCGGGGGACGAGAAGGCGAAGGACGGCAGATGACGGAACAACAGAACCTTCGCAATTTCTCGATCAACTTTGGGCCGCAGCATCCGGCGGCGCATGGCGTGTTGCGCCTCGTGCTCGAGCTCGACGGCGAGGTTGTCGAGCGGGTTGACCCGCATATCGGCCTTCTGCATCGGGGCACCGAGAAGCTGATGGAGGCGCGCACCTATCTGCAGAACGTGCCTTATCTCGACCGGCTCGATTACGTTGCGCCGATGAATCAGGAGCACGCCTACGCGCTCGCAGTGGAGCGCCTCCTCGGCGTTTCGATCCCGCGCCGCGCGCAGCTCATCCGCGTCCTGTACTCCGAGATCGGCCGGCTCCTGTCGCACCTCCTCAACGTCACGACGCAGGCGATGGACGTCGGGGCGCTGACGCCTCCGCTTTGGGGATTCGAAGAGCGCGAGAAGCTGATGGTGTTTTACGAGCGCGCCAGCGGCTCGCGCATGCATGCGGCTTATTTCCGTCCGGGGGGAGTCCACGAGGACCTTCCCCCGAAGCTCATCGACGACATCTACGCATTCTGCGATCCGTTCCTCAAAGTCTGCGACGACCTTGAAACGCTCCTCACCGGCAACCGCATCTTCAAGCAGCGCAATGTCGACATCGGCGTCGTCAAGCTCGCCGACGCGTGGGCATGGGGCTTCTCGGGCGTGATGGTGCGCGGCTCCGGCGCGGCGTGGGACTTGCGCAAGTCGCAACCCTACGAGTGCTATGAGGAAATGGATTTCGACATCCCGATCGGCAAGAACGGGGATTGCTACGATCGCTATCTGATCCGCATGGAGGAGATGCGCCAGTCCGTCAAGATCATGAAGCAATGCTGCGACAAGCTCAATTCAGCGACCGGCGCCGGCCCGGTCGCGACGGACGACGGCAAGATTGCGCCGCCGAAGCGCGCGGACATGAAGAAGTCCATGGAAGCGCTGATCCATCATTTCAAGCTCTATACCGAAGGCTACAAAGTTCCGGCAGGCGAAGTCTATGCGCCGGTTGAGGCCCCGAAGGGCGAGTTTGGCGTCTATCTCGTGTCCGACGGCTCCAATAGGCCCTATCGGGTCAAGCTGCGCGCGCCGGGCTTCGCCCATCTCCAGGCAATGGATTTCCTCTGCCGCAAGCACATGCTGGCGGACGTCAGTGCGATCCTCGGCTCGATCGATATCGTGTTCGGGGAGGTCGACCGTTGACCGTCCTGAGTCACACTCCCCGGAGGCGTCAGCCGATGATGCGCCGCCTCTCCTCTTTCGAAGCCTGGGTATCCTGACCTATGTCCGTCCGTCGTCTTGCCGATCAGCAGCCTGAGAGCTTCGGGTTCACGCCCGAGAACGAGGCTTGGGCTGCGACGGAGATCGCCAAATATCCGGCAGGCAGGCAGGCGTCCGCCGTGCTCGCGCTTCTGTGGCGGGCCCAGGCTCAAAGCGGCTACTGGCTGTCGAAGCCCGCGATCGAGAAGGTCGCCCAGATGCTCGATATGCCCAAGATTCGGGTGCTCGAGGTCGCGACGTTCTACTCCATGTTCAATCTCGCGCCGGTTGGACGATACTACGTCCAACTTTGCGGCACGACGCCGTGCATGCTGAGGGGCGCGGAGGACATCAAAGCGGTTTTGCGCAAACGCATCGGCGAATCCGGACATGTGACGGCTGACGGGTTGTTCTCGTGGAACGAAGTCGAGTGCCTCGGCGCCTGCTGCAACGCTCCGATGGTCCAGATCAACGACGATTATTATGAAGACCTGACGCCGCAGAGCTTCTCCCACCTGCTCGATGATCTCGCCGCAGGCCGTCCGGTCAGAACAGGCTCGCAGATCGGCCGTAAGTCCTCGGAGCCGGTCGGCGGTCTGACGTCGCTGACCACGCTCTACGGCGTCGATGGACTCAGCGGCAAGGCGAGCGTGGCCTCGCAACCGCCGGCGAACGATCAACCGCCTCACCTCGCTCACCTCGACGAGGGCGCGGCGCATGCGCACGCCGCCGCCGAAGAGGCTCACATTGGCGAGGCGCTGGCGAAGCTGCCCGCAGACGCGACGGCCGAGCAAAAGGCCAACGCGGTCGGCGCCCGGCCGCTGGCCCTCGAGGCGCCGCGCGGGGTGCCCGACGATCTTCAGCGCGTCAAGGGCGTCGGTCCGGTCAACGAGAAGCATCTCCATGACCTCGGAGTCTTTCACTTCGACCAGATTGCGGGCTGGACAACGGCGGAGATACGCTGGGTCGGCACTTATCTGGCCTTTCCGGGGCGCATCGATCGAGAGCAATGGGTCGCCCAGGCCGCCAATCTGGCGCGTGGCGGAACAAGCTCGAAGGTTGTCGGCGGGCATGGCGATCACGACGTGAAGGCGGGGCGCTAGGGCCATGCTGGACGACAAGGATCGCATCTTCACCAATCTCTACGGCTTCGGCGATTGGGGCCTGAAAGGCGCGCAGGCGCGCGGCGCCTGGGACAACACCAAAGCCATCATCGACAAGGGACGCGACTGGGTCATTTCGGAGATGAAAGCCTCGGGCCTGCGCGGTCGCGGCGGCGCAGGCTTCCCGACCGGCCTCAAATGGTCGTTCATGCCCAAGACCGTTGATCCGAAGCGGCCTCATTATCTGGTCGTCAATGCCGATAAATCCGAGCCCGGCACGTGCAAGGATCGCGAAATCCTGCGCAACGATCCCCACACGCTTATCGAGGGCTCCCTCATCGCCTCGTTCGCGATGGGCGCCAATGCGGCTTACGTTTATCTCCGCGGCGAATATATCCTCGAGCGCGAGCGCTTCCAGGCGGCGGTCGACCAGGCTTACGAAGCCAGGCTCATCGGCAAGGACAACATCCACGGCTGGCCGTTCGACCTCTATGTCCATCACGGCGCGGGCGCCTACATCTGCGGCGAAGAGACGGCGATGCTCGAGTCGCTCGAGGGCAAGAAGGGCATGCCGCGCATGAAGCCGCCGTTTCCGGCGGGCATGGGCCTCTACGGCAGTCCGACGACGGTCAACAACGTCGAGTCGATCGCCGCTGCGCCGACGATCCTGCGCCGCGGCGCTTCGTGGTTTACGAGTTTCGGGGCGCCCAATAACGCCGGCACCAAGCTCTTTTGTATCTCCGGCCATGTGAACAAGCCCTGTAACGTCGAAGAGGCGATGTCGATCCCGTTCCGCGAATTGATCGAGACGCACGCCGGCGGAATCCGCGGTGGCTGGGACAATCTTCTGGCCGTCATTCCCGGGGGGTCGTCGGTGCGGCTGGTTCCGGCGGATCAGATCGTCGATTGCCCGATGGACTTCGATTCGCTAGCCAAGCTGCGTTCGGGCCTCGGCACGGCCGCGGTGATCGTCATGGACAAGTCGACCGACATCATCCGGGCGATCGCGCGGCTATCCTATTTCTACAAGCACGAGAGCTGCGGCCAGTGCACGCCCTGCCGCGAAGGCGCCGGCTGGATGTGGCGTGTGATGACGCGCATGGCGGAGGGCCGGGCGCAGAAGCGGGAAATCGACATGCTGCTTGAGGTAACGAAGCAGGTCGAGGGCCATACGATCTGCGCGCTCGGCGACGCCGCGGCTTGGCCGATCCAGGGTCTCATCGCCCATTTCCGCCCTGAGATCGAGCGGCGCATCGACCTCTATTCGGCGAATCCGCATAGCGAGCCTGTTCGGGAAGCAGCGGAGTAGGGCATGGACTGGACTGCAAAAGACGAAAGGTTCAACGATAAGGAAATTGGGTTTTATTCCGATAAGATGATCTCGCTGATCAGCGGAACATGCGGAAAGCAAGAAATGGGTCGGCTGTGACGAGCCAGACCCACATCGCCCAGCTCAACATCGGCCGTCCGCTGCACGCGCTCGACGATCCGCGCATGGCCGGGTTCATGGACAATCTCGATCGTGTCAACGCGCTCGCCGAACGCAGCCCCGGATTCGTCTGGCGCCTGAAGGACGAAAGCAACAACGCGACCGCCCTTCGGCCGTTCGACGATCCGAACACGCTGGTCAACATGTCGGTCTGGGACAGCGTCGAGGCGCTCGAGCGGTTCGTCTGGGCTACGGTTCACAAGCACTTCTATAACCGTAAGGGCGTCTGGTTCGAGAAGCTGGCTGCGCCCCATTTCGTCATGTGGCCAATCGCCGTCGGGCATATCCCCGATCTTGCCGAGGCGAAGCGCCGCCTTGAATGCCTGTCGAGAAACGGCGACAGCGACGTCGCATTCGGCTGGGGTCATCTACCGCATATCAAGCTATGGATGAGCCGGAAATGCGGATAAGCGCTGCGAGCGGACCGAGTCAATGAGGATAGAAAGCCAGAAGCATCGACTGGACGTCCGTCACGCGGATCTCTCGGGGTCGCGGTTCGACGATGTCAACCTTTCCGGCTCGGACTTTCATGACGGCAATATGTCCGGCTCCTCATTGGAGGATGGCGCGACGATCGACGGGCTTGCTGTCAGCGACCTGCTCGCCTATTGGCGGGCCCGTTATGGGGCGACGGGCGCATGAGCAAGATCATCATCGACGGCAAGGAGCTGGATGTTCCGGCCGAATACACCCTCCTCCAGGCCTGCGAGGCCGCCGGCGCCGAAGTTCCGCGCTTCTGCTTTCATGAACGGCTGTCGATCGCCGGCAACTGTCGGATGTGCCTTGTCGAAGTGAAGGGCGGTCCGCCGAAGCCGACCGCCTCCTGCGCGATGGCGGTCAAGGACCTTCGTCCAGGACCGAAAGGCGAGCCGCCGGTTATCGAGACCAATTCTCCCATGGTCCGCAAGGCGCGCCAGGGCGTGATGGAGTTCCTGCTCATCAACCATCCGCTCGACTGCCCGATCTGCGACCAGGGCGGCGAATGCGACCTGCAGGACCAGGCGATGGCATACGGCGCCGATTCCTCGCGCTTTTCCGAGAACAAGCGTGCGGTTGAAGACAAATATATCGGCGTGCTCGTCAAGACCTCAATGAACCGGTGCATACAGTGCACGCGCTGCGTGCGTTTCGTGACAGAGGTCGCAGGCGTTCCCGAGCTCGGAGCGATCGGCCGCGGCGAGGATATGGAGATCACCTCCTATCTCGAGAGCGCGATGACGTCGGAGCTCCAGGCCAATATCATCGACCTCTGCCCGGTCGGCGCGCTGACCTCGAAGCCGATCGCGTTCCATGCCCGTCCGTGGGAATTCGTCAAGACCGAGTCGGTCGACGTGATGGACGCTCTCGGCTCGGCGATCCGAGTTCAACTCGCGCGGCCGCGAGGTCGTGCGCATCTTGCCGCGGGTGAATGAGGCGATCAACGAGGAGTGGATTTCCGACAAGACGCGCTACGTCGCCGACGGTTTCAAGACGCAGCGGCTCGACCGCCCTTATGTGCGCATCGATGGCAAGCTGACCCCGGCAAGCTGGAGCGTTGCCTTCTCTGCGATCGCAGCGAGGGTCAAGACGACGTCGCCGTCCCGGATCGGCGCGATCGTCGGCGATCTTGCGACCGTCGAGGAGATGTTCGCGCTCAAGGGCCTGGTCGGCAAGCTCAATTCGCCCAATATCGACTGCCGTCAGGACGGGTCGAAGCTGCATCCGAAATTTGGCCGCGCGTCCTATCTCTTCAACTCGGCCATCGCGGGCGTCGAACAGGCGGACGCGATTTTCGTCATCGGCTCGAACCCGCGCCGCGAAGCGCCGGTGCTCAACGCGCGCATCCGGAAGCGCTGGCTCAAAGGCGGGGCGACGGTTAGCGTCATCGGCGAACCGGCCGACCTGACATACTCCTACGGTCATCTGGGCGCGGGGCCGGAGACGCTCGCCCTTCTCGCGGAGAAGCCGCCGGCGGGGATGACGAAGCCGATGTTCATCATTGGCGCGGCAGCTTTCGCGCGCCCCGACGGAACGGCGGTGCTCGCAAGCCTTGCCAAGGCCGCGCTCGCAGCGGGTGTCGTCAAGGAAGGCTGGAACGGCTTCAATGTGCTGCACAGCGCGGCGTCGCGCGTCGGCGGCCTCGATCTCGGTCTCGTGCCCGGCGACGGCGGGCTCGACGCAGCTGCAATGGCGAAAGCGGGCGCGCTCGACGTGCTATTCAATCTCGGCGCCGACGAAATCGATGTTCAGCCGGGCGCTTTCGTCGTCTACATCGGCACGCACGGCGATCGCGGCGCCCATCGCGCAGACGTGATCCTGCCGGGCGCGGCCTATACCGAGAAGACCGGCATCTATGTCAATACCGAGGGCCGCCCACAGTTCGCCGAGCGGGCGGTGTTCCCGCCGGGCGACGCGCGCGAAGACTGGTCGATCCTGCGCGCCCTGTCTGATCCTCTGGGCGTCAGATTGCCTTATGACTCGCTGACGCAACTTCGCGCGACACTCGCCGCGGCTTATCCCGAGCTCGTACGTTTCGACGCAATCGTTCCGGCGGATCCGGCCGCGCTGGCGGGACTTTCGACGGTTGTTGGCACAGTCGACCGGGCGCCCTTCGGCTCGAGCGTCCAGGACTTTTACCTCACTAACCCGATCGCGCGCGCTTCGCGCGTCATGGCCGAGTGCTCGGCCCTGGCGCAGGAGCGAAGGCTCGAGGCGGCGGAATAGGCCCCCATGAGCAGCGCAACTCCCAGCCGCCCCGCTTCCTCTCCCTGGCTTATGACCGTCGCAGTCGGCGCGATCGTCGCCGCGGTCGTCGTCATTGCGCTGCTTTGGTTCCTCATCGGCGGCGGATATTTCGCCGCCTTCGGCCGCTGGATGCACGCGACCGACGTCGGCACGGCGTTGCGCTTTGTGCTGGAAAGCCTGCTCCTGCTCGTCTGCCTGCTCCTCTCGACCGCCGCTCTCATCTATATCGAGCGCAAGATCTGGGGCGCGGTTCAGCTGCGCCGCGGCCCGAATGTGGTCGGGCCCTGGGGCGTGCTTCAGCCATTCGCCGACTTCCTGAAGTTCATCCTCAAAGAGCCGATCATTCCCGACAGCGCCAACAAGGGCGTCTTCGTCCTCGCGCCGCTTGTCTCGGTCATTTTGGCGTTCGCGGCCTGGGCGGTGATTCCGGTCTCGGACGGATGGGTGATCAGCGACATCAACGTCGGCATCCTCTACCTGTTCGCTGTGTCATCGCTCGGCGTCTACGGCATCATCATGGCCGGCTGGGCTTCGAACTCGAAATACGCGCTTCTTTCCGCTCTTCGCGCCGCGGCGCAGATGGTGTCCTACGAAGTGTCGATCGGGTTCGTCATCGTCACCGTCATCATGTGCGCCGGATCGCTCAATCTTTCCGACATCGTGCATGCGCAAGACACGCGCCTAGGCCTCCTCGGCTGGTATTGGCTGCCGCTGTTCCCAATGTTCATCATCTTCTTCGTCTCGGCGCTTGCCGAGACGAACCGGCCGCCGTTCGATCTGACCGAGGCGGAATCCGAGCTCGTCGCCGGCTACTCGGTCGAATATTCGGCTTCGCTTTTTCTGCTGCAATTCCTGACCGAACTCGTCGCAGTTCTGACCATGTCGGCCATGACGGCCGTGCTGTTCCTTGGCGGCTGGCTCTCGCCGCTGCCTTTCCCGCCGTTCACCTGGGTTCCGGGTGTGATCTGGTTCCTGATCAAGACCTGGTCGGTGGTGTTCTGTTTTTCGATGGTGAAGGCCTTCGTGCCGCGCTATCGATACGATCAGCTGATGCGGCTCGGCTGGAAAGTATTCCTGCCGATCTCGCTGTTCATGGTGGTTCTGGTGGCGGCGGTGCTGGAGTTCACCGGCCTCGGCGCCAACGTCTCGGGTTGAAGGACGACGACTCATGGCTCTCAGACTGGCCCAGTCCGCCCGCTCGCTGTTCCTCGCCGAGTTCCTGGCGGCGTTTGCGCTGTCGATCCGTTACATGTTCAAACCGAAGGCGACGCTCAACTATCCGCACGAGAAGTCGCCGCTGTCGCCTCGTTTTCGGGGCGAGCACGCGCTGAGGCGCTATCCGAACGGCGAGGAGCGCTGCATCGCCTGCAAGCTCTGCGAGGCGATCTGCCCGGCGCAGGCGATCACCATTGAGGCCGGGCCGCGCCGCAATGACGGGACGCGGCGCACCACGCGCTACGACATCGACATGACGAAGTGCATCTACTGCGGCATGTGCCAGGAGGCCTGCCCGGTCGACGCCATCGTCGAGGGACCGAATTTCGAATTTGCGACCGAGACGCGCGAGGAGTTGTTCTACGACAAGGACCGGCTGCTCGCGAACGGGGCGCGCTGGGAGCGGGAACTGGCGCGCAACATCGCCGCGGACGCGCCGTATCGGTGATCCCCTTCTCCCCTCGTGGGAGAAGGTGGCCGACGAAATCGGCCGGATGAGGGGGCAGCGCCGCGAGGCGCGTTTGAGACGTGGCGCCTGAGGGCGCTTTCAAGAGGCTGACGATGCGGGCCGAGGCAGTATTCTTCTGGATTTTCGCGCCGATCCTCGTCGGGTCGGCGTTCGCAGTCATCCTGGCCCGGAACCCGGTCCACTCGGTGCTGTTCCTTATTCTGGCCTTCGTCAACGCAGCCGGGCTCTTTCTGCTCTTGGGCGCCGAGTTCCTGGCGATGATCCTCGTCGTCGTCTATGTCGGCGCGGTCGCGGTGCTGTTCCTGTTCATCGTCATGCTGCTCGACGTCGATTTCGCCCGCATGAAGCAGGGCTTCGTCGAATATTTGCCTCAGGGGCTGCTGATCGCCTTCTGTGTCGTCGCAGAGCTCGTCTATGTCGTCTCAGGCTGGGCAACGTCGCCAGGCGCCGCCGAACCCGCAACGCCCTCGGGCACGCTTTCGAACACTGCCGCGCTCGGCGAGGTTCTCTACACCCGGTATTTCTACTTCTTCCAGGCGGCGGGGATGATCCTGCTCACCGCGATGATCGGCGCGATCGTTCTCACCCTGCACCACAAGGCCGGCGTGAAGCGCCAGGACATCAGCGCTCAAGTCGCGCGCAATCCGGAAACCTCGGTCGAAGTGCGCAAGGTTCCCTCGCGAGCCGGCGTCTGAAGGATCACACGCATGGACCTTTCCAGCTATTTGACGCTCGCGGCGATCGTGTTCACGATCGGCATCGCCGGCATCATCCTCAACCACAAGAACATCATCATCATGCTGATGTCGGTCGAACTGATCCTGCTCTCGGTCAACATCAATCTCATCGCTTTTTCGACCTTCAGCGGCGATCTGACCGGCCAGGCGTTTGCGCTGTTTATCCTGACGGTCGCGGCGGCGGAGGCGGCGATCGGCCTCGCCATCCTCGTCGCCTATTACCGCAATCGCGGATCAATCGCGGTTGAAGACATCAATTCGCTGAAGGGCTGAGACAGACCTCATGTACGATCTGATCGTCTTTCTGCCGCTCTTCGGTTTCCTGATCGCCGGTATTTTCGGGCGGTGGATTGGCGCGCGCGGCGCCGAATATGTGACCACCGGTTTTCTCGGCGTCTGCTTCGTCCTTTCCTGGATCGCCTTCTTTCAGGTCGGCGCCGGCGCCGACGCGCACGTGCCAGTCGCCAACTGGTTTACCTCAGGCAAGCTCGCCGTCGCCTGGGCGCTGCGCATCGACACCCTGACCGCCGTGATGCTGGTCGTCGTGACGACGGTGTCGTTTCTGGTTCATGTCTATTCGATCGGCTACATGGCCGAGGATCCGTCGCAACCGCGGTTCTTCGCCTATCTCTCGCTCTTCACTTTCGCCATGCTGATGCTGGTGACGTCCGACAATCTGGTCCAGTTGTTCTTCGGCTGGGAGGGCGTCGGCCTCATGTCCTATCTTCTGATCGGCTTCTGGTACGACCGCCCCGCTGCTAACGCCGCTGCGATCAAGGCCTTCGTCGTCAACCGCGTGGGCGACTTCGGCTTCGCGCTCGGTATTTTCCTCACTTTCCAGCTGACGGGGTCGGTCACTTACGACCAGGTGTTCGCGGCCGCGCCCGGGCTTGCCGGCAAGACGGTGCACTTCATCGGCTTCGACTGGGACGCCGTCACCCTCGCATGCCTGCTGCTCTTCATGGGGGCGATGGGCAAGTCGGCCCAGTTCCTGCTCCACACCTGGCTCCCGGACGCCATGGAGGGCCCGACGCCGGTCTCGGCCCTCATCCACGCCGCGACCATGGTGACGGCTGGCGTCTTCATGGTCGCGCGCCTGTCGCCCCTGTTCGAAATGTCGTCGACCGCGCTCAGCGTCGTACTTATTGTCGGTGCGACCACCGCTTTTTTCGCCGCCACCGTGGGCTTGGTCCAGAACGACATCAAGCGCGTCATCGCCTATTCGACCTGCTCGCAGCTCGGCTACATGTTCGTTGGCCTTGGCGTCGGCGGATATAGCCTCGGCATGTTCCATCTCTTCACCCACGCCTTCTTCAAAGCGCTCCTGTTCCTTGGCGCAGGCTCTGTCATCACGGCGATGCATCACGAGCAGGACATGCGCAAGATGGGCGGACTTAGGACCGAGATTCCCATCACCTTCTGGATGATGGTGATCGGGACGCTTGCGCTGACCGGCGTCGGCATTCCGTTCACCTCGATCGGCTTCGCTGGCTTCGTGTCGAAGGACGCGATCATCGAGGCCGCCTATGCATCGCATCGCACCGGCGCTGTCTACGCGTCCTGGTGCGTGGTGATCGCTGCCGCATTCACCTCGTTCTATTCGTGGCGCCTCGTGTTCATGACCTTCTTCGGCCACCGCGGCGAATGGGCAGGCTCGCTGCCGGCTGAAGCGCACGACGCCCACGCGCATGACGACCACGCCGATCACGACGATCACGCTGCACATGAGTCGCCGCCGGTCATGCTGATCCCTCTCGCCGTGTTGGCGCTCGGGGCGACCTTCGCGGGCGTCGCCTTCCGGCACTGGTTCATCGGCGGCGGCTTCGAGGAATTCTGGCGCAATTCGCTGTCCGTCGGTGCGGATAACCACATACTCGAAGAGATGGAGCATGTTCCCGCGCTCATCTCGCTGTCGCCGACGCTGATGATGCTCGGCGGGCTGTTCGTCGCGTGCTACATGTATCTGGTTGATCGGACGATGCCGAAGCGCCTCGCCGACTTCTTCCCGCCGCTCTACCAGTTCCTGCTCAACAAGTGGTATTTCGACGAACTCTACGACGCGATCTTCGTCCGTCCGGCCTTCGCCATCGGCAGGCTCTTCTGGAAAGGCGGAGACGGCGCGATCATCGACGGCTTCGGCCCGGACGGGATTTCGGCGCGCGTGCTCGACGTGACGCGCGGGGCGGTCAGGCTGCAGTCCGGCTACATCTACCAGTACGCCTTCGCGATGCTGCTCGGCGTCGCCGCACTCGCGACCTGGTATCTCTTCGGGGGGGCCCGCTGATGTCCTGGATCCTCTCCGGCCTCCTGCTGCTGCCGGTCATCGGCGCGCTCTTTATCCTGTTGCTGTCTGGCGAGACGGAAGCGACGAAGCGCAACGCGCGCTGGATCGCGCTCTTCGCAACGCTCATCACGTTCTTGCTGAGCCTTGTCGCCTGGGGGCGCTTCAATCCCGGGGAGCCGGGTTTTCAGTTGCTCGAGGAGCATGACTGGTTCTCGCATGTCATTCTCTACAAGCTCGGCGTCGACGGAATCTCGATGCCCTTCGTCCTCCTGACCACTTTCCTGATGCCGATCAGCATCGCCGCTTCGTGGAGGATCGAGAACCGGGTGAAGGAATATATGATCGCCTTCCTCGTGCTCGAGACACTGATGATCGGCGTCTTCGTGGCGCTGGATCTCGTGCTGTTCTACCTCTTCTTCGAGGGCGGTCTGATCCCGATGTTCCTCATCATCGGCATTTGGGGCCACAAGAACCGCGTCTATGCCGCATTCAAGTTTTTCCTCTACACCTTTACCGGGTCCGTCCTGATGCTGCTCGCGATCATGGCGATGTACTGGACCGCGGGCACCACCGACATCACTGTTCTGCTCAAGACCGCATTCGCGCCGAAGATGCAGACCTGGTTGTGGCTCGGTTTCTTCGCTTCGTTCGCGGTCAAGCTGCCAATGTGGCCCGTGCATACCTGGCTGCCGGACGCCCATGTCGAAGCGCCGACCGCCGGCTCCGTAATCCTGGCGGCCATCCTTCTGAAAATGGGCGGCTACGGGTTCATCCGCTTCTCGCTGCCGATGTTCCCCGACGCCTCGGTCTACTTCACCCCGCTCGTCTACGCGCTCTCGGTGATCGCGATCATCTACACCTCGCTCGTTGCGCTGGCGCAGGAGAACATGAAGAAGCTGATCGCCTATTCGTCGGTCGCTCATATGGGCTTCGTGACGATGGGCATCTTCGCCGCCAACACCCAGGGCGTGCAGGGCGCGGTCTATCAGATGATCAGCCACGGCCTCGTCTCGGGCGCGCTCTTCCTTTGCGTCGGCGTAGTCTATGACCGCACGCATAGCCTCGAGATCGCCGATTATGGCGGCCTCGTGCACCGTATGCCGCTTTACGCGGTCGCCTTCATGCTGTTCACCCTCGCCAACGTCGGCCTGCCCGGCACTTCGGGCTTCATCGGCGAATTCCTGACGCTGATCGGCACGTTCCAGGCCAACAACCTGGTCGCGTTCTATGCGAGCTTCGGATTGATCCTGTCGGCTGCATACGCCCTCTATCTTTACCGCCGGATTATCTTCGGCGTGATCGAGAAGGCAAACTTGATGTCCGTGGTCGACCTTGCGCCGCGCGAAATTGCGACGCTGTTGCCGCTCGGGCTGCTGGTGCTCTACTACGGCGTGCACCCCCAGCCGATCATAGACGCGAGCGCGGCGTCCATCGAACTCGCTGCTTAAAAGCTTTGGTCAGGCCATCGCCGCTACCAAGACCGTCGGCCTGTAATGGGTCGAACGCGCGCTGCCATTTTCGAGAACGAGTGATCCATGCACCAGACGGCGCTTTCTCTCCCGGTGGTCCTGCCCGAAGCGGTGCTGGCTCTCGGCACGCTGGGGCTCGTGCTCTACGGGGCCTTGCGGGGCGAGCGGGCCTATAATCTGGTCACCGAAATCTCGGTCGCGCTGCTCGGAGTCGTCTTCATCCTTCTTGTCGCCAAAAACCGGCCAATGGGGATCACATTCTACGGTTCCTTCGCCGACGATGCGTTCACCCGGTTCATGAGCGGGCTCGCGCTGATCGGCTCGCTGGTGACTCTGCTGCTATCGCTCGAGTTCATGCGCTCGGAGCGAATCGCCGGGTTCGAGTTCCCGGTCCTCATTCTTCTGTCGACTCTCGGCATGCTGATGCTGATCTCGGCCAATGACTTCATTGCGCTTTATCTCGGCCTCGAGCTGATGAGCCTTGCCCTCTATGTCATCGCCGCCTATCGCCGCAACGATCTGCGCGCGACCGAAGCCGGCCTCAAATATTTCGTGCTCGGCGCGCTGTCGTCAGGCATGCTGCTTTACGGCGCCTCGCTGATTTACGGCTACTCGGGCTCCGTGTCTTTCAGCGCGATCGCCGCCGCGGTGCATGATCACAGCAGCATCGGCGTGCTGTTCGGCCTCGTCTTTGTTCTGGCAGGGCTCGCTTTCAAGATTTCGGCAGTTCCGTTCCATATGTGGACGCCTGACGTTTACGAGGGCGCGCCGACGCCGGTCACGACCTTCTTCGCTTCCGCTCCGAAAATTGCGGCAATGGCGGTTCTGGTGCGCGTCGCGTTCACCGCCTTTCCCGGCATCACCGGCGATTGGCGGCAGATCCTGACCTTCGTATCGATCGCCTCGATGGCGCTCGGCGCCTTCGCCGCTATCGGCCAGACCAACATCAAGCGACTGATGGCCTATTCCTCGATCGGTCATATGGGCTTTGCGTTGGTCGGACTTGCGGCCGGCACGGTCGAGGGCGCGCAGAGCGTCATCATCTATATGTCGATCTACGTGGTGATGACGCTGGGGACCTTTGCCGCCATTCTGTCCATGCGGCGCGACGACAAGGCGGTCGAGACCATCAGCGATCTCGCGGGCCTTGCGCGGACCGACTCGACGATGGCCTTTTTCCTGGCGACGATGATGTTCTCGCTCGCCGGCGTTCCGCCGCTTGCTGGCTTTTTCGCCAAGTTCTATGTATTCGCCGCAGCCATCAAGGCCGATCTTTACGGTCTCTCCGTCATCGGTGTGCTCGCGAGCGCGGTCGGCGCATACTATTATCTGCGCATCGTCAAGCTGATGTATTTCGACGAGCCGGCCAAAGCGTTCGACCGGCCGGGAGTGGTCGCGCGGAGCGTGCTGGCGGTCTCGGCGCTGCTGATCATAATTTTCGTGTTCGCCCCATCGCCGCTGACCAACGCCGCGATGGCTGCGGCGCAATCTCTGTTTTGAGCCCGGGCGAGCCGCCGTTCAGCGCGCCTCCTCCCTGGCGCATCGTCCATTTCGACGCGATCGATTCGACCAGCGATGAGGCGCGCCGTCGCGCTCTCGCCGGCGATCCTGGGCGTCTGTGGATCGTCGCCGGCGAACAGAGCGCCGGGCGAGGCCGGCGGGGACGAACCTGGATCTCGCCCAAGGGCAATCTCTACGCCAGCGCATTGCTGATGGAACCTTGTCCGCCTGCGATCGCGGCGCAGCTCGGCTTCGTTGCAGGCGTCGCGATCGCCCGCGCGGCCGAAGATATCGGCGCGGAAGCCCGCCTCAAATGGCCGAACGACCTCGTCTCGCGAGGCGTCAAATGCGCCGGGCTTCTCGTCGAAGGCGTGTCGCTCCCGCGGAACCGCCTCGCCTGCATCGTCGGCCTCGGCGTGAACTGCGAGAGCGCGCCCTCGGGCGCTGGCTATCCCACAGCAAGACTGAAAGATGGAAGCGGCCGACCGGCGGACAGGGGCTCGCTGTTCCAGCGTCTGGCGATCCGGTTTGACGAGACCCTCGCGCAGTGGGAGGCAGGAGCGGCGTTCGAGACGATCCGCGCGCTCTGGCTCGAGCGCTCGGGCGCGCTCGGCGAGCCTATCCGGATCGAGAACGCCCGCGGGCGGCGCGAAGGGACTTTCGGAGGGCTTGACCCCGATGGCCGTTTGCTGTTTCGCGGGAAGAGCGGGATCGAGGTGGTCGATGCCGCGGATCTCTGGATATTGCCCGCATCGGATGGCTCGCCTGTCGCGGCGACGTCCGCTTCGCGCGCGCGGGAAGGCCGAACCTAGATGGCAGATGACAGCGAATTCGTATTCGCAGCGCTTGGCGGCCTCGGCGAAATCGGGATGAATTGTGCGCTCTATGGCTACGGTCCGCCGAAGCGGCGTAAATGGCTGATGGTCGATCTCGGCGTCGCCTTCGCTGGCGACGACCTGCCGGGCATCGATCTCATCATGCCCGATATCGGCTTTATCGAGAAGATGAAGGGGGACCTTGTCGGCATCATCATCACGCATGCGCACGAGGATCATATTGGCGCGCTCGCCGAACTCTGGCCGATGCTCGGCGCAGTGGTCTACATGACGAATTTCGCGGCTGGCCTCGCCGAGGCCCGGCGCCTGGGCGAGCCGGGCGCGCCCAAGATCCCCATCCGGATCGTGAAGCCGGGCGAGCGGATTGAAATCGGACCTTTCGACGTCGAATTCGTCGCCGTCGCCCATTCGATCCCGGAAAGCACCGCGCTCGCGATCCGCACCCCGGCCGGGATGGTCGTCCACAGCGGCGACTGGAAGATTGATCCAACGCCGATCGTCGGACGCCCGACTGACGAGGCGCGCCTCAGAGCGCTCGGCGACGAGGGCGTGCTGGGCCTCGTCTGTGACTCGACCAACGTCCTGCGCGAGGGCGAAAGCCCCTCGGAGCGCGACGTCGCCGCGACGCTTGCCGGCCTGGTCGCCAAGGCGAAGGGCAGGGTGGTCGTCACGACATTCGCCTCCAACGTCGCCCGCCTGCGGTCCGCCGCCGAGGCAGGTCTTGCGGCGGGAAGGCAGGTCTGCATTCTCGGGCGCGCGATGGAGCGCGTCGTCGCTGTGGCGCGCGAGTGCGGCCTGCTCGACGGCGTTCCACAATTCCTCGGCATGGACGCGTTCGAGCGCCTGCCGCGTGACAAAATTCTTGCGCTCGCGACCGGCAGCCAGGGCGAACCGCGCGCCGCGCTCGCCCGGATGTCGGAGGACGAGCATCCAACCGCGGAGCTCAGTTCCGGCGACACGGTCATCTTCTCTTCCCGCACCATTCCCGGCAATGAGAAGGCGGTCGGCAAGCTCATCAATGCCTTCGTGTCCGCCGGCGTCGAGGTCATCACCGACCGTAACGCGCTCGTTCATGTGTCGGGCCATCCGCGCCGCGCGGAGCTTGCGAAAATGTACGCCTGGCTCAAGCCCCAGATCGCGGTGCCGGCGCACGGCGAACCTCTGCACTTGACCGAGCATGTCGCCTTCGCCAGGGCGCAGGGCGTGCCGCAGATCCTGCGTGCTTTCAATGGCGATCTGGTGCGCTTTGGGCCTCGCGATGCGGCGACCATCGGGACGGTCGGCCGCGGCCGAAGGCTGAAGGACGGTGAGATCCTTCTGCCCGCGGAACAGGACTGCGTCGCCCAGCGGCGCCGGCTCTCCTTCGCCGGCGTCGTCTCGATCGCGATCGCGCTGACAGCGAAGGGCGAGATGGCGGGCGATCCGGACGTCATGATCGCCGGACTGCCCGAGCGCACGCGCGCCGGCGCGGCTCTCGACGGAATCATCGACGCGACCGATCTTCGAAACCTTCGAGGGCCTCGCGGCCGGCAAGCGTCGCGACGCCGATTTCCTGTCGAGCGCGATCGAGCGGGGCGTGCGCAACGCCGTCAACGGCGTCTGGGGCAAGAAGCCGCAAGTGCATGTGCTGATCGTGGAAGTTTGAGCGGCCGCCCTTCGGCCGCTTCAGGAGCAACGCATGATCGGAAGACTGAACCACGTCGCAATCGCCGTTCCCGACCTCGAGAAGGCGGCAAGGACGTACCACGAGACGCTGGGCGCGCGCGTCTCGGCGCCCGCCGATGAGCCGGATCATGGCGTGACGGTCGTGTTCGTCGAACTTCCCAACACCAAGATCGAACTCTTGCATCCGCTCGGCAAGAACTCGCCGATCGCGAAGTTCCTTGAGCGCAATCCGGACGGCGGCATGCATCACCTCTGCTACGAGGTCGAAGACATTATCGCGGCGCGCGACCGGCTGAAGGCCGCGGGCGCACGCGTGCTCGGCGACGGAGAGCCGAAGATCGGCGCGCACGGCAAGCCGGTGCTGTTCCTGCATCCGAAGGATTTCGTCGGCACGCTGGTCGAGATCGAGCAGGTCTGACGGATGCAGCCACCCGCCGCCTGACGAAAGTGGAAAAGCTCTCGCCCGCCGAGGCGCGGCGGATCGCCCTTGCGGCCCAGGGCTTCGGCGGGCCGCGCCCGGAAAAGGTCACTGCCGCCCGATGGCTGAGGACCATCGACCGGCTCTCCCTTCACCAGATCGACAGCGTCAATGTTTTGGTCCGCGCCCACTATCTGCCTGCCTTCTCGCGGCTTGGACCCTATGATCGGTCGTTGATCGACACGGCTGCGTGGGGACGCCGGAAGCAGCGGCGGCTCTTCGAATACTGGGCGCATGAGGCGTCGCTCCTGCCACTGGCGCTGCATCCCTTGCTGCGCTGGCGAATGGCGCGCGCGGAACGGGGCGAGGCCGGCTGGAAGGGCTTGCGGCTCTTCGCGCGCGAGCGGAGGGCCGAGGCGGAAGCCCTGCTGGAGCGCATCCGCGCCGAAGGCCCGAGCGCCGCCTCTGATCTCGAAGAGAAGCGCGGCCGCTCGGGCTGGTGGCAATGGGGCGACGCCAAGCAGGCGCTCGAATGGCTGTTCTGGACGGGCCGCATCACGACGGCGACCCGGCGCGGCAGTTTCGAGCGCGTCTATGATCTCTCAGAGCGCGTCATTCCGGCCGAGATCCGCGCCTTGCCGACTCCGAACGAGAAGGAAGCCCAGCGCGCCCTCATCGAGCGCGCCGCGCGCGCGCTCGGCGTCGCCACGGAGGCGGAGTTGCGCGACTACTTCCGTCTCGGCCCGCACGAGGCGCGAGCGGCGATCGAGTCGCTGGTCGAGGCGGGCGCGCTCGCGCCGGTCGAGGTTCCCGGCTGGGCCCGGCTTGCCTGGCTGCACCGCGACGCCCGCCGGCCGCGCCGCATCTACGCGCGGTCACTTCTCGCGCCCTTCGATCCCCTCGTCTGGGAGCGTTCGCGCACATTGCGGCTGTTCGATTTCCACTACAGGATCGAGATCTACACGCCGGCGGCGAAACGGCAGCACGGCTACTACGTCCTGCCTTTCCTTCTTGGCGACCGGCTCGTGGGCCGCCTTGACCTGAAGGCCGACCGTCAGGCCGCGCGGCTTCTTGTCCACGCCGTACATCTCGAGCCGCACGCTCCCCACGACGCTATGGACGCGATCGCGGAGGAGCTTGCTGCGATGGCGCGCTGGCTGGGTCTCGCCGACGTGGTCATGCCGTCGAAACCGGTCCGGCGCTCGACCGGATGACGAAGCGCTGACATTCCCCGACGCGGCCGCTATAAGCCCGGCCATTACAGCCTGAGCCGTCACGGCCGGGCTTGGCACGGCCATCCACGCTGCTGCCTCACGCGCTCGGTGAGGATCGCGCTTCTTCGGCAAAACCAGTTTGTCGCGGAATTGCGTGGATGGCCGGATCAAGTCCGGCCAGGACGGGTTTGGATTCCAGATCCGAAAGGCCCTCATGTCCGGCTCCACGCTCACCAGCGCCGCTCTTGATGAGCGCCGGCGGCGGATTCTGTTCCGCGCCTGGCGTCGGGGCCTGCGCGAAATGGACCTCGTGATGGGCCAGTTCGCCGACGCCAATCTGCCCGCAATGAGCGAGGCCGAGCTCGACGAATTCGAACGCCTGCTCGAAATCCCCGACCCGCAAATCCTCGCCTGGATCACCGGCTCCGAGCCGATTCCTCCCCACCACGATACGCCCCTTTTTATCCGTCTCTGCAGCGCGCCGCGCGAGGCGCTCGCGCGGACCGAAGGGAACGCATGAACTTTGTCGATCCCATCGCCCGGCGCCTGGGGCAAGGCGGCGCCGTTACCCTCGCCCGCGCGCCGGAAGGCTACGATTTGTTCGTCGTCGCCGATCTCACCCACGCCCTCGCGGCGGCCGGCGAGACGCGCGCCGTCACCCTGGTGGTTGTGGCGCGCGACGGCATGCGGGCGCAAAACATTATCGACCCGCTCGCCTTCGCCGCCCCCGAGATCGAGGTCCTGCATCTTCCGTCGTGGGACTGCCAGCCTTACGACCGCGTCTCGCCGAACGCCGCTGTCTCCGCCGAGCGCATGACCGTGCTTGCGCGGCTCGCCAAGAGCCGCGGCGCGATCGAACGGCCGCGCATCCTCATCGGCTCCGTCAGCGCGCTGACCCAGCGAGTGCCGCCGCTGGCGTATCTGAAGTCCGCCGCCTTCTCCGCCGCGCCCGGCAACAGCGTGAAAATCGAGGATGTCGCGCGGTGGCTCGAAGGCAACGGCTATTCGCGCGCAAGCACGGTGCGCGACGTCGGCGACTATGCGACGCGCGGCGGCATCCTCGACCTCTATCCGCCCGGCGCCGCCGCGCCGATCCGGCTCGACTTCTTCGGCGACACGCTCGAATCGATCCGCGCCTTCGATCCCGAAACGCAGCGCTCGACCGGGCAGCTCCGCTCGCTCGACCTCGTGCCGATGAGCGAGGCGCGACTGACGACCGACTCGATCAAGCGCTTCCGCCAGGCCTATGCGGCGGAGTTCGGCGCGCCCGCGCCGAGCGACGACCTCTACGCCGCGGTCAGCGAAGGCCGCCGCGCGATCGGCCTCGAGCACTGGCTGCCGCTGCTCTACGACCATCTCGACACGATCTTCGACTATGTCGGCGACGCCCCGCTCGTGCTCGACGCCCGCGCCGAGGAGGCTGCGACGCAGCGCCTGGCGCAGATCGCGGACGCCTACGCCTCGCGGCGGGCGGCTTACCAGGAAGCGCCCGGCCGGGCGGACTACAAGCCGCTGCCGCCCGCCCGCCTCTACCTCTCCGAGGACGAGTGGAAGGAACGCCTCGCCTCCGCGCCGCTGGCGCGCCTCACGCCGTTCGAAGCGAGCCCGGATGCGAAAAACGTCGTCGATTGCGGCGGCCATGTCGGCCGCAATTTCGCCCCGGAGCGGCAGGACGAGAACGCCAACGTCTTCGACGCGGCGGTCGCCCATATCAAGGCGCTTCGCGGACGCGGCGTAGACGTCGTCGTCGCCGCCTGGAGCGACGGCTCGCGCGAGCGGCTGAGCCATGTGCTCGCCGAACACGGACTGAAATCGCTCGAACTCGCCTCGTCCTTCCACCAGGCGAAGACCGCCCGCGCCGGCGCGCTGCCGCTTGCGGTGATCGCGCTGGAACAGGGGTTCGAGGCGCCGGACTTCGCGATTCTCGGCGAGCAGGACATTCTCGGCGACCGGCTCGTGCGTCAGTCGAAGCGCAGGCGGCGCGCGCAGGACGTGCTGGCGGAAGCGAGCGCGCTGACGGCGGGCGATCTTGTCGTCCATATCGATCACGGCGTCGGGCGCTTCGTCGGGTTGAAGACGATCGAGGCTGCGGGCGCGCCGCACGACTGCCTCGAGATCCACTATGCCGGGGGCGACCGGCTATTTTTGCCGGTCGAAAACCTCGAGCTTCTTTCGCGCTACGGATCGGAGACGGGCGAGCTCGACAGGCTCGGCGGCGTGGGCTGGCAGTCGCGCAAGGCGCGGTTGAAGAAGCGCGTGCGCGAAATGGCGGGCGAGCTCATTCGCGTCGCCGCCCAGCGCATGACCCACGCCGCCCCGCGCCTCACCGTGCCGGAGGGGCTCTACGACGAATTCTGCGCCCGGCTTCCCTTATGACGAGACGCAGGACCAGGCGAACGCCATCGAAGCCACGCTCGACGACCTCGCCGCGGGCCGTCCGATGGACCGGCTCGTCTGCGGCGACGTCGGCTTCGGCAAGACCGAGGTGGCGCTGCGCGCCGCCTTCGCCGCGGCGATCAACGGCAAGCAGACCGCGATCGTCGTGCCGACGACGCTGCTCGCGCGTCAGCACACGAAGATCTTCCGCGAGCGCTTCACCGGCCTGCCGGTGCGCATTGGCCAGCTCTCGCGCATGGTCCCCGCGGCCGAAAGCCGCGAGACCAAGGAAGCCCTCGCTGCGGGCGGCGTCGACATCGTCGTCGGTACCCATGCGGTGCTCGGAAAAAGCGTGAGCTTCAGGGACCTCGGCCTCGTCGTTGTCGACGAGGAGCAGCATTTCGGCGTCGGCCACAAGGAGCGGCTGAAGGAGCTGCGCACCGAGGTGCACATGCTGACGCTTTCCGCCACGCCCATTCCGCGCACGCTGCAGCTCGCGATGACAGGCGTCCGCGATCTTTCGATCATTGCCACGCCCCCCGTCGACCGGCTTGCGGTGCGCACCTTCGTTTCGCCCTTCGATGCCTTGATCGTGCGCGAGGCGCTGCTCCGCGAGCGCTATCGCAGCGGCCAGTCCTTCTATGTCTGCCCGCGCATCGAGGACCTGGATGAAGCCGCGGCGTTCCTTCGTCAGAACGTTCCCGAGGCGAAGTTCGTCATGGCGCACGGGCAGATGGGTGCGCGCGAGCTCGAGGACAAAATCGGCGCTTTCTACGACGGCAAGTACGATATCCTGCTCTCGACCGCGATCGTCGAATCCGGCCTCGACATTCCGCGCGCCAACACGCTGATCGTGCATCGCGCCGACATCTTCGGTCTTGGCCAGCTCTATCAGCTTCGTGGCCGCGTCGGCCGGGCGAAACTCCGCGCCTACGCCATCTTCACCACGCCGCCGAAGGCGAAGATCACGCCGCAGGCGGAGAAGCGCCTTCAGGTGTTGCAGTCGCTCGACACGCTCGGCGCCGGCTTCCAGCTCGCGAGCCACGACCTCGACATGCGCGGCGCCGGCAATTTGCTCGGCGAGGAGCAGTCCGGCCACATCAAGGAAGTCGGCTACGAACTCTATCAGCAGATGGTGCGCGAGGCGGTCGAGCGCATCAAGTCGGGCGAGGACGCGCCGGCTGAGGACATGTGGTCGCCGACGATCCAGCTCGGCGCGCCGGTGACGATTCCGGAAACTTACATCCCCGACCTGCCGACGCGGCTCGCGCTCTACCGGCGCCTCTCGGCGCTCGAGGACGAGGCCGAGATCGAGGCGATGGGCGCTGAGATCGTCGACCGCTTCGGCCCGCCGCCGCCCGAAGTCGGCCTCCTGATGAAGCTCGTCGTGATCAAAGCCCTCTGCCGCAAGGCCAATGTCGAAAAGCTCGACGCCGGCGCCAAGGGCGTGACGCTCGCCTTCCGCAACAATTCCTTCGCCAATCCGACCGCGCTGGTGAAGTGGGTCGCCTCGCAAGGCTCGCTCGCCCGCGTCCGGCCCGACATGCGGATCGTCGTCGCCGACGATTTCGAGAGGCTCGCCGCCCGGCTCGAGGGGACGCTGAGGATCATGCGGGAGATCGCCAAGATTGCGGGGAAAAAGGGGTAGCACGGCGTCCGCTGCGTGGCTGCCCGCGCTCGGCTGGCCGCTCTTTCATGAAACGGTCTCCTATTTGGTGACGCCGAAGTATGGCTTGCACATGCACGGGGTCCCTCGGGGTGCATGCGGCGGGCCGGTGACTGTGCAATTGGCTATGCCCGGGGTCGAGACGAGACACGTGTATCTCGCCACGCCGGCGCCCTCGGGCTGATATTGAGCCGACGCCGTTGAATAGCCGGCGCTCGAATAGGCAGAGCTCGGGTAGGAACCGCCGCTCGAGTACGCCGAACCGGCGCTCTGAGATCCGGTCGGCGCGCGCTGAGTGGTGACGTCCTCCTCCTGGAAATGTGTTGGACTAGCGCCTGAGTTCGTCGTTCCGGACGGTGAGTGCTGTATGGTGGCATCGCGCGGGAAAACGTGGCTTGAATTGGTAGTTCCCGACGGTGCGTGCTGAGCGGCGCCATCGTGAAAGTGTCTGGACGCAGCATTTGGAGCGAACCCGCCACACGTCTGGCAAACCGCGGCCCAGCGCGGGCCTACGGTCTGTTGCATTTGCGGTGCAAACTGGAACGGGCGGCGCGAAAACTGGAATTGCTGTTGCTGGCCAAAGAAACCGTGTCCGCCGCCGGCGAGAGCCGGAGGCATTGAGATGAACGACAGAGCACTTCCAATAAGTGTCAGCGTCGCAAAAGATTTCGGTGTCAACATCGCGGTACTCCCGCTAGCGCGACAACCTCATTACACTTACAATACCACGCCCAGCAGTCGAAGCGCTGTGATCCAGCTCACAATGCTCTGGCGAGCTCTTCGTGTGCAATATTCCCGGCTCGTCTTGGTGAGCAGGCTCGGCGGAGCGAGCTTTGTCTTGCAGACCGGCGCTATCGAGATACAGTCAGGGCGCTTCTCAGCCCCGCGCCGCGCCCCACGCGAAGACGTAACATCTAGTGATTGACGACGAACACATCGCCCGAAAAATTCACGCGCTCGCCAAGGTGCTGTTTGCCATTCGTCAGATTCGCGAGCTCCCCGGCCATGTCGTCGGCGAGCTTGTTGATCGAGATGGCGCCGTGGCCGGACAGATCCGCCGCGCCCTCGAGTGAATCGAGGAAGGCCTGGGTGAACGCGCCATGCCTCCAAGCCGGAAGTTCCTGCGACAGTTCATCCTTCGTCGACGAGGTCAGCACCGATACATTGTCCGAATCGACCGCGTTGCGCAGGACGCTGGTGTCGGCGTTGCCTGGTATACCGCCGGGTCCGATCGCCCCAGAGTGACAGGCGTCGAGAAGCAGCAAGACCTTTCCCCGCTCGGCGATCGCCTTCACTTTTCTGGCGAATTCGTCCGCCGAAACCGCGCTCGTCTCCATGTTTGCAACGTCGAACCCGTAAGGAATGAGATAAAACTGACCTTCGATCATCTCGCCGTGACCGGAAAACAAAATGACCGCGACATCCTCGCCCGAGTCGCTCCTGTGCATGGTTTGCGCCATTGCTTTCATGGCATCGAGGATTTCGCTCCGCCCGGCCGTCTCGTCGTGCAAATATTGAAGTTTGACGTCGGCATAGAGCGTGGCCTTGCCTGACGAAGTCTTTTGGCTGTTCTCGAGGGCCTCCGCGACGTCGTGCGCATCCTCGACCGCGTAATCGAGGTGGAGGCCGGCCGCCTTCTCGCCGAATTCGTCGATCCCGATCGTCAGCACATTGAGGACGGAGCCCGGCGGTTTTTCGCTGCCGGTCGCGGACTGCACGGAAAGCCTGGCCGCGGCGACATCGGCGATGCCGAGCGCGCGCGCGGTTTCGAGCTCGCTCAGGACGAGGGGCAACGCGTCCGGCCGATGCAGCTTGGCGACGATCGAAACCGAGACCGCCGCTGGCGCTCTCTTCGCGCCGTGATTCACCACCCATTTCAGCACGTCCTTCGCGCCCGGCGTCGCCTCGTAGAAACCCTCAGGCGTCCATAGCACCCAATCGGTCCCTGTCCTGACCGCCTCCAGCGCCAGCAACTCCCGTCCATCGTCAGCGCGAAACCAGCGGATCGCGCCGTCGCCCGTGGCCGCGACGACGATCCTTCCGTCCCTGCTCGCGTTGACGGCCCAGACTTCGCCGCGCGTGTTTCGCCGCCACACGACTTTGCCGGCGTTGTCGAAGGCGGCGAGGCCGAAGCTCGAACCGAGGAAGAACCGTTTTCCGTCCTGCGCTACCGCGACGCTGCGAGAAAAATCATTCTGCTCGATCGCGATCTGGTCCCCCATCAAGGTCGGGTTCGGACCATTGCGCCATCCGGCGATCGCCAGCCCCTCGCGGTTCGGAGCGAACGTCAGCCCGTCGTCGGGCGTTCCGCTGGTCAAGGCGAGCGAGCGTGCGTTGAAGCGGAGCCGGGTGTTGGGCGTGTCGCCAAAGCTGAAGTCGACGACCTTCGCATCCGCCGAAATCCGCAACGTGTCTGCTTGTTGACGAAAATTGGCGATCGGCGACGGCGTGGTCCAGATGGGCTTTCCATCCGGGCTCATCAATCCGAGGCACGGCTCCATCGAAGCGACAAGGATTTGACCGTCCGGCAGAACGTTCAATCCGGCCGCAGTGATCGCGCTGCAAAACGGCAGCCTCCGCTCCTCTCCGGTTCCCGCCTGATCCCACGCCAGCAGGACATTGGGTTCCGTGTCGGCGGTTCCGGCCGCGAACAGCGTGTGTCCGTCCGGCGACCAGGCGACCTGTTCCAGTCCGTTCGGCCAGGGGGTCGGCGTGACGGGCCTCGGGGCCGGAAGGCGGGCGAGGGAATTTCCGTCCAAAAGGTCGACGGCCGGGATGTCCGCATAGCCGACCGCCAGCAGGCGGCCGTCGGGACTGAAGGCGACACGCCTGGGAGAAACGCCGCTCTGCGATCGGACCGGCTTGCCCATGAGCCGAAAGCTTGGGTTGTAGAGGCGAATGACTCCGTCTGAACCTTGCGACGTCGTCGCCAGCCGGCCGTCTGGCGCGAACGAGGCCCCATAACTCTCGCCTTCGTAGACGTCGCGGAACGCTTCGACCCATTGTCGGTCGCGATCGTAAACCCGAACGCCGCGGCTTTGGCCAAGCGTCGCCGCGAGGTAACGGCCGTCGATCGAGAATGTGAGAAAATGGGGGACTTCAGAGCCTTGGAGCTCAATGCGATCTTTGAGGAAGCCTGTTTCGCGGTCGAAAAGGTAAATCGGCCCGCCGCCGCCGAGTCGTTCCGTCCAGCCCCCGACGGCGACGATCGAACCGTCCGGGCTGATCGCCACCGCATAGACCTCGCCGACGGGGTCGGGTCCGACCGGCATAAAGATCGTCCGCAACAACTTTCGTTCCGTCGCCGACCAGATTCTGACCGTCCGATCGCCGCCGCCGGTGACCGCGTAGCGCCCGGCGGCGTCCACCGCGAGCGACCAAATTCTAGCGGTATGCATCCCGGGATCGACGGCCAGCACGGGCTGATCGTAGAGATCCTGCGCGACGGCGGGCGTAACGGGCCAACTCGCGAAAAAGGCTTGGGCGGCGACTATTGCGCCGGCGCAATGTCTCCAAAATCCGGCCACCTGGCGGCCTCCAGTTGGGTCTTGATGGTCTGCAATTCGAGCGCGTCTTTTTCGACGTGCTGCGACCACAGGCCGCCGACTCCTGAGGAAATGGCCTTCACGATCGGTTCGATCGCCCCTTTTGCCATCTCTTCGACCACGCCTTTGGTTCCTGACGCGGAGGAAGCCATCTTGACTGCGGCGTCGCAAATCTCCTGAAGGCCAGATCCCGCTTGTTCAAGATCGGCTTGGACCATCGGCAGGCTCTCGGGCTTGCCCCCTTCGACCAGCGTCGTGGTGAGCCCGGCGATGACGCCGTCGGCTTGCGCCTTGGCCTCCCCATACGTGATGCGGCCGTTCGCGATCGCCCCCTTATCGCCGCTGGACTTCAGCAGTTCGACGCAAGTCTCGGCTTGCGATCGCTCTTGGGTCAGGAGTTCGATCGTCTGCGGCCAACCGACACCGGCGCTCGGCTCCGCCGGCGAGGCGACAACGAGCAGGAGAATCGGCGTTCGGAGCGAAACGATCGTCAGCACGGAGCTTCCCTCCCGCCAACCTCAAAGCTGAGGTCAAGCCTTAAGTCGAAGCTAAGACTTGCCACGGGAAAAAGCTAACATCCGCATGGTCGATCAGCAAGCGTCGATGGCCACGGCCGGAGAGACGGGTGCGGAAACCAATCCGGTCGCAGAAAATGGCTCCGAAGCGATCCTGTTGCGCGCCGAAGCCTGGGCCCCGCTGCGGCACGCCTCTCGAATGGGACCCGCGAGCGGGAGAGGAGGGGATCATCCCGGCCAAAACTCCCCATCCAAAACCTGCTCCACCGTCCACGGGCACATCCGCGGAAACGTCGCGCCCGCCAGCCCCGTCTCCGCCACCGCCTCCAGCGCCGCGTCGCGATAGGCGGATGCGAGGGCCTGCGGCAGCAGCGGCTTGAGGCTTGGATTGTCGTCCAGATGGTCGGCGAGGCGGTTGCGCTGGACGCGGATGCTCGCCTCCCAGCTCGGGCCGCGTTTGTCGGGCTGGTGGCGCCATTTAAGCAGATGAAGCAGGAGGACGCTCAGGCGGCCGATGAGCTCGCGCTTCTCCGTCCTGCCCATGCTGTCGATTTCCTCGGCGATGTGCTCGATGTCCGCCTGCGCGAGCTTCCCCGCACGCAGGAGCTCCGCCTGTTGGCGGCTCCAGGCGAAAAAATCGCGATCGTAAAGCGGGCTCTTCACGGGCATGGCAACAAAGATAGAGTTTGCCGTGTGCTGCGTCCATTGGACGAACCTGGCTGTGCCTGGGCTCGCAGCCGAGGGTAAGCCGACCGTCGACAGTTAAATCGACAATTGCTTCCGTGAATCAGAATTCTGTGGTACAGTGGCCTCACAACCGGACGGAGGCGCTCCATCAACCACCGTAAGCCCGCGCATGTTAAGGTTAATGGTGAGCGTGGTGCCAGAATTTGCCATAACTCTTTGAAAAATCTAGATTCTATATTTTCATTTCCTTGCGCAGGACTTTCGTTTCCTTGTGCTGGGCTTTCATTTCCTTGCGTTTGGCTTTCATCTCCTTGCGGTGGGCTTTCAATTCCTTGACTCCCCAGCCGGACACCGGCGGCGGCGAAAAAAGGGACAGTTTTTGGCGCCTAACCCTTTGAAAACGCTTCGCCGCTGACAAAAGTGCAGAGCGCTCGAACGCTCCGCAAATTACCGCCCCTCGACCTTCTCGTCCGTCACCACTTCAAACCGCTTCAGATTGGCGACGCCGAAGGCGGTCGACATGGCGACGTCGGCGGCGTCGCGGCCGCGGCCCATGACGATGCGGCCGATGCGGGGATGGTTGTGGCGCGCGTCCATCGTCCACCAGCGCCCGTCCAGAAAGACCTCGGCCCAGCCGCTGAAATCCATCGGGTTCACATCGACCGGGACGCCGATGTCGCCGAGATAGCCGGTGCAATAGCGGGCGGGAATGTTCATGCAGCGGCAGAGCGCGATGGCGAGATGGGCGAAGTCGCGGCAGACGCCGATGCCTTCATGCATCGAATCGCTGGCGCAGCGGGTCGGGCTCGCGTCGGGGTAGCTGAAGCGGATCTTCGCATGCACGAAATCCGAGATCGCCTGCATGCACCGCGTCCCGCCGGGCAGTTGTCCGAACTGCGACCAGGCGAAATCAGCGAGCTTGTCGCTGTCGCAATAGCGGCTTGGACCCAGGAACAGCAGCGCGTCGTCGGGAAGCTCGGCGATCGGCGTCGTCCGCACGTCGGGCGGCGTTTCATCCGGCTCGCCTCGGTCCTCAATGACGAAGCGGTCGGAGAACGTGACGAGCCCAGCCGGAACCTCGACGCGCGTGACGCGGTTGCCGAAATGGTCGAGATAGTCGCGCATCGGCAGAGCGGGATCGGAGGCGATCCTGTCCGGCGTCAGCAGGTCCGCGTCCCGGGACGGGTGGATGCGGAGCTGGAGGATCATCGGCGTTGGGGCCGGACACTCAAAAGCGATGTCGAAGCCCGCTTCGATCAGCATGGGACGCTCCTCGCGTTGGCGCGATGAACGGCGCGCGGCCGAAAGATAGTGTGGACGCGCATCCCCGCACGCGCCTCAGAAAACCACAAGCCAGAAAGCCTCATGGCTCGACGTCTTCGCGATCCTCAGTCGAGGGTTCCCGGTCCCGGAGACGCCGGACATTGACCGAGACGACCATGCCCTGTTCGTCCTCGACCTTGCCATAGTAGAATCCGTGAAGCGGAACGGCCTGCCGGGCGTCGCGCGCCACCGCGACGCGGATGAGATCGCGATTGCCGACGATGCCGTTGGTCGGGTCGAATTCGACCCAGCCGGAGCCGGGCAGGAAAATCTGACACCACGCATGGGTCGAGCCGCCGCCGACATGGGTTTCGCCCGAGTCGCGGCTCGGCACATAGAGATAGCCGGAGACGAAGCGGGCGGCGAAACCGAGCGCCCGCGCGGCCTCCATCATCAGCGTCGCGTAGTCGCGGCAGGATCCGCGCCGCGAGTTCGAGCGTCTGCAACGGGGTCTGAGTTCCCCTCGCGGTCCGGCGTTCGTAGGAGAGGCTTTCCTTGATCGCGTTGGTGAGGGTCATCAGAAGCGCGCCGGTTTCGGTGGGCCGGCCCTGATTGACGAACTGGCGCACCCAACGGTCGAGCTCGCCGGAAGAGTCGGAATAGTGCCGCTCGATCGCCCGGGCGAGGTCGGGCATTTCATCCGCGTCGTAGGAGAACGGATAATATCGGGCCCTGTCTTCTAGTAGGAATTCCGGTTCGTCGAGCGCGATATGCTCCAATGTGATGTTGTTCTCGACCTTGAGGCGCCGGGTCTCTCCGGCAAAGTCGGCGATGGCGACGCAATTGTCGAAGACGTCGTGAATCCAGCGAAGCCGGTGCGGACGCGGCTCGATGTCGAGGCTGGCTTTCAGAAGGCGCTGGTCGTTGCTGTCTCGCGGGCGCAGCATCATCCGGTGCTCGCCAAGCCGCACGGGCGACGCATAGGAGTAGGTCGTCACATGTTTGACAGTCAGAATGGTCATGGGCGCTCGATTGGATTACGATCTCTAGCATAATGTTGCGTGGCAGGGTGCGGGAGGGCATCGCTCCCATGCAAGGCCTGTTCCGTAGAGGTGGAAGCATGAAAGACCCGGTGAAGAAACCCCCGCGCGGGGCGCGCGTCGAGACCGAACGCCAGCTCGACGAGGAGATCGAGGAATCCTTTCCTGCGAGCGACCCGCCGTCGACCACGCCAACGTCGGCGGGCGGCCCCGATCACCCGAAGGCGGCGCGGGACCGCCGGCCCGGGAAACGACGCGGGTGATCGTCTGCGGAAGCCCGCAGCCGCGGCGGGGGCGCGGCAGGACGGATTCCGCGTAACGACGGCCAGCCCTCATCCGAGAACGAGGCCGGTTCGAGTGAGGAGCAGGATTGATGAAGTCGGAAACGTTCACTCGCGTCGCCAGGGTCGGCGCGACGCTCACGAAGAACTTCGACCTCGAGCGGGTCGGCGCGTCCGAGGATGTCTCGGAGCTCTTCGGCTTCACCATGTCGCCCGCCAATCTTCGCGTGCGACTCAATGCGCGAGCTTAAGGTTCCGTCGTCGCCGCCTCCGGCCGACGCCGCCGAGCGCCGGGCCGCCAAACCGGTCGTCGTTTATCGGCTCGACGCAGCGCGGCTCAATGACGCGCCTCTCTCCGACGATGCACGCTCGGGCATGGGGAAGATCGGCGAGACAATCGTCCCGGCGCGCGAGGGGAGGGCGTTCGATGTCCCGGCCGGGCATTTCTTTCGCATCGTCAGCATCGAAGGGCCGCAGGTCGGCGACCTAAACCTGTGGAACGGCGCCAATCTTTCCGAGCGCTTCTTCAGCGGCAAGACGCGCGCGCTCCACGCGACGCATGTGAGTACGGGCGACCGCCTCTGGAGCTCGCTCCCATATCTCAGGCCGATGGCGACGATTACGCATGACACGCTCGACTGGTACGGCTTCGACGCGGACGGGGCAGGGGTGCACGACGTCATCGGCACGCGCTGCGACCCCTATACCAACCGCCTCATCAACGGCGTCGATTATCATCACTGCTGCCACTCGAACCTCACACGGGCGCTGGCGGCGCGTATGAAGCTGCCGTTTGGCGACGCCGAGCCGCATGTCCATGATGTCCTCAACGTCTTCATGTGTACCGGCTTCACCCGCGACGAGCATCGCTATTTCATGAAGGCGAGCCCGGTTCGACCCGGAGATTTCATCGAGTTTTTCGCCGAGATCGACCTCATCGGCGCGCTCTCGGCCTGCCCCGGCGGCGATTGCGGCGCCGGCCATTCGAACGACGAGGCGCTCTGCCATCCGCTCAGGGTTGAGATCTACCGCCCGCGCGAAGCCGCTCTTGCCGATTGGCGCCCGCCGGCGGTCAGCGATTATGCGGGAGAACCTCCCGGATAGGCGTCCGCCTCGATTGCACTAAGACGCGGTAGCGTGCGCGATCCACAAGCGATTGGCGCCCGACGCTCGACGCGCCGCCGCCTCCTTGCGACAATGGGGCCAATGGAATCATCCCTCGTCAAATCCGTCGGCTTCGTGCATCTGCATGTGCATAGCGCCTTCTCGCTGCGTGAGGGCGCGCTCGCGATCGAGACCCTGGCCAAGCTCGCCAAGGCCGACGGCATGCCGGCGCTGGCGATCACGGACACCAACAATCTCTTCGGCGCCCTCGAGTTCTCGGAAAAGCTCGCCAAGTCCGGCGTCCAGCCGATCATCGGCGCTCAAGTGACGGTCGACTTCGGCGACGCCCCGCCCGCGTCCTCGCGCCTCGCCGAGCAGCGGGTGGCGCGGGCGCCGATCGTGCTCCTCGCCCAGAACGAGACCGGATACCGCTGCCTGATGCGGCTCGTCTCCAGCCTCTGGCTCGATCCGACGGACGGAGACGAGCCGCATATCCCCTTCGCCGGGCTTGTCGGCTCGGAAGGCCTGATCGCGTTGACCGGCGGCCCGGCCGGGCCGATCGACCGCGCGCTCGGCCTCCATATGTCCGATCTCGCCGAGAGCCGCCTGCGGCGTCTCGCCGGCGCGTTCGACCGCCGCCTCTATGTCGAGATCCAGCGCCACGGCCTCGAGGCCGAGCGGGCGATCGAGCCGGCGCTGATAAGGCTCGCCGACCGCCTTAGCCTGCCGCTGGTCGCGACCAACGAGCCCTTCTTCGCGACGCGCTCGGACTATGATGCGCATGACGCGTTGCTTTGCGTCGCGGAGGGCGCGGTGATCTCGGCGTCGGATCGACGGCGTCTGTCGCCGGAGCACCGGTTCAAGAGCCGCGCCGAGATGACGGAGCTCTTCGCCGACCTGCCTGAGGCGACGGAAGCCAGCGTCGAGATCGCGCTGCGCTGCGCCTATCGGCCCTTGACGCGGAAGCCCATTCTGCCGCGGTTTTCGATTCCGGGCGGCGCCGCGGTCGACGAGGAGGAGGAGCTTCGCCGCCAGGCGCGCGAAGGGCTCGCGGCGCGCCTCGCTCATCATGGCCTCGCGCCGGGGCAAACGGCCGAAGACTACGACGAGCGTCTCGCCTTCGAGCTCGATGTCATCGTGAAGATGAAATTCCCCGGCTATTTCCTCATCGTCGCCGACTTCATCCAATGGGCGAAGGGGCAGGGGATCCCGGTCGGGCCGGGCCGCGGCTCGGGCGCGGGCTCGCTCGTCGCCTGGGCCCTAACCATCACCGACCTCGACCCAATGCGCTTCGGCCTTCTGTTCGAGCGGTTCCTCAACCCCGAACGCGTGTCGATGCCGGACTTCGACATCGATTTCTGCCAGGACCGGCGCGATGAGGTGATCGCCTATGTGCGTGAGCGCTACGGCGCCGACCGGGTGGCGCAGATCATCACCTTCGGCTCGTTCCTCGCCCGCGGCGTCTTGCGCAACGTCGGGCGCGTGCTTGAAATGCCGCTCGGCCAAGTCGACAGGCTCGCCAAGCTCGTGCCCCAGAACCCTGCCAAACCCGTGACGCTGAAACAGGCGGTCGCGGACGAGGCCCGGCTCCAGGAGGCGGCCAAGGCCGACGAGCGGGTGGCCGCGATGCTCGCCATCGCCGAGCGGCTCGAAGGGCTTTATTCCAACGCCTCGACCCATGCGGCGGGCGTAGTCATCGCCGACCGGCCGCTGATCGAACTCGTGCCGCTTTATCGCGACCCGAAAGCGGCGATGCCGGCGACGCAGTTCAACATGAAGTGGGTCGAGCCCGCGGGGCTGGTCAAGTTCGACTTCCTCGGGTTGAAGACGCTGACCACGCTTCAGCGCGCGATCGGCCTCGTCGCCCGGCGGGGCGTTGCGGTCGATCTCAGCACGATCCCGCTCGACGACGCGAAGACCTTCGCTATGCTCGGACGAGGCGAGGCGGTCGGCGTGTTCCAGGTGGAAAGCGGGGGAATGCGCAAGGCCCTCGTCGAGATGCGCGCCGACCGGTTCGAGGACTTGATCGCGCTGGTTGCGCTCTATCGCCCCGGCCCGATGGCCAACATCCCGACCTATTGCGCCCGCAAGCTTGGAGAGGAAAAGGTCGAGTACGCCCATCCGATCCTGGAGCCGATCCTCAAGGAGACCTTCGGCGTCATCACCTATCAGGAGCAAGTGCAGCAGATCGCCCGGGATCTCGCCGGCTATTCCCTTGCGCAGGCGGACATCTTGCGCAGGGCGATGGGCAAGAAGATCAAGGCTGAGATGGACGCGCAGCGCGAGCGTTTCGTCACCGGCGCGGTCGAGCGCGGCGTCGCCAGGGCGACGGCCGACGCCATTTTCGACGCCTGCGCAAAATTTGCCGAATACGGCTTCAACAAGTCGCATTCCGCGCCTTACGCTTTCATCACCTACCAGACCGCCTGGTTCAAGGCCAACCACCCGGCCGAATTCCTCGCCGCCTCCATGACGCTCGACAAGGGCAATACCGACAAACTCGCCGAATTCCGCGCAGAGGCCGAAAGGCTCGGGATCAAAGTCGCCCCGCCCTCCGCCAACGCCTCGGATGTCGATTTCGACGTCCGCGTCGGCGCCGACGGCAGGCCAACGATCATTTATGCGCTGAGCGCGCTCAAGGGCGTCGGCGACGCGCAGGCCGAGGCGCTGGTCTTGGCACGCGGCGGCCGTGCGTTCGCCTCGCTCAGCGATATGGCCAACCGCCTCGATCCGCGCCTGGTCAACAAGAAGGCGCTGGAGAGCCTTGCCGCGGCCGGGACGTTCGACGAGCTTGAGCGCGACCGCGCCGTCGCGTTCGCCTCGATCGAGCCGATGCTGGCGATCGCCAATCGCGGCGCATCGGAAAGGGCCGCCGGCCAGAACGCGCTTTTCGGCGAGACGGAGGCTGAGCCCCTCAAAGTGCGCGCTGCGCCCTGGAGCGAGGCCGAGAAGCTCAAGCACGAATTCGACGCGGTCGGCTTTTTCCTCTCCGGCCATCCGCTCGAGGCCTACGATTCGGCGCTGAAACGCCTTCGCGCGACCCGCTGGGCCGATTTCGCCCGCTCGGTGCGGGCCGGGGCCTCGACCGCTCGGCTCGGCGCGAGCGTGCTCGACCGCTACGAGCGCCGCACCAGGACCGGATCGAAGATCGGGATCGTGCAGCTTTCCGACCCGTCCGGGCAGTACGAGGCGATCCTGTTCCAGGAGGGGCTGAACCAGTTCCGCGATCTTCTGGAGAAGGGCTCGGACGTGCTGGTGACGCTGCAGGCCAATCTCGAGGGCGAGGACGTGCGGGCGCGGATCGTCAACGTCGAACGGCTCAACGACGCCGCCGCGAAGGTCCACAAGGGCCTGAGGATCTTTGTGCGCGACGCGGCGCCGCTCGATTCGATCGAGGCGCGTCTGAAAGCGCCCGGCGACGGGGAGGTGTCGCTGGTGGTGATTTTGGGGGCGAAGGAAGGCGAGGTCGAAATCCGCCTGCCCGGCCGCTACGCCGTAAGCTCGGCCATCGCCGGCGCGCTCAAGGCCGCCCCGGGCGTCGTGGCGGTCGAGCACGTGTGAGCGGCGGCTATGCGCCCTGAGCATGCGTTGAGAGGAGCCGCCGTCGCCCTGTTTCGTCCGTGCCGCGGGCGGCGGCGCCCTGCTAGCAGGGAGAAAACAGGGAAAAACGCATGTTTCGGGGTCCGATTTTGTTGCTAAAAGGCTTGTGAATACAATAGCTTGCTCCAAAAATTCCGTGCGCGCGGAACAGGACGGTAACAGGGCGCTAATTCGCGCTTAACAGGGCGTTATCAGGTGGAGGAACAGCGAGAACAGGAGAGCCGCGAGGCAATGGAAAAGCCGTCGAATGAGGTGTCGGCGCTATGCGATCTGAGCATGCGTTCGAGGTTGCGTAGCGTCCGCCATTTTGAGCGGTCGCGGTGGCGAACCGCTTGCGTCGCGCGACGCTGTTGGCTAGGAAGCGGTCTCGCTTTGCCCAAGCGCCCCGTTGGGGGATAGTTCAACGGTAGAACAGCGGACTCTGACTCCGTCAATCTTGGTTCGAATCCAGGTCCCCCAGCCAATTAAATCAATAGCTTAGCGTAGCAGGCATCACCTAGTCAGTTGGGGCGGCGTTGTAAAGACGATGGATTTGGCGCTCCCTCTCGTGCGGCTTCAATGGCTCGGGCGCGCCAGGGTCGCCAACTCTCCGGAGGTTGATTAAGTCTGGCAGCCTTTGATGTGATCCCGCTCATGTCTAACTATCCGTTGGCTAGCGCTCAGCGAGTTCCATCCCCCTTATTTTCGCGGTTCCCAATCGCTGCGTGTCTTTAACGTCATTCTGTTTCGACCTTCGTGCCGGGCGGCAAAGCGCTCTCAGCCGGACCAGTGCGTCCCGCGGAGATCCTTCCAGGGACCGCCTTCCACATAGCGCTCCGGATAGAGGGCCTTCGAACGCGGGTCTTCCGCGGTATCGAGTTGGAGCACCATCCACTTCGGGTAGGGAATGCCAGGATCCGAGGCCGCGTCCAATAGCCGAACGTCTTCGTCGGAGAGCCGAAGGTCTACGGCCCCGATGTTATCTTCCAGCTGCTCAGCCTTCCGAGCAGCCACGATCACGCTGCTGACCGCAGGCCGGCCCAGCACCCACGACAGCGCTGCACGGGCCGGACTTGTGTTATGCCGAGCAGCCACCTGCTTTAGCGTGTCGACGACGCGGTAGCCCCTATCCTTGTCAAACGGCACGAACGAACCTGCCTCCGCGAACCGTGTGCCGGCAGGAGCAGGGTTGGCGCGGCTGTACTTACCCGCGAGGAAGCCGCCGGCAAGCGGACTCCAAACCAAGATACCGATGTTGTGATACTCGGCGAATGACTGGAACTCATATTCAAGGCCTCGGCCGACGAGGCTGTAATACATCTGCGCCGTAACGAATTTCTCCAATCCCATGCGCTCCTGCAGCATCACCGCGGTGGCCGCCTGCCATGACATGTAGTTGGAGAGCCCGATATAGCGGACCTTGCCCTGGCGCACGACATCGTCAAGCGTCCGTACTGTCTCCTCAAGAGGTGTGTTGCTATCCCATCCATGCACCTGGTAGAGGTCGATGTAATCGGTCTGCAGCCGTTGGAGGCTGGCCTCCACTTCGCGCATGATGTTCACCCGCGTGGCGCCGCTCCGATTGAGATTGTCGCTCATGGGGAGCCGGACCTTGGTAGCCAGGACTATCTCCGTCCTCACGCCCTTCACCGCATTCCCCACCAGAGTTTCGCTCTCCCCGAGGCTGTACACGTCCGCGGTGTCAATGAAGTTGATACCCCTATCCAGGGCCAGCTTCACCATTCGCGTTGTGTCCTCCTGACCGAGGTTGCCCATATTCATCTTGCCGCCGAACTGCATCGTGCCAAGCGCCACTTCGCTCACGATGAGGCCGGTATTCCCCAGTTTCCTATATTTCATCCCCCACTCCTTGTGGTCGTTCCGGGAGGCGTCAGATGGACTTAGTAGGTCAAACCAGAAGATGGGATGATCCAAAACAAGCGTACTTCAATAGCCCTTGACGGCGTCGTCCGCGTTGGCGGTTGCGAGCTCGATGGTCACGCTTGCCGCGGCTCCGCATGCCAACGTGAGGGCCATAAGAAGAACCAGGAGGCTCATCATCGTCGTCTCCGTTTCTGCGGCCGACCGGATGCCTACCGCAACAGCAGTCGATTTAGTCGCGCGCCACGCAATTCGCTATCCTACGCAGGTAGTTATGGATCGTGCCTTAGGTGTGTGAACGCAAACGTTGGTATGCGGCTAACGGCTCCCATGGATCCGCTGGTGACAATGGTTGAGGCGACGACACCGCGTTCGCCGCAGGGGACGTGTCTGTTGACGCGAGGCGGAATGGCCTCAGGCCCGACGCAATCGCCCTTGACGATCGAGGTGCGACTCATGACGAATACGCGACAGCCCCGTCCGTCGGGGCCTTTTGGAGGATGACATGGCGAAGGGTCAGCTCAAGGGCAACAAGGAAGCCAAGAAGCCGAAGGCGGACAAGCCGAAGGGTTCGGGCTCGGCCTACAAGCAGTCGCAGGGCAAAGGCGGAGCGGCCTTGAGCCCGACCGCGACGAAGAAGGGCTGAGGTCCCAGCTCGCGCGATTGTTGGAGCCGCAGCGACCGCCGCCCGCGTCGCGTTGCGGCCCCTCTCGGTTGAAGCGCTAGGGTCAAAACCCAATCAGCTTGGCCGGTTTCGACGTTAAGCGGACGAAGGAGACCGCTGCCTAGGACGCATCAGATGGGCGGAGAGCGGCCCTTTGAACCGCGTAACCTGTTGATTTCCTTGACGCCGATTTAAAGCCCCAAAATCTTGCAGACCGTGCGAAAACTCGGCCTGAGGGATTTACGAATCACTGGCGCCATATTAGAATTGGGTATGGCGCACATTTCCGGCTTCGAACGCGACCAACTTCTGCTTCTGCCCGAAGCGGTGGACGATTACGTCGGCCCTGACAATCCCGTCCGCTTCATCGACGCCTTCGTCGATGGGCTCGATCTCGTCGAGGCAGGCTTCGGGCGGGTTCAGCCGAAGGCGACGGGACGGCCGGGCTACGCACCGGGCGATCTATTGAAGCTCTACGTCTACGGCTATCTCAATCGCGTGCGTTCGAGCCGGCGGTTGGAGGCCGAATGCCATCGCAACATCGAGGTCATCTGGCTGTTGCGAACGCTGAAGCCTGACTTCAAGACCATCGCCGATTTCCGCGCCGACAATCGCGCCGCCTTCAAATCGGTGTTTCGTCAATTCACGCTGCTGTGCAAGCGGCTCGACCTGTTCGGACGCGAACTGCTGGCGGTGGACGGGACCCGCATCAAGGCGGTCAACAACAAGGATCGAAATTTCACCCGCAATTCGCTGGCGAAATTCATCAAGGCGGCCGACGAGCGGCTGGCCGATTACCTCCAGCGGCTCGACGAGGGCGACGCCGCGGAAAAGGCGACGAGCGGCGCGCGGGTGAAAAATCTCGCCGAGAAGATCGAGGGACTGCGCAAGAAGCGCGGCCAATACGACGCCATGCTGAAGCAGCTCGAACGCACGGGCGAAGACCAGATATCCCTGACCGATCCCGACAGCCGCGCCATGGCGGCGCACACGCGCGTCGCTGTCGGCTACAACATTCAGGTCGCGGTCGACGCCAAGCACAAGCTGATCGTCGAACAGGAAGTGACCAACCAGGTCGTCGACATGGGGCTGTTGCAGGCGACTGCCGAGCCGGCGCGCGAGATCCTCGAAGTCGAGAAGATCGACGTCGTCGCCGACAAGGGTTATTTCAAGACGGAAGACATCGCCGCCTGCGAAAAGGCGGGGCTGACGCCTTATGTGCCCAGACCCCAACGCGGCTCTTCGGTCAGCAATGGCTTCTTCCGCAAGGACGAGTTCTCTTACGATCCGGAGCGGGACGCATACGCTTGCCCGGGCGGTCACGAACTGAGGCCGCTCCGCCATGGCAAGTTGCGCGAGATGACGAAGGTCGATTACGGCAACCCGGCGGCGTGCCGCGATTGCCCGCTACGCCCGCGCTGCACGGACGCCGGCTATCGCGTCGTCTCGCGTCTCGAGCACGAGGACGCGCTCGACCGCATGGCGGCCCGCCTGAAGGCGAGGCCGGAAGTTCTCGACCGCCGTCGCGAGACGGTCGAACATCCGTTCGGCAGCATCAAGCAATGGATGAATCAGGGCGCGTTCCTGATGCGCGGCCTGGAAAAAGTGCGCGCCGAATTCAACCTGACCGCGCTCGTCTACAATTTGCGGCGAGCACTCAATATTCTCGGCATGGACAAGATGATGGCGGCCGTCGCCGCATGACAGAGGCCAAAATCGCGTTGTTTCGTGGCAAAACCGCCCATGGCGGTCCTCCCATGCCTTCCAAGAGGCCATCGGCGCGATTTCAGCCCGAAACGCGAGAAAAGCGCCGATCCGCACGCTCAGTCGTCGCATCCCATCAACCTCGACGAGTTTTCGCACGGTCTGCTTGATTTCTGCACAGCCGACGGGTTCGTTTCGCTATTCTAGGTAGGGCGAGAGAACACTTTCGATCCATTTCATGAATGCGCGGACGCGGCGCGACAGGTTGCGCCGATGCGCTACGACCAGGGAGACGACGAGCGGCTTGTGCTGAAAATCTGGTAGAAGCTCTATCAGCGCTCCACTCTCCAAGTATCGGCCAATCGCCAACAGTGGCGCCTGAATCAGGCCAAGGCCGGCGACGCCAGCGGCTTCGTAGGTCTGCACGCTGTTGACGTACAGCGCACCTGGCAACTGAAGCGTCGCGTAGCTGTCGCCGTCCGGATACTCCCATCCATAGGGTTTTGCGCCGAGCGTCCTGGCAAAATGAATTGTCCGATGTTCCTGACGCTGGAGATCTTCTAGCGATCGAGGGACGCCATAGCGCGCCAGATAGGCGGGACTGGCAGCGTTGACCATGCGCAACAGGCCCAGCGGGCGGGCGATCAGCGTCTCGTCCCCGATGGGACCAAGTCGCAATACGCAGTCAAACCCCTCTTGAACCAGATCAACCTGCCGGTCCGTACTCGACACCTCCAGCTCCAACTCGGGATAAGTCGCCATGAAGGCCGGCAAGGCCGGCACAATCGTCGTGCGCGCCAGCTCGCTCGGCAGATCAACCCGCAAACGTCCGCGAAGCGCCACGCGATCGCCTGCGAACATCGAGTGTAGATCATCAACGTCAGCGAGCAGATCCCGGGCACGGGCATGAAATACCCGTCCGTCCTCCGTCAACTGCACGCTGCGCGTCGTGCGGTGCAGGAGCCTGACGCCAACATCTTCTTCCAGCTTCCGGACCGCCGTTGAGGCCCTCCCCTTTTGGATGCCCAGGCTATCGGCCGCGCGGGTGAAGCTCCCCATTTCCGCTACCGTTATGAAAATGAGGACGGGTTCGAGATTCTGCATTTTCGCGTCTCAATATTGTTCACCGCAGAGAGAACAGTGAGTTCAATTCCTAGGCATTTATCATATCTGCAAGATACAGTAGGTCTCGAAATTAGGAACCCCAATCGGAGAAAATGACAAGTGTCCGAAACAATGAACCTCCATCACATGCCTGAACCTATGACCTTGCCTCGCGCCCTGTGGGCCGGCCGGATAATGAGCGCGTTCGTCGTTATCGCTCTGGTGGCAGACGGCGCCATTCAGCTTTTCGCGCCGGCACAGATCGCGAGCATGTTGCACGAAACCGGGTTCGCGATGGACCTGACCCGTGTCGTGGGTCCGATCATACTCGCCTGCGCGATCCTTTACGCCATCCCGGCCAGCGCCGTCCTGGGCGCGATCCTAGTGACGGGCTTTCTGGGAGGCGCCATCTGCGCCCATGTCCGCATTGGTGAGTTGGGTTCGCCGCCGGAAATCATTTCCCTGCTTCTGGGCGCGATGACATGGGGCGGCCTCTACGCGCGCGATCCCCGTATCCGGGCCATTCTGCCGCTCATCCGTTGAACCAACAGGGGCAGTGCTCTGTCCCTCAAGATCAGGAGAAAACGCATGTTTTTAGTAATGGGAATCACGGGAAAAGTGGGCGGCGCAACCGCAGAACATCTGTTGGCGGACGGCAAGGAAGTACGCGCGCTAGTTCGCAATCGCGAGAAGGCGTCAAGCTGGGCGAACAAGGGCGTGGAACTGGTTGACGGTGATTGGAATGATTCGGCAGCCATCGAGCGGGCGCTCAAAGGCGTCGAAGGCGCGTTTGTCATGTTGCCGGCTGTCTGGGCCCCCTCGCCCGATTACAAAGAAGCCAAGGGCGTGATTGCGAACTATGTCGAGGCGCTCACCAAGGCAGCGCCGCCGCGGGTGGTCGCGCTTTCGTCGATGGGTGCGAACAGAACCAGCGGGCTCGGGATGATCACGGCCTTGTCGCTGCTGGAGCAAGGTTTTCGCAACCTGAAATCCCCAATCGCCTTTGTGCGAGCAGGTGGATTTTTCGAAAACTTCCTTTACGGCTTGCAGGTCGCCCAGGGTGGAATGCTACCGGTCTACTACAATCCGACAAACCGGAAATCGACCATGGTCGCGACAAACGACATCGGCGCGGAGGTCGCGACCCTTTTGACCGGGCCAGCCTGGCCAGGGCATCGCGTCATCGAGCTTGGTTCGATGGTCAGCGCGGATCAAGTCGCGGAGCAATTGGGCGAAGTCCTGAGGCTCGACGTGAAAGCCTTTGCAGTCCCGCGTGCAGGGTGGGCGGAAGCGTTCGAGCAATTCGGCATCCCGAAGGGCCACACCGGACCTGCCGAAGAAATGTTTGAGGCCGTGAACGCAGGATGGATGGACCTCGGCGTCGAGGGTGCGGAGCACGTAGCGGGTACGACGTCCGCGCGAGAGGTCTTCACGGCGGCCCAGAAGGCGTGACGGCGTGAACTGCGGCGTTCACACAAGGACGCAGGGCGCCACCGCGGCCGGGGGCCTGATCGCCCGCGCCGCGGTCTATTCGTCCATGTCCCATTTTTCCGCGCTGGCGCCGGCGAGTTCGCGGACGCGCTGCTCGTCGGCGCCGAATTCGCGCGCGTCGCCCTCATAGACGATCCGGCCGTCGTCGAGCACATAGGCCCGGTCGGCGATCTCGACGGCGGCGCGCACGTTCTGCTCGACCAGCAGCACCGAGAGACCCTCGCGGCGCGCGGCGACGACGATCCTGAATACGTCCTCGACGATCAGCGGCGCTAAGCCCTGCGACGGTTCGTCGAGCATGAGGAGCTTCGGGTTCAGGATCAGCGCACGCGAGATCGACAGCATCTCCTGTTCGCCGCCCGAGAGCTGGCCGCCCTTGCTTGTCTTGCGCTCGGCGAGGCGCGGGAAGGTCTCGTAGATGCGGCGAACGGTCCACGGGCCCGGCCGTTCGACCGGAACGAGAAGATTCTCCTCGACCGTCAGGTTGGCGAAGACGCGCCGCCCCTCCGGCACATATCCGACGCCCGCCTCGGCGATGCGGTAGGGCGGAAGCCCGGTCACATCGGCGCCGAAGAGCTCGACCCGTCCCTCACGCGGCGGGGTGAGGCCGATGAGGCTGCGCAGCGTCGTGGTTTTGCCCGCGCCGTTGCGCCCCAGCAGCGTGACGATCTCGCCTTCGCGAACTTCGAGGCTCACCCCGTGAAGGATGTGGCTCTTGCCATAGAAAGCGTGGATGCCCTCGGCCTTGAGCGCAATCATGCTGCGGCCTTGCCGAGGTAGGCGGCCTGGACCTTGTCGCTATCCGCGATCTCCTGCGGCGTTCCCTCCGCCAGCACCCTGCCTTCGGCCAGCACCATGATGCGGTCGGCGAGATTGAAGACGACGCGCATGTCGTGCTCGATCAGCATGATCGTCAGCCCGGCCTGCCGATGCAGGCGCCGCACCAGCCGGGCGATGTCGTAGGTTTCCTGATCGCCCATCCCCGCAGTCGGTTCGTCGAGCATGAGGAGACGCGGGCGGAGTGCGAGCGACATCATGATTTCTGTCGCCCGCTGGTCGCCGTGGGAGAGCGCGCCGACGCGGGCGCCCGTCTTGTCAGCGAGGCCGCCCATGACGAGCAACTCCGAGACGCGAGTCTCGACGCTTGCCCGCTTGGCGCGGCCGAGCCACGGCCTTAGCCGATAGCCCGCCGCGATCTCGACCGCGACCCGGATGTTGTCGGCGACTGAAAGCTCGGGAAAGACCTCGGTGATCTGGAAGGTCCGCGCCATGCCGCGAGCCACCCGCAATTCGGGCGCGAGCGCGGTCACGTCGCGGCCTTCGAACAGGATCGCGCCTGACGTCGGCGCCACGAGCCCGCTGACGAGATTGAAGAACGTCGTCTTGCCCGCCCCATTTGGCCCGATGATCGCGCGCAGTTCGCCCGGCTCGACGGTCAGCGACACGTCCTCGATCGCGACGAGATTGCCGAAGCGCTTCGAGGCGCTCTCGACCTGAAGCAGGCTCATGCTTTGGCCGCGTTGCGCAGCATCCCCAGGACGCCGCGAGGAAAGAAGCGCACGACCAGCACGAAAACGAGCCCGATCACCGACATCCAGTTTTCGGTGCGGCTGGAGACGAAATCCTGGAGCGCGACAAAAATCGCAGCGCCGATCAGCGGCCCCCAGAACGAGCGCATGCCGCCGAGCACCGCCATGATGACGAGATTGCCGGAAAGATCAAACCGCAGTGCGCGGGGATCGGTGAAGTTGTTCAGGAGCGCATAAAGCGCGCCGGCCACGCTGACGAACAAACAGGAGATCACGAACGACAGCCAGATATGAAACTCGATCGGCACGCCCAAGAAGCGCGCGCGCCGTTCGTTCTCGCGAATGGCGATCAGCGTGCGCCCGAAGGGGGAAGCGAGCAGCAGCGCCATCGCGCCGACTGAGACGGCGAAGATCACGAGGACGAAGTAGTAGAACGCCTTGTCATTGCCGAAGATGTCGAGCGTGGCGACGCCGAAGTCGATTGGCGCCCGATGCCAGCCGGTGAGGCCGTCGTCGCCGCCGGTGAGCGAATTCCAGCGGAAGGCGAGAAAGTAAAAGACCTGGCCGAATGCGATCGTCACCATGGCGAAATAGACGCCGCGGCGCCTGACGATCAGCGCGCCGATGATCATCGCGGCGACGGTCGCGACCACCATCCCGAGCGCGATGGCGGGCAGGGTCCCTGTCCCGAGGTATTTGATCGCCATGGCCGCGCCATAGGCGCCAAGTCCGAAATAGGCGGCGTGGCCGAACGAGAGGACGCCGGTGAAGCCGAGCAGGAAGTTCAGCGACATTGCCGCAAGCCCCATGACGAGGATGCGGGTCGCAAGCTCGGTGTAGCCGCCGATCGCGCCCATCCAGAAGGGCATGAACACGAGCAGTACGCCGACGGCGACAGTGAGGCTTTGGCCGCGGAGGCCGTTCAATGCAGCCGTCCTTCTTCGCCCAGAAGGCCGCGGGGGCGGATGAGCAGCACCAGTCCCATCATCACGTAGATCACCGCCTCCGTAGCTGAGGGAAAGTAGACCGCGGCCAGCCCCGAAGCGACGCCGATCAGGAGGCCGCCGAGCAGCGTGCCGAGCAGGCTGCCGAGGCCGCCGACGATGATGGCGACGAAACTCGGCATGATGAGCGAGGCGCCGAGCGTCGGCGACAGGCCGAGGAGGCCGGCCGCCAAAACGCCGGCGAGGCCGGCCATGTAGATGCCGATGCCGAAGTTGAGGCTGCGCAGCACCCTGACGTTGACGCCGAGCGTCGACACCGTATCGAGATCGCGGGTGCCCGCGCGGATCCGCATGCCAAGGCGGGTATAGTTCAGGACGGCGAACAACCCGCCGACCGCCGCCACGACGATGGCGATCATGAACACGCGATAGCCGGTGACGAAGAAGAACTGGCTCGACAGCGATGTTGTGAGCGATGCGGGCACCTGGAACGGCAGGCTTTGGGCGCCCCAGATGAAGCGCGTCGCGTCCTCGAAGATGTAGGCGAGGCCGAAGGTCAGCAGAAGCCCGTAGAGCGGATCGCCGCCGTAGAGCGGCCGGATCAGCAACCGCTCGATCACGAGGCCGAGCGCGGCGGTGAGAAGCGGCGCGACGATCAGCGCGCCCCAGAAGCCGATGTAAGGGATCAGCGTGTAGGCGAGATAGGCGCCGAGCGCAAGAAACCCGCCATGGGCGAAATTGATGACGCCGCTGAGGTTGAGGATCAGCGACAGGCCGAGCGCCATCAGCGCATAGAATGCGCCGACGATGAGGCCGTTGAACACATTGAACAGGACGACTTGAGTCATGCGCTGAGGTTCGTCTCCCTCGGGAGGAGCAACGGCGGGAGCATTGCGCTCCCGCCTCCGCGCATGGCGCTCAAGGCGTCGGCCAGGTCATCTTGCAGCCGCTCTCCTCGACCGTACCGGCGACGTCGGCGCCGTTGACGACCTTGATGACCTTGAAGAGGTCATCCGGCGCCGAGCCGCTGGCCTGGGCGTTGCCGACAAAGAGCGAAGCGATGAGCTGGTTCTGACCTGCGCGATAGAAGGCCGGATTCGGCCCGAGGGCGATTTCCGGCGGCAAGTGGAAGTCTTGCAAGGACTTCGCCATGTCGACCGCCTTCAGCGACTTGGCGGTGTTTGCGGCGTGCGCGCAGGTCCAGGTCGAGACATAGCCGAACCAGTGGCGCGCCGTCGGCACGCGGCCCGTGCGTTTCTTCACCGCCTCGACGAATTCGGCGACATGGGGCACGCCAGGCTGGTTCCAGTACCATTCCATGACCCAGGTTCCGATCCGGGCCTCGGGCGACAGGCCTTCAAGCGGCTCCATTTCCTGCTGCGCTCCGGCGAGATGGACCTTCTTGTCGAGGCCGAACTGAACCGCCTGCTTCAGGGCGTTCAGCATGTCGTCGCCCTGGGTAAGGAAGATGATGACGTCCGGGTTCGCCGCCTGCGCCTTGATCAGATAGGAGGAGAAGTCGACGCTGCCGAGCGGGACCAGATCGCCGCCGACCTTCTCGCCGCCAAGCGCGCCGGCAGCTTTGACGAGGCCCGCCTCCAGCGTATGGCCGAAGGCATAGTCGGGCGTGATGTAATAGAACTTCTTGCCGTATTCCTTGACGAGGGTGCTGGCGACCGCATTCGCCTCCATCTGCGTGGTGTTGCAGACGCGGAAGACATTCCAATGGCAGCTCGCGCCGGTGATCGCGTCAGTGTGGCCGCCGGGCACGATATGCAGGATGCCCTTCTCGTTCGAAACCTGGGCCATGGCGAGCGCAAGCGCGGAGTTCACGTTGCCGAGCAGGAAGTCGACCTTGTCGCTTTCGATCAGCTTGCGCGCCTTCTGTACGGCCGCGCCTGCGTCGCCGCTGGTCGAATCCTCGACGACGAGCTCCACCGGGCGGCCGAGAATGCCGCCTTTGGCGTTGATCTCGTCGAGCGCCATCTGGCAGCCGACCAGCTCGTTTTTGCCTGGCCCCGCGTAGGTCCCGGTCAGCGGATTGTCGAGCCCGATCCGGACTGCGTCCGCGGCGCGGGCGCGAATGACGAAGGGGCTGGCAATTTGGGCGGCGGCGAGCACCAGCCCCGATTTGACGATGGTGCGACGGTCCATGCCGCCGCGCGAATTGGCCTCTTTCACGGCCTTCTCCTCCCTGGTTTGCGACAAGCCGACAATCGCCGAAGCGCGCGCTTTCCGCGCGCGCCCGGCCGATCGAACTCTTGATCATGCGGCACTTTGGGCGATCGATGTGCACGCCGTCAAGCGGCGCGGGCCGCCGCTGGTCTGCGCTACACGAGGAATTGAGCCGGGTCGAGAATCTTGCCCTGCTGCGATCCCTCGACCGCCGCGACATAGGCCTTCGCGACGTCGGATGCCGCGAGGCCAGGGGTCGGGTCCATGCCGAATTTGACCATCGTCTCCTTCACCCACGGCGGGCTTACGGCATTGATGCGGATCCCGCGCGGCATTTCGAGCGCAGCCGCGCGCACGAAGCCTTCGAGGCCAGCGTTGACCATCGAGATCGAGGCGCTGCCCGGCATCGGCTGCATCGCGAGCACGCCGGTGGTCAGCGTGATCGAGCCGCCGGCTCGCAATGCGTCCTTCGCCTGGCGGGCCAGCGTAACCTGACCCATCAGCTTGCTCCGAAGGCCGAGTTCATAATCGGCGTCGGTCAGATCCGCGAAAGGCTTGAACACCGCGTTGCCGGCGCAGCACACCACCGCCTCAACGTCGCGGACCCGCTCGAACAGGGCGCGGACCGACGCCGGATCGTCGATCGTCACGCGCACATCGCCGCCGCGCGACGCGCCGACGACCTCGTGCTTTTTCAGGGAGAGCGCTTTCACGACCTCGCTGCCGATCGTGCCGGTCGCTCCGATGACGATGATTTTCATTGAGGCTCCTTTCGGTGCGGTTCGCGCCTGCGGGCGCTGGATCGGGAGCAAATCTGCGACAGCCTTACGCTTGCTGACAAGCCGTTTGGACCGGCGGCGAAGGGCCGAGGCGGTGTGAAAGTTGCGTCGGTAATTTAGATAGCCGACGCTCGCAAGTGATGCTAGAACATTTCAGGAACGGCAGGGCCGAGAGGATGGTCGCTGTGAGCCGACGATCAGGAAGCGCCGATCTCCCGTTGCATGGCGGGGCCGTGCCGAAGTGGCTCGCCGATCGCATGACGTGCCTCGGGGCTGTGATGGCCGAGGCGATCGTCCACACTTACGGCCGCGACGAGTTCTTGCGACGGCTGGCCCATCCGTTCTGGTTCCAATCGTTCGGCGCCGTCATGGGCATGGACTGGCATTCGTCGGGCATTACGACGAGCGTTGTAGGCGCGCTGAAACGGGGCCTCGCGCCGCTCGCCGGCGAACTCGGAATCCATGTCTGCGGCGGGCGCGGCAAGCATTCGCGGCGGACGCCGGACGAGCTTGTTGCGATCGGCGACCGGGTCGGGTTTGACGGCGCGGCGCTGGCGAAGGCGAGCCGGCTCGTCGCCAAGGTCGACAGCGCCGCCGTTCAGGATGGCTTCGATCTTTACCTGCACGGCTTCATCGTCACCGACGAGGGGCGATGGGTCGTGGTGCAGCAGGGGATGAACGGCGATCAGAAGCAGGCGCGGCGCTACCATTGGCTGTCGGAGGGACTGGCGAGCTTCGTCGAGGAGCCGCATTCGGCGATCGAAGGGCTCGATCAGGGCAATATCGTCAACCTGACCGACCGGCGCGCCGGCGCCTCGCGGCGCAATCAGGTGGAGATGCTGACCTCGATCGGTCCCGACGCGATCGCCCGCGAATTTGCGCGGATGGCGCCGCGCGAAGACAAGTCCGCTCATGCTGCGGCGCTGGAGCAGCCCTTCCTGCCGCATCTCGTCATGCCGAGCCATCATGACGTGCGATCGAGCGACGTGCTGATGCGCCGTCTGCACGGCAATCTGGCCGCTGCCGCGGAATGCGGGCCGAGCGACTTTTCGCAACTGCTGCTTGTCCCTGGCGTCGGGGCCCGCACCGTCCGCGCGCTCGCCTTGGTTGCAGAGGTCCTGCACGGAGCGCCCTATCGCTTCAGCGACCCCGCTCGATTCTCCTTCGCTCACGGCGGCAAGGACAGGCATCCGTTTCCAGTGCCGATCTGGGTCTACGACGAGACCATCGCCGTGCTGAAGTC
>CAWBBW010000031.1:0-37171 GCA_963787135.1 uncultured Alphaproteobacteria bacterium | reverse complement strand
GAGCTGGACCCCGGATTTAGGACCATTGGCTAAGGTGTGAAATGTCCTGCTCTGTCGCAACCGACGGAGCGAGGAATGACGAAGTCACGCAAGAAGTTTGATGCGGCGTTCAAGGCGAAGATTGCGCTTGAGGCGCTGCGCGAGGATGCGACGGTTCCGGAACTGGCGAAGCGGCACGGGGTGCATCCGAACCAGATTTATGCCTGGAAGAAGCAGGTTCTCGACAACGTCGCGAGCCTGTTCGCGCGAGGGGCGAGCGGTTCGGGCGATGGCGAGGAGGAGCGCGAACGCGAGACGGCCAAGCTTTACGCCAAGATCGGCCAACTGACGGTCGAACGGGATTTCTTGGCCAGGAGGCCAGGTCGATGAGCGCGCCCGATCGAAGAGCGATGGTCGAACGGTCTGGCAAGGACCTGTCGGTGCGCCGCCAATGCGAGCTTGTGGGCGTGGCGCGCTCGGGGATCTACCGCCCCAAGCCCGTCGCCGAGGCGGACGATCTGGCGGTGATGCGCCACATCGACGAACTGCATCTCGAACTTCCGTTCTACGGCTCGCGGCGAATGACCTTCGAGCTCAACAAAGAAGGCCGTGGGGTCAACCGCAAGCGGGTGCAGCGGCTGATGCGGGTGATGGGGATCGAGGCGCTGGTTCCGCGCCCCGGCACGAGCAAAGCCGCGCCCGGGCACAAGATATACCCCTACCTGCTGCGCGGCCTGAAGATTGTCGAGACGAACCACGTGTGGGCGGCCGACGTGACCTACATCCCGATGGCGTGCGGCTTCCTCTATCTGGTGGCGATCATCGACTGGGCCAGCCGAGCGGTTCTGGCATGGCGGCTGTCGAACACCAACGATGCGAGATTGTGCGCGGCGGCGCTGGAGGAGGCGCTGCTTCGTTTCGGAAAGCCGCGGATTTTCAATACCGATCAGGGCTCCACATTCACCGCCGAAGCTTTCGTCGGCAAGCTCGCGGCGACCGGCGTCGCGATTTCGATGGACGGACGCGGCCGCTTCATGGACAACATTTTCATCGAACGGCTGTGGCGCTCGATCAAGTATGAAGAAGTGCATCTGAAAGCTTATGCCGACGCCAGCGAGGCGCGGGCCGGCATCGGTTCCTGGATGACCTTTTACAATTTTCGACGCCCGCACCAGGCGATGAACAACCAGATGCCGATGGCGGTGTGGCGCGCCGGCATGGACAAAATCGAGGCGGCTAGGGCTGTGGATATGCCGCTTCGCTTGGACAACGCAAACGCGTTGCCCACATACCCACAGCAGAAGCAGCAAGAAGCGGCTTGATTCTTGAAGGACAAGGGCAGGCGAGATCACACCTTAAATCCAACGTCCCGTGGTCCCACAAATGGGGTCCAGTTCAGTCACGCAGCGCGGCAACCGGCGCGAGCGGGTGTTCTTCGGCGACGACGATTACGAACTCTATCGCGATCTCCTGGCGAGCCAGTGCCAAGCAGGGCGTTGCCTGCTGGGCCTATTAAAGTTACGATGACACTAATTTAAAAAAAAAAAAAAAATTCATCTTACTTAACCCCCATTCAGGTTTCAGACTTCGCCGGCTCAGATCCCGGGAGTAGCCCTCATGGCCCGCATCGCCCGCTTCGTCGTTCCCGGCCTGCCCCATCATGTCACCCAGCGCGGCAACCGGCGCGAGCGGGTGTTCTTCGGCGACGACGATTACGAACTCTATCGCGATCTCCTGGCGAGCCAGTGCCGCAAGCAGGGCGTTGCCTGCTGGGCCTATTGCCTGATGCCCAATCACGTCCATCTCATCCTCGTTCCCGACCGCGAAGAGGCGCTCGCGCGGGCGCTTGGCGAGACGCACCGGCGCTACGCCTCGGTCGTCAACGCCCGGGCTCGGGTGACCGGGCATCTCTTCCAGTCGCGCTTCGGCTCGGTCGTGATCGACGAGGAGCATTTGGCGGCGGCGGCGCGCTATGTGGCGCTGAACCCGGTGCGGGCAAAACTCGTCGCGCGGGCCGAGGACTGGCGCTGGTCGAGCGCGCGGGCGCATTTGCGAGGGCCGGGACGATCGCCTCGTCAGCGTCGCGCCGCTTGCGGATCGATGCGGCGGCCGCTTCTCCGACTTTCTGGACACGGCCGCCACCGCCGAGGCGGCCTCGGCGCTCAGGGCCGCGGAAACGATCGGCCGCCCGCTTGGTTCGCCGGCCTTTCTCGATCGCCTCGCCGCCGCGACCGGCCGCGACCCTCGCCCGAAGCGCCGCGGACCAAAACCGAGAGGCGAGGGGAAATAGGGGTTGAGTAAAGTGTCACCGTATCCAAAACCGGGAGGCGAGGAGAATAGGTCACCGTAGCCGAGGCCTTCGAGGAAGAGGCGGCTTAACTACTCGCTCCGCGCAGTCGTCTCGCTCGAAATACCAAATATAGTGCTAATTCCCCCGACAATCCTGTTGAAGATAGCCAGCACCAGAGTTGTACTGAAACCGAACATAAATGGCAACAGAACGAATATCCAGTCTTCAATTGGCGGAGTTTCATGTGTTGCTAAAAACGCGTCAAAAACAACGAGAATCGACCTTCCGCTAATCGGAATGGCTAGAAGAGCAAATAGTGCTCCAAGAATAACACGGATAATCAAGACGTTTTCGTCAGTAACATCTATTGTGGGGTACACCGCATCGGAAGACGATCGCTCTCTTGCTGCGTGCACGGTAACGCCGATGCACAAAAACGCACACGCGCCCAAAGCACCCTGGGATATAGTCCATATCATAAGCATTGGCACATAGGAAACCAGAAATAGAAGCGTGCTTCCGTTTCCGAATTGCATCAGCAAAACCAAGAAAAACGTCGCAACAACGCTTGTTATCATAGAAACAATTGGCACGGTAACAAAAAAGAAACGCAATTCCTGAATTCGCACCTTCCATCTCAAGGCTGGCGTCAAGAGTGGGGCCAAAGCCGCTAGCTTTTGGTCAAGAACTTTCCACTCAGCTTCTGTCGGTACGCGGCCGTTGCGCGCGTATTTAAGATTATTAAGTGAACCAAGATCGATATCTTCCAAGACGTCGGTTTTTACTGATACTTTTTCGTCAAACAAAAGTTTCTTAAGCTTTTGTAGTGACTTGAGCTGTGCAGCGAAGCGTCGATCTGAAACGCCGTCAACAGCTACATTCGAGCGGGCGGAGGGCGATCCAGCATCCATCTGTTTTCCTCATCGCGCCTTCCAACACATGTCCTCTACTGCCGTGCAGATCCGCACCGTGTCTCCAAGTCATCCTAAGGCGAGTCACAGCACCGAGGCAATCCCTGCTTAAGTGCCGTCGTCGGCGCGCGTAGTTTGGACCAGCGTAACGCGCGTTACGCGCGTAACGCGCGTTACGGTGGGCGTTACGGTGACACTTTACTTAACCCCCATTCTGTTCCCGACTCGCCGGCTCAGAATCCCGGGAGCGAGGAGTACGGAGGTATGGGGGTTGAGTAAAGTGTCACCGTAATCCCGTGATCCTCGCCCAAGCGCCGCGGACCAAAGCCGAGAGGCGAGGGGAAAAAGGGGTTGAGTAAATAGGGGTTGAGTAAAGTGTCACCGTAATCCCCGCGCGATCTGACGAAGCTGCAATAAGGCCGGCTTACCGGGTTACGACAGGCCCGTATTTGCCAATTCCATGCCAGGCAAGCGTGGGCCGAAGCCGCGACGGCAGCGCGGCGACAGGTGACGCGACGGGCAAGAAAAGCAATTACGGGCGTTTCACCGTAACCCCGTAACCCGAAAAGTTCGCCCGCTGCTCGCGCGCTGCAACTGCGTCCGCGCCGGCCATGGTGGTCTCCCTCACAAAATGGCGTCGATGCCCTTCTTGTCGGCGAGGGCGAGGAGTTTCAGCGAGGGGCCGCTCGGGCGTACTTCGCCGCGCTCCCATTTGCTGATGAGAATCGTGCTCACGTTCAGCGCCAAAGCGAAGGTCGCTTGGCTCATGTGCGACTGCTCGCGGATATGCTTGATCGCCTCCGGCGTCAGCGGCTCGGCCGGCGTCAGGCAACTGAGATCGAAGTCGCGCATGGTGGCCTTGTCGATCGCGCCAATGGCGTGAAGGTCCTGCGCAGCTTCATGCAGCGATCGAAGCGCGTCGCTCCGGTATCGCTCGGTCCGGGTCATAGCTCTAATTCTTTCCATCCTTCTGTGGCGACGAGCTGCTTCAGCTTCGCCTCCGTCAGTCCTTCGAGGACGCGGGCGAACTTCAGATACCCCGCCAACTCAGACTTGGTCAGGTTGACTTTGCGGCTTTTGGGGAAGACGTGCAGGAACACCGCAACCTCCGCTCGTCGGTAGAAGACAACCGCTCGGGAGCCTTTGGCTGCGCCCCGGTTGCCTGTAGCCATTCTCTGCTTGATCAGTCCGCCGCCGAGGTCTGCGTCGATCAGGCCCTTTTCGGCCCTTCGTATGGCTTCCCGGCAGTGGCCGTCTGTCACCCCGTCGTGTTCTGCGTCACGGTGAAAAGCTCTTGTGAGAAAGACATGCATAGGAGGTGTATCCTGGTGTCTCGCCTTGGAGGCGGTTTGAGTTGCTTGATCATCGCGTGTCTCCGGTTTTCTGTTGGGCTGTTAGGCTGTTTGAGCAAACTGGCGTTTGCGCCCCTCTTCCTATAATACTCGCTATCATATTTCAAGAGCCACCCCGCGCGCCCATCGCGGGTGGTCTTGGGCGTGCTGAAAGGGTCGGCCGAGGCCTCTAGGGTCGCGCGGCGAGGTCTGAGAACCTCGCCCCGCATGGCCGCGAAAAGTCATTTCGGATTACAGGGTTACGGTGGGTTGCGTCACACGCCCGTATCTACCAATTACATGCGGCACAAGAGCGCGCCGAAGCCGCCACGGCCGCCAGATGACAGGATTACAGCGACACTTTACTCAACCCCTTATTTCTCTCCACAGGCCGCGATCCCCAATCGCCACGGACCATCAGCCGAGAGGCGAGGAGAATAGGGGTTAAGTAAAGTGTCACTGTAATCCCCCCAAAATGACCATCCTCGCTCAATTCCGACCCCTGCGTCGGACAGAAGTTGGGAAAAGTCGGCGGGTATTTCTATAAGCCTTTGATCTTTTTGGCGCTCCCAAGGGGACTCGAACCCCTGTTTTCGCCGTGAGAGGGCGACGTCCTGGACCGCTAGACGATGGGAGCAAAACTTGCGGCGGCGGAAGCCGATCTCTATATCGGGGGCTCGCGACCCGCGCAAGAGAGCCGCGAGGCGGCACGAACACGCGCTCCGGTTCATGGTTCGTTAACCTTTCGGCGCGGAAGTTGCATGGTGGCAACTTCGAGTCGCTGCGGCGGTGAACGGGCCGCGCGACGTGGGACGTTGGAGACACAGACGATGGCGGGCCTGGCTCGGCGGCCGACGGTTTTGATCGTGCTGCACCAGGAGCATTCGACGCCTGGGCGCGTCGGCCGGACGCTGCGCGAGATGGGCGCGCGGCTCGACATCCGCCGTCCGAGCCTCGACGAGCCGCTGCCGAAAACGCTTCGCGGCCACGACGGCGCCGTCATCTTCGGCGGCCCGATGGGGGCCAACGATTCGCACGACTGGATCAAGCGCGAGATCGACTGGCTCGAGGTCCCGCTCGCCGAGAAGAAGCCTTTCCTTGGCATCTGCCTCGGGGCGCAGATGCTGGCGCGCGCGCTCGGCGCCCGGGTCTTCACCTACGAGGACAAGCGCAGCGAGATCGGCTATTTCCCGATTTCGCCGACCGCGGCGGCCGACCGGCTCTGCGCCGAACCCGTTCCCGCGCTGCGCCTACCAGTGGCACGCCGACGGCTTCGACCTGCCGGAGGGCGCCGAACTCCTCGCCACCGGGGGCGAGGATTTCCCCAATCAGGCCTATCGCTACGGCAAAGCGGTCGGCCTCCAGTTCCACCCGGAAGTGACCTATCACATGATGTGCCGGTGGACGATCCGCGGCGCCGAGCGCCTGACGCGCCCGGGCGCGCAGAGCCGGCCCGCTGCATCTCGGCGGCTGGTATCAGCACGACGGCCTGGTCGCCGCATGGCTAGCGGCCTTCCTGCCCGCCTGGATGGAAGGGCGGCTGGGAGAGCCGGCCGAGCCGCCGCGCCCGGCGGTGAAACGCCCGAAGCCGGTCGAGCCGCCGCGGCGCCTTGCGGGCGGGCAGCCCAGGGGCGGGCAGAGGCCGGCGCCGGCGCAGGCCGAGCTCGTTTCGTAGTTTAAGGGCGCGCGCGTCGTGGCGGCGGCTCCCCGCCCTCGAAGGCATGCGCGGAATGCATAACGGCGAGACCTGAGTGCGATTTTCGCGACCGGTTTCAGCCCGCTCCGCGCGCCTGTTATGGCCCTGATAACCGCAAATTATCGCCCTGTTACCGTCCTGTTATTTTGCTGGCGCCAGCGCATGGCGTTTTTTCGTTGAAGCATTTGATCGTAAATGACTTTTTTGCCGCCGAGGTTCGACAGACTCTGGCGGCGTCTCCAGTTTCCGTCCCTGTTAGCAGGCTGAAACTCGACGCTCGAACGCATGCCCGCGCCGTCGCATGGCCAGCGCGGCTCTTCAGAAAAGCGAGCCCTGCCCTTCCACGTCCCTGGGCGCCCGGGAACGCCTCGGTCTCAGAACCAGATCCTGAGCGACCGGGGCGGGCATCTCCGGCCGCTGAGGCCCCTTCCCGCCCGCAACCGCAGCGACCGTCCCGTCGGCGAATTCGATCCTGAGCGGCTGCGCCTCGCGGACCTCGGACGCGCGGCGGAGCGCCCGGTCCCTCTCGTCGCGCACCAGCGCAAAGCCGCGCGCCAGCACCCCGCGGTAGCTGACGGCGCCCAGCAGTTGCGCCGCCGCGGCGAGCCGCGCCCGGCGGCTGTGCAGGCGCTCGACATAGGATCGGTCGAGCCGCGCCTCGAGCCGCACCAGCGTCTCCGCCCGCTCGCGCCGGCGCCTCGCGAGCGTTGCGGCCTCTCGCGTCAGCGCACGGGCCGCCGCGTCGGCGGCGCGGCGCGGCCGTTCGACGAGCACAGGCGCGAGCCGTTCCAGGCGCCCGACCAGCCCCCGCACCCGCTCGCGTAAGCCCGCGAAATGGGCCCGCGGCGAATGGCGCGCGAGGCCCCGCGCCAGTCCAGCGAGTCTCAGCGCGCGCGAATCGAAGGCCGCGCGCGCCCGCGCCGCGAGCGTATCGCCGGCCCGGTCGAGCCGCTGGCGCAAAGCCTCGACCAGCGCCTCGGCGCCCGGCAACGCGCGCGCGAGCGAACGAAGATCGGCGCGCCGGCGCTGGGCGAGCCGCAGGATCGCGCCGCGTTTCCGCGCATCGAGATCCGCAAGCGTCGCGATCAGCTCCGCCCGGACCGGCACGGCGAATTCGGCGGCCGCGGTCGGGGTCGGGGCGCGGAGGTCCGCGGCGTGGTCGATCAGCGTCCAGTCGGTTTCGTGGCCGACCGCGGCGATCAGCGGGATCGCGCTCTCGGCCACCGCGCGGACCGCGATCTCCTCGTTGAAGCTCCAGAGGTCTTCGAGCGAGCCGCCGCCGCGCGCCACGATCAGCACGTCCGGCCGCGGAATCGCGCCGCCCGCTGAAAGCGCGTTGAAGCCTTCGAATCGCGGCTGCGACTTCGGCGGCCGACGTTTCCCCCTGCACCCGCACCGGCCAGACAATGACCCGAACCGGAAAGCGGTCGGAAAGCCGGTGGAGAATGTCGCGAATGACCGCGCCGGTCGGCGAGGTCACGACGCCGACGACCTTCGGCATGAATGGAATCTTGCGCTTCCGCGCCGCGTCGAACAGGCCCTCTTCGGCGAGCTTCTTCCGCCGGGCCTCGAAGAGCGCCATCAGCGCGCCGAGGCCCGCGAGCTCGAGCGACTCGATGACGATCTGGTAGCTCGACTTGCCGGGGAATGTCGTCAGCTTTCCGGTCGCCACGACCTCGAGCCCCTCCTCGGGCTTGACCCGCATGCGCAGGAAAGTGCTCCGCCAGATCACCGCATCGAGCCGGGCGTTCGCGTCCTTGAGGCAGAAATAGGCGTGGCCCGAGGAATGGGGCCCGCGATAGCCGGAAATCTCGCCGCGCACCCTGACATAGCCGAACCGGTCCTCGATCGCGCGCTTGAGCGCGTTCGAGAGCTCGCTGACAGTGATTTCAGGCGCGTTGCTTGCGCGAAGGTCCGGCTCGGCCATGGGGAGGATTATGCCCAATCGCGGCGGCGGAGGCCAGAAAGAGGCGCCTTGTTGACTGACGGCTTCAGGGATTCGCTCTATGGCTGACTCGCTGCCCGTTCGGCGGCGGCCTCACAAATCGTTGCGAGCCGCAAGCGCCGAAGGCTCTCGGGGAAACTGGACCATGGTTGCGATTGATCCCTTGATCGCCGGAGGAGTCGTTCTTTCGACCGCGGTCACCGACGCGGTCTATGTGTTCTTCAACGCGGCGGTCTCCGCCCGGCGCCGGGTTTCCGCCGCGAGCTGGAGCGCCGCCTGGTATCTTTTGTCGGCGTTCGCCGTCATCAGCTACACCTCGAACTGGGTCTATGTGCTGTTCGCGGCGCTCGGCTCCTGGATCGGCGGGTATCTCTCGATCACCGCGCTCGATCACGGCGCGTCGACGCGGCGAAGATGACGGTCTTTCGAGCCTATGGCGTCCCCGGCCGAAAGGCCTTAGAAGGCTGTCGGCGCAGGCTTGGCGCAACATCAAGGGGTAAGAAGGCGGCGATGATTCGGATGACCGACCTCTCCGGCTGGCGGACGGTTCTGGCGCAACGGACGCTGATCGCGGCCGCGGCGGCTCTGGCTGGCGTTTTCGCAGCCGGCGGCGCGCTCGCCCAAAGCGCCGACTGCGCCCGTCTCCAGGCGGCCATCGCCTCGGCGCCGCGCGGCGCCGGGGGCCAGCTCCAGGCCGCGGCCGAGCGCCAGCGCGCCGAGCTCTCGCGCACCAGCGCCTACGCCCATTCGATCGGCTGCGACAACCAGAAGTTCCTGTTCTTCGGCTCCGAACCGCCCGCCCAGTGCGGCGAGATCAAGGGGCAGATCGCGCGCATGGAAGCCAGTCTCGCCGACCTGCAGGCGCGATCGGGCGGCGGAGGCGGCCGCGCCGACCTCATCGCGCGCTACAACAGCGAATGCGTCAACGCGCCGAAGCAGCCGACCAACATTCTCGAGGCCTTGTTCGGCGGCGGCGTGAGGGCGCCAAATCCATTCGAGTCGACCACCCCGGCGTCCATCCCCACTTCGCCCGACGAGCAGCAGCAGACGATCGAGAAGTCGATCGAGAAGGAGAAGAAGGGGGCCAACGCGCAAGCCGGCTCCTATGCGGTCTGCGTGCGCACCTGCGACGGCAGTTTCTTCCCCGTCTCCTATTCCGGCGCCGGCAGCCGCGCCGACAGCCTCGAGGACGTGTGCCGGTCGCTCTGCCCCAACGCGGACGTCGCGCTCTACTCGTTCCCGTTCGGCGGCTCGATCGACCAGGCGGTGTCGTCGACAGGCGAGCGCTATGTCGATATGTCGAACGCGCTCAAATTCCAGCAGTCCTTCGATTCCAACTGCTCGTGCCGCCGCAAGGGCGAAAGCTGGGCGCAGGCGCTGGCCAACGCCGAGACCAAGTACGGCCACGAATCGCACGACATTCTGGTGACGCCGGAGAAATCGGCCGAGCTGTCGCGGCCGATTATCGCCAAAGCCGCGGCTGATCCCAAGGCGAAGCCGCCCAAGCCCGGCGCGAAGACGCCGGACTCAACGACACCGACGACCGGGCCCTTGCCCGCGGCCGCTGCCGCCACAACGCCCGGGACGACGCCCGCGCCCGACCCCACGGCGCCGGTCCTTGACGCCAATGGCGCCAACACGGCGCTCAGCGCCGCCGCCGCGACCGTCAGCCGCGAGACCTCGGGGATCGCCGGCGGAGACGCGCAGGGCGGAGCAACCTACAGCGAGAGCCAGGGGCAGACCGTGACCGAAACCGGCCCCGACGGGGTCAAGCGGAAGGTGCGGATAGTCGGGCCAACGCTTTAGCCCGACCGATCAGCGGCAGCAGCGCGGCGAGTTCCGGACCCGCCTCGCGGCCGGTCAAAGCCAGGCGCAAGGGATGGAACAGCTCCCGCCCCTTGCGGCCGGTCAGCGCCTTGAGCTCCTTCGTCCAGGCGGCCCAGGTCGACTGGTCCCATGCGCCCTCGTGGCAAGCGCGAAGCGGCGAGTTCGAGAAACTCCCTATCCTCTACGATCGGCGCGATCTCACCCCCGATCACCTGACGCCAGATCGACGCGTCGTCGAGGCGGGCGAGATTGCCGCGGACTGCGAGCCAGAAGGCCTCGGCCCCGGATCCGGCGATTCCGAGCGCCTCAAGCCGGCCCGCAACCGCCTCATAAGGCATATGGTGCAGCGTACGCGCCGAGAGCGCGTCGAGTTCGGCCTCGTCGAAACGCGCCGCACCATGTGAAAGGTGGGAGAGGTCGACGATCGCCGCGAGTTCGTCCAGCGAAGCGACCGGGCGCACGGCCTCGGCCGACCCAACGAGCACCGCGAGCGCAGCGACCGCGAGCGGTTCGACGCCGTTCTCGCGGAGCGCAGCGACCGACAGCGCTCCGGTGCGCTTGGAGAGGCCTTCGCCGCCCGCGTCGGTCAGAAGGTTGTGATGGCCGAAGCGCGGCGCGGCGCCTGCAAGCGCCTCGAATATCTGGATCTGCACGCCCGTATTGGTGACGTGGTCCTCGCCGCGGATCACATGGGTCACGCCAAACTCGATGTCGTCGACGACCGATGGCAGCGTATAGAGATAGCTCCCGTCCTCGCGCCGCAGCACCGGATCGGAGAGCGATGCGCTGTCGACGTGACTTTCGCCGCGCACCATGTCGTCCCACCGCACGGTCGTCGGCTCGAGGCGAAAGCGCCAGTGCGGCTTGCGGCCGGAAGCTTCGAGCGCCGCCCGCTCCGCATCGCTGAGGCGCAGCGCCGCGCGGTCATAGACCGGCGGACGGCCGAGCGCCTGCTGGCGCTTGCGCCGCCGGTCAAGCTCTTCCGCCGTCTCGTAGGCGGGGTAGAGACGGCCCTGGGCCTTGAGCGTCTCAGCCGCGGCGTCATATGCCGCCATCCGCTCCGACTGTCTGCGCACGAGGTCGGGCGCGACGCCAAGCCAGGCGAGATCCTTCTCGATCGCCTCGGCATATTCCGCTTTGGAGCGCTCGAGGTCGGTGTCGTCAAAGCGCAGAATGAACCGGCCGCCGCGCCGCCGGACGTAGAGCCAGTTGAGCAGGGCGGTGCGGGCGTTGCCGATGTGAATGCGCCCGGTCGGCGACGGCGCAAAGCGGACAATCGGGCCTGAAGTCATTCGCCTTCATAGAAGCGTCGCGCTAGATGGACAATATCGATGGAATTGATTCGCAAATTGAGTACAATCGGACCATGACGATAAGCGCCTTGGCCGCCGGGATTTGCGTTTCGAGCGGCGGTCTTCATGCACTCAGCGTCGCGCTCGCGACCCCGCGCTGCATGCGCGGGGATCGCCGGACGCCGCCGCCGAAAGACGCTCCCGCAGTCAGCATCGTCCAGCCGCTCTGCGGGGTGGAGGCCTTTTCGCGTCAGACTTTAGGGTCGATCTTCGCGCTCGACTATCCGAACTACGAGATCATTTTCTGTCTTGCCACCGCCGACGATTCGATTGCGCCCCTCGTCAGCCGCGCGATCGAGGCCAACCCGCAGCGTCCGGCGCGGCTCCTGATCGGCGACGACAAGGTGAGCCCCAATCCCAAGCTCAACAACGTCGTGAAAGGGTGGAAGGCCGCCCGGCATGGCTGGGTGGTCATGGCCGATTCCAACGTCTTGATGCCGCCTGATTATATCCAGCGACTGCTCGCGCGTTGGCGTCCCAACACCGGCATCGTCTGCGCGCCCCCGATCGGGTCGCAGCCGAAGAATTTCGGAGCCGAGGTCGAATGCGGCTTTCTCAACACCTATGAGGCCCGCTGGCAATATGCGGCCGACGCGGCCGGTCTCGGCTTCGCCCAGGGCAAGACGATGCTGTTGCGGCGCGACATCATCGAAGCCGGCGGCGGCATCGAGGCGCTGGGCGCCGAGATTGCCGAGGACGCGGCGGCGACCAAACTCATCCACGCCCAGGGTTACGACGCCCATCTTGTCAGCCGCCCGTTCCAGCAACCCCTCGGCGCGCGCCGACTGAAAGACGTTTGGTCGCGGCAGCTTCGCTGGGCGCGGCTGCGCCGGGCGACATTTCCGCTGCATTTCTTCCCGGAAATCCTGACGACGAGCCTTCTGATGATCGGGGCGGCTGCGTTCGCGGCGCCCGAATTCGAGCTCAGCGTCTGGTCGAGCGTCGCCTTGGCCGCCATCTTCTGGTACGCCGCCGAAGCCTTTCTCGCCGCTGTCGCCGGCTGGCCGCTGGGCTGGCGAAGCGCTCCGGCCTGGATGGTCCGCGACATCCTCTTGCCCGCGCTGTGGTGCACGGCCTGGACCGGGCGCGCCATCGTCTGGCGCGGCAATGCGATGAGCGTCGACGAAGCGGTCCTCGGCGAAGCCGCGTCCGGACCGCCACGACAGATTTGAGACCTTCGGCCGTCTGCGACGGCAGATCTCGAGCGATAAAGCCTCAATTTTGCTTGAAGGATCCGCTAGGTTCGCGGGCGGACAGCCGCGTCATTAGGTCGCGGAGAAAACTCGGCCAGTAAACGATAAAATAAACGATAAATTTTAGGGAAGGAGGCGAACATGCAGTCGCATGGCGATGACGTACGGATGCGGGTCCTCAACGCCCTGCATTGGGATTTCGCGGTCCCGCGAGACCGGCTGAATGTCGATATCGAAGACGGCCGGGTGACCTTGTCCGGGATGGTTGACTTGCCTTACCAGCGCGCCTGCGCCGAGTTCGACGTTCGCAACGTTCCCGGCGTCGTTGGCGTGGTCAATCATATCCGGCTGGCGACGCTCGACGCGGCCCCGGCGCCGGCGGATCGCCACTGATCTTCTGGATCGCAGCTGAGCCGGTCATACGGTCTTCAGCATGCCGCCATCGACGAAGTAGGTCGAGCCGACGGAGTAGCTGGCACGGTCGGAGCAGAGGAAGACGAAGAAATTTGCAAGTTCGGCCGGACTTGCGAACCGCTTGATCGGCGCGTGCTCGCGCGCGACGCCGTCGAGATAGGCCTGCCAGTCGCCTCCCCTGTCTGCCGTGAGTTGCTTGGCGGTCTTGATCCAGTCGGGCGTGAGGATGAGGCCGGGGTTGACGCAATTGACGCGAATGTTGTCGCCGACGAGTTCGGTCGCCAGCACCTTCGAGAACATCATCAGCGCCGCTTTGGTCGTGTTGTAGATCGGCTCATACCATAGCGGCTGCGTCGCGCAGATCGAGGCGTTGTGCAGAATGACGCCGCCGCCGCGAGACTTCATGAGCGGCGCGAGGCCGCGGGCGAGCCGAACCGCCGCCATCACATGAAGGTCCCAATAGGCCTGCCATTTCTCGTCCGGCGCCGCCATCACCGTCTCGTTGCTGCCGGTGCCGGCGTTGTTGATGAGAATGTCGGCGCCGCCGAAGGCCTTTCCGGCGGCGGCGATGAGCGCGTCCGTCCCATCGCGAGTGGCGACGTCACAGGCGACGCCCTCGGCGCGAACGCCGAATTGCTCGGCCAGGCGCTTGGCCTCCGCGTGGACGCGTTCGGCCCCGCGCGCGGCGAGAACGACATCAACGCCCTCGGCCGCGAGCCCTTCCGCGATCGCGAGCCCGATGCCGACGCTGCCGCCGGTGATGACGGCCACCTTACCCTTGAGTCCGAGATCCACGATCCGCTCTTCCTCTCACCAGCAGGTGTAGCCGCCATCCGCCACCACGACCGACCCGGTCATCAGGCTGGCGGCGTCTGACGCAAGGAACAGCACGACTGCCGCGATCTCGTCCGGCTCGCCTATGCGCGCCATCGGCGTGCCTTCGATCCAGGCATCGAACATCGCCTTGTTGGTCTTTGCCAACGCGGTCAGGGGCGTATTGATATAAGTCGGCGCCACCGCGTTGACGCGGACGCCGCGTGCGCCCCACTCGGCCGCGAGCGACTTCGTCAGGTGATGCACGGCGGCCTTCGAGGCGTTGTAATAGGCCTGCGGCTGCGGCTTGTTGACGATGATTCCCGACATCGAGCCGATGTTGACGATCGAGCCGCGCCCCGCCGCGAGCATATGCCGGCCGAACGCGCGACAGCACCAGAAGACCCCGTTGAGATTGACGTCGACGACATTGAGCCAGCGCTCATCGGTCGCATCCTCCGCCGCAACCTCGGAGCGCGCGATGCCTGCGTTGCAGACGAGAATGTCGATCCGGCCGTTCTCCGCCATCACCCTCTCAGCGCCGCTGTCGACCGCCGCGGAATTCGTCACGTCCATCTCGATCGCGTCGGCCGCGTAGCCCTTCGCCTTCATCGCCGCCTGCGCTTCTGCAGCGGCCTTCGGATTGCAATCGGCGATATAGACATGCGCGCCGGCCTCCGCGAGCGCCTCCACGCAGGCGAGCCCAATCCCCTGCGCGCCGCCAGTGACGAGGGCGACGCGGCCCTTGAGATTGAATTGATCGAGATACATCGCGCAGTCTCCGGATGACGGGGTCAGCTCATCCAGTCGCCGCCGCCGGCGTTGACCATTTGTGACGCCGCCGCCGGTCGAGGCCGGGAACATCGCGGACCCACGACAGCCGTCGGGCGCGCGCGCGCTCCGGTCGCAATGGCGACCTTCCCGCTGGGTTTCATCGTCTCCTCGATGTCTCGTATCCCGGCGCCGATCGTTTCATGTCTTCATTGCGAGATAGTCGGCGAGCGTCGCGCGCACACCCTTCGCCCACACGGCGGAGAGAGCTCCGGAGAACGCCTCGACGTAGGCGGGACTCTCCGCAAGGTCTCCGAAAATGTCGCGCATCGCCAGAAAGGCTGCTGGATTCTGTCGAGCGGGCTTCGCCGCCGCCTGCAGTCGGTCCCAATTTGGATCGTTCGGCGGAATGGTCTTTCCGCTCTCCGATTCGCCGTAGCAATAGCGGCACCAGAGCGCCGACACGAGCGCGAGGCCCTTGATGCTCGCGCCGGCCTTCAGGCGATCCCGGACCGTCGGAAGAACGAACTTCGGCTGCCGGTTCGAACCGTCGAAGCAGAGCCGCGAAATCGTATCGCCGATCTTCGGATTGGCGAAGCGCTCCGCGACCTTCTTCCGATAGGCTTCAAGGTCGACCTTCGGCGGCGGCGGGACGACAGGAATAGTTTCGCGACGGGTGAGTGTCGCGAGGAAGTCGGCGATCTGCTGGTCCTCCATCGCCTCGTGCGCGAAATGGATGTCGAGCAGTCCGGCGGGATAGGCGATCGCCGCATGGCCGCCGTTGAGGATGCGGATCTTCATCAGCTCGTAGGGCGCGACATCGGAGGTGAAGGTGACGCCGACCTTTTCGAGCGCTGGCCGGCCGGCGGGAAATTTGTCCTCCACCACCCACTGGCGAAACTCCTCGCAGAACACCGGCCAAGTGTCCTCGAGGCCGTATTGATCGCGAAGGATTGTGCGCTCGCGGTCGGTGGTGGCGGGCGTGATCCGGTCGACCATCGAGTTCGGGAATGCGACATGCGCCCGAATCCATCGTGCGAGCTCCGGATCGACGAGTTCGGCGAGGCCCGCGACGGCGTTCTCGGTCACATGCCCGTTGCCGGGGATGTTGTCGCACGACATCACCGTGAAAGGCGCAACCCCGGCGCTGCGACGGCTCCTCAGGCCGGCGACGATCAGCCCGAACGCCGTCTTCGGCGCATCGGCGTTTCTCGCATCATGGACGATATCGGGATGGGTCGGATCGAAGTGCTGGGTCGCCGGCGAGATGTAATAGCCGCCCTCGGTGACCGTGAGGGAGACGATGCGGATCGCGGGCCGGGCGAGCAGGCCAAGCGTCGAGGCGACGTCGAACGGCTTCACGAAATCAATCATCGCGCCGGTGACGCGCGCGCTCGTGGCGTCGGCCTCCTGTTCGACCACGGTCGTAAGCCAGTCCTGCTCGGCGAGCTTCTCGCGCATGGCGATGTCGGTTTCACGGACGCCCGCGCCGACGATCGCCCAGTCGTGATCGGCGCCCGCGTTGAAGAGATCGTCGAGATAGACCGCCTGATGCGCCCGGTGAAAATTGCCGACCCCGATATGAACGATGCCGGCGCTGAGATCGGAGCGTTGTAGTCTCGGGCCGGTGACGCCCGGCGGCAATCGCGTCAGGGCGGCGGAGGAAAGCTTGACGGTCATCTTTTCATGTCCACCCGTCGAAATGTCGCGTGCGCCGCAGGTGCGATCCGGCGGCCCGCACCGTCAGCCGATCCGCTTGCCGTCCTTGTCGAACCGATGCAGGTACGCCTCTCGCGGCGTGACAAAAATGCGCTGGTCCGGCTTCAGCGGCGCCTCGCCCTCGAGCCGCAAGGTGAGCGGGCCAATCCCGTCGGCTTCCGCATGGATGAAGGTGTCGGACCCGAGATGCTCGGCGAGCCGAACCGTCGAAGGCCATTCGCCCGCGGTGGTCGAAACGTCGACGTGTTCGGGGCGGATTCCGATCGTCGCGGCCCCGCGCTTCTCGGCGCTCGGCCCGCGAATCAGGTTCATCGTCGGAGAGCCGATGAAGCCGGCGACGAAGAGGCCGTTTGGCCGGTTGTAGAGCTCGAGCGGCGAGCCGACCTGCGCCACCGAGCCCCGGTCGAGCACGACAATCTTGTCGGCCATCGTCATCGCCTCGACCTGGTCGTGGGTGACGTAGATCATCGTCGTCTTCAGCGCATTGTGGAGTTCCCCGATCTCGACCCGCATCTGAACGCGCAGAGAAGCGTCGAGGTTGGAGAGCGGCTCGTCGAACAGGAACGCCTTCGGTTCGCGCACGATCGCGCGGCCGATCGCAACGCGCTGGCGCTGCCCGCCGGATAGCTGGCGCGGCTTGCGGTCGAGGTAGTCGGTGAGGTTCAGCGTCGCTGCGGCCTTCTTCACCTTCTGCTCGATCATGTCGGCGCTCTGGCCAGCCATCTTGAGCGCGAAGGCGATGTTGCCGCGCACGCTCATGTGCGGATAAAGCGCGTAGGACTGGAACACCATCGCCAGGCCGCGCTGCGACGGGCCGATGTTGGTTGCGTCCTTGCCGTCGATCAGGATCTGCCCGGAGGTCACGTCCTCGAGCCCCGCGATGAGCCGAAGGAGCGTCGACTTGCCGCAGCCCGATGGACCGACGAACACCGCGAACTCGCCGTTTTCGATGCCGAGATCGACGCCATTGATGACGCTGACGGGGCCAAACTCTTTTCTGACCGACTTCAGCTGGATGCTGCCCATGGTCGCATGTCTCCTTTTTGCCGGCCTATTTCACGGCGCCGAAGGTCAGGCCCCGGACCAGCTGCTTCTGCGAGAACCAGCCGAGGATGAGGATCGGCGCGATTGCGAGGGTCGAAGCCGCCGAGAGCTTCGCCCAGAAGAACCCTTCCGGCGCCGAGTAGGAAGCGATGAAGGCCGGGAGCGGAGCGGCGTTGGAGGTCGTGAGGTTCAGCGTCCAGAACGCCTCGTTCCACGACAGGATGACCGCGAGCAGCATGGTCGAGGCGATGCCCGGCACAGCCATCGGCGTCAGCACGTAGACGATCTCGTTCAGGAGCGAAGCTCCATCCATGCGCGCCGCCTCGAGGATATCGACCGGGATTTCCTTGAAGTAGGTGTAGAGCATCCAGATCAGCAGCGGCAGATTGATCAGCATCAACACGACGCCGACGCCAAACAGGCTATCGAGCAGGTGCAAATTTCGGAATATCAGATAGATCGGCACCAGCGCTCCGACCGCCGGCATCATCTTCGTCGACAGCATCCACATCAAGAGGTCCTTGGTGCGCTTGCCCGGCGCAAACGCCATCGACCATGCCGCCGGAACGGCGATGAGGAGGCCGACGACATTGGCGCCGATCGAGAGCACGATCGAATTGTAGGCGAATTTCAGATAGTTCGATCGCTCCTGAACCGCGTAATAGTTCTCGAGAGTCCAGTTGAAGAACAGGAATTTCGGCGGCATCGCGATCGCGTCGACCTCGCTCTTGAAGCTGGTGATGAAGGTCCAGAGAATCGGGAAGAAGATCAGGAACGCGACGACCCAGGCGACGACGGTAACGCCGATGCGCTTGCCGGTTGATTGCTTCAACGCCATCGTTCAGCCCTCCAGATTTCTGCCGATGATCCGCACCAGGAAGAACGCAACGATGTTGGCGAGAATGACGGCGATGATGCCGCCGGCCGACGCGCCGCCGATGTCGAAGTTGAGCAGCGCCTGCTTGTAGACGAGGAAGGGAATGTTGGTCGTCGCATTGCCAGGGCCGCCGGAGGTGGTCACGTAAATTTCTGCGAACACGCTCAGGAGGAATATGGTCTCGATCAGGATGACGACTGTGATCGCGCGCGCGATATGCGGCAGCACGATGTAGCCGAAGTAGGAAATCGGGCCCGCGCCGTCGAGCGAGGCAGCCTCTTTCTGCTCCTCATCGAGCGACTGCAGCGCGGTGAGCAGGATGAGACTCGCGAACGGCAGCCATTCCCATGAGACGATGATGATCACCGACAGCATGGGCCAGTTGGTGAACCAGACGATCGGATCGAACCCCAGCGATCGGGCGATCCAGGCGAATAGCCCGGAATCCGGATTCATCAGGAGGTTCTTCCACACCAGCGCGCTGACCGTCGGGATGACGAAAAAAGGCGCGATCACCATCAGCCGCAACACGTTCTGCCCGAACACCGGCTGATCCATCAGCAGCGCCACGAGGATGCCGCCGACGACGCTGATGACGAGCACTGAGCCGACAAGGACGAGCGTGTTGTACAGGGCCGTGAGAAAATCCGGATCGGTGAGGAACGCGGTATAGTTCTGCAGCCCAACGAAGCTCACGTTGTCCGGATCGAGCAGGCTGTAGCGCAAGGTCGAGAAATAGAGCGTCATGACCAGCGGCACGATCATCCAGACGAAGAGCAGGATGACCGACGGCGCAACGAGTACGCGGCCCGCGGTATTGGTTTGCTGCGTCGCCATCCTTCGTGGCCCTCCCGCGTCGATCGCCCGCCGTCAATCGCGGGACATTGGCTTTAGCCGACGATCGGCTTCGAGTTTCACGAAGCCGGAGACACGCGTCAAACGAGTACGCCGTCGATGGTCTTCTGCGCCCTCCCGATGGCCCCTCCTCGCGAAAGGAGGAGGGGCCGGGACGGGGAGGTCGTCCCTCGGCGTCTCGCGGCCAATGGCCCCAAGACGCCGATGTGTCGACTTACTTGATGTAGCCGGCCTTCTTCATCGCCGCTTCTGTGCTCGCCTGAGCTTTGGCGAGCGCGGCGTCGACCGTCGTCGATCCGGCGAGCGCCGCCGAGAAGTCCTGCCCGACGTCCGTCGCGATGCCCTGGAACTCGGGGATCGCTACGAACTGGACGCCGGTGTAGGGAACCGGCTTCACAGTCGGATGCGTCGGGTCGGCCGAATTGATCGAGTCCAGCGTCATCTCCGCGAATGGCGCGGCCTTAAGGTAATCCGGGTTCTTGTAGAGCGAGGTCCGCGTACCCGGAGGGACGCTCGCCCAGCCCAACTTCGAAGCTACGAGGTCGTCGTAATGCTTGTCGGTCGCCCAAGAGATGAACTTTTGCGCGGCGTCAGCCTTCGCCGAGCCTGCGGGCACCGCCAGCGACCAAGCCCAAAGCCAATTGCCCCGCTTGCCGAGCCCATTGTCAGGCGCAAGCGCGTATCCGACCTTGTCCGCAACCTTCGAATCCTTGCCACCAATAAGCCCGGCGGCCACGGTGGCGTCGATCCACATGCCGCACTTGCCATCGTTGAACAGGGCAAGGTTCTCGTTGAAGCCGTTCGCCGAAGCGCCTGGGGGGCCGTCAGCCTTCAGGAGCGGAACGTAATAGTCGAGCGTCGCCTTCCATTCCGGCGAGTTGAACTGGGGCTGCCACTTCTCGTCGAACCAGCGCGCGCCGAACGAGTTCGCAGTGGCGGTCAGAAACGCCATGTTCTCGCCCCAGCCCGGCTTCCCGCGCAGGCAGATGCCGTACACGCCGGCCGCCTTGTCGGTCATCTTGTCGGCCGCCTGCTTGATGAACTCCCAGGTCGGCTTCTCCGGCATCGTGAGGCCCGCCTTCTCCATCAGATCCTTGCGGTACATGACGAAGGAGCTCTCGCCATAGAAGGGCGCGGCGTAAAGCTTGCCGTCGTAAGAGAGACCGGCGCGTATGGCGGGCAGCAGGTCATCGACGTCATAGTCAGCGCCGAGCTTGTCGAGCGGAACCAGCCAGCCTTTCTTGGCCCAGATCGGAACTTCGTAGGTGCCGATGGTTATCACGTCGAACTGGCCGCCCTTGGTGGCGATGTCGGTCGTCACCTTCTGGCGCAGCACGTTCTCCTCGAGCGTCACCCAATTGAGCTTGATGTCGGGATTGGCTTTGGTGAAATCGTCCGTCAGCTTTTGCATATCGATCATATTGCCGTTGTTGACGGTGGCGATCGTCAGCGTCGTGTCGGCGATAAGCGGGAAGCGAGAAGCCTGCGAGCGCAACGGCCCCAAGCAGGCCCTTCACGAGAACCTTCATAAGCGTATCCTCCGATGAGCAATGCCGCTTGTGGGCAATTGCTATAGTAGCGGGCGAATATTCGCCACATCGGAGGCCCGAGTCAACCGCAATTCGTCGCTGCAGTGCACAATTTCTGCTCGAATATCGTATAAACCTTTGAAATAACAACGTTTATTTGGCGTCATGCAGCATTCGAATTCGGTCTCCGCCGCCTTGCCGCGCGCGCGATGCGGTCGATTTGGCATCCGCGTCGTCGAGGGAGTCGGGTCGCGCGGAAATGGCGCCGCAAGCCTTTGAAATCGCGAAAAACCGGCATGAGAATGGCGCCCCCGGCATGCGCGTCGGTCGTGGCTGTGGGCTCCGACGCCGATTCGGCCCCCACGAAGCCGCTCATCGCTGCAGCAGGTGCTCCGCCGTCGACTCGTCCGTCACGAGGCCAGAGATGAGGCCCGCCCATCAGCGCCGCCCTCAGCGGAGCGCGGCGCGATGGACCCATGGCGACGCCGATCACAAGCCGGTTCCCCGCCTTGCGCAAGGGCGCGCCGGCGACCCGCTGGTTCGCGCCTTCGGTCAGAACGCGGCCGGCGCGCATCGAACGCCCAGCCGGTGATTTCGCCGACCGCGCCGAGATGGCGCAACGCCTCCGCCTCCTGGCGCGTGATGATGCCGTCCTGCACCAGCGGCGCCGAATCGCCGACCGACCCGACGCCGACGAAGCACACGTCCGTGCGCTCGACGAGGTCGAAGAGGCTCCTCACCGAGGCGAGGCTCGTCAGCAGTTCCCGCTCTTCGACCGAGCGCGCGATGACCGGCAGCGGCATCGGATAGTGCGGCGCGCGCACCGTGTCGGACACGCGGATGATGACGTCGTAGAACGAGGCCGAGCCGTCGGTCTTGGTGGTTCCCACGAGGGCGACAAGCTTATGCTGCGGACATTCCATCGCCGGCAGCTGATCGGCGACGGCGCGCATCGTGCGTCCCGTTCCGATGCCGATCACCGCGGGCTCGGGCCTGCGCAGCCAGCGCTCGAATTCGGCCGCCGCGGCCTGGGCGATGCCGAGCGTCGAAGACGTCGAATCCGGATCGCTCGGCGCGACGTCGCAGAAGCGCAGATCGTAACGAATCTTCAGCGCCGCCGCGAGCTCCATGCAGCGCGCGATCGGATGGTCGAGCCTGACCTTGATCAGCCGCTCGCTGATGGCGAGCGAAACCAGGCGCTGCGCGGCCTGACGCGAAATGCCGAGCTTGCGGGCGATCTGGTCCTGGGTGTTGCCCGCGACGTAATAGAGCCAGCCCGCGCGCGCCGCCTCGTCAAGCCTCAGACCGTCCTGGTCCGTCTTGCGCGCCATCAGCCTCCCCTCGCGTGCGCGGGCCCGGATCCTCGAGCAAGAATCTCGGGCAGCCGCGCCATGTCGTCGAAGATGAGGTCGGCTCCCGCCGCCGTCAATTCCGCCGCCTGTTCGGGCCCGGAGAAGTGGCTGCCGCCGACGAAGCCGAATGCCGTCATCCCCGCGGCGCGCGCGGCGGCGACGCCTGCGATGCTGTCCTCGATCACCAGGCAATCGCGGGGAGCAGCGCCCATCGCGCGCGCGGCGAACAGGAAAAGGTCGGGATGCGGCTTGCCCCGCGACACCTCGGCGGCCGAGAAAATGTTCGGCGCGAACAAAGTCTCGTAGCCGGTCACGCGCAGCGCAAATCGCAACCGCTCGGGCGCGCTCGACGAAGCGACGCAGACGCGCGATCTCAAACCGTGAACCGCCTGACGAACGCCCTCGACGCCTTTGAGTTCGCGTTCGAAGGTCGCGAGGATTTCGCGGGCGAGATCGTCGGGGAAGGCCTTCGGGAGCGGCGCTCCGAGTTCGGCCTCGACCCGCCTCAGAACCGAATCCTGCTGCATACCGAGGAATCGCTCGCGCGTTTCCTCGTCGCTGAGGCGAAGACCGGCCTCGCCCAGCATGCGCCGTGTGACGGCGAGCGCGATTACTTCGCTGTCGACCAGCACGCCGTCGCAATCGAAGATCACGACGTCCGGCCAGCGCGGCTTCCCCATGGCGGCGCGCGACTTCGCGCTCAGCCCGGATGAGAATGTCGAACGCCCGGCGCTTGGCCTGTCATGAAACGCGGCGACCGCGCCGCCCGCCGGGGCGACGCGTTCGCCGAGCGCCGACATCGACGCCATGGCGGACGCGATCGACCTGCGTCCGGCAACGACAGCGCCGATCATCGCCGATCCCAGAAGCACCGGTTCCGCCGTTGCGGGCGCGCCCACAGTCTTCCCGCAGGCGTCGGCGATGATCTGGCGCACGAGGCGGCTCTTTGACGCGCCGCCGGAGACGACGATCATGTCGAAATCATAGCTCGCCCTCTCGAACGCGCCGATGATCTCGGCCACGCCATAGGCAAGGCCGCAAAGGCCCGCGACGTAAAGCTGCTGCAGGCTCGCTTCGTCTTCACGCAGATCCAGTCCAACGACGCCGCCTCGCGCCGCCGGATCGGCGACCGGCCCTCGATTGCCTATGAAGGCAGGCAGCACATGGATCCCCTCGGCGATCAACGCCGCCTGCGACAGTCCGCCGGCCCGGGCGACGATATCTGTCTCGAGCGCTTCAACCCTGCGCGCATCCGCTTGGTCGAAAGCCGGATGCATTCGCAGCAGGCGATCGATCGCCGCGCCAAAGGCTGACTGGCCTCCATCCATCAGCCACTGACCGGGCGTCAGCGCAGCAAAATGCGGGCCCCAGACGCCTTCGATGAATCGAGGCTCGTCAGAAAGGGCCATGCAGCTCGAGGACGTGCCAAGGATCAGCGCAAGACGCCGTCGCGGGTCGGCCGGTTTTCCGTCGACGCTTGCCCCCAGGGTTCCGAGCGCGCCTGCGTGCGCGTCGATGAGGCCCGCCCCGACCGGCGTTCCGGGATTGAGCCTCATCGCGGCTGCGGCTTCGGCGGTAAGCCCGCTCCCAACAGGCGTTCCCGGCGCCGCAATGTCCGCGCCGAGACGCGCGAAACCGCCCTTGCAGAGCGCGCCAAGCCCGACGCTCTTGAAGAACTCGCCCGGCCAGCGCGTCTCATGCGCCTGATAGCCAAACTTGCAGGCGACCGAGCAAAGCGAGCGCGTGAGCGACCCCGTCGCACGAAACGTGAGGAAGTCGGTCAGGCCAAGGAAATGCGGGGCCTTCCCGAAGGTCTCGGGTTTGATCCGCGCCAGCCAGGCGAGCTTCGGCGGCTGCATCTCCGGCGACATCGCGCCCCCGAGATAGCGCAGAACATCATGGCCGGCGGCGGTCATGCGGTCGGCGTCCTCCGCGGCGCGGTGATCCATCCACACGATAACGTCGCGTTCTGGAACGCCGGAGAGGCTCACCGACAGCGGCCGCAAGCCGGAATCGAGCGCCACCAGCGAACAAGTCGCGGCGAAGCCAACGCCGGCGAAAGCGTTGCGCGGAAGGCCGGAAGCCCCGACCGCTTCGCGCACGGCTTCCACGACCGCGCGCCAGATGTCGCCGGACGACTGCTCGACGATGGCACCGGGATCGCGCCAGATCGCGATGGCTCGCCTGGCGCTGGCGACGAGCAGCCCTGCTTCGTCGAAAACGCCGGCGCGGGCGCTGCCCGTGCCGACATCCACTCCGATATAAGCCTCGCTCATTGGGTTCGCGCGTCTCCGTCCGCCAGATTCAGGCTTTCCGTCCGGTCTGGCAAGGAGACCGGAAGGAGCCGCGAATTCGCGTGTTGGAACGCCGGATTGTCGGCGCAACCTTTTCGTTCGCGGTCTTGCGATTCAGCCCGGCAGATTCAGGAAGCCCGCCTCGCCGGATTCGAGGCCGAAGATGAGACGTGCGCCCGCGGCGTCCCAGCCAAGCGCGCTCACCGGGCCGCCGCCCGGCGCGCGGACAAGGATCTCCGCAGCGTCGGCGAGTCTGCAGAGGAGGAGAAGGCCGTCGGCATAGCCGACGGCGACGACGAGGGCGCGAGGATGAAACGCCACCTTGGTGACGCGAGCCTCGCGCACGCCGCACTCGCGCGGCGCCTTGCCCATCGGGCCGTCCTTGTCCTTGAACGGCCAGACGATCGCGGCCTCGGCGCCGGACGTCGCAAGCCAGGCGCCGTCGTGCGACCAGGACATCGAGCGCGTCTTGCCCGGATAGCCGGTCATACGCATGTTGCGCGAATCCACAAGCCGCCATCCATGCAGCGCGTTCTCCTGCATGGAGCTCACCAGAAAGCGCCCGTCGGGCGAGAACGTTGCGTCGAGATGAGCGCCCTTCCATTCGAGCGTCTGCGGCAAGCCTTCGACTTTGGGAAACCAGAGCGAAACGCCATTGTAATGGGTGACGGCGAGGCGATAGCCTTTCGGCTGGAAGGCGAGGCCGCGCGCCGTCGTCGGCGCGCTCCAGGTCCGCACCGCCCCGGTCTCGTCGCGCGCGCTGACCTGTTTGCCGACGCTCCAGGCAAAGGAACCGCCGCGCAGCGCCAGCGCATCGATCCAGCGGCCCTTTTGGTCGGCGATCATGCGGGCGACGGCGTCCGCGCCGATCGCCACGACCCGCCCGTCGTCGCCTCCGCTCAGCAACGTCTTGCCGTCGGAAACCGCAGTCAGGATCGCCCCATCCGGGTGGGCGAGGATGCGCTTCTGCTCGTCCGGTTCGCCGATGAGGATCGCGCCGTCGGCCAGCGCCAGCGCCGGCGCCCCGCCGACGAAGGTTGCGGCCACGACCTCAGCGCCGGCTTGAAGCGGGCACACATGCTGGGTGAGACTGCTTGTGGCCTGCGTGTCGGTCATGAAGAGGCGATCATCGTCAAGCCGCGCAGGAGAGGAATCCCTTGCGGATGTCATCCTCTTCGAGATTGCGGCCGATGAATACGACCTTGGACTCGCGCTTCTCGTCGGGCTTCCACTCGCGCTGGGAATTGCCGTCGAGCATCATATGCACGCCTTGGAAGACGAACCGCTTCGGATCGTCCTTCATCGCCACGATGCCCTTGCAGCGTAGGATATTGGGGCCCTGCTCCTGGGTGACGCGGTTAATCCACGGCATGAACTTCGCCGGATCGACGTCGCCCTCGAGCCTGATCGCCACCGACTGCATGTCTTCGTCGTGATAGTGCTTGAGCCCGTGATGATGATGGTTTTCGCCATGTTCGTGATCATGGTCGTGATCGTGGTCCTCGGCGACGAGGAAGTCAGGCTCGATGTCGAGAATGCGGTCGAGATCGAAGGCGCGCCGCTCAAGCACGTCGGCGAGCTTGACGTCGCATTTGTTGGCGCGATGGAGCGCAGCGTAAGGGTTGATCGCACGGATGCGCGCCTCGACCTCCCTGAGTTCGCCCGGCGTGACCAGGTCGGTCTTATTGATGATGATGACGTCGGCAAACGCGATCTGGTTCTTGGCCTCGGGCGCGTCGCGCAGCCGCGCGGCGAGCCATTTCGCGTCTGCGACCGTCACCACAGCGTCGAGCCGCGCAGCCTTCTGCACGTCCTCGTCCACGAAGAAGGTTTGCGCCACCGGCGCAGGATCGGCGAGGCCCGTCGTCTCGACGATGATCGCGTCGAACCTGCCCTTTCGCTTCATCAGCCCTTCGATGATGCGGATGAGATCGCCGCGCACGGTGCAGCAGATGCAGCCGTTGTTCATCTCGAACACTTCCTCGTCGGCGCCGATGACGAGTTCGTTGTCGATCCCGATCTCGCCGAATTCATTGACGACGACCGCGTAGCGCTTGCCGTGCGGCTCGCTGAGGATGCGGTTGAGGAGCGTCGTCTTGCCGGCGCCGAGATAGCCGGTGAGGACGGTGACGGGAATTTTCTCGGCCTCGTGGCTTTCGGTCACGCGTTTCGTCTCCTGATTTGGGGGGCGATCAGGCATATAGGGCCGAAAGGCGCGCAATGGTAGAGGCGACGCTTCCTCACCAGCGGCCCCAGCCGTAACCAAAGCCGCCGCCGACATAGGGTCCGCCCCACTGGAAGGCAGGAGCGACGACGATCGGCGGCGCCGCGACCACGACCGGCGGAGGCGGCGAGGCGATCATCGGCGGACCCGCGTCGGCGACGGCGAATGCCGGGATATAGCCGAAGAGGTTGCGCCAGGAGGCGCTGCACCAGCCAGCGGAGCAGGTCTCAAGATCGATCTGGGCGTTGGCCGGAACGGTCTGCACGACGTGCGAATGCGCGTTCGGCGCCCTGCGCATCGCAGCGGGCGCGGTGGTGATCGCGGGCTCGGCATAGCATGGCGCGGCGACGCCGGCGCACAGGCCCGCTGCAATCAGAAAATGTCGCAAAATCCCTGTCCTCCGGGCTGTTGACGCTTAAGCGGCGGCCGGTCCCCCAAGCCTTTTCGCGAAAATATCCTTGCGACGATTCTCCGTCCAGAGTCCGCTGGGCGAGCGTTTGTTTCAGATCCTCGCGGCCCGCCAGGTCGGGCGGGCATACCCCACGCGGCGCCCCGCAAATACGACTCCCTGCTAGCAGGGAGAAAACAGGGCGAATCAGCGCGATTTTTGTCCGATTCGACGCAAAAAGGCTTGCAATTACAGTCTGTTGCGCCAAAATGATCGACGCGCTCAGAACAGGCCGGTAACAGAGCGAGAATTCGGCCTTAACAGGACGATAACAGGCGGCAACCAGGCGTTCCTTGGCAAAGCCGGGAATGACCGAGGGCCGCCGCCCCGCCTCTCACCTGGCGCCGAACGCCATCACGGTCGACGTCCCGTGCGCGAGCACCTTGCCGTCGCGATCGAGCAATTTGGCCTCGGTCGAGAGGATCTGACGCCCCTTCGCGATGACACGGCCTTCGCAGCGCACGCGGCCGGTGTCCCTCATGATCGGGCGGCTGAAATTTGCCTTGGTCTCGATCGTGGCGTAGCCAACCTCCGCGGGCAGCGTCGAGTGGGCGGCGCAGCCGCAGGCACTGTCGATCAGGGTCAGCGCCCAGCCGCCGTGGACGTTTCCCATCGGGTTGAGGAGATGCTCCCCGGGCTCGCCCTCGAAGACGGCGAAGCCGTCGCCGACCTCTGTCAGCCAGAATGTCATCGGCCGGGCGATCGGCGGGGCCGGCAGCCGGCCTTCGATGAACCTCTCCAGGATTTGCCTCCCCGTGAGGCCGGCGACGTCCGCCTGCGTCGCCACGCCGTAGTCGGGAACCATGGTCGTCGCGCTCATGGATTTTCCTTTGCTTGTATCTACAAACAATGTAGCTACATACGACCATGGCTCCATCAAAGCAACCGAAAAAGACGCTCCGGATCGACGCGGCCCGCCTCATCGATATCTGCCCCGCCGCCAACAGCCGGCTCGTGGCGCGGCGCATCACCCAGTTCTTCGAGCGAGAAATGGTCGAAACCGGACTTTCGGTCGCCAAGCTCGGCCTGATGGCTCAGATCGCAGCGGCGTCCGACGATACGCTCGGCGCACTCGCGGCTCGCATGGGCCTCGAGCAATCCACGCTCTCTCGGAATCTGCAGACGCTCGAGAGCGAAGGGCTCGTCGAAATCGCCAACGTCGAAGGCGATCTTCGCCGCCGGGTGGTGTGGCTGACCGACGCTGGCGCGCAGCGGCTCGAGGCCGCGGTTCCGTTGTGGCGCAAGGCGGTTGAGAAGTTGGACAAGCTGCTGTCGCCCGGGCTGGTCCGGCGACTGGCGCAGGAAACAGAAGCCCTCGTCTCGGACTGAGGCCCATGGAGCGGGATGAATTCAGGTCGACTCGTCCCCGTCAATCCGAGCCATAGCGCGTCGAGAGACGCCCTATCGCTCCTCGCAACGACGCCGGTGGTCGGTTTCGCCTTAGCTCAATGGACGCGACTTTCCATGCCTCACTTTGCCGGTGCGCAAACCGCTGGCCCAAGGGGGTAGCCCTCAGTGTTCCTGCAGACGAGAAATACTTCACTCGGGCAGTCCGGGGGGGGGTTCAGCTGCCCAAACAAGGCCTTTTCTGGCATGACTAAGCAGCGGTTGGGGCAAAGGTCTGGACACTTGTACGACGACGAAATCTCCTCGCATTGGTTCTTCGTCGGATCCCAGAGCGTGTTGGGAGAGCAGGTCACGCACGTGTTCGTGGCGGGATCCCAGTTCTGACTGGCCGTGCAATTGTCCGGCACGCATTCGCTCGCGTTGGCGCTCGCTACAAAATGAAAGCCGGTCGGGCAGAAGTTTCGATAGTGGGCGAGGAAGTAGCCCGTCTGGCCCTTGTCTACATCCAGGTTGCGCTGCCCGTTCCCCTGAATGACTGTTACTGGCGCCCCGGTGCTTGAAAGCGTGCTGCCGACCCACCGGTCGAAAATTAAGCTCGTGCGCGTCTTTTGGGTGGAGGGGTCGACCGGCTGATCGTCGGCCCTGATCTGTGTGTCTTGTCCCGTGTCGACGGTGCCGAGATTGTTGGCGTTCTTGGTTGGGGTGTCGCTCGCAAAGCCCGCGCCCGGCGGTATAAAGACCTGCACGAAATCATCGTCAAGTAGGGCGCCGGTATCGTCGCTTATCTCATCGATCACCACTTGCGAGCCCCCCGCGCAGGGCGGCGCGGTGCACGGGGGGCCGGGGACCGGAACCGGAATATAGTAGTAGGCCACGGTAATATCGGCGGTTCCAACAGTCACGGGAATAAAGGCAGGAAGCGGCGAGTAGACAGTCGCCGCGCCCTGCTGGCCGCCGGTGACCGTCGCCGACACCAGCACATACGGCGCGTTGTTGATCGTCGTCGTGGATGTCGCGTAAGTCGCGTCATTGGGAATCTTGGTGGTCTGGTTGTTGCTGAGGCCCGGTCCGGACTGCTGATCAAGCGGCCGCCAACCGCCGTCGTTGGTCGACCGGGGAATACGGGTCGCATTGGCCCCTGGCGGCTGATAGTAGTACCGGGAATAGGTCAGGTTCGCGGCAAGCGCCTGAAGCGGCGATAAGGCGAACAGCGCAGCGACGACCCATGACAACCTAATGGAAAATGGCTTTCTCATTTGACCCCCCGCTATGGGTTTCGGCGGCAATGAAAAGCGAATTCTGGGCGCACTGACCAATCATCCGCCCGGGTCATTCCACCCGTGACGAATTGGGAAAACAGAATAAGTAACAAATCACTGAGCCCTCGTAACAGGGCGCGCTGGGGTGAACCTTTGATCTCCAGATCGCGCAAGGCTCCCTTGGCAATCTGCACGAATCCCGCATGTCTGCAAGCATTACTTTGCGTGATTAAGTAGGTTCGGCGCTGGCGCCGCCTTGAGTACGGCGAGCGAGTCGCTGCAAACCTGTCGCCGCGCTACTCCGCCCCGCGCGCGAGCCGCATGAGGTCCGGCGGCTCCGCCTCGCCCTCGCCGGAAAAGTCCATCGCCTCGATCCGCTCGCCGCGCCGCGCGATCCTTTGCGATGCCGCGCCGATGCCCGAAAGGTCCTCCTGCGCCTGACGAAAATGCGTCTCGAGCTTGGCCGCGCGATCCCCCAGCAGCCGCACGTCATTGACCAGCTTGCCGACCTCGGCCTGGATGGCCTGCGCTTCGTCCTGCATGCGCGCGTCGCGAAGGATCGCCTGGGCGACGTTGATCGCCATCATCATCAGGGTCGGCGAGACGATGACGACCCGGGCGCGATGAGCCTTTTGCACCACGTCGTCGAAATGCTCGACGAGGTCGGAATAGATCGCCTCGGAGGGTACAAACATCAGCGCGATATCCTGCGTCTCGCCGGGCAGGAGATAGCGCTCGGCGATGTCCTTCACATGCTTGCCGACGTCGGCGCGCACGCGTGCTTGCCCGTTCTTTCGCCCCTCGTCGTCGCGCGCGGCGCGCAGCGCCGAGAAGCCCTCGAGCGGGAACTTGGCGTCGACCGCCAGCAGCCGCGCGTCCCCCGGCAGGCGGATCACGCAGTCGGGCCGGGCGCGGTTCGTCAGCGTGAACTGGAAATCATAGGCGCCGGCCGGCAGGCCGTCGCGCACGATCGCCTCCATCCTCCCCTGTCCGAAGGCGCCGCGCGCCTGCTTGTTCGACAGAATGTCTTTGAGCGAGACGACCTCGCGCGTCATTTCTGTGAGCCGCGCCTGGGCGGCGTCGATCACCGCGAGCCGCTCGTTGAGCTTGCCGAGGTTTTCGCCGGTCGTCTGCGCCTGCGTCTCGAGCCCGGCGCCGAGCCGCGCCCCGACCGAATCGAGCCGGTCGGCGACGACGCGTGCGAGGTCCGTCTGGCGTGAGCCGAGCCATTCGGTCATGCCGGCGACGCGGCCGTTGAGCTCGGCGCCCGATTGGGCAAGCGCGGCAAAACGCGCCTCGATCGCCTCCTGGCGCTCGCGCGCCGCCTCCGCTTCCAGCCGCCGCGCCGCTCCGCTGCGCATCATCGCGATCAGCGCCGCGAGCAGAAGGACCGCGAGCGCAGCCAGCGCCGCGCCCAGCGCCTGGGGCAGGAAGATCGGCACGCCGTCGATGACGGCGATCGGGGAGCCAGGGATCATGGGCGGGGCCGGCGGATGAAATCGAACAAAAGTAGAACACATTTGACCGCGCCCGTCCAGACCATTAACTCAGCCGATCCGCCTCACCTCGAGCCCCTCATGGCCCTCCGCCCGATCATCATTCTGCCCGATCCCAAGCTCCGCCTCGTTTGCGAGCGAATTGAGCGCGTCGACGGGGCGCTGAGGAAGCTCATGGACGACATGATCGAGACGATGCACGACGCGCCAGGCGTGGGACTAGCGGCGATCCAGATCGCGGAGCCGATTCGCCTGGTCGTGGTCGACGTTGCGCGGAAAGAGGAGCCGCCGGACCCGCAGGTGTTCGTCAATCCGGAGGTGGTGTGGTCGTCCGACGAGCGCTCGACCTACGAAGAGGGCTGCCTCTCGATCCCCGAATATTACGCCGAGGTCGAGCGCCCGGCCTCGGTCCGCGCGCGCTATCTCGACCGGGACGGCGAGATGCGCGAGATTCTCGCCGAAGGACTGCTTGCGACCGTGCTGCAGCACGAGATCGACCACCTCAACGGCGTGCTTTTCATTGACCACATTTCGAAGCTCAAGCGCGACCGGGTGATCAAGAAGTTCCAGAAGGCCGCCAAGCGCGCCGGGGACGGCTCGCACGTGCTGTGAGGCCGCAACTTTTCCTAGCGCGCCTTCAGTTTCTCGAACTCAGCTTCGACCGCGGCGTTTTCCTTGGCGATGGCGCTCTCTTGCTGGTCGCCGAGGGCCTTGGCGGCTGCTTCGAACTTCGCCTTGTGCTCGTCGGCGGTCTGTTTGGCCTTCGCCGGATCGGGCGGCTTGTTGTTCGTGAGCCACTCGTTGCGCCACTCAGCCTTGGTCTTGCTCTGCCCATGAACCTCGATGACGGCGTCGTCCGGGGCGGCCTTGACGGCCTCCTGCAACTGCGCTTCGGTCATTTTCCCCGCATGAATCAACTCTGCCGCGCAAAGCGGACTCGCGCCGAGACACAACGCGCCAAGCAGCATTCCTGTCTTGAGCATCCCGCTCGTCCTCCGCACTCGTGACGCTATTCGGCCGCGTTGATAGCGACGCCGGTCGGTCCCTGGATCCAGATGTTCCCGGTGTAGCTGATGGCGCCGCCGGATGCCCCAATGTGCCATGGCACGGACACTCCGATAGCGGTGGTGGGAAAGCATTGATTTCGTGAGATACACGGGACGTTTTCAGATGTGTTGTAAGACGTTGATAACGATGCGTTGGCCAGGAGCGAGGAAAAATCGCCGAAGCCCGTGATCATCCAGCCTTCGGTCGTGCGGGTGACCAGCTTGCCGTCGTAGCTGTTTTCGATCGTGATCCCGTAAAAATCGGTCGCGTTATCGGAACTCAGTCCCCAGCAGCCGTAATGCTGGCCCGTTATGGTGTAGGGATCGTTGAACCCTTCGATGATCCCCCAGCTGACACTATTGCTCCAGCAATATCCGGTCCTCGTCGGATCATTGCAGTCGTCGAATGCGCTTTGGGTCCCGCACCTGACGGTGACCGACTGCCAGGGGAGCACCTTCAATTCGAGTTTCGGGGTGAACTTCGCGCTCCATGCGTTCGATTTTCGGCCGCCCGGCGATTCGTAGGCGATGGCCACGGTCTGCTCGACGACGCCCGCGGTATCCGCCGGCAGCGTGATCTTCACGGCGTCGGGCAGACATCCCGCTCCCGGAACCGCTATCGTCAGTTCGTCATCGGAGGACTGATTGGCGAATTTCTGGGCGGCCTTCTTGGGAAAATGCACCGTGACCTTGCCGCGATTCTGGCTCTGGCATTCTGCCGTCGTGTCGAAGTCCCATCCTTTGAGGAGAAACGTCTGACCGGGCGTGACTGTCTTGGGGCCGCTGGTGATGACGGCGTTGTTGTGAAACTTGGCGTGCACGAGATTCGACGTCAGCTTGCCGTCGGGGCTCGCGATCGAGATGTCGACGGTCTGCTCATCCACGGCGCCCTGCGGGTGGCCGGCATCGATCGCCTTTGCAGCCGCGGCGCTTGTATCGCCCCCTTTCGTATCGAAATGCATCTCCGTCTTGGAGCCGTTCGAGAAAGGCTCGGCGGACGGATTCGGGAATACAAGTTTGATCACGCCCGGAGGCGAGCCGAAGCCCGCGCCCTTCAGGGCGATGGTGCTGGTCGGATCGAGATCCGAAGGTCCCAACGTGATCACAGGCCCTGGCGCGTTGGCGACCGCAACCGCGTCGATGAATGTGGTGTGATCGTCCTGGCCTGCGACAAGAGGAGAGCCCGAGCCGCTGAATTGCAAGACCTGAGGTCCGTTCGCGACGATCTGGAACGGGACCTTGATCGTGTTGAAGCTCGAACTGCTCGCCGGCGAAAAGGGTCCGAATGACTGCTCGCCGATTTCGACTGTAATCGCCATGGCCGGAGCGGCGCTGTTGCATACCCCTGCCGAACAGCCATAGGCGCGCTCAGCCAATTCGAATGACAGCACATAGTTGCCAGGCGCAAAGTCGATCGATTGCGAAATCGCGCCGAGATTTTGAATGAAGCCCATCTGGCCGCCGCCGGGCGGATTGGGCGCATCGAACCCGGCGCCGCCTGCCGCCGTGACGCCGCTGTCGCCGCCCACACCGCCACTGGGCTTGAGCACCGTCTTGAGAAATGCCCAGCCGACGCCGGACCCGCTCAGCGCCGCATTTGGACCCTCAAGATAGCCGCCAGGTTGGCTCGCCACATTGGGGGGAACGGCAAAGCTGCCGTTGACCACGGTCGCGGCGCAGACGCTGTCCGCAAGGCCAAAGCCCAAGATCGCCATGGCTACGGCGAGAGAACGCCTGATAGGCTCGCGTAAGCCGCTCATCCGCGAGTCCCCTGCGAATTCCGACGGTCCACCATAACGCCGTTCGATTCTACCGCAAGGTCACTGGTCGGCCCTGGGAGCGTCGAATCCGCCTAGCCGATCGGCGCTCATCACTTATCGATCGAGTCGACCGTCTCCTGGAGGGCCGCCGGCGAGATCTTGAACAGGCCCGTATAAGGCTGGCTGAGCTCGAGAATCAGGAAGATCCCGCTGCCGACCGCAAGCGCGCCGAAAGCAAGCGCGCCGATCGTGGTGGCGTTGAGCTTCGAGAGCAGCCCAAAGCCGCAGAACAGGAAGAACGACCAGAACACCACGACGACCAGGAGCGGCTTGGAAAATGGATTGGCGAGCTGCAGCGACATCAGCAGCCGGGTCTGTTCGATCTGCGCGAGATGGGCGTTCGCCCCGGCGACCGCATCCTTCTGCTCCGGCGTCTTGGCGTCGAGCGACCGGATCGCGCCCTTGAGGGCGCCCAGGGCGCCCATCGCCTTCGAGACATGAAGCTCGCCCGGGTCCACGTCGCCGCCGCCCCAGAAGAGCTTGAGGTTCTTGTCCAGATTGGCTTTCCACGCATCGCGCAGCGGCTTGGCTTCAGGCCCGAACTGCGCCAGCGACTCATCGAGCTGAATCGACTGCGCCGACAGCGCCTGCAATTCGGACTGCTGGGTGGCGGAGAAGAAATAGGCCGAGCCGACGATCGTCCCCAGCACCAGCGCCAGGAGCAGCGTGACGAGGCCCATCACCGCCCCGATCATGTCGCGCGACTTTTCCACCGAATGCTCTTCCGGCAGCCGCTTCTGCAGATAAAGTCCCAGGGCGCCGCCGAGGAACGTTATGATTGTGACGACGATGCCAACCCAGACTGCGTCCATGGCGTTCCCTCCCAGCGATGACGGCCGACGATCAGCCGCGGATCAAGCCCGCGCTCGTCCGCGAGCCAGTCGGTCTTTGCCCGCGGTCGAATATTCGGATTCTCGCACGCCGTCCACCGTCGACTCTACTGTAAGTGTCGGATGTCCTCAGTATTTTCGCCGCCGCCGGCGCCCGAGAGACGTGGGCAAGCCGAATTTGGCGCCGTATAGCGATCGGCTCGTACGGCCACGCGGAGGCGCAGGTGACATCGGTTTGGATAGCGGTCGGGGTCGCGATTTTGACGTTCGGCAGCGGGCTCGTCGGGCTCTTCCTGCAGCGGCGTCTGCCCAAGCACCACATGACGGGCGGCTCGAAGGACATGATCCTCGCCGTCATCGGACTTCTGACGCTCCTGCTCGCGCTGGTCCTCGGCACGCTGGTCGGCAACACCTATGCGTTCTTCGCAAACCAAAAGTCGGAACTCGAAACCATGGCGTCGCGGGCGCTGATGGTCGACCAGGCGCTCGCCCATTACGGCCCAGAGGCCAAGCCGGCGCGCGAGCGGATGAAAGAGGCGCTGTCCCAGAGCTACGATCTCTTCTGGCGCGGCGCGGACGCCGACCCCAATGAGCTCAAAGTCAGCGTGGCTCTCGATCGCTGGGGGGCGATCGCGACCGCCATCGACGCGCTCAATCCGACGACGGATGCGCAAAAGAGTGCGCTCGCGGCGGCCAAAGCAAATCTCGCCCTGATGGAACAGACGCGGCTCCTGATGTCCCTGCAACTGTCGAGCCCGGTCGCCTGGTCGCTGCTGACCAGCGTCATCTTGTGGTCGATGTTTCTTTTTTGCGGGTTCGGCGTGCTCTCGGGCACGAATCCGACCACCATCGTCGCGCTGGCGTTAGGCGCGGTTTCGGTGGCAAGCGCGATGTTCCTGGTCCTCGACCTGACCCAGCCCTATTCGGGCCTCTTCCGCATCCCGGCCTCGGCGATCGAGCAGACGATCGAGGCGATCGACAAATAGGGTTGACGCGTCATGCCTTCGTTCCCCGGAATGACGGCGTTGCAAGTCATTCCGGCCCATCTTCCGTCGCCGCGGTCGAGAGCCACCAGCCGTCGCCCGCGAGCCAGCACGTGTCGTCGGGCTCTTCAGGCGCGCGCCGCAGCGATTTTATGGCGGTGAAGTCGGCGGCGGCGACGGCCGCGGTCAAGCGCGCCTCGGCCTCCGCATTCCGTCCGCCGGCGCAGGGGATGATGCCGGTCCGGGAGGCGAAGCGAGCCGGGTATCGTCCGCCGCGGCGCGTGACGAGAAGGAACGCTCCCCACCAGTCGGCGCTGGTGAACGGAACCAGCAGCCGGCCGTTCTCCGCAAGCGAATCGAGCCAGGCCGGCGAGAGATGTGTCACGCCGGCATTGAGGACGATCGCGTCGGCGGCTTTGTCGGCGCGATAGGCGAAGCCGTCGGCTGCAACCACGCTCGCCTGTGGCCAGCCTTCGAGATTCGCGCGGGACCGATCAGCAAGACCAGGATCGATCTCGAGCGCCGTCACCCGCCCGGTCCGACCCACGATCTCGGCGAGGATGGCGCTGTAGTAGCCGGCGCCCGCGCCGACATGGATCACGCGTTCGCCGCGCTTGAGGTCCAACTGGTCGAAGAGGCTCGCCCAGAGGCTGGGCTGCCCATTGTTGAGCCCGCGCGTCTCGTCAATGGCGACGAGCACGTCGTGGCAGAGATGTCTGGGATCAGCGTCGTCCGTGGTCCAGTAGTCCCGGCCGCGGATCGAGCTCAAGATCCGCCACGGCCCGGGCCCGGCGAAGCGCTCGCGCGGGACGATGGCGAGGGCCTCGACCACAGCGGGCGACCGCACATGGGCGGTGTGACGCAACTCCTCGGCGAACCAGCGCCGCGCCTCAGCGATGTCGTCGGCCCGGTCAGGCGGCATTGAGTCTCCGGCGCAGCCTGGACATGAGCTCGGCCCGCTCCGTTACCGATCCCGGCTCGAGCGCCCGATCTCCGGGGGCGGGGATCGCGAAGCGAGAAAGAAGAGCGCGCTCAGAATGGTCAGATCGACAAAGGCCGGCGCGAGCAAGGCACGGAACAGCACATTGTCCCAGGCCCAGGCGCCGAGATGGCTCTCGACAAAGCTTTGCGCGCCCGCCAGAGCCTTGGGCGAGAGCGCGTAAAGCGCCGCGCCGGTAGAGGTCGGCGCCCAGTCGCCGGCGGCGATCCACCGCGCCCCGTCGATGACCGCCGCCGCGAAGGCGCCCGCGAGAGCGATGAGACCGATGATCCGCGCCAGAAACCGCATGGCCGTCGCCGTTCCCCCCGCCTCCGTGGAAGCCGGTTATCTAAGAGACGTTCCCGCTGCTGTCCACGGGCCCGGGCGCCCCCGCAACTTGCGCCCGCTCGGCGCCCGATGCTATGCGCCTCGCTCGCGCCCATATCCCATGAACGCGACAGGAGGGGTGGCCGAGCGGCTGAAGGCGCACGCCTGGAAAGTGTGTATGCGGGAAACCGTATCGCGGGTTCGAATCCCGCCCCCTCCG